>NZ_JBEYWZ010000001.1:967706-1444005 GCF_040644915.1 Streptomyces sp. NPDC046925 | reverse complement strand
CGGCGGGGACCACCCGCCGGGGGTGCTCGTGGCCCGAGCGCCCCGGCACCGGTCGCTGGCCTCGACGACCAGGCCGTCCGGCGCCCGCGCCATCACTGCTCCCGCTCAGCCGGACATCACGCCCGCGTCAGCCGCAGCGTCACCAGCTCGAACGGCCGCAGCGCCAGCGCGACACCGTCGCCCGAGCGCTCCGGCGCCGAGGCATCGGCGAGAGGACGCTCAAGCAGATCCGTCACCTCGACGGAGCCGACCGGGAAGCCCGCCGTCAGCGTTGCCTTCGCCCGGCCACCGCGCGACTCGTGGAAGCGGACGACCACGTCACCGCTGCCGTCGTCGGCGAGCTTGACCGCCGTGACGACCACGGCGTCGTTGTCGACGGTCACCAGCGGGGTCACCTCGCCGCCGCCCGTGACCTGCCGCTCGGGCAGGTTGATCCGGTAGCCCTCCCGCACCGCGTCGCCGATCCCGGCCCCCGGCACCAGCGCGTGCCGGAAGCGGTGCACGCCCTGGTCCGTCTCAGGGTCGGGGAAGCGCGGGGCGCGCAGGAGCGAGGCGCGGACCGTCGTGGTCGTACCGGCGTCCGACGCGCGCACCGTACGCGTCACGTCATGGCCGTACGTCGAGTCGGTGACCAGGGCGACGCCCCAGCCCGGCTCCTCCACGTGCACGAAGCGGTGGTTGCACGCCTCGAACTTCGCGGCCTCCCAGCTCGTGTTGGTGTGCGTGGCCCGGTAGAAGTGACCGAACTGCGTCTCCGACGCGTACCGCTCGGCGTGGATGTCCAGCGGGAACGCCAGCTTCAGGAATTTCTCCGTCTCGTGCCAGTCGACCTCCGTGTCGATGTCCAGGCGCGTGGAGCCGGGCGCCAGGGAAAGCACCTGCGTGAGCCGCGAGTCGCCGAAGGTCCGCACGACACGGACCGACGCGCCGTCCTCGCCCGCCGCGACCTCGTCCGCGTCCGTGAGATCGGTGACCGTGTTGCGGTAGAACTCGTCGACGTCCCACGCGTCCCACATGTTCGGGAAGTCGGCGTGGATCTGCGGCAGGTTCGCCGCCTGGCCGGGCGCGACGGTCTCCCGGTCGGCCACGATGTCGTACGCCGACACGACAAGACCGCGCGCGTCGATCTCGACCCGCAGCAGGCCGTTGTCGAGGACGTAACCGCCTTCGCCGCGCGAGGCGATCGCCGACTGTCCTTCGACGACGGCGGGGCGCGCGCCGCCCGCCGGGACGCCGTCGCGGGTGTGCGGGGTGGAGTTGAAGACGAGGGCGGTGCCCGTGCCGCCGCCCTCCCCCGCGAGCGCGCGCTGAGCCGCGTCGATGATGCCGTTCAGCTCCTCGGCGACCTTCGCGTACGTCGCGCGCGCCTCGCGGTGCACCCAGGCGATGGACGAGCCGGGCAGGATGTCGTGGAACTGGTGGAGCAGGACGGTCTTCCAGATGCGGTCCAACTCCTCGTACGGGTAGGAGAATCCGTCCGCCCGCACAACGGCGGTGGCCGCCCACAGCTCCGCCTCGCGCAGCAGGTGCTCGCTGCGGCGGTTGCCCTGCTTGGTGCCCGCCTGGCTGGTGAGGGTGGCGCGGTGCAGCTCCAGATACAGCTCGCCCACCCAGACGGGAGCGTTCGGGTACTCCGCCTCGGCCTTCTCGAAGAAGGCGGCGGGGGTCTCCCACTCGACGGTCGCCGAGCCCTCCAGGTCGCGAAGGCGGCCCGCCTTCGCGATCATCTCGCGGGTGGTGCCGCCGCCTCCGTCGCCCCAGCCGGTCGGCGCCAGGGAGTGGCGGGCGACTCCCTTGTCCTTGAAGTTCTTCGCCGCGTGGGCGATCTCGCTGCCCTTCATCGAGCAGTTGTAGGTGTCGACGGGCGGGAAGTGCGTGAAGATCCGGGTCCCGTCGATGCCTTCCCAGTTGAAGGTGTGGTGCGGGAAGCGGTTGGTCTGCGACCAGGAGATCTTCTGCGTGAGCAGCCACTTCGAACCGGCGGCCTTGATGATCTGCGGAAGCCCCGCCGCGAACCCGAAGGTGTCGGGCAGCCACGCCTCGTCGTTCTCAACGCCGAACTCGTCCAGGAAGAACCGCTTGCCGTGCACGAACTGCCGGGCCATCGCCTCGGAGCCCGGCATGTTGGTGTCCGACTCGACCCACATGCCGCCCGCGGGCACGAACCGCCCGTCGGCGACCGCCTTCTTGACCTTCGCCCACACCTCGGGCCGGTGCTCCTTGACCCACGCCCACTGCTGCGCCTGCGACATGGCGAAGACGAAGTCCGGCTCGTCCTCGATGAGCGCGGTCATGTTGGACGTCGTACGGGCGACCTTGCGCACCGTCTCGCGCAGCGGCCACAGCCACGCGGAGTCGATGTGCGCGTGGCCGACGGCGCTGATGCGGTGGGCCGAGGGCTCGGCGGGGGTGGTGAGGACGCCTTCGAGCTCGGCGCGGGCGGCGGCGGCCGAGCCATTCACGTCCTGGAGGTCGACGGCGTCCAGGGCGCGGCCGATGGCACGCACGATCGCGTAACGGCGACCGGAGTCCTCGGGCAGCTCCTGCATGAGCTCGCCCAGCACTTCGAGGTCGATGACCAACTGCCACACCGTCTCGTCGAAGACGGCGAGGTCCATGCGGGCGAGCTTGTACTGGGGCTCGCTGCCGGCCGTCTCCTTGTCGCCGAGCTGGGTGGGCAGGAAGGGGTGGTAGTCGAGGATGACGGGGTTGGACGCGGCCTCGACGTGCAGGTGGACGTCCTCGCCGCCGGTTGCCGGGGCGGCGACACGTACCCACTGGTTGCGGGGGTTGAGGCCCTTCACCGGGGTGCCGTCGGGGCGGTAGACCAGGCCTTCGCACTGGAAGCCGGGCATGTTCTCGTCGAAGCCGAGGTCGAGGATGGCCTCGACCGTCTTCCCCGCCCACTCCTCGGGGACGGTGCCGGTCACCCGGAACCAGCTGGTGGCCCAGGGAGCACCCCAGGCGGCCCCGACCTTCGTCGGCTCGGGGGTGGCGGCGAGGCCTTCCGCCACGGGCACGGGCTCGCCCGGGGCGGTCCATACGGCGACGTCCAGGGGAACGGACTCGGGGTAGACGGCGGGCCGGATGCGCTCGTCGAGGACGCGCTTGAGCCGGGCCTCTATAAGGGTGCGGTCGTCGTGCATGTTCTCTCCGTGATGTTGGTGCGGGTGCGTGGGGGTTGTGGTGCGAGGCTTCCTTTCCCCAACCCCGCCCCTTCCCGAAAACCCGCTGCGCAGGGGCCTCGGTCGCCGACCGATCACCGGCTCCGCCGAGTTCGTCCTCAAACGCCGGACGGGCTTGAATTCCCGCCGGCCGGGGAAAATTCTCAGCCCGTCCGGCGTTTGAGGCCATCTTGTACGGGGTCTGGGGCGGAGCCCCGGGTAGGCCCCCGCGCCGAGCGGGTTTTCGGGAAGGGGCGGGGTTGGGGAAAGGATCTTGGACCTAGCCGACCTCCCCGGGTCGAACGACCTCCACGATGCCCCGCGAAGCGAGGTGCTCCTGATCCCCCGCCCGGCTCGCAAGCACCGCCGTGGGCCGTACCCCGTCCCCCACCAGCCGGACGAACGCCTCGAACACCGCTCCCCCCGGAGCACACGCGGACCGCCGCGAGGCGGAGTCGTCCACGACCACCGCGGTAGTCCGGACCGCAGGCGCGTACTCCCTCCCCCGCCACTCCTCGGCGAGGCGAGCCAACACCTCACCCCCGGGCTTGACCTTCCCCTCATTGGTCAGCAGCCCCAGGCTGTACTCAAGTTCGGGGAAATCGGAAAGCGACCGCGACACATCGTGCGAGCACCACCACGTCACCCCCCACACATCCGCACAGTCGAGCGCCGCCGCCACCGTCGCCTCGGTGAAGGACGCCGCATGCTCGGCCGGGATGAGAGGCGCGGGCGCGCCGACCTCCTGGAGCCACACGGGACGGTGCGGATCGTCCGCCCATGCCTTGGACAGCTCGATCATGTACGCCGCGTGGTGCGCGGTGGCGACCCCCTCACGGCCGTGCCGCTGCGCCGTGCCGTTGAACACCCAGGAGTGCACGGCGGTCGCGCCGCCGAGCCGCGCCGCCTGGGCCGGGGTGAAGGGCTGGTCGTCCTGGTACCAGGCGGCGTCGTACTCGGCATGGAGGTGCAGCTTGCCCGGCGCCCCCTCCTCGCACGCGGCGAGGACCCGCCGCAGCCACTCCCCCGCCTGTTCTTCGGTGATGCGGTCCGGGTCGGGATGCGGCCCCGCCGAGAACTGGTTGACCTCGTTGCCGATGGTCATGCCGATGAAGTTCGGCCGGTCGGCGAGGGCGGCGGCGAGCGTACGCAGGTAGGCGGCCTCCCCCTCCACCACGTCGGGGTCGGTGAAGATGTTCCGCCGGTGCCACGTCTGCGTCCACGCGGGCAGGAAGTCGAAGCTGGACAGGTGGCCCTGGAGTCCGTCGACGTTGACGTCGAGCCCGCGCTCGGCCGCGGCATCGGCGAGGTCGACGAGCTGCTCCACGGCGCGCGGCCGGATCAGGGTGCGGTTGGGCTGGAAGTACGGCCAGATCGGGAAGACCCGGATGTGGTCGAGGCCGAGCGCGGCGATCGCGTCGAGATCGCCGCGCACGGCGTCGATGTCGAAGTCGAGCCAGTGGTGGAACCACCCCTGGCTGGGGGTGTAGTTGGCTCCGAAGCGAGGCGCTGCGGAAGGCTCACGGGTCGTACGAGGCATGCGAGTCCTGGTTCTTGGGGGGAGTGCGGGGCCCGCCGGGGGCCCGGTGTGCCGGAGAGGAGACGACGGCTCAGCCCTTGACGGCCCCCTCGCCCACCCCGCGGAAGAAGTACCGCTGGAGGCAGCCGAAGAGCACGATCAGCGGCAGCACGGCGATGACCGTGCCCGCGGCGACGAGCCGTTCGTCGTTGGCGAAGGTGCCGTGCAGGTAGTTCAGGCCGATGGTCAGGGTGAATCGGTCCGGGTCGCTCAGCACGATCAGCGGCCACAGGAAGTCGTCCCAGGCGCCCATGAAGGCGAAGATCGCCACCACGGCGAGCGTGCCCTTGACCGCGGGCAGGGCGATCCGCAGGAAGCGCTGCCAGACGTTCGCGCCGTCGACGTACGCGGCTTCCTCGATCTCGTAGGGCAGATTGAGGAAGGCGTTGCGCATCAGCAGGACGTTGAGCGCGGAGACGCAGCCGGGCAGCAGCACACCGATGAGGGTGTTGTTCAGGCCCAGCTCCCGCATGGTCGTGAACTGCGCGATGATGATGCCCTCGACGGGCACCAGCATGGCGAGGATGAAGACGATCGTCGCCGCTCTGCGGCCGCGGTAGCGCAGGCGCGCGAGGGCGTAGCCGGCGAGGGTGGCGCCCACGCAGTTGGTCACCACGTTCGCGGCGGCCACCTTGAGGGAGTTGAGCGCGTAGTCCCAGACGGGGATGGTGTCGGCGACCCGCTCGTAGTTGTGGAGGGTCGGGCTGCTCGGCAGGAATTCGGGTGGGGAGCTGAAGATGTTCTCGTGCGGCCCCTTGAGGGACGTGGACAGTTGCCAGAGGAACGGCCCGATCATCAGGGCGAGGACGGCGAGCAGGAGCAGATAGCGCAGGACGATCTCCCATACGGGCATCCGGCGGCCGTTCTCGTCGGTGATCCGCCCGCGCTTGCGGGCGCCGCTCTTGCGGACCTTGCCCTGCGTCTTCGGCTGTGCCTGCTCGGCTTTCCGCGTGTCCGTCGCGATGCTCACGCGTCCTCCTTCCGGTCCGCGCGCAGCACGAGCAGCATCAGCGCGACGGTGACGACGAAGACGACGACCGAGATGGCCGACGCGTACCCGACGCGGCCGGTCAGGCCGGTGCCGACGCGCTGCACCAGCATCACGAGCGTGGTGTCCTCGCCCGCGGGGCCGCCGTTGGGTCCTGCCATCAGATAGACCTCGGAGAACACCTTGAAGGCGGCGACCGAGGACAGCGCGGCGACCAGGACCATCGTGGAGCGCACCGCGGGCACGGTGACGGTGAAGAAGCGGCGTACGGAGCCCGCGCCGTCCACCGACGCCGCCTCGTGCAGCTCGCGCGGCACGTTGGCGAGCGCGGCCAGGTAAATGATCATGTAGTAGCCGAGGCCTTTCCAGACCGTGACGGTCATGGCGCTCAGCAGGAGCAGCCACTGGTCGCTGAGGAAGCCGACCGAGCCGACACCCACCGCCTCCAGTACCGCGTTCACCAGGCCCCGTTCATCCAGCATCCACACCCAGATCAGGCCCACCACGACGATGGACGCGACCACCGGCGTGTAGAAGGCGGACCGGAAGAAGGTGATGCCGGGGATGTGTTTCTGGACGAGCATCGCGAGCAGCAGCGGCAGCAGCACGAGCGCGGGGACGACCCCGACGATGTACAGCGTCGAGTTGCGAAGCCCGATCCAGAACATGTCGTCGTGCAGCAGCTCACGGAAGTTGTCCAGGCCGACGTACTCGCCCGGTATCAGGGTCCGCTTGTCGGTGAAGGAGTTGATGAGCGTGCTGACGAACGGATAGAGGATGAAGATGCCGACGATCAGCAGTCCGGGGGCGGCGAACAGCCAGGGACTGGAGGGCAGTTGACGCCTGATGCTCTTGCGTGGCCTGCCGTCGTCGGCCGCGGCGCGGGGAGCGGGCGCGGCACTGGAGCTTTTCATGGTGGTGGTCCCGTGTCGTCTTCTCAGCTCTGCTGCAACAGCCGGTCGCAGTTCTTGACAGCGTTGTCAAGCGCTTCCTTCGGGCTCTCCTTGCCCTGGAGGGCCTTGCCCACGCTGTTGCGCAGCTCGATCTTCATCTGCTCGCTGAACAGCACCGGCGTGTAATTCACCGCGGTCTTGATGGACTTGGCGGCGGCGATGCGTACGCGGGTGTCGTCCGTCCCGTCCTCCTTGGTGAAGTACGGGTCGTCGAGCGAGCCCTCCGTGCTGGGGAAGATCGCGACCTTCTTGGCGAAGGACATCTGGTGCTGGGCGTCCGTGACGTAGTGGGCGAAGGCCACGGCGGCGGGCGTCTGCTTGGTGCGGGTGTTCACCATCACCCCCATCACGTACATGTTGTCCTTGCCGGTGTTCGTGATCTGCGGGGTGATCCCGATGTTCTTGTAGAGGGAGGGCGCCTCCTTCTTGAACTTGCCGAGGTCCAGGGCGCTTCCGGGGTTCATGGCGACGGCCTCGGTGAGGAACTTCTTGCCCGTCGACTCGGGCGTCGCGTTGAGCGCCTGCCCGTCGAGCGCCTTGGCGTCGTACAACTCCTTGTACTTCTTGAGGAGTTCCACGCCCTTGGGGCCGTTGAAGGTGAACTTGGTCCCCTCCTTGTCCATCAGGGGGACGCCGTAGCGGCCGAAGTCCTCGATGGTGGGGATGTTGGCGAGCGTGGCGGTCTTTCCCTTGCTCTTCTTCGACAACTGCAGCGCGTCGTCGAAGAGTTCGTCGTACGTCTTCGGGGGCTTGTCGGCGTCGAGCCCCGCGTCCTTGAAGATCCGCTTGTTGTAGAAGAGCGGGCCCGTGTTCAGGTACCAGGGGAAGGCGTACGTGCCCTCCGTGCCCGGTATCTGGTGGCTCTTCCACGCCCCCGGCAGGTACTCCTTCTCGTACTTGCCAGCGGCCTTGTCGAGATCGAGGGCGAGTCCGGCCTTGGCGAGCGGGGCCACCAGGTCGGGCGAGACGTTCACGACGTCCGGGAGGGTGCCGGCGGCGGCGTCGGCGCTGATCTTGTCGGCGTAGCCCTCGCCGGGCTGGTCGACCCAGTGCACCTTCGTGCCCGGGTACTTCTTCTCGAAGCCGTCGACGACGCCCTCGAAGTACGACTTGAAGTTGGCCTTCAGGTTCCAGGTCTGGAAGGTGATCTCACCCTCGATCTTGCCCGAAGCGTCCGTCGAACCGCCGCCGTCACCTCCGTCTCCGCAGGCGCTCAGCGGCAGGAGCACGGCGATGGCGGCGGCAGCGGCGGCTGCCCTTCTGGGGATGCGGGGGTGATGGGAGATGCGCACGGTGAAACGGCTCCTTTGCTCGGCCCAGCGTGAGGCTGACCTTGCATGGAGCTCCGGTAAAAAGTCAATGGATTCGTTGAATAATCCTCGCCGACCTCGCCACAACCGCCTCAACTACGCAGGTCAGAGCGGTGCATTCAACTCCTTGCGGGGAACGACTAATGCGCTTTAGAGTGTGCTGGCTCAAGCGCATTAGTTGGAGCGCCACAGGAAAGGGGCAACACCGGTGCAAGGCAAGCGGTCCCCGGCACGCCGGCCGACCATGAAGGACATCGCGCGCCGCGCCGGAGTCTCCGAGAGCGCCGTGTCCTTCGCGCTCAACGACCGGCCGGGCGTCTCCGACATCACCCGCGACCGGGTCCGCAGGGTCGCCGAGCAACTGGGCTGGCATCCGAGCACGGCGGCACGCGCGCTGTCCGGCGAGGGCGCGGCGACGGTGGGGCTCGTGGTGGCGCGGCCCGCGGGGACGCTGGGCGTCGACTCGTTCTTCCTGCAGCTGATCTCGGGCATCCAGGAGGTCCTGGCGGAGCGTCAGCTGGGCCTGCTCTTCCAGGTGGCCGAGGACGTGGACGCCGAGTGCGCGGTCTACCAGCGGTGGTGGGCCGAGCGCCGGGTGGACGGTGTCCTGGTCGTGGACCCGCGCACGGACGATCCCCGCCCGGCGCTCCTCGACGAACTGGGGCTGCCCGCCGTGGTCACGGGCGGCGTGCCGGACCCGGACGCGCACCACCCCGCCCTCTCCACCGTCTGGGCGGACGACGCGGGCGCGATGGCGGCGATCGTGGACCATCTCCACGCCCTCGGCCATCGCCGCATCGTGCACATCGCGGGCCTGCCCGGACTCGCTCACACGGAGCGGCGCATGCGGACGCTGCGCGCCGAGGCGAAGCGGCGGGGCCTGTCCGAGGTCCGCTCGGTGACCACGGACTACTCGGACGCGGAGGGCGCGGCGGTGACCCGGCGCATGCTCTCCGCCGCGTCGCCGCCGACGGCCCTCGTATACGACAACGACGTGATGGCCGTCGCCGGGGTCGCCGCGGCGGCCTCGCTGGGGTTCGCCGTACCGGGGGACGTCTCGGTGATCGCCTGGGAGGACTCGGCGCTGTGCCGGATGGTGCACCCGTGGCTGACGGCACTGTCGCGCGACACGATGTCCTTCGGCCGGACGGCGGCGCGCGAACTCCTCTCCCTCCTGGACGACGGCCCCGCGGCCACGGTCCAGGTACCGCTGCCCACCCTCATCGAACGGGAGAGCACGGGTCGGGTGGCCGGGGACTGAACTACCCGGCGGCAGCTCTGTCGTACCCCGCCCTTACGGTGCCGGTATGGCGGACATCTACGAACTCACGATCGCGCTTGACCTGCGTGACGGTCTCTCCGAGGCGGAGGTCGCGGAACTCCGGGTCCATCTCGACCAGGACGAGTTCCACGGCGCGGCCTGGAAGGTGGGCGGAGCCCTCACCTCCGCGTTGCTTTCGCGCGACGGCGGCTGGGCGTTGACCGCACGGCAGGAGGTGCACCCGGACGACTTCGATCGGGTCGGTGAACTGCTCGTGTGGCTCGCGGCCAGGGCCGAGGGCCATCACACGCGGTTCGACGGCTCCGTCCGCGTCGGCTGGATCAGGTTCTACGAGGAGGACCTGCCCACCCCGCTGGTGGTACGCAACGGCGGGGTCGAGTGGCCCTCGTAAGGGACGCGGGCCACGCTCACGGTCGAGCGCGGCCCGCGAGGGAGACCCCTACACCCGCGACCGGTAGAGGCCGAACTCCGCGAGCCGCACCGCCCCTCGCGACCCCGTCACCCGCAGCCGCCACTCCCGTGCCCGTACCGGCGCGGCGAGGGTCAGGACCCGGCTCGCGCCCACCGTGTCCGCCTCCGTCACGAGGGACCACCCGGAACCGCCGGACGTCCGTGCCTCAATCACCGCGTGTTCCAGCTGCTGGCCTCGCCGGACGTCCTCGCCGAGCCTGATCCGGTCGACCTCGCGGGCCTTGCCCAGGTCGACCGTGAGCGTCCCGCGGGAGGGCGCCGGGCACTCCCACGCCGTGTCCGGGTCTCCGTCGACGGCGGACGACGCGCGGCGGCCGTCACCGCGGGCCCGCGCACCCCGCGCGAAGTCCTCCGGCAGTTCCCGCCCGATCCGCTCGCGGAACTCCCGGAGCCGCGCCACGTCCGCCGCCGGGAGCAGGCCCTGCTTGTCCGGCGGGATGTTCAGGAGCAGTACCGAGTTCCGGCCCACCGAGCGGAACCAGATGTCCGTCAACTGCTCGACGGACTTGGGTTGTTCGTCCTCGTGGTAGAACCACCCGGGTCGGATCGACACGTCGCACTCCGCCGGCCACCACTGCACGTACCGGGCGACGGACCTTGCCTCGGCGAGGGCTTCCCGGCTCCCCTGGTCGGGCGCGTCGTACTTCAGGGCGTAGTCGATGCTGCCGTTCCCCGAGTCCTTGACGGGGACGACGCTCCACTCGTTCTCGCGGGCGAGCCCGCCCTCGTTGCCGACCCACCGGACGTCGGGCCCGCGCACGGCGATCGCCGCGTCCGGCGCCAGGGCGCGGATGACCGCGTACCAGCTGTCCCAGTCGTACGTCTCCACCTTCTCCGGCGGGATGCGCCCCTGGGCCCCGTCGAACCAGACCTCGTCGACGGGCCCGTACTCGGTGAGCACCTCGTAGAGCTGGTTGAGCATGTGGGCGCCGTAGTCGGTCGCCTCCAGCGTGAACGACCGCGTGGCCGCGGCGTCCGCCCGGTCGTCGCCCTCCACCGGCGTGGGAATGGTGCGCGGCGCGCGTGCGCTGCCGTTGGCGTAGACGCCGTGCAGGTACTGGTTCTCGTCGGCGGGCGAGATGTAGACGCCCACCTTGATGCCGTACCGGCGCAGCGAGTCGGCGAACGAGCGCAGTACGTCGCCCTCGCCGCCCCGCCAACTGCTGCTGATCACACTGTGCTTGGTGTACCGCGAGGGGTAGAGCACGAAGCCGTCGTGGTGCTTGACGGTGAGGATGGCGAGTTTGAAACCGCCGTCGCGCAGGGCCCGCGCCCACTGGTCGGTGTCGAGCCCTGACGGCTGGAAGACGTCCGGGTCCTCGTCGCCCGTGCCCCATTCGAGGCCGGTGAAGGTGTTGACGCCGAAGTGCAGGAACGCGGTCTGTTCGAGGCGCTGCCAGGCGATCTGCCGTTCGGTGGGCCGGACCCGGGAGGCCTTGGCGACGACCTCCTCGGCGGAGTCCTCGGGGCTGATCGGGATGCGGTAGGGCGGTTCGGGTGCGGCGGAAGCGGCCGTGCCGAGGGAGCCGGGTGCGGCGAGCGCGAGGGAACTGCTCGACGCGGCGACCGCCGTGGTGACGGCGGCGGTCACGAAGAGGCGTCTGCTGACTGTCATGGGGGTGCGGGTCTCCCTGTCGGATCTCGGGGCGATGGGATCAGCGGGATGAGCGGGATGAGCGGACCGGATGAGCCAGAGGGATCAGCGGGGCGTCAACGTCCAGTTCGCGGGCGTCTTTTGATCGCCCGGGTACTGCTGGAGCCGCCCGTCATCGGTGACGTGCACGGACATCTGGGTGATCGCGTTCATGAGCCGGAAGCCACTCCCGGCCTTGACCAGCTGCCACCGCTGGAGTGTGTTCGCCGCGTCGCACGCTTCGTGCGTGACCGCACTGCCAGGCTCCAGCGGCACGTTGAGCGTGAGCTTTCCGCTGCGGGTCTCCAAGCAGGTGCCGTTCGTCGCGGACTTCAGCGTGACGTAGCCGTCGGCGGTGCGCTTGATCTCGTACGCGGCGGGCTTCGCATGCCCCTTGGTGTCGCGCAGGGTGTACGTACCGTCGGCCACCGGCGTCTTCGTCAGGTCCCGCCAACCCGGCGCGTGTCCGACGGACTTGGCGCGAGCGGTGAAGTCGGCGTACGTCGGGTCGGGGTGCGCCGACCCCCAGGTGACCTGGGCGACATGGCTGAGCGGCATCGCCATGGAGGCCGCGACCTCGTTCTCGGTCTCGCCCTTGCCGTTGTCCGGCCAGAGGCTGATCTTCGCGCCGGTGACGCCGTCCCGTGAGGCGAGCGTCTCCCCCTCGAACTGCCGGGGGTCCCACGCCTTGTCGTACAGCGCCTTGGTGTCGGTGTGGAAGCCGCCGCGGACGAGGTAGAGGGAGTAGGCGGCGTTCTGCAACGGGTAGCCACGCGCGATGAGTTCGCTCGGCTTGGTCTTCACGTCGAGCCAGTGCTCCACGCTCGTCCCCGCCGCGACCGGCACGGTGTTGGCGCCGGTCAGGCCATCGTTCCAGATGCGCAGCTGCTTGCCCTTGCCCTTCGCGTACGCGTGCACGCGGTTGACGAAGTCGACGAAGGCGTCCTGCGGGGTCGCCTTCTCGCCGTACTTCTTGCGCGCGTATTCGAGGATGTGGGGGTACTTGGCGAAGTCGGAGCCGAGCATGTACTCGTCGGCGCCCATGTGCCAGGACTTCGCGGGGAACACCTCGGCGTACTCGTCGATGAGGCTCGTGTAGTACGCGAAGGCCTCGTCCTTGGTGATGTCGAGGCGCGACGGCTGCGGCTTGCCGTCGGAGTCGGTGAGCTGGAGGTCGGTGCGCTTCTCCAGCCAGGGGTCCATGTGGCCCGGCGAGTTGATCTCCGGGGTGATCGTGACGTGGTACTTCTCGCCGAGGGCGACGAGGCGCCGTATCTCGCTCTTGGTGTAGTAGCCCCAGCTGTTGGCCCCGGGGTGCTGGTCACTCTTCACCTTGAGTTCGAGGAGCAGCTGGTTCTGCTTGTTGTACGCCATGTCGCGTACGAGGTTCTCCAGCCAGGGCGTCGAGACGTGGATGTAGCAGGCGCAGACGCCCACCCCGCGCTCCTTGTACTGCGGCACGTCGACGGTGCGTCCGGCCGGGACGCGGTCGCTCTGCGCGAGGAGCTGGAGGACGGTGCGGGTGCCGTAGAAGACACCGGTTCCGGTGGCCCCGGTGATCTCCAGGCGGTCGCCCGCGCGCAGGTCGTATCCCTCGGCGCCCAGTGCCTTGCGCGCGGGGGCGACGTCGATCACGATGTCGCCGTCGCGCGGGGAGCCGCCGGTGACCGGCGTCCGGCCCTCGCCCGCGGCACGCAGGTCGTCGGCGAGAGTGCGGGCGGCCTCGCGGGCAGCCGGGTCGTGCGCGACGATCCGGGTTCCGGGGCCGAAGGCGTAACTCCCCTTCCCCGGCGTCCAGTCGGTGAGCGCGGGGACGGTGCGGGGCGGGCCCGCGGCGGGCTGCGGGGTCCCGGCGGCCTGAGCCGCCGGGACCGGCGCCGCGAGCAGCAGCAGGGCCACCGCGGCGCCGCTCAGCCGACGGAGCCGCCCTGGCCGCACACGGGGCGCGAGCATCATGCGCATGTCAGTCATGACATCCGATGATTCAAGCGCCCCATGTGGGTGTCAATGCATTGCCCCCGACGGGGACTTGGACATTTGCACTGCCTCAAGCCGATCCATCGGATGAATCCCGGCCGGGGTCTCAGCCCGGCCAGGTGCCCGTCAACCGGCGGGTGGCGACAGCGCCACCGCGGTCGACGGCCGCCTTGACCAGGGCGAAGATCGCACCCTGCAGCGTGGCCGCCAGCAGGATCTCGCCCCAGCCGCGGTCCTCGTCGGTGGCGTCGGGTGCGTCCTCGTCATGTCCGGCCACCTTCCACGCCTGCTTGAACAACCCGCCGGCGGCCACACCGGCGAGCGCGCCGAGCGCCATCCCTACCGGCTTGTACGCGATCTTCGAGGCCTTCACACCGCGCTCCCGTGCTTCCTCTTGCGCCGCACCAGGACGTACGCGGCGGCCAGCGCGGCGCCACCGGCGATGAAGGCGGTGCGGCGGTTACGGACCTGCTCGGGCGCCTTGTCCTGCCAGACCTCCGTGGCCTGCCCCGCCGCGGCCTTCACCTGCCCGGTGGCGGCGGCCGCCTTGTCCTTGACCTGGTCGGGCACCTTGTCCTGGAGCGCGTGGGCGGCCTCGGTGGCCTTGGCCACCGCCTGCCCGCTCAGCTCCGCGGCCTTCTCGGCCGTCTGGCCCTTGATGGCGACGGCCTTCTCCTGCGCGCGTGCCTTGACGTCCGCCTTGGCCGCCAGCGCCTCGACCGTCTCGCCCAGATCCTGGCGGGTCTGCTCGACCTTGTCGCGCAGCTCCCCGGAACCGGCGGCGTGCTTGTCGTGGGACTGGGTCATCGGTGTGCACTCTCCTTGATCTCTGCGACATTGGCCTTCACGCCGCCGATGGCCTGCTCGGGGATCGGCGGGGCGGCCCGGCCCACTTCCTTCTTGCCGGTCATCGCCAGGACCGCGGCGACCAGGCCGAGGACAGCGGTGACGATCAGCCCCGCGGCCCACACCGGCAGCGGCACCGCGAGCGCCGCGATCGCGGTGGCGACGAGGGCCTGCAGGGTGAGGAAGCCGGCGAGACCGGCTCCGCCGAACAACCCGCCGCCCTTGCCGTAGCGCCTGGTCTTCTCCTTCATCTCGGCCTGCGCCAGACGCATCTCGCCGCGCACCAGCTCCGTCAGCTGCTGGGAAGCGCGCTGCACGAGGTCACCCACCGGCTCGCTGCCGGTGGCGGTCTGTCCGCCGGTGGTGTGCGGACCTGTCTGGGCCATCGTCATCAACCTCCTGTCTGTTCTGCGGCCGGGTACCCCGATCTCCTCGATCGGCACATGGCAGGGCCGCCGTTCGTACCGGGCGGCGTCACTCCTCCATGCGCCGGTGGTCCTCCTCGTCCCACGCGCGGGTGTCGCGGGGCGGCATGTAGGGCTCCTCCTCGGGGGGAAGCCCACCGGCGATGGCACGCTGCCGGGACAGTTCGGCGTCGAACTCCAGGCCGAGCAGGATCGCGATGTTGCTGAGCCACAGCCACACGAGGAAGATGATCACGCCGGCGAGCGCGCCGTAGGTCTTGTTGTAGGAGCCGAAATTGCTCACGTAGAAGGCGAATCCGGCCGAGGCGACCAGCCAGATCACCAGGGCGACCACGCTGCCGGGGCTGACCCACCGGAAGCCGCGGCCCTTCACGTTCGGCGTCGCCCAGAACAGCAGCGCGACCATGAAGGTCACCAGGACGACGAGAACCGGCCACTTCGCGATCGACCACACGGTCAGCGCCGCGTCACCGAACCCGAGCGCCGAACCCACGGTGTGGGCGAGACCGCCCGTGAACACCACGATGAGCGCGCTGATGACCGCGAGGATCAGGAGCACCACCGTCACGCCCACCCGCACCGGGAGCACCTTCCATATGGGCCGCCCCTCGGGCATGTCGTACACGGCGTTGGCGGTACGGATGAACGCCCCCACGTATCCGGAGGACGCCCACACCGCGAGGACGATGCCAACCACCGCCATGAGGGAGCCGAAACCGCCCTCGCCCCGCAGCTGCTCGACCGCATCGCTGATGATGTCCTTCGCCGAGCCGGGCGCGAGCTTCTCCAGGTTCTCCAGGAGCCAGTCGATGGCCGACTCCCCCACGACACCGAGGAGGGAGACGAGCACCAGGAGCATCGGGAACAGCGAGAGGACGCCGTAGTAGGTCAGCGCCGCGGCGCGATCGGCCAGCTCGTCGTCCTGGAACTCCTTGAATACTCCGGTGACGACCGCCTTCCAGGACCGCTTCGGCAGTTGCGTGGGTTCGACCAGCGTGGGTTCCGCGCCGTGCTCGGCATCCGATGTTCCGCTCATACATTCCGGAGTAACCCGCAACCGCCCGACCATGCACGGCGGCCGCGAACGGCGGGCCCCGGACACGCCGCGTGCCCCCTGCCGGGATCAGAAGACCTGAAACCGGCAGGGGGCACGCGGCGAAGCGGAAGGATCAGTCGATACCGGGGAGGATGTGCGGCTCCGCGAGGTCGTCCTCGTAGCCGGCGAGCCGGATCGGGGCCGCCTTGGCCCACGAGTCCAGGTTGCTGAGCTTGCGTGGCCTGCCGGCCCGCTCGCCCCCGCGCTCCGCCGGTCGCTTTTCCTGCTTCGTCAGATCTGGTGTCACCGCGCACTCCTCTGTGTCGCGTAACGGAAGGACAAAGGCACTTCGGTCGCGGTGGCGCCGTTGATCGGGCGGGATCGCGGCCACGGTTGCAAGCCTGTCCCAGGGCGGCAGAGGGGCGCTTGTGGTCCCCTGGAGGCCGTCCGTTGGCATCAGATTAACCAAATGAGCGGGCGCGCGCTCTATGGGTTCCGCTGAAGAGGTGGATTTCGGACACTTCGTGTCGGTGTGGGGGTGGCAGTCGGGCCGAGAACTTCCGAAAGTGTCGACCCCATGGGTCTTTCCGTAACTCCATGGGACCGTACGGAAATGACTTCTGCTCCGGCACGGGAGGGCGCGGTGGCTCTGGTGACCGGAGCCTCGCGGGGCATCGGACTCGCCGTCGCGCGGGCCCTCGCGCGGTCCGGACACCGCCTCGTGGTGACGGCCCGCGAGCCGGTCGCCCTGGAGGCGGCGGTGGCCGCACTGCGCGCCGAGGGAGCGCGGGCCGTCGGATGCGCGGGCGGCGTGGCTGATTCCGGTCGGGCGGAGGCCTGCGTGGCCCTCGCGATGCACGAGTTCGGACGGCTCGACGTCCTGGTGAACAACGCCGCGACCAACGCCCCCTACGGCGCGCTGATGGACGTCGACCTGGCCCGGTGGCGTACCGCCTTCACCGTGAACGTCGAGGCCGCGCTGCACCTGACCCAGCTCGCCTGGCGCGCCTGGATGAGCGAGCACGGAGGCGCGGTGGTGAACATCTGCTCGGAGGGCGCCTCCCACACGGGCCCGAACGTGGGCGCGTACGGCACCAGCAAGGCGGCGCTCCTGCACCTGACCGCCCAGCTCGCGGGCGAACTCGCGCCCTCGGTGCGGGTCAACTCCGTGTCCCCCGGCCTCATCCGCACCGAGATGGCCCGCTTCGTGTGGGACGGCGCCGAGGATCAGCTCGCGGCGAGCCTGCCCCTCGGCCGCATCGGCGAGCCGGAGGACGTGGCGAGCGCCGTGACATGGCTGGTCTCCGATGCGGCCGAATGGGTGACCGGCGCGGATGTCCTGGTGGACGGCGGGACCAGAGTGCGGGCGGCGGCCGGCGGCACCTCGCCGTACGCGGTGCACGAGCGGCTGCGGGCTCCCCGCGAGGAGCCCTGAGCGCCGTACGGGACGGGCGTCGGGTCAGCGGCGGCCCACCGGCCGCCGCAGCCCGTCCGCTACCACTTGCCGGGTGCGTAGTCCTTGAGGAAGACACCGAACACGTCTTCGCCCGCCTCGCCGCGCACGACCGGGTCGTAGACCCGCGCCGCGCCGTCGATCAGGTCGAGCGGCGCGTGGAAGCCCTCGTCGGCAAGGCGCAGCTTGTCGAAGTGCGGACGCTCGTCGGTGATCCAGCCGGTGTCGATCGAGGTCATGAGGATGCCGTCGGTCTGGAACATCTCCTGGGCGCTGGTCCGCGTCACCATGTTCATCGCGGCCTTCGCGGCGTTCGTGTTCGGGTGACCAGCGCCCTTGTACCCGCGGCCGAAGACGCCCTCCATCGCCGAGACGTTGACGACGTAGGAACGGCCGCTCGTCGCCTTCTTCGCGGCGTCGGACATCGCCGGGCGCAGCGCGCTGATCAGGATGAACGGCGAGGTGTAGTTGCACAGCTGGGTCTCGAGGAGCTCCACCGGGGAGATCTGCTCGATGGTCTGCACCCAGGTGTTGCTGTCGACGACGTCCGGGACGAGGCCGCCCGCGTCGATGGCGGTGCCGTCCAGGTGCCGGGCGACGCTGGCGTTGCCCGCGACGAGGGCGAGGTCGGCGACCTGCTGCGCCTCCAGGCCGCTGGTGCCGACGGGCAGCGCGGCCAGGCCGTCCACCGCGCCGGAATTGAAGGCGCCGATGACGGAGTGGGCGGGCAGCTCACCGGCGGGCAGCGGCGCGCCCTCGCCGTCGACCAGGGCGGCGTACGCGGAGGGCAGGCGGCGCACGGTCTGCGTCGCGTTGTTGATCAGGATGTCGAGCGGTCCGGCCGCGGCGACCCGCTCGGCGAGCGCGACGGACTGGGCCGGGTCGCGCAGGTCGATGCCGACGATCTCCAGGCGGTGCAGCCAGTCCGCCGAGTCGTCCATGGCCTTGAAGCGGCGGATGGCGTCCTTGGGGAACCGCGTCGTGATGGTGGTGTGGGCGCCGTCGCGCAGGAGGCGCAGCGCGATGTACATGCCGATCTTGGCGCGGCCGCCGGTGAGCAGCGCGCGCTTGCCGGTGAGGTCGGTGCGGGCGTCGCGCTTGGACCGGTTCAGGCGGGCGCAGTCCGGACACAGCTGGTGGTAGAAGTAGTCGACTTCCACGTACCGCGTCTTGCAGGTGTAGCAGGAGCGCGGGCGCTGGAGTATCCCCGCGATCCGGCCCTCCTCGGTCTGCGAGGACGGCAGCAGGCCCTCGGTCTCGTCGTCGATCCGTTCGGCGGAGCCGGTGGCGGTGGCTTCGGTGACGGCCTTGTCGTGCGCGGTCTTGGCGGCGCGGCGCTCCTGACGGCGGCGCTGCTTCACGGTCCGGTAGATCCCGGCCGTGGCGCGGCGCACGGCGATCGCGTCGGGGTGGTCGACGTCCAGCTTGTCGAGCTCGTCGAGCACGCCGAGGCAGACGGCGAGCCGGTCGGGGTCGATGCCGGGGCCGAATTCGACGGCCTCTCCGGCCGGACCGGCAGCCCCCGGACTGTCCTCTGTCACCGTCATCGCCGCTGTCCTCGCGTCACTCATGCCGCGGCTGTCTGAGTGACCGCGGAAGCTCCAAAGAAGAGAACTTTACGTAGCGACGGGCCCCTCTATCAAACTCGGGCGCTCTACGCACGCGTCGACGAGCCCCGCGAGCTCCTCCCGCACACTGCGCGCGAGAACGTCCAGGTCGGGCACGGCGGCCGCGTCCGCGACAAGCCCGAAGTGCACCCGACCCCGGTAGGTCGACACCGCGACGGCGAGCGCCTGCCCCCGGGCCAGGGGCGCGAAGGGGTACACGGCGGCGAGCGGGCAGCCCCCGAGTCTCAGGCCCAGGCTCGGCAGCGGGACGCTGGTGACCAGGAGGTCGAAGAGCAGCCGTGCGGCCTGCGCGACGACGGGTCCGCCGATGCGGTGGCCGAGCGGCGGCACATGATCGGCGAGCAGCGCGACCGCGCCGGCGCCGCGGTTGGGGCCCGCGTCCTTGTTGCGGTCCATGGCGGCCCGCACCGCCTTCAGCCGCGCGACCGGGTCCGCCTCTCCGACGGGCAGCCGCACCAGATATCCGGAGAGCCGGTTGCCCTGCGGCTGCGCGCCGCGCGGCCTGCGCCGGGAGACCGGCACCAGGGCCCGCGGCTCCACGCCCTCGCTGCCGTCGCCCCGCTCGTCGAGCCAGCGGCGCAGGGCTCCGGCGACCACGGCGATCAGTACGTCGTTGACGGTGCCGCCCACGGTCTTGCGCACGCGGTGCACGTCGTCCAGGTCGAGCAGCACGCCCGCGGTGCGCCGCGTGCCGGTGGCCCGTGACGTGAGGGCGGCCGATGACCGTACGCCCAGCGTCGCGCGGGCCACGGACGAGCCGATGTCGAGGGCCTGCCCCACGTCGGTGACGGTGTCGCGGACCAGGCCGGGCAGCCTGCGCGGGTCGGGCAGCCACGACCAGCGGGAGGCCTCGGGTGCCGCGGGCGCCGGGCGCGCGGCGGGCAGGTCGACGGGGTCCATGACCGCGGCGGCGAGCATCAGGGCGCGCAGCCCGTCCGCGAGGGCGTGGTGGAACTTGAAGAGCACGGCGAAGGACGCTCCGTCGTCCCCGGGCAGCACATGCGCCTCCCACGGCGGCCTGCCGCGCTCCAGGGGGCGCTGCATGAGCGCGCCCGCCACGGCGTGGAAGTCCCCGGTGGGCTCGGCGAGCCGGACGTGGTCCAGCGGGTCGAAGGCGGGCGCGGGCGCCCGGACGGCCGCGCCGACCGGCAGCAGGACCGACCGGATCCGCAGCCGCAGTCCGGGCACGTCGGCCGCGCGGGAGGCGAGCAGCCGGGCGGCGCGCTCGGCCGCGTCCGGCGAGTCGGCGTCGAAGACGCCCAGTGCCCCCAGGTGCATGGGGTGCTCAGCGGACTCGATGTTCCAGAAGGCGAGGTCGAGGGGTGCGAGCAGGTCGGAGGTCTCGGCGGGCTGCGCTTTCAACGGGTTCAACGGGCTGCTCTCGCGTCGAGGACGATGCGGGGGATGGCATGAATCTGCAGTCAATCGCCGTTGCGTGACTACGGTCAAGTACGATCAAGCTACGCACAGTTAACAACAGATTAAGGCCCGCCTCTCTGGGAGAGGCGGGCCTTGTGGTGCACAAGTGGCGTATGTCCTACGTCACTTCCGAGCGGTCGGTCGTTTCGGGGCGGTCGGTCACTTCAGGGCGGGCGGGGCCGCGCTCGTCGACGTACCCCAGTCCGAGGGCTTGTCGCCGACCGTGAAGGACAGCTCGCGGGTGTCGCGGATGTCCTCGGTCGTCAGATACGTCTTGCCGTAGTCGGCGCCGTCCGCGCGCGCCGACTGGATGTACCGGTCGGTGTCGGAGGTGCCCGGCGCCTTCACCGTCAGGCGCCCCTTCGGGTAGTAGCGGCGGTCGAGGGTGAGGTCGACGCGCTCGAAGACGGGCGTCGAAAGACCCCAGGTGTCCGTGCCGGGCTGGACCGGGAAGACGCCGATCGAGGAGAGCACGTTCCAGGCGGACATGGTGCCGAGGTCGTCGTTGCCCGTCATGCCGGTCGGGGTGTCCGTGAAGAGGGTGAGCGCGGCGTGCACCACGTCCGTCGTCTTCCACGGCTGGCCCGTCGACAGATAGGTGTACGGGGCGATGAGGTCGGGCTCGTTCTGCGGGTTGTACTTGTCCGCGTTGTAGTAGTCGTACGGACCGTTGACCCACACCTCGCGCGCGGTCTTCGCCGGGTCCTTCAGGAGCTGCTCGTAGGCGAAGAAGGAGTCGAGGCGTTCATTGGTGGCCTGCTTGCCGCCGATGAGGTCGACCATGCCGGGCAGGTCCTGCGGGACGAGCCACTGGTACTGCCAGGACGTGCCCTCGTGGAAGCCTTCGCTCTTGGCGGGGTCGGCGGGTCCGGTGAAGGCACCGTCCTTGTCCCGCGCGCGGAAGAACCCGGTCGAGGTGTCGAAGATCTTCCGGTAGTTCTGCGCGCGCTTCGCATACCGCTCGGCGTCGGCCTTGTGTCCCAGCTCGCCGGCCATCTGCCCGAGCATCGCGTCCGAGAGGGCGTACTCCAGGGTCGCGGAGGCACCGTGGTCGTAGTCGGAGTCGCCGGGCTTGGCGTGCGGGCGGCCCTTGATGTACGGCGCGAAACCGTCGCTCAGGTACTCCTTGTTGGCCTCGCGGCCCACGGGCGCGGAGTCGGCGGGCGGCACACCGTCCGCGTTCTTCTTCAGCGCGCGGTAGGCCTCCT
This sequence comes from Streptomyces sp. NPDC046925, assembly GCF_040644915.1. Classification (NCBI taxonomy): domain Bacteria; kingdom Bacillati; phylum Actinomycetota; class Actinomycetes; order Kitasatosporales; family Streptomycetaceae; genus Streptomyces; species Streptomyces sp. NPDC046925. The sequence goes on along the minus strand of NZ_JBEYWZ010000001.1, from coordinate 1,422,633 downwards.
CCTCGTGCCCCTTCAGGAGACCCTGCTGGTAGGCGTTGGTGAGGAAGGGCGTGACCGGGTCGCCGGTCATGATGTTCGTCTCGACCGTGCCGTAGCCCCACTTGGGCAGCCAGCCGCTCTCCTCGTCGATCTTCAGGACGGAGAGCGCCATGTCACGGGACTCGTGCGGCGCGAGCAGCGACAGGAGCTGGGCCTGGGTGCGGTAGGTGTCCCACAGGGACCAGTTCTGGTAGTACGTGAATCCCTTGGCGCGGTGGGTCTTCTGGTCCCAGCCCGTGTAGCGGCCGTCGACGTCGCTGCCGATGTTCGGCGCGAGGAACGAACGGTAGAGGGACGAGTAGAAGGTGCGGCGCACGGTCTCGCTGCCGCCCTGCGCCTTCACGTCGTCGAGCCGGTCCTCCCAGGCCCGCTGGGCCGCCTTCGCCACCCGGTCGTACGAACGCCCGCCCTCCGCGCGGAGGTTGAGCGCGGCGCCCTTGGCGTCGACGTACGAGAGCGCGGTGGTGGCCTCGACGGTGCGGTCCTTGGAGGTGTCGAACCGGACATAGGCGCCGTTGCGCTCCTCGCCCGCCGACGAAGTCTTGGAGCCCGCCGTGACGGTGTCGCCCTTCCAGGTGCCCGACGTCTTGAAGGGGCGGTCGAAGCGGGTGATCGTGTAGACCGTGTACGGCTTGGTGTCCTGGCAGAAGCCGCTGCCGGTGATCGCCGTGCGGACCGTACGGCTGTCGAGGATCTCGACCTTGGTGCTGCCCGTCTTGTGCAGCGACTGGCCCGCGTTGAGCAGGACGTTGGCCTTGTCGGTGGCGGGGAAGGTGTAGCGCTGCACACCGGTGCGCTTGGTGGCGGTCAGCTCGGCGTCGATGCCGGACTTGAGGCCCACCTTGTACGAGCCGGGGCTCGCCTTCTCGTCGTCGTGGCTGAACTCCGCCGCGTACTTCGCGTAGTCCGTCTCCTTGACGTCGCCCGTGGTGGGAAGCACCGGCAGATCGCCGCCCAAGCCGCAGCCCACGCCCGAGAGATGGACGGTCGAGAAGCCGCGGATGTGGGTGTCGGAGTGGTCGTAGCCGGTGTTGTGGCCGGTGTCGGGCGAGAACTGGACCATGCCGAAGGGCACGGCCGCGCCGGGATAGGTGTTGCCTTCGTTCTCGGTCCCGATGAACGGGTTGACCAGGTCGGTAAGGCGGCCGTCCGCCGCCGGGGCGGCCTGCGCCGCCGGTATGGCGAGGGCTCCCCCGAGGAGTGCGGCCGCGGCCACCACCACTCCCGTGCCGCGTAGCCGTCGAGTCCGTCTCATGGGTGGGAACGCCTCCTTGGACAACGTTGTCAAAGCGCGGAACGCGATCATTCTTCGGGGGTGGCCTCGCGTGCGTCAAGGGGTGGGAGGCAGCCAGAAGGCCGCGGCGTGTCAGGCGGTGTGCAGCCAGACCCGCAGCGGCCCGATCGGGGTGAAGCCCTGGCGGACGGCGGCGTCGAGGCTGTCGCCGCTCTCGTATCCGACGACGGGAACGCCGGGCCAGAGCCGGGCCACCTCGGCGAGGACGCCGGCCCAGGCGGATTCCTCGTCCGCCGAGGAGAACAGGTTGGAGACACCGACCACCGACGCACTGCGGCTCGCGATGGCTCCCGCCACGATCCGCCCCTCGGAACGCCCGGCCAGGAACGTCGAGTTGCCGTCGAGCAGTGCGGGCCGGAACAGGCCCTCGCCCTCCTCGCCGCCGTTCCAGGCGGTCTCCCATGCCGGCAGCGACCCGGCGTCCTTGAGCGGCTCCCATGTGACGTCCTGCGCGAGAGCCTCGGGAACAGGCTTGTCCGCCGGGCGGTGGATCCACTGCGCCTCGAAGAGCACCTCGAAGCCCAGCGGCCCCAGATCGAGGCAGGCGAAGCTGTCCTTGACCGAGCAGCCCGGCGACGCCGTGTCGATGCGGGCCACGAGATCGGCCGCCGCCACCTCGGGGGCCAGCGAGACGGCGTCCGGATACAGCGGCGGTGTCCGCCGGGCGCTGCTCCAGATCCCTTCGCGCAACTCCCCCGCCAGGCCGTGCGCGCGGCAGACCGCGTCGCACCACTCGGCGTTGTTCCGGGCCGCGGCCCCTGCCCACTCGTTCACGGTGATCACCGGCTGATGATGCCAAGCCGGCGGGGCCGCGTCCACCGGTTATCGCGTCGGCGGGAAGTACGTACACGGGGCAGGCGCTCCGGACCGCCGACCGGTCCGGAGCGCCCCCGTACCCGGGTCAGGAACCCGGGCACCCCGCCGGGTCGGGCCGCGACGCGTCGCTGATCAAGGCTTCATGTGCTGCCTTGAGCCGCTTCACGTCGGGCTTGACGACCCTGCGGTCGTAGGTGAGCAGACCGTTCAACTCGCCTTCCACATCCGAGATCTGGGTGTAGACGGCGCCGTTGCCGCCCTTGCAGGCGAGCTTGTGCACCTCGTCGAGCTTGGTGAGGTAGTCGTCGGTGTACGTCGCCGGGTCCACGTCGACGTAACTCTGCTGGACGGACCATGCGTGGCCGGGCACCGCGAGTCCGAGACCGCCGTACTCGCCGTTGATCTGCGCCCGCACGCCGTCGGGCTTGGGCGGCAGGGCCGGGCTCGGGTAACCGTGCTCGTCCATGAGGTCGCCGGTGCCGCCGTCGCGCCCGAGGTTGAGGCCCGACATGCCGTTGACCAGGCGGGTCGGGTCCCAGGCCTTGGCCTGGGTGGCGATGCGGCCCTCGTCGTACTGGCCCCAGCCCTCGTTGAAGGTGACCCACATGACGATCGACGGGTGGTTCGCGTGCTCGTCGATCATCTGCTTCATCTCGGACTCGTACTGGGCACGTGCCGCCGTGCCCGGGTTACGGCCCGCGGCCATCGACGGCATGTCCTGCCAGACCATCAGGCCCAGCTTGTCCGCCCAGTAGAACCAGCGGTCGGGCTCCACCTTGATGTGCTTGCGGACGGAGTTGAAGCCCATCTCCTTGTGCATCTTGAGGTCGTACGCAAGGGCCTCGTCGGTCGGCGCGGTGTGCAGTCCGTCCGGCCAGAAGCCCTGGTCCAGGGTGGCCATCAGGAACTGCGGCTTGCCGTTGAGCATGGTGCGCGGGGTGCCGTTCACCTTCTCCACGGAGACGGTGCGCATCCCGAAGTAGCTCTTGACGTTGTCCCGGCCGACGGTGACCTTCAGGTCGTAGAGGAAGGGGTCGTCGGGCGACCAGAGGTGCGGCTTGGCGATCTTCAGCTTGAGCGGGGTGCCCGTGCGTCCGCTCGCCTCGGCGACCTTCTTCTTCCCCGCGTACGCGACGGCCTTGACCGGCACACCATCACGCACGCCCTTGGGCTCGACGGTGACCTGCTTGGTGGCCACGTCGGGCGTGATCTTGAGCGAGTCGGCGTGGTCGGCCGCGACCGGCTCCATCCACACCGTCTGCCAGATGCCGGAGGACGGGGTGTACCAGATGCCGCTCGGGTCCAGGCGCTGCTTGCCGACGGGCGGGTTCTCGCCGTTCTCGCCGTCGGTCGGGTCGTAGACACCGACGATCAGTTCCTGGGTCTTGCCCGGCTTCAGGGCGTCCGTGATGTCGGCGCTGAACTTGTCGTAGCCGCCCTTGTGTTCGGCGACCTTCTTGCCGTTGACGAACACCTCGGACTGCCAGTCGACCGCGCCGAAGTTGAGCTTGAGGCGCTTGCCGTCGCCGACCTTCCAGCCCTGCGGAACGGTGAAGGTCCTGCGGTACCACATGCGGTCCTCATGCCGCTGCAGGCCGGAGAGCTGGGACTCCACCGGGTAGGGGACGAGGATCTTCTCGGCGAGGTTCTTGCCGACCGGGGGCTTCTCGCCGGCCTTGGCCGACGCGAACTGCCAGGAGCCGTTGAGGTTGCGCCAGGAGTCGCGGGTCAGCTGCGGTCGCGGGTACTCGGGCAGCGCGTTGTCCGGGCTCACGTCATCGGCGAACTTGGTGCGCAGCTGGTGCTGCGAGTGGTTGGGGCCGCTGCTCCAGAACGCGGCGACCGCCTTGCCGTCGTCGCCGTTCAGGCCGCCCTTGCCGTCGTAGCGGATGTCGGCGGTGCCCTTCGCGTTGCCTTCCTTGTTGCCGACCACGGGCTCCTTGAGGCCCACGAGGAGTGCGCGCGGGTCCTTGGGGTCGGCCTTGACCGTGGAGAGGGGCCACTTGGCGCCTCCGATGACCGCCTCGATGTGGTCGGCGAGGCCGCTCGGGGGCGCGGCGAGCTTCTGGGCGAAGTCCAGCTTGAGGGTGCGGCCGTCCTTGAGGACCGTGGCGGCGGTGGCGCCGTCGTAGTCGAAGTCGTCGGGGAGACGGAAGGCGGACTGCGGGACGGCCACCTTGCTGCCGCCGGGCTCGGTCCAGCGCAGGTGGAGGTTGGAGCCGCCGTAGTGCTCGAAGTACTCGACCTTGATGTCGACGGCCTTGCCGGCCTCCAACTCGATCGGCTTGGCGGTCTGTTCCTTGTCCCAGTCGTCGACCCAGTGGTCGATGGCGAGCTTGCCGTCGACCCAGAGGCGGAAGCCGTTGTCGCCGATCATGGAGAAGGTGTGGGAGCCGGTCTTCTCCGGGACGACCTTGCCGGTCCAGCGGACGGTGGCGTCATCGGCCTTGCCGGTGGCGAAGGCCAGACGCGGGTCGAGGTTGTCGAAGTCGATCTTCTGATCGAAGCCGGTTGCCTTCAGCTCGTGGAAGTCGAAGGCGCCGGGGGCGGACTGGGTGTAGTACTCGCCCTTGAGGCCGTGGACTTCGGGGGGTTCGTCCGCGGCTGTCGCGGCCGGCACGGCGGTCAGTCCGGCGAAGGCGAGGGCGACGGTGAGCAGCAGTATCAGTCGCTGCCTGACTCGTCTGTGTCGGATGGGGCGCACGGATCCTCCTTGCTTGAAGCGGTGCTCGAAGGCTGAGGAAGGGGGTGGCGGCTCGCCGCCGCAGTCTGTACAACGAATCTGTACAACGTTGGAAGGAACGGCAGTTGGCATGACAGCACGCTCCCCGGCGTGCTGTCCAGGGCCATGACAAATACCCCGGCACAGGGGTGCATCCAGACGCAGGGAGCTGCACGTGCGGGTAAGCCTCAAAGACGTCGCAGAGCGCGCGGGCGTCTCCATCAAGACCGTTTCGAACGTGGTGAACAAATACCAGCACGTCACCCCGGCGATGCGGGCGCGCGTCCAGGAGGCGATCGACGAGCTGGGCTACCGGCCGAACTTGACGGCGCGTCACCTGCGCAAAGGCCGTACGGGGATCATCGCGCTCGCCGTTCCCGAACTGGGAAACCCCTACTTCGCCGAGCTCGCGGGCGCGGTCATCGACGCGGCGGCCGAGCATGACTTCACCGTGCTGCTCGACCACACCCGCGGCGAACGCGAGCAGGAGGTTCTGGTCAGTCAGGGGTTCCGGGCGCGGGTGATCGACGGCCTGATTCTGAGCCCCCTTGAGCTGGAGGCGGACGACCTCGCAGGCCGCGAGGACGACGTGCCGCTCGTGCTGCTCGGCGAGCGCCAGTACAACCTGCCCTACGACCACATCGCGATCGACAACGTGGCGGCGGCCCGCGCGGCCGTGCGCCATCTGATCAGCCGCGGACGCAGCCGCATCGCCTATCTCGGCGCCCGCACCGACTCCGCGAACCAACCCGCCAACCTGCGACTCCAGGGCTGGCGCGAGGAGTTGACGCAGGCGGGGATCGCGGCGCCGGACAACCTGGTGGGCCCGGTGGGCGGCTGGAACCGCTGGGACGGGGCGAAGGCGATGGCGCGGATGCTGGACGCGGGGGTGCGCCCGGACGCGGTGTTCGCCTACAACGACCTGGTGGCGATCGGTGCCATGCGCGTCCTGCACGAGCGGGGTCTGCGCGTGCCGTGGGACGTGGCGGTGGTCGGTTTCGACGACCTCGCGGAGGGGCAGTTCGGGGCGGTCACGCTGACCACGGTCTCGCCGGACAAGCAGGCCATCGCCCGTCTCGCGGTGGCTTCGCTGCTGCGCAGCCTGGAGGGCAATCATGAGCCGGAGGGACGTGAACTCGCGGCCGAATTCCGCCTGGTGGAGCGCGAGAGCACACTGGGCCGACGCTGAGCTGCCGAGTCGTCGGCGGAGGTCTCCGTGTGCGCGGAGGGTTTACAGCCCCCTTCCAACGATGTAAAAAGCTCCCCGTACCGCCGAGTTGACCGTAAGTGCCATCCTCCCGTGAGCGCTCTCAGCGCCGGGGCCGTGCCGTTTTGGGGACTCCATGAAGCCGACCACACGCCTTAGCCGCATCTCAGCCAGGACTCTCCTCGCCACCGGTCTGGCCGCGAGCCTCGCGCTCGCCACCGGATGCGCCAAGTCCGAGGACGACGGCGACAAGAGCTCCGCCTCGCAGGACAAGGGCGACTCGGGTCAGGTCGTCTCGGAACCGAGCGAAGGCAGCGGCCCGACCTGCGCGATAGACGCCTACGGCGGCAAGAAGCTCGACCTGAAGACCGCCACCGTCGGCTTCTCCCAGTCGGAGAAGGAGGCCAACCCCTTCCGCATCGCGGAGACGGCCTCCATCAAGGCCGAGGCGAAGAAGCGCGGCGTCAAGCTGCTCACCGCCAACGCCCAGTCGCAGTTCTCCAAGCAGATCAGCGACGTCCAGGACCTCATCGCCAAGGGCGCCGATCTGCTGGTCATCGCCCCGCTGAACTCCGACGGCTGGGAGCCGGTGCTTCGCTCGGCCTCCGCCAAGCACATCCCGATCATCACGATCGACCGCAAGATCAACGCCAAGGCCTGCAAGGACTACGTGAGCTTCATCGGCTCCGACTTCGTCGAGCAGGGCAAGCGCGCGGCCGACGCGATGATCGAGTCGACGGGCGGCAAGGGCAAGGTCGCGATCCTGCTCGGCGCGGCGGGCAACAACGTCACCACCGAACGCACCAAGGGCTTCCAGGACCGCATCAAGGAGAAGGCCCCCGACCTGAAGGTCGTCTTCAAGCAGACGGGTGAGTTCGCCCGCGAGAAGGGCCAGCAGGTCACCGAGCAGCTCATCCAGTCCAAGCCGGACATCGACGGGATCTACGCCGAGAACGACGAGATGGGCCTGGGCGCCGTCAACGCCCTCAAGGGCGCGGGCAAGAAGGCCGGCGACGTGAAGATCGTGACGGTCGACGGCACGCGCAACGCCGTGCAGGGCATCGTCGACGGCTGGATCTCCGGCGTCATCGAGTCGAACCCGCGTTTCGGCCCGCTCGCCTTCCAGACCCTGGACACCTTCACCAAGGGCACGAAGGTCTCGCAGGACATCGTCATCAAGGACAGCGCGTACACGAAGGACAACGCCAAGGCGGACCTCGGCAAGGCCTACTGAGATGTCGGACGTCCTCTCGGTCACCCAGCTCAGCAAGACGTTCCCGGGCGTACGCGCCCTGGACGGGGTCGACTTCACCGCCCGCGCCGGAGAGGTGCACGCCCTGATCGGCGAGAACGGCGCGGGCAAGTCGACCCTGATCAAAGTACTGACGGGCGTGTACGCGCCGGACGCGGGCGAGCTGACCTACCAGAACGAGCAGGTCAGCTTCGCCACCCCGCTCGACGCGCAGCACGCGGGCATCTCCACGATCTACCAGGAGGTCAACCTCGTCCCCCTGATGAGCGTGGCCCGCAATCTCTTCCTCGGCCGCGAGCCACGCGGCCGGCTCGGCCTCATCGACTTCCGCCGGATGCACCGCGAGGCGGAGGAGGCCCTGCAGCGGCTCGGCGTACGGGTCGACGTGCGCCGTCCGCTGCGCGAACTGGGCGTGGGCGCCCAGCAGATGGTGGCCCTGGCCCGCGCGGTCTCGGTCGACGCGCAGGTCGTCATCATGGACGAGCCGACGTCGTCCCTCGAACCCCGCGAGGTCCAGACCCTGTTCGGCGTCATCCGCATGCTGCGGGACCGCGGTATCGCGGTGATCTACGTCAGCCACCGCCTCGAAGAGCTCTACGAGGTGTGCGACGCCGTCACCGTGCTGCGCGACGGCAAGCTGGTGCACACGGGACCGATCGCCGAACTCGACCGGCTCCGCCTCGTCTCGCTGATGCTGGGCCGCGAGATCGGCGAAGTACGCGAAGAGGGCGTCACCAAGTTCTCGGGCGAGCACGCGCCCGACACCCAACCCATCGTCCAGGCACGGGACCTGACGATGCGCCACTACCTGCACGGAGTCTCCGTCGACATCCGCCCCGGCGAGGTCGTGGGCCTGGGCGGCCTGCTCGGCTCGGGCCGCAGCGAGACGGCGAAGGCGATCGCGGGCGCGCTCCCCACCGACTCGGGCAGCGTACTGATCGCCGGGACCCCGGTCCGGGCCGGATCGCCGCCCGCCGCCATCCGCGCCGGCATCAGCCTCCTGCCCGAGGACCGCAAGGCCGAGGGCATCGTCCCCGGCCTCTCGGTCCGCGAGAACATCGCACTGGCCGCACTCCCCCGCCTCTCCCGCTTCGGCCTGGTGGACGAGTCGGCGATCGACAAGATCGTGGACACGTTCATGAAGCGCCTGCGCATCAAGGCGTCGGGCCCCCACCAGAAGGTGGGCGAGCTGTCGGGCGGCAACCAGCAGAAGGTCCTCCTGGCCCGCTGGCTGGCGATGAACCCCAAGGTGCTCCTCCTGGACGAGCCGACCCGTGGCATCGACATCGGTGCGAAGGCCGAGGTCCAGAAGCTGATCGACGAGCTGGCCAACGACGGCCTGGCGGTCCTGCTCATCTCCTCCGACATGGAGGAACTGATCGAGGGCTCGGACCGGGTCGTGGTCCTCAAGGACGGCACGGTGATCGAGGAACTGACAGGCTCCAAGGTCACGGAGGACGCCCTCATGCGCGCAATAGCCACCACCGGAGGCTCCGGAGATCAACATGACTGACCTCGCCACGGACGCCGTCGGCGCCACCTCACGCGCCGACCGCGAGCGCATCCTGCGTTACCTCCAGGACTACGGCGTGTACGTGGGCGTAGCCGTCCTCCTGCTGCTCAACATCTTCCTCACCCCGCACTTCCTCTCCGCCGAGAACTTCCGCACCCAGGCGGTCCAGGTCGCCCCCGTCCTCATCGTCGCGCTCGGCATGGCCCTGGCCATCGGCAGCGAGGGCGTGGACCTCTCCGTCGGCTCCGTCATGGCGCTCTCCACGTCCCTGCTCTCCCTCTACCTGGGCTACGGAACATGGATCGCGCTCATCGTCGCGATCATCGGCGGCGCGGCCGTCGGCATCGCGAACGGCTCCCTCATCGCGTTCATCGGCGTCCAGCCCATCGTCGCCACGCTGGCGCTGATGGTCGCGGGCCGCGGACTCGCCCTCGTGCTGCTCCCCCAGCTCAAGGACGTCCGCGATCCGACCATGGCATCCCTCGGCTCCGGCGACATTCTCGGCATCCCCTATCTCGTCCTGATCGCCGCGGCCCTCGCACTCGTCGTGGCCTTCGTCGTCCGGCGCACCACCTTCGGCCGGCAGCTCCTGGCCATCGGCGACAGCCGCCCGGCCGCGCGCCTCGCGGGACTCCCCGTACGCCGCGTCCTGATCCTCGTGTACGTCTGCTCCGGTGTGCTCGCCGCCATCGCGGGCGTCCTGGCGACGGCACGACTGACCGCCAGCGATCCCACCTCGCTCGGCAACCTGATGGAACTGTCCGCGATCACCGCGGTCGTGGTCGGCGGCACCCCGCTCAGCGGCGGACGCGTACGGATCGGCGGCACCGTAGCGGGCGCCGTACTGATCCAGCTGCTCACCGCCACGCTCATCAAGCACGATCTGCCGCCCTCCTGGACACAGATCGCCCAGGCCGTAGTGATCATTCTCGCCGTCTACGCGGCACGGGAGAGGGGCAAGCGGTGACCGGCACCGTCCTATCCGAGGCCAAGCCCATGAAACAGCCAGAGGACCCCGAGGGCGCGGAGACCGGAGCGAGCCGCTCCGAGCGCATCAGCGCACTCGCCCAGCAGCACGGCGCCCTGGTCACCCTGGTGGTCGCCGTCGTCGCGGCGTCGCTCAGCTTCGACACGTTCCTGACCGGCGACAACCTGGAGAACATGGCGGTCTCCTCCGCCTTCCTCGCGGTCGTCGCCCTCGGCATGACCTTCGTGATCATCACCGGCGGCATCGACCTGTCGGTCGGCTCGCTCTTCGCGCTCGGCGGAGTGCTCGCGGCCTGGGGTTCGCAGTACGGCACCGCGGTGGCGCTGCTGCTTCCGCTCGCCGTCTGCGGACTCATCGGCCTCGTCAACGGCCTGTTGATCGCACGCTCCCGGCTCGCCCCGTTCATCGTGACGCTGGCCGCGATGCTCGGCGCGCGCGGCATCCTCCTGTCCGTCACGGACGAGGGCTCCACGACCTACCTGGTCGACAAGGACACCTTCTTCGCGACGCTCGGCCAGGAAAAGCTCCTCGGCATCGGCGTCCCGGTCTGGATCACCCTGGCCCTCTTCGTCGCCGGCGCCGTGGTCCTGCGCCGCAGCCGCTTCGGCCAGTACGTGTACGCGGTCGGCGGCAACGAGGACGCGGCGGCGCTCATGGGCGCCCCGGTGGCCCGCACCAAGGTCACCGTCTACACCATCTCCGGTCTCTGCGCGGGCCTGGCGGGGGCGCTCAACGCGGCCTGGCTGGTCTCGGGCGTCAACATCCTCGGCTCGGGCATGGAACTGGAGGCGATCTCCGCGGTCGTCATCGGGGGCACGCTGCTGACCGGCGGATTCGGCTTCATCAGCGGATCACTCGTCGGCGTGCTGCTCCTGAAGGTCATCCAGAACGTCATCAACCAGATCGGCTCGCTCGACTCCGCCTACCAGCAGGTGGTCAGCGGCGCCTTCCTGGCGCTCGTGGTGATCGCGCAGACCTGGCTGGGCCGCAGGCGCCGGGTGCTGTAAGCGCCCGGCTCCCGCGGGACGCCCGCTACATCGGGACGATCTGCCCCTTGCCGAGGGCGATCACGCCGCCCTTGGAGACCGTGTACAGCTGTTCGTCCCGCTCGGGGTTGACTCCGATCGTCGCCCCGGGCGGGACGTCCACGTTCTTGTCGAGAACGGCACCGCGCACCACCGCTCCCCTGCCCACGCGGACGTTGTCGTGAAGGACCGATCCCTGCACGACCGCCCCGTCCTCGATCGTCACGCCCGGCGAGAGCACGGAGCGCGTGACCTGACCCCGGATGACACAGCCGGGACTGACGATGGACTCGCTCGCGATGCCGGCCGCGCAGAACTTGGCGGGCGGCAGACCGCCCGGATGGGTGTAGATGGGCCAGCGCCGGTTGTCCAGGTTGAACACCGGCTGGTCGGAGATCAGGTCCATGTGCGCTTCGTAGTACGAGTCGAGCGTGCCGACGTCACGCCAGTAGCCGTGGTCGCGCGGGGTCTCCCCGGGCACGTGGTTGTCGTCGAAGTCGTACACCTGGGCAAGGCCACGCTCGGTGAGCATCGGCAGGATCGAACCGCCCATGTCGTGCTTGGAGTTGTCGTCCTCGGCGTCCTGCTGGATCGCGTCGACGAGGGTCTTCGTGGTGAAGACGTAGTTGCCCATGGAGGCGAACACCTCGTTCGGCGAGCCCGGCAGGCCCGGCGGATCGGCGGGCTTCTCCAGGAAGCTCTCCACGCGCGTGCCGTCCCGCGCGGGCGTGATGATGCCGAAGGACGACGCCTCCTTGCGCGGCACACGGATGCCCGCGACCGTCACCCCGGCACCGCTCTCGAAGTGCTGGTTGAGCATCTGCCGCGGGTCCATGCGGTAGACGTGGTCGGCGCCGAACACCGCGATGTAGTCGGGCTGTTCGTCGTGGACGAGGTTGAGGGACTGGAGGATGGCGTCCGCGCTGCCCAAGTACCAGCGCGGGCCCAGGCGTTGCTGCGCCGGGACCGGAGTGACGTAGTTGCCCAGGAGGCTGGACATCCGCCAGGTGGTGGTGACGTGCCGGTCCAGGGAGTGCGATTTGTACTGGGTCAGTACGCAGATCCGCAGGATGTCTCCGTTGACGAGGTTGGAGAGCACGAAGTCGACGAGGCGGTACGTGCCGCCGAACGTGACCGCTGGTTTGGCCCGGTCGGCCGTGAGGGGCTGCAGGCGCTTGCCCTCACCGCCCGCCAGGACGATTCCGAGCACCGAAGGTCCACCGCGCATCGCGCCGCCCCCTTAACTGGGATCACTTGGACTCGAGTAACTCCTCGTACACGCGGGTCGTCTGTCGCGCGACCGCGTCCCAGCCGAACTCCCTGACGGCACGGTCGCGTCCGGCCTCGCCCATACGGGTCGCGGCGCGCGGATCGTCGACCAGTTCGTTCAGGGCCTGTGCAAGGCGGGCCTCGAAGGCCGCCGGCTCCTTCTCCTCGTACGGGACGAGGAGCCCTGTGCTCTTGTCGGCGACGACCTCGGGGATGCCGCCGACGTCCGATGCCACGACCGGGGTGCCGCACGCCATCGCCTCCAGGTTGACGATGCCGAGCGGTTCGTACACGGAGGGGCAGACGAAGGCCCGTGCGTGCGTGAGGAGTTGGATGATCTGTTCGCGCGGGAGCATCTCCGGGATCCAGTGCACTCCCCCGCGGGACTGGCTCAGCTCCTCGAAGAGGGTGCGGAACTCGGCGTCGATCTGCGGGGTGTCGGGAGCTCCGGCGCAGAGCACGAGCTGCGTGGAAGGGTCCAGCTCCTTGGCGGCGCGCAGCAGATGGGGCACGCCCTTCTGTCGGGTGATGCGTCCGACGAACAGGACGTAGGGCCGCCCGGGGTCGATTCCCAGGCGTTCGAGGACGTCCGTGCCGGGGTCGGGGCGGTACAGGCTCGTGTCGATGCCGTTGTGAACGACGTGCACCTTCGCCGGGTCGATGGCGGGGTAGCAGCCGAGGATGTCGGCGCGCATGCCCCGCGAGACGGCGATCACGGCGTCCGCGGCCTCGACGGCGGTGCGCTCGGCCCAGCCGGACAGCGCGTATCCGCCGCCCAGTTGCTCGGCCTTCCAGGGGCGCAGGGGCTCCAGGGAGTGTGAGGTCATGACGTGCGGAATGCCGTGCAGGAGCTTGCCGAAATGGCCCGCGAGGTTGGCGTACCAGGTATGGGAGTGGACGAGGTCGCAGCCGGTGAGGGAGGCCGCCATGGACAGGTCCACGGAGAAGGTCCGCAGGGCGTCGTTGGCGCCGTCGAGGGCGTCCCAGGCCTGGTGGCGCACGAGGCCGTCGGTGGCCCCCTCGCTCCCCCAGCAGTGCACGTCGACGTCGACGAGGGCCTCTAACTCCCGTGCGAGGAACTCGACATGGACTCCGGCTCCGCCGTAGACATCCGGGGGATATTCCCGGGTGAGCAGTCCTACTCGCACGCAGAACCTCCGTCCGTCCACCCCAGCCGCCGGTCGCCCGCACCCACATGGTCACCCAGAAGCGCCCCGCGGGGAAGAGCCCCGCACCGACCTCTGCGGGGGCCGGTCGAAGCAGCAGTCCCCGCACACGCCGCCGCCCGGGCAGCGGTAGTAGAGACAGCAGCTGCGCCGGCGGAACGCGGTGCCGTGCAGGGTTCCGGTGCCGCGCAGGTCGGGGTGGTCGAAGAGTTCTACGGCCAGGGCCCGGGCACGCTCCGCCACGTCGGTACGTCCTTCGCGGCGCGCCCAGGTGTCCAGTTCGCGGGCCGCTCCGGCGAGCGCGGAGCCCGCGTTGCCCCACAGCAGGCGTGCGGAGATCCGGTGGCGGGTGCGCAAGGCGTCGGCCAGCGGCGCCAGATGACCGTCCATGACGATGTCCCGGATGCTCGCGGCGTTGGCGGGCCGCGTCGTCACGGACGTCAGCCACAGGTCGTCGGGCGAGGTGCCGTCCGCGTCCCAGTGCAGCAGCTCCGGGTCGAGGCCGGGCACCGCGCCGTGCAGCGCCGCCGAGCCGAGCGCCACGGACCACAGCCGCGCCGCGAGCCCCAGCTGCGCCACCGAGACCGCGATGCGCGTGTCCGGCGCCCCGATCCGGGCGGCGACCTTGGCGACGCGGAACGCGAGGGGCCCGTCGTCGCCCGCGTACACCCGTGCCAGGGAGGTCACTTGGGCGCCGCCCGGCGGCGCCCCCGTGCGCAGGGCGAAGAATCCGCCGACGGAGCCGACTGCAGTCAGGTCGAGAGGGGCTTTCACGAGAGCAGAGCCTAGGCGTCCTTGCGGAACAGGGCCGTCCACAGGAAGGGCTCGCCGAAGTACGCGGAGTCGGCCGGTTCGTCACGCATGCGGCGCACTTCGACCTCCGTCAGGTCGGAGAAGATCCGGCGCAGCGACTCGGGCGTGTAGGCGAGGCCGCCCTGGAGCCCGGACGCGCGGTAGAAGTCCGCGTCGGACAGTTCGGAGCCGGAGCCCTCCGCTCCGGCGGCGAAGGCGGTGAGGGCGAGGTGGCCGCCGGGGGCGAGGGCGCGCTCCAGGAGGGCGAGGTAGCTGACGCGGCGGTGGGGCGGCAGGTGGTGGAAGCATCCCGAGTCGGCGATCAGGTCGTACGGGCCGCTCGGTCCGGCCTCCGTGAGCGCGAACGCGTCGCCGCAGCGGAACCTGATGTCCGCCCCGGCCTCGCGGGCCCGCTCCTCGGCCCAGGCGACTGCCGCCGGGGAGATGTCGACGGCGTCCACCTCGAATCCCAGGGAGGCCAGATACAGCGCGTTGCGGCCGGGACCGCAGCCCAGATCGAGGGCGCGGCCGGGGGTGAGCAGGCCGCGGTCGGCGTACGAGGCCAGGTTCTCGTCCGGTTTCGCCGCGAAGAACGGGACCGGCCGGTCGCGGTCGGCGTAGAAGGCGTCCCACCAGTCCCCCGCGCCGGCGGTCCAGCGGTCGGCTTCCGGTGCGAACAGGCCGTCCATGAGCTTCAGGACGTCGTCGACAGTGCGTATGTTCCGGTGCATCCGGACCCCTTTCCACGAGGGGCCAAGATTACGGAAGCGGACCACAAAAGCCCAGGTCAGATTGCATGTACGGAAAGTCTGCAAGCCTCCTGAGCCGTCGTTCCGGGGCGCGGGAGCGGCAGGGCGGGGCAGGGGCCCGGCGGGAGTGCGCCATGCCGTCTGTGCCCCTCCCCACGGCCCGGACGAGGGTGTTGCGAGGGGCGCTCCCGCAAGAATTTCCGGGACTCCGGATGATCCACCGGACCGCTGCGTAACCCACCCGGGGGAGGACATCTCCCGTCCAGTACTCCATCGGTAGTAGGACCCAATGCCTGCTGAGGTACGACGACGTGGAGCGAAATCCGCGAGATCGTAGTGAGTATGGAAGCCGACCGTTCGCCGCACCGGACGCCCCGGGCCCACCAGGGGGCGCACCGCAAGCCGTGGAGCACCTCATGAGTGCCCTCACGCTCGCCGTGGTGCTGTCCCTCGTATCCGCCGTGGCGTACGCGGGCGGGGCCATTCTGCAGGAGCGGGTCGCCGTCAGCACGCCGGAGCGGCGGTACGCACCGCTGCGCCGCGGTGCCTGGTGGGTCGCCATCGCGCTCAACGGCCTCGGTGCGCTGCTGCACGTGGTGGCCCTCGCGTACGGGCCGCTGAGCCTCGTACAGCCCCTTGGCGCCCTGACCATCGTCTTCGCCCTGCCGATGGCCGCGCTCTTCGTGCGCCGCAAGGCCGGGGCGACCGCCTGGCGCGGTGCGATCATGGCGACCGTGGGCCTCGCGGGGCTGCTCTCGCTGACGCAGTCCGCGGACGCGCAGTCCCTGGACGACGCCGAGCGGGTCATGGTGGCCCTGGTGACCGCGGGTGCCGTGGTGGCGCTCATGGTCGTGGCGCACGCGGTGCACCGGCATCCGGTGGTGCGCAGCGTGCTCCTGGCCAGCGCGGCGGGCGTCGCGTTCGGCATCGCCTCGGTGTTCACCAAGACGGTGGCGGTGGACCTGGACGCGAACGTGTCGCTCTCACAGCAGCTGCCCGCCCTCGCCGTGATCGCGGTCCTCGCCTCGGCCGGTGTGCTGATCTCGCAGGCCTCGTACCGCGGCGCGGGCCTGGCGGCTCCGCTGTCGACGGTGACGGTCGTGAACCCGGTCGTGGCGGCCGCGGTGGGCCTCACGCTCTTCGGCGAATCGTTCCGCTACGGCACCGCGGGCACGATCGTCGCGCTGGGCTTCGGCGTGGTCGCCGCGGGCGGTCTGATCCTGCTCACCACCGAGCGGATCGGTGCCCAGCAGAAGGCCGCGGCATCGACGGTGCCGGTGGCCAAGGGCGGTCCCGTCGCGGCGGACGCCGTGGCGCCCGAGCCGCCCGCCGACGGGCTGCGGGCCGACCAGGTGCGGGCCGGGGAACTGCGCTCGGTGCCCTCCCAGCCCGCGACCGGTTCGCACTCGCACCGGCGGGTGCCGTTCCGCCACGGCCGCGAACACGTCGGCTCCTAGGCCTCTCGACGACAAGCAGCCGCACCGCACGAAGCCCCCGGATTCCTCCGGGGGCTTCGTGCGGTCCGCGTCAGATCCGGACGCCGTGGGCCCGCAGATACGCCAGCGGATCGACGTCGGAGCCGAAGCCGGGCCCCGTGCGCACCTCGAAGTGCAGATGCGGGCCCGTGCTGTTGCCCGTGGACCCCGAGCGCGCGATGCGCTGCCCCGCGCCCACCTTCTGGCCGGACTTCACGGTGAGCGCCGAGAGGTGCCCGTACTGGGAGTACTTGCCGTCGCCGTGCCGGATCACCACTTCGTAGCCGTACGAGCCGCCCCAGCCGGCCGACACGACCGTGCCCGCCCCGATGGACTTCACGGAAGTGCCGGTGGCCACGGGGAAGTCGACACCCGTGTGGTAGCCCTTGGACCAGGAGCCGCCCGCCGCCCGGTAGGGGGTGCTTGGCGAAGCCGCCACGGGTGCGGAGAAGCCCTGGGAGGCCCCGGCGGGCTTCGCCTTCCTCGGCTCGGCCTTCTTCGGCTCGGCCTGGGCCCGCTGCTTGGGCTCCGTGCGCCGCTCGGGCGCGGCCTCCGGCTTCCCGGACTTCTGCTGCGAGGCCTTCAGCGCGAGCCGCTGCCCCGGCGTGATCATGTCGGGGTCGCCGCCGATCGTCTGGCGGTTCGCCTCGTACAACTGCTGCCAGCCGCCGCTGACCCGGCGCTCGTCGGCGATCCCGGAGAGTGTGTCGCCGCGGACGACCGTGTACATCTGGCCGCGGCCCGCGGCGGACTGCGGGGTCACTTCCGGCTTGACGTCCTTGACCTCGCGCTTGGGCGTCGTCTTCGCCGCCGCCTTGGCGGCGCCCATCGGCGTGATGTCGGGTGCGTCGCCGCCCCGCGTCAGGCCTGCCCGCTCCGAGCAGACCGGCCAGGCCCGGGGCCCCTGCGCCTTGAGGACCTTCTCGGCGACGGCTATCTGCTGGTCCTTGCTTGCGCGGTCGGCGCGCGGGGCGTAGGCGGTGCCGCCGTACGCCTCCCAGGTGGACTGCTTGAACTGGAGGCCGCCGTAGAAGCCGTTCCCGGTGTTGATGCTCCAGTTGCTGGTGGACTCGCAGGCCGCCACCTTGTTCCAGGTGTCGACGTCGGCCGCCTCTGCCGTGCCGGTGCCGATCAGCGGGAGCGCCATCCCGGCACCGCCCGCCGTGACGGTCAGCGAAGCACGGTTGATCCGGTTCGGCTGATACCGGCGGTGACGACCGCGTACGGCCATGGGAGCCCCCTCAGTCACACACATCTCAGTCACGTCAGACACACGACAAGGCGGCAAGCTAGCCGCTTTGGCCGGTCCGTGACAAGAGCGCACGGCCGAGGGGGCGTGCGCCCGGTCAGCCCTTCAAGTGCTCCGCGAGCCAGCGGAGTTGAACACCTTGCTGGTAGGGCCCACCGCCCTCATGATCGTTGAAGGAGTACACCTCCATCGAACGCTCCGAACCCGCATAGGCGTTGTGCGCCGCGAACACCGTGGACGGCGGGCACGTCATGTCCTCCAGGGCCGCCGAGAAGAGCGCCGGCGCCGTGCCGCGCGCGGCGAAGTGCACGCCGTCGAAGTACGAGAGCGTACGGAAGACACGCTCCTCGGCGCCGCGCTTCGCCTTCATGTAGAGCGCGATCTCCCGGTACGGCGGCCGCTCGGTGAGGGTCGTGGCGCGCGGGAAGTCACACAGGAAGGGCACGTCGGCCGCGATCGCCGTCAGATCGTCGACGAGGCCGCCCACGGCCAGCGTGATCCCGCCGCCCTGGCTGCCGCCGACCGCGGCGACCCGCGAGGAGTCCACCAGGGGATGCGTGCGGGCCGCCTCGACCGCCCGCACGGCGTCGGTGAAGACCCGCCGGTAGTAGTACTCGTCCGGGTCGTCGATGCCGCGCGTCATATAGCCGGGGTAGGCGGGTCCGCTGCCGACCGGGTCGGGGGTGTCGCCCGCCGAGCCGCCGCTGCCCTGTCCCCGGGTGTCCATCACGAAGTGCGCGAAGCCCGCCGCCGACCACAGCAGCCGCTCGTGCGGCAGGCCCCGGCCGCCGCCGTATCCGATGTACTCCACGACGGTGGGCAGCGGTTCGGTCGTACCGGCGGGCAGTATCAGCCAACCTCTGACCGGGTGGCCGCCGAATCCGGCGAACGTCACGTCGAACACGTCTACCGTGCTCAGGTGCGCGTCGACGGGGACGAAACGCGCGTCCAGACCGTGCTCACGTGCGGCCGAAAGGGTCTTCTCCCAGAACGCGTCGAAATCCTCGGGCTCGGTCATGTCGGGCCGGTAGCGGCGCAGTTCGTCGAGCGGCATGTCGAAATGGGGCACGGGCGGCTCCTCCGTCGGACACAGTGTCGGGATGTCACGCTACGCCGCGGGGCAATACTGGCGAACACCACCGGCACTTCCACCTCCAGGAGCCACGGCATGAGCAGCACGTCAGCCCAGATCGGTGTCACTGGCCTCGCGGTCATGGGGCGCAATCTGGCCCGCAACTTCGCACGCAACGGCTACACCGTCGCCCTGCACAACCGCACGGCGGCCAAGACGCACGCATTGGTCGAGGAGTTCGGCGACGAGGGCGATTTCATCGCCACCGAGACCGCGAAGGAGTTCGTCGCGGCCCTGGAGCGCCCGCGCCGCCTGGTCGTCATGGTCAAGGCGGGCGAGCCCACGGACGCCGTCATCAAGGAGTTCGCGCCGCTCATGGAGCCGGGCGACATGATCATCGACGGCGGCAACGCGCACTTCGCGGACACCCGGCGCCGCGAGCGCGAACTGCGCGAGCAGGACATCCACTTCGTCGGCACGGGCGTCTCGGGCGGCGAGGAGGGCGCGCTGAACGGCCCGAGCATCATGCCGGGCGGCTCCCCCGAGTCGTACGCCTCGCTCGGTCCGATGCTGGAGAAGATCTCGGCGAAGGCCGAGGACGGTGCCCCGTGCGTCACCCATGTCGGCCCGGACGGCGCGGGGCACTTCGTGAAGATGGTGCACAACGGCATCGAGTACGCGGACATGCAGCTGATCGCCGAGGCGTATCAGCTGCTTCGCGAGGTGGCGGGCTACTCCCCCGCGCAGATCGCGGACATCTTCCGCACCTGGAACACCGGCCGGCTCGACTCCTATCTGATCGAGATCACGGCGGAGGTCCTCAAGCACGTGGACGCCGCGACGGGCAAGCCGTTCGTGGACGTCGTCCAGGACCAGGCCGAGCAGAAGGGCACGGGCCGCTGGACCGTGCAGATCGCCCTGGATCTGGGTGTGCCGGTGTCGGGCATCGCGGAGGCGGTCTTCGCCCGTTCCCTCTCGGGCCACTCCGAACTGCGCGCGGCGTCAGCGGACTTGCCGGGCCCGACGCCGAGTCAGCTGAACGAGGCCGAGGCCGGGGCATTCGCCGATCAGGTCGAGCAGGCGCTGTACGCCTCGAAGATCGTGTCGTACACGCAGGGCTTCCACGAGATCGCCGCGGGCAGCGAACAGTACGGCTGGGACATCGACCCCGGCGCGGTCGCCGCCATCTGGCGCGGCGGCTGCATCATCCGCGCCGCCTTCCTGGACCGCATCCGCGCCGCGTACGACGCGCGCGCGGACCTGCCGAGCCTCCTGTCGGACAAGACGTTCGCGCAGGAGATCGGTGCGGCCCAGGACGACTGGCGTGCGGTTCTGGTCGCCGCCACCCGGCAGGGAGTTCCCACGCCGGGCTTCTCGGCGGCCCTCGCGTACTACGACGCGCTGCGCGCGCACCGCCTTCCGGCCGCGCTCACCCAGGGGCAGCGGGACTTCTTCGGCGCGCACACCTATCGGCGTACGGACCGAGAGGGTTCGTTCCACACCCTGTGGGGCGGGGACCGCTCGGAGGTCGAGGCCTAAACGCTCCGGCCCGCCGTCAGACCGGCTTCGGCTCGGTCTCCGGCTCCGGTCCCGGCGGCGGGAGCGGGGTCGGCGGCGGGCCCGGCGACGGCCGCGGCACGGGGCCGGGGCCCGGTGTGGGGCGCTCGGGGTCCGGCACCGGACTCGGCGTGTTCGGGTCGGGGATCGGGCTCGGCGGCGCGGGCTCGGGATACGGAACGGTCATGTCTCCTCCATCGACGTCGGAGATCGGTCGTGTCCACTCTCTCCCGCCTCGCGTGCCCACGCCCGCCGAGTCCACGCGTCCCCGCGCCCCCCGATCCCGGGATCAGGTGCGCGTGAGCCGCACGACGGGGATGTCGCGATCCGTCTTGGCCTGATAGTCCGCGTAGGGGGCGAAGAGCTCGACGAGGCCCGGCCAGACCCTGGCCTTCTCCTCAGGCGTCAGGGTCTCGGCGCGGGCGTCGAATCGCTCCTCCGTGCCCACGCGAAGCCGTACGTTCGGTTCCGCGACGAGGTTGAGGTACCACAGGGGGTGTTCGTCGGCTCCGCCGTTGGAGGCCACGATGAGGTAGTCGTCGCCGTCGCGGCCGTAGATCAGTACGGTGCGGCGCAACGTCCCCGTGCGCCGTCCGCGGTAGTCGAGCAGCAGGCAGGTGACACCCTGCACCCCGGTGCCCGTGAGGCCGCCCGACTCCTCGTACTGCCGGGCCTGCTTGGCCACCCAGCCGGTGGGACTGATCACGGCCTCTTCGTCCTGCTGCGCCATGTCCGCTCCTGTGAAGTGAAGTCGAAGGTGTACGCGGGAGGTGAGCGGTCACTCACCTCCCGCACGCAGCCTACGACTTGACGCCTTCAGCGCACCGAAGAACAGCCGCGCGCAGACCGGGGCGCGGGCTGGAGACGACCGGCACGGGCAGGGTGGCGCGGTCGGCGGCGTCCGCCATGGACGCCTGGGCGAGGACGACGGAGTCGACGCCCTCCAGGGCGTCCACGGCGTCCACGATCAGGCGCGTGTGCCCTTCCCGGTCTCCGGCCTCGAAGCGCTCCCAGGCCCCTTCGACCAGGACCGTCGTGACGTCGACGGGCCGTCCGGCGCGGGCGGCCTCCTCCTCGACGAGCACGCGGGTGGGTCCCAGGGTGCTCTCCAGGGTGGCGACGACGGCCACCGACCGTCCCGCGGCCACGGCCTCGGCGGCCATGGGCCGGTCCACCCGCACGAGGGGCACCCCGACGGCGGCGGCGCGGGCCTCGGCGACGGCGCCGATCGTGGAGCAGGTGCAGAGCACGACGCCCGCCCCCTCGGCGACGGTCCGCACCAACAGCTCCTGGATGTCGTCGGCCACCGCCTCCGGGCCCTCCGCGCGGGCCCGCGCGAGCAGGTCCTCGTGGACGAGGTGCCGCAGGGCGAACCCCGGATGGTCCTGGTCGCGCAGCCCCTCGAAGACGGGGACGTGCACGGGCGAGGTGTGCAGCAGGGCGAGCGTCGGCGTCACCACGTGGTGGGGTGCGTCTTCTGCTCGTGCCGGGCCGCGGCGGCCAGTTCCGCCGAGGCGGCGGGCGCCTCGTCGGGATGCCGCTCGGCCCACTTCACGACGTACGGGCACAGGGGCGCGACCGCGACGGATTCCCGGGCCGCCATCGCGTACAGCTCCCTGGCCAGCGATCCCGCGATGCCCTCGCCCTCGTGCGCGGGCGCCACCTCGGTGTGCACCGGCACCAGGGCGGGCTCGGGGGCGTCCAGGGTGAAGTAGACGATCTTCCCGACGACTTCGCCGCCCGCACGTGCTTCGAAGACGCCGCGCGCCCTGTCGTCGCGGATCTCGATCCCGCTGCTGCTCATCGGCTCTCCTGGAGGGCGGGCGCGGCCTGCGGGCTGCGCGTCATGTCTTCGGCGCCCGGCACCGGCGCGGCCGCGTCGGTACCGAGGGCCACGATCCGGTTCCGCTCGCCCTCGACGTGCACGACCTTGGGTCGCAGGGTGCGGGCCTCGGCGTCGTCGACCTGGGCGTAGCTGATGATGATCACCTTGTCGCCGGGGTGCACGAGGTGCGCGGCGGCGCCGTTGATGCCGATGACGCCGCTGCCGCGTTCGCCCTCGATGGTGTACGTCTCCAGGCGGGCGCCGTTGGTGATGTCGACGATGTGCACAAGCTCGCCGGGCAGCAGGTCGGCGGCGTCGAGGAGGTCGGCGTCGATGGTGACGGAGCCTACGTAGTGCAGGTCGGCCTGGGTCACCGTGGCGCGGTGGATCTTGGACTTGAACATAGTGCGCAGCATGGAGCTACTCCTTGTCCTGGGCTCCCTGCCTGCGTATGTGCAGGTCAAGGGCTGGCCGCCCACTTTACAACGAGTCGCGGGCACGCAAAGGGCTCTTCTCGTCCGTCGCGATCTCCCGCAGCAGGCCCATCACCGCCCGGGCCCTGGCCGTCTGGGCCACGCCTCCCATGGAGACGATCTTGACTTCGAGCGGGTGCCCGCCGTCCCGCAGCCGCAGTTCCGCGACCTCGCCGCCGCCGTAGGTCTGGCTGGTCGCAGGCCGCTGATTGAGGACGGAGTAGCCCAGTCCGCGGGCCACGAGTGAGCGCACGGTCTCGTAGCTGCGGGTGCGGTAGCGGACGTCGGGGGCGGTGCCGGTGGCGGCCACCAGGGCATGGAAGTAGTCGCGGCTGTGCGGCAGGTCGAGCAGGACCAGGGGTTCGGCGGACAGCTCGGCCAGCTCCACGCTGCCCTGCCCGGCCAGCGGGTGGTCGGCCGCGACGATGACGTAGGCCGGAGCGCGGGCGATCGTCTCGCTGTGCAGTTCCGGCTCGGACGACAGACCCAGGCCGTAGGTGAGGGCGAAGTCGATGCGCCCCGCTGCCAGGGCCTGGACCAGCTCGTCGGTCTCCGCCTCCACCACGTCGATCTCTATGCCGGGATGGCGCCGGGTGAACTCGCTGAACAGCGGCGGCAGATAGTACGGGGCCAGGGTCACGAAGCAGCCGACCGCCACCGGACCGGAGAGGGTCTCGCCGTCGCCCCTGGCCTCCCGGTGGACCTCGCGGGCCCGCGCCAGCAGGTCCCGCGCCTGCTGCTGGAGCCGCTCCCCCGCGGGCGTCAGGGTCAGGCCCCGGCCCCGGCGCCGGATGAACAGCTGCACCTGAAGGTCCTGCTCCAGGCTGTGGACGGCGGCGGACACGGCCGACTGGGCGATGTGCAGCTCGGCCGACGCCTCCGTCATGGAGCCACGCTCGGCGGCCACGAGGAAGTAGCGCAGCTGAACGAGGGTGAATCCCAGCGGTGACGTCATACGAGACCTTCGTGCCCGGTGAGTGATCGGTGTCGGCTCCGACCCTATGCGGCGGCGACGGCTACACCCGCTCGGCGGGAGTGTGAGGCGCGTGGGGCGTGTGGGACGCAGGGGATGCGTGGGCGACGTCCTCGGGGCGCAGCAGCGTGGTGCCGACGGTCTCCTTCAGGGTCAGGGCGGCGACCAGGCCGCCCACCGCGAACACCATCAGGTACGGGCCCGGCACCAGGGTGCTGCCCGTCGCGGAGATCAGCACGGTCATCAGGTAGGGCACGGTCCCGGCGAACAGCGCCGCGGTGATGTTGTACGCGACGGAGAGGCCGCTCTGCCGGGTGCGGGTGGGGAAGATCTCCGCCGACCACACCGCGTAGGTGCCGAGGATCGCCGCCAGGATCGCGCCGAGCAGCAGGCCGGCGATCCAGGTGCCCACGAGCCCGGTCCGCATCAGGAGGAAGGCCGGGGTGGACAGGACGAGCAGGGCCGCCGTCGCCCCGATGAACACCGGCTTGCGCCCCACCCGGTCGGAGAGCGCGCCGAAGAGCGGCACGAGCGCGAGGCCCATCAGCGAGATGACGGTGGACAGCAGGGCCGCGTTGTCGGCGGAGTGGCCCAGGTGGTCGGTCTCGTAGGTGACGAGGTAGGTCAGCACGGCGTAGAAGGGGACGTGCATGGCGGCCATCAGGCCCGCCGCCTGGAGCAGTTCGCGCTTGTGGGAACGGAGCAGTTCGCGGGCGGGGCTGCTCGGCACGGTGCCGCCCGCTTCTAGCGCCCGGTACTCCGGCGTGTCCTCGATCTTGCTGCGGATGATGAAGCCGATGACGCCGAGGGGCGCGGCGATCAGGAAGGGGATGCGCCAGCCCCAGGCGGTGAGTTGGCTCTCGTCGAGCGCGGTGGACAGGACGAGGAAGACGAACGATCCGGCGAGGAAGCCGAGCAGGGAGCCGACCTCCAGCCAGCTCACGCCGAATCCGCGCCGTCGCCGCGGCGCGCTCTCGGCGAGGAAGCTGGCGGCGCTGCCGAACTCGCCGCCCGCCGCGAAGCCCTGGATCAGGCGGAGCACCACCAGGAGCACCGGGGCGGCGATGCCGATCGAGTCGTAGCCGGGGAGCAGGCCTATGGTCAGGGTCGCGCCCGACATCATGAAGATGACCAGTGACAGGGTGCGCTTGCGGCCGATCCGGTCGCCGAGCGGTCCGAAGACCAGGGCGCCGATGGGCCGGATGCCGAAGGAGACGGCGAACACGCCGAACACGGCGAGGAGTCCGGTCGTGCTGTCGTCGGCGGGGAAGAACACGGTCGCGACGGTGCCGGCGAGATAGGCGTAGGCAGCCCAGTCGAACCAGTGCACGAACACGCCTACGGCGCCCGCGGCGACGCTCCTGCGCAGTGCGACCACATCGGTGGCCGGCTCGGCCTCGGTCGTCGTGGCACTGCTGTCACGCGTGGGCATACGCGCCTCCTTGGGGGAAAGGGGTTCCGAAGCTGGAGCTGTGCGGGTGCCGCCGGCGTCGGGCCGTCAGGGCCGGGGTGGCGGGGCCGCGCTGCGGTCCACGCCGGTCCAGGCCAGTGCGAGCGCACCGTCGAGCAGGGCGCGCTCGGCCCTCCCGCCCACGCAGTGGGCGGCGAACTCGTGCTGGTGGTTGGTGGCGGGCAGGGAGCCGATGCCGATGTACGGGTGGATCGCCGGTACGACCTGCGAGACGTTGCCCATGTCGGTGGAGGCGCGGTTCATGCGCGCCGCCTGGCCGGGCGGCGCGAACGCGCGGCCCAGGGCCAGGGCGTTGGTCCGGTAGTGCGCGAGGGCACTCTCGTCGGTGCGGAACTCGGCGTAGGGCTTGCTCTCCGGTTCGATCTCCAGGTCGCAGCCGGTGGCGAGGGCGCCCGCCTCGAAGGCCCGCGTGACGCGCGGTTCGAGTTCGGCCAGTTCGGCGAGCGTCTCGGCCCTGACGTACCAACGCCCGCTCGACCGTTCCGGGATGGCGTTGGGGGCGTCCCCGGCGTGGGTCACCACACCGTGCACGCGCGCCGACGACGGCAGTTGCTGGCGCAGCAGCCCGATGGCGACCTGGGCGACGGTGAAGGCGTCGGCCGCGTTGATCCCGGCCTCCGGGTAGGCGGCGGCGTGCGCGGACTTCCCGGTGTAGGAGACCTTGGAGTGGCTGACGGCGAACGGGCGGGCCTCGGCGACGTCGACCGGCGCCGGGTGCACCATCATCGCGAGGTCCACGTCGGTGAAGGCGCCCCGGTCGAGCATCTCGATCTTGCCGCCGCCGCCCTCCTCTGCGGGGGTGCCGTAGACCTCCACGGTGATTCCCGCGTCGTCGGCGACGGCGGCCAGGCCGAGCGCGGCGCCGACGGAACTCGCCGCGATGAGGTTGTGCCCGCACGCGTGGCCGAGGCCGGGCAGCGCGTCGTACTCGGCGCACAGCGCGATCCGGACGGGACCGCTGCCGAACCGGGCGTGGAAGGCGGTGTCCAGGCCGAGGTAGGACGAGGTGACGTCGAATCCGGCGCGGTCGAGCAGTTCCGGTACGGCGGCGGCCGCCCGGTGTTCCTGCCAGGCGGTCTCCGGGTCGGCGTGCAGCCGCTCGGAGAGGCCGATCAGTTCTTCGGCGTGCCGGTCGACCGCGTGCCGTGCCGCCTCCTTCATCCGCTGCATCACAGGTCTCCCGGAACGCCGTACGAAGGAGAGGAGGCGGGATCGAGGCCGCGCCGCACGTAGTCGTCCCGTTGCGGCAGCCAGACGTCGAGCAGGTCGCCGAGCCGGTCGAGGGGGTCATCGGCCCAGTCGACGCGCAGGTCGGTGACCCGCCAGCCGACGTCCGCGACGACCGCCATCCCGGCGGAGTACACCGGCCCTTCCTCGCCACCGGCCGCGACGGCGGCCTTCATCGCGGTGAGCAGCCGTTCCTCGAGCTCTCCCGTGGCGGCGGCGTACGCGTCGACGAGTACGCCGGGCACGTGCTCGCCGGACAGCATGTTCCCGGCCGCGACGGCGCCGTCCGCGGTGGCCGACGCGAAGGTGCCCAGGGTGCGCGGACCGCTGAAGGCGAACCCCGGCCCCGACCGGCCGAGGACGGTCAGCTGCCGGTAGTCGACGGTCTCCTTGTTCGCTGCCGTGCCGGTGACGTCGGCCAGGGCGCGTTGGGCGTCGCCGTGCGCCGCGAGGCCGTCGAGGAGAGCGGTGCCGAGCATGGGGTCGGTGATGTTCTGCGAGGTCGCCGCGCCGACGCCGGGCCGCAGATGGACGACCCGGGCGGCGACCGCCGGACTCGACGAGCTGGCCGCGATGCCGAAGCGCTCGCCGTCCCGGACCACCAGGGAGAACGTCATGCCTGCTCCTCCCCGGAAAGTACGGCCTCGGGAAGTACGGCCTCGGGAAGTACGGCGATCGCGTCGATCTCGCACAGCCACTCGGGGCGGGCAAGGGCGGACACCACCAGGCCGGTGGAGATGGGGTGGACGCCCTTGGTCCAGCGGCCCACCGTGCGGTACACGGCCTCGCGGTAGCGCGGGTCGACCAGATAGATGGTCAGCTTGACCAGGTGCTCCATCCGGCCGCCCGCCTCTTCGAGCAGCATCTTGATGTTCGCCATGGCCTGCTCGGCCTGCGCTTCGACGTCGCCGATGCCCACGGACTCACTGGTGTCGAGGTCCTGGCCGATCTGGCCCCGGACATACACGGTGTTGCCCGCGACGACGGCCTGGCAGAGGTCGTTGTCGAGGTTCTGCTCGGGGTAGGTGTCGCGGGTGTTGAACGGGCGGATCCGCGTGTGTCCGCCCGCGACGATCGGGGCCTTGGGCCGCGGGCCCTGGTGCGTGGAGGTCACGTCTGCTCCTCAGGAGTTGGGGGTGGCCGAGGCGGCGCCGGGCCGGTCGGTGGTGTCGTACGCGAGGTAGCCCCGCCGGGTCACGATGTGGTCGGCGACGTACCGGGCGTCGTGCCAGACACCCCAGATGAAGCTGGAGCCGCGGCGGGAGAGCCAGGGCAGGCCGAGGAAGTAGACGCCGGGCTCGGTGGAGACTCCGCGTCGCTGCTGCGGGCGGCCCTTCTCGTCGAAGGCGTCCACGTCGAGCCAGCCGTAGTCGGTGGCGAAGCCCGTCGCCCAGACGACCGAGGTGACGCCCGCCTCGGCCAGGTCCAGTTCGAGGCGGGGGTCGCTCACGCACTCCGGGTCAGGACCGAGGACATGGGCCTGCGGCTCTTCGGGGAGGTCGAGGCCGTTGCGCTCCACGTATGCGTCGGCTGCCCGGAGCAGCGCGAGGTACTTCTCGTCGCCGAGCGCGATGTTCGTGGCGAGGTCGGGGGCGAAGCGCAGGACGCCGTCGGCGCAGGACGCGGTCATCCCAAGCAGTTCGATGCCGTCGGCGGCCAGGGCACGGAAGTCCACGGTGTGGCCGCCGCGCGCACCGCTGACCGCGATGGTCACGTGCTCGGCACCCCGGGGAGGAGTCTCCGCGTCCCAGAGCCCGAGCACCCCGAGCCACCAGCAGAAGTCACGCCCGCGGTACTCGCGGGGAGGCCGGTCGTGCGGGCCGACGGAGAGGAAGACCCGGCGCCCTGAGCGGCGCAGCTCGTCGGCGATCTGCACCCCCGAAGACCCGGCCCCGACCACCAGGACCGCGCCTTCGGGCAGTTGCTCCGGGTTGCGGTAGCCGCTGGAGTGGATCTGCACGGGGACGGCGCCGTCCGGAATGATGGGCGGGAACACCGGGCGCTGGAACGCCCCGGTCGCCACCACGACGAACCGCGCGTCGATCGAGCCCTCCGACGTCTCCACCCGGAAACCCGGCCGTCCCGTGTGCCTGCGCACGCCGGTCACCTCGACGCCGCAGCGGACCGGGGCACCGATCTTCTCGGCGTACGCGGCGAAGTACTCCGCGACCTGCTCCTTCGAGGCGAAACCGTCGGGGTCGACGTCGGTGAACTCAAGACCGGGGAAGCGGTCGTGCCACGCGGGACCGTTCGCCACCAGGGAGTCCCATCGCTCCGAGCGCCACCGCTCGGCTATGCGATGCCGCTCGAGCACGATGTGCGGCACTCCGTGAGCCCCCAGGTGCTCACTGGCCGCCACGCCGGCCTGACCGGCCCCGACGACGACTACTTCGGTCTCTTCGCTCGGCACTTCATCCTCCGCTCGTACGGCAGTTCATTCCGGTGTCGCGTTGACTGCGCTGCCGTACGGGACATCCTTGAACGCCCCGTGAATCCTGTCCAACAGATGTTTCCGTTGCAGGCGATCGGATTTCCAGATGTAGATTCTGAGACGCAGACGCGCAGGACCGGCCGGTGGTCTCCGGCCGGTCCTGCGCGTCGTGTGAGTGCTACGCCGCCACCTGCTCCGTCTTGTCGGCGAACTGCGTGCGGTAGAGCTCCGCGTACCGGCCACCCGCAGCGAGCAGTTCCTCGTGCGTCCCGCGCTCCACGATCCGCCCGGCCTCGACGACGAGGATCTGGTCGGCGGACCGCACCGTCGAGAGGCGGTGCGCGATGACGATCGCGGTGCGGCCCTCCAGGGCTTCGGCGAGCGCCTCCTGCACCGCCGCCTCGGAGGTGTTGTCGAGGTGCGCGGTGGCCTCGTCGAGGATGACGACGCGCTGTTGCGCCAGGAGCAGCCGGGCGATGGTCATGCGCTGGCGCTCGCCGCCGCTGAGGCGGTAGCCGCGCTCGCCGACCACCGTGTCCAGGCCGTCCGGCAGGGAGCGTACGAGGTCTTCGAGGCGGGCCCTGCGCAGGACGTCCCACAGGTCGTCCTCGGTGGCTTCGGGGCGGGCGAGCAGCAGGTTGGCGCGGACCGACTCGTGGAAGAGGTGGCCGTCCTGGGTGACCATGCCGAGCGTCCGGCGCATGGAGGCCGCCGAGAGATCGCGGACGTCGACCCCGCCGATGCGTACGGTTCCGCCGTCCGCGTCGTACAGGCGGGGAAGCAGTTGGGCGATCGTCGACTTGCCCGCCCCTGAGGAGCCCACGAGCGCCACGGTCTGGCCCGGCTCGGCGCGGAAGGACAGGCCGTGCAGGACTTCGTCGCCGCCGCGGGAGTCGAGGGACGCGACCTCTTCGAGGGAGGCGAGGGAGACCTTGTCGGCGGACGGGTAGCCGAAGCGGACGTCGTCGAACTCCACCGCGACCGGGCCCTGCGGTACTTCGCGTGCGTCGGGCTTCTCGTCGATCAGCGGCTTCAGGTCGAGCACCTCGAAGACCCGCTCGAAGCTGACGAGCGCGCTCATGATCTCGACCCGCGCACCCGCCAGGGAGGTGAGCGGCGCGTAGAGGCGGGTCAGGAGCATGGCGAGGGACACGATCGCGCCCGTCTCCAGGGTGCCGTCGAGGGCGAAGTAGCCGCCGAGGCCGTAGACGAGGGCCAGGGCGAGCGCCGACACCAGGGTGAGCGCGGTGATGAACGTGGACTGTGCCATGGCCGTGCGCACGCCGATGTCCCGCACCCGCCGGGCCCGCGTGGCGAATTCCTCCGACTCGGCGCCCGGCCGCCCGAACAGCTTGATGAGCGTGGCGCCCGGCGCGGAGAAGCGCTCGGTCATGCGGGTGCCCATCGCCGCGTTGTGGTGCGCGGCCTCGCGCTGGAGCCTCGCCATCCGGGAGCCCATGCGGCGCGCGGGCACGATGAAGACGGGGAGCAGGACAAGGGCGAGGAGCGTGATCTCCCAGGAGAGTCTCAGCATCATGGCCAGGGTCAGGAGCAGCATGACCACGTTGCCGACGACGCCCGAGAGCGTGTTGCTGAACGCGCGCTGGGCGCCGATCACGTCGTTGTTGAGGCGGCTGACGAGGGCGCCGGTGCGGGTGCGGGTGAAGAAGGCGACGGGCATGCGCTGGACGTGGTCGAAGACGGCGGTGCGCAGGTCGAGGATGAGCCCCTCCCCCAGGTTCGCCGACAGCCAGCGGCCGAGCAGGCCGAAACCGGCCTCGGCGGCGGCGATGGCAGCGATGAGCAGGGCGTACCGGACGACGAGCGAGGGCTCTCCGTGCGAGACGATCGTGTCCACGACGCTGCCCGCCAGGAGGGGGGTCGCCACCGCGAGCATCGCGGTGACGATGCTCAGGAGCACGAAGTAGACGATGCGGCGTCTGTGCGGGCGGGCAAAGGTCCCGATGCGGCGCAAGGTTGCGCGGGCGAAGGGACGGCGGTCCTGCTCGGCGTGCATGACGCTCTGCAGCTGGCTCCAGGCTGTCGTTTCCATGCTCATGAGAAGAACGTAAAACCTCAAGTTTCCTTGAGGTCAAGCGTCGGGGCGGGACACCCGGACGAGGCCCCCGCGCGTCCCTGCCGCATCCCTTGACCCGCATGTATCAGGAACGTACTTTCGCTTCAACTCTTGTGGCCATCACAGAGGTTGTCGACTTCCTGATGCGAGAAGGCGAACACATGCGAGAGCTACGAAGGCGTACTCTGCTGTCCGCGATCGGCGGCACCGCCGTCGCCGGAGGCGGCTTGACCGCTGCGGGGACCGGAGTCGCCGAGGCCGCGCCACAGCGGCCGAGCCCCCGGGGTCCCCTTGACCCGCACATCAAGAAGCTGCTCGACCGTATGACTGTCGAAGAGAAGCTGGGTCAGTTGCAGCAGCTCCCGTGGTCCGTCAGCACCGGTCCCGGCGGCAGCGAGACCAAGGACGTCGAGGACGCGGCGCGCGCCGGACGGCTCGGCTCCGTCCTGAACATCTTCGGCGCCAAGAGCAGCAACGCCCTGCAGCGCATCGCGGTCGAGGAGTCCCGGCTCGGCATTCCGCTGATCTTCGGACTCGATGTCATCCATGGCCTGTGGACGACGTTCCCGATCCCCCTCGCACAGGCGTCCAGCTTCGACCCGGAGGTCACCAGGCGCGACGCCGAGGTGTCGGCGAAGGAGTCCCGCTCGAACGGCGTGCACTGGACGTTCTCGCCGATGATGGACGTCACGCACGAGCCGCGCTGGGGCCGGATCGCCGAGGGCTGCGGCGAGGACCCGTACCTCACCACGGCGTTCGCCGTCGCCAAGGTGGAGGGATACCAGGGCGAGCAGGGGTCGGGCCTGGGCGACAAGGACCGCATCGCCGCCTGCGCCAAGCACTTCGTCGCCTACGGCGGGGCCGAGGGCGGCCGGGACTACAACACGGTCGACGTGTCGGAGTCGCGCCTTCGCAACCACTATCTGCCGCCGTTCAAGGCCGCGTTGGACGCGGGCGTGGCCACGGTGATGGCCTCCTTCAACACCATCAGCGGCGTCCCGGCCCACGGCAACTCCCACACCCTCACGGATGTCCTCTACAAAGAGTGGGGCTTCGAGGGCTTCGTCGTCAGCGACTGGAACGGCGTCGACGAACTGGTCGCGCACGGCTTCGCCGAGGACGGCGCCGACGCGGCCCGCCTCGCCCTCAATGCCGGTGTGGACATGGAGATGGCCAGCACGGACCTCGCCAAGAACGGCAAGAAGCTGCTGAGCGGCGGCAGGATCAGCGAGCGGCGCCTGGACGAGGCGGTGGCGCGGATCCTGCGCCTGAAGCACGCACTTGGACTCTTCGAGCATCCGTACGCCGACGAGGACGACGCCATCGACAAACCCTCCGCCGATGCCCGCAAGGCCGCCCGTGAGACCGCCGCCCGCTCGATGGTGCTCCTGAAGAACGACGGCAAGGCGCTTCCGCTGAAGAAGTCGGCCGGGTCGATCGCGGTCGTCGGCCCGTTCGGCGACTCCGACGACCTCCTGGGCACATGGACGTTCCCGGGCGCGGCGAAGAGCTTCCCCTCGGGCAAGGTCCTTGCCGCGGTGAAGGCCGCCGCCCCGCAGGCGAAGGTGACGTACGCGAAGGGCGTCGACGCCGAGGGCACGGAGACCGGCGGCATCCCGAAGGCGGTCGCCGCGGCCAAGAAGGCGGACGTGACCGTCGTCGTGGTCGGCGAACCCCCTGCGATGAGCGGCGAGGCGGCCGCGCGCAGCGACATCGGCCTGCCGGGCGGGCAGGAGAAGCTGATCGAGGCGATCGCCGCGACGGGCAAGCCGTTCGTGGTGGTCCTGGTCAACGGGCGCCCGTTGACCGTCGGCGACTGGCTGAAGTCGGCGCCCGCCGTCCTGGAAGCCTGGCACCCGGGGCTCGAAGCGGGCAACGCGATCGCCGACGTGCTGTTCGGCAAGGTCAATCCGGGCGGCAAGCTGCCCGTCTCGTTCCCGCGCACGGTCGGCCAGATCCCCTGCCACTACAACCACGAGTCGACGGGCCGCCCGTACAGCGCGGACAACAAGTACACGTCCAAGTACCTCGACCTGCCCCCGGACCCGCAGTTCGCCTTCGGCCACGGACTCTCGTACACGGACTTCGAGATCGGTGAGCCCCGGCTCAGCCGCGACCGCGTGCCGGCGCGTGCGCTGCGCAAGGGCGACACCCTGGAGGTCTCGGTCTCCGTCCGCAACACGGGCAAGCGCGCGGGCGACGAGGTCGTCCAGTTGTACGTGCACGACATCGCGGCGAGCATCGCGCAGCCGGTGCGCAAGCTGCGCGGATTCCGCCGGGTGACGCTGGAGCCCGGCAAGTCGAAGACCGTCCGCTTCCGGCTCGGCGCCGACGACTTCGGGTTCTGGACGAACGCGGAGAACGGCGAGTTCCGGATCGAGGAGGGGGCCGTGGACATCTACGTCGGCAACAGCTCCGAGACCGAGGCGAAGAAGAGGCTGACGATCACCTAGGCACGGTGGGGGCCAGGCCGGTCGGTCCGGCCCCCTGTCCGTCAGCCCAGTTCCAGCTGTCCGTCAGCCCAGTTCCAGCGTGGTCACGCCGAAGACCCGCTCCCCGGTCATCTCCCGGACCGGGCCCGTGTACATACGGGCGGTCTCGAACGTGGGCTTCATGCCGCGCGCCTCGGCCATGGCGACGGCGTGCGGCTGGGTCTCGGGGACGTCGATGACGACTCTCTCGCCGTCCGCCTCGGCCGTGAGGGCGTCGAAGAGCTCCTCGGCGTCGGCGCGCGTGTCGGCGAACAGGGGTCCGATGCGCCGGGCGCCATGGGCCGGGCGCAGCACGCCGTATCCGGTGATGCGGCCGTCGACGATACGTACGAGGGCGCGGTGTCCCGGAGCGGTCAGCCACGATTCCAGGAAGCGCGGGCGGTCGGCCGGACAGCTCTCGGCGTCGTACGCGGTGATCGCCCGCAGGCCCGCGGCCTCGACCGGCAGGATCTGCGGGGACCTCGATGCGCCGGGCGGCACGGGCACCGGGCCCGCGTACCGGACGGTGCGGTGGGCGAGCTCGAAGCCCGAGCGGCGGTAGTTGTCCTGCTGGGCGACCACGCCGTCGAGGCCGACGGTGCGGGTGCCCGCGTGGGCGAGGGCCGTCCGCCAGGTGGCGAGGCCGTGGCCGCGGCCCCGCATGTCGGGGCGGACGAGGTAGAAGCCGAGGAAGGCGTACACCTCGTCGTAGTTCACGACCGAGATCGCGGAAACCGGCTCGTCGTCGATGCGGCCGATGAAGAATCCTTCCGGGTCCTGCGCGAAGAACGACGCGCTGTCCCGCAGGCCCGGATTCCAGCCCTCGTCCGCCGCCCATCCGCCGACGACCTGCCAGTCGTCGAGCGTCGCCCGCGTGATGGTGAGCCGCCCGGGGCCCGAATCCGTCATCTGTGCACCCTTCGTACGTCCTGCGCCGGAGGGGGCCGCCCCCTCTCACCGGAAAGGGACGGTCCCACACGTCGGAGAGGGACCGTCCCCGGCACGGCCGCCTTCGCCGCCGCACCGAATCCATCCTGCCCGGCTCCACTCCCCGCTATCCGCTCCGGTGCCGCGATGGATGGCCGGTTTCCCGCGGGGCGTGGTCGGATAGGCGACGTACATCAACTGAGCTTCGGGAGGCCAGGATGTTCGTCCCGTTCGGGGCCCTAGATTTTCTGGACCGCGCCACGACCGTATACGGGGAACGGGTCGGCATCGTCGACGAGCCCGATCAGCCGGCCGAGCCCTGGGAGGGGCTGACCTATCGGCGCGTGGGCGAGCTGGCGCGGGCGCAGGCCGCCGGTCTGGACGCGCTGGGGGTGCCGCACGGCGCACGGGTGGCGGTGGTCTCGCCGAACAGCGCACGGCTCCTCACCTCGTTCTTCGGCGTGAGCGGTCACGGCCGGGTCCTCGTGCCCGTCAACTTCCGCCTCTCCGCGGAGGAGGTGAGCTACATCGTCGGCCAGTCTGGGGCGAGCGTCCTGCTTGTCGACCCGGAACTGGAGGACCGGCTCTCCGGGGTGACCTGCAAGCACCGCTACACGCTCGGCCCGGAGGCGGACGCGGAGCTGTACCGCTTCGACAC
Source organism: Streptomyces sp. NPDC046925 (assembly GCF_040644915.1). NCBI lineage: Bacteria > Bacillati > Actinomycetota > Actinomycetes > Kitasatosporales > Streptomycetaceae > Streptomyces > Streptomyces sp. NPDC046925. The sequence goes on along the minus strand of NZ_JBEYWZ010000001.1, from coordinate 1,387,915 downwards.
CGAACCCGAGCCCTGGCAGCCCGACGAGAACGCCACCGCGACCATCAACTTCACCAGCGGAACGACGGCGCGCCCCAAGGGCGTACAGATCACGCACCGCAACATCTGGGTGAACGCCCTGACGTTCGCGCTGCACGCCGGGGTCACGGACCGGGACGTCTATCTGCACACCCTGCCGATGTTCCACGCCAACGGCTGGGGTATGCCGTTCGCGATGTCCGGCATGGGCGCGCGCCACATCGTGCTGCGCAAGGTGGACGGCGCGGAAATCCTGCGCCGCGTGGCCGAGCACGGGGTCACGGTCATGTGCGCGGCGCCCGCGGTGGTCAACGCTGTCCTTGCCGCGGCGCGGACGTGGGACGGGGAGATCCCGGGCCGTGATCGGGTGCGCATCATCGTCGCCGGAGCTCCGCCGCCCACCAAGACGGTCGAGCAGGTCGAGTCCGAGCTCGGCTGGGAGTTCATCCAGATCTACGGCCTCACCGAGACGTCTCCCCTGCTCACCATCAACCGTTCCCGCGCCGAGTGGGACGACCTCGGCTCGCAGCAGCGCGCGGAGAAGCTGGTCGCGGCCGGGGCCCCCGCCCTGGGCGTCACGCTGCGCACGTCGGACGAGGGCGAGGTGCTCGCCCGCTCGAACGTGATCCTCGAGGGGTACTGGGAGCAGCCCGAGGAGAGCGCGAAGGCCCTGGAGGACGGTTGGTTCCACACGGGCGACGGCGGAACGATCGGCGCGGACGGCCATCTGACGATCAGTGACCGCAAGAAGGACGTCATCATCACCGGCGGCGAGAACGTGTCCTCCATCGAGGTGGAGGACGTCCTGTTCAGCCATGCCGCGGTCGCCGAGGTCCCGGTCATCGGGGTGCCCGACGAGAAGTGGGGCGAGACCATCAAGGCCCTTGTCGTCCTCGCCCCGGGCGCGCAGGCCACGGAAGAGGAGCTCATCCGGCACTGCAAGGATCACCTCGCCGGCTTCAAGGCGCCCACCTCGGTGGAGTTCCGCGACGAACTGGCCCGCACGGCCACCGGAAAACTCCAGAAGTACAAGCTGCGCGGGCCCTATTGGGAGGGCCGCGAGGGCGGCGTCAACTGATCCGCGGCACGCCGCGGCACTACCAGTCGGCGCTCGCGTTCGTCTCGCAGAGCTCGAAGACGGCCTCCCCGGTCTCCGGATCTGACCCGGCCACGGGCCGCACGCGCGCGCCGACCCATACGAGGTGCGGCGAGGCACCCACGACACGGCAGCGGAACACGAACCCCTCGGGGAAGCGGACCAGGGACTCGTTGCGCGCGGTCCCCGTGTAGCGGTTGACCACGCTGGACTGGACGACGACGCCTTCGCCGTCGCTGTGCTCGGTCGCCAGATCACTGGACGCGCACACCGGACACAGCATGCGCCGGAAGGACGCGGTGTTGCACCATCGGCAGCGGTGGTAGGTCAGGCCGGTTCGCTCGTGCTCTGTCGGCGCGACGCTCAATTCCTGCTGGGACACCGTCTCGACCCCCTGCGTTCGGCTCGGATGCGCCGCGCTCGGCGTCGACGCCTCCGCACCATATGGCACTGAGTGCCAGCAGGTAAAGGCACTGAGTGCTACCTGTTGCTTTCAGTCCTGGCCGAGGGCCGACTCGACGCGCTGGACCACGCGCCACATGGGGGCGCGTTTGGAGACCACCATGACCACGACCTCGTCGTCGGTGCCGCCGGCGGCCGCCTCCCCGTTCGCGGCGGCGCTCCCCCAGCCGCTCCGTACCAGCTCAAGGGCATGGTCCACCGCGGCCTCCGCGTCACCGTCGCCGCCCGAACGCAGCCAGGAGCGCAGGGCGTTGTTGTGCGCGGCGACCACGGCGGCGGCGATCACCTCGGCGCGCAGCGAGCCGTCCTCGGTCTCGGCGTAGCGGCCGCGGAGGTAGCCGGCCATGGTGCGTTCGTAGCGGCGCACCACGGAGAGTTCGTACGTACGAAGGCCGGGGACCTCCTGCGTGAGGCGGTAGCGCTGTACGGAGAACTCCGGATTCGTGGCGTACATGCGCAGCACGATCCGGGCCGCGTCGCACACGGCCTCCACGGGATCACCGCCGTCGGCCGCGTCGAGGAACGCCGTCATGTCGGCGAGGCAGCTCTCGTGGTCGGGGAAGACCGCGTCCTCTTTGGACGGGAAGTACCGGAAGAAGGAGCGGCGCCCGACACCGGCCCGCGCCACGATGTCGTCCACCGTGGTCTGCTCGAAGCCCCGCTCCAGGAACAGCTGGAACGCCGCATGGGCGAGCACCTCCCGCATGGGGGCCTTCTTCGCTGGTCCGCGCGCCTCAGTCATGCGGGGAACGTAGCATCGTGATGCCCCTTCTGGCACTACGTACCTTTACAGGGGGTACTGAGTGCCATAACGTCGTCATGACGAACAACACCAGGTAGGAGAGCCGGCGTGAGCTTGAGGATCGTTGTCACCGTGAAGTACGTGCCCGACGCCACCGGCGACCGGCACTTCGCCGATGACCTGACCGTGGACCGGGATGACGTCGATGGCCTGCTGTCGGAGCTGGACGAGTATGCGGTCGAGCAGGCGTTGCAGATCGCGGACGAGGCGGATGACGCGGAGATCACCGTGTTGACGGTGGGTCCGGAGGACGCCAAGGACGCGTTGCGCAAGGCGCTGTCGATGGGTGCGGACAAGGCCATCCATGTGGAGGACGAGGACCTGCACGGCACGGATGCGCTGGGCACCTCGCTGGTGTTGGCCAAGGCGATCGAGAAGGCCGGCTATGACCTGGTGATCTCGGGGATGGCGTCCACCGACGGCACGATGGGCATCGTGCCGGCCCTGCTGGCCGAGCGCCTGGGCGTGCCGCAGGTGACCCTGCTGTCGGAGGTATCGGTGGCCGACGGGAAGGTGACGGGCCGCCGGGACGGCGACACCGCCTCCGAGCAGCTGGAGGCGGCGCTGCCGGCGGTGGTGTCGGTGACCGACCAGTCGGGCGAGGCGCGCTACCCCTCCTTCAAGGGCATCATGGCCGCCAAGAAGAAGCCGGTGGAGGCCTGGGACCTGTCGGATCTGGATCTGGAGGCCGGGCAGGTGGGCCTGGAGGGTGCCTGGACGACGGTCGATGCGGCCACCGAGCGGCCCGCGCGCAGTGCGGGCACGATCGTCAAGGACGAGGGCGAGGGCGGCAAGCAGCTCGCCGAGTTCCTCGCGGGCCAGAAGTTCATCTGAGCCCCGCCGCCCCCTCCTTCTCTCGCTTCCTCGTCTCTGCAAAGGATTGAAGTTTCATGGCTGAAGTTCTGGTCTACGTCGACCACGTGGACGGTGCCGTCCGCAAGCCCACCCTGGAGCTGCTCACGCTGGCCCGCCGCCTCGGCGAGCCGGTGGCCGTCGCGCTGGGCAGCGGCGCCGCCGAGACCGCCGGCGCGCTGGCCGAGCACGGCGCGGTGAAGGTCCTCACCAGCGAGGCCGCCGAGTTCGCCGACTACCTGGTGGTGCCGAAGGTGGACGCGCTGCAGGCCGCCTACCAGGCGGTCTCGCCGGCCGCGGTGCTGGTGCCCTCCTCCGCGGAGGGCAAGGAGATCGCCGCGCGTCTTGCGGTGCGCATCGGCTCGGGCATCATCACCGACGCCGTCGACCTGGAAGCGGGCGACGAGGGCCCGGTGGCCACGCAGTCGGCGTTCGCCGCCTCCTACACCACCAAGTCCCGTATCACCACCGGCACCCCGGTCATCACCGTCAAGCCCAACAGCGCCGCGGTGGAGGCCGCCCCGGCCGCCGGTGCGGTCCAGGCCCTTGAGGTGTCCTTCTCCGACCAGGCCACCGGCACGAAGGTGACCGCGCGCACGCCGCGTGAGTCGACCGGGCGTCCGGAGCTGACCGAGGCCGCCATCGTGGTCTCCGGCGGCCGCGGTGTGAACGGCGCGGAGAACTTCCACCTCATCGAGTCCCTTGCCGACTCGCTGGGGGCGGCCGTGGGCGCCTCGCGCGCCGCGGTGGACGCGGGCTGGTACCCGCACTCCAACCAGGTCGGCCAGACCGGCAAGTCGGTCTCGCCGCAGCTGTACATCGCCTCGGGCATCTCCGGCGCGATCCAGCACCGGGCGGGCATGCAGACCTCCAAGACGATCGTGGCCATCAACAAGGACGCCGAGGCCCCGATCTTCGAACTGGTCGACTACGGCGTCGTCGGCGACCTCTTCGACGTCGTCCCCGCCCTCACCGACGAGGTCAACACCCGCAAGGGCTGAACACGTGTGACGGGCCTGACCGGTGGTTCCGCCACCGTCAGGCCCGCCGCGTACCGCTCCCCCGCCGGAGGGTCGCGGTGAGGTCGTCCAGGTACCGCGCGACGGGACCCAGCGTGAGCAAGCCGCTGCCCGCTCCGGCCAACTCCCCTTCAGCGGGCGTCAGTTCGGCGTGAGCGCGCTGCATCGTCTCGCGGTCACCGATGGCGATCGCCGCTCGTGCGGTCAGGCACCACAGGGCTTCGAGCAGTAGGTCGCGGGGCGGTTCGGGGAGTCGGCGCAGGGCCTTCGCCGCCTCTGCGCGGCGGTCTTGGGCCAGCAGCAGCAAGGGGCGGACCCAGGGTTCGTAGGGGCCCCAGTCCGTTTTCTCGTGGTTCTCGGCCCAATTCCCTTCGCTCAGAACGCCGTTCGGGGTGCTCTTTGCGCTTTGTAGCCGTAGGGACAGCTGGGCGAGCGGCAGCAGTCCGTGTTCAAGGCCCGGCATGCCCGCGCCGTCCAGTCGTGCGGCGGCCTCCTGGTACGCGGCCTCGGCTGCCGGTGTCTGCCCTGTCGCGGCGAGCCGCAGCGCCGCGTACCAGTCGGTGAACACGCCGACCAGCGGCAGTTCATGACGTTCCGCCAGGAGATCCGCGGCTTTCGCGTGGCCGTCGGCTCCCTCGAAGTCCGCGAGTGCGCTGCGGGCCTGGAGGCGGATGAGGTGGCCCGTGACCTCGTAGGTGGTCAGGCCGTTCCGGGCGGACAGGGCGATCAGCTCGGCGCCGATCGCATCCCGGCGGGCGGCAAGCCCCGCGCGGGAAAAGGTCTGCATGAACAGGCCGTTGAGGGTGAACGCGAGGAGCGCGGGGTCGTCGAGACCGCGGGCGATCTCCTCCGCCTGGCGGGCCGCCTGGGGTCCGCGCGCCGAGCTCGTACCGCGGGACTCCAGGGCGATCGTGGCCAGCAGACGGGCCCGTGCCGCGGGGTGCGCGTCCGGCCGGAGCGCGGCCAGGGTGCGTTCGGCCGCCGCCACCACCTGCGCGGCCTGCGGCGGGTCGTCGACGCGGGTCCAGATCGCCGGGACGTCGTACGCGCCGATCACGCGGGCGGTGAGTTCCGCGTCGCCCAGTTCCTCCGCCGCCTCGATGGCCGCCACGCGGTGCTCGCGGGCCGCTTCGAGGCCGCCGCCTCCGGTCACCGCCAGGTTGCGCAGCAGGCCGACCGTGGAGTCGAGACGGGCGCGGGCCCCGGACGCCACGGCCCGGTCGTAGGCGGTGGCGGCCCGGGCCCACACCCGTTCGGCGGCGTCGCCGGTCCGCGGCGGCGCCGGGTCGAGGTGGCGGGCCTGGCCGAGGATGTCCGCCTCCAGGCGGCGCAGCGCGGGGCCGGGGTCCACGCCGAGCTGCTCGACCAGGAGCGCACGGGCCCGGCGCAGAACCGCGAGCGCGTCGCCCTGCCGTCCGGTGCGGTAGAGCGCGAGGGCGAGGAGCCGCCAGGCGTCCTCACGCCAGGGGTGCTCGGCCACATGCGCGTCCAGGTCGGGCACCGCGTCGGCCGCTCGCCCCAGGTCGAGGCGCGCTCCGGCCCGCAACTCGACCGCGTGCAGGCGCAGTTCGCCCAGGCGGGAGCGCTCGGAGCGGGCCCAGGGCTCATCGGCGAACTCGGCGTAGGCCGAACCGCGCCACCACCCGAGCGCCTCCTCCAGACAGGCGAGGGCGTCCTGCGGCGGCAGGTTCGCGGCGGCCGTCACCGCCTGCTCGAAGCGCCAGGCGTCCACCGTGCCGGGCTCGGCGCGCAGGGCGTAACCGGGCCCCTCGGTGACGAGCAGCCGGGCCGGGGTGCGGGGCGGGCGCTCCGGTTCGAGGGCCCGGCGCAGGGCGGCCACGAAGGTGCGTACCGCCCCGACCGCGTCCCCGGGCGGCTGCGCCCACAGGTCGTCGACGAGGCGGGCCACGGGGACGACGTGACGGCGGGCGACGATCAGGCGGGCGAGCACCGCGCGGTGCCGCGGCCCTTTCAGCGCGATGGCGCCCCCGGCACCGTCCCTGGCCACCACAGGACCGAGGACCCCGAACGCGACCTGCACGCCTGACCACCTTCCGCGGGCATCTTCACGGGCGCCGCCCGGCATCATCCAGAGCATCGCCCCTGGTCACGGTAGCGCGCTCATTGGATGCTCATCGGCGCCCGGCAGGCTCGGAAGCACTTGTTCCGCCACCGAAGGAAGCGAACCATGAGCCCTGCCATCGAGAACTTCGCCTACCGGCGCGTGCCCGTGTCGGACGGCGTGAGCCTGAACGTCGCCGTCGGCGGCTCGGGCCCGCCGCTCGTGCTGCTTCACGGCTTCCCGCAGACCCATCTGATGTGGCGGCACGTCGCGGCGGATCTCGCCGCCGACCACACGGTGATCTGCCCCGACCTGCGCGGCTACGGAGCGAGCGACAAGCCCGCGGAGACGGACGGGAGCACGTACTCCAAGCGCACCATGGCCGCGGACGTCGTCGCTCTGGCGCGTGCGCTGGGGCACGAGCGCTTCGCGCTCGCCGGACATGACCGCGGCGCCCTGGTCGCGTTCCGTGCCGGGCTCGACCACCCCGGCACGATCACGCACCTCGCCTGCCTCGACGTGCTGCCCACCCTGGACATGTGGGACGTGATGCACGGCGTCACCGCGGCCGTCGGCTTCCACCTCTATCTGATGGCCCAGCCTCCGGGCCTGCCGGAGCAGCTGATCTCCGCGGCGCCCGACGCGTTCTTCGGGCACTTCCTCGACATCTGGACGAACGACCCGGGGGCGATCCCCGCCGATGTGCGCGCCGCCTATCTGGACGCCTGCCGCGCCGCGGTGCCCTCGATCGTGGCCGACTACCGCGCCTCCGCCGGTATCGACGCCGACCACGACCGGGCCGACCGGGACGCGGGCAACAGGCTGGCGATGCCGGTCGCCGTGCTCCAGCAGGACTGGGGCGCCGCGCTCGGCTTCGACGCGGCCGCCCTGTGGGGCGCCTGGGCGCCCGACCTGCGGCACACGCCCGTCACCTGCGGCCACTTCATGGCCGAGGAGGCCCCCGCCGAGATCGCCGGGGCGCTGCGGGAGCTCCTCACGGGCCACCGGTCGGAGCAGCGGAAGTGCGCACAAGTAGCTGATATCCGGTAAGCCGGACAGATGGGCATGCGCACCGCCGTCGCTGACCGGGTGCGTATGCTCGCCGCAGATTTCCGTTCGGGGATTGTTCGCGGATTTCTGTTATCGCCGTGCGCTCCTGCGTTCTCCCAGGTGTAAGGCCACAACGTGCCGACGAAGAAAGCGAGTGAGGCATTCCATGATCGGTGATCACGATCCTCTGGTGACGGCGGCGCAGACCGGGGACCAGCAGGCGCAGGACGACCTGGTGGCCGGATACCTGCCGCTGGTCTACAACATCGTCGGCCGGGCGCTCGACGGCCATGCCGACGTCGACGACGTGGTGCAGGAGACCATGCTGCGGGCCCTCGCAGGGCTGTCCTCGCTCCGTGACCCGGCGAGCTTCCGGTCCTGGCTCGTGGCCATCGCCATGAACGAGATCCGCAGGCACTGGCAGCAGCGCTCGTCCGGGCAGAAGAGCCCGAGCCCGCTGCACGAGGCGCACGACGTCGTGGACCCCGGCGCGGACTTCGTCGACCTGACCATCATCCGGCTCGGCCTGGTGGGGCAGCGCCGGGAGGTGGCCGAGGCCACCCGCTGGCTGGACACCGACGACCGCGCGCTGCTTTCGCTGTGGTGGCTCGAGGTCTCCGGCGAGCTCACCCGCGCGGAGGTCGCATCGGCCATGGAGCTGCCGACGCAGCACGCCACGGTCCGGGTGCAGCGGATGAAGACCCAGCTGGAGACGGCCCGGATCGTGGTCCGCGCGCTGGCCGCCGAGCCCCGCTGCCCCTACCTGGGCGACGTGGCGGCCACCTGGGACGGCACGCCCTCCTCCCTCTGGCGCAAGCGCCTGGCCCGGCACGTCCGTGACTGCGCGATGTGCTCGGGCCACGGCGCGGGCCTGGTGCTCGCCGAGCGCCTTCTGGTGGGCGTCGCCCTGGTGCCGCCGACCGCCGCTCTCGCCGCTCCCGGCGCGATACGCGCGATGGGCGCGGCCGATCCGCTGCAGCCGGCCGGCTCATCGCAGATATCGCCCGACGCGCACACCACGGCCGGGAACACGTACGAGATATCCGGCGCCCGGAGCGCCCCGGCGAGACACGCCGCACAGCGCCACCGGATGCCGCGCAAGGGCCGTACGGTCGCCGCCGGAATCGCCGTGCTCGTCGTCGCGACCGGGGTCATCTACTCGGCCACGCGCCCCTCGGACGGCGAGAAGACCGAAGCCGAGCCGCTCACCGCCTCCCAGCCGCCCTCCACGGCCGCTCCCACCACCACCTCCCCCTCGCCGAGCAAGTCACCGTCGGCCTCCCCCAGCAAGAAGAAGCCTTCCCCCAAGCCCACGCCGTCGAAGTCCAAGACGAAGGCGCCGAAGCCGAAGGCGACCCCGAAGCCCACCCGTACCAGCAGCCCGCCCCAGGCACCGCAGGCCCCGGCGGGCAACTCGTACAGCCAAGAGGTCACCCGGCTCGTGAACGCCGAGCGCGCCAAGAGCGGCTGCGGCGCGGTGACCCTCAACAGCAAGCTGGGCGACGCCGCGCAGGGCCACTCCGACGACATGGCCGAGCGCGACTTCTTCGACCACACCAACCCCGACGGCAAGGACCCCGGCGACCGGGTCACGGCGGCCGGCTACCGGTGGACCACCTACGGAGAGAACATCGCCGCGGGCCAGCGCACCCCGGCGGCCGTGATGGACTCCTGGATGAACAGTTCGGGCCACAAGGCGAACATCCTCAACTGCTCCTTCAAGGAGATCGGCATCGGCTACCGGCAGGGCAGCGGCGGCCCCTGGTGGACGCAGAACTTCGGCGCGCGGTGAGCACGGGTCGCCGGGGCGGCGGCCGACGGGCGCGGGAGCCTGCGTTCGAATAGCGTGAAATGCGACAGGATTCCCGCACGAGGAGGCCCTCGCGATGTCCGCGTACCCGGAAGGCACGCCCTGCTGGGCGGACGCGATGTTCCCCGACGTGGAGGCCGCGAAGAGCTTCTACGGGGAGCTGCTCGGCTGGACGTTCGACTCCGGCTCGGATGAGTTCGGCGGCTATGCGCAGGCGCGCTCCGACGGCAGGGCCGTGGCCGCGGTCGTCCCGCAGATGCAGGGCGTGGAAGGACCCGCCGCCTGGAACCTCTACTTCGCCTCGCCCGACGCCGCCGCGACGGCCGCGAAGATCCGCGACCACGGCGGGACTCTCGCGGTGGAGCCGATGCGGGTGGGCGAGTTCGGCACCATGGTGACGGCACAGGAGCCCGGCGGCGCGTACTTCAGCGTCTGGCAGGCCGGTGCCCACGAGGGCTTCGAGAAGGTCGGCGAGCCCGGCGCGTACTGCTGGGCGGAGCTGACCACGCGGGATCCCGCGGCGGCGGACGCGTTCCTGCCGTCCGTGTTCCCCTTCGAGATGCGGACGATGGACGTCGACGACGTGGACTACGGCGTCTTCCAGGTCGGCGGCAGGCCGGTGCTCGGGCGTCTGAAGATGACCGCGGACTTCCCCGCGGACCTGCCGCCGTTCCTCAACGTGCACTTCGCGGTGGACAATTGCGACGCCGCGATCGTCACCGTCACCAAGCTCGGCGGGCGGCTGCTCTCCGGCCCGATGGACAGCCCCTTCGGCCGCTTCGCCACGGTCGCCGACCAGCAGGACGCCGCCTTCAGCATCGTCGATCTGTCGACCACGGAGGGCGAGATGCCGTCCTACGCCTGAGCCCCCGCGTCCCCGCGTCCTTGTGCCCTTGGGTCCCCGCGCCACAGCGCCATGCAGCCGAACCCGCCCCCGGGAGGCGTCAGAGGACGTCGGCGAGCGTGAGGCCGGCCGCCAGCAGGCCGAAGCTCAGCAGGACGACCACGAAGACGGCCAGCAGCGGAATCCATCCGATGAGTCCCTCGCGGATGGTGCGCCCCGCCTTGAGACGGCCTTGCGGGCGACGTACTTCCGTCCGCAGGTCGAGGCGTTCGGCGGCCCGGTCCGACACGACCACGCCCGCACCCGGCGGCCTGCGCAGCAGCGCCCTGCGCACCGGCGAGTCGACCGTGTCGTCGCCGCCCGCGAGCTTGTCGAGGATGATCCGCACGCCGTGCGCGTCGGTGAGGATCAGCCGGTCGTCGGTCCGGACCTGGCCCGGCACCTCCATGCGGCCGACCTTGGTGAGCGCGGCGAGGTCGACGGTCCGCCGCCCGGTCAGGGTGCGTGCGGTCAGCAGATCGCCGTCGTGGAGGCGGGCGCGCCAGCCCATCGGGGCGTACGCCGCGACCAGGAGGCTGACGAACGGCGAGACCAGGCTGAGGAAGAGGAACCCGTCGTCGATCGACCGGGCCCGGACCAGCAGGACCGGCACCACGAAGAGAAGGGGCGGTGCGAGGAGGGCGACGGCGTCGGACACCCGCCGTGCCGTACGCCCCTGCCCCCGGAACGCCTCCGCCCGTGCGGCGGAGTCGGCCCTGTTCCCACGCGCGTTGATCGTCACGGCGGTGACGCTATCGCGCGGGGACCGCCCGGCGGCGGACGGGTCCGGACAACCGCGTACGGCTCAGCGCAGGGCGCCGCCGGACCCGGGTCCCGGGGGATGGGCGGTGATGTGCGGGCAGCCGTCCGCTCCCGGCACGAAGTCCACGCCGGTCTCCTCCGCCATCGCGGCGAAGAACTTCCGGCCCTCGGAGGACTGCCGGGACGTGGACCACGCGTACGCGGACCACGGGTCCGCGGCGCGGTGCAGTGCCTCGCGCCCCAGGCCCATGCCCTGCCATGGTCCGGCGATCGCGATCGTGTTGAGGTGGGCGGCGCCGCACACATGGCACACCTGGTACTCGACGTGCCCGATGTCGCGGCCCTTGCCGTCCAAAAGCGTGATGACCTGGCAGCCCGCCGCCACCGCCGCCGGGGCCCATCGATAGGTGACCGCCTGCGGACAGGGAGGAGGCGGTCTTCGGAACTTCACGGCGCCGCGCTCACGCGCGCCGGTCTGCGATGCGTGACTGCGTCGGCACGGGACATTGCGAGCACAGTAGCCACCGGGCGCAACACCCGTACATCCCCGTTACGAGTGCTTCTTCGTGCCCCGAGGGGTGCGTCGGCGGCCATCAGGCGGGCTGCCTCGGTTCCATCAGGCGGGCGAGCAGGTCGTCCAGGCTGACCAGGCCGGTGAGGCGGCCCGATTCGTCGCAGAGCACGGCGAGCGAGGCGCGGCGGCGGCGCAGTTCCTCCACGGCGTGGCCCACGGTGTCGTCGGCGGCCAGTTCCGCGACGGGGCGCGCCAGTTCGCGGGCCGTCAGGGCGCGGCCGCGGGCGCGGGCCACCAGGGCGTCACGGGCGTGCACCGAGCCGAGTACGGCGGCACCGTCCCTGACGAGCAGCCGCGTGCGGTCGCTCGCCGCGGCCACTTCGAGGACCTCGTCGATGCTCGCGTCCGCCGGGACGGACGTGATCTGCGCGGCCGCGGTCTGGAGGTCGCCGACGGCGGTCAGCGGCGCGGTGAGCGAGGTGGTGATGAGGCCGGAGTCGGTCTCGCTGATCAGGCCGAGCCGCCACGACTCCTGGACCAGGTGCGTGAGTTGCTCCCGGTTGTGGACCGAGGTGAGCTCGTCGCGCGGGGTGACCTTGCAGAGGCGCACGAGTGCGTTGCTGACCTTGTTGAGGAGGGTCAGCAGCGGCCGTACGACCTTGACCACGGCGCGGAAGGGCGGGGTGAGCAGCATCGCCGAGCGCTCGGGGTGGGCGATGGCCCAGGACTTGGGGGCCATCTCGCCGACGACCATGTGCAGGAACACCACGACGATCATGGCGAGCGCGAAGGCGATGCCGTAGCTGACCCCGGCGGGCAGGCCCAGCTTGGCCAGGATCGGGTCGAGTTCGTGGGAGATGGCGGGCTTGGAGACCGAGCCGAGGCCCAGGGTGCAGACGGTGATGCCGAGTTGGGCCCCGGCGAGCATCAGGGACAGCTCGCGCATGCCCGCGAGCGCGGACTTGGCGCCGCGCTGCCCGGCGGCGACCGCGCGCTCCATGCGGTGACGTTTGGCGGCGACGAGCGCGAACTCCGCGGCGACGAAGAAGCCGCTGGCGATCAGCAGCAGGACGGTGACGAAGAGGGCCATCGGGAAGCTCATGCGGTGGTCTCCTCGGCGGTCGGCGCCTGCGCACCCGGCAGGCGCTCGATCCGTACGCGCTCGGGCACGTGCCGGTCCAGGCCGAGTACGGCGACGGCGACCCGGCTGCCGTCGGACAGGTCCACGGTCAGACGGTCACCGATGGCCGGGAAGCGGCCGAGGCGGTCCACGATGAGCCCGGCCACGGTGTCGTAGTCGTCCTCCTCGGGCAGGTCGATGCCGGTCGCGTCGGCCACCTCGTCCAGGCGGCGGCCCGCGTCGACGAACCAGCCCGTGCCGTCCGCGACCGCGAGTTCGACGACCGTGTCGGACTCGTCGGCGATGTCCCCGACGAGTTCTTCGGCGATGTCCTCGTAGGTCACGATGCCCGCCACTCCCCCGTGCTCGTCCAGGACGACGGCGAACTCGTCGTCCCGCTCACGCATCTGCGCCACCGCTCCCGGCAGCGGCAGGGTGTCGGGAAGGAGCAGGGGGCGGCGGGCCTGTTCGCCCGCCGTGGTGCGCTCGAAGCGGTCGGCGGGCAGCCGCATCAGCTCGCGCACCCCGAGGACGCCCGCGACGTCGTCGGGATGGTCGCCCATGACGGGATAGTTCGAGTGCCCGTGCACGGCGATGAGCCGCACCGCCTCGTCCGCGGTGGCGTCCTTGCGCACGAACGTGACGTCGGCCCGCGGCACGAGGACCTCGCCCAGCGTGCGCTCGGAGAACTCCAGGGCGTGGTCGAGGAGTTCGGCGCTCTCGCGCGGCAGCTGGCCGTGCTCGTGGGACTCGCCGATGAGGTGGCTGAGCTCTTCGAGCGTGGCGCCGTGGTGCAGCTCTTCGACGGGCTCGATGCCGATCCTGCGCAGGAGGCGGTCGGCGGCGCCGTCGAAGACGCGGACGACGGGTCCGACGACCTTCAGGTACGTCAGCGTGGAGGCGGCCAGGGACTTCGCGAGCCGTTCGGGGACGGCGAGCGCGAGGTTCTTGGGGGCGAGCTCGCCCAGGACCATCTGGAGCACGGTGGCGACGACGAAGCCGAGGACCACGGAGAGGGCGGAGACCACGCCGTCGGAGAGGCCGGTGCCGTCCAGGGCGGGCTTGAGGAGCCCGGAGACGGACGGCTCGGCAAGGAAGCCGACGACCAGACCGGTGACGGTGATGCCCAGCTGGGCGCCCGACAGCATGAACGAGAGCCGCCCGAGCACCTGCACGGCACGGGCCGCCCGCCGGTCGCCCGCCTCCGCCTCGCGCGCGAGCGCAAGACGGTCCGCGGCCACGTAGGCGAACTCCTGGGCGACGAAGTATCCGGTGCCCGCGGTCAGGACGAGAACGGCGAGCAGACCGAGTACGGCGGACAGCAACAGTGGCTCCGTTCCGATGAAGGGGCGTGCCCGTCAATTCTCGACGCGGCCGGGGCGTACCGCCACGCCGGACGGGGCTACGCCGCTGCCGCGCAACGACAGTGGGTGGAGAAGTATGGCTAACTTCTACACCCACTGTAAAAGAATCGCAAAAAAACCGTCTCCGGAGTGCCACGAAGGCGGGGCCCCGGCGCGCCCCCGCCCCCTACGGGGCACGGACTCCGAGCGCGCGCAGGAGATCCGGCAGAGTGCTGCGCAGCTCCCTGCTCCAGTACGGCGGGGAATGGGTCCCCGCGTAGAAGTGCGTGGTCACCGGAGCGCCCGCTGCCGCCAGGCGGGTGGCGAGGGCCCTGGACTCCTCCCCCATGATCGCTTCGGTCGGCGAGACGACGTTCTCGGGGAAGGGGGCGTCCGGGTCCTCCAGGCCGGGCACATGCGGGTCCGGCTCCACGTCCGGCGGATCGAGGGCACCCGCGGTCCCGTCCCCGCTGGACAGGTGCACGGGAGTGCCCCGCAGCCGCTGGGCCAGGTAGTAGGGGTCGTGCGCCTTCCAGTTGGCTCGCTGCGCGACAGGGTCGCCCCACAGCGCCCGCCAGTCCATGCCCATGTAATCGAGGCCGGCCTTGACCGCGTGGGGGTGCTGGAGCGGGTGGACGTAACCGCTGTAGCCGGCCACCGCCCGGAACAGGCCCCGGTGGCGCGCCGCGTAGGAGATGGCGCCGAAGCCGCCCTGCGACTCCCCCGCGGCCACCCGGCGGGTCCCGGCACCGTACTTGCGTTCGAGCAGCGGCCGCACCTCGTCCAGGTGGAAGGACTCCACGCCGGGCGGGCCCCCGGCGCCCTTGTTCCACCAGTCGCTGTAGAAGCCGAATACCGGCATCTCCGGCATCACCACGAGAACGTCACGCAGTTCGGGCAGCTCGTGGACCGCGTAGTCCTGGGTCCAGGCCTCGGGGTCGCCGTGTCCGCCCGCCAGCAGATAGAGCACCGGCCAGCGGTCGCCGGGGGCCCGCCGCTCCCAGCCGTCGGGGGTCAGGAGGCGCACCTTGGCGTCGCGTCCCAGGGCCGCCGAATCAAGGGTGAGTTCGACCAGCCGGGAGTCGAGCCTCTTTTCCCGCACCACCTCGGGCCCGGTGCCCCGGGTGTCATCGACGGCTGCCGCCGCACCCTGAGGAACGAGGAGCGCCGCCGTGGTCAGAGCGGCCATCAAGAGGCGGGGCAGTAGTCGTACGGAACGCATGGCGGTTCTCCGTGATCTTTCGCAGGGGTCCGGTGGCGGGCGCGACGCGGGGTTCCGGGGCCGGGACGTCATACGTCGCGTCGGCGCAGGCGCCATGTGGCCGTGCCGAGGAGCAGCAGGGTGTAGGCGGCGACCAGGCCGAGCGAGGGCCAGGGGCCGAGGCTGCCGACCGTTTCGGGGCTCGCGTCCGAGGTCTGGGTCAGCTTCTCCAGGGCGGCCGTCGGCGTCGCCCCCGCGACCCAGCGCCGGACATCGCCGAGCAGCGGGCCGAAGAGGGACGGCAGCAGCAGGACGCCGACCACCGTGACGACGGCTCCCGCCGAGTGCTTCATGAGGGTGCCGACCGCAAGGCCGAGCAGCCCGACGAGCGCGAAGAGCGCCGCGATGCCGAACAGCGCTGGCAGCGGCTCTCCCGGGGCGTACTCGCCGTCCTCCAGGACCGCGCCGCCGAGGAGGTACGCCGCCGCGCAGGAGACGAGCCCGGTGGCGTACAGGAGGCAGGCGAGGAGGGCCGCCTTCGCGGCGATGACCCGGCCGCGGCGCGGTACGGCGGTGAGGGTGGCGGCGATGGTGCCGCTCGCGTACTCGCCGCACACGGTGAGCGCGCCCACCGCGCCCGCGACCATGAGCGAGACGACGCTGAGGGTGAGGCTGCCGCCGAGCACCGTGTCATCGGGCTGCAGGCTGCCGCTCAGGCCGACGAACACCGCGCCGACGACGGTCAGCAGGCCGGTCGTCAGGAGGGTCCAGCGGGTGGAGCGCAGGCCCGCGAACTTGGTCCACTCGAAGGCGAGGGCCTCGCGGAAGCCGGGGACGGGCGGGGTGGTCGTCGCTGTGGTGGTCGTCGCTGTCGTCGTGGTCACCGGACCGGCTCCTCTGCCTCGTGCGCGTTTTCGTACGTCGTCGTCGCCGTGCCCCGGTACTCCACCGAGGTCCGCGTCATGTCGGTGTAGATCTCCTCCAGGGAGGAGAAGACCGGGGTGAGCTCGTGGACCGCCAGGCCGTGGGTGCGGGCCAGTTCGCCGATCTCGGCGGGTGCGAGGCCGCCGACCCGCCAGCCGCCGCGCGCGTCGAGGCGTACGGACGCTCCCGCCGCCTCCAGCAGGACCCGCATGCGCTGTGCCTCCGCGTCGGGGGTGCGCAGGAGGGTGGCGCCCCGGGAGTTGGTCTCGATGAAGTCCCTCATGCCCGTGTCCGCGAGGAGCCTGCCGCGGCCGATCACGATCAGGTGATCGGCGGTCAGTTCCATCTCGCTCATGAGGTGACTGGAGAGGAACACCGTCCTGCCGTCCGCGGCGAGGGACGTGAGCAGGTCGCGGATCCAGCGGATGCCTTCGGTGTCCAGGCCGTTGACCGGTTCGTCGAGGATGAGGACGCCGGGATCGCCGAGCAGCGCGGCCGCGATGCCCAGGCGCTGGCCCATGCCGAGGGAGAGGCCCTTCGCCCGCTGCCCGGCGACGTCCGTGAGGCCCACCGCTTCGAGGACCTCGTCGACCCGGCCGCCGCCGATCCTGTTGCTGCGGGCCAGGCCGAGCAGGTGCTGTCGTACGGTGCGCCCGCCGTGCACCGACCTGGCGTCCAGGAGGGAGCCGACCTCGCGCAGGGGTGCGGCGAGGCGGTCGTAGCGCCGCCCGTTGACCGTGACCGCGCCGCCGGTGGGCTCGTCGAGGCCGAGGATCATGCGCATGGTGGTCGACTTTCCGGCGCCGTTCGGGCCGAGGAAGCCGGTCACGCGGCCGGGGCGGACCGTGAAGGTGAGCCGGTCGACGGCCGCCTTGCCGCCGTACCGCTTGGTGAGTTCCCGTGCTTCGATCATGCCGTCGACGCTACGGAGAGCGGGCGCCCCGGACATCTGCCGTGGGGAGTCGGCCGCTACTCCCCCGGGAGTAGCGGGCGGCTTTCCCCAGGGGGCGCCGGTCAGGGGAGGCGCCGGCCAGGGGAGGCGCCGGCCGCTGATCCGGCTCGGCTCTCGCCCGCGCGGCTCGACTCTCTGCCGCGCGGCTCAGCTCTCGCCCGCGCGCACCAGACCTGTCTCGTACGCGAGCACCACCAACTGCGCCCTGTCCCGCGCCCCGAGCTTCGTCATGGCCCGGCTGACGTGCGTCTTCGCGGTCAGCGGCGACATGAGCAGACGGGCGCCGATCTCGTCGTTCGCCAGGCCGCGGCCCACCAGCGCGAGTACTTCGCGCTCCCGGTCGGTCAGCGGATCGAGGAGGCGCAGCGCCTCGGCCTCGGGGGCCTTGAGCCGGGCGAACTCCTCGATCACCCGGCGGGTGACGCCGGGCGCCAGGAGGCTCTGCCCGGCGGCGACGGTGCGGATCGCGGTGCGCAGGTCGTCCGGTTCGATGTCCTTGAGCAGGAAGCCCGCGGCGCCCGAGCGCAGGGCCTCGAAAACGTACTCGTCGGCTTCGAAGGTCGTCAGGACGAGCACCCGTACGGCATCGAGGGTGCGGTCGGCGACGATACGACGGGTGGCTTCGAGGCCGTCGGCGCGTGGCATGCGGATGTCCATCAGGACGACGTCGGGGCGGGTGGTGCGGGTCAGTTCCACGGCCGCGAGACCGTCCGCGGCCTCGCCGACGACGACCAGATCGTCGGTGAGGTCGAGCAGAGCACGGAATCCGGCACGAACGACGGTCTGGTCATCGGCCAGCACCACCCGGATCCGCCCGCTCATGCCACCGCCTCCCCACCAGAATTCACCGCACGCACCGGCCCGCTCGCGTCCGATGCCGACCCGTACCAAGATGCCCACCCACCGCGGCAACCTGCTCCCGACGGCCAGTCCACTCTTCGGCGGGCAGCCCGCTCCCGGCCGACAGCCCGCTCCCTGCCCGGCGGCGTCTCCGCGCCGAGACGGCACTCCGCCGCCCTGGCCCGCTCGCGACCGCTGCCCCGTCCAGCGCCCGACGACGCCTCGGACCCGCCGCTCACGCCGCGCCCTCCCCCACGGGAATCACCGCGCACACCCGCCACCCCCCGCCCGCCATCGGCCCGGCCTCGAGGCCGCCGCCCACCGCGGTGGCCCGTTCCCGCATGCCGATGAGGCCGTAGCCCTCGCCCGTCACCGCGTCCGTCGTGGGCCCGTCGTCGGTGATCTCCACCGTGACGGTGTCCTTGGTCGCGGCGACGGACACCGCCGCGTGCCGGGCGTCCGCGTGCTTGATCACGTTGGTCAGCGCCTCCTGGACGATGCGGTACGCCGCCAACTCCACCAGTTGCGGCAGCTCCCGGCCACCGGTGTCGGCGGGCAGGGAGGTGTGCAGGGACACCGTCAGGCCCGTGCCGCGCACCCCCGCCACCAGTTCGTCCAGCTGGGCGAGGCGGGGCGCCGGGTCGACGGAGGCCGCCCGCTGCCCCTCGCGCAGGACGCCCACCGTGGCCCGCAGCTCGCGCACGGCCTCCTTGCCGGACGTCCGCACCTGCCGCATCGCCGTCCGCGCCACCTCAGGCCTGCTGTCGAGCGCGTCGAGGGCGAGACCCGCCTGCACGGTCATCGCCGAGACCGTGTGGGCGATCACGTCGTGCAGTTCGCGCGCGATGCGCACCCGCTCCTGGTCGACCTTGCGCCGCGCCTCCCGCTCCCGGTCGGCCTCGGCGCGCTCGGCCCGGTCGGCGTACTCCTCCAGCAACTCCCGCCGTCCGCGCACCACTTCACCGAGCAGCAGCGGCACGAGGGGCCAGAGCATCTCCAGGAGCGGTGCGCCCTGCGGCTGGGCGACGTCCTTGCCCGCGATGACCGACACGACCCCCGAGACGAGCGCCGCGATCACGGCGGTACGCAGCGTGCGGCGCCGGCCGCCCTGCACGGCGAGGGCGTAGAGCGCGACCATCACCGGCAGATTGAGCAGCTCCCCGATGTGCCCGTAGAGCGCCCAGCCCGCACCGGCCGCCCCGGTGACGACGGTGACGGCGACCGGCCACCGGCTGCGCACCAGGAGAGCCGCGACGGACACGGCGTACAGCAGCCACGTCAGCCAGTCGGCCTGGCGGTGGCCGGGGTCGTTGACCGCCGCGTCCAGGCCCGTGAGGAGGGCGACGACAGCGGCCACGGCGAGGTCCGTGAGCTGCGGCGGCAGGGGCCAGGGGAGGCGCCGCTGCCAGGGGCGGGAGGCGGGGGTCACGGAACTCACGATAGGAGCCGCGTACGGAGTGTGCGTACGACAGCGGGAGTACCCCCGGATGTCCTCCTGGGCGCACCCCGAGGGGGTGTCCCTTAGTTAACCCTGAGATGTGTCAGGAATGTTTGACAGGTAGGAGTGCGCGTGTCAGATTTTCCTGACAGGCACGAAAGAGAGGCCACGATGGCCGAGGCCCCGACCCCGGAACCGACGGGCGACGAGCTGCTGAAGGCACTCAGCGCGCTGGGCAATCCGCACCGCATGCGGATCGTCGCGGCACTCACCGAGCGCCGCAATTACGTCAGCGCCCTCGCCCGTGAGATCGGCATGGGCCGTCCGCTGCTGCACATGCACCTGAAACTGCTCGAGGCCGCCGGTCTCGTCATCGGGTCGCTGGAGGTCGCCGAGGACGGCAAGTCCATGAAGTACTTCGAAGTGGCGCCGTTTCTCTACGAGTTGACGCCACAGCTGTTCGCCAGGGCGGTCCGGACGCTCTCGGAGCCCCGCTCGAAAGACACCACGAAAGAGGAAGCGAAGTGAACGGACAACTGGTGACGCTCGCGGAAGGCGATGCCGTGGGCCTCTGGGTCGGGGCCGTCGGCGCGGCCGGCTTCTTCCTTCTGCTGATCGTGATCGTCTGGCAGGTCGCCGCCACCTGGCGGGCCCGGATGCTCGCCGCCCGCGAGGAGCAGTACAAGGCCCTGGCCACGAAGTACGCACAACTCCTCGAGGACAACGTCGAGTTGCACCGGCGCTCCGTCGAGGAGCTGAAGCAGACCCGTGAGGAGCTGGCGCAGACCCGCTACTCCGTCAGCTCGATGGAGAAGATGATGCGCGAGATCGAATAGCGGCGGCACACCGCGACCACGGCCGGAGAACGGCCGGGTACGGCCGGGAGCGGCAACTCCCGGCCGTACCAGTGCGGCACACGCCCCGGGCCTCGACGGCCCGGACTCACACACCCACCCGTACGCCACGGCAGGTCATCACACCTACAGCGCCGTGGTGCGGGTCCCGTGCGCCCTGTGCCGGTCAGCGACCGGCGGCGCGCTCCCCACAGAAGGAGACTACTCATGCGTCCGCTGCTCCGGCGTGTCGCCACCGCCCCCTCGGGTCGGCGCTCGAAATGGCTGGTCCTCGCGGCCTGGCTGATCCTCGTGGTGGCCCTCGGCCCGCTGGCCGGGAAACTCGGCGACGTCGAGGACACGAGCGCCAACGCCTTCCTGCCGCGCGGCGCCGAATCCGCGCAGGTCAACACGGAGCTGGAGAAGTTCCGTGACGACACCGTCATGCCGGCCGTCGTCGTCTACACCGGCGGGGGCGTCAGCGAGCGGGTGGTCGCCGCCGACCGGGCTTCCTTCGCGGAGTTCGCCGCCAAGGGCGAGCAGGTCTCGCCGCCGGCGCCGTCGGACGACGGCAGGGCCCGACTCGTCGTGGTCCCGCTCTCCAGCGACGACGACGTGACCGACAAGGTCGACGAACTGCGCGAGATCGCCGGGGCCAACGCGCCGCCGGGCGTGGACGTCGAGGTCGGCGGTCCCGCGGCCTCCCTGACCGACCAGGTCGCCGTCTTCGACACCCTCGACTCGACGCTGATGATCGCCACCGGCAGCGTCGTCGCCGTCCTGCTCCTGATCACGTACCGCAGCCCGATCCTGTGGCTCTTCCCGCTGCTCTCGGTCGGCTTCGCCGCCGTCCTGACGCAGGTCGGCACCTATGCCCTCGCCAAGTACGCCGACCTGCCCGTGGACCCGCAGAGCTCGGGCGTCCTGATGGTGCTCGTCTTCGGCGTCGGCACCGACTACGCCCTGCTGCTCATCGCCCGCTACCGCGAGGAACTGCACCGCCAGGAGGACCGCCACCAGGCGATGGGGACCGCGCTGCGCCGCTCGGGTCCGGCGATCCTCGCGTCGGCCGGGACCATCGCGGCCGGCCTTGCCTGCCTGGCCTTCGCCGACATCAACTCCTCGCGCTCCCTGGGTCTCGTGGGCGCCGTGGGGGTGGTCTGCGCGCTCCTCGCGATGATCACCGTGCTGCCCGCGCTGCTCGTCGTCACGGGCCGCTGGGTGTTCTGGCCGTTCGTGCCGCGGCACGGCACCCCGGCGCGCAAGGAGCGGACGGTCTGGTCGCGTATCGGTGCGGCCGTCGCCCGGCGCCCCCGCTGGTCCTGGATGATGTCCGTCGCCGTCACCGGCGTCCTTGCGCTCAGCGCTGTGGGCATCAACATGGGCCTGACGCAGTCCGAGATGTTCCAGGACAAGCCCGAGTCGGTCGTCGCCCAGGAGAAGATCTCCGCCCACTACCCGTCGGGCGCGTCCGACCCAGCGAAGATCGTCACGAACACCGGGCAGACGGCGCAGGTGCGTTCGGCCGCGTCCGGCGTCGACGGGGTCGCCCGGGTCGAGAGCGGCGACCGCTCCCCCGGCGGTGAACTCACCCAGCTCTCCGTGGTGTTGAAGGACACCCCGGACAGCCAGGCCGCCAAGGACACCGTCGACGCGCTGCGTGACGCCGTGCACGCGATCGACGGCGCGGACGCACTCGTCGGCGGCACCACGGCGCAGACCCTGGACACCCAGCGCGCCGCCGACCGCGATCTGCGGACGGTCATCCCGATCGTCCTCCTGGTCGTCCTGGGCGTACTGATCTGGCTGCTGCGGTCGCTCGTCGCCCCGCTGCTGCTCCTGGCGACCGTGGTCCTGTCCTTCCTCGCGGCCCTGGGCACGTCGAACGTGCTCTTCGAGAGCGTGCTCGGTTTCGCGGGCGTCGACTGGTCGATTCCGCTGATGGGCTTCGTCTTCCTGGTCGCGCTCGGCATCGACTACAACATCTTCCTGATGCACCGCGTCAAGGAGGAGGCCGCCCGCCTCGGCCACTCCCGCGGCGTGCTCGAAGGCCTGACGAGCACCGGCGGAGTGATCACATCGGCGGGCATCGTGCTGGCCGCGACGTTCGCGGTCTTCGCCGGGCTGCCCCTGGTGACGATGGCGCAGATGGGCGTGATCGTCGGCGTCGGCGTCCTGCTCGACACGTTCCTCGTGCGTACGGTCCTGGTGCCCGCCCTGGCCCTGGACCTGGGCCGCTGGTTCTGGTGGCCGGGCCGCCTCTTCCGCGACCTGCGCGACGAAGAGGCCGACGCCGAACGGGCCGCCGTCACAGCGACGGCACCGGCCCCGACCCGGGAACCCGCCTGAGCAGCCCGCCCGGATGGCCGGGGCCGCGCGTCACGCGGCCCCGGCCATCCGCCGCTCTCGGCGGCTGCCGCTGTCTCGTCGCAGATCCAGGACACCGAGCGCCGTCCGCTCCAGGGCCAGCAGCAGGGCAAGAGCGATGGCGGCCACCAGACCCCACCCCACGTCGGGCAGCCACAGCAGCGCCATCGGGAGCGTGCCCCCGAGGAACGCGGGCAGCTGCCACAGGAGCGCCGCTGTCGCCAGCGCGGCGGCGGCCGACGCGACGGTGGTGAGGGCGATCCTGCGCCGGGAGCGGGCCCGGACCGCGGCGCGCCGTCCCGGCAGTTGGCGCAGGGCCGGGGCGACCGCGCTCAGGAGCAACACCGCGACGAGGGCGGCCGTGGCCCATGGCAGGGCGACGGCGAACCCGTCCGCCGGGGTGGTGCGGGGCGCGGCGCCGGAGAGCAGCTGCGCCGCCCCGATCGCGGCGTCGGCGAACTCCTTCGCGCGCAGCTGGTGGTAGGCGTTCTGCAGGACGATCACGGCGCGGTCGCTGTCGGGCAGCATGACCAGCATCGCGTGGTGGCCGGGCAGCGCCCCGTCGTGCCAGACCATGCGCTCACCCGTGCCCTTGAGCGTGCCGACCGACCAACCGAGGCCGTAGCGGCCCGCGCTGCTTTCGACGTGCCCGCGCTGGCTGTCGGCGATCCCCTTCGCCGAAAGCACCCGGTGGCCGTCCAGGACGCCGCCGCCCAGTTCGGCGAGGGCGAACCGGGTCAAGTCCTCTGCGCTGCCGCCCACATGGCCGTACGGGACGCCCGAAGTGTCGTAGGGCGCGTCGAACGGGACGGCGGTGCCGAAGACGGAGCGGTGGCCGGGTGCGACCCGCTCGCGGGTGAAGTCGCCTTCCGTGGCGACGGCGTGCCGCATGCCGAGCGGGTCGAGGATCTTCTGGTGCAGGTAGGTGCCGAACGGCCGTCCGGTCACCTCTTCGACCAGGGCGCCGAGTACGGCGTAACCGGCGCTGGAGTACTCATAGGAGCCGCCGGGCCGGTCGGCGGGTTCGACCCGCGCGAGATCGCGGGCCGCGTCGGCGAGGGCGCCGGGGGCATTGTCGTAGCGGTCCCCGATCTCGCCGGACGCCGAGGTGGGGATGCCGCTGGTGTGGGTCAGCAGATGCCGGACGGTGATGCGGTCGGACGCCTCCCGGTCGGAAAGACGGAACCACGGCAGATATGCGCGCACCGGCGCGTCGAGTTTCACGCGGCCCGCCTCCACCTGCTGGAGCACGGCAAGGCCGGTCACCGGCTTGGACAGCGAGCCCCACAGGAAGGGGGTGTCGGGCGTGACCGGCCGCCCCCGGCCGTCCTCGCCGAAGCCCCGCTGGTGCACGACGCGGCCGTCCTCGATCACGGCGAGCGCGGCGCCGGGTGTGTCCGTCGCGTCGAGTCGGCCGCGCACGAACGCGTCCACCTCCGACCAGTCCGCCGCCTCAACAGCCGCCTCAGCAGCCGCGACGGGTGGAGTCGGACCCGTCGCCACCACTCCCGCGAGGAGCACCACAAGTATCAACTGCCGTAAGAACGTGGGCCAATGATGCCTGCGCCCCCTCACTTCCCCTGCCATGTCCGCAGTCCTCCCCTGGTCGGCGTCCGGCGTTTTTACCATATGAGCATATGGTAAAAACGTTCCGCAAGGCCGTCGGCGGATACCCTGACGGCATGCCGAAGGTCGTCGATCACGAAGCAAGGCGCATCCAGGTCGCCGACGCCGTACAGAAGTTGGTCACCGAAGAAGGGCTCGACCGGGTCACCGTGGCGCGCACCGCCGCGACGGCGGGTTTCTCGGTCGGCCATGTGCAGCATTACTTCCCGACCAAGGACGAGATGCTGCTGTTCACCCACGAACGCGTCGTCCGGAAGATCCTCGACCGGGTCTCCACCCTGGGCGAACGGGCCACGCGGCAGAAGTTGCCGATCCGTGACGTGGTGGTCGAGGGGCTGAGCGAATGGCTCCCGGCGGACGCGCGCCGCCGCTCGGCGCACCGGGTGGTGCTCGCCTTCCTGGGCCGCACCGTCGACAACCCCCGCCTGGCCCGGTCCCACGCCGAGACGGGCAGGCTCATCCGCTCGATGCTCGCCACGGCCGTCCACAACGGCAAAGAGTGCGGCGAGGTCCCGGCCGACACCGACCCGGACCTCGCCGCCCTCGAACTCCACTGCCTGACCGAGGGACTGGCCCTGCAACTCGGCTCCGACGCCGGGACGGATCCCGACATCGCCGCGTCGCAGGCAGCCCTCGGCCTCGTCACCGCACGCGTCCGGGCCGTCTTCTCCGGCCACTGCCGCCAGTACGGGTGACGGGTAACGGGGTCAGTCGGTCAGGGTGACGCAGGGGAGGCCCACGCTGTCGCCGCCGCGGAAGCCCTCCGCGCAGAGCCGGGTGCCCGCCGGGAAGTGGCGCTGCGGGTAGGCCTGGTCCCGGTAGGTCCTGAACGCGGCGACGTCCTCCACCTTGGTGTGGGCGCTCCAGCCGTTGGTGGTCCACACGCGTGCGCTGATGCGGTGCGGCTGGTTGGTGTTGACCACCGACACCTCGACCCTGCCGAGATACGTGCCGCTGTCGTAGGTCTCGATGCAGACCGAGTGGTTGCACCACTTGCCGTCGGCCGCAGCGGGCGGCGCGCCGACGACGACGCAGCCGAGCGCCGCGGCCATGGCGCCGGTCCACGCGACGATCTTCCTGGTGATGCCGTGCATGTTGAGCAGGATGCGCATGATGAGTGCCCCTCAAGCTTTCGTCATGGCCCGGCCTGAGGTGCCGGGTCCCGGCCGACCAACGCGAGAGCAAGATCATCGGTTACGCGGCCTCCTCCGCTCGCGCCGACGGCTTCCCCCGCGCGCGCCGACCGGACAGGGCGTCGCCGTACACGTCGGCGAAGCGCGTCGCGTACCGCGGTGAAAAGGGCCAATCCGTTCCGCACGCGCCGACGAATCATCTGTGTCCGACAGGGTTGTGAGGGACCCGGACCGGACGAACGGAGGTGGCGACGGGCGCAGGCCGTCCCGGTGGAGTGGCGAGGCGTGAGCCTCCTCCGCCCGGACGCCGCCGTCGCCGCCTCCGCCCTGCCCCCTGCCGCCTGGCACCGGCACCGGCACCGGCACCGGCACCGGCACCGGCGACTTACCTCACCTGACTTGACCTGGCCTGACCCCGCGTCGGCGCGTCGGCTGTGACCATCCCAAGATTCACTCGTTTGAACGTGGTCAGGACGCAACGTCGTCAGCCTTTGGAAGGCTCTTGATCGATGAGCACATCGCAACGGCGCTCCGCGAGAGTGTCCGGGCGGGTGGCCCGTGACCAGGCCGAAGCCGTCATCGTCGACCAGTACACCCGGCTCGTACTCCTCGCCTATCTCACGCTCCCCCACACCCTCAGCAGGCACCGGCGCGTTCTCGTCGCGCACGCTCTGGTCCAGCGCTCCCTGCCCGGATTCCGCATAGCGCGAGCAGACCACCGTGTGCCGGGACAGCGAAGAAGCGCCCCCGTCCCCGCGTTGACCCGCACACGAGCGAGCGTGGTGCACGCGGCGCTCGCCCATGACCGTCGTCCGCGCGGCTGGCCGGGCTTCCTGCCGTCTCCCCGCGCACTGCGCCCCATGCTCCCGGTGGTCTGGGGGCTGAAGCTCTTCCCCCGTGCGGGCGGCGGCGAGGAGATCGCCCTGGGGCAGGCGCTCTCCGAGGTCTCCGCCCCCGCCCGGGCGGCGTTCGTGCTGCTCCAGCTGGAGGGCCTGTCCCGCTCCGAGGTCACCGAGCTGCTCACCGCGGCCGATGTGCCGGAGCCCGAGCAGGCGCTGATCGCCGCCCGCGGATTGGAGGCGACCGCGGGCGGGGCGACGGAAACGCTGTTGCGTTCGCGGGAGTTCGACGCCTGTTCCGTGCAGACCCGCCCAACCGATCTGCTGCGCCGCAGACGCCGGTTCCGGCTCGCCTGGCTCACCGCGGGGATCACCGCCCTCTGCTGTGCGGTACTGGCCACCACCGTCGGGCTCTCACCGTCGGACGAGCCAACCCGGACCATCGACGTACAGCCCGCGATCGACGCCGCCCAGTTGGTCCACACCCCGCGTGACAGCTGGGCCGACACCTCGCGCGTGGACTTCACGGCGTGGCCGGCGCGGGGCTCACGCGTCGGGGACACCGGTCTCGTCACTCGCGCCCTCGCCACCTGGACCAAGCCGCCGTCCGGCACCCGGGTCAGCGTCGCCAAGGCCACCAGCGACGAACCGCCGCCCGGCAACACCCAGTTGCTGTACGCGGGCGAGGTCGACGGGGAGGCGGTCGTCCTGTTCCACGACGGTCGGCGCGTCGTCCGCTACGTCGAACCGCCCTCCCCCCTGGACCCCGCGTCCCTGGACATCACCCGCAGCGACGAGGCCGACGTGACCACGGCCGCGTCCCTCGTCGTCAGCCGCAAGGCGGGCAAGGTCCGCTACCTCACCGCTCCCTGGATCGCCGAGGCCCAGACCCGTGACCTGCTGACCCCCAACTCCCCCGGCCGTCCGCTGGACGTGTCGGACGAGGGCGTCACCGACGCCGTCCCCGAACTGCCGGGCAAGGGATCGTGCGACAGCCTGCCGGTGCTGCAACTGCGCTCCTCCAGCAAGATCGTGGAGAAGCACGCCTTCCTCGTCGCCGACCTGGGCGGCCTCACCCCCGTACATCTCAGCTACACTCCCCTGCCCGGCACCGGAGCACCGCCCCGGCAGCCCCGCGAAGCCACCAGTACGGCGGCGCTGCTGAGTTGGGCCCGCACCGCGTGCCGGCTCCCCGAGATGCGCCACAGCGGGGTTCGGGCCGTCAACCAGTGGGACTTCGCCGAGCAGGACCTGCCCGAGCGAGGGGGCGACGCGGTGTGGTCCTGTACCCGGGCCTTCACCTGGCGCGGCCCCGGCGACATCCTCGTGCAGTTCCGTACGTCCAAGGAGTCTGCCACCGCACCGGCGAAGCTCGTCGGACAGGCACGGTCGACCGCTTCCTGCAGCCGGTTCGGCCAGCACATCGTGGCCAGCACCCCCTGGACGGCGGGCTCCGGGCAGCACTACCTCCTGGCCGCGGGCAGCCGCGAGGTCACCGGGATCGATGTGACGGGCGAGGTCAAGGCGTCCGGAAAGGACAGATCACTGGCCGTCAAGGCTCCCGCGGACCCCGATGTGACCGTGCGGGCGCGCATGAAGGACGGTGAGACCCTGGACGAGGTCGGCTCGCGGCCCTAGGCGGGCCGGGCCGATCGGAGCCGATGAGGGGCGGTGGCGGAGGCAACCGCGGCGTACGACCCATCCGACACCGGCGCGGCTCCGAATCAGTCACGTCCGGCGCGTACGGCCGGTCGCCGACATGCCGAGGAGACCCTGTGCCCTTCCGCGATGGCCCCCGTGCCGCGCTCGTGCCGCAAGGACCGGTCGAGAAGCCACGCGCCGCCGTGCTCATGCTGCACGGCGGCCGTGAGCACGGGACCGCTGCGCCCCCGCCGTGGAATCTGCCGGGTGCGCGGCTGCGGGTCTTCGAGAGCGCCATCCGCCGGTCGACGGCGGGTGGCGACGTACTGATCGGGCGGGTGCGCTACCGCCACCGCGGCTGGAACGGGGACCGGGAGGACGCGGCCCAGGACGCCCGCCGGGCCCTGCGTGAGCTCGAAGAACTCACGGGTGACGTGCCGACCGTCCTGGTGGGGCACTCGATGGGGGCCCGCGCCGCGCTGCGGGCCGCCGGGAATCCGCTGGTGCGCGGGGTGGTCGGCCTCGCCCCCTGGTGCCCCGCGGAAGACCCCGTGGAGCAACTGCGCGGCCGTCGCGTGGTGCTGCTGCACGGCGACCGGGACCGTACGACCGACCCCAGGTCGTCGCTGGCCTTCGCGGCCCGCGCCGGTGCCGCGGGCGCGGAGGCGGCCAGCGTGCTGATGGACGGCAGCGACCACGCCATGCTGCGACGGGCACCGGCGTGGCACGCGCTGACCGGCAGGGCGGTGGCCGGGTTCCTGGGGCTTGCCGAACTCCCCGCCGTGATCGCCGACCAGTTTCCCTCCACCGATACCTCCTGGTGAGACAAACCAGGACGCAGTGACGCAAAGCCGCGGCATGCCGCGGTGAAAGCAGAGATCGTGGCGCTCGTGACCAAACCATGGTCCATGCCGCTCCGAATCATCTTCAGAGCACGTCCGGCGGGTCCGGACGAGGAGATGGGACGGCATGAGAGAACAGCGACGGCGTACCGCGGTGGTCGGATCGGGGGTGGCGGGGCTCACCGCCGCCTACATCCTGCGATCCGCGCATGACGTGACCCTCTACGAGGCGGGCGACCGCCTGGGGGGTCATGCCCACACCCACGACGTCACGGCGACGGACGGCCGGACACGCAGCGTGGATTCCGGCTTCATCGTGCACAACGACCGCACCTACCCGAACCTGCTGCGTCTGTTCCGGGAACTGGCCGTCACCTCGCGCCCGGCGGAGATGAGCATGTCCGTGCGGTGCGAGGGCTGCGGCCTCGAATACGCGGGCGCGCGCGGCCCGCGCGGCCTGTTCGCGCAGCCGCGCAACGCGCTGCGCGGCCCGTATCTGCGGATGCTCTCCGAGGTACCGCGCTTCCACCGCAGGGCATCGGAGTTCCTGGCCGTCGCGGAAGACCCGGACGGCACGGACCCCGCCGAGACGTTCGGCGCGTTCCTCGCCCGGCACCGCTTCTCCGCGTACTTCGTGCGGCACTTCGCGGTGCCCCTGGTGTCGGCGGTGTGGTCCTGCCCGCCGGGCACGGCCCTGCGCTATCCGGCCCGCTATCTGTTCCGGTTCCTGGACCACCACGGGATGCTCGCCGTGACGGGATCGCCCGCCTGGCGCACCGTGGCGGGCGGCTCCCGCGAGTACGTGGAGCGCATCGGCAAGCAGCTCCAGGAGGTGCGGATATCCACGCCGGTGCGGTCCGTGCGCCGTGGTGACGGCCGCGTGGAGGTCACCACCGAGGACGGCACGACCGACGCCTACGACTCCGTGGTCATCGCGGTCCACCCGGACCAGGCGCTGCGCCTGCTCGCGGACGCGACCGGGCAGGAGCGCGAGGTTCTGGGGGCCTTCCGCTATTCGAGCAACCCCGCCCAACTGCACACCGACACCTCGGTCCTGCCCCGCAGCCAGGCCGCGCGCGCCTCGTGGAACTATCTGCTCCCCTCGTGCGCGGCCACCACCGACCACGTGCGCGTCAGCTACGACATGACCCGCCTGCAGCATCTCGACGCCCCCGAGAGGTACGTGGTGACCCTGGGCGGCAAAAGCCTGGTGAGCCCCGATCGGGTCCTCGCCCGGATGGCGTACGAACACCCCGTCTACACCCCGGAGTCACTCGCCGCGCAACGCCGGCTGCCCTCGCTGAACGGTCCTGTCACCGCTTTCGCGGGCGCTTATCACGGCTGGGGATTCCACGAGGACGGCTGCCGCTCGGGGGTCGAGGCGGCCCTGGCGATGGGGGTGCGCTGGTGAACGCGTCCCCCGGGCCGGAACCCGCGCTGTATCCGAGCCTCATCACCCATGTCCGCACGAGCCCGCGTCAGTACAAGCTCGCCCACCGCACGTACCTGTGGCTGATCGACCTGGACGCGCCTCCCCGGCTGCCCCGCGCGCTGCGTCCCCTCGCCCGGTTCGAGGGACGCGACCACTTCGGCGGCCGGACCACGGACATAAAGGCCGGGCTGGAAGCATTCCTCGCCAAAAACGGCATCACGCTCGACGGGGGCCGCGTGCTGATGCTCGCCCACGCCCGCGTCCTCGGATACGTCTTCAACCCGCTCTCCCTGTACTGGTGCCACGGCCCGGACGGGGAGCTGCGCTGTGTCGTGGCCGAGGTGCACAACACCTACGGCGAGCGGCACTGCTATCTCCTGGGCCCCGAGGCGGCACAGGACGCCGACGTGCCCAAGGAGTTCTACGTCTCGCCCTTCTTCCCCGTCGAGGGCGAGTACCGCATGCGCCTTCCCGTGCCGGACGAGCGCCTCGGCATCACCCTGCACCTGCGGCAGGGCGGCGCGCGGAGGTTCACGGCGACCGTGCGCGGAGAGCGCCGGCGGGCGACGGCCGGGGTGCTGCTGCGGGCTGCCGTCCGCCACCCCTGGTCCACAGTGGCCGTCTCGGCGGCCATCCGGCGGCACGGCATCGCCCTGTGGCTGCGCGGCCTGCCCGTACAGCACCGACCCAGACACCGTCCCCAGGAGGGCATGAAGTGAGTTCGTCCGTATCCGGTTCACCCGGCGTTTCCCGTCCGCGGGGCCCGATGGACGCCGAACGGTGGCCCGATGTCGTGGCCGTTCCGCGCTGCTCCGCGGTGCGCCTCGCGCTGACCCGGAGCGTCGTGCGCCACGCCCTGAACGGGTTGCCGCTGACGGTCGCGATGGGCGGCGGCGAACGCCTGGGCGAGGGCGGCCCGTTGCTCGAGGTGCATGACCCCGACAGCTTCATGCGGCGCATCGGGACGAACGGTCTCGTCGGTTTCGGCGAGTCGTACATGGCCCACGAATGGGACGCGCAGGACCTGGTCGCGGTGCTCGCGGTGTTCGCCGAGCACGCGGCCACGCTGGTACCGCCCTCGCTGCAGCGGCTGCGCGCCCTCTGGGCACCCAGGAAGCCGGCCGGGCAGCGCAACACCCCCGACGGCGCGCAGGCCAACATCCGTCATCACTACGACCTGTCGAACGACCTGTTCGCGCAGTTCCTCGACGAGTCCCTGAGCTACTCCTCGGCGCTCTTCGAGCGGCTGCCCGCGGCCTGGTCCGATCTGGAGACGGCACAGCACCGCAAGATCGACCGGATGCTCGACCTGTGCGGCGTGGGCCCCGGCACCCGGCTGCTCGAAATCGGCACCGGCTGGGGCGCCCTGGCCATCCGCGCGGCGGCGCGGGGCGCGGACGTCCACTCGGTCACCCTCTCCGCCGAACAGCGCGACCTGGCCGGGGAACGCGTGCGCGCCGCGGGGCACGAGGACCGGGTCCGCATCGACCTGTGCGACTACCGCCGGGTGGAAGGGCAGTACGACGCGATCGTCAGCGTCGAGATGATCGAGGCGGTCGGCGCGGAGTACTGGCCCACCTTCTTCCGGACCCTGGACACTCTCCTCGCGCCCGGCGGCTCGGTGGCACTCCAGGCGATCACCATGCCGCACGACCGCATGATCGCCGCCCGGAACACCTACACCTGGGTGCACAAGTACATATTCCCCGGCGGGCAACTGCCCTCCGTGCGCGCCGTCGAGGAGACCGCACACACCCACACCGGGCTGCGGGTGACCGCGTGCGAGGGCTTCGGCGCGCACTACGCGCAGACGCTGAAGCTGTGGCGCGAACGGTTCGCACAGCGGGACGAGGCGGTGGGAGACCTGGGGTTCGACGCCACCTTCCGGCGCATGTGGGACTTCTATCTCGCCTATTCCGAGGCGGGTTTCCGCTCCGGCTACCTCGACGTGCACCAGATCCAGCTGACCGGACAAGGAGCAGAGCAGTGACTTCGACCGCCGAAAGGCTGGGCGGCCTTCTCGCCGACGTTCTCGGCGGCCCCGTGCCGCTTCGGCTGCGCGCCTGGGACGGCAGTGAATGCGGACCGGCCGGGGCCCCGGTCGTGATCGTCCGCTCCCGCCGCGCGCTGCGCCGACTGCTGTGGCGGCCGGGCGAACTCGGCCTGGCCGAGGCGTACATCACCGGTGACATCGACATCGAGGGCGACCTCGCCGACGGGCTGCGGACCATGTGGGCCGGAGCTCGTGAGCAGCGGCTCTCCCCGACCAGGCCCGGTGTGGCGCAGTTGGCGTCCGCCCTGAAGGCGGCGGCCAGGCTCGGTGCGGTCGGCCCGCCGCCGAAGGCACCGGCGGGCCGCGCCCGGTTGCGCGGAACACGGCACAGCACGGCCAGGGACCGCGCGGCCATCAGCCACCACTACGACGTGTCCCACCGCTTCTACGAGTTGCTGCTCGACTCCTCGATGGCGTACTCCTGCGGCTACTGGGAGAGCGAGGACCCGCGCTACGGTCTCGCGGAGGCCCAGCGCGCCAAGCTGGAGCTCATCTGCCGGAAGCTGGGCCTGGCCCGCGGAACCCGGCTGCTCGACGTCGGCTGCGGCTGGGGGGCTCTCACCCTTTACGCGGCCGAGCAGTACAAGGCGCAGGTCACGGCGGTGACGCTCTCCCGCGAGCAGCGGAACTTCGTGCGGGCGCGGGTGCGGGAACGCGGTCTGGAGGACCAGGTCGACGTGCAGCTTCGGCACTACCGCGACATCGAGAGCGGGGAGTACGAGGCCGTCAGCGTCATCGAGATGGGCGAGCACGTCGGGGACGAGGAGTATCCGGGGTTCGCGGCCCAGCTGTTCGGTCTGCTGCGGCCGCAGGGCCGGATCCTCGTCCAGCAGATGTCCCGCGGCTCCAAGGCGCCGGGCGGCGGCGCGTTCATCGAGTCGTACATCGCGCCGGACATGCACATGCGGCCCGTGGGCGAGACGGTCGGCCTGTGGGAGGCGGCGGGCTTCGAGGTGCGTGCGGCCGAGTCGCTGCGCGAGCACTACGTACGCACCGTCGACGCGTGGCGCGTCACGCTGGAGGAACGCTGGACGGAGTTCGTCTCGCTGGTCGGGACGGAGGCGGCCAGGACGTGGCGGCTGTATCTCGTGGGCGGATCGCTCGCGTTCGAGGAGAGGCGCATGGGCGTGGACCAGATTCTGGCCGTACGGACCGGTGACCGGGGCCGGTCGGGGATGCCCGCCACGACGGCTGACTGGTACCGCGGGGACGGTGCGTCGTGAGCGGCTTCGACTGGGGCGCGTTCGGCGTCAATCTCGGCTTCGCCGCGCTCACTTCGCTGGCCGTCCTGTTGATCACCTTCGCGTGCGCGCTGGTCCGCGGGCTGCACCGGATCGTGGACATCGCCTGGGGGGTCGCCTTCGCGGCCGTGGCCCTCACGACGTACGTCCTCTCGGCGGGCCACGGCGACGACGGGCGGCGGCTGCTCGTGACGGCCCTGACGATGGTGTGGGGCCTGCGGCTCGCGGGGCACATCGCCTGGCGCGGCCGGGGCCACGGCGAGGATCCGCGCTACGAGCGGATGCTGTCCAAGGCTCCGGGCAGCCGGGCCGCGTACGCCCTGCGCATGGTCTATCTGCTGCAGGGCGGCCTGGTGTGGCTGGTGTCGCTGCCCGTGCAGGCCGCCGCTTACATCACGGGCCCGATGAGTGCGCTCGCCGCCGTCGGGGGGCTCGTGTGGCTGGTCGGCCTGGTCTTCGAGGCGGTCGGAGATCACCAACTGGCGCGGTTCAAGGCGGATCCGGCCAACAAGGGCCGGCTCATGGATCGCGGCCTGTGGTCCTGGACGCGCCATCCGAATTACTTCGGCGACTTCTGCGTCTGGTGGGGCCTGTTCCTCATCACGTGCGAGGCGCCCGCGGCGGCGGCCGCCACGATCGTCTCGCCCCTGGTCATGACGTATCTGCTGACGCGGGGCAGCGGCAAGGCGCTCCTGGAACGGCACATGGCCCAGCGGCCCGGCTACGCCGCCTACCAGGAGCGCACTTCGGGATTCTTTCCCATGCCACCGCGAACGAAGGGACCGTAATCCTTCTTTCAACAGAAAGAATAGGAACCGGTTAATTGCGTTCCTTACTACCTTCCGACCGAATCTGTTCGAAATGTGTCCGATATGAGGAGACCGTTCGCGGTAGCGTGGAGAGGATTCCGTGAATTCCTCAACTGGAGCATGAACGCGGTTCTGTTGCTGGCATTGGGCGACCGTCGACAAGGGGGACCAAGGTTCCGTCGCCAGCGGGACACATCCCCCGGTCCCCTGCGGCCGGCCCCTCACACCGCCTTCCGCGCGACGAAGCCTCGGCTGACGGTCGCCGGATGCTGTGGACGGTGTGCCCACGGAAGGGAGAGGCGGCATGACCGCCATGTCCGAGTGGCAGCGCGAGGAGCGGCTGGCGTCCGCGTTCGGGGATCTCGCTGCCCCGATGGTGCGGGACGTGAGCGCGACCGACGTTCTGCACACGCTGACGGAACACTGCGTGGAGCTCCTGGACGTGTCGGCGTCCGGTGCTCTGCTGGATGTTCCGCACGGCCGCGGCGCGGAGGTGGTGGCCTCCGACGAGTACACCCGCGCTCTTGAGCTCTTCGGTCTCGAATGGGACGAGGGCCCTTGCCGGGACTGCTGTGACTCCCGGACTCTCGTCTCCGAGACCCGGTTCGACGCCGAGAACGCCTGTCCGCGCTGGCCCCGGTTCACGCCGCGCGCCCTGCTGCTCGGCTTCACTTCGGTCGCCACGATCCCGCTGCGCCACCAGGACACGGTGGTGGGCGCCCTGAGTCTCTACCACGACCAGCAAAGACCCCTGGACGATGCCGAGTTACGGCTGGCCGGGGCGCTGGCGGACAGTGCCGCCATCTGCGTGGTCCAGCAGCAGGTCGTGCACGAACAGATGACGCAGATCGCGCGGCTCCAGACCACCCTCGACACCCGCATCGTCATCGAGCAGGCCAAGGGATACCTCTCCAACTCCCGTAAATGCAGCGCGGACCAGGCGTACGCCCGTATGCGGACGTACGCCCGGAACCGTCAGCTCAAGCTCACCGACGTGGCACACCAGGTCCTGAACGGCAACGCCGGGAACACGCTCCTCGACCCCGAGCGCTGAGCCCCTGCCCTCAGCGGCGCCTGAGAGTGCGCCTGAGCAGGATGCCGATTCCCACCAGAGTGATTGCTGCGAATCCGATGCCAAGGAGCGCGATGTCGCGCTGCCCGCTCTCGGCCAGCTCGTCGGGGTGCGAGCCCGGATAGGTCGGAGAGGGGGACTCCGGACCGCCGGTGTCCGAGGGAGCGGGGGTGGGGGTGGGTTCCCGCGTCGTGGACGGGCTGGGCGCGGGCTCGTCCGTCGATGTGGGCTCGTCCGTCGGCGTCGGCTCGTCGGTGGGGGTCGGCTCGTCCGTCGGCGTCGGCTCGTCGGTGGGAGTCGGCTCGTCCGTCGGCGTGGGCTCGTCGGTGGGGGTTGGGGTCGGCTCTTCCGTGGGCGTCGGCGTGGGCTCGTCGGTCGGCGTCGGCGTGGGCTCGTCCGTGGGAGTCGGAGTCGGCTCGTCGGTCGGCGTCGGGGTCGGCTCGTCCGTGGGCGTCGGCGTGGGCTCATCGGTGGGCGTCGGGGTCGGCGTGGGCTCGTCCGTCGGCGTCGGCGTCGGCGTCGGGGTGGGTGTGTCCGGCGGGACTACGTCCGTGGTGGCGCAGGAGCGGTTGTTCTCGGTGTTGTTCTCCCGCGAACCGGTGTAGACCTGGGCGCAGTTGGGGATGGCCTGGCCCTCCGCGTCGGGGTTCGCGCGCATGGTGACGGTGAACGTGCGCGTCTCGTCCGGGGCGAGGGTACCGAGAGGGCAGGTGATGGTGAGACCGGAGTCCGGGCACTCCTCGGGGCGCTCCACGATGGAGGAGAGGTTGCCGTCCGTGGGGTCCTGGACGGTGACGTCGACGGCGTTGGAAGGGCCGTGATTGGTCACCGTCAGAGTGAAGGTGTAGGTCCCGTCCGCCTCGACCTGCGGGGTCGCCGTCTTCGTGATCTCCACGTCCGTCAGGGTGGTGGACTGCGAGATCAAGGTGGTGGAGGCCCTCTGTGAGCCGTCCTGGAGGACATCGGCCTGGTTCCTGATGTTGGTTCCGTCGGAGAGGGACGGGTCCACGGTGACCGGGATCCGGAACTCACGCGTGCCGCCCGCCGGTACGGTGACGCCCGAGCCTCCGCAGGTGACCGTCTGCCCCTGTGCCGTGCAGGAGTCCGGGAGTCCGCCGACGCTGACCCCGTCCCCCAACTGGTCGCTCACCGTCACGCCCGAGGCGTCCTCGTCACCGCTGTTCGTCACGGTCAGGGTGTAGACGGCGTCGTCGCCGATGACCAGCGGATCGGGTGTCACCGACTTCGAGATCTGCAGATTGGCCGCCGCCCTCACACCGGTACCGGTACCGGCGTCGATCGGGACGGCCTGCCCGGTGGAGGCGACTGCGGACATCACCACTGCGGCGGAAACGGTCGCTCCGCGGCTCAGCTTCGCAAGCCTCACGTGTGCCTCTCGCTCGGGGATCTCGTTCGTTCTCCGCAGGCCGCGGCCCGGGAGTTTTACCGCACTACATATAGACGGATAATTCGCAACTTACCCGGCGACACTCCAAGGCCCTGACCGAAAGGGCGCTCTCCTCGCCCGGCGGGACCACAACCCGGCCCGTCGTGGCAGATCTCCCCGCCGGATTCACGAACACACAGGTCAGAGCCGGTACGCGGGGTCCGCCGAGTGGCGCAATACTCCGGCAACACCACGGCCGGGGTGGCGTCGGTATGGTCCCTCGCATGCCAGCCGAACGTATCCGCGAGCACACTGTGCCGGTCGCCGCCGCACGACGGCGCCGGCTGCGCGCGGACCAGGCGCGGCAGCTCGCCGACCTGTTGCGTCACCAGGTGCGCACCGGGGGCTTTCCCAGCGGTGTGCTGCCGCTGGAGGGCACGCTCGGCAACGACTACCGCGTGTCCCGGAACACCGTCCGGCAGGCGCTCGATCTCCTTCGTACGGAAGGGCTGCTCGAACGGCAGCCCGGTGTGGGCACCGTCGTGGTGTCCGAGAAGTACCCGCACGGCCTCGACCGGTTGCAGGGCCTCGCCGAGACCCTGCACGAACACGGCGACGTCACCAACGAAGTCCGTACGGTCGGCCCCGTCCCCGCGCCCGCACCCGTGGCCCGGCGGCTGGGCCTCGTGGAGCACACCGACGTGCTCTACATCGAGCGGCTGCGCAGGCTGAACGGCCTGCCGCTCTCGCTCGACCTCACCTACATCCCGATGGACATCGGCGCCGGTCTCATCGGCTGCGACCTGGAGAACACGGATGTGTTCCGGCTGCTCGAGACCCTGACCGGGCAGCCGCTCGGCACCGCCGAGATCACCCTGGAGGCCGTCAACGCCGACGTGCACTCCGCCGCCGTTCTCGAAGCCCCGCGCGGTGCTGCCGTGCTCATGCTCGAACGCCTCACCTCGCTGTCCGACGGGCGCCCCGTGGACCTGGAGTTCATCCGCTTCCGCGGTGACCGCATCGCCATGAGCGGGCTGCTGCACCGCGCCCTCTGACCTGCTGACCTTCTGACCTTTTACTTTTCCCCGCCACCACTTTCCGGGAGACAGCCATGCCTCTGGCCCCCCAGCGCGCCGACGTGCCCGTGACCATCGACGAGTCGAAGTGCATCGACGGCTGCACGCTCTGCGTCGACATGTGTCCGCTCGACTCGCTCGCGATCAACCCGGAGAGCGGCAAGGCCTTCATGCACGTCGACGAGTGCTGGTACTGCGGGCCGTGCGCGGCCCGCTGCCCCACCGACGCGGTCACGGTCAACATGCCCTACCTGCTCCGGTGAAGCCGCCGACGAAGGCCGCCGAAGGCCGAGAGGTTCCCCCTTCCATGAAACGCACGGCTCCCCCGAAACACACGGCTCCTCTGAAACGCACGGCACTCAACACGGCCCTCGCCGCCCTCCTGACGGTCCCGCTCGCGGGCTGCGGCGGGGCGAGCGCGGACGAGTCCGGCACGGTCACCGTCACCATCGGCTATCAGTCCAAGACCATCAACACCGTCACCGCGGGCACGCTCCTGCGGTCGCTCGGCTACTTCGAGCGCGAACTCGCCGCACGCGGCAAACGCGAGGGCGTCACCTACAAGGTGAAGTGGCAGGACTACGCCACCGGCGCACCGATCACCGCACAGATGACCGCCGGGAAGATCGACATCGGTTCGATGGGCGACTTCCCCCTGCTGATCAACGCGGCCCGCGGCACCCAGCTGAACCGGCCGACGAAGCTCGTCTCCGTGACGGGTTACAACCTCCGCGGTGGCCTCAATACCATTGTCACCGCGCCTGGTTCGAAGCTTTCGTCGCTGTCCGACCTGCGCGGCAAGAAGGTCTCGACGAGCGTCGGATCGGCCGCGGACGGCACGCTCGTACGGGCGCTGCGGCAGGCGGGTATCGACCCCGAGGAAGGCATCCGCAAGCTCAACCAGCAGCCCGCGGTCGGCGCTTCGGCGCTCCAGGCGGGCAGTGCCGACGCGCTCTCGCAGTTCGTGGCGTGGCCGGGTCTGCTGGCCTTCCAGGACCGGGCACGGGCGCTGTACGACGGCGCGGAGCTGAATCTGCCGACCTTCCACGGGGTCACCGCGCGCGAGGACTTCGCGAAGAAGCGGCCAGGCGTCCTGGAGGACTTCCTGCGCGCGCAGAACAAGGCGACCGGCTATCTCAACAAGCGTCCGGTCGCCGCGGCCGAGTCGGTGGCGAAGGCCACCGGCCTCCCGGCCGAGGTCGTCTACCTCTACAACGGCGCGCACGGCATCGCCACGTTCGACCCCACGATCAAGCCCGCGCTGGTGGCCGCGCTGAAGAAGGACGTGCCCGTACTGAAATCGGCGAAGCTGGTGGGCGACGTGGACGTGGACGGCTTCGTCGACGAGCGGTACGTGAAGAAGGCGTACGGCGACGGATACGCCTCCGCGCTGAGCGCCACCCCGAAGCCGCCCCGCAGCCAACTCTGGCTCAAGGGCGAGAGCAGGACCCGGTCCTTCGACAGTCCGGCGGAGCTGCTGCGCCAGGCGGCGGCACGGCAGGGCAAGGTGCGCGCGGCGTACGTTCCCGACACCACCACCGGCACACCCTGGTTCGCCGACAAGGCCGTGTGGGTGGCGGACGGCGAGAAGCTGCTGCCCTTCGTCACTCCCGCCACCGCCGGCGCGTACATCAAGGCGCACCCGGGTGCTCGTAAGATCTCATACAACAAGGCGCTGGAGCGGGCGTCATGACGGTTCGTCATCTGATACGGCTCCTTTCGCTCGCCGCCGCGCTCGGCCTGTGGCAGCTCCTGACCGCGTTCGACGTCAGTGTGTGGCTGCGTTTCGAG
Source organism: Streptomyces sp. NPDC046925 (assembly GCF_040644915.1). Classification (NCBI taxonomy): domain Bacteria; kingdom Bacillati; phylum Actinomycetota; class Actinomycetes; order Kitasatosporales; family Streptomycetaceae; genus Streptomyces; species Streptomyces sp. NPDC046925. The sequence goes on along the minus strand of NZ_JBEYWZ010000001.1, from coordinate 1,348,625 downwards.
CAGTTCCCGACGGTCGTCGACGTCGCGCGGGAGTTCGGGGAGCGTGTCGGCAGCGAGGCGTACTGGCAGGACCTCACCGACAGTCTCAGCCGCATCGTCACCGGCTTCGCGCTCGCGGCGGTCGCCGGGGTGGCCGTCGGCACGGCGATCGCCCGCTCGCGGCTGGCGGCCGATCTGCTCGGGCCCGTCCTCGAAGTGCTGCGGCCCATACCGGCGATCGCCCTCGTGCCGGTGGCGATCCTGCTCTTCCCCAGCAACGAGCAGGGCATCGTCTTCATCACCTTCACCGCGGCGTTCTTCCCCGTCATGGTCTCCACGCGGCACGCGGTGCGCGCTCTGACGCCGGTGTGGGAGGAGGCGGTCCTCACGATGGGCGGCGGGCGCTGGCGCGTCCTCGGCTCGGTGGTCCTGCCGGGGGCGCTGCCGGGCATCCTCGGCGGGCTCTCCGTCGGCATCGGCGTCTCGTGGATCTGTGTGATCTCGGCGGAGATGATCTCCGGGGAGTACGGCGTGGGCTACCGCACCTGGCAGGACTACACGGTGGTCGACTACCCCGGCGTCTTCGTCGGCATGGTCACGATCGGCGCGCTCGGCTGGCTGACGTCGACGGCGGTGGAGGTTCTGGGCCGCCGTGTGACGCGGTGGCTCCCCCGCACGGAGTCCCGCACCGAGGCCCTGGTGCCACGCCGGTCTCCCTCGCGAGGGCCGCGCCGCGCGCTGCCCGGGGCTCCGGACCCGGAGCCTCTGCCCGGGACTCCGAACCCCGCGTCTCCGCCCGCCGCTCCGGACCGCGAGCCCCTCACCTCGACGAAGACGAAGGAGGCGTGAGCCATGACCACTCCCCCCGAGACCGCCCTCGCCCCCGTCCTCGCCCCGCCGCGCGGCACCCGGCTCACCCTGCGCGACGCGTCGATCGGGCGGCAGGGCACCCCCGTACTCACCGGGCTCGAACTGGACGTCTCCCCCGGCGAGATCCTCACCGTGGTCGGCCCTTCGGGGTGCGGGAAGTCCACCCTCCTGCGCACCCTCGCCGGACTGCTGCGGCCACTGGGCGGTGAGGTCACCCAGGACGGCGACCCCATCACCGCACCGCACGCCGAACGGGCGCTGATCTTCCAGGACGACGCGCTGCTGCCGTGGCGCACCCTGCGGGCCAACGTCGAACTGCCCCTGGCCATCAAGGGGGTGGGACGGAGCGAGCGCCGCGCCCGGGCCGAGGGCTGGCTGGCGCGGGTCGGCCTCGACGGGCACGGCGCCAGGCTGCCGCACCGCGTATCGGGCGGGCAGCGGCAGCGCGTCCAGCTCGCGCGCGCCCTCGCGGGCGAGCCCCGGGCCGTGCTCATGGACGAGCCGTTCGGCGCCCTCGACGCACAGACCAGGGCCGGGATGCAGCAGCTGCTCGCCGATGTGCTGCGCGGCACGGGTGCCACCGTCGTCTTCGTCACCCATGACGTGGACGAGGCGCTCTTCCTCGGCGATCGCGTCGCCCTCCTCGGCTCCGGTACCGGCCGGGCCCCCGGCGCCCCCAACGCCCTCGACGTGCTCGACGTGCCGCGCCCGCGCGACCGTACGGCTCACGGCGACCCCGCCACCGCAGAGCTGCGCCGCACCGTTCTGACGTCCCTCGGCACCTGATCCCCCGGCACCTGAGAGGCCCCCTTCCATGCACATCCCCGCAGTCACCGACGCCCTGGAGCTCTCCTGTGACGTCCTCGTCATCGGCGGCGGAACGGCCGGCACGATGGCGGCGCTCACCGCGGCCGAGCAGGGCCGGGACGTCCTCCTCCTGGAGAAGGCCCACGTCCGCCACTCCGGCGCCCTCGCCATGGGCATGGACGGCGTCAACAACGCCGTGATCCCCGGCCGCGCCGAGCCCGACGACTACGTCGCCGAGATCACCCGCGCCAACGACGGCATCGTCGACCAGTCCACCGTCCGCCAGACCGCGACCCGCGGCTTCTCGATGGTGCAGCGCCTTGAGTCGTACGGCGTGAAGTTCGAGAAGGACGAGCACGGCGAGTACGCGGTGCGCCAGGTGCACCGCTCCGGCTCGTACGTCCTGCCGATGCCCGAGGGCAAGGACGTCAAGAAGGTCCTCTACCGGCAATTGCGCCGCCGCGAGATGCGCGAGCGCATCCGCATCGAGAACCGCGTGATGCCGGTACGGGTGCTCACCGCGGAGGGGAGGGCCGTCGGCACGGTCGGATTCAACACGCGTACGGGCGAGTTCGTGACCGTGCGCGCGGGGGCGGTGATCCTCGCGACGGGCGCGTGCGGCCGGCTCGGCCTGCCCGCGAGCGGATACCTCTACGGCACGTACGAGAACCCCACCAACGCGGGCGACGGCTATGCGATGGCCTACCACGCCGGTGCCGAACTCACCGGCATCGAATGCTTCCAGATCAACCCGCTGATGAAGGACTACAACGGCCCCGCCTGTGCCTACGTCGCCAACCCCTTCGGCGGCTACCAGGTCAACCGGCACGGCGAGCGCTTCGTCGACTCCGACTACTGGTCGGGGCAGATGATGGCGGAGTTCGCCGCCGAACTCGACTCCGACCGCGGTCCGGTGTATCTCAAGCTCAGCCATCTCCCGGAGGAGTCCATCAGCGCCCTGGAGGGCATCCTGCACTCCACCGAGCGCCCGACGCGGGGTACGTTCCACGCGGGCCGCGGCCACGACTACCGCACCCACGACGTCGAGATGCACATCTCCGAGATCGGCCTGTGCGGCGGCCACTCGGCGTCGGGCGTCCGCGTGGACGAGCACGCGCGCACCACCGTGCCCGGTCTGTACGCCGCCGGGGACCTGGCCTGCGTGCCGCACAACTACATGATCGGCGCGTTCGTCTTCGGTGACCTCGCGGGTGCGGACGCCTCTCGATTCGACGTCTACGAGGGCGAGTTGCCCACGGCCCAGGTGCGGGACGCCCACGACCTGATCTACCGCCCGCTGCGCAACCCCGACGGTCCTCCGCAGCCGCAGGTCGAGTACAAACTGCGCCGCTTCGTGAACGACTACGTGGCGCCGCCCAAGACGGGCGCCCGGCTCTCGCTGGCCGTCGACCACTTCGAGCGGATGCGCGGCGAGATCGACGAGATGGGCGCCACGACCCCGCACGAGCTGATGCGCTGCGCGGAGGTGAGTTTCATCCGGGACTGCGCCGAGATGGCGGCCCGCTCGTCGCTGGCCCGCACGGAGTCCCGCTGGGGTCTCTACCACGAGCGTACGGATCACCCGAAGCGCGACGACGACGGCTGGCTGCACCATCTGGACCTGTCCAAATCCCCTTCCGGGGCGATGGAGTTCACGGCACGCCCGGTGGAGCCCTACCTGGTCCCGGTCGATGAATTCACGCCCGGCGGCGGCGCCTCACGCCATCTGGGCGAGGTGCACCCGGAGAACGTGGCCACCGCCGGGCAGCGCGACATCGCCCCGGTCGGTTCCGGCATCCGCACCGCCCCTTCGCGCGGCACGGTCGCCGCCTCACACTCCCCGCGCATCCTGGAACTGCTCGCCCTCACCGAGGACGAGCCCGAACTCCCGCTACTGCGGCCCTTTTTGACCGACCCGGATCCCGCGGTACGCCGGGCGGCCGTGGCCACGCTCACCGAGACCGTTCCGGCGGGCACGGGCCCGGCCCTCGCCGATACCCTCGCGGACCCGGATGCGGGCGTGCGCGCCGCCGCTGCCGCTTCCCTGCTCGAACTGGTCGAAGTCCTGCCGCCAGAACGGGAGTTGTCGCGCGGGCTGCACGACGCCCTCGGTCACGAGGACGCCCTGGTCCGGGCTACCGCCCTCGACGTGCTGCGCGCCCTGCGCCTCGGCGAGCCCGACGCCTACGCCCTCGCGCTCGGCGACCCGGACATCGAGGTCCGCATCGCGTCGGTCCGCGCCCTGGTCTCGGTCGGCGACCTCGACGCCGTGGCCCGCGCGGGCGCCGACCCGGCCCGCGAGGTCCGTGTCACGGTGGCACGCGGCCTCGACAACCCCGGGGCGCTGGCTCCGCTGCTCCGGGACACGGACGTCCTGGTCCGCGCCGCAGCGCTGACGGCCCTGGCCACCGTGGGCTGCCCCACCCCGTACGACGAGACCGCGCTGGCCGCCCTGACCGCACCGCCCTGGCAGGTCCGGGCCGGCGCCGCGGCGGCCCTGGGCGCTGCCACCGCCGAGCGCGCCGTACCCGCCCTGACCGAGGTGCTCGGCGACCCCAACGCCGACGTCCGCAAGGCCGCCGTCCTGGCCCTCCTCAGGCACACCGCGAGCGAGGAGGCCCGCACGGCACTGGCCACCGCGGTCCTTGACCCGGACGCCGACGTCCGCGCCTACGCGGCACGGGCGGCGGCCCCTGCCTGAATCCGGATCTCATCGCCCCAATTGCTCGCGGCACAACGCCACGGTCGCGGGGTCGGCCACGCCGTTCGCCATCCGGCACACGATCTTGCCGTCGTACGTCTGCCGGGGACGCGCGGGACGCGGTGTCACCGGCTCGGGGCGTCGCTCCGGGCGCTGGGTCACGGGCCGGGGCGGTGCCGGTGCGCGGTGGGCGGGGGAACGCGGCGGGGCCGGGGCCGGACGCTGGTAGTCGACGGCGGCGGGCTTCTCGGGGCGGGGCGCCGTCTGCCGGGACTTCGAGAGCTTCTCGGGCTTCTTGGGCTTCGGGCTGCCCATGCTGCTCTTCACCAGCGCGTCACGCGCCGACGGCTGCACGGCGGCCGGTGTGCGGGGCCCGGAGAGCGACGGGGGCGCGCCGCCTGCCGGTCCGGGCGGCTGGCGGGGTGGTAGCCGGTCCGGCGGTGTCACGGAGGTGCACCCGGCGGTGCTGAGCAGGGCGAGGGCTACGAGGGTCACGATCCGGCGATGCACGCGGCCACTCTCCCCCATGACGGGCCCGGAAGCGGGACCGTCACGGCCGGGCCACCGGTCCGAGTGGTCACCGGTGCGACCGGTCGACGCCGCTTGATCCGACTCGACGCCGCTTGGTCCGACTGGCCCTGTGGCGCCTTCCCCGGGCGCGGGTGGGCGTACCGCGGTTGTGTCTCCTGCGCGGGCAGCGGATTCTGTAGGGGATGAACGGGGCTGATGTGGCGCCATGACGGCATGGAACGAGGAACAGAGAACCGACTTTCGTAGTCCCCTCGACGTCACCAGGGCGGCCACGGCGGTCGTCGACGCCCGCGACACGGTCATCGGCTGGAGCCCCGCGGCCGAGCGGCTCCTCGGCTACCGGCCGCAGGAGATCGTCGGCAGGCCCGTGGACACGTTCCTGACACCGGGCCCCGTGCCCTCGGATCTCCCCGTCCCCGCCGAGCTCCGGAGCAACCAGATCCGCGTCGCCCTGCACCGGGACGGGCGTGAGCTGATCGTCGCCATCGCGGTGTGCCCGCTGCCGGGTGCGGGGACCGTGCAGCGGGTTCTCGTCGCGACGGAGCTGAAGGACCTGCGGCTGTGGGAATCCCGGCTCGCCCTGTTGCACGGACTGACCACGCAGTCCCCCGTCGGCCTCGCCATCTACGACACCGACCTCTGCCTGACCTGGTGCAACGCGGCGTACGAGCGGGAGATCGGACGGCCCTTCGCCGAGTTCCGCGGCCGGCGGGCCGATCAGCTGTACTCCGAGGGGAAGTTCGTGAGCAAGGGGCATCCGCCCACGCTCGACGCGGTCATGCGGCACGTCCTGGACACCGGCGAGTCCTTTCTGGACCTGCACTTCCAGGGGCGGCCGCCCAGCGACCCGGGGACGGACCACCTCTGGTCGTGCGCCTACTACCGGCTCGAGGACGCCGACGGACATGTATTCGGAGTGTGCGAGGACGCCTACGACATCACCGACCGCCACCGGGCCCAGCGGCGGCTCGCCCTGCTCGTCGAGGCCGGCCGCGGAATCGGGAACGGCCTCGACGCCCTGGTCACCGCCAACAAGATCACCGAGGTGGCGGTGCCGGAGTTCGCCGCCACGGTGACGGTCGACCTCGCGAGGGTGGTCCTGGCGGGCGAGCTGCCCGCCACCAGCGGCTCGGCGGCGGGCTCCCTCGTACGGGCGGCCCGCTGCCCGGCCGGGGACACCGACCGCGCGCCCGGCAACGACTCCCCCGTGGAGTACCCGCCGGGGTCGCCGCAGGAGCGCAGCCTCTCCTCGGGCGGGACGGTGCTCGACGGCAAGGTCCTCGTCGTGCCGCTGCGGGCCGGGAACAGCACGCTGGGGCTCGTCACCTTCACCCGCGGCGCCGCTTCGGCCACCTTCGACAGCGGCGAAGTGGCACTCGCCGACGAGCTCGTCGCCCGTACGGCCGTATCCATCGACAACGCCCGCCGCTTCACCCGCGAGCGCACCGCGTCCCTGGCCCTCCAGCGCCAGCTCCTGCCGCAGCACGTGCCGGAGCAGTCGGCGCTCGACGTGGCCCACCGCTTCCTCCCCACGGACGACGTGACGGGGGTCGGCGGTGACTGGTTCGACGTCATCCCGCTGTCCGGGACCCGGGTGGGACTCGTGGTGGGCGACGTGGTCGGCCACGGTCTGCAGGCGGCCGCCACCATGGGACGGCTGCGTACGACCGTGCGCGCGTTCGCCCAGATGGACATGGACCCCGCCGAGCTGCTTTCGCGGCTCGACGACCTGGTGGCGCAGGCGGCGGAGGAGCAGCGCGGCGAGCTGGGAGCACCCGACGGCGACTACGCCGACGTGACCACCGGTGCGACCTGTCTGTACGCGGTCTACGACCCGGTCTCGCGGCGCTGCTGCATGGCCAGGGCAGGCCATCTGCCGCCCGCGGTCGTCGACCCGGACGGCGAGGTGACCTTCCCCGACCTGCCCGCGGGGCCGCCCCTGGGCCTCGGTGGCCTGCCGTTCGAGGCGGCGGAGCTCGAACTGCCGGTGGGCAGCCTCCTCGCCCTCTTCACCGACGGCCTGGTCGAGGCCCGCGACCGCGACATCGACCACGGCCTGCAGACGCTGAGCCGGGTGCTCGGCAACCGGGACGCGTCGCTCGAAGAGCTGTGCGACCGGGCGGTGGCGGAGCTCCTGCCGGACGGCTCGACGGCCGACGACACCGCTCTGCTGCTCGTGCGCACCCGCGAACTCGACAGTTCGCAGGTCGCCCAGTGGGAGCTGCCCGCGGAGCCGGTCACCGCGGGCCGCGCCCGCGATCTGGCCACCGAGCAGCTGCACGCGTGGGGGCTGGAGGAGCTGTCGTTCGCGACCGAGCTCGTCGTCAGCGAGTTGGTGACCAACGCGGTCAGGTACGCGGCGGGGCCCGTCCACGTACGTCTCATCCGCGACCGGACCCTGCTGTGCGAGGTCGCCGACACGGGCCACACCTCACCGCACCTGCGCCACAGCGGCGAGGAGGACGAAGGCGGGCGCGGCCTGTTCATCGTCGCGCAGCTCGTGCAGCGGTGGGGTACGCGCTACACCCCCACCGGCAAGACGATCTGGACCGAACAGGCCTTTCCCGCCACGGGTTGAGACGGCCCCCCGCTGCTACACCCGCAGCGCCTCGCCCATGTTCTCCTCGCGCCAGCGGCGCAGCAGTTCGTGGAAGGCGACGGCACCGTGCGGGTAGGCCGTCGGGCCGTTCGGGCGGCCGCGCCCCTCGGCGTTGTAGTAGCCGGGAGTGCACTCGGCGTGGAACCAGGCGTGGTCCGGGGCTCCCTGCGCGCAGACGTCGACCCAGGCGTCCTCGGCCTCGGGGGCGGGCTCCACGACGGCGCCCTTCTCCCGCGCGGCGGCGATCAGGGCGGCGGCGTGCACGGCCTGCTCGTCCAGGATGTGGGTGAAGTTCACGCTGCTGGCGTTCTGCAGCGAGCCCATCCGGATCAGGTTCGGGAAGCCCTGGCTGATGAAGCCGTGCAGGGTGCGCGGGCCCCGCTGCCGCCAGGAGTGCAGGAGCTGGACGCCGTCGCGGCCGGTCACCGGCAGCCGGCCCGAGGTGATGCCGGATGCGCCCACGGAGAACCCGGTGGCGAACACCAGGCAGTCGACCTCGTACTCCGTTCCGTCCACGACGACGCCGCGTTCAGTCATGCGCTCGATGCCGTGGGTGTCGGCCGTGTCGACGAGGGTGACGTTGTCGCGGTTGAACGCGGGCAGGTACTTGTCGGAGAAGGTGGGGCGCTTGCACGCGTACCGGTACCAGGGCTTGAGGGCCGCGGCGGTGGCGGCGTCGGTGACTTCGGCGGCCACGCGTGCGCGGATCTGGTTCATCGTGGCGTGGTCGGCGGCCTCGTAGGCGATCTCGAAGTCCGGCTCGCCGTGGCGGCGGAAGCTGGGCAGGAGCTTTTCGAGGAGGCCTGCCGACTCGGTCCACCGGTCCGCGACCAGGTCGTGCCCGGCGTGTTCTCCGGAGCAGATCCGCAGGAAGTTCTCGCGGCGCTCGGCGGCCCAGCCGGTGCGCTCCGCGCCGACTTCCCCGGGCGTCATCCGCCGCTGGCCGCGCACGTCCACGGCGGAGGGGGTGCGCTGGAAGACGTACAGGTGTCCGGCGTCCTCGGCCAGCATCGGGATGACCTGCACCCCTGTCGCGCCGGTGCCGACGACGCCGACCCGTTTGCCCGCGAGGCCGGTCATGCCGCCCTCGGGGCTGCCGCCGGTGTACGCGTAGTCCCAGCGGGAGGTGTGGAAGGTGTGACCCCGGTAGTCCTCGATGCCGGGGATGCCGGGGAGCTTGGGCTCCGAGAGCGTGCCGGTGGCGGTGATGACGTAGGCGGCGCGGAACTCGTCGCCCCTGTCGGTCGTGACGGTCCATTGCCGGGCCGTCTCGTCCCAGGTCAGGGAGGTGACGGCGGTGGAGAACAGGGCGTGCTCGTACAGACCGAACTGCTCGGCGATGCGCACCGCGTGGCGGCGGATCTCCTCGCCCGGCGCGTATTTCCACTCGGGCACGTAGCCGGTCTCGTCGAGCAGCGGCAGATACACGTGCGACTCGATGTCGCAGTGGATGCCCGGATAGCGGTTCCAGTACCAAGTCCCCCCGACATCACCGCCCTTGTCGATGACCCGCACCGTCGCCACGCCCTGGTCGCGCAGCCGCGCAGCCGCCAGAATCCCGCCGAAGCCGCCGCCGACGACCGCGACGTCCACCACGTCGTGCAGCGGCTCTCGCTCTGCCGCCTCACCGGTGTACGGGTCGGCGGCGAAGTAGCCGAACTCCGCCTCCGTGGAACGGTATTGGGCCGTGCCCTCGGGGCGGACGCGGCGTTCGCGCTCCAGGCGGTAGCGCTCGCGCAGGGCGGCGGTCTCCTGCGGGGTGGGCGGGTTGGCGCAGTGCGGCAGAGGCATGGTGCGGACGTCCTCTCGTGGGGGTGCATCGGGCTGCGCGCAGGGGTGATCGCCGCCCTCGCCGGGGCGTCCCGCGCGGTCCCAGGTACGGTAACCCAGCAACCGGACAGTGTTGTCCGGTTGGGGTCGTCTCCCCCTGGCCCGCCCCGCCGTCCTGACCCGAAAGGCCCGCGATGCCGAACCTCTCCCCCGCCTCCCCGTTGCGCGACTGGCTGGCGGAACCCACCGCCGGACAGGTCCTGCGCGGCATGCTGGCCGCACAGGGCCACAGCGAGGAGGCCCTGGCCCCCGCCCTCGGCCTGCCGCTCGAACAGCTCGTGCGGATGTCGGGCGGCAAGTTCCCGCCGGAACTCGTGGACGTGCTGGTGACCGCCGCCGAGACCGGACAGCTCCCCGAGGGTCTGCCGACCGCGCCCCCGGTCGAGGCCGCCACGGCCGTCGAGCCCGGAACCGGCGTCGAGATCGGCACTCCCGAGCCATGGACCGAGCAGGTCACGCCGAGGCGCTTCGGCGGCCAGACCGTCGTCGTCACGGGCGCCGCTTCCGGCATCGGCAAGGCCGTCGCGTCGCGCATCGTGCGCGAGGGCGGCCGCGTGATCGCCGTGGACGTCTCCGCCGAAGGGCTCACGGCGCTGACCGCGGAACTGGGGGCCGCGGTCGTGCCCGTCGCCGCGGACATCACCGGGCCCGCGTCCGCCGACGCGGTGCTTGCCGCCGCGGACGGTCGCGTGCACGCCCTGGCGAACGTCGCGGGTGTGATGGACGACGACGCGGCCGTGCACGAGGTCGACGACGCGATCTGGGAACGCGTCATGCGCATCAACGTCGAAGGACCCATGCGGCTGATGCGCGCCGTCGTGCCCGGCATGCTCGCCGCGGGCGGCGGCCGGATCGTCAACGTCGTCTCCGAGGCGGCCCTGCGCGGTTCGGCGGCCGGTGCCGCGTACACCACCTCCAAGCACGCCCTGGTCGGCCTGACGATGTCGTCGGCCTACCAGTACGCGGGCACCGGCGTGCAGATCAACGCCGTCGCTCCGGGCGCGGTCGCCACCGGCATCCCGGTGCCCGCCGCCGCCCCCTACGGCTCGGCCCGCACCGCGAAGATGCGCGTGGCGATCCCCGGTTTGGCCATGGCGGAGGAACTGGCCGCCTCCATCACGTTCCTGCTCAGCAGGGACTCCGTGAACATCAACGGCGCCGTACTGCCCTCGGACGGCGGCTGGTCGGCGGCCTGACGGCGACCGGCCGCCCGGAGCCTCCCGCCTCACGTCCCCCGCGCGTCTCCTCTTGCCCCCACCTCGGAAGGAGCACCACCCCCGCATGCCCACCTACCGCGCACTCCTCCCCCGCCCCCGCACCGCCCTGACGGGTGTCGCCGCCCTCGGCCTGCTGGCCCTGACCGCGTGCGGCACCCAGACCACCACCGCGGCGTCGGCCTCGCACCCCGAGCCGTCCGGCGAGGGCCGGACCATCAAGGCCACCCGGGTCGCGCATGTGACCGACCCTCACGAGGCCACCGGCAGGACCCTGTTGGAGGGCCCGGTCCTCCAAGAGAACGGCGACCTGTACGTCGTGGACGTCACCGCCCCCGCAGGCGAACCCAAGGTCCTCTCCGTCGACCTGGCCACCGGCAAGCACCGGAGCGTCCACACCGACAAGACCGGCGCCTATACCTCCGCGCAGATCAGCCCGTACGACGGCCGCCTCTACCTGACCGACTACACCGGGCCGGTCGTCAGCATGGAGCCGGACGGATCAGATCCGCGCACGTTCTTCTCCGGCGAGGTGGACGGCTCCGCCATGAACCCCGACGACATCGCCTTCGACGACGAGGGCAACCTGTACGTGAGCGATCTGCACGGCATGAAGCCCGGTGAAGCCGAGGGCCGCATCGTGCGCATCGACCGCGACGGCAAGAAGACGACCGTCCTGGCGGACGAACTCGCCCACCCCAACGGGGTGATGTTCGACCCCGCCACGCGTGGCCTGTGGATCAGCGAACTCGCCGAGAACACCGTGTCCTACCTGCTCCTCGACGCCGACAAGACCGCGGTGGCCTCCCAGCACGAGGCCATCCATGTCGACGCGGGCGTGGCGCAGACCGACTCCATCGCCGTGGACGCCGACGGCAACCTCTACCAGGCACTGCACGGACGGCCGGCCATGGCCGTGTACAGCCCGCACGGCGAACGCCTGGCCACCGTCGAGATTCCGGCCAAGGCGGCCAAGGGCCTGGAGTCGGCGACCAACGTCGCGATCTCGCCGGGCGGCAGGAAGGCGTACATGACCGTCAGCGGCCCCGACGGCGGTTACATCTACCGCTTCACCGCGCTCGCCGACGGCATACGGCAGTCCAACGGCGGCTAGCGGGAGCTGCCGGCGGCTGTCGGCGGCTGTCGGCGGCTGTCGGCGGCTGCCGGCAGCTGAGGTTCACGCGTCGTCGACGGTGGTCTCGACGGGCCGCATCGGCCCCACCTCCACGCCGAGCAGGCTCCATGCGGCCAGAGCTCGGCGTTCCCGGTCCTCCGGGGTGGGGCCGCCGACGGCTCCGGAGACCATCGCGACGGCAAGCATGACGTCGTCGGCGGTCAGGCGATGGCCTGTCGGCAACAACCGGGACAGGACGGTGTGGACGCGCCCGGCCAGCGCCCTGGCGTGCTCGCCGTCGCCCCGTATGCGCAGCAGGTCGACGAACGCGGTCGACCGGGTGATGTGCCAGGTGACCACGCCCAGGACGCTCGCGAGGTCCGCGCCGGGCTCGGCGGCGGCCTGTTCGACCTGCTGGACGTTCTCCTCCAGGACGGCGGTGGCCAGCGCGATGCGGTCGGCGAAGTGCCGGTAGAGGCTGCCCTGCCCCACCCCGGCACGGCGGGCGACGGCCGAGAGCGGGGCGTCGAGGCCCTGTTCGGCGAAGACCTCGCGGGCGGCGGCGATGAGGGCGGCTCGATTGCGGGCCGCGACCCGCCGCCCCTGATTGGCCGGCCGACCCGCGTCGTGCGGCTCCTCGGGCTCGGTGGGGTTGATCACGCCGGAAGCGTAGTACGAGCACGAAACGACCACGCAACCTCATCCGCCTCACGAAGGCGATCTGGACGCCGCAGTCCCGCGTCGAGCAAGCTCGTCTCGCGATGGCGACCATGGATCAGGATCGGGGTGCGGGACTGTGACGACACGCAGGACAGTGATCAAGGCGGTGGGTGCCGGAACGGTGGCGAGCGGGCTTTCCACGCCCGCGTCGGGCGTCTCCGGCGCTCCCCGGGCGGCCAGGACCGACGTACTGGTGGTGGTGGAGAAGAGCAACCACTCGGTGAGCTTCTACGACGCCGTGACGGGAGAGCGCCAGGAGACGATCCGCCTGCCCGAATACCCCCATGAGATGGTCGTCGACTCGCGCGGGCGTTTCGCCTACGTCGGGCACTACGGGGTGCGCATGGCTTCCACCGTCGGCGAGGGCGGCTCCGCGGTCTTCGTCGTCGACCTGGCCGAGCGGACCCTGGCCCGGACCATCGACACCCGCCCCTTCAACCGCATCCACGGCATGGGCATCGACCGTCACGACCGGCTGTACGCCCTGAGCGAGGAGAAGGCGGTATTGCTCGGCTTCGACGCGCCGTCCACCGACACGGCACCGACCAGGGCGGTGCCCACGCAGGGGGTGAAGACGCACCTGTTCGCGCTCAGCCGTGACGGCGAACGGGCCTATGTGACCGGCCTGTTGTCCCACACGGTGAGTCTCGTACGCCCTCACGACGCCTCCGTGGCGCCCGTCCTGGTCACTCCCGGCCTGCTGCCCGAGAGCAGTTGCCTGAGCCGGGACGAGAAGACCCTGTTCGTCGGCGCCCGCAAGAGCTCCGCGCTGGTCGCCGTCGACACCCGCACCATGAAGGTACGCCGGACCAAGAGGGTCGGCGGCGACCCCTTGCGGGTCTACATGATCGACGACGAACGACTCCTGGTGACGGACATCGCCGCCAAGACCCTCACCGCGTACAGCACCGACCTGCGCCCGCTGCGCACGCTCCACCTGAACGGAACCCCGTCCGCGGTGACCCTCCACCCCGGCAGGCCGCTGGCGTACGCGTCCCTGCTTGACACCAACGAGATCGCCGTCGTCGACCTGAACCGCTTCACCGTCACCCACACCTTCGCCACCCACTCGGAACCGGACGCCGCCGTGCTGCTGGCCCGTTAGCGCGCTCAGTGACCGCGGAATGCCTCCTCGAGCCACCATGCTCCGCGCTCCCGCACCACCTTGGCGTCGACGAGCAGCGGTGTGGTCCGCGGGCCCGCCACCCAGTCCCGCACGGGCTTCAGGTCGGCGGGGGTGCGTACGGTCACCGCGTCGAAGCCGTAGCCGCGGGCCACGGCGGCGATGTCGGTGGGCGGGAACTCGACCGTGGAGAGCGGGAATCCGTCCGGGCCGAAGTGATGCACCTCGGCTCCGTACGCGTCGTCGTTGTACACGACGATCACCATCGGCAGTCCGATCCTGCGCACCGTGTCGAGTTCGACGGCGCTCATCAGCGCCCCGCCGTCGCCGAGCGCGGCCACCGCGAGCCGGTCCGGGCGGGCCAGGGCCGCGCCGATCGTGGTGGCGAGACCGAGGCCGATGGACTGGAAGGCCTGCGTGAAGCACAGGCCCTGTTCGTCGGGGACGGACAGGTACATCGTCGGGTAGCCCATGAAGTTGCCCGAGTCGACGCCGATGACCCGTTGCGCGGGAAGGATGTCGTCGAGGGCGGCGCTGAGCGTGCGCGGGTCGATGCGGTCGCGGGTGCCGGTGTCCTCGTACGGGATGTCGCGCCAGCTCAGTCGCTCGGCGAGGGCGTCGGCGATGTCGGGGGTGCGGTAGCCGGGGCCGCCGTCCTCCTCCAGTGCGGTGCGCGTCCTCTCCGCCGTCAGGCGCACGTCGCCGGTGACTCCGAGGTGGACGGGGCGGTGCGCGCCGAGTGCCGTGGGGTCGTCGTCGACCTGGACGAGGGTCGTGTCCGGGCCGATGAGGCCGCCGTGCCGTGTCGTCCACATGGTGAGCGAACAGCCCAGGGCCACGATCACGTCGGCGTCCCGGATCAGTTCGGCGGCGAGCGGCGAGGAGAATCCGCCCGCCACGTCGAGCGACCACGGGTTGCCACGGAACAGGCCGCGCGCCACCGCCGACGTCGCGAGCAGCGCACCGCACCGCTCGGCGAGCGTCTCGATCGCCCGGCGGCAGTCGGGTCCGCGCGCACCGCGTCCGGCGACGATCACCGGGCGCTCGGCGTGCGCGAGGATCGCGGCGAGGGCCGCGACGTCGTCGGCGGCGGGTTCGACGGCGCGGCGCGGCGGCGGAGGTGCGACGGCGGCCAGGGCCCGGTCCGCGTCGGGAACGTCCAGTGCCTGTACGTCGAGCGGCAGGTTGAGCACGACGGTGCACCGCTCGTGGACGGCACGGAGGACGGCGCCCGACGTCTGGGCGACGGCGTCGGCCGCCGACGTGACGCGGACGCTCAGGGCACCGACCGCCTGCGCCAACGCGCCCTGATCGACGTGGAAGTTGGAGTGCGGTTCGGTCGCCTCGGCCGCGAGCACGACGAGCGGCGTCCGGCTCTTGGCCGCTTCGCCGATTCCGGTGAGGGCGTTGGTGAGCCCGCACCCCTGGTGCACGCTGACCACCGTCACCGCGCCCCGCACCCGGGCGTACGCGTCGGCCATGGTGGCGGCGCCGCCCTCGTGGCGCGCCGCGACGAACCGGGCGCCCGCCGCCACCATCGCGTTGGTGGTGTGGAAGTTCCCGGAGCCCACCACCCCGAAGACCTGGCCGACTCCGGCCGCGACCAGGGCCCGCCCGACTGCTTCGGCGACCTTCACGACGACCGTCCCGCCCGTTCGACGAGGGCCAGGACCCGCGCGGGCGCCCCCGAGCCCGTGACGATGGGCAGCGGCCCAGCGATCACGACGGCCCCGGTGGGCGGCAGTTCCGCGAGATTCTGAAGCTGTGTCAGGCCGTATTTCCCGCTGCCCATGAGGTACGAGTGACAGGGGAACGCGGGCTCGAAGGCGTGCGCGCGGCCCGCGTCGGTGCCCACCGTCTCCACGCCGAGCCCGATGACGGGCGACTCCTGGGCCACCCAGCGGGCGCAGGCCGCGGACAGGCCCGGCGTGTGCGGGCCGTTCTCGTCGGCGTTGAGGAACGGCTCCTGCGCGTACGCCCTGCTGTCCCACCCGGTGCGCACCAGGAGCCAGCCGCCGTCGGGCAGCGCCCCGTACCGGTTCTGCCAGGCCTGTATGTGCTCGACCTCGATCAGGAAGTCGGGGTCCTTGGCTGCCTCGTCGGTGACGTCCAACACGGCTGCGGGAGCTACGAGTTGACCGGCGGGCACCGAGGCGACATCGGCGAGGTCCTTGCCGGTGACCCAGTGGTTGGGGGCGTCGAAGTGGGTTCCGGTGTGCTCGCCGGTGCGGATGTTGTTCCAGTACCAGGCGGGGCCCCGGTCGTCGTACCGGCTGATCTCCTCCAGCTCGAACACCTGGGTCTGCCCGAACTGGGGCGGCAGTTCGAGCACCGGTGTGGTGGACGACAACGGCGCGGTGAGGTCGACGACTTCGATACCGCCACCACGCAACCCGGCCACCAGGGCGGCGAGAACGGAGGGTGTCGACGGCCCGGACGCTGCTGCGGATGCTGACGTTGACTCAGGCATGCCTGCATCCTGAAGGCACCGGCAACCCCGCACAAGCGTCCCGTCCCCAGCGCACGCATGTCGCTGATGCTACGAGTCGGCCCGTATCGCCGGTGTATCAAGAACCGCATACGTGCCGACAACGCCGTGCTGCCTTGACTTGCGGCATGAATCGATTACCGCAAGCAGCATCGACAACGCCCCGCCGGACGAGCCGACTTCCGGTCGTCGGCATCATCATCGTCCTGGCGGCGGTCGTCGCCTTCCTCGGCTACCGGGTGGCGGAATCCTCGTCCTCCTCGGCCGCCGCGGCAGCTTCCAGTGCCCTTCGCGATGACCAGCGCGGTGGGCTCGGCGAGGCCGACGGTGTCGTCCCCGACGGCGTGACGGTCTTCGACGACACGACGCCCGCCGTGGCCGAACTCGATCCGGATCTGCTCACAGCCCTCCGCCGGGCCGCGACGGCCGCCGCCGACGACGGAATCACGATCTACGTCAACAGCGGCTGGCGTTCCCCGGAGTACCAGAAGCAGCTCTTCCGCGAGGCGGTCTCCGAGTACGGGTCCGAGGACGAGGCCGCCCGCTGGGTGGCGTCCCCGGCAACATCGCCCCATGTGTCGGGGGACGCGGTCGACGCCGGACGCTCCGACGCGACGCGGTGGCTGTCCGAGCACGGCGCCGGTTACGGGCTGTGCCAGATCTACGAGAACGAGCCCTGGCACTACGAACTGCGCACCGCCGCGATCGCCGATCACTGCCCGCCCATGTACGCGGACGCCACGCAAGACCCGAGGATGCAACGGTGACCGAGCAGGCCGGTCCGTGACGTGGGGACTCATACCCGGCGACTGAACGTCCTCGGCCGGGTCACAGCCCCGTACAGCACACGCCGCATGCGCCTGATGGTCCGCATGATGTGGTTTCCCCTCTTCTGATCCCTGCCGTCGTTCCGCCGGGTCTGCCCGGGCAGCTTCCCTTCAGTGCCCCGCTTCGCGGATCTCTAACAGGCAAAGACGCACCAGTCGTCCCGTGGCGGAAATCAGGGGCCGGTGCCGACGACTCCCGGCAGCGCCAGCGCGCCCATGACCGCCGTGCCGAGCACGAACCAGGCGACGTAGTCCCCGATGTGCCCCGAGTGCAGACGAAGCAGTGTCGCCGTCCACGCGGAGGGCTCTCCCGGCGCCGCCCGCCGCACGGCGAGGGCGGCGCATCCGGCCGCGCAGGCCGTGGCGAGCGCGCCGGTGAGCAGAGCGGCCGGCGTCCAGTGCGGAGCGGGGGCGTCCGGGCCCGCGAAGGCCCTGCCCGCTCCTGCCGCAAGGGCGGGGACCAGCCCCACGGCCAGCGCGCCCGCCAGAAGGGCGGCGGGTACGGCCACCATCGGCAGCGGAACCCGCCTGCCCAGCGGCTCGCGCGTCTCGGGCTCCTCGTCCCCGGACGTCGAGTCGGGCGACTTCGAACGGTCGGGCTGCGGACCCGCACCCAGAAACACCCGCGCCCCGGCGCGCATCACGGCCGCGCCGGTGACGACGGAGACGGCGAGGAACAGCGCGGTGGCGGCGCCCGATGCCTCCTCGGCCACCCCCTTGCCCAGGGCCGTACCGAAGGGCGGCAGGCCCGTCAGGGCGAACGCGGCCATGCCGTAGAGCACGGCGACGACGGGCAATTCCCGCCCTTTGCCGTGCAGTTCGCGTTCGTCCACGCTGCCGTAGCGGTCGAGCAGGATTCCGGTGCACGCGAACAGTGCGGCCTTGGTGCCCGCGTGGCCCAGCACGTAGAGGGCGACTCCGGCGGTCGACTCGGGCCGCAGCAGGCCGATCCCCACGAGGAAGAGTCCCGTGTGGGCGATCGTCGAGTAGGCGAGCATGCGCTTGAGGTGGCGCTGCCGCCAGCACAGCACCGCGCCGAGCAGTGCCGTGGCGGCCCCGAGGACCACGAGGCAGCGGGTGAAGTCGGCGGCGGGCAGACCGCCCGCCCCGGCGAAGACGACGGTGTAGACCCGCCAGACGCCGTAGACACCGAGTTCGACCATGACGCCGGACAGCAGCATGCAGACCGGGGTCGGCGCCACGGCGTGCGCGTCCGGCAGCCAGAAGTGGAAGGGTACGGCCGCGGCCTTCACCAGGAGCCCGGTCATCACCAGGACGAACGCGCCGAGAACGAGTGCGTCCGCGGGCTCTCCGGTCCGCAGCGCGTCGCCGATCTGCCGCATACCGAGCTCGCCGGTACGGGCGTACAGCATCGCGATCCCCATCAGCGTCGCGTACGCGCCCAGCGAGTTGACGACGCCGAAGGTGAGGGCGCCCTGCACCGCTTTGGGCTCCTCCACCCGGTAGCCGGTCAGGGCGTAGGCGACGACGCTCATCAGCTCGAAGAAGACGAACGCGTTGAAGAGGTCACCCGTCAGCGCGAAGCCGCACATGCCCGCCTGGAAGAGGAGCACCAGTGCGGGGAAGGCTCCCGCGCGGCCCTGCGGCACCTCGTCGAAGTAGCGCCAGGAGTAGGCCAGTACGGACACGGTCAGCAGGGAGACGAGTGCGGCGAGCCCGGTGCCGGGTGTGTCGCCGACCAGGACGATGCCCACGCTCTTGCCGTCGCCGCCGGGTTCCCAGCCGCCGACCCACTCTGTGGCGCCCGGTGACGCGTGGGCGAGGAGCAGGACGGCGAGGGCGGTCGTGGCGACGGCCACCGCTGCGGCGATGCCGTCGGCGGCGATGCGCGGCAGCAGCCGGCCGACCGCGACGAGGAGGGCGGCGCCAAGCAGGGGCAGGACCACGACCAGGGGCAGCAGTTGGCTCATCCGCGCAGCTCGGAGAGTTCGTCGGGGTCGGCGGTGCCGTGCCGTTTGGACACCTGGATGACCAGGGCCAGGAGCAGGGCGGTGACGGTCGCGCCCACGACCACGTCGGTGAGTGTGAGCGCCTGCACCACGGGGTCGACCAGGGGGCGGGAGCGCGGGGTCAGGTCGGAGTGGACGGGCGCGGTGCCGCCGTCGCGGTAGCCGACGGCCAGGAGCAGGACGTAGGTGGCGGACTGGCAGACGGCGAGGCAGCCGACGGCGTGCACCAGGTGGCGGCTCGTGGCCAGTCCGTAGCAGCCGACGAGGAAGATCCAGCCGGAGATCAGGTACGGGAAGGCGTCCATCATTCCGCGCCCGCCTTTCCCGGATTCTTGTCTGTGTTCTTCCCGGCGCTCTTTCCGGCGCTCTTCCCCGCGTTCGACGGAGCCTCGGTGATCTCCACGGCCTGGTCGAGGAAGCAAGCCACCAACACCACTACCGCGCACGCCACTTCGATGCCGACCGCCAAGTTCAACAGGGGCACGGTGCCGCCCGACGCCAGGGTGTTGAACGTTCCGTACGGCAGCACGTTGGCCAGGAACGCGGTGCCGCCGATCAGCCCGGCCACACCGACAAGGAGGTAGGCGGCTTCGCCGATCGCGTCACCCACCGCGTACAGGGAGACCGGACGGATGCGTTCGAGAGCCCGGTAGTCCACCCCCACGTACAGAAGGTGCACGGCGGTGGCCACGATGACGCCGCCCTGGAAACCGCCTCCCGGGCTCAGTTGTCCGTGTGCGACGACATACAGGCCGACCACGAGGGTGATGGGGAGCGCGATGAGGGCGTAGCGCCGTACACCGGGGTCGACGGCGGCGGACCGGGGAGGCACCCGGTCCTCGTCGCGGGTCTGCCGGAGCAGGACGACGGTGCCGAGGACGGCCGCGAACAGGATGGACTCCTCGCCGAGGGTGTCGAAGGCACGCAGGTCGAAGTTGATCGACGCCACCACGTTGGAGGTGCGCCGGGCCAGGGCCGCGTCGGTCGCACGGTCGCCGTAGGGATGGAGGGCGCCGCCGAACCGCGGCAGACGCAGGAACGCGGCGACGAACAGCGACGCGAGGCCGATCGCGCCGATGCCCAGAACCCAGCGCCGCGTCCGGATGTTCACTGCTCGGCCCCGTCACCGGCGCCGGGGTGCCCGCGGCGTCTGACCTTGCGGACGGACAGCAGGATCATCAGCGGCGTGATGACGGACCCGACGGCGAGTTGGGACAGTGCCACGTCCGGCGCCTGGAGGACCGTGAAGAGGGCGGCAAGGGTGAGCCCGAGGACCGCGAGGACCAGGGCCTGCCGGGCCGGCTCCCGCACCGCGACCGCCACCGTCGCCGACGCGGCCACAAGGACGAGGCACAGGGAGATGATCAGATCGTTGCCCACAACGCTTCACCTCTGGTTCTGCCGGGATGAGTCTGCCGTGCGTGCGCGCCGCTCATCGCGCCGCGTCCGCTTCGTCCACCACGCCCACGGACAGGGCGCGCGAGGCGATCACGTTGCCGATCGCCACCAGGGCTCCGATGAGGACGAGCTTCGCCGTCGGCCTGCCGAAGGCCGTCGCCGCGCACACGGCGACGGTCACCGCCAGCGAGGCGGCGACGCTGAGGACCGTCACCGCCGTCGCCCCTCGTGGCCTGCCTCCCTGAAGGTCATCGGCAAGGAGCCGGACGCACACGAGGGTGCCGACGGGACCCAGCAGCGCGAGGACCAGGGACAGATCGGCGTACGAGGGCCGCCCGTACCCCTGGGCGAGCAGGAGGAAGGCGAGGGCGACCACGGTGCTGCCCGTGTTCTGCGCGAGGACCCTGCGGCCCAGCGGCCCGGACGCCACGCCCCAGATCACGGCGGGCAGCCCCGACGCCAGCAGTGCGGCCCCGCACCACAGCCAGGCGTTCACCCGGAGCCCGCCGCGCGCCGGGCCGCCGTGGCGGCCAACGCCCCGGCCAGGCCGCAACCGGCCCCGACCGCAAGCTCCAGCACGTCGACCTCGGTGATCAGCACGAGCCACAGCGCGAGGAGAGCAACCCACCAGCACACAAGTTCCGCGGCGGCTGACCCGAGCCCGCCGCGCCACCGTCCGGTTCCCATGGCGTACGACGGGCAGCGCGTCAGGCGCGGCACAGACAGAACGGGTGGCCCGCCGGGTCGGCATAGACGCGGAATCCGCGCTGTCCGTCCTGGTCGTCGAGGTCGAGGGGCACGGCACCGAGCGACAGGGCAAGGGACTCGGCCGCTCCCATGTCCGTGACCTCGAAGTCCAGGTGCATCTGCTGGGAGTTGTCGCCGCGGGGCCACTGGGGCGGCTGCTGGCCCTCGGCCCGCTGGAAGGCGATGCGGTGGCCGCCCGGCGCGTACAGGTCGTACCAGTCGTCGCTGTCCTGTTTGAGGTCGCCCCCGAGGAGCGCGGCGTAGAAACCTGACAGGGCAGCGGGATCGGGACAGTCCACGGCGACGAGACAGTAGGTGGCTACGGGCATGGTGTTCTCCTAGTCCACGTCTGCGACACGTTCTCTCGGCGGCTCCGGGGTACCCCGGGCCGGAGCTCGCACACGGCGGTGCCGCCGCGGAATCCGGGACAACGCGTCAAAGCCGCTCCGGGGCCCGCAGAGGCGGCTGACGGAAACGCACTCTCCCATGAACCCCCTCTTCAGGGGCTTCATCCGGAGCCGCGCCTGCGTGTCGGCCTGCGCGGCACGGACCTGCGGGGCGCGGACCTGCGGGGCGCCGGGCTACGCGGCGCGGTACGCGCGCAGGAAGGTGCGCACTCCCTCGACCACGAGGGGGCGGACACGGCTGTCCTCCGTGGCATTCGCGGAGCCGAGGCGGTCCAGCGCGACGCCGAAGGTCAGCGCGATGAACTGGTCGGCCGCGAGGCGGGGGTCGGGGACGTGGAGCAGTCCGGCGTCGGCGAAGGCGGCGAACCGCTCGGCGATCGCTTCGTCGGGGGTGTCGGCCATGGAGTTGTAGCCCCGGTGCGGCAGGTTGCCGGACTCCGCGCGGACCAGGCGTTGCAGCGTTGCGTACTCCGCCGAGCCGAGCATGTCGGTCGCGATGCGCATCGAGAACGTGACCAGGGCGTCTTCCAGGTCGGCGCCCTCGGGGAGGTCGGTGAGGGTGTCGTCGAGGGTGCGCCGGATCGTGGTGATCATCGCCTCGCCGACAGCGTCGACGACTGCTTGCAGCAACGTCCGCTTGTCGCCGAAGTAGTCGTAGACCGTCCGCTTGGACACCTCGGCCCGGGCGGCGACCGCGTCGACGCTGGTCCGGTCGAAGCCGTCGGCGAGGAACAGTTCCCGGGCCGCCGAGAGGATGGCGGCCCGCTTCTGTGCGGATCCCTCGCGCAGGGTCTTCGTGGTCGGCGTCTTCGTTGTCGGCATGGGCTCATCCTAGCCGCCCACCGAACTACACTGCACGGTGTAGTGTAATACTGGTTCAGCAAATCGCCCGGCCCACTCGCCCGGTGACTCGCCCCGCCCGACTGCCGCCCGGCCCACCCGCCCGGCAATGACGGAAGGACGTCCATGACCGCAACCCTGACTCCGCCGGTCCGCATCACGAAGGCCGCCATCTGGGCCCTCGGCCTGCTGGCCCTTGCCACCGGCGCCCTGGAGTCGGTGGTGACACCGACACTCCCGCTCCTGCAACGCGAGTTGGACATGAGTCCGGCCGAAGGGGCGTTACTCAGCATCGTTCTCCTCATCACCGGCGCGCTCATCACGCCCGTCGCAGGCAAGTTCGGCGACCGCTACGGCGGAAAACGGGTCCTGATACGGCTGATGGCGGTGGTCTCGACCGGCGGCCTGGTCTCCGCCCTGGCACCCAACCTGCCGGTGCTGCTGCTCGGTCAGATCCTCCAGGGAGCGATGGTGGGCGCGCTGCCCCTGTCGTTCATCCTGGTGCGCAAACACCTCCCCGCCGGCGAGGCGAAGGTGGCCATCGGCACGGTCAGCGGATTGTTCGTCGGCGGCGGGATGGCGGGCACGCTGTCGGCCGGGCCGGTGGCGGAAGGTCTTTCGCGGCACTGGATGTTCGCGCTTCCGACGCTCGCGGTCATCGGGGCGACCATCTTCGTGAACCGCCTGATGCCCCATGACGCGCCGGTCCGGTCGGACGACGCAGGGATCGACTGGGCGGGACTCGTCCTCCTCAGCGGGACGCTGGTCACGCTCATGCTCGTGCTCGCCCTCGCGCCCGATCTCGCCTCGCAGCCACTCGCGCTCGGCGCCCTCGTCGTGGTGCTTGCCGCCTTCGTGACGGGATGGACGGCCGTCGAGCGCCGCGCGGCCTCACCCATGGTCGATCTGCGGATGCTGGCACGGCCCGCGGTGTGGAAGTCGTGCGTGTTGACGTTCGTGATCTGCGTCGGCACCTCGGTACCGGTCTATCTCGTCCCGCAGTTGTTCGATGTGCCTGCCGACGCGTACGGATTCGGGGCCAGCGCCACCGAGATCGGCTTCTACCTGCTGCCCGGCGCCGTGGCCGCGTCGCTCGCCGGGCCGATCGGCGGGATGGGAGCACGGCGTTTCGGGTCGCGTGCCGTCGTCACCGCCGGGATCGTCATCATGGTCGTCGGTCTGACCGGCCTCGCAGCCGTCCACACCGAGGTCTGGCACCTCGTCGTCGGCAAGATGCTGATCGCGCTCGCCAACGGCCTGTGCGTCACGGCGATGGTGACGAGCACCGCCACCTCTGTCGACCAGAGCGACACCGGCATCGCCACCAGCCTCGTCCTGGTGACCCGCGTGCTCGGCTTCGCCGTGGGGTCGCAGGCCAGTGGTGCGCTCCTCACCGCCGCGACCCCCGCCGGATCGGATGTACCGGCCGAATCGGCCTTCGTCACCGGCTTCGTCATAGCCGGCGTCGTCACGGCACTGGCCCTGCTTGTCGCCCGCACCATGAGCAAAGGAGTCAAGGAATGACCCGCACCGGTCTGTTGAGGGGCGTCGGTACGACACCGAGGCGTACGGCACTGATATCGGGGGCCAGCATCGCGGGACCCGCCCTCGCCTACTGGCTCAACCGCTACGGCTTCGCGGTCACGGTGGTCGAGAAGGCGAGCGCCCTGCGCGGCGGCGGCTACCCCATCGACGTACGCGGCACCGCACTTGAGGTCGTACGGAAGATGGGCATCCTGCCGCGGCTGCGGGAGGCGCACATCGATCTGCGTCGGCTCACTTTCCTTGACGCGGACGGCGGCGAGGTCGCCTCGATCGACCCGCACGCCGTCACCGGCGGAGTCGCGGGACGCGACATCGAGGTGCGGCGCGGGGACCTGACCGACGCGCTCTACGCGGCCGTCCGCGACGACGTGGAGTTCCTCTTCGACGACTCCATCGCCGCCCTGGACCAGTCGTCCGGGCACGGGGTCGACGTCACCTTCCACGGGGGCGGCAGGCGCACGTTCGACATGGTCTTCGGCGCGGACGGCATGCACTCACGCACCCGCGAGTTCCTGTTCGGCCCCGAGGAACAGTTCCATCGGTACCTCGGCTACTGCTTCGCGGGATTCACCATGCGCAACACGCTCGGGCTCTCCGACGAGCTCATGATGTGGAACACCCCGGGCAGGGCGGCGGCCCTCTACGCCGTGGGCAACAGCGACCACGTGCACGCCTTTCTGAACTTCGCCCGTCCGCAACCGCCATACGACGCGTTCCGGAACCCGGCGGCCCAACGGGACCTGGTCGAGGCCGTCTTCGCCGACGCGGGCTGGGAGGTGCCGGGCATGCTCGCCGCCCTGCGCGACGCGGACGACCTGTTCTTCGACGGGGTCAGCCAGATCCGTATGCCCCGCTGGTCGAGCGGCAGGGTGGCGCTGGTGGGCGACGCCGCGTACGCGCCCTCGTTCCTCACCGGGCAGGGCTCGAGCCTCGCGCTCGTCGGCGCGTACATGCTCGCCGGTTCGGTGGCCGACCGGGACCACACCGCGGGCTTCGCCGCCTACGAACACGACACGCGTGGCTTCGTGACCGTGAACCAGGACCAGGTCGGCAAGGGCGATGCCGCGCTCTTCCCGACCACCGCCCGGGCCCTGGAGCAGCGCAACACCATGCTGCGCAATCTCAGCGCCAGGCCGTCCGCGCCGTCCGGGGAGGGGCGACCGGCTCATTCGGCGCTCGCCCTGCCGGAGTTCATGCCGGTTCCGTAGCGCAGAAAGGCGGCTCTTCACCGGCGCCGAGCCGCTCTTAAGAACTTCTTACCCTCAGCCCCGATGCTCTCCCCCGTGGATCACGTGAAGAGCAACAGCAGTCAGACACCCACAGCACGGCACGGTGATGTCGCGGGCGCGACGCGTCGGCGCCGCATCCGTACGTACGGCATCGCCGCGGCTGTCGTGCTGACCGTCACGACGGCGTCGGCCGGATATCTGGCCATGGCCGAGCCGTCGGCCGACGGCGGCACGGCGGCCGAACCGCCCCAAGTGCACGGCAGCGCGGTCGACTTCACCGTGCGGGGCGGTGTCGCGCGCGTGGACACCGGGTCGCTGCGCGTCACGGGGCGCACCGACGACGGGGCCTCGCTCCCGGTGTCCGGCGCGGCGGGACAGCGGCTCGGCAAACCGGGCAAGGTGACCGTGGACGGCGGCTCGGCCCGCTGGTCGTACCCCGGCAAGAAGCTCACCGTCACTGCGGGAAGCGTTCACGGCCGGCTGCGCATGACGGTGCACTCCGATGCCGACCAGAACCTGTCCTGGCCCAGTACCGCGCCCGGGGCGGGCGGAGCGCTACAGATTCCCCGTGGCGAGGGCCTGCGCGTCCCGGTCGGCGACACCTTTTGGAACTCCGCCGAAGCCGGCCTGAAGGACTCCGAGGCCGAGCTCTCGGGCGGCCTCACCCTTCCCGCCTGGGGCTACACGCGGGGCAAGCACGGCGTCAGCTACATCGTGCCGGAGGAAGTCGGCACGTCCCTGGGCTTCGCCTCGAAGGACGGCCGGATCGGCTCCACGGCGCGGCACGAGTTCTCGCGGCACGAGCAGACCCGCGACTACACGGTGCACTTCTCCCTCACGGACTCCTCCCCCGTCTCCTCCGCGACCGACTACCGCGCCTACCTCGACGAGCACGGCAAGCTGAGCTCCTTGAAGCAGAAGATCAAGGAGAACCCGAACATCAGCACGATGCTCGGGGCCCTGCACGCCTACGCGTGGGGCGACGCCCGTACCGCGAAGGGCGTGAACGAGCTGCACAAGCTCGGCGTCTCGCGGCTCTGGCTCGGTTACGACGCCGACGAGCAGCCGATGGACAAGCAAGCCGTGCGGGCCGCGAAGCAACACGGCTACCTGGTCGGCCCGTACGACTCCTACGCCAACGGCCAGCCCTCCGCGAGCGCCGACAACCCCTCCTCGAAGTGGCCTGGTTCGGTCTATCCGGACTTCTGCGTACGGAACTGGAAGGGCGAGATCAAGGAGGGCTTCGGCGGCCGGGGCTGCTACCTCAGCTCCCGGGCCTTCAAGCAGGCCGAGCCCGGCAAGCACTACCTGGACGATCGGGCGAAGAAGATGACGGCCAACGGCGCCGACAGCTACTTCCTGGATGTCGACGCGGCGGGCGAGCTGTTCTCGGACAGCAGCAAGGGCCACCGCATGAACAAGAAGCAGGACCGCGCCAACCGCCTGGAGCGGATGCGGAAGCTCGCGTCCGACGACAAGTTCGTCCTCGGCTCCGAGTCCTCCGGCGCCTGGGCCGCCCCCGTGCTCAGCTTCAACCACGGCGGGCAGACACCGGTCGCGGACGGTTTGTGGAAGCTGGAGAAAGACAAGGAGAAGTGGGGCGGTTACGCGCCGCAGGGCGAGCCCGCGGTCTTCTTCAAGCAGGTCAAGCTGCCGTCCGCGCTCGCGAAGGCGATGTACGAACCGCGCTACCGCGTCCCCCTGTACGAAACCGCCCTGCACGACTCCGTCATCAACACCGACCGCTGGGAGATGCCGTACAACAAGCTTCCGGACCAGAAGACCGACCGGGCGTTGATGTCCGCCCTCTACAACACTCCGCTCAACTTCACGCTCGGCGGCACGAATCTGACGTCCACGGGCAAGGAGATGGCTGCGCTCCAGCGCTACTTCGCGCCCCTGCACAAGGCCGTCGGCACGGAGCGGATGACGGGCTACCAGCGGCTCACCGGTGACGGCACGGTCCAGCGCTCGGAGTTCGCCGACGGAAAGCTGACCGTGACCGCCAACTTCGGGGAGCAGCAGTACGGTTCACTGCCCGGCGGCTGCGTGGACGCCAAGCTCAAGAGCGACGCGAAGCCCCGGCGCCTCTGCCCCGAGCTTCTCTGAAGGGGACTGCTGAAATCGCCTCGCCGTGGGATCAGTCCGGGACGGTGGGCTGTCGGATGCTGTCGCCGCGGTTGTTGGTTCCGACGCTGGTGGCGAGGGCGGCGAAGTCACCCAGGACACCGAACCGACCCTTGTCGGCGGGCAGCAGGGGCCGTACGGGGCTGTCCTCGGCAAGCTGCTCGGCCAACTGCGCCTTGTAGGCGTTGTAGGCCCTGGCCGTATAGCTGGGGTCGGTGACCGCCTTCGCCCGGTGGTCATTGGTCACCGCGATGGACGCCAGGTCCATCAGATAGGTGTCGATCAGGTCGGTGACGTCCTTGGCCTTGGCACCCGCCACTCCCACCCGCGCGTGCTGAGCAAGCACCCGGGCCATCTCCAGCACGATGTCTCGGTAGATGCCGTGCCGGATGGTGTGCGGGAACGCCGCCATGACGTGGTCGGCCTGGCCCGCATCCAAGGTATTCATGAACCGCGGCGTCTTCAGCGTCTCAAGCCCCGGCACCATGAGCGGCATCCCCGCGTACAGC
Source organism: Streptomyces sp. NPDC046925 (assembly GCF_040644915.1). Lineage (NCBI taxonomy): Bacteria > Bacillati > Actinomycetota > Actinomycetes > Kitasatosporales > Streptomycetaceae > Streptomyces > Streptomyces sp. NPDC046925. Next base: position 1,321,050 of record NZ_JBEYWZ010000001.1, on the reverse strand, counting down.
TCCTCTTCCTCGGGGATCTTGGTGTTCGCGGAGGCCAGCGGGTGCAGCCCGATCTCGTGGGCCAGCATGCCCATCACGTAACCGATGTCGTACTTCTCGAAGTAGTAGCTGGCCAGATTGATCTCGACGCCTTGGTCACCCCGGTCATGCACGTCGGCCGGGGTCTCCGTCGTCCGCACATGCAGGGTGATCCGGACGGGCCGGCCGCCGACAAACTCCTTGATGGTGGCGTGCTCGTCCAGCAACTCGACGATACGCATCGCCTTCTCGACGTACTTGTCCGTCTGATTCAGGTTGGTGAACTCGTAGTTACCCAACTTGAAGGTGGCCGGGGCGGCTGGGGCGGCAGGGGGCGCCGTGTTCTCGGTGTCATCGCTCTGGGGCAGTCGGGGGCGGGCTTCGCCGGTGTTGTCCCGGGTTTGGTCCGGGGCTACGGGCTTCTGGATGCTGTCGCCGCGATTGTTGACCCCGACGCTGGCGGTCAGGCCCGCGAAGTCGCCCAGCACGCCCGCCGCGCCCTTGTCGGCGGGCAGCAGGGGTCGTACGGGGCTGTCCTCGGCAAGGTGCTCGGCCAGTTGAGCCTTGTAGGCGTTATACGCCCTGGCCGTGTAGCTCGGGTCCTTGATTGCCCGCGCCCGATGGTCATTGGTCACCGCGATCGACGCCAGGTCCATCAGGTAGGTATCGATGAGGTCGGTGACGTCCTTCGCCTTGGCACCCGCGACCCCCACTCGCGCATGCTGGGCAAGCACCTGGGCCATCTCCACGACGATGTCACGGTAGATGCCATGCCGGATGGTCTGCGGGAAGGCCGCCATCACGTGATCGGGCTGCCCCGCATCCAGCGTGTTCATGAATCGCGGCGTCCTCAGCGACTCAAGCCCCGGCACCCGCAACGGCATCCCCGCATACAAGTCCTCCTCCTCGGGAATCTTGGTGTTCGCCGAGGCCAACGGGTGCAGCCCGATCTCATGGGCCAGCATGCCCATCACATAGCCGATGTCGTACTTCTCGAAGTAATAACTCGCCAGGTTGATCTCGACGCCCTCGTCGCCCCGGTCGTGCACATCAGCCGGCGCCTCCGTCGTGCGCAGCCGCAGCGTGATCCGGACGGGCCGGCCGCCGACGAAGTCCTTGATCGTGCTGTGCTCGTCCAGCAGCTCGACTATTCGCATCGCCTTCTCGACGTACTTGTCCGTCTGATTGAGGTTGGTGAACTCGTAATTGCCCAGCTTGAAGGACCGGAGGCTCGGTTCCGGCGCGGCGGGTGCCGCCGTGTCCGAGTCCTGTGGGGCGTGGGCCGGGACCTCGGTGGTCTCCGTGCCGTTGGTAGGCCGGGGCAGGGAGACCGGATCGACCCAGATGGATTCGCGCAGTTCCTCGACGGCGGAGCTCCGGGCTTCCGCCCAGCTCTGGTCGGCTTGGTCACTGTCGTTGTCGTTCCGAGGCGCCGGGGTTACGTCTCCGATGAGCGCTCCGAGCAGGGCCAGGTGCCGGTCGCGCAGGCCGGAGGGGGCGAGGGACGGGTCCTCGGGAGCCTCGTTGAGGTCGCCGAGGAGGCTGCCGAGGATGTGGGGGCGCTGCGGGGAGTCGGTGTCCCGGTACTCGTCACGCAGGCCGAGCTGGTGCGTGAGTTCGTGCACCAACTGCACCGGTGCGGCATCGGCCCACCACGTGGTCTGATCCATCCCCCGGTCCCGACCCGCCAGGTCCACCGTGAGGTGCGGGGCATCGGCGGGGTCGACGTACTCGACGGTCACGTGCAGACGGTCGCCGTTGAACAGGCGGTACTGCGGGCCGTTCAGGAACTCCTCCACCCCTGCACTGAGTTGGTCGAACACGTGCGAGGCCTGGTCGCTCTTGCCGCGCAGGGCGACACGGACGGTGAGGTCGGTGACCGGCTCACCCTGGTACGAGAACCGTCGCGCGTCGAATCCGGAACGCACCACGAACCGGGGGCGGTTGTCACGCGGGCCGCGGGTCTGCGGGGTGGCGGACGGTGACGCGGGCTGCGGGAGCCGGGGTCGGGCCTCGCCGGTGTTGGCGCCTGTTTCCGGGGCGGCGGGCGGTTGGATGCTGTCGCCTCGGTTGTTGGTCCCGATACTGGTGGCGAGTTGGGTGAAGGAACGCGCGACGCCGAACAGGGTCTTGTTCGACGGCAGAAGGTCTCGAAGCGCGGGGTTCTCCGCCAACTGGGCGTGGAGCATCTCCTTGTAAGCGTTGTAGACCCGCGCCGTGTAGTTGGGCTCCTTGACGGCATTGACCCGGTAGTCGCTGGTGACCGCGATGGAGGCGAGATCCATCAGGTAGGTGTCGAAGAGGTCGGTGACGTCCCGGGACTTGGCTCCCGCCACGCCGACCCGCGCGCGCCGTGCGAGCACCGTGGCCATCTCTATGACGATGTCGCGGTAGATGCCGTGGCGGATGGTGCGGGGGTAGGCGGCCATGATGTGGTCGGCCTGACCCGCTTCCTCGGTGTTCATGGTGCGCGGCGTCGCCAGATCGGTCAGCCCCGGCACCGGCAGCGGCATGCCTTGGTAAGCCTGCTCCTGCTCGGGGATGTCCGTGTTGCGGGACGCCAGCGGGTGCAGGCCGATCTCGTGGGCCAGCATGCCCATCACGTAACCGGTGTCGTACTTCTCGAAGTAGTAGCTGGCCAGGTTGATCTGCACGCCCTCATCACCCAGGTCGCGTACGTCGGCCGGGGTCTCGGTCGTGCGCAGGTGCAGGGTGATCCGGACGGGGCGGCCGCCGACGTAGCTCTTGATGGTGTTGTGCTCGTCGAGCAACTCGATGATGCGGACCGCCTTGTCGATGTACCGGTCCGTCTGATTCAGGTTGGTGAATTCGAAGTTCCCCAGCTTGAAGGTGGCCGGGGCGGGGGTGTCGGCGGGCGCCGTGCTGTCGGTATTGGCCTGAGGCAGCCTCGGGCGTGCCTCGCCGGGGTTGCCAACGGTGTCGGTGCTGGTGCCGGTGGCGGTGCTGGTGTCGCCGCCGGTGATGGTGTCGGTCTGGTCGGGGGCTGCCGGTTGTTGGATGCTGTCGCCGCGGTTGTTGGTCCCGACGCTGGTGGCGAGGGCCGCGAAGTCACCCAGGACACCGAACCGACCCTTGTCGGCGGGCAGCAGCGCACGAACGGGGCTGTCCTCGGCCAGCTGCTCGGCCAACTGAGCCTTGTAGGCGTTATACGACCTCGCCGTGTAGCTGGGATCCGTGATCGCCCGCGCCCGGTGGTCGTTGGTCACCGCGATCGACGCCAGGTCCATCAGGTAAGTGTCGATCAGGTCGGTGACGTCCTTCGCCTTGGCACCCGCCACTCCCACACGCGCGTGTTGAGCAAGCACCCGGGCCATTTCCAGCACGATGTCTCGGTAGATGCCGTGCCGGATGGTGTGCGGGAAGGCCGCCATGACGTGGTCGGCCTGGCCCGCCCCTTCGGTGTTCATGAAACGCGGTGTCTTCAGAGTTTCCAGGCCAGGTACCAGCAAGGGCATGCCCGCATACAGCTCCTCTTCCTCGGGAATCTTCGTATTCGCCGAGGCCAGCGGGTGCAGGCCGATCTCGTGGGCCAGCATGCCCATCACATAGCCGATGTCGTACTTCTCGAAGTAGTAACTCGCGAGGTTGATCTCGACACCCGCGTCACCCCGGTCATGCACGTCAGCCGGGGTCTCCGTCGTCCGCACGTGAAGCGTGATCCGGACCGGACGGTCGCCGACGAAGTCCTTGATCGTGCTGTGCTCGTCCAGCAGCTCGATGATCCGGACTGCCTTCTCGACGTACTTGTCCGTCTGGTTGAGGTTGGTGAACTCGTAATTGCCCAACTTGAAGGTGGCCGGGACCGCCGGGACGGCGGGGGTCGCCGTGTTCTCGGTGTCGTTGCTCTGGGGCAGTCGGGGGCGGGCTTCGCCAGTGCTGTCGCCGGTGCCGGTCTGATCGGGGGCGACGGTCTGATCGGGGGCGGCAGTCTGCTCGGTGGCGGCGGGCTTCTGGATGCTGTCGCCGCGATTGTTGGCCGCGACGCTGGCGGTCAGGCCGGCGAAGTCACCGAGCACACCCACCGCGCCCTTGTCGGCGGGCAACAGGGGTCGTACGGGGCTGTCCTCGGCAAGGTGCTCGGCCAGCTGCGCCTTGTAGGCGTTGTACGCCCTGGCCGTGTAGCTCGGGTCCTTGATCGCCCGCGCCCGGTGGTCATTGGTCACCGCAATGGACGCCAGGTCCATCAGGTAGGTGTCGATCAGGTCGGTGACGTCCTTGGTCTTGGCACCCGCGACCCCCACCCGCGCATGCTGGGCCAACACCTGAGCCATCTCCACGACGATGTCGCGATAGATGCCATGCCGGATGGTCTGCGGGAACGCCGCCATCACATGGTCCGCCTGACCCGCATCCAGCGTGTTCATGAAACGCGGCGTCCTCAGCGACTCAAGGCCCGGCACCCGCAACGGCATCCCCGCATACAAGTCCTCCTCCTCCGGAATCTTCGTATTCCGCGAGGCCAGGGGGTGCAGGCCGATCTCGTGGGCCAGCATGCCCATCACATAGCCGATGTCGTACTTCTCGAAGTAGTAGCTGGCCAGGTTGATCTCGACGCCGTCGTCGCCCAAGTCACGTACGTCGGCCGGGGCTTCGGTCGTGCGCAGGCGCAGGGTGATTCGCACGGGACGGTCACCGACGTAGCTCTTGATCGTGCTGTGCTCGTCCAGCAGCTCGATGATCCGGACTGCCTTCTCGACGTACTTGTCCGTCTGATTGAGGTTGGTGAACTCGAAGTTGCCCAGCTTGAATGTCCGGAGGCTCGGCTCCGGCGCTGCGGGCGCCGCCGTGTCCGAGCCCTGCGGGGCGTGCGCCGGGACCTCGGTGGTCTCCGTGCCGTTGGTAGGCCGGGGCAGGGAGACCGGATCGACCCAGATGGACTCGCGCAGTTCCTCGACCGCGGAGCTCCGGGCTTCCGCCCAGCTCTGATCGGTGTTCTGCTGCGGCGCCGGAGTCACGTCGCCGATGAGCGCCCCGAGCAGAGCCATGTGCCGGTCACGCAGCCCGGCGGGCGTCAGCGAGGCATCTTCTGGGGCTACGTTCAGGTCGCCGAGGAGGCTGCCCAGAATGTGGGGGCGCTGCGGGGAGTCGGTGTCCCGGTATTCGTCACGCAGACCGAGCTGGTGCGTGAGTTCGTGCACCAACTGCACCGGTGCGGCATCGGCCCACCACGTGGTCTGATCCATCCCCCGGTCCCGACCCGCCAGGTCCACCGTGAGGTGCGGGGCATCGGCGGGGTCGACGTACTCGACGGTCACGTGCAGACGGTCGCCGTTGAACAGGCGGTATTCCGGGCCGTTCAGGAACTCCTCGACACCCGCGCTGAGCTGGTTGAACACGTGGTCGGTCTGGTCGTCGGTACCGCGCAGTGCGACACGGACGGTGAGGTCGGTGACCGGCTGCCCCTGGTACGAGAACCGCCTGGCGTCGAATCCGGAGCGCACCACGAACCGGGGACGGCTGTCGCGCGGGCCGCGCGGCGATGAGCTTGTGGGCGGCACGGCCCGGGGCGCGGTGTCGGCGCCGGTCTGCGGCAGTCTGGGGCGTGCCTCACCGGTGTTGCCGCTGGTCTGCTCCCCGGTCTGGTCCGGAACGACGGGCTGTTGGATGCTGTCGCCACGGTTGTTGGTCCCGACGCTGGTGGCAAGGGCGGCGAAGTCACCCAGCACACCGAACCTGCCCTTGTCCGCAGGCAGCAAGGCATGCAGGGGGCTGTCCGGCCCCAGGTGCTCGGCCAGCTGGGCCTTGTAGGCGTTGTAGGACCTGGCCGTATAGCCCGGATCCGTGACCCCCCTCGCCCGGTGGTCATTGGTCACCGCGATCGACGCCAGGTCCATCAGATAGGTGTCGATCAGGTCGGTGACGTCCTTCGTCTTGGCTCCAGCGACCCCCACCCGCGCATGCTGGGCCAACACCTGAGCCATCTCCACGACAATGTCCCGGTAGATGCCATGCCGGATGGTCTGCGGGAACGCCGCCATCACGTGATCGGGCTGCCCCGCATCCAGCGTGTTCATGAAACGCGGCGTCCTCAGCGACTCAAGCCCCGGCACCCGCAACGGCATCCCCGCATACAAGTCCTCCTCCTCGGGAATCTTCGTATTCGCCGAGGCCAACGGGTGCAGCCCGATCTCATGGGCCAGCATGCCCATCACGTAACCGATGTCGTACTTCTCGAAGTAATAGCTGGCCAGGTTGATCTCAACACCCGCATCACCCCGGTCATGCACATCGGCCGGGGTCTCCGTCGTCCGCACATGCAGCGTGATCCGGACCGGACGGCCGCCGACGAAGTCCTTGATCGTGCCGTGCTCGTCCAGCAACTCGACGATCCGCATCGCCTTCTCGACGTACTTGTCCGTCTGATTGAGGTTGGTGAACTCGTAATTGCCCAGCTTGAAGGAACGCAGGGTCGGTTCCGGCGCGGCGGGTGCCGCCATGTCCGATGAGGTTGTGGGGACGTCCGTGTTCGTGTCGTTGCCGGACAGCGTACTCAGTTCGTACGCCTCCTCCTCCAGGATGGCGGGGAGGTCGCTGCCCTTCGGTGACGGGGGCAGCGGAATGGCCGCCGGGTCCTGCGAGACCGGGGCGGGTGCCGGGGTGTGGAGGGTCAGGGGTACGAAGTCTCCGCCCCGGCGGCGGAGCCGGATGTGCGGGCCGCTGTCGCCGCCCGGGCCCGCGTAGGTGTGGGCGGTTCCGTTCTCCTCGATCAGGGTGACGGTGGTGCCGGTCGCGGTGGCGGCCCACTCCGCCACCGCACGGTCCGCGCCGGGGCCCCACGGGGCTTCGGCGAGGTGGCGGCGCAGGTGGCCGTCGCGGGCGTCCTGGCTCGGTGTCGGCGCGCCGGGGCGGACCCGCAGGGGTGGGGGCGTGAAGAGCGAGTCGTGCTCCGCCCGGCTGCCGGGCAGGCCGTTGAGGCGCATCAGTTGGGCGGGCGTCGCCCCGGCGCGGGTGCGCAGTCGCGCCGCTTCCTTGGGGGCAAGGCCCGGCTGCTCCGCGGCCTGGCTCAATGTGGTGGACAGTGCGCCGAAGAAGCCGTTGCCGCGGCCGGTGGGGGTGCCCTGGGTGTAGGTGGCGCCGTCGGGTGCGGTGAGGACGCCGTCGCGAGCGAGGCGGTAGCGCGGGCCGCTGCTGTCGGCGGGCGGCAGCCAGGGCGCAGTGGTGTGGCTGCGGTGCGCGGGCGGCTTCGCGGAGTTCCCCGTATCCGTACGGGAGCCGGCCGTGGTCGTCGCACCCGGCAGCGCGGTGGTGACCGGGGCCGGAGTGCCGGTCGGGAGTGCGGCGGAGAAGAAGCCGTCCGTGGCGAAGAGAACCGGGTCGGCGGCGGGGTCGACGGCGGCCGGGTCGGTGCCGTGCGGCAGGAAGAGCTGGTCGCGGCCTTCGCCGGTCACCACGGTGAGCGGTGTGCCCAGGACGCGGGCGGCGAGGGCGGGCAGCAGGTCGGCTCCCCCGTGGTCACCCGCGCGGCGCTCGGGGGGTGTGCCGTTCGCGGAGGGTGTGCCGTTCGCGGGCGGCTCGACGGCGAACGGGCGTGACAGGGCCGCGACGGCGAGCGCCGCCCGCTGGCCGGGAGTCGGCCAGTAGGTCTGCGGGAGCCGGCCGAAGGCGTCGAACTCGGCCTGCTGGGCGGGGGTGAACTTCACACCGGCGGCGTTCAGTTCGTCCTGTGTGAAGGTGTCCGCGGCGTCCAGGGCGAGGGCGTCGAGCAGGTCTTCGTTGCTGTCGTCGCCAAGGGCCCAGGCGAGGCGGTCACGGGCGGCGCCGATCGCTTCGGCGGTGATGGCCGGGTCGCCGGGGGCGTTCGTGAACCGGTCGGCGAGGTCGGTGCCGAGCAGGTGGGGCAGGCGGCCGCGGTTGTCGGCGGCGGACAGGAGCGCGTGGAAGAACGAGGCGCCGTCGTGCGGCATGGCGTGCACCTCGCGCACCGTGGCGCCGTCCGGCGAGGTGAGGGTGCGCGGGCCGGGGCCGGCGCCTTCGGTGCTGACGCCGTCGGTGATGACGTACGGCTCGGGTGCCTCGGACTGCCAGGCGGGCTTGGTGTACTTCTGCGGCTGGTCAGGCGACGGGCCGGATGCCGGGCCGGTGGCCGGGCCCTGGTGGTGGGCGGTGAGACGGGAGGCGGCGAGGTGCAGCCGGTGGTGGTCCGCGGCGGCGGCAGTGGTGTGCTGCTCCCAGCGGTGGACGTCTTGGCGGGCGTTCTGCCAGGCGACGACGGCCGGTGACCAGATCACGTCCTGCGGGAGGTCTGTCGGCGGGCCGGAGTTGTCGTCGCCGAGTGCGGTCTGCTCCGCCGCGCTCAGGTCGAGCCATGTCTCACGGGCCCGCGCGCGGGCATCGTAGTAGCCCTTCTCGGCCGCGGCGAGGTCGGCTGCGGCCTTGGCCTGGTCGTCCCAGGCCGTGCGGGCCTCGGGGGTGAACGTGGTGTCGTCCAGGAGGCCGTAGTCGCGGGCGAGGTCCTCGCGCAGCCAGACGAGCGCGGTGGTCTCGGCCTCGACGGCGCGCGGGCCGCGCTTGGCCTTGCCGAGCGCGTGCAGCGGGCGGCTGTCGGTGAACCGGTGGTCCACCTCGGCGACCGAGAGCCAGCTCACCGGCACCGCGAAGAGCATGCTGCGGTCGGTGACGACCTTGAGGTGGGTGCCCAGGGTGGTGTCCGCGGCGCCCTTGAGCGTGGTGCCGTCGTTCGAGCCGCCGATCGGGACCGTGGCGCCCGGGTTGGTCACGCCGGCGTTGCTGGTGCCCGCGAGGGGTGCGGTGCCCACGGCGCCCTCGACGTTGTCGGTGATGCCCGCCTCCGACGCGTCGGAGGTCTTCGCCCGCTGCATGGCTTCCATGCGGGGCTTGTTCTCCACGGCGAGCAGCCGCGCGCCGCTCCGGTGCATCTTCGCGTAGAGGCGGGAGTCGGCGGTGTGGGACTGACCGAAGAGGTGCGACGAAGCCTGCGTGGGCAGGGATGCGCCGTTCGCGCCGAGCGCCTCGCGGAAGCCCGCGGTCAGGCCCACTTGGGTGGTGGCCTCCTCCTGGGCCTGGGCGGGCGCGGTACCGATGCCGGTCAGCGGCGTGAGGCGTGCGGTGCGCAGACGGCCGTCGAGGACCTTGCCGGTGTGCCGCTTGCCGAGGTCGGTGTCGCCGAGGCCGTCGGCGCGCGCGGTGGCGAGGGTCAGGGCGTCCCGTACGTTGCCCGCGCCGCGGATGTCCACGGCGAGGATGCCGGAGCCGATCTGGTCGTCGAAGGGCAGTACGTCGGATGCGGTGCCGTCGGTGGAGGTGTCGCGCCAGGCGGAGATGTTCTCCGGGCGGGCCTGCTCGGCGGTCAGCATCCGCACCGCGCGCTCGGGCTCCGGCACGTCCTGCTCGGTCAGCGCGCCGTCGGCGCCTTCGCCGTCCGGGGTGAGCAGGCTCGCGGGCAGGATCTCGTTGAGGCTGCCGACGGGGGTGGCGTCGACGCGGGGGGCGAGCTGATCGCCGGTCGCGTCCGTCATGGTGACGGTCAGGGTGTAGCTGGTGACGACCTCGGCGTGCGCCTGGGTGGTGGCGATGTTCGGCATCGAGGTGGTGCCGGAGGTCTGGGTACGGGTGCTCGCGCGCTGCTTGGCCGCGGTGCCCTGGAGCGACGGATTGGCGACGAGGATGCCGCTGTCCGCGGCGCGCTCGCCCCCGCTGAGCGTCACGTCGGCGCCGCGGTCCTGGGAGGTGCCGTCGGCGTCGTCGCGGGCGGTGGTGCGGTAGTCCTCCAGCTCGAAGCCGGTACGCAGCCTGTCCACGGTGGTGGTGACCGGCGTCAGCTCGAACCGGAGCCGGCCGGGGCTGCCGCCGACCGGCAGGTGGAACGGGCTCGACCAGGTGCGGTAGCGCACCGGCAGGGTCATGCCGCCGGTCGTCAGCTCGTGCAGATGCGATTGGAGGAAGTCCGGGGAGAGCCGCTGCAGGGCCTGCTCCCGGTCGTGCGAGGGCACCCCGATCTTCGCGAGCTGTGCCGTCAACTGCTGTGCCGCGCCGCTCGCGTCGAGCTGCCCGGTGGGGTGGGTGGGGAAGCGCCGGCCGCGCAGGTAGGGGGGCACGCGGTAGCCGCCGCCGAGGTTGTGCGGGGTGGAGGTGCCGAGGCCGTCCGGGGCGAGGCCTGCCTCGATGACGTCCTGCATCGGCAGGTGGAACATCACCGCGTCGCGGATGCGCTGCAACGCTGCGGCGGCCCGGCGCGGGGCGAGGCTGTCGCCCAGGCGCTCGGAGAGCCGCCCGGCCGCGGAGCTGATGCGGGCCCCGGCGCGGGTGCCCACCGCGCCCATCGCGGCGGTCCAGCGGTCCCGTACCGCGATGGTCTCGGTGGTGTCGGCGACCACCAGGTACATCCGCCCGGCGAAGGAGAGGGTGGTGTTGCGGCCGCGGGTGAGGGTCTGCGAGATGCCGCGCCCCTTGCCCCACGCGTACTGCAGGGCCGTCGAGTAGGAGCCGACCACCGCTTGTTGGCCCGGCGCCTGCTTCAGCGGCATCTCGGTGCCCTGGAGGCCGAGGGTGGTGTGGGTGACGGTGCTCGCGCTGCCGAGGACGCGGTGCTCGTTGCCCACGGTGGACTCGAGGCTGGCGGGCTTCGGGTCGCTCTTGACCCGGAAATTCCCCAGTTCGCCGCGGACCGCCGCCTTGAGGTAGTGGGTACGGAAGGGTCCGGCGCCGTTGAGTCCGGTGACGCGGGATCCGAACGGGCCCAGATACTGGCCCAGTTGTCCGGCCACACTCAGGTTCGCCATGGCCCGGCGCAGCGCGGTGCGCACCGGGGCGCCGGGCGCGCTGACGTGCCAGGAGGTGCCCGTCGCGCGGTCGGCGGTGTCCTGCATGAGCTGCTGGCGCTGCGGGCCGCCCTCGGTGCTGAGCACCACGTGCGGGACGCTCAGGAGCTTGCCGGTGAGCTGCCGGTCGGCTTGGGTCGTCCTGGCCAACGGGGTTACGCCGTCGAGGAGTTGGTCCGCTTCGACGGACGAGAGATGCCGCGGTACGGGGGCTGCGGTCGTCGGCGTCGTACTGCCCGGCGGCGGGACGGCGGGCGCGTGGCGGTCGGAGCCGTGCGCGGACGGCACGGCGAGCTCCACCCGGCCGACGGTCTCGCCGCCACGGCCGAACAGCGGCTGCTCCTCGACCTTGCTGACGAAGACACCCGCACCGAGGAGGCCGACCGAGGCGAGCCTGGCCCAGCCGCGCGGGCGGCGGTGGCCCTCGAAGGAGGCATCGAGCTCCACCCGGTAGCTGTAGAGGTCGGCGCCGGTCTGGAACATCAGGTGGTCGTGGGTGACCGCGACCGTGTTCCGGGTCGCCTTCTGGTCGGTCCTGGCGTGCCGGACGCCGACCGACACGCTGCCCGCCTGGCGCGGAAGGCCGACCTCGGGCACCTTGTCGTGGTCGCGCGGCGAGACGCCCAGCTCGACACCGCCGGAGAGGGTGGTGGACGCCTGCTGCCCCTGCCCCGAGATCTCGGTGCCGATCACCGCGTTGCGCAGGGCGCGTTCGCTCATCGTGGTCTCGAACTGCCGGTCGGTGAGGCGTGCCCGCAGGATGAGCGTGTGGTGGCCGCGGCGCACCTTGCCGTCCTCGGTGAGGGTGACCGGCACTCCGGTGGTGGTCAGGTCGTCCAGGCTCTGCGCCAGCGTGGGCCGGTTCAGCGCCTCGCGCACCTGCCGGTCGTTGTGCAGCGCGGTCCGCATGCGCCCGTCGCCGTACCAGAACTTGGCGAGACGCGGGTGCCGCAGCATCATCGGCGGGACGAACAGCGACGGATGCGCGCGGTGCAAGGTGTCCAGGACGGAGTCCGCGAAGGCCCGCATGGGGTCTTGGGGAGCGGGTTGCCCGGTCTGCTGGGGCTGGGACTCGGTCTGCGGGGGCTGGGACTCGGTCTGTGCGGGCCGGGACTCCGTCTGTGGGGGTTGGGACTCGGTCTGCGGCTGCGGATCCGACTGCACCGGAGGCTGCGGCTGGGTCTGCGGGCGTACGGGCCGGAAGCCCTCGGCGCGGACCTGGCCGCTCAGGTGCACCGGGTCCTCCCGGGAGAGGTACCACGGCACCGGCGGCTCGGCGTCCGGGTCGGGTCCGGTCTGGCCGGGCGTGCGGCCGTCCCAGCCCGCGAGGCGCCGCGCGTCCTGGGTGGAGATCCAGTCCAGGCTGACCACCCGGACCGGGCGGGCGGCCGACGGCAGCTCACCGGGCTTGCGCACCATCAGGGTGCGCTCCACCCGGTAGAGCGCGACGGGGGTGTTGCGCAGGCGCCCGGTGGTCTTGCGGGCCGCGTCGGCGCCGAGATAGTGGCCGCGCCCTGTGGTGAGGTCCGCGCGGACGAGCGGGCCGCCCTGGAGACGTACATCGGTGTCCGGGCCGATCAGGGTGTAGTTCGGCCCCGAGGTCACCTGGACGCCAAGGCGGGTGTCACGGACGTGACCGCGCTCGTTCTGGTACGTGGTCTGGGTCAGCTCGCGCAACTCCGCCTTGACCGACTCGGTGACCAGGGTGGCCCGGTGCGGCACCGAACGCTCCACGATCAGGTGCCCGAGGGGATGCTGCCCGCTGCCCCGGCTCAACTCGGGCCCGGTGACCGGCCCGGAGAACCGGCCGAACAGAGCGAGGAGCCGCCCCGGCCGGACGTACGAGACGAGCGTGCGGTGCGCCGAACTGCCCGGCCGGACACCGGAGATGGCGAGCGCCACGTCTTCCGGCGGGTCCGTCAGGTGCAGCCCGGTGGTGTCGGTCATCCGCGGCTCGATCCCGTCCGGGAAGGTGAGCGTCTCGGGCGCCCGCCGCGGTCCGTTGTAAGGCACGGTGAGATCGTCCGGCAGCCGCCAGCTGAGCCCGTCACGCATCGCGAACTCCGCTGCGTGGACCTGGTTACGCCGCCAACTGGGCTGCGACTGAGCCGGGTTGGCCGGTCCCGTGGTCACCGGCGGCGCCTCGGTCACGCGGTGCACCCGTACCCGGTAGTGGACGTCGTCCAGGTGCAGGTGCGAGCCCTCGTGGGCGCGCCACTCGCTCTGGTTGTACGCCGCGGTCCCCTGCGCGTAGTCGGTCCTGCGGGTCCAGCCCAGCGAAACACCCAGCTTCAGGAGCCAGTTGAGCGGCGGGCCCATGCTCAGCCCGCCCGCGATCCGGCGCCCGAAGCCGACGCTGCGCCCGCCGCCCGTACCGGCCTGGCCGCGCCGCGCGGTGTCGAGACGGACGGTGCCGCCGCCCACGTCGGAGAAGCGTTCCCAACGGTGGTACGGGATGGCCTCTACCGTCATCTCGTGGCCGACTGCGGACTTCTCGCGGCCCACGAAGCGCGCGCCGCGCGGGGCGGTGAAGGCGCCGGGCTGTTCGGTCAGCAGGCGCAGCAGTTCCGCCTCGTCGAACTGGCTGCGCAGCTTGGCGGGCAGCTTGCCCAGGATCTCCTCGGCCACCTGCTCGGGCGAGCGCAGGGTGGTGGTGCCCGGCCCGGTGAGCAGTCCGGCGGGACCTTGCCGCGCGGTCCCGGCTGCCGGGTCGGAGTCCGGGCTGATCAGGACCGTGGGCAGGCGGCTGCCGTCCTCGAAGGTGACGGTGGACGGCATCGGGCCCGGCGGCCGGGCGTCCGGGCCGGTCAGCAGCCGGGCCGGCCGGTACCGGTCGAGCTGGGTCTCCAGCGGTACGGGGTCGCCCTGGTCGGGGGTCTTGGCGGGGTCGGAGACGTCCGTGGTCTGAGTGGTGGTCGGATCCGGAGGGGTTGTATCCGGGGTGGTGGTATCCGGGGTGGTCGTGTCCGGGGTGGTGGTATCCGGCGTAGTCGTGTCCGGGGTGGACGTATCCGGGGTGGTCGGGGCGGGGATGACCGGATCCGGAGTGGTGGTCTTCAGGTTGGGGTCCGGAGTCGGGTCCGGGGTCGGGTCCGGGTCCGGTACGGGGGTGAGCGGGGCCGAGGCCGGGATCAGCGCGTCGTAGTGGTCGGTGCCGTTGTAGGCCAGGTGTACGGCGGGGCCGCGGGCGCCGGGGTTGAGGTTGTGGACGAGGGTGGTGCCCGGTGCCCGCCGGTCGGGCTGTACGAGCCGCAGGTCGAGGTCGAGGGTGTGCGCCAGGGCTTCCGGGAGCAGGTCGGCGAAGGGAGAGGACCACAGCGCGGGGAGATCGGCCGCCGAGGCGACGAGCCCCTTGGCGCCGAGCCGCCTCGCGTCGGCGGGGGTGGGCGCCACGTCGGCGAGGTGCGGGTAGTTGCTCTCCCGGATGATCCGCTGCCATGCGCCCGTGTCGCCGTTGGTGACGACATCCTGTGCGATCTGGTTCCAGAGCCGGGTGATGCGGCTCTGTTCGGCGGGGTCCCGTACCCCGGCGATGGCGCGCATCCGCAGGTCGTCCACCACGGCGAAGACCGGGTCCGGGATCGCCAGGGACACGGTGTCGCCCAGTTCGGACCCGGCGATCCGCTCGCTCAGCAGGCGGCGCAGTTCCCGGACGTTCCGCGCGGCCCAGGCAGGGGGTATGTCCTGGCTGCGCGCGCTGTCGAGCAGCGAACGGAACAGACAGTTTCCGCCGCCCGGCGTTTCCAGCCGCCGCAGGGCAAGGCCGTCCGCGTGCACGGTGTCCGCGGTACCGGGTGTGGTCTTGCTGAGGAGGGTCAGGTCCTGGGCCAGGCTCTCCGGGCGGCTCGGCGCGGGCGCCAGATCGGGCCTGCGGCGGGCGAGTTCGGCGGTGTCCTCGGAGCTCAGGCCCAGCTCGGACAGCGGCAGCGGGGTGCTGGAGAGCGACCAGGTGATCTGTGCGGACGGCGCGTAGGCCAGGCCCCGTACGTCCTCCGGCGAGACCAGGGTGGTCGGCGGGAGTGCGGGCGGCGGCGGGGGCAGCAAGGCGTCGAGTGTGGTGTCGGGCCCCGCGGTGTTGCGCAACTCCGCTGCGGCGCCCAGGAATTCGGTGTACTGCTCGGTGGTGGGACCGGTCTCCGGGTCGGGGGTGACATCGCCGGTGGCACCGCCACGGTCGACGACCATCCGGCGCAGCAGATCCGGGGTCATACGACCGTCGCCGTAGCGCGCCGCGGTCTCGGGACTCTGCCAGCGCAGGCCGTCCACGAACGCGAGCCCGGCGAGCAACTCGGCGTTCTCCGGCCGCTGTTCGGCGTCCGGGCCGAAGGCGTCCCGCAGCGTGCGGATCTGCTGGAGCGTACGTGCCCGGGCGAAGGCGTCGGCGGGATCGGGGCCCGCGTGCAGGCCCGCGACACGTGCGAGGGCGTCCAGGTCGGCGCCGCTGGGCTCCGGGCTGAAGAGCCGCCAGTGTCCCGGCCCGTCCGGGCCCTCGGTGAGCACCGCGCGGACGTCACCGTTTCCGTCCCGCGCCGTGCCCACCTCGGTGGTGGGCGCGTACACCGGCCGCCCTGTGCGGTTCGCCACGTGCTGTGCCACCGGGAGGCCCGCGATCTCCGGCTGACGTCCGGTCTCGCAGGAGAAGAGCACCAGCGGCCGGTCCTGATCGCCGTCCGCCGCCCAGGACTTGAGCACTTCGCCGAGCTGCACGCCGCTGACCTTCACGGCGGGGTGCCGCGCGTCTTCGGTACCGAGCGTGACGGTACGGGGGGTGCCGTGCCCCGCGAAGTAGTCGGCGCCCCGCCGGGTGCCCGACCCGGGGAGTGCGGTCGGCGGGCCGGTGAACACCGTACGGCTGACGGGCTCAATCGCTGCCGTCTCCGTAGCCGGGGGTACGGATGTGGTGCGTACCCCTCGGAAGGTGTCCTGGCCAAGGAGCTCGCGCCGCCCCGCGCTGTGCGCGGTACCGTCTTCGGCCGCGCTCTGCGAGATGGTCAACGTCTGTACGGCGCGCCCTGGTTGGGGCGTGATGTTTGCGTCAGGCACCCAGCGGCGCAGCTGCGCGACGGGCACGGTGTGCCCGTCCAGGGTGGTGACGACCGGCTCGCCCTCGGGCGTGGGGGCTGTGTTGGCGTCGTCGGAGGTCTCGCTGCCGGTCGCGGGCCGCACGACGATCCGCCCCGTGGGCGGGAGCGATACGGGCGGTGCCGTCGGAGAGTTGTCCGGTGCGGTGGTGGACGGCGGCGGAGGAGGTGGCGGCGGGGTGCCGCCGTCGCCGGGCCCGCGCCCGCGCCCCGGCCCGCTGGTTGTGTCGCCGTTGCCTTGGCCCGACTCAAGGTGGAGGTCGGTGGCCGGTTCGACCCAGGGGCGGGACAGGGTGGCGAGCTTGGCGGCGCCGGGGTCGACGGGGACGGTGGCGTTGGCGGAATCCGGGCCAAGTTTACTGTCGTGCAGCGCGGTTGGCGGACCCGAGACCGTCTTCGGGCGGGCGTCCGGGGCGAGTACGGCCTTGTCGCCGTCCGTCGACACGGTGCCTTGCGTGACGGGGTCGGATATCGCGGAGGGCCCCGCACCGAGGGCGTCGGCCAGCGGCAGCAGCACGTCCGCGCCGGGGAACGCGGTGTCCGGAGCAACCGGGGTTCCGTCCGGCGTCACGGCGGTCGGGGGCCCTGCCAGCGGGCGGACCTTGACCGGAGCGCCCGGCCCCTCGCGCGTCAGCTCGGCGGCGGCACGTACCGGGCGGCCCGCCCCGTCCTGCGCGACCGGGGGGCCGAGCACGACGGCCCGGTCGACCCCGGCTCCGTCCAGCAGCTCGGTGGCTTCCGGCGCCCCCTCCCCCGGCGGCGGCACCTCCGATACGACGATCGTCAACGGCGGAGACTTGGCGGGCGAAGGGCCCCCGGCGAGATCGACGCCGAACCCGGCCTCCATGTCGCTGCTCGGCCCGCTGACGTCGCCTGCATCGCCCGTGTCGGTGCCCGTGTCGGCGTACGACCCGGTGGTGCTCACCTTCGGCGGTGCGGTCGCGAGATCCCCGTCCGGGGTGGGGGCACTCTCGGCGGTGCTCGAAGTGCCTTCGTTGCTGGCCGAGTTGACGACATCCGGGGCAGCGGTGACGTCCGACGACGTGTCGACCCCCGGAGACGTATCGCTCTCCGGAGGAGTGACGGTTTCCGGCGGCGGAGAGGTCTGCGCGCCATCACCGGTCGTGGCCTGCGAGCCGTCCGGGTTACGGGCACCCGACGGCTGAGCGGCAGAGGGGTTCTGGGTGCCCCCTCCGGCGGGGGTACCGCTCGGCTGGGCCCCTGTCCCTGTAGCGGTTGGTGAGCCTGTCCCCATCCCGGCCGAGCCGGAGTTGCCGGGGGCATTCAGGCCAACGGGACCGCCGACGCCTTGCCCCGGCCCCGACACCGCACGGTCACCGCCCTGCCCGGCCACCTCATCCGGCGAGTTCTGCACGTCCGGCGAGTTCTGCACGTCCGGCGAGTTCTGCACGTCCGGCGAGTTCTGGACGTCGCCCTCCGGGCCGCCCAGCCCCGAACTCTCCGGAGCTCCCCCGAGCGCGGGAGGACCGTCCGGGGAAGCCGTCGTGAGCGGGGGATCCACCGTGACCGGGGTGCCGAAGCCGTCCAGGGCCCGGCGGACCTCGTCGACGTCCAGCTGGCCGTCGGCGGAGTTCCCCGCGGGCACCACCCGGACCTCGGGCACCTGCGACAGGTTGCCGTGCAGGTTGTCGCGCACGCCGATCTCGGTGCTGCCGGGCGGCTGGGATCCACGCAGGTCGGCGAGGTCGCTCAGGGCCTGCTCGCGAACCTCGGGGGGACCGTTGTGAACCTGCTGCCACAGCTCGTTCTCCGCGGCGGTCACGGGCAGCGGGGCCGGCGTGTGAGACGGCGAGGGCAGGGGGCTGTACGGCGGCGGGGCGTCGATGGAGTAGGGCGGGGGTGACTGGCTGCCGGTGAAATCACCCTGGCCGGTGTTCTGTTGCGTGACCGGCGGAGGAGATGAGTCGAGCGTCGAAACGCCACCGCCGGAGGTGCGCGAGGGGCCGTCACCGCCCGAGGTGCGCGGAGGGCCGTCCGTACTGCCGGACGAGCCACCGGAGCGCGTGGAACCGTCAGAGTCGGAGTCGGAGTCGGTGCTGCCGCCCGACACGGTGGGCGGCGGCTGATTGCGCAAGTTGTCGATGACATTGCGCAGTTCGGCCCCGGTGTTCAGCGCGCCGCCGGTGAGCGTCGACTCGACCTGGCTGCTGATGCCCGCACCGACGAAGGTGGACCAGCTCGTGGACCAGTCGCCGTCGAAGGCCCCCTTGATCAGGATCTCCGCCAGCGCCTCGCCCGCACCGGCCGCGACGAAGTCGGCCGTCCCCTTGATCCCGTAGTGCCCCGCCAGCGCGCCCGGCCGGTGGGAGAAGTTGTTCAGGAGGTAGTTGTTCCGCCACAGGTTGGGGTTGTTGAAGAAGGAGAGCGGGTTGTTCGTGAGGTTCGGCCCGCTCCCGTTCGGGGTGGGGTTCGGGGTGTTGTTCGGGGTGGGGCCGGGTGTGGGAGTGGGGTTGGGATTGGGGGTGGGGTTCGGCGTGGGGGTGGGGGTCGGGCTCGGAGTAGGGCTGGGGGTGGGCTCGGGCGTCGGCTTGGGGTTCGGCTTCGGGTCCGGGATGTCGTTCTTGGGGCCGGGCCCCGGCGTGTTCGGGCCGCCCGGGCCGTTCTTGAAGTCGTTGCCCGGGCCGTTCTTGAAGACGTTCTTGTCGTAGCTGTTGACGATGTTCTTCGCGAAGCCGTTGAAGATGCTGGTGAGGCCGCCGGCGGCGGCGCCGAACGCCGCCGACTTGAGGATGTCGCTCCAGTCGAAGCCGTCGGGGCGGCGGCCGTCCGGGGCGAAGTTCATCATGGCGAGGCGCACCGCGAAGGTGGTGAAGGCTTCGGCGAACGCCTCGGTCAGCGAGGGCGCGATGTGCAGCCGCTGGAGCAGGTGGGTGAGCGTGGTGAGGATCATGAACCGGCTGCGCAGCTTGGCCATCATGATCTGGCTGGCGGACGCGCCGCCGGTGAAGAAGGACATCGCCAGGTAGATGGCGATCTCGATGAGCAGCCGGATGACCTCGGCGATGACCTGCCATTTGGACTCCATGATGTCCATGGAGGTCTTGCGCCGGCCTTCGGCGATCTTGTCGAGCTGGTCGGCGAATTCGAGGAGGTAGTTCTTGCCGCCGTCGCCGGTGAGGGTGCCCATGGCTTTGGCGTACGACTTCGACAGGTCGTCCGGCATGGACTCGGCGATGTCGTGCACCGACTTGTCGATGAGCGAGGACATCCTGTTGAGCTTGCGGCCCAGGCCGGAGTAGGGCATCCGGCTGTCGTAGGCGAGGTCCTCGTCGGCGTCGATGAGCTTCTCCCCGGTGAGGATGAAGATCATCGCGTTGACCTCGGGCGAGACCTGAATGCTCATCGCGGGCCACCCTGAGGCCTGCCCGGAAGCCCGCCCTCAGCGCAGGCCAGGGGTCCGCCCGGAGACCACGAACCGGCCGCTCCCGGCAGCGTGCTGCGGGAGCGGCCTGCGGTGCAGTGGTGGTCAGCGGCGTCCATGCCCGCCCGTGCCGGCGTCACCGTCGAGGCCGTTGGCCTCGAGCCGGTTCGTGCCCTGCTCGATGTCGTCGATGTTGCGGTCGCGGGTGTCCTTCACCATGCGGACCTGGCTGACGGTGGCGTCGGTGATGCTCGTCAGTGCGTCGCGGATGGACAGCATGGTGTCCTTGGTGGTCTGCCGCTCCTTCTGCTCCTGCGGCTTGGCCTTCTCGGCGAACTCACCGCTCGTACCGGGCCAGCTGACGGTGGGGGCCAGTTCGTCGAGGAACTCCTCGGTCATGCTCCTGGCCAGGGTGCCGATCTCCTCCAGCTGTCCTGCCAGTGCCTCGATGCGCTGCGGGTCGACGTAGTACCGCTCACCCATGGTCAGTTCTCCCCGTCCTCGCCGATCGCGTCCCGCCAGGCGGGGGTCGGCTGACCGCCGCGTGCCGTGTCCTCGCCGTCCTCGCGCAGTACCTCGGGGCCGAACATCTTCTCCCAGTCCAGTTCGAAGCCCTTCAGCTCGGGCACTTCGCTGCTGGCTTCGGTGAAGGGCGCCATCGCCTTCATCACATGGCGGTTCATCTTCAGGCGCGCGGCGCTCGCCGCCTCCAGGACGCTGGCGGCGAGCTCCTGGGGCGACATGTCGCGGTACTTGTTCTCCAGGAACTCGATCCCGGTCAGCTCGCCCTGCGGGCCCACGGTGGCGCGGACCGCGCGGTCGGAGGAGAGCACGGCGAACGACGCCTGCCGCAGCTCGCGTTCGGTGCGCGCGACCGCTTCCTGGGCCGTCCGGAGTTCGGCCATCGCCTTCTCCAGACGCTTCTCCAATGGTTCCATCAGGACCGCGCCTCCCTTTGCTGCTGATCTGATCTTGCCTGGTGAGGGCTGTGTTGCGAAAGCCGGGGTCCGCGATGCCGTCGTCGCCCGATGACAGCCCGGGTCCCCGGCACGGTCATCGACCGATGACCGCCGGGGTGCCGCCCTCCTCGGTTCCCCATACGTCGTCGTCCTCCTCCAGGTAGTCGGCGGAGGAGGTGGCCCTGCGGCCCGGCTCCGCCTCTTCCTCGGAGCTGTCGCCGCCGGTGGTCGCCACGCGGGAGGCCGGCGCCAGGAAGGTGTCGCTGTCCTCCTGGCGGTTCCACGGGCTGCGCCTGCGGCGGTTGCGCCGCTCGCTCTCCTCCACCGCGTCGACCAGTACGGCACGCACCCGCTCGCCGTTGCCCTTCTCGCCGCCCGCGCCCATGCCGCCCATGCCGCCACCCATCGGCATGCCGGGCGAGCCGGGCGTGCCGGGGGCTCCGGGTGTGCCGGGCCCGCCGCCGGCAGCGACCGGGCCGTTCGCGGAGGCCCCGTCGGACAGCGGGGCCGCGCCGCCCGCGCCCAGACCGTCCAGCGCGGAGCCGCCGAGGCTTGCGCCTGCACCGACGGAGGCCGCGCCGCCACCGCCGGAGCCCGCGCCGCTGCCGCCGCCGTTCAGATCGGGGAACGTCACCTCCCGGCTGGTGGAGCCGCCGCCACCGGGGCTGCCCAGGCCGTCGGGGATGTCGAGACTGTTCTTGTTGCCCGCGGAGTTGAGGTCGTGCAGGTCGACCGTCTTGGTGTGGCCCTGCGGGTCGGTGACGGTGGCGATGCCGGTGTCCGGGTCGATGACCTGCTTGCTGCCGTCCGGGTTCGTGGAGGTGAGCATGCCGTTGTCGAGACTGGTGACGGAGCCGTCCGGGTTGGTCACCTTCGCCCCGTGGGTCAGGTCGGTCAGCGTGGTACTGCCGTCCGGGTCGGTGGAGGTGAGCATCCCGCTGTCCGGGTCGAAGCTGGCCTTGCTGCCGTCCGCGAACGTGGTGGCGAAGTCGCCGTGGTCGAGCGAGGTGTGCGCGCCGGTCGAGCTCTCCAGGCCGGACGGGCCGCCGTTGAGGTCTCCGAGGTTGCCCAGGTCGCCGATCGACTGGGTGTCCGGACGGGAGTTGAGGTCACCCAGGTCGCCGAGGTCGCCCAGATCTCCCGGACCGTTCCCGCCGTTGAGGTTGCTGAGGTTGCCGAGGTTCTGGGTGGTGGTGTGGCCGTTCGGGTCGGTGGTGACGGCCTGCCCGGTCTGGGGGTCGATGCTCTGGCTGGTGCCGTCGGGGAAGGTGGTGGTCAGCTTCCCGTCGTCGCCGAGCGAGGTCACCGAACCGTCGGGGTTGGTCACCTTGGTGCCGTCGCCCAGGTTCTGCGTGGTGGTCGACCCGTCCGGATTGGTCGTGGTGAGCGTCCCGCTGTCCGGATCGAAGCTGGTCTTGCTGCCGTCCGGGAAGTCGGTGCTGAGCTTGCTGCCGTCGAGCTGGGTCTCGGCACCCGTCGGGGAGTCGAGCACGCTGTCACCGCCGCCCGCGCCGCCGTTGAGGCCGTCGAGGCTTCCCAGGTCGGTCGTGGTGGTGGTGCCGTCGGGGTTGGTGGTGGTGCTCTGCCCGGTCTGGGGGTCGATGCTCTGGCTGGTGCCGTCGGGGAAGGTGGTGGTCAGCTTCCCGTCGTCGCCGAGCGAGGTCACCGAACCGTCGGGGTTGGTCACCTTGGTGCCGTCGCCCAGGTTCTGCGTGGTGGTCGACCCGTCCGGATTGGTCGTGGTGAGCGTCCCGCTGTCCGGATCGAAGCTGGTCTTGCTGCCGTCCGGGAAGTCGGTGCTGAGCTTGCCGTTGCCGAGCTGGGTGTTGCCGCCGGTCGGGGTCTTGAGGGAGCCGCCGAGACCGTTGTTGAGTCCGCCGAGATTGCCCAGGCTCTGCACCATGGGCGGGGCGTTCCCGGGCCCGTCGCCCTGCCCGTTCAGACCGCCGAGGTCGCCCAGGTTCTCGCTGACGGACGGCGGGACGTTCGATGTTCCGGGCGGGCCTTCACCGTTGATGCCGCCCAGGTCGCCCAGGCTTTCGGTGACCGGCTTGTTCTGGTTCAGGAGGTCGTCGAGGCCGTCGAGGTTCTGCTGGTTGGGCGAGTTGGGATCGTTGAGCCCGCCGAGGCTCTCCTCCATGGCCTTGGCCTGCTCCTCGGCCTCGCGCTTGGCCTCGTCCTGTTCCTTCTTCTGTTCCTCGCGCAGTTCGTCCTGGTACTTGCGGTCCTCGTCGCGCTGCTGGTTCTGCTCGTTGCGCAGGTCTTCCTGGAGGCGCTTGGCCTCGTCCTGCTCCTTCTTCTGCTCCTCGCGCAGCTCGTCCTGGTACTTCTTGTCCTCTTCCCGCTGCCGGTTCTGCTCCTCGCGCAGTTCCTCCTGGTACTTCTTGTCCTCCTCCCGCTGCCGGTTCTGCTCCTCGCGCAGCTCGTCCTGGTACTTGCGGTTCTCCTCGTTCTGCTTGTTGATCTCGTCCTGGTCCTCCTTGAGCTTCTTCTCCTCGTACTCCTCCGCGGCCGTGCTGGTGGACTTCGGCTTGGGGACGTTCTCCGAGAAGTCCTTGCCGAGGTCGATGAAGTGGTTGTTCAGGTCGGACTGCACCTGGGCGGCGGGCTTGCCCAGGTACTCGTCGACGCCCTGGCTCCAGATCTTGACGGCCTTGTCGCCGACCTTCGCCCAGTTGGCGATGTCGGTCAGATCGCCGTACTCCGGATGCACCTGCGAGAAGCCGTCCTGCGGGTTGTGCCGGACGGTCGTGGTGTATTGGGTGGTGGTCGACGTGATGTCCGTCTTGGCGACGTTGTTCGCGTCCGCCCACTGGGCGAGGTCGTCAAGGACGTAGCGCAGCACCTGGTGCGGGTCGTAGTAGGAGGACTTGGCCCAGTCGAGCCACGCGTCGAGCAGCTTCGACGCCGAGTCCTCCAGGTACTTGCGGCCCAGCGACAGGGCTCGCGAGTACACCGTGTTGCCGGTGCCCGTCTCGTCGCCCGTACCGGCCGATGAGTCGAAGGTCTCGACGTAACTGTCGTAGTTCTCGCGGATCTTCTTCAGCAGACTGCGGAAGACCTCCGCCGCCTCGCCCTTCCAGCTCGCGTCGTCCCGGCCGAAGCGGTCCTCCCAGTCCTTGAGGACCGTCGCGTGATCCCTGAAGAACTTGGCGGCGAAGTCGAACGAGTCCCCTGTGGTGTCGAAGGAGTTCAGGTCGACGACACCGCCGCCCTCCACGCTCAGGTTGCTGAAGCGGGCGTCCTGGGTGCCGCCGCCCAGCAGAGCGAGCAGCGCGGTGCGCGGCCCGTTCATGTACCGGGCGAGGGGGATCGTGCTCATCTTGTCTTTGTTGTAGTCCGTGAATTCATTGCCCTCACGGACCTGGGCGTCATGGACGTTGTCGGACCCGGGGCCGTCGAAGATGATCTCCTCGCCGGCCTTCACGCGGCCCTCGAAGACGATCCGGGCCTGCATGATCGACATCTTCTTGCCGCTGTCGAAGAAGTAGATGTCGTAGTCCTCGCCCTTGTTCGTCAGGAACCCGGAGTCCTTGACGACGAGGCTGAGGCTGCGCTCCTTGATGTCCATCCGGAAGAGCTTGCCGCCGTGGTCGGAACGGAGCGTGTCGAAGACGGTGCCGCGGTCCGGCACCGGATAGCCGGTGATGTGCTTGACCAGGGTGGCCCAGGTGTCGCCCGACGGGTCTTTCGCGTCGTCGAACTTGTCGAGGTTCTCACCGGACTTGGGATCGTACCGATCGGCCACCGGGCGCCCTTTCTGGTCGGTTGTCGTTCGTGCCGGCGCGCCCCGTCGTCGTACGGGCGGGGCGGCAGGCGTCTTTCACAGGGCGCGCCGGACGGCCGTGGCGTCGGCCGGCGCGAGCGGCTGGGGTCAGTCGTCTTCCGACTCGCCGGAGGTCCCGGCGGTCAGGGTGTCGACCTCTTCGAAGGTCTGCAGGAGCGTCTGCGCCTCGATCGCGCTCAGGTTCTTGTCCTTGGTCTTGCCGGCTTCCTCGATGGTGTCCGAGAGCGCCTCCTTGAGCTCCTTGAAGAGCTCCATCTGGTCGCCGAGGAGCTTGTCGATCGACTCGGCCGCGGCACGCACGCCCTCGATCAGCTTCGGTCCCGAGACCAGCGGCTCGGTGACCATCTTGCCGATACGCAGCAGCTGCTTGTCCTGGTCGAGGTTGTCGGCGGTGGTGTGCCCGTCGATGAGCTGTCCGAGCGGACGGATGGAGGATCCGTCGCCCTCCTCGCGGTGCTTCTTCGCGGCGGTGTACACCGGCTGCACCTCGTTGTCCCGGAAGTTCTCCAT
The DNA here is from genome assembly GCF_040644915.1 of Streptomyces sp. NPDC046925. Classification (NCBI taxonomy): domain Bacteria; kingdom Bacillati; phylum Actinomycetota; class Actinomycetes; order Kitasatosporales; family Streptomycetaceae; genus Streptomyces; species Streptomyces sp. NPDC046925. The sequence goes on along the minus strand of NZ_JBEYWZ010000001.1, from coordinate 1,296,514 downwards.
CTGCTTGAGATCGAAATGCTTGACGTCGGCTTTCTCACCAGCCATGGGACGTTCTCCTGCTGCTCGGTGCCGGACGGGGACACGAGGTGGTCCGGCGGTCGCGCCGCGGACGGGCGACCGCCGGACCGGGTGCGGACCCTCGTGCCGGATAGGCGGTCAAGGACTAACGGGCGCGCACGCTGCCCCAGTTGTCGGCGCTCTTGCGCTCGTCGCGGGAGTGGTTGTCGTGGATGGACCGGATCAGCTCGCCGTTGTCACCGAGGAGACGGGCCATGTTCTTGGTGGCCTGGTCCCACTCCGCCTGGACCTCACGGTACTTCTCCTGGTCCGCGCCCTCCCAGGAGGTCACGAGCGGCTTCAGCTCGTCCTCCAGGTTGTTGAGGGTGTTGATGATCAGCTGGGTCTGCTCGGTCAGCTCCTCGATGGCCTGCTGGACCTTGGGATACTGCAGATCGATGATGCCTTCGGACATGACGTCTCCTCTGGAAGGCCGGGCGCCGGGCCCGGGAAGCTCACGAAGTCCGGCCGTACACGGGGGGTGGCCGGTGCCGCGGTGGGGGTCAGCTCAGCGCTTCGAAGACGCCCTGGCTGGTCTTGCTGTTGAGAACCTCGGTCAGGTCCTGGTTCTCCTTCGCCAGGCGGTTGGCGGAGGTCACGTTCTCCTGGAGCGCGTCGATCATCGTGCTGATCTGGACGACGACCTTCTGTGCCTCGGTGTTCCAGCTGCGGAAGAGCTTCAGCAGGGCCTGGCCCTCGTCACCGCCGACGCCCGAACGCGCGGCGATCTCGGCGACGTTGTTCTGCACCTTCTCGACCTGGTCGCGGGCCGTCTCCAGAGAGGAGACGCCTCCCAGGCCCTTGGCATAGTCCGCTTTCCTTGCGGCGCTGTCCGGCATGGCGCACTCCTTTCGTTCAGGTGCGTTCTTCGCACCGTTCCCGCTGAGGCTAGAGAGAACCCAGTGTTCCGCGCAACGCGAGTGCGGAAGATCTGAGCATCGGCGGACCAGTTGAATTCAGCCGTGTGGCAACGGAGTTGTCCAAGGATTGCAGCGGGATGAACAGATGCCCCTGACCGGACCCGGATTCGCGAAGCCACCGGCGGACCGACGGCTCGTGATACGGGCGGAAAGCGGGCACCCCAAGGCGCCGAACGGTCACGGAGATGGTCGATTTCGGCGACATCCACGGGATTACGCGGGCACGGCTGCCCGGAATATTTGAGCTTCCCCTGAGAGTTGGCGCGCCTATCCGGCATCGCGCCGACGGCACGGCGGGACCGAATTCACGATCCCGTGCCGCATTCCCCTCGAACTTTTCCCCGCTATCGCCCCTTTCCTTTCGTTCGGGCCCCTATGCGCGCCTTGCCGGAATCAACGCGCCGGGTCAGTCCCGCGACGCCGCGCCGGCCTTGCCCGCGTCGGCGTCCCCGCCGCCCTTACCGTCCTGCCCCGATCGGCCGGTTTTACCGCAGTCCGGGGCGGTGACCTTGGGTTTCGTCGCGCCGGACGCGGCGGCCGGATCGAGGTCCGCGCCCGTCGGGAAGGCCGCGAGGAGCGGTGCGGGGACCGAGTCGATGTCCCCGGCGCCGTACCCGAGCGCCGCCAGTGAATTCTTGTCCGAGACCCGGTACTTCACGCCGTTCTCCGCGACCAGATAGGTGGTGCCGCCGTGCGCGGCGCCGCTCGCGTGCAGGGCCCTGACCAAGGCGCCGCGGCCGGGTCGTACGACCGTGGCGTCGGTCGGGACGCAGGCCGGGCTCAGCGGCTGTGCGGCGCCGTCCGCCACCGCGACCGGGGCCAGCCGGGTCAGCGGGACCAGGACCGACCGGATCCGGGCGCCGCCGTCGCCGCCGTCCACCTGCGCGCAGAGCGCGGTGCCGCGCGCCGCGCTCTGCGGGGTCGGCGGCGCGTCCGGCAGTTCCGCGGACGCGGCGGGGCCCGGGTTCTTCGCCCGGTGCTCGCGCAGCACGGCCGCGCCGACCGTGCGCGCCTCCGGTGACTTGCCCTGGTAGGCGTCCTTCTGGGTGGCCGGGTCGCCGAGCACCAGGGCCGCGCCGAGCCGGGTCAGCGGCACCGTGCCGTCCTTGCGCAGCAGGTGGTAGGTGCTGCCGCCGCCGGGCACGACGACCTTGAAGACCTGGCCGATCCGGCTGGCCCCGCCCTCGATGTCCGGGCCCTTCCCGCCGCGGCCGGGCACCTTGGGCGGGCTCAGGGCGGGGCCGGGAGCCAGGGCGTCGAGGAAGGCCGCGGAGACCGGCATGGGCTCCTTGGAGCCGTAGCCGAGCGCGTTGCGGGCGTCGGACGCGCGGTCAAGGGCCAGCCTGCTGCCGCGCCACACCAGGTACTCGGTGCCGTCGGGGCCGCGTACGAGCACCCCGCGGTCGCTGCCGACGTCCTGCGTGTCCAGCGGCGCCCCGGCCACGATGCTGGTGGCCCCCGGCTTGTTCACCCCGGTGTCCCGCACGGCGCCGGAGGTGTCGGGCAGCGCTCCCCCGGCCCCGGTGACGCACATGTGCCAGGCGCCGGAGTCGAGTTCGCCGGGCCCCGGCACGGTGTCGGGCAGGCCGGGTATGCCGACCGGGCTGCCCACCGGGACGTCCTTCAGCGAGGCGGTGCGGACGTCGACGGCCGCCAGGTCCGAGCCCCCGACCAGCCGCGCCGACGCGTAGTTGCGCACCGGGTGCAGGACGCCGTCGGTGTCCGTCCACAGATAGCGGGCGCCGGTGTCGCTGTTGACCACCAGGTGCTTGCCGTCGCGCCAGGCGTCGTTGCCGCCGGGGCGCAGCAGCCCGTACACGACGGTGCCCGCGGCGATCAGTGCCGTCACGAGCACGCCGAAGATCACGCCGCGGGTGGTGCGCCCGAGGGGGCTCTCCGGGGCGTCGGGGTCGGCCGTGAGCAGGCCCGAACTGAGTCTGCCCATCATGAAACTGTGGGCGTGTACCTGGTCTCGTTTGGACTGCACGGCCTCTCCTGTGACTCCTTGTCCGTGTCCCGGCGGGCGGGCTCCGTACCCCGTCGGGCAGCTGCCCCCGGGGCTTCCCGGTGGGCGGGTGTGCTCAGCCGAACAGGCCGCGCAGCCAGCCGAAGAGCCCCGCCACCCAGCAGCTGAGCGGCAGCAGCGCCACGGCGAAGAGGGTGTGCGCCAGTTCCGCCGCACGGCCCCAGTACGGCAGCATCCGGCGTCCCGGCACCGTCCAGGCGGCGATCACGAGTCCGGCCGCGGCGGCGAACAACACGGCGAAGACCACCAGGCGGCCGGTGCCGTCGCTGTCCACCGCCCAGGCGCGGGCGAGCAGCAGCAGTCCCCAGACGCCGGGGACGGCCAGGGTCAGGCGCTGCCCGATGTGGACGAGGCCGCGGCAGTGCAGGAGCAGCAGCAGGCTCAGCACGAGGGAGACGAGGACCGCGGGCAGGCCGGGGCGGTGGGTGAGGACGATCAGGGCGGCCGCGGCGATGGTGCCGGTGGCGGCGAACAGCGCGGTGACCCAGCGTCCGGCGAGCTCGGTGCGCTGGGCGACCTCGTCGCCCGCGTACGGGTCGATGCCCTCCTGCAACTGGCCCGCGGTGGACGGCAGTGCGGGCAGCCGCAGGCCGGCCAGTTTGAAGGCGAAGGGGGCCACCGCTCCGGCGGCGAGCGTGACGAACGCCGCCACCAGTGCCACCGCGGCCGGGGCGCCGAGGCCGCTGTAGCCCATCAGGGCCCCGGCGATCGCGGTCGCCACCGACACCAGGGCGGTGGCGAGCAGGGCCGGGGCGCCGACCGCGGTGGCGGCGAGGGCGAGGACCGCGCCGCCCGCGCCCGCGGCGCCCGCGGCGAGCAGCCGCGCTCCGGCGACCCGCACCGCGTCCGGGCCGCTCAGGTCGCCGCCGGGCAGCAGCCAGCCGGCCAGGGCCAGGCAGGGCGCGACAAGCAGGCCGAGGGCGGTCGCCGAGAGGCGGTCGCCGACCGCGCGGCTCGCCGATCCCGCTCCCGCGAGCAGCAGCAGCCCGGCCACGGCGGCACAGGCGGCCTGCCGGGAGCCGGAGTCGGTGACGCCGGGCCAGAGCACCAGGACGAGGGCGGCCACCACGGTCGCCACCGCGGTGCCCACCAGGGCCCCGCGGGCCGCTCCGGCATGCCAGGTGTGCAGCTTGCGGCCCGCGGTGTCGGCTATCCCGTCCACCAGGTCGTCGAGGCGCGCCTCGGGCAGCGCCTCGGTGTGCGGGCGCAGATAGAGCACGTCACCGTCGGCGAGCCCGGCGCGGGCCAGGGTGGCCTCCTCGTCGAGGGGGGCGTCGCCGAGCCGCTGGAGCACCCAGCCGGCGTGGTCGAGCCCTGCTTCCTCGGCCTCCTCGCCGACGTAGCGCAGCAGGGTGGGCAGGAGGTCGGCGACCGGCACATCGGCGGGCACGGCCAGATCGACGGACACGCTCGGCGCACGTACGGTCAGGCGGCACAGTTCGGCCACCGCACTGTCGGTCATCAGCTGAACTCTCGTCTTCCGTGGTGGCTTTGCCGGGAGGACTTCCCCGGGAGTGAGGACGCGCGAATAATACGGAAGACCCGCGCGGCCGGGAACGTGGGTGCCGGACCGGGGAATTGTGTCCGCGCGAACCGCGAACACCTCCCCGCGTGGACAGGGCACGTTCCGTGAATGCAGACTACTGCCTACGCCCACCGGGTCGTGCTGCGGTCCGGACGCATTGTCCGGAAGAGACCGGAAGAGAGTTGCCCATCACCGGAGTTGCCTCTCCCCGTTGTCCGTCACGGGAGTTGCCTCTCCCCCGCTATCCTCCCGAACCATTCACCCGGCGTTCACCGCGTCATGCGGGTCCCGGAGAATCAGCATGGTGCGGTCATTCCCGTCGCCGAGCGCCCCGGTATTCGCTGCGGGCCTGAAAGCCAGTAAAAGCGGAGGTTCTGTTCCTTGAGTGTGGTGCTGTTTCGCCGTCCGGCCCGCAGGCGCGGACCGGAGATGCCCGAGGGACAATTGACCCTTCAGGAACCGCCGGTCCTCTCCGAGACAGTTCCGGACACCTCGGCCATATGGACTTATCTGCCGATGGCGCTCATGTCGGTGTCGATGATGCTGATGTTCCTGCGCCCCGGCGGCGGCAACGGCGTCTTCATGTATCTGGCGATGGGCGTCATGGCGTGCTCCGCCGGTGCCATGCTCCTGGGTCAGCTCATGCGCCGCTCCAGCGAGCGCAAGCAGCGCCTCAAGGGCGAACGCCGTGACTACCTCCGCTACCTCGCCCAGACCCGCAAGCGGGTCCGGTCCACCATCGTCGAGCAGCAGCGGGCTCTCGCCTGGCGCCACCCGGAGCCGGCCTCGCTGCGCTCCCTGGCCCGCACCTCGCGGCTGTGGGAGCGCCGCCCCGCCGACGAGGACTTCGGCGAGATACGCCTGGCGGTGGGCGAACAGCAGCTCGCGCTCGCCCTCAACCCGGTCTCCACCCGCCCGGTGGAGGACCTCGAACCCCTCTGCGCGCACGCCCTGCGCCGCTTCATCCGCGCCTACTCCACGATCCCCGGACAGCCCCTGGGCCTCTACCTGCGCTCCTCCGCGCGGGTCCTGCTGCGCGCCGGGGAGAGCGCCGAGGAGACGCCCGGTACTCAGACACCCGAAGCCTCCGGGGCCTCCGAAGCCGACACCGAAGCCGTACGCGCCCTGGTCCGCGCCATGCTCGGCCAGCTCGCGGTGTTCCACGCGCCCGAGGAACTGTGGATCGCCTTCTGCGTCAGCGACGAGCGCCGCCCCGACTGGGAGTGGGCCAAGTGGCTGCCGCACACCCTGCACCCCTACGAGGAGGACGGCGCGGGACAGGTCCGGCGGATCACCGCCGACCTCACCGAACTCGACGACCTGCTTGGCGCCGAGTTCGCCGAGCGCCCCGGCTTCGACCCCGACGCCCGCCCCGGCCGTGACGAGCCCTACACGGTCGTCGTCCTGGACGGCGTGACCGTCCCCGAGGGCCACCGCTGGGAGGGGCACGGCTACCGCAACGCCCTGATCCTGGACGTCTCCGGTGCGCTGCGCTGGCGCCCGGGCCGCAACACGCTGCGGCTGACCGCGGGACCCGACCAGGTCAGCCTGGTGCGCACCGACCGCAGCCGCAAGGAGCGTTCCGTACCCCTTGGCCGGCCCGACCGCCTCGGCCCGCACGGCGCCGAGTCCCTGGCCCGGCTGCTCACCAGCCGCCGTATCAGCCTGGGCAGCGACATCGCGCAGCCCCTTGACTCCGACGTCGAACTGACCACCCTGCTCGGCATTCCCGACCTGCACCGGCACGACCCGCAGGCGCTGTTCGCGCGCAACACCGGCTCCGCCCGCCTTCGGGTGCCGATCGCGGTCGGCGTCGACGGGCGCCCGGTGGAACTCGACATCAAGGAGTCCGCGCAGGGAGGCATGGGCCCGCACGGCATGCTCATCGGCGCCACCGGCTCCGGCAAGAGCGAACTCCTGCGCACGCTCGTCCTCGGCCTGGCCCTGACCAACTCCTCGGAGACCCTCAACTTCATCCTGGTCGACTTCAAGGGCGGCGCCACCTTCCTGGGCCTGGAGGAACTGCCCCACACCTCCGCCGTCATCACCAACCTCGCCGACGAGGTCGCCCTGGTGGAACGCATGCAGGACGCACTGCACGGCGAACTCATGCGCCGCCAGGAACTGCTGCGCTCGGCCGGCAACTACACCTCCGCCCTGGAGTACGAGCGGGCCCGCGCCGGCGGGGCCGACCTCGCCCCGCTGCCCAGCCTGTTCGTGGTGGTCGACGAGTTCAGCGAGCTCCTTTCCGCACACCGGGAGTTCATGGACCTGTTCGTGATGATCGGCCGCCTCGGCCGCTCCCTGGGCGTGCACCTGCTGCTGGCCTCGCAGCGCCTGGACGAGGGCCGCATGCACCAGCTGGAGAGCCACCTCTCGTACCGCATCGGTCTGCGCACCTTCTCGGCGATGGAGAGCCGGGGCGTCCTGGGCGTGCCGGACGCCTACCAGTTGCCCGCCCAGCCCGGCAGCGGCTTCCTGAAGTCCGGTGTGGAGGCCCTGACCCGCTTCCGCGCCGCCTACTCCTCCGGCGGCTACGCCCGCCGCACCGGCGCGGTCGTACAGGCCCGGGTGGCCAGCCAGGTGGTGCCGTGGACCAGCGGCTGGGTGGTGCCGCGCACCCTGGAGGCCGCGCCCGACCCGGAGCCGGACGCCGAGGAGAACGGCCCCGAGGAGACCCTGCTCGAAGTGGCCCTGGACCGGCTGCGCGACGCCGGGCCGGCCGCCCACCGCGTGTGGCTGCCGCCGCTCGCCGAGCCCTCGCCGCTCGACGACCTGCTGTCCGGCGTCGCCCCCGACCCCGAGCGCGGCCTGAGTGCGGGCAACTGGCCGGGCACCGGCAAGCTGCGGGTCCCGGTCGGCCTGGTGGACAAGCCCTTCGAGCAGCGCCGCGACCCGCTGGTCGTGGACCTGTCCGGGGCCGGCGGCCATGTCGCCATCGCGGGCGGTTCACAGAGCGGCAAGTCCACCCTGGCCCGCACCCTGATCGGCGCCCTCTCCCTGACCCACACACCCGCCGAGATCCAGTTCTACTGCCTGGACTTCGGCGGCGGCGGGCTCTCGCAGCTCGCCGGGCTTCCGCACGTCGGCGGGGTCGCGGCGCGGCTCAACCCCGAGCGGGTGTACCGGGCCGTGGCCGAGGTCATGACGCTGCTCGCCCGCCGTGAGCAGTTCTTCGTCGACCACACCCTGGACTCCATGCAGTCCTACCGGCGGCGCCGGGCCGCGGGGGAATTCCCCGACGAGCCCTTCGGCGACGTGTTCATGGTGGTCGACGGCTGGTCCACGGTCCGGCAGGACTACGACGACCTGATCCCCAAGTTCAACGAACTCGCCGCCCGCGGCCTCAACTACGGCATCCATCTGCTCATCACCACCACCCGCTGGGTGGAGCTCTCCGCCCAGGTACGCGACCAGGCCGCCACCCGCCTGGAGCTGCGGATGGGTGATCCGATGGACTCCGAGATCGACACCCGCAAGGCGCGCTCGGTGCCGCGCAGCGGCGGCCGCGGCATCACCGCGGACAGCAAGATGCACTTCCTGGCGGGGCTGCCCCGCCTCGACGGGAGCGGCTCCCTGGAGGATCTCGGCGACGGCGTCGCGCATCTGGTCGCCGAGGTCTCCCGGCACTGGCAGGGCCCGTCCGCCCCGCAGGTACGGATGCTGCCGCACCGCCTGCCGCTGGCCGAACTCCCCGCGCCCGAGGCCACCGAGGGCGGCGGCATGCGGCTGCCGCTCGGCATCGACCAGGACGCCCTGGAGCCGGTCTGGCACGACTTCAGCCGCACTCCGCACCTGATCGTGGTCGGCGACAGCGAGAGCGGCAAGACCAATCTGCTGCGCGGCATCACCGCGGGCATCACCGCCCGCTACGCACCCAACGAAGCGAAGATCATCGCGGTGGACTACCGGCGCACCCTGGTGGACACCATCCCCGAGGAGTACCGCATCGGGCACGTGATCTCCCTGGACAACCTCAAGGAGACCGTCGACGGCGCGGCCCGCGCGATCAAGACCCGGGTGCCGGGCGCCGACATCGCACCGGCCCGCATGCGCCAGTGCGACTGGTGGACCGGGCCTCGTCTGTTCATCCTGGTCGACGACTACGACATGGTCTCCGGCAACGGTTTCCAGAGTCCCTTCGAGCCCCTCTTCGAGCATCTGGCCCTGGGCTTCGAGACGGGCCTGCACCTTGTCGTCGCCCGCAGCGCCATGGGTGCGGGACGCGGCCTGAGCGACGCTCTGCTGCGCCGCCTGGACGAGGCCAACAACCCGGCCGTGCTGCTGTCCTGCCCGCCCACCGAGGGCCGCCTGTTCGGCAACGCGAAACCCCGCAACCTCCCTCCGGGCCGTGCCCTGCACATCGCCCGCCGCCGCGAGCGCCTGATGCAGACGGCGCTGGTGGAGGAGGCTTCGGGCCACAGCAGCTGAGCGCAACGGAAAGCGGGGGCCACTCCTGGTGGCCCCCGCTTTCCGCTGCCCCGGTCTTTGCCCCGGCCCTTCGCTCAGTCCTTGGCCGGTCCGCCCGCCTGCGCAGGGCGCCAGCCCCTGCCGCGGGCCCGGGGCAGCGCGAAAGCGCCCCAGAGGACGGCCAGTACGCCGGCGGTGCCGAGCAGCACGAAGAGGGTGGCGCGATCCGTCGCGCGGTCGACGCCGGAGGTGTCGCGCACGGTCACCGCGTCCGCGGCGTGCCGGGCGCCGGTGGCCTCGGATGCGCCGAGGACCGTGGTGACGGCGGCGTAGGCGTCCAACTGCGGGATGTCCGCGGGATAGGCGGTGGCGGTCAGGCGGCGCGCGACGACCCCGGGCGATTCGCCGGGGTGGGCGGCGCGGACCACCGCGGCGGCACCGGCGGCCTGGGCGGCGGCCACCGAGGCTCCGGCGCCGAGATAGTGGCCCTTGCCGCGCGGTCCCCCGGAGACCACTCCGGCGCCGGGTGCGGCCAAGTCGATGCCGCCGGTGGGCAGGGCGGCGTCCGGGCGGACGCCGGCGGGCAGCATGTCGGCCACCGAGAGGACTCCGGGCTCGCCGGCCGGCCAGTAGGTGCGGGGCGGGACCTCCTCGGTGCCGCGCCCGGTCGGATCCGGGGTGGCCGCGGCGATCACCACGGCGCCCGCACGCCGGGCCTCGGCGACGGCGCGGGTCAACTCCTTGTCACGGCGCGGCAGGGCCACGGCGATCGCGATGACTCCGGCGCGCGCCTCGGTCGCCTCGCGCAGTGCCTCCGCGACCAGGTCGGCGCTTGCCTGCCCGCGTTGGCCGGTGCCGCGCAGGGCCAGGATCTTCGCGCCGGGCGCTACTCCCGCCAGGCGCGGGCTGCCTCCGCCGTTGCCAGCGATGAGCCCGGCCAGGAACGTGCCGTGGCCCACGCAGTCGTCACCGGCCGAGCCTGCGGCGGTGACCCGGCCCTTGAGCCCGGCGGCGTCCGGGGCGACGCCGGTGCCGATCAGGGCGACGGTCACGCCCGCGCCGGTGCCGTACTTGTGCAGCCGGTCCAGGTCGAGGCGCTGGCGCGACCAGTCCTGCTTCTCGGCCTTCTCCCGTGATGCGGGAGTGCAGGGCGTGTCCTCGGCGTCCGGGTCGAGCGCGGAGGGCATGCCGGGCAGTTCCTGGCCCTTCTTCCCGTCGGCCGTCGCCGGCCGCGAGAAGGGGGCCGCCGGGGCCGGGGCGGACACGGTGAGCAGCAGCGCGGCGGCCAGACCGGCGCCGCTCAGCAGGCGGGCGCCCGTACGGGCGGGCGGCTTCATCGGGGTGCCGCCTTCGGTGCCGCGGACGCGACGTCTTCGGGGACGAGGATGCGCAGGTCGTCCAGGGTGGGTGCGGCCAGTGAACTGAGCCGTCCCGCCTGGCGGGTGACCATCGACTCGACCACCTGGCGGGCCAGGCGCGCGTTGCCGAAGGAGCGGTCCCTCGGCAGCGAGTCGAAGTACTCCCTGAGCAGCGGCCCGGTGCCGGGACCGCATTCGTAGCCCATGCCCGCGGCCTGCGCGCGCACGATGGTGACCAGTTCTTCCGAGGAGTAGTCGGAGAAGCCGATCCGGCGCGGGAAGCGGGAGGACAGGCCGGGGTTGGAGGCGAGGAAGCGTTCCATCTCGTCGGTGTAACCGGCGACGATGACGACCACCTCGTCGCGGTGGTCCTCCATGAGTTTGAGCAGGGTGTCCACCGCCTCCTGGCCGAAGTCGGCGCCGCCGCCCGCCGGGGTGAGGGTGTAGGCCTCGTCGATGAACAGGACGCCGCCGCGGGCCCGTTCGAAGACCTCGCGGGTGAGCTGGGCGGTGTGGCCGATGTAGCGGCCGACGAGGTCGGCGCGGGCCGCCTCGATCAGCTGGCCCCGGTCGAGGATGCCCAGCTGCGTGAGGATCTCCCCGTAGAGGCGGGCGACGGTGGTCTTGCCGGTGCCGGGCGGCCCGGTGAAGACCAGGTGGTTACTGAGCGAGGGCACCGGAAGTCCGGCGGCGGCGCGGTGGCGGGCGGTGGTGATGAGGTTGACCAGGTCCGCGACTTCGCGCTTCACCTCGGCGAGGCCGACCATGTCGCCCAGGCGCGTCAGCGGGTCATCGGCCGGGGCGGCGGTCTCGGCGCCCTTGGCCGCGGCGGCGGTGGAGACGTCCTCGGGCAGCAGCAGCCGCAGGTCGCTCTCGCCGACCTGCGACAGGGTGGCGAGCCGTACCGCCTGTCTGTCCACCATCTCCTCGAACACCCCGCGCGCGGCACGGCCGTTGCCGAAGCCCGCGTCGCGCGGCATCGCCTCGAAGTGCGCGGCCAGCGCCTCCGCGGTGCCCTCGCCCAGCTCGTACTGGTGCTGGGAGCACATGTTCTCCATGATCGCGACCAGTTCGGGCACCGAGTAGTTCTCGAACTCGACGGTCCGCGAGAAGCGCGATGCCAGGCCCGGGTTGGAGCCGAGGAAGGAGTCCATCTCGCGGGAGTAGCCGGCCGCGACCACCACCACGTCGTCGCGGTGGTCCTCCATCAGCTTGAGAAGGGTGTCCACCGCCTCGCGGCCGAAGTCCGCGCCGCCGTTGCCGCTGTCCGCGGTGAGCGTGTACGCCTCGTCGACGAACAGCACACCGCCGAGGGCACGCTGGAACGTCTCGGTGGTCTTGATGGCGGTACCGCCGACGACCTGGGCGACCAGGTCGGCGCGGGAGACCTCCACCAGGTGCCCGCTGCGCAGCGAGCCCAGTTCGGCCAGGATCGCCCCGTAGAGGCGGGCCACGGTGGTCTTGCCGGTGCCGGGCGGCCCGGCGAAGATCAGGTGGCGGCTCATCGGCGGCGCCGACATGCCCAGTTGTTCGCGGCGCTGGGCGAGCTGGGTCAGATTGACCAGGGTGCCCACCTGCTGCTTGACGTTCTCCAGGCCGATCAGGGCGTTCAGGGCGCCCAGCGGGCCGTCCTCGCGGTCCGGCGGCGGCGCGTCCCCGGAGCCGGAGCCCGCCGGGTCGGTGTTCTCGGCGCTGCCGGTGCCCCAGGCGTCGCGCTTGCCGTTGCCGACGCTGTTGAGGCCTTCCACGGCGAGGCGTTCGCCGGGCGCGGTCTGCACCAGGCCGCCGCCCGCGTTCTCCCTGGCCAGGCAGTTCACCAGGGAGACCGGCGCGGTGGACTCCACCCGGAAGCCGTCCTGTTCGCCGCCGGAGACCTCGCAGCCGCTGAGCGAGGCGAGCGCGCCCTCGCGGAGCAGGAAGCCGTGGCTCTTCGCGGCGTGCACCGTGGTGCGGTTGGCGGTCAGCTCGCCGCCCGCGGCGACGACCACCCCTTCCTCGCCGGATATCTCGACGCGGAAGTCGCGGACGGTGACGTTGCCGCCGTCCTCCACGACCAGGCCGCCGGTGGCCGTGTCGGAGACTCCGCCACCGGCCAGGTAGAGGGTGCTGCCGGAGGCCACGCGTACGCCCGCGCCCTTCGGCCGGACGACCTCGCAGTCCTCGGCGCGGCCGCGGGCGTCCTTGGCGGCCGCGATGCCGTCACCGGACGGCTCCACCAGGCGGGCCCGGCGCAGCAGCGGGTTGGCGCCGCTGCGTACCGCGATCGCGGGCGAGCCGCCGATGACCTCCAGGCGGTCGAGTTCGGGCGCCGAGTCCTCCTCCAGGAGCAGCGCGGTCCCTTCGGAGTCGCGGACCGTGAGGCCGGTCAGCGCCGGGGAGGCTCCCCCGGCGACCCGCAATGCGGCGCCCTGCGCGCCGTCCACCCAGCAGTCCTCGAAGGTGCCGCGCGCCCGGTCGGTGACGAGCAGGCCGTGGCCGCGGGTGCGCGAGACCCGGCAACGGCGCAGGACCGGGTCGCTGCCGCCGGCCAGCGCGATGCCGTTGCCGGACGCGCCGGTGACGCGGACGTCCTCGAGGGTCGTACGGCCCGCGCTGCTCAGGTGCACGCCGGTGCTGGTGTCATGCACCACGGTGCGCACCACCGTGAGGGAGGAATTCTCCTCCAGGGCGATGGAGGGCTTGTCGGTGGAGGAGAAGTCGCAGTCCTCGACCGTGCCGCGGGCCTCGCCGTTGGCGAGCAGGCCGTTGCCGCGGGCGCCGCGCACCGTGCAGCCGCGCACGCGCGCGTCGCCCTCCTCCGCGAGGACCAGGCCGCTGGTGCCCAGGTGTTCGAAGTTGCAGGACTCCACGGTGGTGGGCGTGGTCGAGGTGACCACGATGCCCGCGCCCTGCGGGTTGCTCACCCGGCAGTCCCGCAGCGCGAGCGAGCCGGTGCCCCCGGCCAGCATCGCGGTCCAGGCGGCGCCGACGACCTCGCAGCCGTCGAGCGCGGCCTGCCCGCGCCGCACGTCCACGGCGGGCAGCTCGGCGTCCCCGCCGCGCAGCGTCAGTTCGGAGAGCATCACCGCGTCGGCGCGCAGCGTGAGCACGCTGCCCGAGCGCGGCCGGATCTCCACGGTGCCCCGCCCCTCGGCGGCGGTGAGGGTGACCCGGGTATGGATCACGAGGTTCTCCGCGTACGTACCGGGCCGCACGCTGATGAGCGCGCCGATCCGGGCGGCAGCGAGTGCCTCACCGATCGTCCGGTAGCGGTCCTGGCTCCCCGGACCGACCGTCAGTACCTGGCGCGACACGCACCAACCTCCTTGCCATGGCGGCCTCTGCAGCGGGGCGCCCCTCACCCGGGGGCGCGTGTCGGCGAGCCGACGGTGCCATCATGCCTCGCCCGCGGCGCCGGGCGGGCGCCGGGAGTGGTGTGCTCCCGGTCCGGAGCGTCCGGTCAGACGCTCCACTTCTGGTTGTCCCTGCCGGTGCAGCCCCACAGTTCCAGGGGAGCGCCGTTGTCGCGGTTGCTGCCGTTGATGTCGACGCACTTGCCGACCACGGTGTTGACCAGGTCGTGGCTGGCGTTCAGCGCGAACTTCTGGGCGTCGTTGCCGTTGCACCAGGCGATCTGGATGGCCGAGCGGTCGTTGAAGTTCGCGTTGGCGACGTCCAGGCACTTGCCCTGGATGCGGATGGTGCCGTCGGAGGCGAACTGGAACTTCTGCGCGGGGGCGTTGTTGCAGTCCCACATCTTCAGCTGCCTGCCGTCGCTGAAGTTGCTTCCCGGTACGTCGATGCAGCGGCCCGAGAGGTGGCTGCGGAAGGAGACGGGGGCGCTGAGCGTCAGGCCGGGACCGGTCTTCTTGGGCGTGTCCTTCTTCCCGTCGGACTTCTTCTCGCCGCTCTGCTTCTCCGTCCGGGTCTCCTTGCCGTCGTCCTTCGCCTTGTCCTTCTCGCCGTCGTCCTTCTCCGGGGCGGGCACGGCGGCTTCCTTCGCCGGCTTCTTCGGCTTCTCGGACTCCTCGGCCTTCTTCTCGTCGTCCTTGGAGCCGGTGTCGGGCGCGGTCTGTGCGAACTCGCCCGGTGCCTCCTGCTCGTCGCCGCCGAGGACGGTTCCCGCCGACGCGGTCGTCTTGCGGTCCTTGTCGTCGTCACCGCCGAGCGTCAGCAGCGGCACCGACACGAGCAGCGCTCCGGCCACCGCGGCTCCGGCGAGCACCGCCCTGCCGGGCCGGCCCACCGGCCCGGCCTGCTGCTGCGGCTTGCCGATCGCGGTCGCGGACACGGTCCGTACGAGCGCGGGCAGCCGGCTCTTGGCCGCGCTCGCGGCGCCGGGGTCGGCCTCGGGCTCCGTACCGGCCGAGGCGCCGCTCCCGGCGGCGGTCTCCCCGGACTTGGCGGCCTCGGGCTCGGACTCCGTCTCGGGCTTGGACTCGTTCTCGTTCTCGGCAGCCGCCTCGCCGGACTCGGCCGCGGGCTTCGACTCCGGCCCGCTCTTCGACTCCGGCTCGCTCTTCGGCTCGGACTCCGGCTTCGGTTCGGCGGCGACGGCGGCCGTCGCGGTCGTCGTCTCTTCGCCGTCGGGACCGGTCTCGGCCTTCTGGGGCTTGGGGGGCTGCTGGGCAGAACTCGTCACGAGATCCTCCCGGTGGTGTGGGGGCGGGGTTCAGGGGAGGTCGCGGCGTCCGCTGCGGGAGTCTCCCCGGCTCCCGGCGCGTCCGCGGGGCCCAGAAGACGGTCCGCGGGTACGAGCATGGGGGCCGCGGCTCCGGCGTTGACCGACAGCCATGTGCCCGAACCGCTCAGCGTACGGGCCAGCTCCCGCGCCGGGAGCATGTCATGCGCAAGTGCCGCGGACATGAACTCGTGTGCCGGTGAGGTGAACGCAAGCACAACCGGGGCCCCGTCCCGCCCGGCGGCCCTGAGCGGACCGCCGTCCGGTCCGCGCACCACCGTGAGCTCCGCCACGGCGAGCGCCGCGAGCGCCTCCTCCACCGAGCCGTAGCCGGTGGCGGCCCGCTGCGCCGCCGCGTCCACGGGGTCGGTGGGCTCCGGCCAGCCGAGGACTCCGGCCGATGGCCGGTAGGCGGGGTTGGCGCGGTAGTCGCCCACGCCGCCGCTCTCGTCGGACTGCCATTCCCCGAGCACCGCCCAGTCCGGCGGGGTGCGTTCGTCGGTCCACTCCGGGTCGACCACGCCGATCCAGTGACCCGGCGCCCGGCGGGCGGCGGCTCGTACGGCCTCGGGTATCTCGGGCGTGACGTCGGCTTCGGGCGTCGTCGCGGGTGCCTCGTCGGCGGGGGCGGCGGGGGCCGCGGCCGGTACCGGTCCGTCGGACGTCACGGGCCGGACGGCATCACGCCTGCCCTCTTGCCGTTCTCCGGGCCGCATTCTCACCTGAACTCTTCGGTCCGTACGCATCGTTGGGCGCCGGACAACAGGCGCGCACGCCGACACTGATCACGTCCGGGAGTCAACAGAATGCCACACGCGTCCCTCCCGTTGGGCGCCGGGGAAGTTCCGTTTCGGGCTCGGGCGTGCCCGTTTGATGCCCGAGTGGGGAACTTTCCGGGAGCAGTGAGGCATGAGGGGACAAAGCGAAAGGTCCGTTGTGGCGGGAGGGGCGGCCGTGGCCGCCGTGACGGGCTAGGTTGGGCATGCTGTCGGCCACGCCGACGTGCAGTGCGTTCCGGCCGGGCGACCAGGCCAGGGGCGTACGGGAATTAACTCGCAGCCCGGAAGCGTCGGACCGGCCTGCGGCCGCCGCCGCGGCCGACCACGCGGCGAACGGCATCAAGTACCGGGCCCCACCGGCTCATTTCGACGCGACTCCCGCCCAACACCCGTGTGGTGACCGGCGCTCGACCGGCCCGGCCGCCACGCAGGCCCGTGCTCACCCCGACAGCTCCGCCACCGAGGAGTACCGCATGTCCCCCCAGCACCGCACCCCCGGCGCGAACGCGGAGACGGCCGCCACCCCCACCGAAGAGTCCGGAAAGCCGGCCGAGCCCGCCGCCCCGGACAACGAGGCAGCCTCCACCCCGACCGGCGAAGAGGCCGCCCCCACCGCACCGGAGACGAAGGCCGCCGCCCCCGCCCCGAAGGGGAACGCCACCCCCACCGCACCGGAAAAGTCAGAAGAGCCAGAAGAGCCGGAGGAGAAGGCCGCTCCCTCCGCCTCGGCCGCCTCGGCCGCCCCGGCCGCCTCGGAGACGAATCCCGCCCCCGAGTCCGCCCCCAAGGCCACGGCCACCCCCGAGGCCAAGGCCACCCCCGCTGCCCCCGACGGGAACTCCGAGGCGCCCGAGGAGGGCGTCGCCGTGGCGGCGGCCGTCGCGACGGCGCCCCCGAGCGTCAAGTCCGGCACCGGCGTCGACACGGGACGCCCCCGCAAGCCGGTCCTGGCCGGTGCCGCGATCGCCGGCGCCGCCCTGATCGCGATACCCCTGCTCCTCGTCGGCAGCGGGCGGGACGACAGGCCCCCGAACGACGGCAAGGAGCTGTCCGCGGGAGACACCGTGCTGAACCCGAACTCCGGCCCCGCGGCCCTCGACGACTACAAAGCCACGAAGCCCAGTCCGTCGACGTCACAGAAGAAGCCGAAGAAGACCGAGCAGCCGAAGGCCGCGGTCCCCAAGGCCGCCGTGCCCGCCCCGCAGCCGAGCCCCAGCAAGTCGCCCGAGAAGAAGGCCGAGTCCAAGCCCAAGCCCAAGGCGGCCCCGAAGCCGAACTGGAGCACCGAGACCATCTCGGCACCCAGCGTCCTCGAGGTCAATCAGGCCTGGACCACCAACCGCATCCGCATGGTCATGCAGACCGACGGCAACCTCGTCGTCTACAACGAGAAGGGCAAGCCCATCTGGGCGGCCATGACCTTCGGCCAGAACCACCGGGCGATCTTCCAGCAGGACGGCAACCTCGTCATCCACAACGGCGACGACCGCCCCATCTGGGCCTCCAAGAGCCACGGCCACGAGGGCGCCCGGCTGGTCCTACGGAGTGACGGCAAGGTGGTCATCGTGCACAACGGCCGGGTCATCTGGTCGACCTGACACCACGGGCTGCGCCATTCGGCACCTGGCCGCGCCCGCGTGGGCGAGAATCGGCGGGTGCCGGAGTACAGCTCGATCACCGCGTTGGACAGGCTTCTCGACGACTTGCCCGTCGGCGAGGCCCGTCGCCGACAGCTCGGCATGGTCCGCGGCGAACTGCTGCGGGCCCTGTCGCGCGACGCGCTGCCCGTCGGCGCCCGGCGCTCCCTGCGCCGGCTCCTCGAACGCGAGACGCTCGGCCCGTATCTGCGCATCGCGGAGTCCGGCGTCCTGCGGGCCCGGCTGGTCAAGGGCGCGCGGCCGCCCACGTCGGAGCCGACCAACGAGATCCGCAGGCAGTGCGTCGACGTGCTGCGCGGGTCGATCGGCCTGCCGCCGCTGCGCCTCGGCGGCGGCGCGCTGACGCTGCAGCCCACCCCGGAGTTCGGCGACCTGGCAGCGCTGCGCAACCAACTCGACAAGGACCTCGGCAGCGGTCATCTGCCGCCGGGCCGGACCCGCCTGACCGCGGTGCTCGCCCTCATCCTCGACGCGGCCCCGCGCTCCGGCGAACTGGTCGCACTGCGCCTGACCCACCTCACCCCCGACAACCGCGCGGTCTACATCGAACGCCACCCCCAACACGGCAGCAGCCAACCCGCGCAGGGCGACTGGTTCGCCCTCACCTCGCTGAGCCGGGCCGCGCTGGAGCGGTGGCTGCCCCTGCGCACACAACTGGTCGAACAGGCCCACGGCACCAGCAAATTGTGGGTCAGCCTGCGCCCCAACCACAGCGGACTGCTCGACGACGACGGCCTGGCCACCCTCCGCCCGGCCGGGCTCCCCCTCGAAGAGAACGGCCTGATCACCAGCTACCGCCGCGGCCGCGCCCAGTACGACCTCACCGCCCTGCTCCCTCCGAAGCCGGAACAGCTGCGCCGGGCCGTCGTCGCCGAGACGCCCCGGCCCGTGGTCGCGCGGGCGAAGGCACAATGACCACATGGAACGAAACGAAGGCGGCAACAAGAAGACGACGGCGAATGCCATCGCGCTCGGCGTCCTGTTCGGCCTGTCCGCGGGCATCATTTTCGGGCTTACGGTGTTCGACAATTTCGCCGTCGGCCTCATCTCGGGCATCGGCGTCGGCGGTGTCGCCGGCATCGCCTTCTCCTCGTCCCGCCGGCAGCAGGACACTCCGGCGGACGAACACTGACCCCTCACTGACCCCCGGCGGGGGCGAGTTGCTGACTGGCGAGGCGCCGGTAGGTGGTGTCGCGGTCCATCAGCTCGGCGTGGGTGCCGCCGGCGCGCAGCCGGCCGTTCTCCAGGACCAGGATGCGGTCGGCTCCGATGGTCGTGGAGATGCGGTGCGCGATGGTGACCACCTGGCAGCGGGCGCCGATGGTGCTGATGGCGTCGCGCAGCGCCGTCTCGGAGTCCGAGTCCAGGTTCGCCGTGGCCTCGTCGAGGAGCAGCACATCGGGTGAGGTGAGCAGGGCGCGCGCGATGGCAAGGCGCTGTCGTTGGCCGCCGGACAGGCCGTTGCCGGATTCGCCGAGTTCGGTGTCCATGCCCTGCGGGAGGGCGTCGATGACCTCGGTGAGGTGGGCGTCCCGTACCGCCTGGGTCATCTGTTCGGGGGTGGCGTCGGGGCAGGCGTAGGTGAGGTTCTCGCGGATGGTGCCGCGCATGAGCGGGGCGTCCTGTTC
Organism: Streptomyces sp. NPDC046925; assembly: GCF_040644915.1. Taxonomy (NCBI): domain Bacteria; kingdom Bacillati; phylum Actinomycetota; class Actinomycetes; order Kitasatosporales; family Streptomycetaceae; genus Streptomyces; species Streptomyces sp. NPDC046925. The sequence continues at coordinate 1,277,493 of NZ_JBEYWZ010000001.1, read as the reverse complement.
CACCAGGCCGATGCGGGAGCGCAGATCGGCCAGGGGCAGGGCGGCGACGTCGGTGCCCGCGATGCGGATGGTGCCCCGGTGCGGGTCGTGGAACCGCTCGATGAGCTGGAACAGCGTGGTCTTGCCCGCGCCGGAGGGGCCGACGACGGCCGTCACGCCGGTGCGCGGAAGCTCGAAGGAGACGTGGTCCAGGACGGGGGCGGTGTCGTCCGCGTAGGCGAAGGAGACGTCGTCGAACGCGATGGAGACGGCCGTGTCCGCGGGGCGGGGTGTGTCGTGCGCGGAGGATTCCTGGTCGATGTCCGCCAGATCCCTGACCCGGTCGATGGCGGCCCGGCCCTGCTGGAGTTCGCCGAGGGCCATGAACAGCATGACCAGCGGGGAGACCAGATAGAAGAGATACATGATGAACGCGGTGAGGTCCTGGATCGGCAGCGATCCGGTGGCGGTGCGGGCCATGCCCCAGGTGATGACGACGGCGAGGGACACCTGGGTGCCGACGTTCATCGCGGGCATCAGCATGGCCGACAGGCGGGTCACCCGGATGCCGCTGCCGCGGGCGTCGTCGGCCAGTGCCCGCAGGCGCCCGGCCTCCCGCTGCTCGGCGCGCGAGGCCTTGACCGTGGTCAGTGCGCCGAGTACGCGCAGCAGGCCCGAGCCGAAGTGGCTGGTGTCCTCGCGGTTGGCAAGGGCCGCGGTGCGTACGGCGCGGGCAAGGCCCAGGGCGGCGGCCGACGCGACGCCGAGGCAGCCGGCGGTGACCAGGAGCATCCGCCAGTCGATCCAGGCCATGACGGCGATGCAGCCGATGCTGGTGAATCCGGCCGTGAGCATTTGCGCGACGGACGAGGACAGCGCGATGCGGGCGATGGAGGTGTCGGCGACGGTCCGGGTGAACACATCGCCGTGTTCGAGCCTGTTGAACTCCCTGACCCGGGAATGCAGGAGCCGTCCTGTGAGGGTCGTACGCATGTCGAAGACGATGTTCTCGCCGGCACGGCCGATGAGATAGGCGTGGGTGGCGGCGAGCAGGGCGTCGGCGGCGAACAGCGCGGCGATGATCGCGATGGGGCCCGCCACGGACCTGTCCTCGGCGACCGCTTCGATCAGGTCGCCGATGAGGAGCGGCTGCAGGAGCGTGGCCGCGGTCCCCGCCAGGCCGAGGAGGGCGCCGATGCCCAGGAGCAGGCGCTGGCCGCGGACGATGTCGCGGATGTTCATGCGGTCTTGGTGTAGGTCGCCAGGAACATCGGGTACTGCTCCGTGTACGGCGCGAGGTCCCAGTTGCTGTAGTGCGCCTCGGGGGTGAGCCCGGCGGTGCGGGCGTAGGCGTCGACCTCTCCGGGGGTGGTCAGCCGGGAGAGTTCGTTGCCCACCCGGGTGCTGCCGTCGGACTCGTACCAGATGTGGGAGCACTGCCACAGGTCGGAGCCGGGCGGGAGCGTGGAGTGGGTCTGCAGTCCGGTGCCGGGCTCGGGGTAGGGGGTGAACAGGGTGGTGCGGGCCAGGCCCTCGTGGATGGCCTCCACCGCGGGCCGGTTGCCCGTCTCGATGACGAGGCGGCCGCCGGGCACCAGGCGCTCGGCCGCCCGGTGGATCGCTGCCTGCTGGTCCTCGGGGGTGAGCAGCATGGACAGGGTGCCGCACACCGCGTACACCAGGCCGTAGTGGCGGGTTTCGGTGTAGTCGCGGATGTTGGCGCGTACGCCGGTGACATCGGTGGCGCCGGGTGCCGCGGCCAGCAGGTCGAGCATCTCGGTGGAGGAGTCCACGCCGGTGATCGCGCCCACCTTCGCGGAGAGCGGGATGGCGATGCGCCCGGTGCCGACACCGAATTCGAGGGTGCCGGCCGCGGGGTCGGGGTGCAGGCGGCCGAGCACGTCCGCGGCGGCGGTCGCCTCGGCGCCCATGGGGAAGAGCCGGTCGTACCAGGCCGCGAACTGCCTGCCGTAGCCGATGTCGTCGACGGTGCTGTTCATGGTGCTCGGGTCCTAACTGGTCTGTGGGAATGGGCGCGGTCGCCGCGGCCGTCGCGGCGACCGCGCCGGTGTCGGGAGCAGACCGTGATCAGGTCGGCCAGTAGCCGCTGCCGGTCTGCATCACGGAGCGCAGCAGGCGTACGCGTCCGTCGTCGGCGAACTCACCGAAGCTGAAGACCTCCAGGTCGCCGAGGCCGCGGCGGCCTTCGACGGGCACCATGGTGTAGCGGGCGGCGAACCGGTTGGCTTCGCTGAGGGACGTGTGGATGTCCAGGCGGTAGGCGAGGCCTTCCTTGCGGCTTGCTTCGAGGGACTGGAGGATCGCGGGGCGCTGCATGGCCGCGCCGTTGATGTACTGCACGGCGTCGGGGGTGTGGTAGCTGTCGTACGCGTCCTGCAGCGAGGTGCCGCTGTCGCTGCTCAGCCGCGCGAAGTCGGTGAGGTAGGCGGCCGGGTCGGCCGTCACCGCGGCGGGGGTGCCGGGCGCGGGGCGGGCGTCGCTGTCCCAGGTCTCGCCTTCGGGGTGTCCCCAGCCGTAGGTCATGCGGGCGGTGGAGACCGTGGGTCCGACGCGGCCGTCCTCGGCGAGGTCGGCGAAGATGACGACTTCGGTGGTGTGGCGCACCTGCATGAGCAGGGACCTGCTGACGGTGTAGCGGGCGGCGGCCCGGTCGCCGTCCACGACCGCCTCGTGGACGCGCAGTTCGTAGGGGGCCTGGTCGGCCCGCCACTTGGACAGGTTCTTCAGGGATTCCTGGCGGTCGCGGTGCTCGTGGTTGACCACGTGCGGGGCGTCCGGGACGTGGTAGCGGTCCCATACGTCCTCGAGCGGCAGGTTCTGGTCGAAGGCTTCCGCCGTGTAGGACCGCAGGTATCCGACGAAGTCCTCGGCCGGAGTGGGGGGAAGGGTCACAACGCTCTCCAGGGTGGGTTGCCGGGCGGGCCGGCGGTGTGGGACGGGCGGGGCGGCGCCGCGGGCCGGCGCCTTCGCCTTCAGGCGGCCGCGGTCAGGTGAGGGCGGTCGTCCGGCTGCATCGGTGTGTAGGGCGAGACGAACAGGGTCTCGGGGGCCTCCGTGGTGTCGTGGCCCGAGGCGCGCACCACGCCGAACTGGAAGCCCTTGACCTTGGCCGGGTCCGGCTCTCCTTCGCGGATCCGCCCGCGGATGAACTCGGCGAGCACGCGGTAGGAGGAGTTGCTCTGGATTCCGGTGATGCCCGAGCGGGTGGCCCGCTGCAGGATGGCCGTGCAGAGGTCGAAGACCGCCTTCTCGGGGCGGCGCGTGGCGAACCAGAAGGCCTGGTGCACCTTGCGCGGCTCGATCATCTCGATCTCTGTCCACTCGCTGGTCTCGCCGGCGAGGTCGAGGGTCCGGTACACGTAGTGGAAGTCGTGCACCGCGGGGTTGGGCGCGAAGAACTTCCAGTTCGGTATCTGCGAGAAGACGTCCTTGGAGATCGCCCGGTTGAAGGCGGGGTGCGGGTGCTGGGCGGCGACCGTGGTGATCAGCGCCGCCGCGCCCGCCCAGCGGGCCAGGGAGCCCGGTCCGGTGAAGGTGTCCTTGAGGAGGGCGCTCGGGTTCACTGCTCGGCTCCTGCCTGCGCGGTGGGGTGGGTGGCGCCGTCGGCGTCGGCGTCGCCGGAGACCGCGGTGAGGAAGTCGGCCATGAGTGCTGCCGCCTTGTGCGCGAAGCGGGCGTCGGTCAGGAGCGAGTCGTGGTCCGCGTCCTCGACGACCTTGAGGCCGCCCTGTCCCAGACCGCGGTGGGCCTGGACGAGCTCGTTGTAGAGCAGGAGCTGGTCGGGGTCCTGGTCGACCGTCTGCTGGGCGGCGATGACCAGGCCGGGGGCGGTGATGGGGTCGATGTCCCCGTCGAAGGAGCGGAAGTCCTCCTCCACCGCGGCCCATTCGCGTTTCGCGGCCTTCCACAGCCGCGCGTCGGTGTACTGGGCGAACACCTTGTCGCGGTAGCGCGAGGGCAGCTTGTCCACCCACTCGGGGCGGCTCATCACCACGCCGGTGCCCAGCGTGAGGTAGCGGGTGGCGTGCGCGATGGTCTCGCGCAGGTCCTTGGCGCCCACGCTCTGCCGCTGCGAGCGCTGGAGTTCGGCGGGGTGTGCCGGATCGAGGTAGACGAGCGCGGCGATACGGTCGGCGAGCCGGGGCGAGACCCGGCGGATCAGTTCACCGCCCAGTGAGTGGCCGACGAGGATGACCTTGCGGTTCTCGGGCACCACCTGCCGGACGAGGTCTTCGAGGTCGTCGACCGATTCGCCCAGTTCGTAGGGGCCCGTGCTGTGCCGGCGGCTTCCCGCGTATCCGGAGCGGGCGTAGGCCACCACGGCGTGGTCGGAGTCGTAGGCGAACTGCTCGGTGATCCAGGCGAAGTGCTCCGAGGTCGAGGACAGGCCGGCGCAGAACACCAGGACGGGGGTGTCGGCGTCGTCGCGGCCCCCCGTCTCGTACTGGAGCTCGTTGCCGTGCCGGGTGGTGACCGTGCGGGACGTGGGCCAGCCCTCCAGGACCACGGAGCGGCGCTGGGCCGCGAGGGCCGCGCTGAGGGCGATGCCCGCGGCGAGCAGGATGCCGGCTGCCCTGACCGCCCGGTCGTCGCGTCCGGCGACGGCCGGGTGCGAGACGGGGGCCGTGGTGTAGGCGACCATCGGGTGCATCGAGGTGAAGGCGGTCATGAACCGCCCGAGGCCCATCACGAAGGCGTTGGTGACGTGGAAGCTTCCGGCGGCGGCCAGCACGGGCCGCGTCAGGCGTCCGCGCGCCAGGTACACCAGGGGGAAGAGGCATTCCAGGGCCAGAACCCCGTGCTGGACGTACTTCGCGGTCCTGGGATGTTTCTGGGTCAGGCGATAGGCGCTCTCGGAGCCGTACGTACGCGTGCGCATGACGCCGGGCAGCGCCTCGCCCGTACGCCATTTGTCGCCCACGAGTTTGACCCAGCCCGAGACGCCGTAGGAGAGGGTGGCCTGCATCGCGACGTACCACAGCAGTGCGTCCTGGGTCTGCGGTGTCCTGGAGAGGCGGGCCAGTCCGGTCGCGCTCTGCACCAGGGTCGCCACCTGGTCCGAGCCGTCGGTGCCGTAGCGGTGGCGGGCCTGCAGCAGGCCCGTGGTGCCGCTCAGGAAGAGGTTTCCCGCGCCGCGCCACCGGCTGCTGCCGGGCAGCAGGAGTCCGGCGCTGACCGCGGCGCGGGCGGCGTGCAGGGCGACGGTGGTTCTGCGGCCGCTCACGATGTCGGTGAGTTTGCGGAGTGCCGGATTCTTGGACTCCGGGCTCTCCCGCATGATCTCCCAGTCGTTGAGTCCGCCGGATTCCAGCTGTTTACGCTGGTGCAGATATTCGAGGGAGGAGGAAAGCGTGGTGAGGGCGGCAAGTCTTTCCGATATTCCCATGGCCCTGTTGCGGCTCACCGGGACGGGCTGGAAAACCGCGGAAGCAATTCTCTTTACATATCTCAAGAACAGTCCTCTCAACTCGCCCAGATTCAGTGAGCTAGCATGGGCAGGCTGTCGGGCCGCGATTCCGGCGCGGCCCGACAGCCCTGATGCACTCACATCAAGACAGCTGCGAGTTTCTCTGCGGTCCCTTAATTACAATTTCCGGGGCCGTTGCTGAACCTGTTACTTGCCGGCTCCGGCCGCGCGGCCCGCCTCGTAGGCGGCCACGGTCACGCCGCCTGCGGCGAGGCCGCCCGCGGCGTAGGGGCACGTGACGAGGATGGCCGGGGTGAAGGCCACCGGCATCATCGGCTCGACCCGGTCGCCCGCGGCTTCGGCCAGCGTCGGCGCGGTGGTCGCGCGGACGCTGTCGATGATTCGACTCATTGGATCTCCCTTGGGTGGAGTTCTGACTGACCTGCGAAAAGGGTCAGTTGACGACCCGGCCGGCCACGTAGGCGCCCACCGGGACGGTGAAGGCGACGACCGCGGCGGTGATCTTCGCGGTGACCGGAACGGCCACGGCCGGGGTGGCCATGACGGGCACGCCGTCGGCCACCGTCAGGCCCTGGTCGATGGGGCCGAGCTTCTGCTCGTTCATGAAATCGGCGATCTTGGCCACAATTACCTTCCTTAGCGGTACGACGCCGAAAAACGGGAAGGCGAGCCCACGGCGAAAAGCGTGGGCGAGAACACAAAACGGGGCACTGCCCCTATAACTACGCAGGCTCCTCAAGTGTTCGGAGTACCGCGTCACTTCCCCGTTAACCGACGCATGGGTCAGATGCGTGATCTTGCGAGGCCAACAATAACGATCATTACCTGCGCTATAGCAAGTCTTTGCCTATGTGACGCGCATCACATCGATACGGAATGGACTATTCCGGAAAATCTCCGGTAAGAATTCGATCAATGTCAACGAGGGCGTGCGCGAACGACCCGCGGCATGTTCTCCTGACTGAATCCACCCCGCATCCACCCCCCGCACATCACGGATCGGACATCCATGCATGAAGCGACAAAAAGTCATATTCACGTAGAAGACCTGTGGCGCCGCTACGGAAGCGCCGCCAAGGGCTTCGACGCGGTGCGCGGCATCAGCTTCTCGGTCATGCCCGGCGAACTCTTCGCCCTCCTGGGCACCAACGGCGCGGGCAAGACCTCCACGGTGGAGCTCATCGAGGGCCTGGCGCGCCCGCACCGGGGAACGATCCGGATCTTCGGTTCCCACGACCCGGTCACCGACCGCCGCCGCATCCGCCCCCGTACCGGCGTGATGCTGCAAGAAGGCGGCTTCATCTCCCATCTGACGGTGCGGGAGACCGTACAGATGTGGGCGGAGTTCACCACACGACCGCGTCCGATCGCCGCGGCACTGGAACTGGCCGGGCTCGCCCACCGCGCCGACGTCATGGTGCAGAACCTCTCCGGCGGCGAGAAGCGCCGCCTCGCCCTGGCCACCGCGACCCTGGCGCGCACCGAGATCCTCTTCCTCGACGAACCGACCGCCGGCATGGACCCGGAGGGACGCCACGCCACCTGGCAGCTCATCAAGAAGCTGCGGGGCGAGGGCGTGACCATCCTGCTGACGACGCACTACCTCGAAGAGGCCGAATCCCTCGCCGACCACCTGGCGATCATGCACCGGGGCCGGATCGCCGCCTCCGGCACCGTCTCCGAGATCGTGGCCGAGCACCCCTCCACCCTCTCCTTCGGCCTCGGCGGCCACCACACCGCGCACGACCTCCCGGTCGGCGGCGAGGTGACGGACGACGCGAACGGACGCGTGACCGTGACCACGGACAGCCTCCAGAAGGACGCCGCACGGCTGCTCTCCTGGGCCGAGGAACATGACGTGGTCCTGGACCGGTTCACCGCGCGACCGGCCTCCCTCGAAGAGGCCTTCATCAGCCTTGCCGGTGACAGCGACGACACCCGCGAACAGGAGGAGGCCGCCGCATGAGCACGCAGACCGCCCAGCACATGAAGGCGATGTTCCGCATCGAGTGGAAGCTCTTCAACCGGCTCAAGGTCAACTACCTGTACGCCGTCTTCGTCCCGCTGATGGTCCTCGTGGCGCTCCAGTTCGCCCAGGAACAGATGAACCTCGACGCCAGCGGCCTGAACCCGGGGCCGGTCATGGTGTCCACCTCGGTCGGCGTCCTGCTGGTCTTCTCCCTCTACTCCTTCATCACCAGCCTCTACGTGGCCCGCAGGGAGGAGCTGGTCCTCAAACGGCTGCGCACCGGCGAGGTGTCGGACCGGGTCATCCTCGCGGGCGGCGCGTCCATGTACGTCGTCGTGTGCGCCGTACAGCTCCTGGTCGTCGTCACGGGAGTCTCCGTGATCTTCGGCATCGCGCCGCGCCAGCCCCTCGCGGCCCTCGCCGGAATCCTCACCGGCCTGGCCCTGATGACGGCGATGGCAGCCGCCACCGCCGCGCTGTGCCGCACCATGGAATCCGTCGCGGTCGCCACCCTCCCGGCGATGTTCGTCCTGCCGATGATCTCGGGCGTCTACATCCCGCGGGAGATCCTGCCGGACGCGCTCGGCGACGCCCTGCTGTTCGCCCCGATGTCCTCCACGGTCGACCTCGTACGCACCGGCTGGACCGGCGACCTGACCCTGCTCGACGCGCTGACCCGGATACTGCTGGCCGGCGCGTGGACCGCGCTGTTCGCGTGGATCGCCGTCCGCAAGTTCCGGTGGGAGCCGCGGGTCTGAGAGCCCGGCCCCGGGCCCTCGGGGCAGCCGGCACGCGCGGGGACACCCCGCACACCACGACCTGGTACGTCCGCGAGAGGAACCAATGAGCAACCGACCTGATGCCGCGGTCATCGGCACCGGGCCCAACGGACTGGCGGCAGCCGTGACCCTGGCCAGGGCCGGCCTGCGCGTGGAACTCCACGAACAGGCCGACACCATCGGCGGCGGCCTGCGCACCCAGCCCCTCTTCGCCTCCGACGTCACGCACGACATCTGCGCGGCGGTGCACCCCATGGCCGCCGCCTCGGCGTTCTTCCGCGCATTCGACCTGGCGGCGCGCGGCGTGCGGCTCATCCAGCCCGACATCGCCTACGCCCATCCCCTCACCCGTGGCCGCGCGGTGGCCGCCTACCGCAGTCTGGAGCGCACCGCGCAGGAACTCGGCCCGGACCGCGGGCGATGGCTGCGGCTGATGGAACCGCTGGTGGCCCGGAGCAGCGGCGTGGTCGACCTCATCCTGTCCGGCCAGCGCGGCATGCCGGACGACACAGCCGCCGCCCTGCGCCTGATCCCGCGCGTACTGGCACACGCCGCCCCGCGCTCCCCGCTGCGAACCGAGGAGGCCACGGCGCTGCTCACCGGGGTGGCCGCCCACAGCGTGGGCAAGCTGCCCTCACTGGCATCCTCCGCCGTGGCGCTGCTGCTGGGACACCTGGCCCACTCCACGGGCTGGCCGCTGCCCGAGGGCGGAAGCGCCCGGATCGCGCAGGCGATGGCCGACGACATCGTCGCCCACGGCGGCACCCTGCACACCGGACACCGGGTCACCGACCTGCGCGAGTTCGACGGCGTACCGCTGGTGTTCTGCGACACCAGCGCCAAAGGACTCCTGGCCATCGCCGGCGACCGGCTGCCCGCCGGCTACCGGCGCAGCCTGGAACGCTTCCGCTACGGCCCCGGCGCCGCCAAGGTGGACTTCCTCGTCAGCGGCCCCATCCCGTGGACCAACCCCGTGGTGGGCCGCGCCGGAACGGTCCATCTGGGCGGCAGCCAGGCCGAGATGCGCCGCACGGAGAACGACACCGCACGCGGCAGACCCGGCGACCGCCCGTTCGTCCTCGTCGTCGACCCGGCCGTCACCGACCCCGGCCGGGCGAGCGCGGACGGACGGCGCCCGGTATGGGCGTACGCGCATGTGCCCGCCGGCGACCCGAGGAACCCCGTGGACATGGTCCGCCGGCACATCGAGCACTACGCGCCCGGCTTCGGCGACACGGTCATCGCCGAACGAGGCGTACCGGCAGCCGAGTTGGAGAGCTACAACCCCAACTACGTCGGCGGTGACATCGGATCCGGCGCCATGACCCTGCGACAGTCCCTGCTGCGCCCCGCCCCACGCTGGGACCCCTACCGCACACCGCTGGCAGGCGTATACCTGTGCTCCGCGTCGACCCCACCGGGCCCCAGCGTCCACGGCATGTCCGGCTACCTGGCCGCCCGCTCGGCCCTGCGCCGCGAACACCACCTCGCGCCTCCCGCCCTGGCCCCGACCGACGCTCACCTCGGGGACATGACCTCGTAGCTTCACCCGTACGCCCCCACAGTCCGCGGACCTGACGGACTACGCCTCCGCCGCGCACCTGAAGCCGCAGTTCCCGCTGCTCGAATCCGGGGTGTTGGAGGTCCGGGCCGCCACCCGGTAGCGGTTGCAGTACGAGTCGTGGCACAGGTACGAGCCGCCCCGCATCACCCGGGCGCCGCCATCGACAGGTCCTCGCGGGTCGACCGCGGGAGCCACGTCGTGCAGAGCCGTGAAACGGTCGCCGACCCACTCCCACACATTGCCCACCACGTTGAACAGGCCGTACGCGTTGGGCCGGTAGGCATCCACCGGCGCCGTGCCGGTGTGGCCGTCCTCGCCGGTGTTCACCACCGGGAACTTGCCCTGCCAGATATTGCACCGCCACCGGCCCCGCGGCGTCAGCTCGTCGCCCCAGGGGTAGCGCGCCTGGTCGAGGCCGCCCCGCGCGGCGAACTCCCACTCCGCCTCGGTGGGCAGCCGCTTGCCCGCCCAGGCGGCGTAGGCGCTCGCGTCGTCCCAGCTCACATGCGTCACAGGGTGCCGCGCCCGGTCCCCCACACCGGAGCCGGGACCCTCCGGCGCCCGCCAGGTGGCGCCCTGCACCCCGCGCCACCAGGGTGTCCCGCCGGGCGCGGGCGTCGCGCGCACCTGCTCGGGCGTCAGGAAACCCGCAAAGACGTACGACCATCCGAACCGCTCGGCGGCGGTCACGAATCCCGTCTCCTTCACGAAAGCGGCGAACTGCGCGTTGGTGACCGCGTGTTCGTCGATGCGGAACGCTGAGACGGTCACCTCCCGTACCGGCCCCTCCCCGTCACCGGGGTTGGCGTACGCGTCCTCGTTGCCCATCCGGAACGTGCCGCCGGGCAACGTCACCATGCCCCAGCCGGAAGCACGACGGGCCCCCGGTACGGGAGCGGAGGCGGAAGCGGCAACGGGAGCGGGGTCCGGCGGGGCCGGCTGCGCGCCGCCCGCACCCCGACTCGCCGCGCAGCACGCCGACACCTCCGCCGCCCCCTCGCCGGCTGTCACAGAAATGTCATACGCAGTCAATGGTCTCCACCTCGTCCGCACACAGATGATCGTGGTCGTCCGACCCGATCCACTCCTCGCCGCCCCGTCCGATCCGCTGCCCGTGAAGGAGCCCCATGCCCAACCGCCGCCAGTTCCTCACCGGTTCCGCCGCAGCACTCGGCATGGCCACCCTCCCCGCACGACCGGCCTCCGCCGATCCTGGCACGTCCCACCGCGCCCCGAACATCGTGGTGATCCTCGCCGACGACCTCGGATACGGCGAGCTCGGCGCGTACGGGCAACGACTCATCGCGACACCCCGGCTCGACCGGCTCTCCGCCCAGGGCCTGCGCTTCGACCAGGCATACGCGGCAGCCGCAGTCTGCGCCCCCTCACGCTGCTCGCTCCTGACGGGCCTGCACGGCGGCCACGCGGCCGTGCGCCAGAACCCGTTCGACGGCCCGCAGGGCTCCATCGGCGACGACGACACGACCTTCGCGGAAGTACTGCGGGCACGCGGCTACCGCACCGCGTGCATCGGCAAGTGGGGCTTCGGCCCCGACGAGGCCGACCAACCGAGCCACCCCAACAACCGCGGCTTCGAGGAATTCTTCGGCTACATCGGCCACGGCCACGCCCACGAATACTTCCCCGCCTACCTCTGGCACAACGGCGCGAAGACCCCGCTGCCGCAGAACGAGGACGGCAAGAAGGGGGCCTACGCCATCGACCTCATCGAACGGCACGCCCTCGACTTCATCGACGATCACTCCGACGAGCCGTTCCTGCTCTTCCTCACCCCCAACATCCCGCACGCCCCGTCCGACATCACCGACACCAGCCAGTACGACGACCGGCCCTGGCCCGCCGCCGACAAGGGCCACGCCGCCCAGGTCAGCCGCCTGGACACCCTCGTCGGCAACGTCGTGGACCGGCTCGCCAAGCGCGGCATCGACCGGCACACCCTCGTCCTGGCCACCAGCGACAACGGCCCGCACGAGGAAGGCGGCCTCAACCCCGACCTCTTCGACGCCAACGGCCCGCTGCGCGGCTACAAACGCAACCTGTACGAAGGCGGAGTACGCGTCCCGCTCATCGCCTGGCAGCCCGGCACCGTCCCACACGGCACCACCGACCGGCCCACACCGCTGATCGACCTGCTGCCCACCCTCGCCGAACTCGGCGGCGCACCCGCGCCGCGCGACATCGACGGCCTGTCCGCGGCCGCCCTGCTCAACCGAACCCCCACCAAGCCCCCCGCCGCCAAACCCCCGCTGCACTCCCACCTCTACTGGTCGCGCAACGACCCCGGATCCACCAAACGCGCCAACGCCGTCGACAAGGGCCGCATCCTCAAGCTCGCCGAAGCGGTACGCAAGGGCGACCTCAAAGCGGTCCGCTTCGCCCCCGCACGCGACCGCACCGCCCCGGACAGCCAGTGGCAACTGGAGCTCTACGACCTCGCCGCCGACCCGGGCGAGACCAACGACATAGCCGCCGCACATCCGGCAACCGTCACCGAACTGACCGCTCTGCTGCGCTCCTCCTGGACAGAATCCCACCACCGCGAAGCCTTCGGCATCAGCATCCACTCCCCCGAACTCAGCCTGCCCGGCCAGCAGTTCACGGTCACCGTCACCTTCGGCAACTCCTCCGCACACACCTGGACCGACGCCCGACTGCGCCTCGACGTGCCCGACCGCTGGCGCGCCCGCCCCGCATCCCCGCGTACGGCAGACCGCCTCAAGCCCGGCAGCACCCTGACCGCGACCTGGGACGTCACGGCTCCCGCGGACGTCGCACCGGGCAGCCGGTTCCCGCTGCGCGCCGAGGCCACGGCAACGTACGACGGCAAACGCCTGCACCACACGAGCACCCGCACCACCAGCACACCACCCCCGCCCCCCACCGCCGACGGCTACCTCAGCGACCTCGACTGGGTGTCGGCGACCAACGGCTGGGGCCCCGTCGAACGCGACACCTCCAACGGCAAGAAGCCCGCGGCGGACGGCACACCGATCAGCTTCGGCGGGACCGTCTACTCCAAGGGCCTCGGCGTGCACGCCCCATCGGAGATCGTCTATTACCTGGGCGGCAACGCGACACGGCTTACCGCGGTCGTCGGCATCGACGACTTCTCCGCACACCAGAACAGCACGGGCGGCACCCGCGCCCGGATCTTCGGCGACGGCGTACAACTCTTCGACAGCGGCCCCCTCACCGCGGCGGGAGGACCCAAGGGCGTCGATACGGACGTAAGCGGCGTGCGCCTGCTGCGACTCGTCGTCGAGGACGCGAACAACAACACCTCCTACGACCACACGTCATGGGCGGCGGCATACATAAAGGTCTGACACACACCCCCGCCCCACTCCCACACCTCCTCGCCCCACCCTCCCCCGTACGGGAGTGATGGGGCGCACGGTCCCTGCGGCCGCCGACGAGCGAGTTGATCTCTGTTTGGTGACGGCGGCTGTGCAGGCCGCAGCAGGCTGCATAAGGTCTGGGACATGGCTCTGCGACCGGTAAACGTGAACATGAAGGCCCTCGACGAGTGGGTGGTCGGCCGGTTCTGGGCACAAGCGCTCGGCTGGGAGGTGTCCAGCGAGGGACCCGGCGTGACCAACGTCGAACCCGGCGGCGACTTCACCTGGCCGGACCCGGCCGCCATCTGCGTCGACGTCGTCATCGTCCCCGAAGCCAAGACACCGGCGAAGAACCGTGCGCACATCGACCTCGCCACCACCTCCGCCGCCCACCAGGCGGAGCTGATCGCCCGCCTGAAGGATCTCGGCGCGACACCCGTCGACATCGGCCAGGGCGACGTGCCGTGGACGGTCCTCGCCGACCCGGAGGGCAACGAGTTCTGCGTACTCGAACCCCGCGAGATCTACCGGGACACTGGGCCGATCGCCGCAGTGGTCATCGACTGCGTGGACCCGCGCGCCATGGCCCGGTTCTGGGGCGAGGCGACCGACTGGAACGTACACGAGGTCACCGACCAGCACGCCCGGCTGCGCTCCGCCAAGAACGTCGGCCCGTACATCGAGTTCCTGCGCACGCCCGACGTGAAGACGGTGCCGGACCGCGTCCACATCGACCTGTTGCCGTACACGGGCGACGACCACGAGGCGGAGGTGGCCCGGCTGTACGCCCTCGGCGCCCACGACCTCGACCTCGGCCAGGGCGACGTCCCGTGGAAGTGCCTGACCGACCCGGAGGACCACGAACTCTGCGTCCTCGCTCCCCGCCGGACGCCCTGAGGCACTTTTCGCCCCCCGGCGGGCGTCCTGAGGTGTAGGCCCGTCAGCCGCGAGCGCCGGTCCCCGCCTCGCGCAGCAGCCGGGTCAGCAGCAGCGCGCCTCCGGTCGCGGCTCCTACCGCTCCCGCGGCCAGGAAGCCGCCGGAGGAACGCCAGGACAGAACCGACCACCGCGACTGCGCGGAGAACAACGATCCCGTACTGAGCCACGACCCGGTCGAGATCAGGGACAGGGACGACCCGATCGAGCCGACCGAGAGGGCGCTTCCGATCGAGCCGACCGACAGGGCCGAGCCGACGGACCCCACGGACAGCACCGACCCCACCGAGCCGATAGACAGCACGGAGTCCTGCGACCACAAGGACAAAACCGACCCAGAACCAGAACCGGAATCAGAGTCAGACTCAGAGCCAGATTCAGAGCCAAAGGAAGCAGGACGGACCGACCGTACGGGCAGCTTTGTCATGGGGCCATCCTCCCGCAGACCGCTGGATTCCGGGGTTTCGCGCAAGCCATCTTTCACGCCGCGGAATGGCGCGGCACCTGTGTCGCGGGCGCACCGGCTGCTCCGCCGCTGTACGAGTGAAATGCAGCGAGGCACGTCTGTGCGGTGGCGGAAGAGGGGAGAAACGGGGCACACCCCCATGATCGCGTACCTGAAAGGGACCCCATGCGTATCCGTACCGCCCTGGCCGTCACCGCCCTCGCCGCCGCTGCCCTGATGGGCGCCAGCGGCACCGCCCTCGCCAACGACGACGAGGGCTACCACGGCGGCTTCGCCTACGAGAACCTCGGCGGCCCGGCAGGGATCACCGAGGCCGGCGGCTACCGCTCGGCCGACGACGACAGGGGCTGGAGCGCCGGCTTCGCCTACGAGAACCTCGGCGGCCCGGCAGGCATCACCAAGGCCGCGGGCCACGGCGAGGGCGGCTTCGACGACTGAGCACCACCAGCAGCCAGCAACACCTTGAGGGGGCCCGCCACGAGCGGGCCCCTTCCTCGTGCGCCCCCACCCGTCCGTGCGCCAGGCGCCCAAGGGCTTGTTATTGCTTAAGCTCGGCGGGTGTGGTTCCCGGCGGCCCGAGGAGGATGTCACCCATCTCCTCGGCCACCGCGCCGAACAACTCGGCATCCAACTCGGTGGTGTCGGTGGCCAGATGGAGCGGGGTGGCGGTACGGGCGATGACCTCGGCGAAGCCGGCCGGCGTGGAGATGTTGAGGGCGCGGGCACCGTCCGCCCCGGCCGCTATGGCATGCGGGACCCGCAAGGGGATGGTGTAGAAGTCACCCGAGCGCAGGGTCACCTTCTCCTCCCCCGCCCACACGGTCAGCGACCCCGACGAGACCCACAGCCGCTCCTCGTAGCGGGTGTGGGCATGCAGCGGCGTTACTCCCCCGGCGGCCATGAAGGAGTCGACCACATCATGACGACCGTCGGTCTCCTCCGCCGAGGTAAGAACGGATACCCGCAGCTCCTGGCCCAGTTGGTACTGACGGTCCGGGTGCTCGGGATTGATGGACAGGGAGGGAAAATAGCTCACTGGTCTGGTCACCCTTCGGCAGAGATCAGAGCGTAGGAATCTGAGCGCAGTCATTCATTAGAGCCGCACTATAACGAAAGTGGGATCACGTGCAGCAGCAGCGCGCCGCGCGCCGTGAGGACGACCCTCAAGAGCCACGCCCCCGACGCGCCTATCACGCGCCGCGTCGCGCGCAGGCGGCCACGGAGACCCGGCAGGCGATCCTCGACGCGGCGGCCCGGCTGTTCCTCGACGAGGGGTACGCGAACGTCACCGTCGCCGCGATCGCGAGGGAGGCGGGGATCGCGGTCCCCACGGTGTACGCAAGTACGGGCGGCAAGGGCGCCATCCTGTCGACCCTCATGGAGCAGGGCATGCAGAGCTCCGCATCCGGGGAGACGCTCGCTTCGGTACGTGCGACCGGGGCGCCCCGCGCTGTGCTCGCGGCGACGGCTCACGGCACGCGCGTGGACAACGAGCGGCATCACCGTCTCGTGCGGGTGATGGCAAACGCGGCACACACGGACGAGTCCGCGGCCACGACCCTGGCCCACACGGACGAGGCCTACCGGGACGCCCTCGCCACGGTGACCGCGCGACTGCGCGAACTGAACGCACTACGCCCCGACCTCACGGACGCCCAGGCCACAGACATCCTCTGGTTCTACCTGGGCCACCGCTCCTGGCACGAACTGACCACAGAACGGGGTTGGCCCTGGGACACCGCAGAAGGATGGCTCACGGAACAACTCACAACGGCGCTGCTACGCCCCCTTGATCCCCAGTCAGGTGCAGATTCCTGATTCGGAGCTCTTAAGCCCCGTTGACTCCAGTACGAGCCGAACGCGGAAGTACGACGCCGCCGGTACCGTCTCGGCCATGGCAACCGCGACCAACACTCCGCCCACCAACGGCCGTAGCCGACCCCCCTCGATGACAGCGCACCGTCGGGCAGGCACATGTGCAGTGACACCACTCCCCTACCTGCGCAACCCCGTCCATCGGACATCGCATCCCCGTAGCGTCAATTCCCGGCCCGGAGGTATGCCCCATGGCACAGATCACGCCATCTCACCCCTAACTGCGTTGCGTCTGCAACGCACGATGGGAGAGGATGTTCGATACACTACGGGGCGTGAGTGGCAGGTGTGGATGCCGTGACGGCGTAACCACCCACGACGCACCACACATTCGGGGATACACGGGGGTGAACTCATGAAGTTCGACATGGGAGACACGACTCTCGCGGTGCTGGGGAAGAACACCGCGGGGTCGAGCGACGATCTCGGGACGCTGATCAGTCTGCTGGTCCAGGCGGCGGAGCCGCTGGAGGGCAAGTTCAACGGGGCGGGCAAGGCGACCTTCGACTCGTTCAAGCTGCGTGCGGACGAGATCACTTCGGATCTGAACGGGGCGCTGTCCTCGATCCTGGGCGGCCAGGCCGGCATGGACACCGCGTTCGGCTCCGGTGACCAGGAGCAGTCCGACAACGCCCACCAGAACATGGGCGCGGCCAACTTCGACGGCGCCCGCTTCTCCGCCTGAGCCCGCCGAGTTCGGCCGGCTCGCACGCCCAACACTTCACACACAGGGGGAATTTCGCCATGGCTGGAACCCAGGACCGCCGCTCCTACGACACCGGCGCCTCGGCCGACGTACAGGGCGGCCTGCAGATCATCATCGGCCAGCTGGAGCGGGTGCTCGGCGACCGCGACCGCGCGGTGAAGGCCGCGATGGCCGACTACCAGGCCGACGGCGTGTCAGACGACTACCACGGCAAGGAAGTCCGCTGGAACAAAGCGGCCACCGAGGTCCGGGAGATCATCCGCCTCGTGCGCACCACGCTGGAGCAGAACGACGGCACCGCACAGTCGACGCTCGCACGAGCACGCGCAGCGGTCGACAACATCGGCTGAACGACAACACCGAGCTGCTGGGCTGAATTACGGGGATCAGTAGGGGGTTTGGCATGCCTGCGTGGGACATTTCACCGTCCGGGGTGGATTCGGTGACATCGTTGGTGGGGCTGGCGATGGACGACTTGGCCAAGGACGTCAAGGCGTACGGGACCGACACCGAGAGTGCGGCCACCTCGGCCGGCACCATCAGCTCGGGATATTGCGGAAACGTGCCCGTCGGGCCGATCGGCGTGGCGCTGGCTCTGTTCGTGGACAAATCCGCGGAGGATGCGCTCTTCCCCGGCGCTCGGGCCGCGAAGTCGGTGAACGGAGCGATCGAGGCGACCAACCACTACGTGCACGGGGACCTGGAGCAAGCCGCGACCGCACAGCGCAATGCTGAGAAGGCCCCGGACATGAAGGCAATTCTCGCCGACGCCCGCAAGAAGGGCGCCGACAAGTGAAGATGATCGAGCCGGGTGGCATACCGACGTTCATCGGTGACTTCGACCAACTGGACAAGGACGTCTCCGCGCTGCGCAGCGACGCCATCGGGATCCGCAACGGCGGGGCCGATGTGCACTCCCGGTTCCAGATGCTGGGGGCCTACTACACCGCGCCGGAGGCAGACGATCTGTTCGCCTCCACCCAGCCGGTGATGGACAGGGCCGACACCTTCGCCGCGGATCTGGAGACGGTGGCCGACGCCCTTGACACCTTCTCCAGCGAGGCGCGCCCGCTGGCCGAGCGCCTGGAGACGCTGGAGGCCGATGCCAGGAAGTTCGTCGCCAGCGTCGAGGGCGACGACGACTGGCACTACGACGACGAGAAGACCGACCGTAACAACGAGCTCATGGACGACGTCGCCGTCACCAAGACCGCCTTCGAAGCGGCCGAGCGTCGGGCCGCGACCAAGATCTCGGCGCTTGTGGGCGGCCCGAAGTTCATCGAGGACGACGGCAGTCACAAGGCGACAAAGAAGACCGTGATGTACGGCTACGACGCCGACCTCCTCAAGCAGGCCAAGGAAACGCCCTGGGGCAGTCACGTCAGTGAGTCCATCCACGCGTGGGAGATCCACCGGCACATCAAGCACTACGTCTGGGACGGCTTCATCGTCGGCGGTGGCGGAGCCACCCTGGAAGGCCTGGGCCACCTGGTCGGCATCGGAGGCTCGGCCAAGGATGCCTGGAGCGGCCTCGCCGATGTCTTCGGCGGAATCGGCCAGTACACCATGACACCCTACGACTGGGTCATGGACCACACGATCGGCCCGGACGAGGAAAGCGCCGACGAGAAGCGCCAGAAGACGGCCGCCCGCGAGTTCGCCAAGTCCATGGTCGCCTGGGACCAGTGGGAAGAGCACCCCGTCCAGGCCGCAGGAACCACCACCTTCAACTTCCTGACGATCGGTGTCGGTCCGCTGAGTGCCATCGCCAAGGGTGGCAAGGCGGGGGCAGCCTCCAAGGCCGCCGGCGTCGCGGCGAAGATCGGCACCTACGCCGACCCGCTCTCCGCCGGTCTCACGGTGGGCGGCAAGGCGTTCAGCAAGCTGCCCAGCGTCGCCGACCTCACCTCGCGCGTTCGCACCGGCACCGACGCCACTCCCGAGCTCCGTCGCGTACACACCGACCTCGAGTTCGACGGTTCCAGGGTCCGCGTCGAGGACGGCAAGTTCATCCGGCTCGACGCAGAGGGCAAGCCCATCAGGGAGACAGCTCCGAGCGAGGGGTCTGCTGCCCAACGGACGAATACCGAGGGAACACCGTCCCGGCGAGAGCCTGCACTCGTCGGCGCCGGAGCCCGAACGCCGGGGGCTACCGCACACGCAGGCGGGGGCGCATCGCCACAAGCCAGCCATGCTGCACCAGCTACTAGTGGCGGTGGCAACGCTGCAAGGGGCGCCGATGGCGTATCCGGCAGCACCGGCCGTTCTCACGAGCCGGTGGGAAGCTCCTCTGCCAGTCACGATCACGCCGGCAATTCCAGCGACACCCGCACCGGAGGACCACACAGTCGTCAGAATTCTGGAGGGGGACTCGGGCGCGACGGACGAACGAGCGGAGACCAGGGCTCGGGTGCCGACGGCCCCGGAAATCCACAGAAGCGGCAGTTGACTTCAGATGAGCTGAAGAAGATCCAAGACGAGCACGTTCGCAAAGCTAACGAAGATCCCGCTTGGCGCGCGAATCACTACGACTCAATCGGTCGACGCAAACCGGGCATTGGGCTGGTAGACGGCGCCGAACTTCCTCAGCTCGCGAAGAACGCGCAGGGGCTGTGGGTCGCTAAACACAACTTGCCGAACGGCCCCTCCGAAACTCGCTTCGGATCGACGCCTCTCCCGCGAGAAACCGCTCCAAAGGACGTACTGTCCACTCTGGACACCGCGGCAGCAAACCGTGAGGCCTACAGAAACCTCATGAATACGCAAAAGGCGTACGAGAAAACGCCTTCAGCCTCGAACCGTGAAGCCCTCGCAACAGCTCAGGATACCTACGCTCGAAGACTCGGCGACACACCACCCAACACCAAAATCTCTGAGACGTTCGGCGAAAAAGCCTCCCAACTGCATATAATTCCGCACGAATTTGAGATCGTCGAGGTAATCGAGCTCCCGAAGACAAATAACGGGGCCAATATGTTCGACGGAGCATACAGGCTTAAGGACGACCAGATCCTCATCGCCGAGGACAAGGCGCCAGGCAACGACCTAGACTGGCGAAATGGTCGCGCCGACCCGGAGGATCTCAAGAACCCTGGCGTCGGAGACGACGGCGGAGCTGCAGGTATGCGGGTCAAACAGGGGACGATGCCGTATCTTAGGACCATCTTCGCCGAGATGACGAAGCGCGGCGGGCGCGATGCCAAGCTTGCGAAAGAGTTCCGCGATGCTCTGAAGGCTGAAAAACTGCAGTACGTCCTGGTGAAGGCGAACGAGCCCCTGGTAAAGGCGAACGACGGCCTAGTGAAGGCGAACGACTCCGACATCATCAGCTACGCTGGCGGCGTGCTGGAACATTTGAGGATCTACCCAGAAAGGGGGGCAAATGGCAATCCTGATTCCCCGCCACAACTTCCCCGTGGATAACGCGGTTGAAGCCATGGAACCGATCGTCGAGAGCGCTGAAGACGCACTCTCTGAGATCGAGTCTTCAGAGTTTGACCGCTTCGACGCTCTGGACCTTTCTCTCACAGTTGCTAAATGGGCCAGCCTGACAGACCCCAAGGTTGAGGAATTCTCGACATGGGAGGCCTGGGTTACTGCCATGCAGGTCGGGTCCGGCCTGTTCATCTCCGGATCGGCTACCGAAGGACCTGTCCCCTGCCGTATCGGAAGCCACGACGAGGTGAAGAACCTACCCGCGACAGGACCCCAGGAGTATCTGCACGCCGGAAACTGGCTCACCACCTACTACTTGGCAGCGATTTGTCGCGAAAACGAGCGCCTCGAACAATTGGCCAGTATCCCCGTCTCCTTCCTGCGTGCTTCAGGCATGGAGTTCGATGACTACATCTACGCGTGGGTGGAAACGCTGCAGAATGCGTGGTTCGGTCGCCAGGAAACGTGGGATACCTTGGCCACGGCCATCAACGGCACCGATCCTGCAGCCCCTCACATCGCCAGCGCCGAACTCATGCTCAAGGTCCTCTACCCGCCTTTGGAGATGTTTCACCGGTACCAGAGGCAGGATCCGGAACCGTTCAATGCTGCGCTCAGCGAGGCTCTCACCTGGCACAAGGAGTACTGGTCCGACGACGAGACCCGGTCCAAGAGCAGCGAGGGCCTTGTAGCCCTCGGCCCTCTAGCGATCGCATGCATGGCTTTCGATGCCGATATGCCGCTCGAAGTCGAGTCTGAGTACCTGCCTACAGCCCTTCTGCAGCGCAGGTGGGTAGGCGAGTTCAATACTTGAGCACGGTGAGCAGTGAGGGAATGGGGACTCCGTACCCCTAAGCCATGCGGTAAACGAGTTGGGAAGAGAAGCATATAGCGGTGCCAGCCCAGGATTACGACAGCCAATTGCTGGAGTCGGTGTCAGTACGACGCCGACGGCTGCGTGATGCGTCGCTGTTCGGTGCGCAGCGGCAACGACGCACGGTGGATGAGCGGTTGGGGAAGGTGTTCGCCGGGGTGGTGATCGCGGCGGTGTTGTGTGCCGGGTGTGTGGGGTGGTCGTTCATTTCGAACCGGCTCATCGGCAAGAGCCCCTACAGCACCTCCGTACCTCCATCCCCGCCATCGGCTACCTCCCCCTCGCCCTCCGTAAGCCCTTCTCCTCGATGATAGGTTCGAACGCGTGATATCTGCGGGGCCGTTGAGCCGCACGAGCGGTACGAGTCATACGGCCTTGAGCCGGGTCACTCTGGTGGGAGAGCAGCGGCGGGTGGATCTCGTCCTTCCCTCGCAGGAGCCCATCGGGCTGCTGCTTCCGGAGGTTCTGCGGCTGCTCGATGATCGGGCTGCCGCTCGGCCCATGCTGCGTCACCTGGTCACTGCGGACGGTTCCGCGCTGGCGCACGACAGCAGCCTGGAGTCCGCCGGTGTCGCCGACGGTGCCGTGCTGCGGCTGGTGCGCGTCGAGGACGCCCCGTCCGCGCCCGTGGTGCATGACGTCACCGATGAAGCTGCCGATGATCTGGATGTGCGGGCCTGGCGGTGGCGGCCCGCTGCGCGGCGGGTGACGGCGGGGCTGGCCACCGTGTTCTGGGTGGTTGCCGCGGGGGTGTTCGCTGCCGGTCAGTTCGAGTTGGCGACTGCAGGCAATGCGCTGGTGGCTGCCGCCGAGCTGCTGGGGCTTACCGGCGCTCTGCTGGGGTGGCGGAAGCAACCCGGTCTTGCCACCACGTTGATTGTGTCTGCTGGTGCATCGGGCATCCTCGGGGCCTGGACGCTGGGCGATGCCCACGACTGGGGCTCTCCGGTGCTGGTGGCGGGCGTCGCCGTCAACGTCGTACTCGCGCTGCTCCTTCTGGGATGGTTCTCGCCTTTGGGACGCGGTGCGCTGATCGGGGCCGCAGCCGCCCTGGGGTGCCTTGTCCTGTGGGAGGCGGCTTTCGCGCTGCAGGACGGCGGCCGGACCGGTGTCGAGCAGGCCCGTATGGGGGCGTTGCTCGCCGTTGTGTCCGTCGTGGTGCTTGGTGTACTGCCTCGGCTTGCTCTGATGGCATCGGGATTGTCGGGGCTCGATGACCGGCGTACCGGTGGGGCCTCGGTCAGCCGGTACCGGGTGGGTACGGCGCTGACCGCCACGCATCGTGGACTGGCGCTCGCCACTCTCGTATTGGCCCTCTCCGCTGCGGCGGCCGGGCTGATGGTGTTGCGTGACCCCTCCGTGTGGACTGTGCTCGTGGCTGTGGTCACCGCCGTGGTCCTCGGGCTGCGGGCGCGCGCCTATCCGCTCGTCGCGGAGGTGGTGGGGTTGTTCGCCGCCTCGGCCGTAGTCGTAGTGGCCCTCGTCGGGGTGTGGCTGGAGCGGTCGGCCGCCGGTGGGCCGTTGGCCCTGCTGGTCGTGCTGGCGCTGGTTCCTCTGGTGGTGCTTGCGGTTCAACCCGCCGAGCACGTACGGGTGCGGCTTCGCCGCGTCGGTGACCTGCTGGAGTCCGTCGGCGTCATTGCCCTGCTGCCGCTGGTCATCGGGGTGTTCGGTGTGTACGGGCGACTGCTCGACACCTTCGCGTAGGGGTGCGGCATGGCTCAGCAGGATAGTGATTGGCAGCGTGACGTGCTGAGGGAGTTGGGGGCCGCGCCCGCACAGCCCGCTGCCGAGCTCCCACAGTCCGTCCCGGAGCACGCGCGACAGCAAACGCAGGAGCCGCCGCGGACCGCTGCTCCAGCACCCCGACCGTCGGCAACCTCCCAACCGGCACCTCGCGCCCCCCGCGACCCTCGTCTCCCCCTGCCCACCCCCGAGTCCGTCCCCACCGTCGATCCACGCCTGGCCCGGGCCCTGGGCAGCCCGCAACACGGGGACTCCGCCGTTCGGCGCACGGGGCGTTCGCTGCGCAAGCTGACCGCCTCGGCCGGCCAGGAGGTCGCCGAGCAGACCCGCCTCGCCCGCGAGGTACAGCAGCCAGTGACCACCGGCCGCGTCATCGCCGTGACCTCCATCCGGGGCGGCGTCGGCAAGTCCACCGTCTCCGCCCTCCTCGCCCGGACGTTCAACCACTACCGGCACGACCCCGTCCTGGCTCTGGAGGCCGACGCCGCGCTCGGCACTCTGCCGGTGCGCCTCGGCGCGGAGTCGGTGCGCTGGTCCTGCGCCGACCTGGCCCGCATCCTGAGCCCCGAGATGCAGCTCACCGACGTCACCGGCTACCTGGTGCCGGTGGCGGACGGCGGCTGGCTGTTGCCCGCCAGCCAGGGACGCGTAGGCGCGCCGCTCGACGTTCCCACCTATCGCACCGTCACCCTCGCCCTGCGCCGCTACTTCGCCATGTCGGTGGTCGACTGCGAGACACTGCCCGGCGAGGTGGCGCGTACCGCGATGGACACCGCCCACGCCCGCGTGGTGGTCGCCCCGATGACCGCCGAGGGCGTCAACGGCACCCGCATGGTCCTGGACTGGCTGGCCCAGCTGCCGCATTCGGCGCTGGCCACCACCGTCGTGGCCCTGTCCGCGAACTCCCCCGATACGACGCTCGACCTGAAGACGGCCGCCGCGCATCTTCGCGAGACGGGCGCCGCCGTGGTGCCCCTCCCCTACGACCGTCATCTGGCCCAAGGAGGCCCCATCCACACCGGCATGCTCAGCCAGAGCTCGCGCGACGCCGCCGTCCAACTGGCCGCCGAGGCGATGGGGCGGGCGGTGCGGGTGCGATGACCCAACACCTCATACACCGTCCCGCCCGCTCCACCCGGCCGCAGGCCGCCGCCCCCGAGCGCACCATCGAACCGCCGCCCAATCTGCCCGAAGGCAAGATGGGCAATGCGGCCACCGCGCTGCTTCCGATGGCCGGCGTCATGGGCTCGGTCGTCATGATGACCGTCATCCGCAACAGCCAATTCGCCGCCATCGGCGCGATCGTCCTCGTCTTCGCCCTCCTGGGTGCGGTAGCCCTGTTCCTGTCCCAGCGCGGCAAGGCCCAGCGCACCCGGCGTACCCAACGCGAGCGCTATCTCGAATACGTCGAGGAACAGCGCGAGGAACTCGGCGCCACCGAGCGGGAGCTGCGGCGCCAGGCACGCATCCTCAACCCGCCGACCGCCGCGCTGTACGACCTGGTGCGTGACCCGGCCCGGCTGTGGGAGCGCCGCCGCCTCGACGCGGACTTCCTGCGGGTGCGCCTCGGCACCGGCGACGTACCCGTACAAGGCCTTGCGATCGGCCAGAACCAGGGCAGCGGCGTACTGACTCCGCCCGACCCGTTCATGCTGAACGAAGCACGGGCACTGCAGCACCGGTTCACCACCGCGACCGACTTCCCGCTGACCGCGCCACTGGACCGGGCGGGCAACGTCAGCATCATCGGCGAGCGGGACGCCGTCCTGCGCATCGCCCGCGCCCTGCTGATCCAGACCGCCGTGACACATGCCCCCGACGACGTCGCCATCGCCCTCGGCGTGCCCGGCGAACGCCTGGAGGACTGGGGGTGGGCGAAGTGGCTGCCCCATGTCCTGGACCCGCAGCAAAGCGACGGGCCCGCCGCCGCCCGGCGCATCGCGCCCAGCATCGAGCAACTCGCCCGGCAGTGCGCCCCGGACCTGCGCCGCCGCTCCTCCTATGCAGCCGAAGTACGCCGCGGCCTGTCCGACCGCAATGCGCTGCGCATGAACGACCGGCTCCTGGTCGTGAGCGATTGCCACGGCAGCACGGCTACCGAACTCCCCCGCCACGACAGCGCCGTCGACCTGACGGGGATGGGCGTGACCGTACTGCACCTGCTCGAACAGCAGGTCCACGAACCCGACCAGGTCAGCGTCCGCATCATCGTCGACGGCGAGCACGTCACCGTCGAGGACCTGCGTGCCCCCGACGCGATGCCCGGCCAGGGCACGGCAGACGTCGTCAGCATCGCTGGGGCGGAGGGCCTGGCCCGCATGCTCGCCCCGCTGCGCCTCTCGGCCGAGTCCGCCGCCGAGGGCACCCCCATCTCCGGCCCCGTCGACTTCCCCACCCTGCTGGGCATCGACGACCCGGCCGCCCTCGACCTCGGCAAGCTGTGGGCGCCACGCGGCGAACGCGACTTCCTGCGCGTGCCCATCGGCCTCAACGACCGCCACGAACCCGTCTTGCTCGACCTCAAGGAGTCCTCCGAACTGGGCATGGGCCCCCACGGCCTGTGCGTCGGCGCGACCGGCTCCGGCAAGAGCGAACTCCTGCGCACCCTGGTACTGGCCTTGGCCGCCACCCACTCCCCCGAAGACCTGGCGCTCGTCCTGGTCGACTACAAGGGCGGCGCCACCTTCGCCCCCTTCACCGAACTGCCGCACGTCGCCGGTGTCATCACCAACCTGGAGAACCAGGCCGGGCTCGTCGAACGCGTCCACACCAGCCTGGCCGGCGAGGTCAAGCGCCGCCAGCAGGTCCTCAAGGACGCCGGGAACGTCGCCGACATCGGCCACTACGCTGCCCTGCGCGCCAAGCAGCCCGAGCTCGAGCTCGAGGCGCTGCCCCACCTGTTCGTCGTCATCGACGAGTTCGGCGAACTCCTCACCGCCAAGCCGGACTTCATCGACCTGTTCCTGTCCATCGGGCGCATCGGCCGCTCGATCGGCGTGCACCTGCTGCTCTCCAGTCAGCGCATCGAGGGCGGCAAGCTCAAGGGCCTGGAGACCTACCTCTCCTACCGCCTCGGCCTGCGCACCTTCTCCGCAGACGAGTCCCGCACCGTCCTGGACACCGTGGACGCCTTCCAGCTGCCGCCGCTGCCCGGCTTCGGCTACCTCAAGGTCGACACCTCTACGTACGAACGCTTCAAGGCGGGTTACGTCTCCGGCGCCTATCTCGGCCCGGCCCTGCGCGAGCAGACCGACGCGGAACCCCTCGCCTGGCCCTACCCCACCTTCAATACGGGCCAGGACCCGACCACCGGCGCGCCAGAAGAGCCCGCGATGCGGGAGCGGGAGACCGGCCCGACCGTCCTGACGGCCATGGTCGACCAGCTGTGCACGGCAGCCCCTCCCGTACGACGCATCTGGCTGCCCCCGCTGCCCGACGCAATCTCACTCGATGCCGCCGCCGGGCCCGTACAAGCTTCCGAGCGCGGCCTGCACCTCGCTACCTCCACCGGGGCCATGCAGATACCGCTGGGCGTCCTCGATGATCCGGCCAAGCAGTGGCAGAAGCCCTGGATCCTGGACCTGACCGTCGCCGGCGGGCACGCCGCCGTCATCGGCGGCCCACAGTCCGGCAAGACCACCCTGCTGCGTACCCTCGCGCTGTCCCTGGCCCTGACCCAGACCCCGCATCAGGTCGCCGTCTACGGCCTCGACCTGGTCGGCGGCGGCCTGACCGCCCTCTCCGGGCTACCGCACGTAGGCGGCATCGCGGGCCGCGCCGACCACGAGCGCGCCGCCCGCACGGTCGCCGAGGTCCGCGCCCAACTCGCCTTGCGCGAGGAGCTCTTCCGCGAATACGGCATCGACTCCGTCGACCAACTGCGCCAGCTGCGCGCGAACGGCCGCCTGACCGAGCTTGGCTCGACCGACATCGTGCTGCTCATCGACGGATTCGGCGCCTTGCGCGATGAGTTCGCCGAGCTGGACGACACCGTCGCCGACCTCCTCAAGCGCGGCAGCGGCTACGGCATCCACATCGTGGCGGGCATGCTGCGCTGGAACGACGTCCGCATCGCCACCCAGTCGATGTTCGGCACCCGCGTCGAACTGCGCCTCAACGACCCCTCCGACTCCAGTGTCGACCGCAAACTATCCGAGACGCTGAGCGCGGACACCCCGGGCCGCATCCTGACCGACGCCAAGCTCTTCGCCCACACCGCCCTGCCCCGCATCGACGGCCAGCCGACCACGAGTGACCTCGGCCCCGCCCTGGAACGCGCCGGACGTACGTTGCGTGCCAGCTGGCACGGCGAACTCGCCGCCCCCGTACGGGTCCTCCCCACCGCCCTGCCCACCGCGAAGCTGCCCTCGGTCACCGCCGAACCCTCACGCGTCCCGCTCGGCGTCGACCAGGACGCCCTCGCCCCGGCGTTCCTGGACCTGACCGGCCAGGACCAGCACCTGCTGATCCTCGGCGACAACGAATGCGGCAAGACCAACCTCCTCAAGCTCATCACAGCGCAGCTCATCGACCGCCACAGCGACGAGGAACTGGTCTTCGGCGTCTTCGATCCACGCCGCGGCCTGCGCGGCGTCGTCCCCGAGCCCTACCGCGGCGGCTACGCCCACAACGCCAAACTCGCCGCCGCCCTGGCCACCGGCATCGCGGGCGAACTGGAAAAGCGCATGCCAGAGACCGCCGACCCGGACGCCATCACCGACGGGCCCGCCTTCACCGGCCCCCGCATCGTCATCCTCGTCGACGACTACGACATCCTCACCACCGCGGGCCAGCAACCCCTGGCACCCTTCCTGCCCTACATCTCCTCCGCCCAGGACATCGGCCTGCACTTCATCGTCACCCGCCGCGTCGCCGGATCATCGCGCGCCCTGTACGAGCCCTTCCTCACCACCCTGCGCGAAACCGGCGCCACCGCCCTGCTGATGACCGGCGACCGCACCGAGGGCCAGCTCTTCCCCGGCCTCTACGCCTCCGCCCAACCCCCCGGCCGCGGCACCCTGGTCCGCCGGAGCCGCCGCCACCAGCTCATCCAGACCGCCCTGGCCGAAGACGCCGCAGCACCGGAAGAGACACAACACCCGTGACCAAGGACGTCATCGCCCTCACTCCCAAGATGCCCGACATCAACACGCTGCTCGCCGGACTCTTCGCCGGCGGCCCCGACCTCGGCGTGGACTCTCTGGCCGAGGGCGCCGTCGTCCAACTCTGCGCACCGAACGGCCGCCCCCTGGTCTCCGTCGAGGCACCCCAGTTCATCCAGGTCCCAGGCGAGGCACAGCGTCTGCTCGGCGCCGAAGTCACCACCCCCGACGGGCCCTACTGGTGGACCGAGGCCCGCGCCTCCACCGCGGTCGGAGAGGGCGAGCGGCTCGCCGGCTCCTTCGCCGGACGCCTGGCCACCGTACTCGGCGGCACGGTCTGGCCTCCGGAGGCCGCCCACACCGATGTCGTCCCGCTCACCTCCGACGACGTCACGGCGAACCCGGCCGCCGCCACCGCGTCACCGGCCGTCGACGTCCTGACGGACAAGGCCGCGGTCGTCATCCAGGACCGCCCCGTCGTCGCGATGACCAGCTGGCTCGCCGACGCCCTGCGAGCGGCGACCGCAGATGACCGCGCCCTGCAGATCGTCACCCCGGCACACACCCGCCTGACCCTCCCCACGCGCACCGCCCTGCAGGGTCACCACAACCGGTGGGTGGTCCAGGACCCGGACTGCGGCTACTACGACGGCCTGTCCGGCGCCGAACTCCACTGGCACGGCGGCCACTTCACGCCCGTAATGACCGAGGAGGGGAAGCCGCGGCTCGCGGAAGCCTTCAAGCCCGAAGCGGCCGCCTCCGGCACTACCGGCGAACGCCAACTGCTCCTCTCCTTCCAGACCACTCACCCCGCCGACGAACATCTCCAGCTCGGCGGCGCCCTGGAAGCGGCCTGGAGGGCCCTCACCGGCAGCCCGCCGGCCGGCTGGTCCACGGCCGAACCCATCGCCCTGCCCTGGTCCCCACGCCAGCTGACCGAACTGGCCCGCGCCCGCGCCCAGAAGAACGCCCCCACATGGCTGACCACCGTCGGCACCCCCCACCGCCCGGCCCTCGCCACCACCCGCGTTACCCACACGTCAGCAGGCGTCGAGGAACACATCACCCTGGCCCTCGGCTACGCCCCGGACGAAACTCCACCCGTTAACGCCATCAGCCCGCTGGCCGAGAGCCTGGCCACCGACCACGGCCTGACATCCATGCTCACCACCCTCCGCACCGCCCGCCGAGACCTGACCGTCCCGCCTCGTTTCGAAGCCCCGCCCATCCCTGTCTCCTTCACGCTGGGCGCGGAGGCCGTGAGCGAGATCGGCCTCGCCCACGCCCAGTACCCGCCCCAGGGCCTGCGTCCCACCCGCCTCGGCCCCGCGGCACGGCCCGCACTCCACTACACCCTCGGCGACGGCACCGACCCGACCATCTGGACCACCCTCCAGCAGCTCACCCGACACCTCAAGGCCACTCCGGGATCGGCTAGGCCACCTCGCTGAACCAGCACGATCGTGCGCAGGCTCTGGAGCAGAGGGGGCTCCTCCGGTGGTCGACTCTCCGCGTCGGTGCTGTCCGAGACTGTTCGGCGTTCCTTGTCCTGCTGGCTGGGCCAGCTCCTTCGAACCCGGAGCGTCTCGCGTTTGCCCGTGAGGGTGAAGGATTCGGCGAGTGCGTTGCCCTGGCTGGGGCGACGCACAAGGACTTAATGACGCCTGCTGGGCGGCAGGCGCCACGTCGTGATGCCCTGCGTCCAGCAGAAGTTCTGCGAGGTGTACGCGCCGCCGTCACGTCGGCGCGGGCCGCCTCGACGGATTTGGCAAATTCGGTCCCTCATTTCCTGACGTCTGCCAGGAGAGGAGCTACTCCTCCGGGTCTGTGCCGGCCAACGCTCAGCCCCGCCGCGGAGGAGAGATCCCGCGAGCGGGGCTGAGCTACGGAGTTCGCGTGCAGGTGATTCTGGCGGCAGAACCACCTGCACGCGCGTGAGTCCCTACTTCAGCAACGCCACCGTAAACGCGGGCCCTTCTGCCTCCGCGTCCTCGCTACCGAGGTAGCTGACGATCCCTCCCCTCCAGGCAATGCCCAGGACGAGGCTCCCTGTCACGCACCGGCAGGGCTTGTGGGCGACGAGCGAGCGCAGGAAAGCCGGGCGGCCCGAGCCGTTCCTCGGCGGTGGGGACGTCCAGAACGAGAATCTCGCGGTGGCCGTCGGCGTTGGCACCGAACGCGATCAGCACGCGGACGTCCACCATGCGTCCGCCCGCACGCCCCTCCGGACACTCGCTCTGACGCCAGGACGGACGCCCGGCTCAAGGGAGAGCCCGTACACCACACGTGCACCAACTCATCGACGCACGGAGAGTCAGCCTGCGGGGGTGTTGTAGTTGACGATCCCCTCCACCATGAGAGCGACCGCACCGGCCAACGGGTTGGCCGCTCCCATGCCCACGACGTCGGGCAGCCTGTGCGCCTCGCTCTCGGTGACGGCGACCATGCCCCAGAACGCGTTGAAGCCCGAGGGATCCGTCGGCTTGTCGGTGGCGGCCTCCACGGTCAGGACGCCTCCCGCCTCGGCCACGGTCAAGGCGCCCATCTGCCGCAGCGTGTCGTCATTGCGCTCCTCGGCGGCCACCACGCTCCAGCCCGCCGCCTCTGCCTGTCGTATGGCGTCGAGGAGTTTGCCCTGCGTGTCCGGCCCTGCGACAACGATGTCAGGCAGGACGAGGGCCACCGGTCCCTGTGTCATAGGCAGGGCGGACCGGATCGCCCCGTCGAGACCAGGTCCGGATGATTCGCCCTGGTAGACGAAGACCAGTTGGAAGGTGTCGGCATAGCGAGCAAGGTAACTGACCGTGTCCAGCTTGTGTGTTCCGAACACGACGACCAGACGCACATGGAGACCGCTCTTGACGAGTTCGACGACGGTTTCCAGGCTGCGGTCCAGAACGGTGACTCCAGGAGCCAGGCAGTGCAGTTCCTTCGAGTAGGGCGCACCGAAACGGGTTCCGTGGCCGGCGCAGGGCAGGATGACCGAAACATCAGGTACGGGTGTGGACGAACTCTGCATCGCGTAGCACTCCGGTTGTGTGGACGCTGGGGGATCTTGCACGTCTCGCCCAGCACACACTGCCCAGAGCCGGCCGCCACCGAACCTCCGGCCCCACGCGCACCGTAGCCACTGGGGGCGGCTTCCCTGGCCGACACGCGACCTACACTGCTGCCGGTCGAGCGCAGCCAGTACTCGACGAAAGACGAAAGACAGAAGAGGACGCTGAATGCGGGTGCTGTTGTCTACATACGGGACACGTGGCGACGTCGAACCGCTGGTGGCACTCGCGGTGCAGTTACGGGCGCTCGGCGCGGCGGTGCGCATGTGCGCCCCGCCGGACGAGGAGTTCGCCGAGCGGCTCGCGGGTATCGGAGTGGAACTGGTGCCGGTCGGGCCACCCGTCAGGGAGTTGATGCGCGACAAGAGCCTGCCCTCGGCAACGGAACTAGCCCGCTACAGGGACGAGTTGGTCGAGATGCAGTTCGACACCTTCCCCGCGGCGTTCGACGGATGTGACGTGGTGATGGCGGCAGGTCTGGCGCAGGTCGCCGCGCGATCCGTGGCCGAGGCCGCGGGTATCTCCTACGTGTACGTGAGCTATGCGGCAGTCCACCTGCCGTCCCCGCACCACGCGCCACCGCCGCGGCCGGGCTGGCCGAAGCCTGAGGTCGCCGACAACCGGACACTGTGGGAGCTGGACGCCCAGAACGTCAACGCGCAGTTCGGCGAGGCACTCAACAGGCACCGGACGGCCCTCGGTCTACCGGTGGTGGACAACGTACGCGATCACATCCTCACCGACCGTCCATGGTTGGCGGCGGACCCGGTCCTGGGATCGTGGCGGGAGACCAGCGGCCTCGACGTCGTGCAGACGGGCGCATGGACCCTCTCGGACGAACGGCCCCTCCCGGCGGACCTGGCGAGGTTCCTGGACGCGGGCTCCCCACCGGTCTACGTAGGCTTCGGCAGTCTGTCCCCGGCCGAAGGCACCGGCGGCATGGCCGTCAAGGCGATCCGCGCACAGGGGCACCGCGTGCTCGTGTCCCGCGGTTGGGCCGACCTGGAGCTCGTCGACGACGGGGACGACTGCTTCGCCATCGGCGAGGTCAACCATCAGAACCTGTTCGGCAAGGTGGCCGCCGTGGTCCACCACGGTGGCGCGGGCACGACGCTGACGGCGGCCCGGGCGGGCGCGCCGCAAGTGGTGGTACCTCTCCAGTTGTCGGACAACCCGTACTGGGCCGGCCAGGTGGCGGCACTGGAGCTCGGTGCGGCCCTCGATGCTCCGGCCACGACCGTCGAGTCTCTGGGCATCGCGCTCAAGACCGCCCTGTCACCCGGGACCCGGGCGCATGCGAAGTCCCTGGGAAGCCGGCTCCGCGCCGACGGAGCGGAGGTGGCCGCGCGGCGGTTGGTCGACGGGGCGCGGTGAACAACGCCGACCCGGATCATTCCTGGATCACCGAGGACGACTCCGCGGCCATGACCTTGCGATGGCTTTGCGATGGCCTTGCGATGGCCTTCCGTCTCCGGATACCCCGTCACCGGCAAGGAGGGCGTGGCACGACCGAAGCGAGCCGTCTGCCTCACGTGGTCCGCTTTCTTCAGGCAAATCCCTTAATGTCGCATGCCGGGCGCAAACAGTGTTCCGTCACCGAATGGGTGTGGCGTTGGTCACGGTTGACCACATGATCGAAGCACATTTAGCATCAACGCCAAATACGCCACCGTGCGGTTGACCGAATGACTAAGAAGCGTCCGCAATCGTCACTCTGCTGCACCTCACGCATGCACCTCATCACGCATTCACCTCACGTCATTTTACGGAGCCTTGATGGACAGACGGCGGTTTCCACGAGGTTGCGCGAGGCCCTGCTGACCCCACGAAAATCCCAATGAAAGTCCCCATGAAAGTCCGGTCCGCCATCTTGAACACAATCCGCTGTCCATGCTGATCACACAGCAGCGCAACGAGCGGCCGACCAGGCCGGACAGCTGATCACCACCCCAGCCACCCCAGCCACCCCAGCCGCGGTCCGCCGAAGGGCCCGGATCCGCAGGCATTGTTTTCAGATCGCACTTTGATTGCAGCGCACACATTCCGGACGCCGGTCCGACACTCCGGTCAGTCCGATACTCCGGGAACCCCGTAAATGATTTCCCACTGATTTCCGCCGCGTCCTCTTCTCGTGAAGGTTAATCCGTGCCTGTACCCCGAATCGCAGTCAGTAATCATTCCGACGAAGAGGCAGAATCCGCGCCCTTGTCCCTGGCGCAGGAACGTCTGTGGGTCATGGCGCGCATGGACGGCGACGCCAGCGCTGCCTACAACGAGCCGATGCCCTTCGACATCCGGGGACCGCTGGACCGGGACCTGCTCCTCAGGGCGCTGCAGCTGCTCACGGCCCGGCATGAGGCCCTGCGTACCCGCCTTGTCCCCTCCGGGGGTTCGGCTCTTCAAGTCGTCGATCCGCCGGACACGGGGTTCCCGGTGGCCTTCGAGGACCTGACGGCGCTGCCGGACGGGGCTGAACGGTTCGCACGCATACGGTTGGAGGTGGAGGGCGCTCCGTTCCGCCTGGGTGAGGAGCCCATGGCACGCGGCTGTCTGATAGCGCTCCAACCGGACCATCACGTACTGATCCTGGTGGCGCATCACATCATCTTCGACGGCTGGTCCCGCTCCCTGCTGCTGAAAGAGCTGGGGACGGTGTACTCCGCGCTTCAGCAGGGGCAGGACGTCTCGCTGCCCGAACCGACCTGGCAGTACAGCGATTACACACGCTGGCAGTGGGAGTGGATGTCGGGAGCCGAGCCCGCCTCGCACGCCGAGTACTGGACAGCCGCACTGGCCGACGCCCCTGCCGTGATCTCCCTGCCCACCGATCGGCCCCGCCCGCCCGAACAGGACTTCCGCGGCGACCGGTTGCCCGTGACCGTCGACGAGGACCTGACGCGGGCCCTGCGCGCCCTGGCGTCTGACAACGATGTCTCCCTCTACGCAACCGTTCTCACCGGCTGGTCCATACTGCTGTCCCGGCTCTCCGGGCAGGACGACGTCGTGGTCGGCGCCCCCACGTCGAACCGCCGACGCGGCGACGTCGAGGGTCTGATCGGCTTCTTCGTCAACACCCTCGCCCTGCGCGCCGACCTCTCCGGCTCACCCAGCGTCAAGGATGCCCTGAAGCAGGTGAACCAGCGGATCCGTGACGCCCTGGGGCATGTCGACCTCCCCTTCGAGCGAGTCGTCGAACTGGTCAACCCGCCGCGGAGCCCCGCCTACACGGCCCTGTTCCAGACCATGTTCGCCTGGGTCCCCTCCATGCGGAAGGAACTCGAACTTCCGGGTCTGGACGTCGCGTTGCGGGAGGACGCCGCTCACGTACCCGCGAAGTTCGACCTGGTCCTGGCCCTGGCCGACGAGGGCCGGCACCTCACCGGCGAGATCGACTACGCGGTGGCGCTCTTCGACCGGACGACGGTCGAACGGTACATACGTCATTTCCTGCGCGTGCTGCGTCTGATGACCGAACAGCCCGATGCCGAGATCGCCGACCTGACGCTGCTCGACGAGGACGAGCAGCGGGAGCTCCTCGCCACCTTCAGCGCAGGGCCCACCGTGCCGGACCCGGCACCGACGGACCCGGCATCGACGACCCCGGCATCGACGGACCCAGCATCGGTGGGCGTGCTGGAGCGCTTCGCCGCGCAGGTCCGCCGGCGGCCCGGGCAATGTGCGGTGGTGGCCGACGACACGGAGCTGGACTTCGCGACCCTCGACCGCCGGGCCAACCGTCTCGCCCATGCGCTGATCGCCCGTGGTGCCGGTCCCGACCGAGTGGTGGGCCTGCACGTCGGGCGTACGGCCGAACTCGTCATCGGCGTGCTCGCCATCCTCAAGTCCGGAGCCGCCTACCTGCCCCTCGACCCCGGCCAGCCCCTGGAGCGGCTCACCGCCATGGTCAGTGACGCCGCACCGGTCCTCGTGCTGACCGACCGGAAGGACACCGAGGACGACGACGGACAGCTGTGGAACCACCTGGAGAAAGTGGAGGCAGAGGGGACCCACGACGAGGCGCCGCCCGTCGACACGGACCCGACTCGGCTCGCCTACGTCATCTACACCTCCGGATCGACCGGCAGGCCCAAGGGTGTGGCGGTGACGCACGGCAGCGTCGTCAATCTCCTCGACCACTGGCACGAGCTCATGGGGGACTCCCCCGGCGAGGCGTCATCGGCCTGGTCGAGCATCGGCTTCGACGCGTCGGTGCACGAACTCCTCGTCCCGTTGACCACCGGCGCCGTCCTTCACCTGGTCCCCGACGAACTCCGTACCGACCCCGCGGCCTTGCTGGACTGGATGCGCGAACGCAAGGTCACCCAGGCGTTCCTGCCTCCCTCCTACGTCCTGTGGATCGGCGAGGACCCGGCCACCCGCCTGGCCGGATCACATCTCCGTCAGCTCCTCACCGGGGTGGAATCCCTGCCCGAGAGCACCCTGCACCGCATGCGCGAGCTGCTGCCCGGCCTGCGCATCTGCTTCGGCTACGGCCCGACCGAGGCCACCCTCTACGCCACGGCCTACACCGACCCGCAGCCGTACGACCGGCCATGTCCCATCGGACGGCCCCTGCGCAACACACGCCTGTACCTGCTCGACGACCGCATGCGTCCGGTGCCCGTGGGAGTCACCGGAGAGGTCTACCTCGGCGGAGCGAGTCTGGCCCGCGGCTATCTGAACCGCCCCGACCTCACCGACGAACTCTTCGTGCCCGACCCGTTCGTTCCCGGTGAACGCCTCTACCGCACCGGCGACTTGGCGCGCTGGCTGTCGGACGGCAACGCCGAGTACGTCGGCCGCCGCGACGACCAGCTAAAACTGCGCGGCTTCCGTATCGAACCCGGCGAGGTCGAGGCGGCACTCCTTGCGGTCCCAGGGGTCCGGGAGGCCGTCGTCCTGGCCGATCGCGAATCACCCGGCGGCCCCCGCTTGGTCGCCGGCGTGGGATGTGACACCGATGCCACGCGGCTGCCGTACGAATGGCGTGCGGCGCTCGGGCTCCGACTGCCGGACTACATGATCCCCGCCGTGGTGGTCGAGTTCCCGCGACTGCCGTTGAACCGCAGCGGCAAGGTGGACCGGCCACAGGTGCTGCGCGCCGCTGCGGGAACACGTGCGGGGCCGGTCAACACGGCCGCGCCCCGCGACCATGTGGAGATGGCGCTGTACCGGGTCTGGCGCGGAGTGCTGCTGCACCCGGACATCGGCATCAGCGACAACTTCTTCGAGCTGGGCGGCACTTCGATATCGGCGATCAAGATGGCGTCCGCCGTCCAGGAGGAACTCGGCGTCGCCCTGCCCGTCCGGGACGTCATGCTGCACCCCACCATCGAGGCGCTCGCCGAGCGGGTGCGCGGCAGCGTGGGCAACTCCGGCGAGGCACCGGAGTCCGCGGCGCCCGGCGGCCTGGTGGAATTCCGTGCGGGCGGCGGCCGACAGCGCGTGGTGTGTGTGCACCCCGCAGGCGGCACCGCGTTCTGCTACCTGCCACTGTCCGCCGAACTGGCCGACGACATCGGTGTGGTGGGACTCCAGGCGCCCGGCATCGATCCCGGTGAGTCCACCCTGCCCGATGTCGGGGCGATGGCCGAGGAGTATCTGCGGCTCGTCGGTCCCCGTGCCGACGAGGCACTGGTGTTGTGCGGGCTCTCCTACGGCGGTCTGGTCGCGTACGAGATGGGCCGCCGTCTGGTGGCGGCCGGGCACGACAAGGTGAGTGTCGTCCTCCTCGACACCCACGGTGCGCAGGACGACGAGCAGCGCGCCGCGATCGCGCCGGTCGGCATGGCGGAGTTCCGCGAGAAGCTGGTGCGCTTCAACGGCATGTACCCGGGCATCGACGACGACCAGGTGGCCCGGTACCTGAACGTCTACAACCACCATCGTGAGACGGCGCGCGACTACGTCGTACCCGAATCGCCCGCCCGTGTCGTGCTGATGCAGGCGACGGCCGTGGAGGACGAAGACGAGGACGCCGAAGGTGCTGCCGCTCGGCTGCGCGCTTTCTGGCGGCGGCGCGTCACCGGTGAGTTCGTGGTCGAGCCGGTCGCCTGCGGTCACTGGGACATGTTGGAGAGCGACGAACTGCCCCGCGTCGCCGCCGTCCTCACCGCCGAACTGCACCGGCTGACATCCGCCTCCGGTCGGGGCGAGACGCAGCGCACAGCACCTTCAGGCACGTCGGAGGCACGATGAAACCGCACGTCGAAACGGACCGCACCGACGTGTCCGAGGGCATGGACGACCCGGCCGGGATAGCCGCTGCGATTCACCGGCGAGCCCTTCGCACGCCACACGCCGAGGCGGTCGTGGACGGCAACGTCAGCGTCGACTACGCGACCTTGAACGCGGCAGCCGCGACCGTCGCCCGGGAGTTGGGGCGCCGGGGCGTCGCCGCGGGGCAGTCGGTGGCGGTGGCGATGCCGCGGTCGTGGCGGCTGGTCGGCGTGATGCTGGGCATTCTGCGGTTGGGAGCGCGGGTGGTGCCCCTCGACACACAGAGCCCCGCCGAGCGCCGTCACTTCATACTCCGGGACTCCGGCGCGGTCGCCCTGGTGCACGACACGATCGAGAGCGTCACCGACCTCCCGCAGGACGTGAAGGCACTCGCCGCGGACGCCCTTCTGCCCGAACTCCCGGACGCCACAGCCACAGCCACGGCCACTGCCGCTACCACCACCGCTGCTGCCACCACCACTGCTGCCGTCACCGTTCCCGCTGACGCCGTGGAGGCACCCGCCGCCCCCGGCGAGGTGTCCTTCCTGTTCTACACCTCCGGAACGACGGGCCAGCCCAAGGGAGTCGAGGTCCGTGACGCGGGAATCCGGCGACTGGCTCGACCCGGATACATCCGCGTCGAGCCCGGTCTGCGCTATGCCTGCATGGCCAATCCGGCATTCGACGCGCTGAGTTTCGAAGTCTGGGTGCCCCTGCTGACCGGTGGCTGCTGCGTGGTGCTGAGCGACCGGGAGACGCAGACTCCCGAGCGGCTAGCCGCGGCACTGCGGAACGAGCGCGTGGACACCCTCTTCGTCACCACGGCACTGTTCAACGCGATGGTCACGGCGGTGCCGCACTGCTTCGCCTCGGCCGGCGAGGTTCTGGTGGGCGGCGAGCAGCTCAACCCCCACGTGATGCGCCGCTGGTACCGGGACAACGCCGACAGCGGCACCCGGCTGTTCAACGTGTACGGGCCGACGGAGTCCACCACCTTCGCCCTGTGCCATCCGATCCCGCGCGACTTCGACGGGGACGTGGTGCCGATCGGCCGGCCCCTGCCGCAAACCGGTGCGGTACTGGTCGTCCCGGGCCACGAGCGGGTCGCCGCGCCAGGGGAGGTCGGCGAACTCCTGTTGAGCGGAGCCGGACTCGCCGCCGGATACCGCAACCTTCCCGAGGAGACCGAGCGGCGTTTCGTACGGCTGCCGTGGCTCGACGGCGGCGAGGAGCCGTACTACCGCACCGGTGACCTCGTACGGACCGGCGACGAGGGGCTGACGGAGTACGTCGGGCGAACCGACCGCCAGGTCAAGGTCCGTGGCTTCAGGATCGAGCCCGGCGAGGTGGAACGCCGCGTTCTCACCCACCCCGCGGTCGAGCGGGCCTATGTGTGCACGCGCCGCGCGGACCAGGAGGGGCCCAACGAACTGCTGGCGTTCGTCGTCCTG
Organism: Streptomyces sp. NPDC046925; assembly: GCF_040644915.1. Taxonomy (NCBI): domain Bacteria; kingdom Bacillati; phylum Actinomycetota; class Actinomycetes; order Kitasatosporales; family Streptomycetaceae; genus Streptomyces; species Streptomyces sp. NPDC046925. The sequence goes on along the minus strand of NZ_JBEYWZ010000001.1, from coordinate 1,238,525 downwards.
AGTCAGGAGTTGTCCTACGAGGAGTTCGACAGCCACCTGGCGGCCCGCCTGCCCGCCTACATGCGCCCCCACCAGATCCATCTCACGGCTGAGCTGCCGCTCAACGCCAACGGCAAGGTCGACCAGGCCGCCCTGCTCCAGCAGGCCGACTGCCCTTGGCGACCCGCCGCCGCCGAATCCGACGGACCGGCCGCGACGGAGACCGAACGCCGGGTCGTCGAACTGGCCGAGGAAATACTCGGCACCACCGGCCTCCGGCTCGGCGACCGGTGGATCGCCAGCGGCGGTGACTCGTTGAAGGCTCTTCGGTTCTGCTTCGCCGTACGACAGCGATGGGGCCGCGAGCTGACTCAGGCGGCCGTCCTCCACGGCGACCTGGCCGCCGTCGCCCGGTCACTCGCCGCGGTCCGTCCCCTCGAGGAGAACGCCTTGCCCGCACCGGTGGTCTCCGGTGCCCGCTCGGCGCCCGCCACCAGCGAACAGCAGCGGCTGTGGCTGGTGGAGCGCAGCACTCCGGGCTCCCGCGCCTACTCCGTCAACCAGGCCTTCCGCCTGGACGGACAGGTCGACGCCGTTGCCCTCCGGCGAGCTCTGCGCAGCCTGGTGGCACGCCACGAGGCGCTGCGGACGAGCTTCGGCCTCGGACCGGACGGCCTGGAGCAGACCGTCGGCGAGCCGTACGACCCCTGGCACGAGCCGGGCCTCCAGCATGCCTGGCACGAAGAAGAGGCACACACCTTCGCCGACACCTTCTTCGCCGAGCCCTTCGACCTCGCCGTCCCCCGCATGCTCCGAGCCTGCTGGCTGCCGCGTGACGGCGGCGGCACGCTCCTGCTGCACCTGCACCACATCGCTGTGGACGGCTGGTCGTTGAGCATCCTGCTGCACGACCTGTCGGCCGCCTACGCCGGAAGCGACAGGAGCGAGGCACCCGCTCCGACCCCGCTGGACTTCGCCGACTGGCAGAGCGCCCGGTTCGCGAGCACCGCGTACCGCGCACAGCGTAATGAACTCCTCGCTTTCTACGAGGAGTTGGGGGAGCCACAGGAGTCGCTACCCGCCCGGGACGCGGGCCCGGCACCGCGGGCACGCTTGCTGCGCACGTCGCTCGACGTCGTTCGGCGGACCCAAGTGGACCAACTGTGCGCCGAGTTCGGACTGACTCGGTTCCAGGTCCTGCTGAGCGTGTTCTCCTGGTGCCTGTACGGCGTGAGTGGCCTGACCCGCCCGCGTATCGCCGCCCCGGTCGCGGGCCGCCCTGTGCGCGAGTTCGAGAACAGCGTGGGCATGATGGCGAATACCGTGCTGCTGCCCCTGTCCGTCGCGCCCAGTGAAGACCTGCGCTCGCTCCTCGCCCGCGCGAAAAGCGACACGGGGCAGGTACTGGGACGCCAGGACGTGGCACTCACGGACGTTCTGACCGGCTGGGAGGCCGTTGGCGACAGCACACCGTTCGACTTCCTGTTCGTCCTGGAGAACACCGACTTCGAGGCGCTACGGCTGCCCGGCTGTGCCCCTCGCCCCCTGTGGTGGGCGGCACCGGAGGCCAAGTGCCCGATGACGGTCTCCGTGGTCGAGCATGCGGACGGACTCGACGTGCTGTGGGAGTACGCCGAGGACCGGTTCACCGGCGAGGACGTCGCGGCGATGGCGGAGCTGTTCCGGCGGGGCGTGGACGCGCTCGCGGCCGGCGGTCGCTCCACCGCTCGTGAACTCGTCGCGCCGTACCGGCACTCCCTCCCGGAGCACGGGCGCGGCCCCGCTCCGGAACCCGGCTTCACCACGATCGCCGAAGGCTTCGGCCAACAGGTAGCCAGCACTCCGGACGCCCCCGCCGTGGTGACGGCCGACGGCGGCACGCTGAGCTACGCGGCCCTCGACGCCCGCGCCGCGGCCCTCGCCACGGAACTGGCCGACCACTACCCGATCCCGGCCGACGCCAGCCCCTGCCGGGCGGCCCTGTATCTGGATCCCTCCGCCGAACACGTCGTGGCGCTCCTGGCACTGGCACGGCTCAACGTCACCGCCGTCCCTCTGGACCCCTCCTACCCGGCCGATGTTCTGCGCCGCGTCCTGCAACAGGTCGACCCGCTGTGCGTCCTGACCACGCAGGACAGCTCGCCGGCACTGGACACGCTGCTCCCGGACGGTGTGGTGCGCCACCTTGTCGTACCGGGGGCTGGCCGGGGACCGCAGAAGGGCGACGACACGCGTGCGTCGCGCGACGGGCAGACGGACGACCGAGCCACCGTCGGCGTTTCGACGCACGACGGCGCGCGCCCTCTCTACACGCTGTTCACCTCCGGCTCCACCGGCGTGCCCAAGGGCGTGCAGATCTACGACCGGACCCTGTGCGATCTGATCAGGTGGCAATCCGGTCCCGGCGGCCTGACCGCCCCCGCGGCCACCCAGCAGTTCTCGATGCTGGCGTTCGACGTGTCCTTCCAGGAGGTCTTCGGGACGCTGTGCACGGGTGGCACCCTCCAGCTCGTACGTCCCGAGTGGCGTCAGGACGTGCCCGCGCTCCTGGACCGGCTTGACTCCGCCGGCACCGAGCGGATCTTCATGCCTTACGTGGCCCTGCAACTGCTCGCCGAGTACGCCGTCCGCCTGAACAGGTACCCCTCCCGGCTGCGCGAAGTGGTCACCGCGGGCGAGCAGTTGGTGTGCACGGACAGCATCCGGCGCTGGTTCGCCGGGCTCCCCGGCGCGCGCCTGTTCAACCACTACGGGCCGACCGAGACACATGTGGTCAGCGCCTTGTGTCTGGAGGGAGATCCCGGGCAATGGCCCGAACGGCCCGCCATCGGAGGCCCGGTGGCCGGCGCCGACCTGCGTGTGGTGGACGCCCAGGGCGACCCGGCCCCGGCCGGATGCACCGGCGAACTGCTGATCGGCGGCACCATGACCACCCGCTGCTACCTCGACGAACCGACGCTCGACGACCCGACGCCCGACGAAACTACGCCCGACGACGTCCGCTTCGTCGAGCTCCCCGGCGCGGGCCTGTTCTACCGCAGCGGTGACCGGGCGTTCTTCGACCGCGAGGGCCTGCTGCACTACGCGGGCCGCGACGACCAGCAGATCAAACTGAGCGGGCACCGGCTGGAACTCGGCTCCGTCGAGGCGGCCCTGCTGCGCCATCCGGCGGTGGTCAACGTGGTCGTCACCCGTGACGGGGACCGGCTGACGGCCGGATTGGAGATCCGTGGTGAAGCACCGTCCGCCGACGATCTGAGCGCGCATCTGTCCGCCCTTCTGCCCTCCTACGTCCGTGTGGACCGCTTCCGCAGGCTGGAGAGACTGCCCCGCACACCCAGCGGCAAGCTGGATCGGCAGGCGGCCGTCCGGGCACCCGGGGAGGACATGCGTCGTTCCGCGAGCGCCCGCACGGGCCTGTCGGCCGAGGAGGAGCGCCTCACCGCCGCCTTCGAGGAGGTCACCGGGTCGACGATCGCACCGGACCAGACCTTCTTCGAGGCGGGTGCCTCCAGTCTCGCCCTGATGCGCTTCCACCTGCGCTGCACCACAACACTCGGTCTGCGCTTCGGTGTCGCGGACCTCTTCGAGCACGTCACCGTCCGCTCCCTGGCCCGCCACCTCACCTCCCCGCGGCCACTCGCCCCATCGGCAGCGAAAGGCGACGAGCCCTCCGAACAGACCCCCGAACCCGGCGAGCCGATCGCGGTCGTCGGCATGGCGGTACGGGTGCCCGGCGCCCCGGACCTGGCCGCCTTCTGGGATCTCGTGGTCTCCGGCGGCACCGGAATCCGCCGTATCGACGCGCCGGAGGGAGTCGTCGGCGCGCACAGCACGCTCGACGGCATGCTCGACTTCGACCCGGGCCACTTCGGCATCAGCCCTCAAGAGGCGCGTCTGATGGACCCCCAGCAGCGTCATCTGCTGATGGCCGGCGTGCAGGCCCTGGCGCACGCCGGGGTGGCGGACACCTCGTCCGCCCGGGTGGGCCTGGTGGCCGGTGCCGGGGAGAACACCTACTTCCAGTCTTTGCTGCGCGAGTCCTTGCAGCGCGAGTCCGTGCTGCGCGAGGGGGACCGTGGCCGACTGCCTGACGGCTTTCAGCTCGCCTTGCACCACGAGAAGGACTTCCTGGCCACCAAGGTGGCGTACCACCTCGGGCTGACGGGCCCCGTCTTCAGCGCCCAGACGGCCTGTTCCAGTTCTCTGGTCGCCGTGCACCTCGCCGCCGGTCTGCTCCGGCAGGGCGAAGCCGACGTGATGCTCGCCGGAGGAGTGCTCATCGACCCCGGCCTTACCGGCGGCTACCGCTACCGGCCGCAGCACATCTTCTCCGCGGACGGCGACTGCCGGCCCTTCAGCGACGACGCCACCGGCACGGTCGGCGCGAGCGGCGTCGGCGTCGTGGTCCTCAAAACGCTGCGGCAGGCACGGCGCGACGGCGACACCGTCCACGCACTCATCACAGGCTCCGCGATCAACAACGACGGTACGGCGAAGATGAGTTACACCGCGCCGTCCCTGGCCGGACAGCGGGAGGTGATCCGGACCGCCCTGTCCCGCGCCGGACGCACGGGCGCCGACCTCGGCTATGTGGAGGCCCACGGCACCGGCACCCGTCTTGGCGACCCGATCGAAGTGGGCGCGCTACGGCAGGCGTTCGACGTGAGTGAGTCCGGCCGCTGCGCTCTGAGTTCCGTCAAGAGTCAGCTCGGCCACCTGGGCGCTGCCGCCGGTGTGGTGGGCCTCGTACGCGCGGTCCTCGCCGTGCACCACGGGACGCTCCCGCCCAACCTCAACTTCCGCGCCTTCAACCCGGAGATCGGCCCCGATCCCACTCCCTTCCACGTCCCGGACCGAGCCACGCCCTGGCCCGAGGGACGCGAACGGGTGGCCGCGGTCAGCAGCTTCGGAATCGGCGGCACCAACGCCCACGTCATCGTGGAGCAGGCCACCACGCCCGGACCGGTGGCAACCCGCGAGGCACCCAAGTGCCTCGTCCTTTCGGCCTCCAGCGCGGACGCCCTGGCCGCCGACGCCGCTCGCATCGCCGACTATCTCCAACTCCACCCGGAGCGCCACACGTTCGTGCTGCGCCATCTCCAGGCCGGTCGGGTCGCGCGCCGCCTGCGGGTAGCGGCACCTGTGACGGACGCCGCGGCGGCCGAGCGCTGGCTGCGCACGGTGGCAGGCGGAGCGGTGCGGCCCGGTGGCGCGGACCCGGACGCCGTAGCGATCTCCGCGGCCGGTCGCACGGCCCACGACCTCGCAGCGGCCTGGGCCGCCGGACACCCTGTCGACTGGGAAGCAGGCTCCGCTCAGGCACCCTGGGACTTCCCGCCCCCGTCCTTCTCCCTCGCGGAGTACGACTTCGACCGGCTGCCCGAGGCCCCGCGCGATGGCACGCGCCAAGACACGCGCGAGGCCCCGGCCGCCACACCCCGGCGGCTGCCCCGGGAGAGCTGGCTGCACCAGCCGCTCTGGGTCCGGCTGCGCCGTGCCGCCGTCGCGGACACCACCGCGCCGACCGGCCGCGCGTCCGCCGTGGTCCTCGTAGCCTCGAAGGACACTCCGCGGACAGCGCTCGCGCCCTTCGAAGCGGTGGCGTCGCGAGTGATACGGGTGCACCCGGCCGGCGCCTTCGCCCGCAGAGGGCCGGACTCCTACGACGTGGACCCCGTCGATCCGGCGTCCGTGCGGCAGCTGCTCGATGCGCTGTCCGAGGACGGCATCCCGGTCTCAGGCGACACGGAGTGGGTGCACGCCCTGCCCCTCGACGTGACAGGGCCGGTCGGTCCCGACACCCTGGAACACGCCCGCCACACCTGCTTGGACAGCACGGCGGCACTGGCCCGGGCGCTGACCGGGCGAACCGACTCCCCCCGTGTGTGGTGGCTGTCGTACGGCGCCCGGCCCGTGACGGGAACGGTGGACAGACCTGAACTGGCGCTCCTCGCCGGGCCGGTCGAGGTCGCCCATCAGGAGTCCGTCCTGAACGGCCATTGGCTCGATCTCCCCGACGACGACCTCACCCGCTGGGCCGGACACGTGGCCTCGCTCGTCGCCGAAACACGTGGGGCCGGACGTCCCGGCGAACCGGCTCTCCCCCGCCAGCTCGCGCTGCGGCAGGGCTACTGGTGGCGGCCGGGCACGGTACCCGTACCGGAGCCGGAGGGCAGGAAGCCCGTCGTACCGGCCGGAGCGGACACCGTCCATCTGGTGCTCGGCGGCACGGGCGGCATGGGCCGCGCCATCACCGCCTGGCTGCTCGAACACACCCGCGGCCGGGTGCTGTTGCTGTCCCGAAGTCCGCGGCTGCCCGAGGAGTTGAACGGATGGGCCGACCGCATCGGCCTCGTCCCGGCGGATCTCGCGACCATGCCCGTTCACGAAGTGGCGGCGGCCGTCGCCGACCACACGTCACGGCTGGACGGCGTCATCCACGCGGCCGGTCTCGGACACGGCGGGCTGCTCGTACGACGTGACGCCACCGCGATGCGCGACGCCGCCGCGGTACGCGAGCGTGGCGCACTCGTCGTCGAGCACCTGATCGGAGCCTTCCGTCCGGAGTTCGCGGTCTACTGCTCCTCGATGTCCGCCCTGCTCGGCGGTGTCGGCCAGGCCGACTACGCGGCCGGCGCGAGCCTCCTCGACGGCTTCGCCCACCACCGGGCCACGGAAACCGAGGCAACCGTCCGGATCAGCGTCGACTGGGACATATGGCGCGAGACCGGAATGGCGACCCGGGTCCTGAACACGGACAGCCGTCATCAGGCCCACCTCGCGGTCGGCCTGACCGTCGAGGAGGGCAAAGCGGTCTTCGCGCATGCCCTGGCGCTGCAACTGCCGCAACTCCTCGTGTCCACAACGGACATCGAGGCCGCCCGAGCCGCCTTCTACACTCACGCCGGGCCCGTGGATCGGTCCTCGGGTTCCGGGCCGACGCAACCGACGGACGAAGAGCAGGAAGCCTCCGACGCCGACGGCACCGAGGAGCGGGCGGACGCCATGGCCCGGGTGATCCAGGATCTGCTGGGCGTGGACGAACTGGACCCCCAGGACTCCCTCTACGACCTGGGCGCCGACTCGCTGACCCTGATCGGCGTGATCGCCCAGATCGAGGACGACTACGGCGTCGAAGTCGACCTGGCCTCCTTCAGTCACCGCGTCAGCCTCACGGAGATCCTGAAACACATCGAGACGGCACTCACCGCCACCGAGCCCACGAACGAGGCCACGACCGAGGCCAGCACCGAGGCCACCACCGAGGCGGCCGGAAGTACCTCCCGGGTCGTCCTCGACATCTGGCAGGAGGGAACCGGTCCGGCCGTCCTGTGCCTGGTGCACCCGGTGGGTGGGGACATCCAGGCCTACCGCTCCCTGGTGGCAGCCCTCGGCCCCGAGCCGACGGTGTGCCTCATCGCCGACCCGGCGCTCCGCGACACCGGGATGCCCGCATGGTCACTGGCCGAGCGGGCCCATCACTACGACGCGGAGCTACGTGAGCGCTTCGGCGGACCGGACCGCCGCCTCCATCTGGCCGGGTGGTCCTACGGCGCCCGCGTGGCCATGGAGATGGCGGGTCTCGCCGAGTCTGCGGGCCGGGCGCCGGAAGCGCTCTACCTTCTGGATCCGCCACCGCCCCGGGCGGAGGCACTGGTCGCCGCCTACGACGAGACCCACCTGGAAAGGGTGTTCGCCGCCGAACTCGGAACCGGAGCCGCCTCGTTGCCGAACGGGCACGCGCAGGCGTACGCCGAGCGGCTTGCCCGCTGCTGCCGCGCCAACCTGCGCAGCCTCGGAGAACATCGCGTACGGCCGCTCGTCTCCGTCCCCACGTATCTGTGGCTGGCCGAAAACCCCACGGCGGGCATGCCCGCCCCCGCGGATCCTCGGGAGTCGGACCGGCAGTGGAGCGCCTGCCTGCCCGCGTCCGCCGTGCTCAGGCATCTGCCCACGCACCACTACGGCATCGTCGCGGCACCCCACGTGGACACGGTGGCCGGGACCATCAGGGCGACGCTGGCGTCCCCGGGTGCCGGTACCCGCGATACCGCCGACCTGTAACCCCACCAAACCCCACCCCCCTATGGAGGTTGACATGGAGTCATACGAACGCGAAGCACTGGAGGCGGTGACCACCCGCCCCATGTACTCCTACGACACGCTCACGGTGGAACGAATCACCCCCGTTCTGGGCGCGGAAGTCTCGGGCGTCGACCTGTCCCAGGAGATCCCGGAAGAGCAACTGGACGAGATCCGTACCGCCTTCCGTGACCACCACGTCCTCGTCTTCCGCGATCAGACGATCACCCCCGAGCAACACAAGCGCTTCGCCACCACCTTCGGCGAACCGCGCCCCGTCAACCCACCGCCGCCCGAGGGCGATCCCTGCATCCTGGAGATCCGCACGACATCGGCCGCGGCAGACGTGGCGGGCAACGGCTGGCACGCGGACGGCACAGCCGACGCCGAACCGTCACTGGGGTCGATGCTCTACATCACCGAGATACCCGAACCGGGATGCGGCGGCGACACCCTGTTCGCCAATATGCACCTCGCCTACGACATGCTCTCACCGCCCATGCGTGCCCTGTTGGACCCGCTGACCGCGATACACGACGGCGCGCAGGCCCTGGCGGGATACACACCGCCCGAGGACTACGTCATCCCCAAGAGCGAACACCCGCTCATCGCCCGGCACCCCGAGACCGACCGCAAACTGCTGTACGTCAACAAGGCCTACACCAGCCGCATCCCGCAGCTCTCCGCCGACGAGAGCCGGGCCCTGCTCGACGTGCTCTTCGACATCATCGCCCGCAGGCCGGTCCTGCACTGCCGCGTCCGCTGGACCCCGGGCACGCTGGTCTTCTGGGACAACCGATGCGTCCAGCACCACGCGACGTACGACTACTACCCCTACGCCCGCTACGGCCAGCGCGTCGCCATCAACGGCGGCCCCATCAAGGGCTGACGCCCTGAACAGGCAAGGCGTCGCGCACAAACCTGCGGGGCGCACGACCCCTTGCCTCGAACGTCAGACCGGGTAGCGCAGATGCTCCTTGGGAGCGACCGGATCGGGTGACCAGCCGTCCGCCCCCGGCTCCCAGATTTGCTCCCAAATACGAAGTAGGGGCCATCCGGAGATGGCCCCTACCTGCGACGTTTCCGTCGGGACGACAGGATTTGAACCTGCGACCCCTTGCCCCCAGTCAGGCGCGCGATTCCGGTTCGGAGTTCTGAAGCGCCATTGACGGTCGTACGACGCCGTACGCGCAACTACGGCGACGCTGAGACACCTGAAGCGGCAAGTCCGCAGCATGCCGCTGAACTGCGCGGATGTATTTCTCGGCAGGGGCAGTGCTCCCGCTTCGCACTGCCACTCGAGATCGCCCGGAGAACGGAAAGAGGCCGTTCGCAAACGGCCTCCCATCTCTGCGCCCACTTGACCTCGGCCGAGTGCTGTCAGGCGTCCTGCATCGGTGCCCAGAACTCTTCGAAGGACATGGTGCCGTCGCCGTCCGTGTCCAGCACGTCGATGAACCGCTGCGCCTGCTCGTCGGTGAGGTGCTCGCCGTTCAGCTCTGCGACGACCTGCCGATACTCCTTGGCCGTGATCTGACCGTCGCCGTCGAGGTCGTACCGGTCAAAGACCTTGCGTGCGGCCGCTTGCATGTCCACCACGTGAGTTCGCCTTTCCTTGTGATGTTCGGAGCGCCCAGGCTAGCGGTCACGCCAGCCCGGGTCGTACGAGATGTTCGCACGCTACTGCCCGCCATCAGCGAGGGAAGCCCCGGGGGGGGCCATCCGTGGCTTGGACGGTGAAGGACGTGTCACCAAGACTTTGTCCTGTGTGGTGAGGCGGAGTAGTACCTCACCATGGGTCAGGAGACGTGGAGTTGGATCGTTCCGGACAGACTGCGGGAGCCTGCCAAGCCGTTGGTCCCGCGCCTGCTGCCTGCCCGGCTGGTGGTGTATTTCGTGCTGGGGCTGGCGCTGTTCTCGCCAGCTCCGTATCTCGAGGTGATGCGGCACCTGGTCGAGGGCCTGCACGGTGCGGGTCTGCTCGGTGACTGGCGTATTCCGGCGATGCCCTCGCTGTTCAGGGCCCGGCAGCGGCTGGGGCCGGAGCCGTTGCTGGCGCTCAGCCCTTTCCAGGTCGCCACCGACTCCGACGGCGGCTCTCTCGGAGATCTGTGACGCGTTGGCCGGAGCGTGCCGTCTGCCTTGACGGGACCGAGCCGCGCCGCCTTCGCCAATGTCGAGTCCGAGCGCACACCTTCATCGGGCCCCCGACGCGGTACGTGACGGCGAACCGGCCGTCGACGGACACTCGGTGGCGGCAACAGCGGACCGCTTGATCAGACTCCTCAGCACCCCCGAACTCGCCCACACCATGGGCGAAAGGGGCCGCCACTGGGTCCAAGCGGAAGGGACCTGGGAGCACTCCTACGCAACTCTGGCAGAGCTGCTCCACTCCGCGCGAGCCGCCGGATGAGCGAGCGCAAGCCGTACTCAAGCGACGGGCCCGACGAATGCCGGGCACTGATCGAGCCGAACGGGCACCCAGCCCGTGTACGGTCCTGGCCGCATCGGCTCACGACAACACGCCCGGCACCGCCTTGCTCGGCCAAGCCGCCGAGCTCTGGAATCGCGGGCGATCAGTCAGTTGGAGCCGTCAGGGGCAGGCAGCCTGTGGACTCACGCCTGGTCGTCGTCCTTGTTGTCCTCGGGGTACGGGTCGGGCATGCGGCGCTCCATGAGCGGCCGGAGCAGGCCGCCGAGCCGGTAGATGCCGACCAGTGCCGCGAGCCCGACCGCGAGGGTCAGCCAAGGCATGTGCCACAGCCAGTTCGCGCCGCCCATGGCGGCAAACGCGATCACAGAGGCGAACAGGACGATGACACAGCCGCTCGCGCCGCGCCTCGCTTTGTCGGCGTCGCCCGTCTGAAAGGGCTTCATGGGGCCGGGAGGTCCTGCATAGCTCATATGGCGCCCCCGCTGACTCGAGTCGGACGTATCGCGTGGTGTGCAGTGATCATGACACCCACGATGCCAGAGACACCCCAAGTGAAGCCGTGGAGCACGGTCGTTGTCGTGTCATGGTCTGCTCGCGAAGGGGCCAGGCCCGGTCGAGGGGGCGGTGCGGCTCGCTGGGGAGTTCCACATCTACGCGTACAAGACGCCGCGGACGGCGGCGCACTGGGTCAAGACCATGAAGGCCAAAGGGGATTGGCGGCAGGTCGACCGGTTCACGCTCGCTTGGACCGCGCGCGCTCAGAAGTTCACGAGCAAAGAGCGGCGTACCGAACTGGTCGTCGCGCTGAAGGAGGCGGTCGCTACGCAGGGCTGATCGCCAGCGCCAACCAGCCCGGCCGCCTTCGTCCCTGTGGCCGGGCTTTCGCACGCCTCGGGGAAGTCTCTCGGTGCCCCCGCAGGGCGCTACAACAAGCACCGCACGCACCGAACGCGCAAGGCCGCCGCTCCCCTCCATGCCCTGCCCGACCCCATCGAGGCGGAACAGTATGACACCAGAACAAGCGCACTTGAATGACACCGTCCCTCCAGAACAGCAGAGCCATCAAGCGCGGATCCCCGTCACATCGAGGTGCAGATTCGCACTGCCCGCTCCAGGGCTCCGCCTGAGGCTGTGGCGTCTCACTCAGCGTGCAGCTCTACGGGCCGGTCCGCAGCCCCACTCCCCCCGCCGTCAGGCAAGGGGAAGGGCCGCCGCCCGTGCTGTAGTTCAGGCCCGGTTCTTGAGAAGCTTGATCAGCTGCTCCAGCTTCTCGGCGGGCATGCGCTCCTCGAGGATCCGCAGTACTGCTTCCGGTCGGCCGAACGGCATGGACTTGACACCCACGAGCTTCGGCAGTGGTTCCCGCTGCTTTGTCGAGTCGGCCTTGTTCTCCATTGGTGCGGCTGGGGATCCGGTTGCCGGACCGTCGGAGGGCTCGTCATCGGCTGACGTCTTCGCCTTGCTCGTCGAAGGCTGGGTACTCCCATGAGCGGGCAGACCTTCCGGGGAGCCTCCCCACGCGCGTAGAGCGTAATCGGCACCGGAACCTCGAACGCGATCGTCCCCCTTGACTGCGGGTCAGCGGGCGCCGCGCCGGCCCCGAAGGAACGTCCGCCTGGGCAGGACGAGCAGCAGCAGGCTGTAGTACTGCAGCACGGGTACGGCGAGGGCGAGGACAAGAGCCAGGACCAGAAGGAGGACGTTGAGATAGCTCACGGTATACAAATCCTTGATCCTCCGACGGCCCTCTTCACCGTCCCCCTCGACCAGTCCCGGGGTGGTCTTCAAGATCCTCAGCATCGCCAGCCGGCACACCATGCTCGCCAGGAGAACCGTGTAGTAGAACGCCGCCGCGAACCGGTTACGGCCGAAGGCGCCAATCATCTCCGTCGGCAGGGGGAGCACGACGACGGACAGCAGCCATCCCATGTTCCACACCATCAAAGAGCGGGTGACCCTCGCGACCGACGAGAAGGTCCGGTGGTGCTCCCGCCAGATGTTTGCGATGACCGCGAAGCTGAGCAGGAAGCTCCAGATCTGGTCGAGGTGACCGGTGAACACCTCGCTGGCCTGCTGGTGGGCGGACACGGCCTCCGGGACGAGATCGATCAGCGGCAGGATCAGCAAAGTGATCGAGATCGCGGTCACCGCGTCGGTGAACAGCACCAGCCGTTCGCCCGAGGCACCCCCTTCGCTCCTGCCCGGCGCGGGAACCGGCGGCTGAGTCGAGTCGTATCCTCCCGTGCCGGTTTGGTCGACGGCGTCGCTGGCACCCATGCGTGTTGCACCTTTCTTCTGTCCGGTCCGTCGGGCCGGGATCTGCCGGCCGCGGCGGCTCCCACGACCAGGGCGGATCTCAATGTCTGGCTGTACAAGGACTGTTGGGTAAACGGATTCGAGTTCGAGCACGAAGCAGCCGCTGCCCACGGGGCAGGCCGGGACTCAGGGCTGCCCGGAGGCGCGCACCTTCAGCGCTCCCGAGCGGGTGAGCAGCGCGGCGATCGCCATGAACACCAGCCCGTTGGTGACGATCGAGGCGATGTCCTGAGGCGGGGCGCCGTGCCGGAAGAAGAAGCGGCCCAGCTCGGACTCGTACCAGTAGGTGGCGCCGATGGAGAACACTGAGCGGGCGACAATCAGGCCGATCCAAAGCGCCGCGTAACTGCGGCCGGCCCGGGCGACGACCTGGCCGTCCGGCTCCCGGAAAACCTGGACCTGGCTGACGGCGACCAGCCCGAACAGCACGCCGGCCGCGAGGCCGCAGATCTCGACGGCCAGGCCGATCCCGTTGTCGAAGAAGGTGTGGACGAACACGGGGACGATGATCACCGCGACGATCAGCGGGCGGAGCAGGCGTGCGCGGCTCACCGCCTTGGTGCCGAGGTCGGCGTGCAGGGTTGTGAGCAGCACGACGACGTTGATGAGGAGAGCGCTCTGCAAAGTGGACATGGTTTCCGTCGGTAGGTGAAGGGGGTTCTTGTCCACACAGCGTCTGGCCTGTGCCACGGCCCGGGCGTCGGCCGAGGAGCCGAGGAGGGTGGAGCGCGGATCCCTCCACCCTTCTCCACCCTCCTCCACCTGTCGGCGGGCCCCGGCCCGGCTGCGGGGCAGAGGCGCATGCCAAGCTGAAACCATGGTCATTACCACCGAGGGCAAGCCGTCGTCGGCGCACCCCGTGCCACCGCGACCGATGCTGCCGCGTGCTGACCTCTGGCAGCATGCGCTGCCCCGGATGCTCGGGTTGGCTTTGGTGCTGGTCGGCCTGCCGTTCTCGGACGGGCTTGTCTGGTCCGCCACCACCTGGGTGCTGGTGGTGCTGATGAGCGGCGCCTGGGCTCTGTGGTGCGCGGCCGGCTTCCGCGCGGGATCTCCGGTGCCCGAGGCGTTGGCAGTGCCGATCCTGGGCGTCGCAATGATCAGCGGGAACCTCCTGGTCACCCTCGAACCCGAGGCCATGCTGGCCACGGCGATCGTCGGCATGGCGGCGGTGTCGTCCGGAGTGTTCCTGTCCACGCTGGTCAGCGCGGCCGTGCTGGCGGCCGGTGTCCTGGCGCTGGCGATCGGCGGGATCGTGGCCGGCTTCCCAGGGCAGGCATGGGCGCGCGTCGCCGCCTGGATCGCCGCCCTGCTGGCTTGCCAGCTCGCCGGAGCGACCCGGCGCAGCGTCGGGACGCAGCACGCGCAGGCGGAGGAACTGCTGCTGCAGACCCGGCGTGTGCACGAGCAGGAGCAGCGGGCCGCGGCGCTGGCCGAGCGGACCCGGGTCGCCCGGGAGATCCACGACGTCCTGGCGCAGTCGCTGGGTGCCCTGGCGGTGCAGTTGGACGTGACCGACTCGCTGCTCACCGCGGATCCGCCGCGCACCGAAGAGGCGGTGGAGCGGGTCCACAACGCCCGCCGGATCGCCGTCGACGGACTGACCGAGACCCGCCGCGCGATCACGGTCCTGCGTGCGGACACCCCGCCCCTGCCGGAGGCCCTCACCGCGCTGGTCCACGACCACCGCACCGCCTCCGGCGCGCCCGCGACCTTCACACCGGTCGGCACCCCGCGCGCGCTCGAACCGGACGTTGGGCTAGCGTTGCTGAGAGTCGCCCAGGAGTCCTTGGCGAACGCCGCCAAGCACGCCCGCGGACAGGAGCTGACCGCCACTTTGGACTACGAAGAGGACCAGGTGAGGCTGACCGTGCTGTCCGGGCCCGCCGGCTCCGGTGGCGGCGAGGCCGGCCCACGGCCCCGAGTAGCGGGGATGGACGGCGGCTACGGTCTGGCCGGCATGCGCGAGCGGCTGCTGCTGGTCGGCGGCGACCTGACGGCCGGCCCCACCCCGCAGGGGTGGCGCGTGCAGGCGGAGGTGCCCGCATGACTACTCGGGTCGTGGTCGTCGACGATCAGCAGGTGGTCCGCGAAGGCCTGATGACCCTGCTGGACATGATGGACGGCATCGACGTCGTCGCCGGGGGCGCGAACGGCGAGGAGGCCATCGCCCAAGTCGCCGAAACGCACCCGGACGCGGTGCTGATGGACCTGAGCATGCCGGGGATGGGCGGCGTGGAGGCCACCCGCCGGATCGTGACGGCGCACCCGGACGTGGCCGTCGTGGTGCTGACGACTATGGCGGACGATCAGCTGATACTCGACGCCCTGCAGGCCGGCGCCCGCGCCTACCTGACCAAGGACGCCGGCAAGGCCGAGATCGTCCGCGCGATCGAGGCCGCGCTCACCCGGCACACCACCTTGGACCCGATCGTCCAGGAGCGGCTGCTGGCCGCCGCCATGCGCGGCGCCGACCATACGACCGAACGGCGGCGGGCCGAACCGTCGCAGGACCTGCTGACCCCGCGCGAGTCTGACGTACTGCGGCTGCTCGCCCAAGGGTTGTCGAACGGCGCGATCGGCCGGCGCCTGCTGGTAGGGGAGGCCACCGTCAAGACCCACATCAACCACCTGTTCGCCAAGCTCCAGGTCCGCACCCGCGCACAGGCCGTCGCCTGGGCCCATGCCCACGGTTTCGGACCCCGTGCGGACCGCGTGCGCTCTGGCCAGCCCGCCGGGTGAGCGGCGCGCCGGGCTAGAACCCGTTCGCAAACCTTGAGTCAGCAGCAACGGTTGGGCGGCAGCGCTGGTCGTGACTATTCGCTGCTGATGAGTTGACCAGGGGCCTCGTGATGCGGGTTAGGGTGCTGTTTCCCAGTGATCCAGGGCTGTTTCGTCAGTCGTGAACCACCGCTCGAGTTCTACTGCAGCGCCGTCTTCAGTGATGCTGATGGTGGTGTGGTCAGCCACGGCGCGCAGGGCGGCAGGAGCGTGGCCCATGGCGACGCCGCGGCCTTGCGCCTGCCGGAAACCCCGTCCGCGCAGGCCACCCGGCCCACGTCCGCCGCTTACCG
The DNA here is from genome assembly GCF_040644915.1 of Streptomyces sp. NPDC046925. Taxonomy (NCBI): domain Bacteria; kingdom Bacillati; phylum Actinomycetota; class Actinomycetes; order Kitasatosporales; family Streptomycetaceae; genus Streptomyces; species Streptomyces sp. NPDC046925. The sequence goes on along the minus strand of NZ_JBEYWZ010000001.1, from coordinate 1,222,637 downwards.
GCGGCACGGCATGATGATCGGCCGTGCTGCTCCAACTCGCCTACCTGACCGTGGCCAACGTCTTCGCCATGCTGCGCCTGCTCCCCATGAGCGACCATGACAAAGACGCCGAGATCCTGGCCCTCCGCCACCAGATCACCATCCTGCAGCGGCAACTCGGCCCCGGTCGAGCAAAGTTCAGGCCCGAGGACCGGGCGTTCCTCGCCTCGATCCTTCACTCTCTCCCGCGCCAGCTCCTGCGCCGCCTGCACCTGCTCATCCGGCCCGACACCGTCCTGCGCTGGCACCGCGACCTGATCAAACAGCGCCACGCGAACACTTCCCGCCCCCGACGCACCGGCAGACCCCGCACTGTGCGCTCCATCCGCCTGCTCATCCTGCGCCTGGTCCGCGAGAACCCCTCCCGGGGCTACCGCCGCATCCACGGCGAGCTCGCCACCCCCGGCAGCAAAATCGCCGCCTCCACCGTCTGGGAGATCCTCAAAGCCGAGGGCATCGAGCCGACCCCCGGCCGAGCCTCCACCACTTGGGCCACCTTCCTGCGCTCCCAGGCCGACGCCCTCCTGGCGACGGACTTCAACGAGACCGTCGCCCTGACCGGCGAGCGCCAGTACACTCTCGCCGTCATCGAACACGCCACCCGGCACATCCGCATCCCCCGCATGAACTCGATCATGGAACGTTGGGTACAGACCTGCCGCCACGAACTCCTCGACCGCACCCTCATCTGGAACGAGAACCACCTACGCCACGCCCTGCGCGAGTTCGGGGACCATCACAACCAGCACCGCCCCACCAGGCGATGAACCGGGGCACCCCACTGCAGGCGGTACCAGAACCGATCACCGACCCCGACCAAATCGCCAACCTGAACATACGCCGACACGACCGCCTCGCTGGCGTACTCCACGAATACCGACATGCCGCCTGACCTTGACGGATGAGGTTTTCAGCAGGCGCAGTTTCGAGGGCGTCGTAGAGGGTGAGGCCGGCGTGGGGACTTTTGGGGACAGGCGTTGTTCGGTGAGGAAGGCGTGGGTGGCGGTCACGAGGGTGACGTGGTGGTGCTGGCCGGGCCAGGAGCGGCGCCCGGCCTACTTGGCGGCGAAGGCCCAGCTGTATGTCGTGCCGCCCTGATCGGACCAGCGGACCTCGATCTCCTTGGCGTTGGCCGGGACCATGTAGGTCCGGCAGATGGTGTAACTCTGTCCGGCCTGCCAGTTCTCGATGTCGGTGGTGCGGTCGCAGCCGGGTGCGTCCTCGGCGGCCATCAGCACCAGACTCGCGGGGGCGCCGTCCGCGTAGATCTCGGTCGCCCTGCCGACGTCGGGCGAACTCTCCACCACACCACCGGACTTGTTGGTGAACTTCACATGGGCGATGGCGGCGATGAGACCCTTGGCGTTCTTGGGGTCATTGGCAATCTTCTTCGCCTCGGCTTCGGTACTCAGGTCGACCTTCTGCGCGGCGATCTCGTACGTGATCTTGGGTTCATTCTCCTTGAAGGGGACGGTGATGGACTCGCCGGCCTTCATCGACCCGGACTCCGTCTCGCCACCCTCGGGATTGTCACCCTTCGGCGTGCTGTCGGACGAGGCCTGCTTCGGCTTGTCCGCCGACTTGCCGCCGGAGTCGGAGCCCCCGCAGGCGGTCAGGGCGAGGGCCAGGATAGCGATGGGCGCGGCGGCGCGCAGGGCGCGGGTACGGCGGTTGGTGCGGATGGACGTACGGCTGAACATGCGGCGCGACAACTACGGTCTCCTGTTCGTCGATCTCCCCCATCGCGCCCGCTCAGTTGGACGGAGACTGGCGCGCGATCGGCTTTCGACCGGGAAGCATATGGGTGGCGCCGAAAGCACAGGAACGGCGGGGCACCCAGGGCCTGTTCCGCCCCGGCCCGGGCACTCAGGCCACGACTTCCACCTGTATCGCCGGTGTCACCTAGTGACCTGAGTCGGAGGTTGTTGGCAGTTCCAGGGGCTCCGAGTGGCCGGCCGATGCGCCCAAGTCCCTGGCGGGGAGTCGAGCCTGGCTCGTGCTGTCGTTGCCTGACCGCGAATGGAACTACCTGGAAATCTCTGACTCAGGACACTACCGGTGATTTGTTGACGTCGGGCAGTCGTCGCGGTAGGACGACAAGCAGGGGTGGTTGCCATGACCGCTCGTCGTCCGTGTCCACCAGCACCGGGGCCGCTCGAGGACTACGCGGCGGCTTCGATGACCTCTTCGACTCACTGGCTCAGCGGCGGGGTTTTCGCCAGTACCTGACCGAGCTGCTGGCCCCGCGGGAGCGGAACAAGACGCTGACCTGCCTGGCCGGGGCGGAACCGGTAGCCGGAGCCCAGCACCCGGCGGTGCAGCGGCTGCAGTTCTTCCCCTCCGAGTCGCCATGGGAGCACGAGCGGGTCAATGCCCGCCGTCTTGAGCGGCTGCGAGGCGATCCGCGTACCTCCCCGCATACGGGCGGGGTGCTGGTCATCGACGACTCCGGCGATCCCAAGGACGGGACGGCGACCTCCAACGTGGGCCGGCAGTGGCTGGGCCGCTACGGCAAGACCGACAACGCGGTGGTCACCGTGACGACGCTGTGGGCGGACGAGCGTCTGCGGTGCCCTTTACGCCCGCCCACCACTTCGAGCGGGGCCGCGGCGATCCCGGCTCCCGCACCAAGTGGCGCATCGCCGCTGCCCTGGCCCAGCAGGCCAGCGCGGCCGGGTTTCCCTTCCGGGCGGCGGTGGCCGACGGCGCCTACGGGGACGTGGATGACTTCCGCTGCGAACTGCACGCCGCGGACGTGCCGTTCGTGATGGCCATCAGACGCCGCCGCGGCATCTGGGCCTACGCGCATGAGACCCATACCCCCGTTGACGCGTCACGGCGGCTGTGTGCCTGCCGAGAATGTCGTCCATGCAGATCAGGAGCGTCTTCGACGGTGCGGCAGGATGAGCACTCGTGCTGCTTCGTCTCGCGTACCTGACCGCCACCAACATATTCGCCGCACTGCGGTTGCTGCCGATGAGCGACGGCGCCAAGGATGTGGAGATCCTCGCCCTTCGCCACGAGATCACCGTCCTCGAGCGGCAGCTCGGTTCTGACCGGGTGAAATTCACTCCGCAAGACCGGGCGTTCCTCGCCGCCCTACTGGCGCCACTGCCCCGTCAGGTCCTGCACCGGCTACGACTACTGGTGCAGCCCGACACCGTGCTGCGCTGGCACCGCGACCTGATGAAGCGGCGCCACGCCCGAACGTGTCGGCCGAAGAGACCGGGCCGACCGCCCACAGTCCGCTCAATTCGCGCGCTAATTCTCCGCCTGGTCCGGGAGAACCCATCCTGGGGCTACCGCAGGGTCCACGGTGAGCTCACCACCCTCGGAATCAAGATCGCCGCCTCCACCGTCTGGGAAATCCTCACGGCCGAGGGCATCGACCCCGCGCCCGACCGGGCCGCCACCACCTGGGCCGACTTCCTGCACTCCCAAGCCGAAGCGCTCCTAGCCTGCGACTTCATCGAGACCATCACCCCTACTGGCGAACGCCAGTACATCCTCGCGGTCATCGACCACATCACCCGGCGCGTCCGGATCCTCGGCACCACCGCTCATCCCACCGCCGCCTGGGTCACCCAGGCCGCTCGGAATCTGGTGATAGACCTGGCGGACGCCGAAGCCACCGTCGGCTACCTGATCCGGGACCGGGACGCAAAGTACCCGACCCTCTTCGACGAGATCCTGAGCGCCACCGGCATCCAGGTCGTCCTCACCGGCGTCCGGATCCCGCGCATGAACGCCATCACGGAACGCTGGGTCCAAACCTGCCGCCACGAACTGCTCGACCGCACCCTCATCTGGAATGAGGACCACCTGCGCCGTGCGCTCCGCCAGTTCGAACTGCATTACAACACCCACCGGCCCCACCAAGCGATGGATCAGGCAGCACCCCTGCGCACCGTTCCCGAACCACTCACCACCGACCAAGTCTCCCGCCTGAAGGTACGCCGGAAAGACCGCCTTGGTGGAGTCATCCACGAATACCAATATGCCGCTTGAACTGCGAGGATGGAGTTCTCGGCAGGCGCAGAGCCCCCGCAGACATGGGGTCGGTGAAAGCCGTGAAGGGGTCGAGTGGGAGCACGACCCCCTGACGAGTATTCGGACAAGGGGGCGAACAGCGCGACCCCTTGCCTCGTACACCAGACCGAGCAGCGGAGAAGCTCCCTGGGAGCGACCGGATCGGGTGACCAGCCGTCCACCCTCGGTTGACGTCGCTCCCAGACTCCCGCTCCCTGGGAGCACTGGGAGCGGCTTCCCGCTCCCAGAATTGCTCCCAAAAACGAAGTAGGGGCCATCCGAAGATGGCCCCTACCTGCGACGTTTCCGTCGGGACGACAGGATTTGAACCTGCGACCCCTTGACCCCCAGTCAAGTGCGCTACCAAGCTGCGCCACGTCCCGGTGCGCGTGTCTCGCGGTGTTCTGCGTGATCGCGCAGACAGAACTTTACCGCACGTTCGGGAGTGGTCCGCGCCCCCTGCCGGGGGGCCCGCGAGGGAGAATCGGGTTATGAGCACTGCACCGCGACCCGATGACCGTGGCCGTGACCGTGATGCCGAAGGGCGGGCCCGTAACGCGCGGCCCCGTGATGGGCTCGGGCGGCCGTTGCCGTACGGGACCGAGGGGGTGGAGCGGCAGCCCGAAGGGGTCACGCGTACGCCCGATGAGACGGTCGCTCAGGCCCAGGCCCTGCTTGACGCGGGGCGGCCCTTCCACGCGCACGAGGTCTTCGAGGACGCCTGGAAGTCCGGGCCCGAGGAAGAGCGTGACCTGTGGAAAGGGCTCGCCCAGCTGGCCGTTGGGCTGACCCACTCGGCCCGCGGCAACCTCACGGGCGGGGCGCGGCTGCTGCTCAGAGGCGCGGGCGCGATCGGCCAGGGGAAGTGGGGGGAGCGGCCGTACGGGATCGACGTGGACGGACTTGTGGGGTGGGCGCGGCAGTTGGCTGCGTTCCTGGAAGAGGACGGTCCGACGGTGGACGCGGCCCGGCACGCCCCCCGGCTGCGTGGAGACGCGCGGCACTAGCGGCTGCCGTGGTCGCGCCTACTCCATCGGGATCCCGTCTGCTCTGGGCGGTAGGGTGCGTGGCGCTCCCGTCGCATGCCCCCCGCCGCCGCCTGCGTGGAGATGCGCGGTACTAGCCGTCTTCACGGCGACGCGACGCGTACCCCCTCGCGGTCCGGCGTGCTCCAGCCCCCAGGGCCCGCAGCGCTCCCGTTGCATGCCCCCCGGCTGCGTGGAGACGCGCGGCACCAGCAGCCGTCACGGCGACGCGCCCCCCTCTCCGGATCCAACCCGCCCCGCCCGCCACCGCCCCCACCTCTCCCGTGCGGCAGACTTTTGGTGTGCGAGAGATTCATGTCATCGGGATCGGCGCCGGCGATCCCGACCAGTTGACCCTGCAGGCCGTCAAGGCTCTGAAGAGCACCGATGTGTTCTTCATCCTCGACAAGGGCGAGGAGAAGGACGATCTCGTCCGGCTGCGGCGGTACCTCCTCGGCGAGCACTGTGCCGACGGCGCTTACCGCGTCGTCGAGGCGCGCGACCCCGCGCGGGACCGGAAGGCGAGCGGCGCGGACTACTCCCCCGCCGTCGGGGACTGGCGCAGCCGTCGTGCGGAGATCTATGAGCGGCTGATCGCCGACGAGCTGGGCGAGGAGGAGAGCGGTGCCTTTCTCGTGTGGGGCGATCCCTCGCTGTACGACGGCACCATCGGGGTGCTGGACGAAGTGCTCGGCCGGGGTGCGGTGGCCTTTACGTACGATGTCGTGCCCGGTATCAGCAGTGTGTCCTCGCTCGCCGCCAAGCACCGCACCGGGTTGAACCGCGTCGCGCGACCCGTGCAGATCACCACCGGGCGCCGCCTCGCCGACAGCGGGTTTCCCGAAGGTGTCGATGATGTCGTGGTCATGCTTGATGCCCGGCAGACATTCCTGCACTACCAGGGCGGGGATGAGGGTGGGGGTGACATCTACATCTACTGGGGGGCCTACATCGGGACCGACGACGAAATTCTCGTTTCCGGGCCGCTCGACGAAGTCGCTCCCCGCATCGAAGCCCTCCGGGCCGAGGCGCGCGAGCGCAAAGGGTGGATCATGGACACCTATCTTCTGCGCCGCCACCAGGAGTAAGCACACTTCCCTCTCCCTTTCACCGGACCGGACCGGCCCCGCATGCACAGGCACACGCGCGGTGTGAGGGTGAGCGTGTGACCACCACCGCCGAGCCCGCCGCCGAGGCCCCCGCTCAGGGGCCGCCCGTCCTCGACAAGCGCCGCCGGAACATCGTCTTCGTGACGATCATGCTGGGCATGCTGCTCGCCGCTCTCGACCAGACCATCGTGGGCACCGCGCTGCCCACGATCGTGGCGGATCTGGGCGGTGCCGAGCACATGTCGTGGGTCGTGACGTCGTATCTGCTGGCGGAGACCGTCGCCACGGTGCTCGTCGGGAAGTTCGGTGATCTCTTCGGGCGGAAGATCGTCTTTCAGGTTTCGGCGATCGTCTTCATCACCGGCTCGTTCCTGTGCGGTCTGTCGACGAACATGACGCTGCTCATCGCCTGGCGCGCCCTGCAGGGCATCGGCGCGGGCGGTCTGATGGTGACCTCGATGGCGTTGATCGCCGATGTGATCCCGTTGCGCGAGCGCGGGAAGTATCAGGGTGCGATCGGTGCCGTCTTCGGGGTCTCCACCGTGATCGGGCCGCTGCTCGGCGGGCTCTTCACCGACCATCTGACGTGGCGCTGGGCCTTCTACGTGAATGTGCCGATCGCGATCGTCGTCGTGATCGCCGCCGCGCGGAACATCCCCGTCGTGAAGTCGGCGGTGCGTCCCGTCATCGACTATCTCGGCATCGCGTTCGTCGCGATCGGCGCCAGCGCGCTCATTCTGGCGACGAGTTGGGGCGGCAACCAGTACGCGTGGGGTTCCGGCACCATCATCGCGCTGTTCGTCGGCGGTGCGCTGGCGCTCGCGCTGTTCTGCGTGGTCGAGACGCGGGCCGCCGAACCGATGCTGCCGATGCGTCTGTTCGCCAACCCCGTCTTCACGGTCTGCTCGATCCTCAGCTTCATCGTCGGCTTCGCGATGCTGGGCGCGATGACGTTCCTGCCGACCTACCTGCAGTACGTGGACGGGGACTCGGCCACCATCTCGGGCGTGCGGACGCTGCCCATGGTGATCGGGCTGCTCATCGCCTCCATCTTCAGCGGCAACGTGGTGAGCAAGACCGGGAAGTACCGGATCTTTCCCATCGTGGGCGCGCTGGTCATGGCGCTCGGGCTCTATCTGCTCTCCCTCATGGACAACGAGACAAGTACCTGGCTCGAATCGCTGTACATGTTCGTCCTCGGTACCGGTATCGGGCTCTGCATGCAGGTCCTGACGATCGCCGTGCAGAACACCGTCAACTACTCGGACCTGGGCACGGCGACCTCCGGAGTCACCTTCTTCCGTACGCTCGGCAGCTCTTTCGGCACCGCCGTGTTCGGGACCATCTACGCCAACACCTTGAAGCCCAACCTGGCGGACGGCGTCGCCGCGGCGGCCAGGGCCGGGAACGTCGATCCCGCGGTGGCGGCCAAGGCCGCTCAGAGTCCGCAGGGGTTGCACGGCCTTCCCCCACAGGCCGCCGAGCCCATCATCAAGGCATACGCCGACACGCTGCACACGGTGTTCCTGTGGACGGTGCCCGTGGCACTGCTCGGGTTCGTGGTGGCCCTCTTCCTCAAGCAGGTGCGGCTGCGGGACAGCGCGCGGATGAGCTCGTCCGACATGGGCGAGGGCTTCGCGTCTCCGTCGTCGAGCGGCAGCCCGGACCGGGTGCTCGAACTGGCGGTCGGGAACATCATCCGCAGTACCGGTATGGACACCGCGCGCCGTGTCATCCGCGATTCCGACACGCGGCTCGACATCGCCGGGGCGTGGGCCGTCATGCAAGTCTCGCTCTTCGACCGGATGGTCGGTCATGCGAGCCTCGGCCTGATCGCGGCACGGCGTCAGCTGCCGTCCGAAGTCCTGGTGCCGGTCTTCGACCGCATGGTCGAGGAGGGCTTCCTCACCCGCTCCGGCCTGCTCTTCTCGCACACCCCGGCGGGTGCACGCGAGGCCGACGTGATCGGCAAGGCGTGGGCGAAGTGGCTGGGCGAGCAGGTGGAGAAGGACAGCGGCCGGCCCGCGGACCAGGATCTCGAAAAGGCCGTGGACGCCATCGCCAAGCGGCTGCTCGTGGAGGACCTGGAGCACGGCCTCGCACCCGAGGCCAGACAGCCGGCCTCGCTGAGCAAGGCCTGAGCAACGCCTGAGCAAGGCCTGAGCAAGGCCTGAGCAAGGCCTGAGCAAGGCCTGAGCAAGGCCTGTTCAAGGCGTAGGCCTGCCGCGTCCCGCCCTCAGGCCCTCAGCCCTAGCCCCTCAGCCCTTCACCCCCTCAGCGCAGCAGCAGCTGGAGTCCGCCGAGGATCGTCGCGCCGATCACCAGCTGCTCGAAGAGACGCTGGTTGATGCGGTGCACGGCGGCCTTGCCGATGAGGGCGCCCGGCACGACGAAGAGCACGAGCGCCGCGTCGAGCAGCAGCGAATGCCAGTCGATCAGGCCAAGGCCCACGCTGAACGGCACCTTCGACGTGTTGACGATGAGGAAGAACCACGCCGACGTCCCCAGGAAGCTCAGCTTCCGGAAGCCCGCGGACAGCAGATACATCGACATCACCGGGCCGCCCGCGTTGGCGACCATCGTGGTGAAACCGCCGAGCACACCGTACGAGGGGGCCTTCAGGCGGGCGCCACGCGACGGGCGCGAGGACCCTGAGGACCCCGAGGACCCTGAGGCCTCGGCCTCTTCCGCCGCGGCCCGGCGGCGCCACAGCGTGACCGCCGCCATCAACAGGAGGATCGCCCCGATCGACGTACGGACGGCGGCGTCGTCGGCCCACATCAGGAAGACCGTGCCGACCACCACGCCGCCCGCGACGGCGGGGAACAGACGCCACAGGGTGGGCCAGTGGGCGTGCCTGCGGTAGGTGAGGACGGCGAGGACGTCGCCCGCGATGAGGATGGGCAGCAGGACACCGGTGGAATCGCGGGCCGGCAGGACCGCGGCGAAGACGGCGAGGCTGACCGTGTTGGCCCCGCTGACGGCGGTCTTCGAGAAGCCGACGAGCAGCGTGGCCGCGGCGAGCACGGCGAATTCCCACAGGGATACGTCGAGAGATAGGTCCATTCCGGGAACAGATGCTAGGCCCAACTATCTTCGCGCCGCCCGGACGGCCACATCCTGGACGCCGCGGAGATCTGCCAGGAGGGCCCTAGGCCCCGCTGTACGTGACGCGCAGCTCCCGCTTGAGGACCTTCATGCTGGGGCCGAGCGGCAGCTCCGCGGTGAATTCCACCCGGCGCGGGTACTTGTGCCGGCCCAGGTGTTCCTTGGACCACTCGGTGATCCGTGCGGCGTCGGGGGCCGAGCCGGGCGCCGCGACGACGACGGCGCAGATCTCCTCGCCGTGCACGTCGTCGGGCAGTCCGATCACGGCGACGTGCGCGACGTCCGGGTGGCGCATGAGCACCTCCTCGACCTCGCGCGGGTAGACGTTGAAGCCGCCGCGGATGATGACGTCCTTCTTGCGGTCGACGATGGCCAGGAACCCGTCGGCGTCCTTGGTGCCGAGGTCCCCGGTGCGGAACCAGCCGTCGACGACGGCCTCGGCGGTGGCCTCCGGGCGCCCGAGGTAGCCGGAGAATACGTTGTGGCCGCGGACCACGACCTCCCCCAGTTCCCCGGCGGGCAGCAGCTCGATGCGGCCCTCGACCTCGGCGCGGGCGATCTCCACGTCCACGCCCCACAGCGGGTGACCGATGGTGCCCGCCCTGGTGCCAAACACCGGCTGGTTCACGGAGGCGGTGGGCGAGGTCTCGGAGAGCCCGTACCCCTCGTAGACCGGTACGCCGAAGGCCTCCTCGAAGCGTTCCAGTACGGCCACGGGCAGCGAGGCGCCGCCGGAGACCGCGAGCCGCAGCGCGGGCAGCCCGCCGGTCGTGGCAGCCGTGGCAGCAGCGGCAGCAGCGGCCACGAGGTTCACGTACATCGTCGGCACCCCGTGGAAGGTGTTGACGCCCTCCGCCGCCATCAGTTCGAGGGCCCGCGCGGCGTCGAAGCGCGGCAGCAGCACGAGGGTGGCGCCCGCACGCCAGGTGGCGTTCATGGAGACGGTCTGGCCGAAGGCGTGGAAGAGCGGGAGCGCGCCGAGCGCGATGTCGTCGCGGTGCACGTCATGGGCGTCGAAGGCGCAGACCGTCGCGTTCATCACCAGGTTGAGGTGGCTGAGCACGGCGCCCTTGGGGACGCCCGTGGTGCCGCTGGTGTAGAAGACGACGGCGGGGTCGTCGGCGTCACGTGAGACATATCCGGCGAGCGGCTCGGCGGCGTGCGCCAGGGTGTCCAGCTCACCGTCGCCGCCGAGGGTCAGCATCCGTACGCCGGTGGCGGTGGCAGCGGCCTTGCCCGTGTCGGCCTGCGCGGGATGGCACAGGAGCAGGGTGGCGCCGCTGTCCCGCAGGACGTGCTGGACCTCTTCGGCCGAGAGCAGGAGGTGTACGGGGACGACGACTCCGCCCGCGGCGAGGATCGCGTAGTAGGCGCGCGGGAACTCGGCGGTGTTGGGCGCCATCAGGGCCACGCGGTCCCCCGGCCGGACCCCGAGTTCCACGAGTGCCGCCGCCTGTGTGCGGGCCTGCGCCCACAATTCTGCGAAGGTGAGCCGGAGTTCGCCCTCGACGAGGGCGGTGTGGTCCGGGCGGCGGCGGGCGGGCTCGGCGAGGATCGCGGCGAGGGACAGCGTGGCCATGGGTGGTGCTCCGTTTTCTTGCGTTCCTTGCGTTTTGTGCGGTTGTGCGGTCGTACGTTCTGTGCGGTCGTGCGTTTCGTGTGCTTGTGCGGTCGTGCGCTCTGTGCGGCCCTTCGGGCTTACGGAAGGGAGTTCAGCCGCGTTCGACGAGCAGTGCGCTGCCCTGGCCGACGCCCACGCACATCGTGGCCAGGCCGCGGGCCGACCCGGTGCGGCGCATGCGGTGCAGGAGGGTGGTGAGGATGCGGGCGCCCGAGCAGCCGAGGGGGTGGCCGATGGCGATGGCGCCGCCGCTCGGGTTGACCAGCTCCGGGTCGATGCCGAGGGCGTCGACGCAGGCGAGGGCCTGGGCCGCGAACGCCTCGTTGAACTCGGCCTCCTGGAGGTCGCCGATGTCCCAGCCGACGCGGGCGAGGGCCTTCCGGGTGGCGGGGACGGGGCCGATGCCCATGACGTCCGGGTGCACACCGGCGGAGGCGCCGGCGACGTACCGGCCCAGGGATTCGAGGCCGAGGTCGTTCAGGGCTTCCTCGCTGACGAGGAGGAGTCCGGCCGCGCCGTCGTTCATCGGCGAGGCGTTGCCCGCGGTGACGGTGCCGTCCTTGCGGAAGACGGGGCGCAGGCCGCTCAGTTTCTCGTACGAGGTGTCCTCACGGATGCATTCGTCGAGGTCGACGGTGGTGCCGTCGGGCCGTGTGACGGGGAGGATCTCGTCGTCGAAGTGGCCGTTCTTGCGGGCCTCGGTGGCGCGCTGGTGGCTGCGGAGGGCGAAGGTGTCCTGGCGCTCGCGGGTCACTCCGTAGCGCTCGGCGACCTCCTCGGCGGTCTCTCCCATGGCGAGGACGCCGTGCAGGTCCTTCATCGCGGGGTTGACCAGGCGCCACCCCAGGCGGGTGTCCGCGGTCTCCATCTTGTGCGGCAGCGCTTCGTCGGGGCGGGGCAGGACGAAGGGGGCGCGGCTCATCGACTCGGAGCCGCCCGCGAGGACGACGTCGGCCTCGCCGGACGCGATGGTGCGGGCGGCGGCGGTGACGGCTTCCATGCCGGAGGCGCAGAGCCGGTTCACCGTGGCGCCGGGGACGGATTCCGGGAGGCCCGCGAGGAGGGCGGCCATGCGGGCCACGTTGCGGTTGTCCTCGCCCGCCTGGTTGGCGGCGCCCCAGTAGATGTCGTCGATCCGGGCGGGGTCCAGCTCCGGGGTGCCTGCGAGGAGGCCGCGTACGACCGTGGCGGCGAGGTCGTCCGGGCGGACGGTGGAGAGGGTGCCGCGGAGTTTGCCGATGGGGGTGCGGCGGGCTGCGGCGAAGTGGACTGGGCGCACGATACGGCTCCGGATCGTTTGCGGTCGTCGTCTCTGCGGGTGAGCGCTTGACGTTAATTAGCAGTGCTAGTTTTGGAGTGTACGGGCAGGTCGCGCTGCGGGGAAGAGTGGTCTTTTCGGGCGCGGCGGCCTTGGGCGGCGTGGATCACCGGCTTCGCCGAGTTCGTCCTCAAGCGCCGGACGGGCTGAAAGGCCTAGCCCACGCCCACCCTCACCGCTCCCCCCTCAGCGTCCACCCGCCCCGTCCAGCCGCCCTCCAGGTACAGCGCCTGGTTCGGCAGGACCCTGCGGCGGAGCCGCTGGCGGAACAGGGGGCGGTCGTTCTGGGTGACCTCCAGGACGGGGCGGACCAGCGGTTGCGTCGTGCGCAGGATGAAGCGGGGTTCCGGAGCGTTCGGTGTGAGGCGGTTCGGGGCCACCCAGCGCAGGGGGGCGTCGGCAAGGAGCGGTACGGCGTCGGCGGGCCATCCCGCGCCGTCCAGCCAGGCCCGTACCGACTCCGCGACCCGCGCGCCCTCCCCCGCGGCCACGCGCGCGGGCTCCACCGCGTGCACCCCGCTGCCCGCCGCGAAGACGCCCGGCGAGGCCGTGCGGTAGGAGCCGTCCACCGCGGGGCCGCGTGTGCCGGGATCCAGGAGCACGCCGCCGCGGCGAGCCAGTTCGTGGTCGGGCACGAAGTCACCGGTGAACACCACCGTGTCGCAGGAGAGCAGGCCCTGCCGTCCGTCACGGTGCCGCAGCCGTACCCCCGAAAGCCGTCCGTGGCCCAGGAGTTCGGCCACCACCGCCCCGGTCACCAGCGGCACCCTGCCGAACCCGAGCCGGGTCCCCGCGGACCGCGCCCGGCCCACCTGGGCCCGCGCCTCCCGGGTGACGAGCGCGGCGACCTGCACCCCCGCGCGTCGCAGCGCGGCCAGCGCCTCGTAGCTCACCGGCTCCGCGCCCACGACGACCGCCCGGCTGCCGATCTCCTGCCCGTGGAGGTGGATCGCCTGCTGGAGTTCCCCGGTGGTGAACACGCCCGCCGGTCGCGTGCCCGGCACCAGGCGTGCCGTCCGCGGCCTCTCCCGCGCACCGGTAGCCAGGACCACGGCGCGCGCGGTGATCCGTTCGAGGCCGTGCGGTCCCGTCGTGTCCAGGGAGAGCGGGCCGTCCCAGCCGGTGGCGGTCACCCCCGTCCGTACCGCCGCACCTGCGCCGAGGGTGGCTTCGACGAGGGACTCCGCGAACTGCGGTCCCGTCACTCCCCAGCGCCCGAATCCCCGGTGGTGGCAGTGGCGCGGCACCCCACCGGCCCGCGCCTCCCGTTCGAGGACCTCCACGGTGCCCGCGCCCGAGGCGGAGATCCGGGCCGCCGCCGCGAGCCCCGCGGGGCCCGCGCCGACGACCAGGACGTCCACGTTCCGCTGCCGCCTCATCGCGCCGCCCCCGACTCGCCCCAGCCTTCGAAGAGTTCCCGCACGGCGGCCCCGCAGTAGAACCCCTGGCATCGCCCGCCCCGGGCCCGTGTCCGGCGCCGCAGGCCGTCGAGCGAGCCGGGCGGGACCGTACTGATGAGGGCGTCCCTGATCTCTCCGCGGGTCACGCGCTCGCAGTGGCAGACGATGCTGCCGTACGCGGAGTCGGTCGCGATGAGGTCGGCGCGCTGGTAGGGGCGCGGGAACGATTCCCCGATGTTCGGCATGTGCACGGGGTCCAGGTTCCCGGCGACGGTCAGGTCCAGGTCGGGGCCCGCCGCGTCGGCGAGCAGCCCCACGACGTGCTCCGCGATCGCCATCGAAGCGGTGAGGCCGGTGGAGCGGATGCCGCCGGCGGTGATGTACCGCTGCTCGGGTGCGCTGTGAATCTGGTAGTCGTCGTGCTCGGTGGCCGCCCGCAGCCCGGCGTAGACCGCGGTGACCTCCTCGTCGACGAGGGAGGGCAGGATGCGCTCCCCCTTGGCGCGCAGTCCGTCCAGGCCGTCTCCGGTCGTGCCCGTGGCCCTCTTGTCGTCCAGTTCCTCGGCGGTGGGGCCGAGGAGGACGTTGCCGTACACGGTGGGCGCCACGAGGACGCCCTTCCCGAGTGCCGTCGGGACCGGCAGGAGGATGTGACGGACCAGATCGCGGGCGAGTTTGTCGAAGACGATGAGCTGGCCGCGGCGCGGGGTGACCGTGAACTTGCCGCTTCCGAGCAGGAGTTGGTCGATCACGTCCGCGTGCAGGCCCGCGGCGTTGATGAGGTGGCGGGTGCGGATGACGCCACGGGGTGTGGTCAGTTCGTGGTGGTCGGCGTCGTCCGGCGGCGGCTGGGGTGAAGCAATGCCCTCCACCTTGCAGTTGAGGTGCAGGTCCACGCCCGCGCGCACGGCCTGGGTGGCGTACGCGAGGGTCGTCGTCCAGGGGCAGATGATGGACTCGCCGGGGACTTCGAGCGCGCCCAGTGCGCCTTCGCCCAGGTGCGGTTCGCGGGAGCGGACCTCTTCGGCGCCGATGATCCGGGCCTCGTGGTAGTCGTTGACCTCCGCCTTCTTCAACAGGCCCGGCAGCGCTGACAGTTGTTCCTCGTCCCAGGCGACGAGCAGTGCGCCGACGGGTTCGACGGGGATGCCCGATTCGATGGCGTACGCGGCGAGCAGGCGGCGGCCTTCTCGTACGAGGCGCGCCTCCAGGGAGCCCGGCACGGCGTCGAAACCGGTGTGCAGGATCGCGGTGTTGGCCTTCGACGTGCCGTCGCCGACGTCGCCGGAGGCTTCGACCAGGGCGATGCGGAGGGGGTGGTGTGCCAGCTCGCGGGCGATGGCGGTGCCGACCACGCCCGCCCCGACGACGGTCACGTCGTAGGGCTCGGAGGGCAGCGGGCCCTTGGTGGTGACGGTCATGACGGTACGGCCGTGCGGTCGAGGAGGATGTCGACCGCCGAGCGGAAGCCGCCGAGGCGTTCGGCGGCCCGGGCGGCGTCGATCTTCGGCTCGTACACGGCGGCGGGCCGCCACCGGGGGACGGCGTCCCGCACCGTGAGCTGCGGGTCGAGGCCCAGGCGGGCGACGGCACCCACGCCGAGGGCGGTGACGTCGGGCAGCGCCGATACCTCCACGGGGATCTGCAGCAGATCCGCCTGGGTCTGCATCAGGAGGGACGAGCGGGTGAGGCCTCCGTCGACGCGCAGGCTCGTCAGGGGCTCGCCCAGGTCGGCGGCCACGGCGTCGGCGAGCGAGGCGACCTGGGCCGCGATGCCCTCGCACAGGGCGCGGACCAGATGCCCGGGGGTCGTGTCGAGTCCGAGG
The DNA here is from genome assembly GCF_040644915.1 of Streptomyces sp. NPDC046925. Taxonomy (NCBI): domain Bacteria; kingdom Bacillati; phylum Actinomycetota; class Actinomycetes; order Kitasatosporales; family Streptomycetaceae; genus Streptomyces; species Streptomyces sp. NPDC046925. The sequence goes on along the minus strand of NZ_JBEYWZ010000001.1, from coordinate 1,207,162 downwards.
CCGGTGATGGAGCCGCGCAGATCGCCGCGCCACCAGGGCGCCGCGAGTCCGGCGAGCGCGGGGACGAAGGTGACGCCGCCCGTGTCGGGCACCGACGACCCCACCAGGTCGAGGTCGGCGGCGCCTTCGATGACGCCGAGGTCCGTGAGCCAGCGGACGGCGGACGCGGCGGTGTAGACCTGCCCGTCGAGGCAGTAGCTGCTCTCCCCCGCGAGGCGCCAGGCGACACAGCTGACCAGGCCGGAGTCACCCCTGCGCGGGAGTGAGCCGGTCTGGGCGAGCAGGAACGCGCCGGTGCCGTAGGTGCATTTGGCGGTGCCGGGCTCGGTCACGTCCTGGGCGAGCAGCGCGGCCTGCTGGTCGACGAGGAGGCCGGTGAGCGGGAGTTCGGTGCCGAAGGCCTTCGTGGCGCCGACCGGGCCCGCCGCGTCGACGACACGCGGCAGCCGCTCGTCGGCGAGGCCGAAGACGTCGAGGGCGCGCCGTGACCACGTGACGTCGTCCAGGTCGAGGAGCTGGGTGCGTCCGGCGGTCGCGGCGTCGGTGACGAACTCGCCGGTGAGCTGGTGGACCAGCCAGGCGTCGCTGGTGGTGACGACGCCTTCGCGGGTGAGGTGGCGGCGTATCCATGCCATCTTGGGCGCGGCGAAGTAGGGGTCCAGAGGCAGCCCCGTCAGGTGCCTGAGCTCTTCCGCGTACGGCGCCAGTTCCGCGCACAGCGGCTCCGCGCGCCGGTCCTGCCACACGATCGCCTCGGTCAGCGGGCGGCCGGACACGGGGTCCCAGGCGAGCACCGTCTCTCCCTGGTTGGCGAGACCGACCGCGGCGACGGGCTCCCCCGCGTCGGCCAGGGCGCGGCGTCCCGCGTCGACGACCGAGGCGTACAGAGCCGCCGGGTCGACCTCCACCAGGCCTCCGGGGAGGTGGCGCGGGCGTACGGGCGCGACGCCGGTGCCGATCACTCCGCGTTCCGGGCACAGGACGAGAGCCTTCGTGCCGGACGTCCCCTGGTCGATGGCGAGGACTGCCCCGCCGCGCTGTCCTCCGCCGTTGGTGATCACCGCGGAAGCCTGCTACAGCGGCCGGGAAGGCGTCAAGAGCCCCCATCCGGGCTGGTTCCGCACTGACTTTTTCTCAAAATGCCAACCGGCGCGCCGAGTTGAGCTCAAGTCAATCTCAAAAGATTCAAGAACTGGCCTGGAATCGGATGTTGCAGATCTACACTGACCGCCGAACAACATCATTTCGTCATAGGCCAGTTCACACGCCCCACCCTCCGCCCCCACAGAGGATTCATGCCCAATCCGTCAGGCCGCCCCGTTTACCACCCGGCGGGCCACGACGATCAGTTGCGCGCCGTGCTCCAAGACCTCAAGACGGGTCGCTGGGTGTCGACGCGCACCCTGCTCGACTCCACGCCCGACTGGGGCCTCTGGACCCAGCGCACGCAGATCCTGGCGGCCGCCGTCGCCGGTTCGGACGTGGTCAGGGCCTGGCGGGCCGAGGAGCCGCACAGCGCCGCCGCGTCCGTGCTGTACACCAGGGTCCTGGTGGAGCGGACCCTGCGCGCCCATCGCGCCGGGCACCGCCACACCAACGAGCTGTGGCGCGAGGCGGCGGCCGCGTGCGGTGCCGCCATCGACGCCTCGCCCGAGGACCCCGTGCCCTGGGTCTGTCTGCTCGCCCTCGCCCAGCTCGACAAGGGCCAGCGGTGGGACGAGCACCGGGTGCCGGCCCCCGAGCCGATGCTGTTCCCCGGCCCCTGGCACCTCCTGGCCGAGGCCGACAAGCGGGACCCCGGCAACCGCGAGGCCTACCACCGGATGCTGCAGTTCGCGTACACGCGCCGCCCCAACGGCCCGCTCACCGAAGCGGTCAACTTCGCTCACTGGGCGTCGGGATCGGCCCACGCAGGCTCGGCCCTGCACGTACTGCCTCTGTATGTGCGCGTCGAGCGCTACCGCAAGGACGGCGGCAGCGAGCACGCCCTGGACCTGCACTGGATAGGGGAGGACGCGACCCGCTCGGCCCTGCGCGCGCTGCACCTGTGGTTCGAGCACGCGCTGCCCGCGGCGACCTCGCTGCTCGACCTCAACTACCTGGCCCACGCCTTATGGGGCGCCCATCAATTCCAGGACGCCGGGCGGGTGTTCGAGGTGCTCGACCCCTTCTACACGGTGGCGCCGTGGACGTACCGCACCCGGTCGCCCGGTGACGCGGACGCGGCGGCCGAGGCATTCATGCAGGCACGTACGCGCTGTCTGACGGCCGTACGGGATTCGGGCTGAGGCCCCCGGACACAGCCTGCCGCATCGCCACCACCACCCGCTGGATCAGCCCCACCCGCTTCCCGCACGACCGCTCCCCGTACGACCGCTCACCGACGGAGGTACAACGTTGTCCCGCACCACCTGGTCGAGCCCAGCCTCGGCCAAAGCACCGCTGCCAGACGAGGAACAAAGGCTCAGGGAGCTCGGCTACCAGCCGGTCCTCGCGCGCCGGATGGGCGGCTTCGGCAACTTCGCCATCAGCTTCTCCGTCATCTCCATCCTCTCCGGCTGCATGACCCTGTACGGCTTCGGACTCGGCACCGGCGGCCCCGCCGTCATGCTCTGGGGCTGGGCGGGCGTCGGCCTCTTCGTGCTCTTCGTGGGCATGGCGCTCGCCGAGGTCACCAGCGCGTACCCGACCTCGGGCGCCCTCTACTACATGGCCGACCGGCTCGGCGGGCGCCGCTGGGGCTGGTACACGGGCTGGCTGAACCTGCTCGGCCTGCTCGGCGCGATAGCCGGCATCGACTACGGCGCCGCACTCTTCTCCGGGGCGTTCCTGAACCTCAAGTTCGGCTTCACGCCCACGCCGGAGAAGACCTTTGTGATCTTCCTGTGCATCCTGCTCCTGCACGCCGTACTGAACCTGTTCAACGTGCGTCTGGTGAGCCTGCTGAACTCCATCAGCGTGTGGTGGCACGTGGCCGGTGTCGCCGTGATCGTGGGCGTCCTCGCGATCGTGCCGGACCACCACCAGTCCCCCGGCTTCGTCTTCGGCGAGTTCGTCAACGACACCGGGTGGGACAACCCGCTCTACGTCACGGCGATCGGCCTGCTCCTCGCGCAGTACACCTTCTGCGGGTACGACGCCTCCGCGCACCTCTCGGAGGAGACCTCCAACGCATCGGTGACCGCGGCGCGCGGCATCGTCCGCGCCATCTGGGCCTCCTGGATCGCCGGATTCATCCTGCTTGCCGGTCTGACGTTCGCGATCCAGGACTACGCGGGCACCCAGGCCACCGAGACCGGTGTGCCGCCGGCACAGATCATGATCGACGCCATCGGCGAGTCCGGCGCCACCGCGCTGCTGCTCATCGTGATCGTGGCGCAGCTGTTCTGCGGCAACGCCGAGACCGCCGCGGCCAGCCGCATGGTGTTCGCGTTCAGCCGTGACAACGCGCTGCCCGGCTCGAAGGTGTGGCGCAAGGTCAGCTCGCGCACCCAGGTGCCGGTGCCCGCGGTCTGGCTCTCGGTCGGCCTCGCCGCGGTGATCGCGCTGCCGTCCCTGTACTCGACGACCGCGTACACGGCCGTGACCGCCATCAACGTCATCGGCATCACGCCCGCCTACGCCATCCCGATCTTCCTGCGGCTGCGGGCCGGCGACCGCTTCGAGAAGGGCCCGTGGAACCTGGGCCGCTGGAGCAAGCCCGTCGGCTGGATCGCGGTGCTCTGGGTGGCGTTCGTGACGGTCCTGTTCTGCTTGCCGCAGGTCTCGCCGGTGACGGTCGACTCGATGAACTACGCGTCGATCGCGCTCGCCGTGGTGCTCACGCTCGCCACGGTGTGGTGGTTCGTGGCCCGGCGCTCCTACAGCACACCGTCGGCCTACGGGTCCGAGCGGGAGCAGGCGGAGATCGCGGAGGACATCGTCTAGGGGCGGCGCATCGCCCAAGCGAATCGGCCGCACCCCGGACTGTCCGTCCGGGGTGCGGCCGTTTCACGGGGTGCGGTCGATTCATGAGGGCGATCGCTTCACGGGGTGCGGTCGTTGAGGATCCGCTGGAAGAGGCGGTGGTCGCGCCAGGCGCCGTTGATGTGCAGGAACTCCGGCGCGACACCAACTCCTCGAAGCCGCACTTGGCCAGGACCCGCTGCGAGGGCACGTTGTCCAGGAGGGTGCCCGCCTCGATGCGGTGCAGGCCGAGCTCGGCGTCGGCGGCCGTACAGGCGTGGGTCACCGCTGCGGTGGCGAGGCCCTTGCCGACGTGGTCCACGTCGATCCAGTAGCCGAGGTTTCCGCTGCGCAGGGGGCCGAGCACGATGGCGGACAGGGTGACGGAGCCGACGATGTCCCCTTCGCGGTCGAGCACCCACGGCACCACGCGTCCGGCTTTGCAGTCCTCCAGCTGTACGCGGAGCCGGGCGGTCTGCGCCTGTGTGGTGAAGTAGTCCTCGGGTCTGGAGGGCTCCCAGGGCTCCAGGTACGTACGGCTGCGCAGCCGGGCACGGGCGAGGCCGCCCGCGTCCTCCAGCGTTGCCTGGCGCATGACGACGTCCGGGGTGATGCGGGCGGGTCGGGTGATCATGCGCCTAGCGTAAGGACTTGGGCGGGCGTTCGGGTCGGTCCGTTCACCTTCCTCTGCGGTGGATGTACCTGTTTCGCCTGCGGTGGACTTACCTGCCGCCCGCGACGCGCAGGATCGTGCCCGTCGCGTAGGAGGCCTCGTCCGAGAGCAGCCAGGCGACGGCCGCCGCGATCTCTTCGGGCTGGCCCGAGCGTCCCAGAGGGATGCCCGCGGCCTGCTTCGCCGGGCGCTGCGGGTCCGCGTGGAACTCGGTCCAGATCACGCCGGGGGCGACGGCGTTGACGCGGATGCCGTGCGCCGCGACTTCCTTGGACAGGCCGATCGTCATCGTGTCGACGGCTCCCTTGGCGGCGGCGTAGTGGACGTACTCGCCCGGGGCGCCGAGGGTCGCCGCCGCGGAGGAGATGTTCACGATGCCGCCGCCGGTGGCGGTCCCCGTGGCGGTGCCGGTGCGCGTCATGTCGCGGACCGCGCGGCGGGCGCAGAGGAGATAGCCCAGTACGTTCACGTCAAGGGCGCGGCGCATGGCTGCGGCGTCGGCCTCCGCGAGGGGGCCCACCGGGGCGCCGATCCCGGCGTTGTTCACCAGTCCCGTGACCGGGCCCAGTTCCGCGGCGGCGGTCTCGAAGAGGCGGTCGACGTCCCCTTCGTCGGCGGTGTCCATGCGGACGGTGACGCAGTCCGCGCCTGCCGCGCGGATCTCCGCGGCCACTTTCTCCGCGGCGTCGGCGTCGGAGTGGTAGCCGAGGGCGATGTGGTGACCGTCCTTGGCCAGGCGGGTGGAGATGGCTGCGCCGATGCCGCGGCTGCCGCCGGTTACTACGGTGACGGGGTGGTTCACGTGATCCTCCGGAGGGCGGGGTCGACGGGGTCGCCGTTTGATCGATCATTCCCCAACCCCGCCCCTTCCCGAAAGCTCGATGGCGCGAGAGCCACGTACTCCCGGTGTCCGTCATCACCGGCTTCGCCGAGTTCGTCCTCAAACGCCGGACGGGCTATCCCCTCCGTACGAACTCCGCCAGCGTCCCCGGCGCCCTGCCCCCGAACCGCTCGATCGACGGCGTCACCTCGTACAGCTCGTGATGCGCGCCGATCAGGCGGAAGAGTTCCCAGAGTTTGTCCAGGTGGGCCACCACATGTGTGTCTCCGTAGAGGGTCATGGCCCGCTCCCGCCACTCCTCCGGCGACACGTCCACGTACTTCAGGCCGCCGCCGAACGTCTCCACGACCTCGGCGACGGTGAGCACCTGCCCCGTCAGGAGCACCACGGGGTCGGGGCACGGCGGCGCGGGTTCCGTGAGGAGTCCTGCTGCCACCCGGGCCACGTCCTCCCCCGCGATCAGCGGAAGCACCGTGTCGAGGGGGCCCAGCGGCATCGCGAGCTCGCGGCCCGCGCCCGCGCGGACCAGGAAGTCCAGGTTCTCGAAGAAGACCCCGGCCCGCAGATGCACCGCGCCGATCCCCGCCCAGTCGAAGACCTCCTCGGCGACCCAGTGCTGCCGCATCCGGGGCGTCCCCGCGTCCGGCGCAGCCGCCAGCTGGGACACCTCGACGACGCGTTCGAGGCCCTCGCGCCGGGCCGCCGCCGCGAACGCGCCGGTCGCCTCGAGCAGGCCGCCGGTCACCGGGTACGTGAAGAAGGCGCGCCGCACGCCCCGCACCGCCGCGCTCACGTCCGTGATCTCGCGGAGGTCGCCGACGACCACGTCCGCGCCCATGTCCCGCAGCCCGGCGGCGCGTTCGTCGTCGGTGCGCACGAAGGCACGTACGGCCTGACCGCGATCGAGAAGCAGCCGGACCACGTGGCGCCCTGTGGAACCCTGTTGTCCGCCCGCCGCTCCGGTGACGAGGACCGGTTCGTCCGTAGGCATGCTCACTCCCCTCCGCCCGGCAGCGTGAGCGTGAACGCACCCCGCCGCTCCAGTGCCCGCAGGAACGGCTCCGCCGCGAACGCCTCGCCCGGTGCGAGGACCCCTGTCTTCGACGGGCCCCTGCCCTCCGCGATCCGCACCGCCGCCTCGACCGAGGCCAGCGCCCCGGCGCGCCACAGGTCACGGCCGGTCAACTGCCCGGCCGCGCCGCCGCCTTCCCGGATCGCCTGGACGGCGACGGTGAAGTCGGTGGCCGCCCGCTCCTCCTCCCCGATGTTTTCGCTCTCGAAGGCGTCCTTCGCCTCGAAGGTGCTGGTGCTGAGCATGAGGTCGATGTTGCGTACGGGGACGTGGCGGGGCACCGTCACGACCTCGCTCGACGGGAACGGCGCGATCATCGTGCGCGGGCCGAGCGGCGGCGGGAAGGGGAAGACGGCGTTGCGGGGTTCGATGTAGCCCGCGTGCAGGGCGCCGTCGCTGAAGGTGAGGCGTTCGGTCGCGGCGAAGAGGAGGGTGGCCGTGTTCTTGGCGCCGGTGGTCAGCCGCCAGCCGTTGACGGCGTACGCGACGACGATCCGGTCGATGCCCGCGATGCCGTCGCAGACCGCCCCGGCCAGCAGGTCGCCGAGGCCGCCGTAGAAGCTGAGGCTCGGGATCATGACCGCGCCGGTGCGCTGCGCGGTGGCCTGCACGGTGTCGAAGACCCCTTTGACGTGGTGGGGTTCGAGGGCGTGGTCGATGTAGTGGCAGCCCGCTTCCGCGGCGGCGGTGGCGACGGGCGCGCCGGTGACGGAGAAGGGGCCCGCGCACTGGATGAGGACGTCGGCCTCGGTCATCACCTCGCGCAGGGCCGCGGCGTCGTCCACGGGGGCGGTGCGGGTCCCTACCCGCTCCCCCGCCACCGGATCGGCGAGATCGTCGGCCATCGCGTTCAGCGCGGCGGTGTCCCGGCCGACCAGGAGTAACCGCGCATCTCTGGCGCGGAGTTCGGAGGCCACGAGGCGTCCGGTGTGGCCGTAGGCTCCGTAGATCGCGAAGAGTGGCTTTGCCATGCTCGACTCGCTTTCATACCGAAGGTATGCAACTGGTGCGGAACCTACGTACCCTGAGTATGTTCGTCAAGAGGAGCCGACGTGATCCCGCAAGGCCCGCCCGAGCGACCAACTGCCCGCCGTACACAGGCGGAACGCTCCGACGCGACCACCGGGCAGCTCATCGCCGCCGCGCAGCGGCTCTTCGGCCGGGACGGGTACGCGACGACCTCGATCGTCGCCGTCGCGGCCGCCGCCGGAGTCACCAAGGGCGCGGCCTACCACCACTTCGACGGCAAGGCGGCCCTCTTCCACGCGGTGTTCGTCCGCGAACAGGAGCAGATCGCCGCCGAGTTGGAGCGGGCGGCGGCCGAGGAGCCCGACGCCTGGTCCGCGCTGCGACGCGGCTGCCACCGCTTCCTGGAGCACTGTCTCGACCCGGGATTCCGGCGGATCGTCCTGCTGGACGCGCCCGCGGTCCTCGGCTGGGAGACCGTCCGCGAGATCGAGTACGCCCATACGCTGCGGGTGCTCACGGGCGGCATGCGGGCCGCGGCGGCCGCGGGTCACATCGGCGAGGCAGATCTGAACGTGTGCTGCCAGATGATGTTCGGCGCGCTGTGCGAGGCGGGCATGCTCCTCGCCCGCTCGCCCGACCCCGTGGCCGCCCTGGCCACGGTGACGGCGCAGGCCGATCGTCTTCTTGCGGCGCTCGCCGCGTCGGAGGGGCCCTGAGGCCGGCGCCGTCTGGCATCCTGTCGCGGTGCGCGTACTGATCGTGACTGCAGGCAGCTGGGGCGACGTCGCTCCGTACACCGGCCTTGGCGTGCGGCTGCGCTCCGCGGGTCACGAGGTGGCCCTGGCCACCCATGAGCGCTTCGAGCAGGCGGTGACCGCCCACGGTCTCGGCTTCCGCGCCCTGCCCGTCGATCCGCGCCAGGAGCTGGCCTCGCGGGGCGGCCAGGGTCTTGCCAGAGCGACGAGTCCGCCCGTGGAGATGGCGCGAGTGGCGCGCATGGCACGGGCGTTCATGCCCCGGCTGACCCGGGGCGTCGCGGACGCCGTGCAACAGGGCACCGATGTGGTGCTGAGCTCCACGGTCACCGACCCGGTGTGCGCGGTGCTCGGCGAGGCGCTGCGGCTGCCGAGCGTCGGCGTCTATCTCCAGCCGGTGCAGCCCACGGGGGCCTTTCCGCCGATCGTGACCGGCGCCCGCTCGTTCGGATCGCACGGCAACCGCCTTGCCGGCTATGCCCTGTGGGCCGGTTCCGACCGCGTCTTCACGCCCGCCGTCACCGAGCTGCGCCGCGAACTCGGGCTGCCACGGCGCAGGTTCGGCGGCATGCTGAGCATGCCGCGCGGGCGCAGTGTCCTGCACGGGTTCAGTCCGCGGGTCGTCCCGCGCCCTGCGGACTGGCCCGAGGGGCACGAGGTCAGCGGCTACTGGTGGCCGCGGACCCCGCCCGGCTGGCAGCCGGAGCCGCGGCTCCTCGACTTCCTCGAAGCGGGCCCGCCCCCGGTCTTCGCCGGCTTCGGCAGCTGCGTCACCGACGACGCCCGGCGGCTGAGCGCCCTGCTCGCCGACGCCATGCGCCGCGCGAGGGTACGCGGCATCATCCAGGCGGGCTGGAGCGGCCTGCACGCCGAGAACGACGACCTGATCACCGTGCAGGAGGTGCCGCACGCCTGGCTGTTCCCCAGGACCGCCGCGGTCATCCACCACGCCGGCGCCGGCACCACGGCGGCCGGGCTGCGCGCCGGGGTCCCCTCCGTCCCGGTCCCGGTCCAGCTGGACCAGCACTTCTGGGCGGCCCGGCTGCACGGCCTGGGCGTCGCGCCGCGCCCGCTGCGCTACCAGCGCCTCACCGCCGAGCGCCTGTCCGCCGCGCTCGGCGAAGCCGTCCACAGCCCTGCCCTGCGCGCACGCGCACGTGACATCTCCGGGGTTCTCGCCAGGGAGGACGGCATGCGCCGGGTCATCTCGGTGGTCGAACGACTCGGGTGATCCGGAGATCGTCGCCAAGATGAATCCTCAACCATGAAATCCGGTCGGCTGATTACGTACTGAATACCAGGGCACTCGGAGTTTCGTCACGCAAGGCTGAAATGCGATCTCCAAGGAGTGTGATCATGTCGGCTTACGGTGGTTCGTCAGCGGCTTCGTCCGGCTCCCGGACGAATGGTCTCGCGATAGCCGGTCTCGTCTGCGGCATCGTCGGGGTGTTCTTCCTCAATTTCATCCTTGGACCGCTCGCGATCATCTTCGGTGCCGTCGCCCTGCGCCAGAAGGCGGTCAAGGGCAGTGGCGGCATGGCCAAGGCCGCCGTCATCCTGGGCATCGTCGACGTCATCCTGTTCATCGTGCTGATTGCCGTCGCCGCGTCCAACGGCGGATTCACCTGGTACGTCGGCAGTTGACGCGCAGGCAGTATCAGGGCGGGCCGGGAGGTTTCACCGGTGGGGAATGCGCATGACGCGCATTCCCCACCGGCTTGTGTGCGGCAGCAATCCCATTGGACTTTTCACCGACGGAATTCGACGTTCCTGGTTCGAAAAGCACATTGCGCGCGCGGTGGTCGACCGATTGGGTTGCCGGGGTCAGGACAGCGGGGTCGCTCCCCGGAACCGAGAGTCGGAAGGGGACGCGACCCGCGCATGCCATCCATGCTCGACGGCTGTACGCCCTGGCCCCCGGAGTTCACCGACCGCTACTGGTCGGCCGGGCACTGGCGCGGCAACACCCTGGAGAACCTGGTGCGGGGCTGGGCCCTGCAGTACGGGCCGCGGACCGCGCTCGTACACGGCGGTACGCGCCTCACGTACGCGAACCTGAACCGGCGCGTGGACCGCATGGCCGCCGGATTCCGGCTGCGCGGCGTCCGGCCCCGGCAGCGGGTCGTCGTCCAGCTTCCGAACGTCCCCGAGTTCGTCGTCACCGTGTTCGCGCTGATGCGCGTCGGCGCGATCCCCGTGATCTGCCCCCTCTCGCACCGCGCGTCCGAGGTGTCGCACGTCGCGCGGGTCAGCCAGGCCGCCGGGTACGTCGGCCCCTCGACGTACGAAGGCTTCGACCACGCGGCGATGGCAGCGGACATCGCGGCGCGCGGGGCGTTCCTGCGCCGGGTGTTCACCCTTGAGGCGCCGGGCGAGGCGTCCCCGTACGGGGGCATGACGACCGACTCCTCGGGCTGTCACTACTTCCCGCTGGCCTCCGTCGACGCCCCGCCCGGTCCGGCAGTCGCTCAGAGCGCCGACCAGGTGGCGTTCTTCCTGCTCTCCGAAGACACCAACGCGGACGTCACCGCGATGCCCGAGCTCATCGCGCGCACCCACGACGACTACGCCTACCAGGCGCGGGCCGCCGCCGACGCGGTGTCGCTCACCGAGGACGACGTGTATCTCGCCGCGCTGCCCGCCGAATTCAACCTCGCCTTCGGCTGCCCCGGCATCCTCGGCACCCTCTCCGTCGGCGGCACTGTCGTCCTGGCCGAGAACCAGTCACCGGCCGACTGCCTCGCGGCCGTCGAGCGGGAGCACGTCACCGTCACGGCCCTTGCGCCCGCCGCCGCCCGGCGCTGGCTCGACGCGCTTCCCGCGTCCGGGGCCGACCTGAGCAGTCTGCGGCTCGTGCAGGTCGGCGGCGCGCCCGCGGACCCGGAGACCGCCGAGCGGCTGCGCTCCGGGCTCGGCTGCCACCTCCAGCGGGTCTTCGCGCTGGCCGAGGGGCCCCTCGTCCTCGCCCGGCCCGCCCGTCCCGGCGAGACCGTGCCGGCCGCGCAGGGCCGGCCGCTCTCGCCGGACGACGAGTTCCGCGTGGTCGGCGCCGACGGCGAGGACGTGCCCGACGGGGAGCCCGGCGAACTCCTCGCCCGCGGGCCGTCCATCCCGCGGGGCTACTACCGTGCGCCCGAACGCAAGGCGCGCTCCTTCACCGCCGACGGCTACTTCCGCACCGGACACCTCGCGCGGCGCACCCCGGACGGCGACCTGCTGGTCACCGGCCGCGTCGGCGCCGCGGAGGAGACGGCCTAGGCCTTGCCGGTCGCCGCGGTCTGCGACACCTGGTCCTCGGGGGCAGCCGCCTCGGGGGCCAGGCTGTCCATGAACGAGGAGACGGAGAACACCGCGCGCCCCGGCCCCGCGGGACCGTATCCGGGCGGCGACGACAGGCCGTTGTCCTCCATCGTGGCGCGGTACGCCTCCAGGAGACGTACGTGGTACTCCAGCGGGGCGCCCAGCGGGTTCGCCTTGCCCAGCGGTGTCGTGGGCTCCGGGCACCAGGTGGTGAAGCGGGGCGTGATGCCGCGCGACATGAAGTACTGCAGGCCCTCGACGGTGGAGTCGATCGCCTCGCCGACCGTCTTGAAGCCGAACGGCTCCGCCATCTCCACGCCCGCCACGAAGTTCGGGATGACGTTGCGCGGTCCGAAGACCTCGGCGGAGTCCAGGATGCGGCGGTGCCACTCGTCGCGGCCCACGTAGCGCTCCTTGCCGGGGCAGTAGCGCTCGAAGAGGTACGGGTCCCACACCTCGTAGTTGGGGTGGTAGATCCGCACGCCGTAGTCGTGGAAGCGCTGGACGTCCGCCTTGGGCAGGGCCTGCGCGACGACCTTGCCGATCCAGCGGCCGGGGAAGCGCTCCTCGATGGCCTTCGCGTACTGCCCGTAGAAGTCGGCCTCGTCCTTGCCCTGGAGCTGCGAGGTGATGGCGCCGCCGGTGAGCGTGTACGCGGTGGAGGACTTCGCGGTGTCGTACTTGTCGATGATGGCGAGGGCTTCGAGGACCTCGTCCATCGGCTTCACGCCCGTGTAGGGGCGGCCCGCCGCCTTCTGCTGGCGCCAGTTGTGGTTGATGTCGCAGTACCCGCACTCCTCCTTGGCGCCGAAGTACTGGCAGACCCGGAAGACCGTCAGGTAGATGAGGTAGCCCCACTGGATGGTGGGCGCCACCTCCATGACGGACTTGCCGTTCTCCAGCGTGTGCCGGTAGTAGTCCGGCATCGGCGGCAGGCCCACGTCGGAGATCCGGACGCCGTCCAGGTAGAGGCCCAGGACGCCGTCGTCGTCCGCGGCGACGCGGTAGGGCGACGAGGGGTTCACGCGGACCGAGACGACCGTGCGGCGCAGGTCGTAGGGGCCGCCGGTGAGGACGATCTCCTCGGGCGGGCGGCGCAGGGCGGCGGCGCCGAGCTCGGGCAGGGTGCTGTGGTCGAAGGAGAAGATGAAGTACGACTTCGGCTTGACGTCGCCTCCCTCGTTGTCGCTGAGGGCGGACTCGTCGAAGGCCATTCCGCCCCTGAGCAGGTCCTCCTTGATCACCGCCTCTCGCGGCACCTGCGGGAACCGCTCCATGAGTCCTTCGACGAGCTGGGTACGGCTCTCGCTGCGGCTTGCCATCTGCCGGGCACCTCGGATCCTGTCGGTGAATTGTGCTTTCCCGTGGACCCCACGCTAATACCCGCCGATTTCGGCGCGGATCCGGCTCCGGTCTCAGCGGTCCTCCGCGCTGCGGTGCCGCTCTGTCCGGCGCCCTGTCCGGCGCCGTGTTCTGCCGGGAACCCCGTGGCGGCGCTCTCGCGTTGTCCTTGCATGAACGAGCTGGTTGCCGGGGGGAACGTGCCGCTGCCGGACGGTGCCGTCACGCTGCGGGTGCCCGGCCCCTTCGACCTGTCCGTGATCGTCACGGATGACAGCGGGAAGGTCGCCGGCGACGGCGACTTCGTCTTCTACAACCAGCCCGCCGCGCCCGGCGCCCGGCTCCGGGGCGACTCGGTCACGGTCGACGTGCGGCACCTGCGCGCCGGTGCCAGCCGCGTCACCGTGGCCGTCAGCCCCGCCGAGCCGGGCACTCCCCTGGGCCGCCTGCCCGCCGTCGCGCTCCAGGTGCACGGGCCCGGCGGTCAGCCCGTGGCCCGTTTCACACCGCCGCGCCCCGACCGCGAGACGGTGCTGCTGCTCGCGGAGATCTACCGCCGGGGGACGGGGTGGAAGCTGCGGGCGATCGGCCAGGGGTACGCGGACGGGCTCGCGGGGGTGGCGAGGGACTTCGGGGTGGATGTGGCGCAGGAGGAGGCGCCGCAGCCGCCGGTGGGTTCCGGTGCAGGGCCGGGCGCCTCTTCCGGTGCGCGGCCGGGCTCTCCGTCCGGTGCAGGGCCGGGCGCCTTTGCCGGTGCGGGGCCCGGCGCCCCCTCCGGTGGACGGCCCGGCACCCCGTCCGGTGCACGGCCTGGCACCTCCTCCGGTCCTCCTCGGTCGCCCGCGCCCTCCGGACCGCCGCCTTTCCGGCCCGCGTCTTCCGGACGGCCGCTCATCCCTTCCGACCGGTCCGCGCACGCCGGGCCGGCCGCCTCCCCGGGGCCGGCCGACCCCGACGGGTTCCTCCCGCTGGTGAACGCCTCGCGGGCGTCGGTGGGCGCGCCGCCGGTCACCCTCGATGCCCGGCTGACCGCCGCCGCGGGCGCGCATGCCGCCGGGATGGCGGCGCGGTCCGTGCTCAGCTCGGAGCACGCGGACGGCACGTCCCTCTACCAGCGCGTCGTCGCGGGCGGGTATGCGTATCTGGCCATCGGCGAGCATCTGGTCTCCGGGCCGCGGACGCCCGCCGACTTCGTGGAGTACTGCCTCTCGGGCGAGCAGTCACGGCGTACGGTGCACAGCCGCATCTACACGCAGGTCGGGGTGGCCCACACCGCCGACGCGCGCTCCGGCGACCTCTACTGGACGGCGCTATGGGCCGCCCCGTTCACCCCGCAGGGGCTCGCGGAGTGGGGGAACTCCGTGCTGCGGCTCACCAACGCCGAACGGACCGCGGCCGGACTCGGCCCCCTCTCCCCCGACCCGCTCCTGACCGTGGCGGCGCAGAACCACAGCGCGGACATGATCGCCCGCGCCTTCTACGCCCACACGTCGCCGGACGGCGGGCAACCCTGGGACCGCGCGTCAGCGGCGGGCAGTACGCACCGCTCGATCGGCGAGAACATCGCCTGCGGGCAGCGCACGCCCGCCGAGGTGGTGGACGGCTGGATGAACAGCCCCGGCCACCGGGCCAACATCCTCAAACCGTCCTTCACCCACCTCGGCGTCGGCTTCGCGGGCGGCGGCTCGGCGGGCACGTACTGGACCCAGCTCTTCGGCGGCTGAGGGCGACGGACCCCGGGCCTGGCGGTGCCCACGCTGGGAAGCGCAACGTCACCCGCCGGATGCCCCCGGCCGCCGCAGCGCCCCCCTCAGTTCACCGCCACCGGAACCCCGCTCCGGGCCGACTCATAGCCTGCCGTCACTATTTTCAGTGTTCGTAGGCCGCCCTCGCCGTCGGCCACGTTCATACCGCCCTCGTCGGGGCCGTACAGGAACGCCCGGAGCATCAGTTCGTCCAGGTCGGCGCCGAAGGGGAGTTCGAGGCCCTGGCCGCGGCGTTCGCTGAAGCCGTGGACCGTCTGGTCGAAGGCGTCCATCTCCAGGGTCGCCCGCTCACCGACCACGGTGAGTTCGAGCCCGCCCCAGGAGTGGTGCGAGCGGGGGTGCGACCAGCTGCAGTCGATGGTGGCCACCGAGCCGTTGTCGTAGGTCACGGTGACCAGCCCGCTGGTCTCGGCGTCGACCTCGCCCTCGTACATGCGGTTGTTCGTCTGGGCGTACACGTCGACCGGGCGGGCCTCCCCGAAGAGGTCGTCCAGGAGGTCGGCGATGTGGACGGTGTGGTCCATCAAGGCGCCCCCGCCCGCGAGTTCGGGGTCGGCGAACCAGCGCCGGACGCTCGGCATGGACCCGTTGTTCGCGCCGGACACCGTCAGGACCCGGCCCGCCTCACCCGAAGCGACGGCCGCCTTGACGGCCGCGTACGCGGGGCTGAAGCGGACGGGAAAGGCGACCGCGAGCCGTACACCTGCCGCGCGGCAGGCCGCCAGCATCGCCTCGCCGTCCTCGACGGTCGTGGCCAGCGGCTTCTCGCACAGGACGTCCACGCCGTGCGACGCGGCGAGCTCCACCAAAGGCCGGTGGCGGGCGTTCTCGGAGCAGACGATCACCGCGTCCGGGCCCCAGGCGAACACCTCCTCGTACGTCTGCGCATACGCCGCCCCCATCTCCTCGGCGAACGCGCGCCCCCGCACCTCGCCGGGCGCGGCCGACGCGGTGTCCGGGTCGCTGCCGATGACCTCGATGCCCGGCATACGGGACAGGAGCCGCAGATATCCGGCCGCGTGGACATGGGCGAACGACAGCACGGCGACCTTCATCGCGTGACCCCCTTCGTGTTCGTGATGCCGGTGCTCGTGATGGCCGTGCTCGTGATACCCGCGCGGATCTCGACCGCCCGGCCCGTACGGCTCGACTCCACCGCCGCCTCGGCGATCCGCACCGCTTCGATCCCGTCCCCGGCGCTCACCCGCGGTTCGCCGCCGCCCTCCTGCCACGAGGCCGCGAACTCCCGCAGCTCGGACAGGTAGGGGCTCTCCGTCATCGGGCTGGAGGGAATGCCCTCGTTGGCCGCGCGCACCCCCTGCGCGGTGATGCGGTAGCCGGGCACGGACGTGGAGTCGTGCCGCAGGAGTCCGTCGCTGCCCGCGACCCGGAACGTCGTACGGAACTGCTGGTCCGCGAGGCCCCACAGTCCGGTGATGTGGCTGATCACGCCGGAGGCGTGGGTGAGCACGGCGGTCGCCGACACGACCTCGGCCTGTTCGGCGCCGGTGGCGTGCTCGACGCCTCGCGTCTGCGCGTGCACGCGGATCACGTCGCCCGCGATCCAGCGGGCGATGTCGATGTCGTGCACCATCAGATCCATGATCACGCCACCGGACTGGGCGGGGTCGGCGAACCAGGGAGCCCACTGCGGGCGCGCCCCGCCCCGCGTGAACCGCAGCACGGCGAGATCGCCCAACTCGCCACTCGCCACTGCCTTTTGCATGGCCGCGTACGCCGGGAAGTACCGCACGACATGAGCCGGGTGGAGCCGCACGCCCGCCGCCTCGGCGGCTGCCGCGATCTCCTCGGCGTCGGCGGCATTGAGGGCGAGCGGCTTCTCGCAGATGACGTGCCGGCCCGCGGCGACGGCCGCGAGGGCGAGTTCCTTGTGGGTGGGCGTGGGCGTGCAGATGTCGACGGCCGTGCAGTCGGCGAGCAGTTCGCCGAGGCTGCCCGCCGCGACGACGTCACGCCCCGCGTACTCGGCGGCGAGCTTCTCCGCCGAGCCGTCGACGGTGTACACGCCGACGCGCGCACCCAGTTCCAGCCAGCCGGGGAGATGGGCGCGGGCGATGCCGCCCGCGCCGATCAGGCCTATTCGCATGAGCGGAGCAACCTTTCGTGGTCCTGAGGTGGGGGTCAGCTCTTGGAGCCGGAGAGCGCGACACTCTGCACGAAGTGCCGCTGGAGGAGGACGTAGACGAGGAGCATCGGCAGGCTCGCGATCAGCGAACCGGCCATCATCACGGGATAGTTGGTCTCGAACTGCCCCTCCAGGGAGGTCAGTCCGGCACTGATGGGCATCTTCTGCGGATCGGTGTTCACGATCAGCGGCCACAGGAGGTCGTTCCAGGACCACATCGCGGTGATGACGGCGAGCGCGGCGAGCGCGGGCCGCACCAGTGGCAGCATGATCGACCAGAAGATGCGGAACGCCCCCGCTCCGTCGATCCGCGCGGCCTCCTCGAGCTCCTTGGGCAGCGTGAGGAAGAACTGCCGCAGCATGAAGGTGCCGAACGCGCTGAACATGCCGGGCAGGAACAGCGCGGGCGCCGAGTTGAGCAGGCCGAGCCGCTGGATGATGTCGTACTGCGGCAGGACGAGCAGCGAGCTCGGCACCATGAGCACGGACAGGAAGAGCCCGAACAGGACGTTGCGGCCCCGGAACTGCATGCGCGCGAAGGCGTAGGCGGCCAGGGAGCAGAACACCAGCTGCCCGACCGTGCGCCCCACGGTGTTGAAGACGCTGTTGAAGAGCATCTCCCGGAACGGCAGCGCGGTGAAGACCTCTTCGAAGCTCGACCAGTTCCAGGTGTCGGGCAGGAAGGTCGGCGGCACCTTGGCCGTCTCGGCGAGGGACTTGGCCGCGGTGAGCAGCTGCCACAGGAAGGGGAAGACCATCACCAGGGCGCCCAGCGAGAGCACCGCGTGCGTGGCGACGGACCCGGCGTCGAAGCGCCGGCGGCCGGCCTGCCGTACGGAGGACTCAGGCATAGTGGACCCACCTCTTCTGCAGCCTGAACTGCACCAGCGTCAGCGCCGCGATGATCAGCATGAGCAGGAAGGCGAGCGCGGCGGCGGCGCCCTGGGCGTTCTCGACGAAGGCCCATTTGTAGAAGAGGCTCACCACGGACTGGGTGTCGCCGATCGCCGGGTTCTTCTCGGCCATCATGATGTAGATCAGGTCGAAGGTCTGCAGTGAGTTGATCATGCAGATGATGGACGCGAAGAAGATCGTCGGGCTGAGCAGCGGCAGGGTGATGGTGAAGAAGCGGCGCAGCGGCCCGGCGCCGTCCAGCTCGGCGGCTTCGTAGTAGTCCTGCGGGATGCCCTTGATGCCCGCCATGAAGATGATCAAGTAGTAGCCGGTGGTCGACCAGACCATGACGGTGCCGATCGCGTACACGGCGGTCGAGGGGTCGGAGACCCAGTAGCGGCGGTCCGCGCCGAAGAACTCGAAGACTTCGTTGATCAGGCCGTAGTCGCCGTTGTAGAGCCAGTTCCAGACGAGTCCGACGGCGACGGGCAGCGTCACGAACGGGATGAAGTAGAGCGCGCGGTAGACCGGGACGCCGCGCAGTCCGCGCCGGTTGAGCAGCGCCGCGACGCCGATCGCGAGCGGCAGGGCGAGCAGCCCGATGACGCAGTAGATCAGTGTGTTGCCGAGCGCCTGCCAGACGGTGACGTCCTTGAGGACGCGCACGTAGTTGTCCGTGCCGACCCAGGTGTTGCCGCCGAACGCCCCGAACTCGGTGAAGCTGTAGAAGAAGGTCTGGAGCAGCGGCCAGAAGTAGAAGACGGCGAAGCCGATGCCGAGCGGCGCGACGAAGAGGTAGGCGGCGCGCTGGCGGCGTGGCTTGGGCACGCCGGGTCTGGCTCCGGACGCCGGTTTGCCGCGCTCCGCCGCCTTCGCCGCCGCCGTGGAGGGAAAGACACTCATCATGCGCGCTCCTCCTTCAGGGCCCGGTCCATCTGTTCGCCCAGCGTGCGCGCGGCGCTCTCGATGCCGCCCTTGCCGCTGAACGCGGCGCCCAGGAGCGGGTACTGGAGGTTCTCCCAGACCGCGGTGTTCTTCGAGCTGGGGTAGGGCACGGCGTAGTCCAGCATGTCGACGAAGTGCTTCAGGTCGAACTCGGGCATCGACTTGATCCAGGCGTCCTGCGTCCCCTCGTACGAGGAGATGGTGACGCCCGTCGACGCCTGGATCTCGGCGGCCTTGCGGCCCGCCATGAAGTGGACGAACTTCCAGGCGGCCGCCTTCTTGCGGCTCTTGGCGGAGATGACGTTGGCGAGGCCGTGGATGATCGTGGCGCGCTCGCGGCCCTTGGGCAGCACGGCGACGCCTCCGTGGTCCTTGATCGCGGGGGTGGCGTGCATCTGGCCGGAGTACGCGGATATCTCGTAGACCATGGCGGCCTTCTCCGACCAGAAGCGGTTGCGTGCCTTGGACTCGACCATCGCGCTCTGCGGCGGTGACCAGCCGCGGTCGATCATGTCGGTCCAGTAGCGCAGGCCCTCGATGGACCGCTCGTCGCCGAAGCCGGACTTCCCGTCCTTGAGGACGTAGCCGCCCGCGCCGTGGATGGCGGGGTAGATCTGGGCCTGGCGGTCCATCTCGGCGGCCATGCCGTGCACACGCTCGCGCGGGTTGGTCAGTTCGGCGGCGGCGTCGCGTACGTCGTCCCAGGTCCAGGTCGCGTCCGGGTACTTGATGCCCGCCTTGTCGAAGAGCGCCTTGTTGTACCAGAGGCCGATGGTGTCGAAGTCCTTGGGAATGCCGTACTGCGTGCCCTGGTAGGCGTAGATCTTCACGAGCGCTTCGGGGTGGCGGTCCACGGGGGTCGCGTCACTCTTGATGTGTCCGCTGAGGGGTTCCAGGACGCCGCTGGACGCGTAGAGCTGGAGATTGACCGCGTTCATCCAGAAGACGTCGGGGGCCGTGCCGCCGCGCATGGAGGTCTTGAGGGTGGTCCAGTAGCTCGACCAGGGCGTGAGTTCTATGCGCACGGATATGTCGGGGTTCTCCTTCTCGAAGGCGTCGATCACCTTCTGCAGCCCCGGCACATGGGCCACGTCCCAGACCCCGTAGGAGAGGGTGGTCCGGCCGCCGCTCTCCTTGCCGTCGTCACTCTGTCGGGAGCAGGCGGCGAGCAGGGGCGCCGCCATCGCTCCGTACAGCAGTGTTCTCCTGCGCATGGGTGCCTCCTGTCCTAGAGCGCCGAATCCGTCAGGAGGTCGGATTCGACCTGGTCAAGTGCCTTGCGTACGGCGCCGATCGCGACGCCCCGTTCGCCGAGCGTGCTCAGTGCGATGCGGGGGACGTGCAGGGTCAGCGGGCGCAGCCTGTCCTCGATGAGCGGCACGAGATGGCCGCCGAGCGGGGTCGCGCCGCCGGTGAGCACCACGAGCTCGGGGTCGACGGCGAGGGCGAGGGCGGCGATGCCGGGCGTGATGCGGTCGGCGAAATCGGCGACGGCGGCGAGGGCGCGCGGGTCCGCGTCGTCCGCCGCGCGGGCGAGGGCGGCCACCTCGGACTCGCCGGGGTGCCGTGCGCCCTTCCAGCTGAGCGCCTCCTGCGCGGTGTTCATGCCGAGCAGCGGGAGCAGGCCCAGTTCGCCCGCGCCGCCGCGCCGCCCCCGGTGCAGCCGTCCGCCGATGGTGAGGCTGCAGGCCACGCGGTGGCCGGTCAGGACGCAGACGACGTCACCGGCGAGGGTGGCGGCGCCCTGCCAGCGCTCGGCGAGCACGGCGAGGTTCACGTCGTTCTCGACGAGGGTGTGGCCCGGTTCCTCGTCGGCGAGCAGCCGCCCGAGGTCGACGCCGGACCATTCGGGGATGACGTGCGAGGTGATGGTGCCGCCCGCGTCGACGACGCCCGGTACGCCCACGCAGCGGGCGAGGAGGTCGTCGCGCCGCACGGCGTGCGCGGCCAGGAAGGCTTCGAGTCCCCTGCACAGGAGGTCGAGCCGGCCGGCGCCGCCCAGCTCCGGGTCGATGTCCTCGCGGTGCACGGCGAGGACCGTGCCGCCGAGGTCGGCGAGGAGCAGCACCATCTTGTGCAGGCCGATGTCGGCGCCCAGGACCCTGCCCGCCTCCACGCGGAACCGGAAGCGCCGGGCGGGGCGGCCGGGCGCGCGCTCGCCTTCGTCGCGCTCGGCCTCCCCCGCCCAGCCGTGCGCGGTCAGCTCCTCCAGGGCGGCTTCCACGGTGGGCCGGGAGAGTCCGGTGCCGGCGGCGAGCTCCGCGAGTGTCTGCGGGCTGCGGCGGTGCAGGGCGCGCAGCACGACGGTGGTGTTCAGGCGGCGCAACGAGGCGAGGTCATGCCCCCGCGTTCCGTTCCGCAACACTTCTTCACCCCTGTCGAGGCCGGGACAGCACTGTTGACCTGTGGGTCAACCGCTTCTCCCGGAGATTAAGGAGGAGACTTGCATAATCATCACCGTCAGGGAACCCCCTGCGCGGGAGCAGAATTACGTGTGCTGTGCGATCCGGGTGGTTCTTGAGCGCGGTGGGCCGAGCGGGCACGATGGCCGGATGCACGCGAAGTCCGTCTGAACGCCCGCCGATCCCCTGGGAGTTGACGCATGACCGCGATCCCGCCGCCCGCCACGCATCCGATCGACACCAGCAAGGCGCACCCCGCCCGGGTCTACGACTGGTACCTGGGCGGCAAGGACAACTACCCGGTGGACGTGGAGCTCGGGCAGCAGATCGTGTCGCTCGAACCGCAGGCCAAGTACTACGCCCAGCACAACCGGTGGTTCATGCAGCGCGCCACGCGCCATCTGGCGGGTCAGGCCGGGATACGCCAGTTTCTGGACATCGGCGCCGGTATCCCCACCGAGCCGAACCTGCACCGCATCGCCCAGTTCGCCGCCGCCGAGGCCCGCGTGGTGTACGTGGACAACGATCCGACCGTGCTCGCGCACGCGGAGGCGCTGCTGCGGGGGACGCCCGAGGGGGCGACGGAGTTCCTCCAGGCGGACGCGCGCGAGCCGGACAAGATCCTCGAACAGGCCGAGGGCGTACTGGACTTCAGCGAGCCGGTGGCCGTTTCGCTCAACGCGCTGCTGCACTTCATCAGCGACGACGACGGTGCGTACGACGTCGTGGAGACGCTCGTGGCGGCGCTCGCGCCGGGCAGCCATCTGGTCCTTTCCCAGATTTCGAGCGACTTCGATCCGGTGCGGACACGGCAGGCGGTGGAGATGTACAGGGCGGGCGGCGTCACGCTCGTACCGCGTGCGCGGGGCGAGGTGGAGCGGTTCTTCGAGGGCCTGGAACTGCTCGACCCCGGCATCGGCTGGCTGCCGGACTGGCATCCGGAGCTCGGTGTCGACGAGGTCAGGAACGGGACGCCGGTGTCGATGTACGCGGGGGTGGCGCGCAAGCCGTAGGCCGGGCGCACGGGATGTCTGAAATCGCCCTGCGCCGGGCCGGTTGACGGCAGGCTTGGCGCGGGCCCCCGGCAACGGTGCCGCACCCATGGGGCAGGATGACGCTCGCGCCGGACCGCGAACATGTGTCCGGTGCGCCCGCACACCTGGAGAATGAACTGATGGAGCGAGCCCTCACATGGCACGACCTGATCACCGCCGGTATAGCGGTGGCCGTTGGCATCGCGGCGGGTCTGCTGCTGCGCATGGTCCTGCGGTGGCTCGGTGAACGGGCCAGCCGGACCCGGTGGAGCGGCGACGACGTCATCGTCGACGCCGTGCGCACGCTGGTCCCCTGCGCGGCGATAACCGCCGGCGCGGCCGTCGCGGCGGCGGCGCTTCCGCTCACGCCGAGGACCGGCCGCAACGTCTCGATGACGCTGACCGCCCTGCTCGTCCTCGCCGCGACCCTGACGGCGGCCCGCGTGGTCACCACCCTGGTCAAGTCGGTCGCGCAGTCCCGGTCGGGCGTCGCGGGCTCGGCGACGATCTTCGTCAACATCACCCGGGTCGTCGTGCTCGCGATGGGTTTCCTCGTCGTCCTGCAGACGCTCGGCGTCTCCATCGCCCCGCTGCTCACGGCCCTGGGCGTCGGCGGCCTCGCGGTGGCCCTGGCCCTTCAGGACACCCTGGCCAACCTCTTCGCGGGCGTGCACATCCTCGCCGCGAAGACGGTGCAGCCGGGCGACTACATCAAGCTCAGCAGCGGCGAGGAGGGCTACGTCGTCGACATCAACTGGCGCAACACGGTGGTGCGTCAGCTGTCGAACAACCTCGTCATCATCCCCAACGCCCAGCTCGCGGGCACGAACATGACCAACTTCAGCCGCCCCGAGCAGGACCTGTCCATCATGGTCCAGGTCGGTGTCAGCTACGACAGTGATCTGGAGCAGGTCGAGCGGATCACGACGGAGGTCGTGGAGAGCGTCATGAAGGACGTCGACGGCGCCCTTCCCGAGCACGAACCCGCCGTGCGTTTCCACACGTTCGGCGACTCAAGGATCAGCTTCACGGTGATCCTGGGCGTCGGCGAGTTCAGCGACCAGTACCGCATCAAGCACGAGTTCATCAAGCAGCTCCACCAGCGCTACCGCGCCGAGGGCATCCGGGTGCCCGCCCCGGTCAGGACGGTCAACGTCCAGCAGGGCGAGCTGCCGCCGGGTCTGATCCCGCATCAGCGTGAGGCCGCGGCACCGGTGGCCAAGCCGGTGCCGTAACCCGGTAACCCGCCGCGACCCGCGCACGGATCAGCGCTTGATCTCCTTGATCTTCAGCATGCGCGTGATGACCTTGTCGAGCTCCTCGTCGTCGAAGACCTTCTTCCAGTCCTCGCGCACGATCGACTCACGGCCGTAGTCCATCGCGATCAGGCACGCGTCGGAGAACGGGTTGGAGCCCTTGAGGGTGTTGGCGAGCGCCACCTGGGTGTGGCCGAGGAGCATCGCGCGGGCGGCCTTCTCGGGGACGCCGACGGTGTGCACGGTCTCGTGCAGCGCCTCGGTGAGCAGCGCGCCGACCATGCAGGCGATGGTCTCGACGAGGGTCGGCTCCAGGACGGCGAGCTGCTTGACACTCACCCAGTGCACGTCGACGACCGGCGCGTACATCACGCGGATCACGGAGTCGGCGAGTTCGCGCTTGTCCTCGTCGCCGCCTTCGTAGGCGGCGACGACCTCCTGGGGTGCGGCGATCCCGCCGAAGGTGTCCTGCCACTCCTCCTTGGTGGTGCGCTCCAGGAAGACGGACGGGTGGCAGGGGTGGGCGCACGCGTAGTGGATGTCGTCGCGCTCGAAGAGCAGGCCCGCGTAGGCGGCGGCCGGGTCGAGGGTCAGGACGACGGCGCCGGACCGCATCAGCGGGACGAGTTCGGCGGAGACCGTGCCGAGCACGACGTCGGGGACGGCGAGGATCACGACGTCCGCCTCCGCGACGGCGTCGGCGGATTCGGTCAGCTCGCGGCCGAGGCCGCGGATGAGCTCCTGGCCCTTGGCGGACGCCTCGGAGAAGAGGACCCGGAAGTCGCTCTTCACGAGGTTGTCGGAGACACGCTGGCCCATCTTGCCGGCGGCCCCGATGACGGCGACGGTCTTCACGTCGACCTCGGTGTTGATCTCGGTGGCCATTACTCGCTCCTCAGAAGTGTGCTGATGCTGTGTTGCGTCCACTGGTGTTCGAGGCGGGCCGTGGCGTCGAAGCCGCCGTCCTGCCACGGGAGCCAGTGCTCCACGATCTGGTTCACGCCGGGTGCGCCGGGTGTGCGGGCCGCGCCGACTGCGGCGATCATGCCGTCGTAGTCGAGGAGGCCGGTGCCGAGCGGGCAGCCCGCGTAGGTGAAGCCGACCCAGCCGTCACGGCGGGTGAAGGCGAAGTCCTTGACGTGGATGTTCACCACGTACGGCGCGGTCGCCGCTACCACGTCGGCGGGACGCTCCAGGCGGGCCACGCTGTTGCCGGGGTCGAGGACGACGCCGAGATGGCGGCTGTCGACGCCGCGGACGACGGTGACGAGGTCGTCCGTGGAGACCTGCTCGTACGTCTCCAGGCCGAGCGTCACTCCGGCGTCCGCGTACGCGGGCACGGACGCGCCGAGCAGCGCGATCGCCTCGGCGGGGGTCGGCCGGTGGGTGGCGGTGTTCATCATGGAGCGGACGAGCGTGACGCCCAACTGCCGTGCCATGTCCAGGTACTTGAGCAGGTGGTCGGGTCGCACGCCGCGGGTGCCGAGCTCCAGCGTCAGGCCGAGGTCGTCGGCGAGGGCACGGACATCGGCGAGCTGCGCCGCGTCGTACGTCTCGATCTCGGGGTAGTCGCAGATCTGGAAGACCTCGCCGCCCAGGGCGCGGGTGTCGCGCAGCATGCCGGGCAGCGTCATGGGCCGCGGGGCGCGCGCGGAGATGCGCCAGAAGTAGGCGTAGGTGCTGATGCCGTACGCCATCACGCCACCTCCGCGTGGGAGCTGTTGAGCACCTCGTCGAGGATGGACTCGACGGCGGCCGGGTCGTGGGCGAAGCGGCCCAGGAAGAGGCCGCCGACGTCCGGACCGAGCCGGGTGAGTAGGCCGGGGCCCGCGCTGCCGCCGTAGATGACGGTCGAGCCGGTGTGCGCGGGGTGCGCGTCGAGCCAGCGGGTCAGGGCGGCGCACACCGTGGTGATGTGGGCGGCGGACGCGGGTTCGGCGGCGCCGATCGCCCACTGCGGCTCGTAGGCGAGGACGACCTCGCCGGTGGTGCCGTGCAGCAGCCGTTCGGCTTCGGCGACGGTGCGGCGGGCCGCCTCGTCCGGGGTGACCGGGTCGAGTTCGCCGACGCAGAGGACGGGGGTGAGGCCGTTGCGCAGGGCGGCGGCCGTCTTGGCGGCGACGACGGTGTCTCCCTCGCCGTAGAGGCGGCGGCGCTCGGCGTGACCGACCTCGGCGTAACGGCAGCCGATCTCCTTGAGGGAGGGCCCCGAGACCTCGCCGGTGTAGGGGCCCGCGTCCTCGGTGGCGATGTCCTGGGCGCCGACCGCGACGCCGGAACCGGCCAGGATCCCGGCGACCGGGACGATCGCGGGGAACGCGGGCAGGACGAAGAGGCGGGCCGCGCCGCCGGTGACGGCCGGGTGCAGGTCGGCCGTACGGGCCAGGCGGCGGGCCCAGTTGAGGGTCTGGGTGTGCCCGAAGTACATCTTCAGGCTCACCCCGATGGTGACCGGGCGGGACGGCATCAGGCGGCCTCGTAGTCGCTCATCAGCTGCACCTTGGCGGCGGACGGCGAGGTCTCGTCGAAACGGTAGGTCAGCCACTCGGCGGCGAGGCGGCGGGCCAGTTCAATGCCGACGACGCGCTGCCCGAAGGTGAGCACCTGGGCGTTGTTGGAGAGGATCGCGCGCTCCACGGAGAACGAGTCGTGCGCGGTGACCGCCCGTACCCCCTTGACCTTGTTGGCGGCGATCGCGACGCCGAGCCCGGTGCCGCACACCAGGAGGGCGCGGTCGGCCTCGCCGCGCGCGATCATCTCGGCGGCGGCGATGGCGACCTTGGGGTAGGCGGTGTGCCCGTCGGCGTCCACGCCCACGTCGGTGACGGACGCGACCAGGTCGCTGTCCCTCAGGTCCTGCTTGAGGGCTTCCTTGTACTGGTAGCCGGCGTCGTCGCAGCCGACGACGACACGGAGCTTCTCGGTCATGACTTGCTTCCTTAACTGCGGTGGTGGTGACGCTCAGCCGCGGTGGGTGAGAACGCCGTGTACGGCGCGGGCGATCAGGGCGAGGGAGTGGGCGCCGGCGTCGACGGTGCCCAGGGACTTCTCGGCGTGCGGCCGGGCCCGGCCCATCCGGGGAAGCAGCCGCGCCGTGTCCCTGGCTGCCCCCTCGGCGGCGGTGGCGGCGGCGTCCCAGGCGGCGGCGAGGTCGGCACCGGCGGTGACCTGCGCGGAGAGGGTCTCTGCGAGCGGTACGAGGACGTCGACCATGGTCTTGTCGCCCACCTGTGCGCCGCCGAGCGCCGTCACGCCCTCGGACGCCTCGCGTACGCCCTGCGCGAGGGCGGCGGCATCGGGGCGCGCGGTGTCGCCGAGCGCGGCGCCGACGGAGCGCAGGATCACGCCCCACAGGGCGCCCGACGTGCCGCCCGCCTTGTCGGCCCAGGCGTGGCCCGCGAGGGTGAGCAGGGTCTGCGCTCCGGCGCCCGACTCCTGGGCCCGTACGGCGGCTTCGTGGGCGCCGAGCGAGCCGCGCCGCATGCCGATGCCGTGGTCCCCGTCGCCCGCGACGGCGTCGATGCGGCCGAGGTCGTCGGCGTGCTCCTCGACGGTGTCCTTGATGATCCGCAGGGCTTCGAGGGCGGTGGCGGCGGCCCGGCGGGAGGCGTCGGTGGCTGCGGGCAGGACGGCGTCGCTGACGTAGATGTCGTCGAGGCCGCTCTCGTCCTCGCTCTCGTACGAGGGGTCGGCGGCGGGGGCGGTGACCGTGCCCTTGCGGTAGGCGGGGGTGTCGGCCGGTGCCGTCCACAGGGCTTCGAGTTCGTCGTCGAGCCAGGTCAGGGTGAGCGAGACGCCCGCCATGTCGAAGCTGGTGACCAGCTCGCCGACCTCGGGGTCGACGGGTTCGACGCCCGCTTCGGCGAGGAGTGAGGCGACCCGGCGATAGACGACGAACAGTTCCTCGTACTTCACGGAGCCCAGGCCGTTGAGGATGACGGCGGCGCGCTGGCCCCTCAACTCCGTTATGCCCTCGGGAAGTTCCTTGAGGAGGGCGGAGACGAGCAGGTCGGCGGCCTCGTCCGCGCTCGGCACGGGCCGCTCGTCGATGCCGGGTTCGCCGTGGATGCCGAGGCCGAGCGCCATCCGTCCCTCGGGGACGGTGAACAGGGCTTCCTCGGCTCCGGGCAGGGTGCAGCCGGAGAAGGCGATGCCGAAGGAGCGGGTACGGGCGTTCGCATGCTCGGCGACGCGGGTCACGCCGGCCAGCGGGAGGCCCTGTTCCGCCGCCGCGGCGACCACCTTGAAGACGGGCAGGTCGCCCGCGATGCCGCGCCGTTTGGCCGACTCGGCGGGGGCGGCGCTTGCCACGTCGTCGGTGACGGCGACGGCGGAGGTGTCGATGCCCTCGCCCCGCAGCCGCTCGGCCGCCTGGCCGAAGTGCAGGACGTCGCCCGCGTAGTTGCCGTACATGAGAAGCACCCCGCCGCCGCAGTGGGCGGCCTTGGCGACGTTGCGTATCTGCTGGGCGGAGGGCGAGGCGAAGACGTTGCCGACGGCGGCTCCGTGGGCCAGGCCCTGGCCGACCAGGCCGGAGAAGGCGGGGTAGTGGCCGGAGCCGCCGCCGATGACGACGGCGACCTGGCCGGATGTCTTCGGCGTCGCGCGCACGACACCGCCGGGCACGGTCCGCACCCAGCGGCCGTGGGCCGCGGCGAACCCTTCGAGTGCCTCGTCGGCGAACGCGGCGGGGTCGTTGTGCAGGCGGGTCATCGCGTGGCCTCCGTCGGCTCGTGGGCTGCCTGTCGTGTGCCGGTCCCGCCGCGGGCGCCCAGGCGGATCATCAGGGCGGCGGAGAGCAGCATGAAGAAGCCGACCAGGTAGAGCGGCAGGTAGTAGGCGCCGCTCAAGTCCTTCAGCCAGCCGGTGATGTAGCTGGAGGCGAAGCCGGCGATGTTGCCCGCGGTGTTGATCAGGGCGATGCCCGCCGCCGCGGCCGCGCCGGTGAGGAACCGGGACGGCACGGACCAGAACACCGGCAGGGCGGCGAAGATCGCGCACGCGGTCACCGTGATGACGGCGACGGTGGCCGTCGGCGAGCCCATGTAGAGGGCGAGCGGGATACTGACGCCGCCGACGATCGCGGGGCCCGCGATGTGCCAGGTGCGGGTGCCCCTGCGGGTGGCGTGCCGCGTCCAGAAGTAGAGGACGATCGCGGCCGGGAGGTAGGGGATCGCGGTGATCCAGGCCTTGTCCATCACGCTGAACGTGGTGCCGTACTGGTCCTGGAAGCCGTTGATGATGGTCGGCAGGAAGAACGCGAGGGCGTAGAGGCCGTAGATGAAGCCGAAGTAGACGACGGCGAGGGTCCAGACGCGGCCGTTGGTGAACGCGGCCTTCAGATCACCCTTGGCGTGCTTGCCCTCGGAGCCCTCATGACCGGACTCGCTCTCGTGGCCGGTCTTTTGGGCGTTCTCCGCGGCCAGTTCCCCGGTGAGCCAGGTCTTCTCCTCGGGGGTGAGCCACTTGGCGTCGGCCGGGCGGTCGATCAGATAGAACCAGGCGACGACGCCGAGCAGGATCGCGGGGACCGACACGAAGAGGAACATCACCCGCCAGCCCTCCAGGCCGAACAGGCCGTGGTGGCCGATCAGCCAGCCCGCGAGCGGGGCGCCGAAGACCGTGGTCAGCGGCTGGGCCAGATAGAAGAGGCCGAGGATCTTGGTGCGGTGGCGGCTCGGCACCCACTGGCTGAGGAAGAGGATCGCCCCGGGGAAGAACCCGGCCTCCGCGACGCCGAGCAGGAAGCGCAGGGCGTAGAGCTCGGTGCTGCTGTTCACCCAGGTGAAGAGGAGGGAGACGACGCCCCAGGTCACCATGATGCGGGCCAGCCAGCGGCGGGCGCCGAAGCGGTGCAGGGCCATGTTGCTGGGGACTTCGAGCACGATGTACCCGAGGAAGAAGATCCCGGAGGCGAAGCCGAACTGCGCGGCGGTGAGCGCCAGGTCCTGGCCCATCCCGTTGGGTTCCGCGAAGGAGACGGCGGTGCGGTCCAGGTAGTTCACGAAGAACATCAGGGCCACGAAGGGAACGAGTCGGGTCGAGACCTTCCTGATCGCCGATTTCTCGACGCCTGATCTCGTCACCGGTGCTACGGGGGGCGCTGCGCTGGCAGGCATGTGGCGACTCCTCGGCTCGCCGGACGGCTTTGTCCGGTCTGGGTCACTCTCGGCAGGCGGCGGGGGCAGCGGGGGCGGCCACGCCGGGGCCGGTCTGGAGTTCACGCTAGGCCCGATTCTCAAATTGGTCACCAATTTACCAAAGTGGCGAATGTCGCAGAGGCCGGAGTCGTTGAACCCTTGACAAACACCAGGTGGCGGGAGGTATGCGGGCCCGGAGCCAGTCCTCCCCGACCACCGGATACGGCGGTCTGGTCTACTGGTGACCGTGACCAGTCAGCCCGATCAGCAGCAGCCGGATCTCGCCCAGCTCCTGCGCCCGGTGGTGCGCGAGTCCTCGGTCAGCGAGGTCGCCAAGCGCCTCCTCGACCACCTCTCCGCCGGCAACATCAAGCCGGGCACCCGGCTGCCCGCCGAGCGCCAGCTCGCCGAGGCCCTCGGCGTGGCCCGCTCCAGCGTGCGCGGGGCGCTGTCCGCGCTCGACGTCCTCGGCATCATCGAGATCAGGCCGGGCTCGGGCTCGTATGTCCGCGAGGGCACATCGGAGTTCCTGCCGCGCGCCATCAACTGGGGCCTGATGCTGGGTCAGCGGCGCACCCGGGACCTGGTCGAGGTGCGCACGTACATGGAAGGCGTCTCGGCACGGCTCGCCGCCGAGCGGGCCGGCGAAGAGGATGTGCGGCGCCTGGAAGGGCACTTGGAACGGATGCGGGAGGCGGGCTCGGACGTCAAGGCCTTCGTCGACGCCGACATCGCCTTCCACCTGGAGACGGCGCACATCGCACGCAACTCCGTGCTCAGCGACATCCTGCACAGCATCCGCGCGCTGCTCCAGGTCTGGATGGAGCGGGCCGGCGACATCGAGGGCACCGTCAGCGGCACCCTGTGCGAGCACGGCGCGGTCCTGGACGCGATCCGCGCGGGCGACCCCGAGGCCGCGGACCGGGCGATGGCGGAACACATGCGGATGGCGAACGTACGGCTCCAGTCCTCCCTGGACGGCGAGGGGCGGTTCCCCGCGGGCCAGTAGCGGTTCCGCGCAGTTCCCCGCACCCCTTACGGGGCACGCAGCCCCCTGGCGTTCGCCAGGGGGCTGTTTGACATGTTCGGTGCGGGCAGATCATGATTCCATTAATTGTTTAATGGAATCGAGAGAGGCGCGCGTGGACATGACCTTCGCCGACCCCGCCGGTGCCGCGGGAACCCCGGGAGAGATCGCGCTCGAGGCCCGCGGCCTGGGCAAGCGTTATCGCCGCGGCTGGGCGCTGCGTGACTGTTCCTTCCGGGTGCCCGCCGGGCGGATCTGTGGTCTCGTCGGCCCCAACGGCGCCGGAAAGAGCACCCTGTTGGGGATCGCGACCCGCCTGGTGAACCCGACCGAGGGCGAACTGCGCGTCTTCGGCGTGCCCGCGGACGATCCGGCCGCGATGCCCCGCTACGCCTTCCTCTCCCAGGACAAGTCGCTGTTCAGGCGGTTCACCGTGGCCGAGACGCTGCGCATGGGCAGCGAACTCAACCCCGGCTGGGACATGGCGGCCGCCGAGCGGATCGTGCGCTCCGGCAACGTGCCGATGGACGCCAGGGTCGGCACGCTCTCGGGAGGGCAGCGCACCCGCGTCGCGTTCGCACTGGCCTTCGGCAAGCGGCCCGATCTGCTGCTGCTCGACGAGCCGATGGCGGACCTCGACCCGCTGGCCCGGGACGAGATGGGCTCGCTGCTGATGTCCGAGGCCGTCGAGCGCGGCACCACGGTGGTGATGTCCTCCCACATGCTCTCCGAGCTGGAGGACATGTGCGACTACCTCCTGGTCGTCGCGGACGGCAGGATCCGGATGGCGGGCGACACCGAGGAGCTGGTCCCGGCCCACGCCCTGGTGACCGGACTCGCTCCCGACGGCACGCCGCCCGCCGATCTCACCCCGCACACCGTGGTCGAATTCCGGCTCCAGGGGCGGCAGTTCCGCGCCCTCCTGCGTCCGAACGGCCCGCTGGCCCCGGACTGGGAGGTCACCGAACCGAGCCTGGAGGAAGTCCTGCTCGCCCACCTCCGCGCACCGGACGCGGAGCCGCTGTTCACGCACTCCGCCCGCATCGAGGCCGAAGGGATCGCCGCCGCATGAGCACCACCCTCACCGAGCAGCCCCGCACGGGGCAGTCCGCCAAGAAGCCGGGGCTGCTGCACGGGCTCACCTGGCTCGTCCTGCGCCAGCACCGCGCCACCACGTGGATGGTCGTCGCCCTGGTCGTCCTCGGCGCGGCCGGGATCATCTACGAGCGCGGCGTGATGGCCGACATGCTCGCCGCGAAGGGCTGGCCGGACAAGGAGGTCCACCTGATCTCGGCCCCGCACAGTTTCGAGTACATCACCTCGGCGCTGGGCGCCCTGCCCGTCTTCTTCGGTGTCTTCCTCGGCGCCCCGCTGATCGCGAGCGACCAGGAACACGGCACCGCGCAGCTGGTCACCACGCAGTCGGTGCCGCGCCGCCGCTGGCTCGCGGCCAAGCTGGCCTGGTGCCTCTCGCTCGTTCTGATGTCCGCCGTCGTCCTCTCCACGCTGCTCTTCTGGTGGTGGGAGCCCTACCGCGATCTCATGCTCACGGAGTGGCTGTCGGGCGAGGTGTTCGACAACACCGGCCCCATGCTCGCCGCGCTCTCCCTCTTCCTCACCGTCAGCGGCATCGCGATCGGCATGCTGCTGCGCAGGGTGCTGCCCGC
The DNA here is from genome assembly GCF_040644915.1 of Streptomyces sp. NPDC046925. Taxonomy (NCBI): domain Bacteria; kingdom Bacillati; phylum Actinomycetota; class Actinomycetes; order Kitasatosporales; family Streptomycetaceae; genus Streptomyces; species Streptomyces sp. NPDC046925. The sequence goes on along the minus strand of NZ_JBEYWZ010000001.1, from coordinate 1,174,989 downwards.
CATGCTGGTCTCCTTCTTCTTCTCCCTGTTCGTCGTGGTGGCCTGGGGCGAGTTCCGTGGTCGTCTCGCCACCCCGCGCCTGCTCACGTATCCGCTGAACGGCGACACGCCCCCCATCCTCGACAGCGGCGGCGCGGTGGAGACGGACCGCTGGGTCGGCAGCGCGGACGGGCAGCTCTACGGGTGGGGCACGTGCGCCGAGCAGACCGAGAAGGCCACGAACGCCTGCATCAAGGAGCACGGCATCGTCAACAGCGTGGTCGAGTACTTCGGCTACGACCAGATGCCGGGCATGCAGTGGACCGGTGCCGCCCTGCTGCTCGGCGCGACCGCCGCCGTGGCCGTCTTCGTCCTGTGGTGGGCGTCGCGGCGGCCCCTCTAGGACGATCGTGAGGGCAAGTACGTAAAGTGTCCGCAAACGAGCAGAGAGTGGGGACAGTGGTCGAATTCCGCATCGACCGGCGCAGCGGTGTGGCCACGTATCTGCAGATCGTGCGCCAGGTCGAACAGGCCCTGCGTATGGGCGCGTTGGTGGAAGGCGACCGGCTGCCCACGGCCGCGCAGGTCGCCGCGGCCACGAAGGTGAACCCGAACACGACGCTCAAGGCCTACCGCGAGCTGGAGCGTGCGGGGCTCGCAGAGGTCCGCCAGGGGGCGGGCACGTTCATCACCCGCTCCCTGGCCCGGCCGCAGGCGGGCCCGGACTCCCCCCTCCAGCAGGCCCTCGCGGAGTGGATGCGCCAGGCGCGGTCCGAAGGGCTCACGGGTCAGGACGTCACGGCGCTGTTCGAGGCCGTGCACGCGGCCACGTTCCGGGCCGAACCGGCCGGCTGAGGCCGGTTACCGCGGGCTACCCTCGACAAACCCCATAAGCAACCGCTTAGTATCGGGTGCGCGGGGCTCCCTGCCCCGGGATCGGTACCGCCGTAACCGTCACCGCATGGAGAATCCGCATGGCATCCCTGCTCCTGTCCCGTCGCGATCTCGAGTTCCTGCTGTACGAATGGCTGGACGTGCCCGCGCTCACCGGCCGGGAGCGGTACGCGGACCACTCGCGCGAGACCTTCGACGCCGCCCTGGAGCTGAGCGAGCAGATCGCCACGCGGCACTTCGCCCCGCACAACAAGAAGGCCGACGCGCAGGAGCCCACCTTCGACGGGGAGCGGGTGCACATCATCCCCGAGGTCAAGGAGGCGCTGCGGGTCTTCGGGGACTCGGGGCTCCTGGCGAGCGCCATGGACCACGAGATCGGCGGCGGGCAGCTGCCGGCCGTGGTGGCGCAGGCCTGCTTCGCCTGGTTCCAGGCGGCCAACGTCGGCACGGCCGCCTATCCCTTCCTGACCATGGGCAACGCCAATCTGCTCCTCGCGCACGCCTCCAAGGAGCAGATCGACACCTACGTACGCCCCATGGTGGAGGGCCGCTTCCTGGGCACGATGTGTCTGTCGGAGCCGCAGGCGGGGTCGTCGCTCGCCGATGTGGCGACGCGGGCCGAGGCGCGGGCTGACGGGACGTACCGCCTCTTCGGGAACAAGATGTGGATCTCCGGCGGCGAGCACGAGCTGTCGGAGAACATCGTGCACCTGGTGCTCGCGCGCATCCCCGGCGGCCCGCCCGGCGTGAAGGGGCTCTCGCTGTTCGTCGTGCCCAAGGTCCTGGTCGGCGAGGACGGGGCGCTCGGCGAGCGCAATGACGTCGTGCTCGCGGGCCTCAACCACAAGATGGGCTACCGCGGGACCACGAACACCCTCCTGAACTTCGGCGAGGGCGCCCACCGGCCCGGCGGCGAGCCCGGCGCGGTCGGCCATCTCATCGGGGAGGCCAACCACGGCCTCGCGTACATGTTCCACATGATGAACGAGGCCCGGATCGGCGTGGGCCTGGGCGCCACCGCGCTCGGCTACACCGGCTATCTGCACGCCCTGGACTACGCGCGCACCCGCCCGCAGGGCCGCCCCGTCACCGGCAAGGACCCGGCATCACCGCAGGTGCCGATCATCGAGCATGCCGACGTACGCAGGATGCTCCTGGCCCAGAAGGCGTACGTGGAGGGCGCGCTCGCCCTCAATCTGTACTGCGGGCGGCTTCTCGACGAGCAGAACACCGGCGCCGCGCAGCAGGACCGCGACGAGGCCAAGCTGCTGCTCGACGTGCTGACGCCCGTCGCCAAGAGCTGGCCCTCGCAGTGGTGCCTGGAAGCCAACAACCTGGCGATCCAGGTGCACGGCGGCTATGGCTACACGCGCGAGTACAACGTCGAGCAGTTCTACCGCGACAACCGCCTCAACCCCATCCACGAGGGCACGCACGGCATCCACGGCCTCGACCTGCTCGGCCGCAAGGTCGTCATGGGCGGCGGCGCGGGCCTGCGGCTGCTCGGCGAGCAGATCACGCGGACGACCGCCAGGGCCGCCGCGGCAGGCGGCTCCGCGGCCGGGTACGGGCGTGCGCTCGACGCGTCCGTGGCCCGTGCGGTGGACGTGACCCAGCGGCTCTGGTCGACGGGTGACCCGCAGACGGCGCTCGCCAACGCGAGCGTCTATCTCGAAGCGGTCGGGCACGTGGTCGTCGCCTGGATGTGGCTGGAGCAGATGCTGGCCGCCGAAGCGGGCACCGAGGACTTCCACGCGGGCAAGCTCGCGGCCTGCCGTTACTTCTTCCGCCATGAACTGCCCAAGACCGAGGCCCAGTTCACGCTGCTCGAAAGCCTGGACCGGACCGCGCTCGAACTGGACGAGAACGCCTTCTGAGCCAGAAGTACAGGACCACGGAGCACACCGCCGCGAACGCGCACCACGTGGAGATGTACTCCCGCCGCCACAGCAGCACGCACACCGCCGCCCCGACGGCGGCCAGGACGCCGAAGAGGACCAGGCCCCGGTCGCCGGAGAGGAGCAGGGAGCCGATGGTGGCCAGGAGGTATCCGGCGACGATGAGACCGGGGTGCGGAAGCCCGAGCACGTACCCGACGGTGTGGCCGCGGATCTCGGCCGTCACGGTGCGGGTCGCCAGGCAGTAGGACAGCGCCGCCGCCGTCGCGATCCCCGCCGCAAGAGGGATCACGAGGCGGCGGCGCGCTCCGGGCGGCGCCGCGCACAGCACCGCGAGGGGCAGCCACAGCGGGAGCAGCGGCAGGGCGATCACGGCCCAGGCGAGGGTGGCGGGGCCGCTCCCGCCGTCGTTGCTCCATACCCGCGACTCGATGATCTGGTGGGCGCCGAGGAGGAGCGGGAGCGCGGCGATCGGCAGGTCCCGCGGGCTCCCGCCGCGGACCGCGCGGGTCACACAGGCGACCCCCACGGCGGCGATGCCCGCGCCCGCCACGAGATCGGCGGTCTCGCTCCAGCACATGGGCCCACGCTACGGTCCCCGCCGCACGGCGGCGCGGCGGGGCGGGCCGCGTGAGCTACGCGGGACCGTGCGGGTCCGGCTCGATGTTCTGGTTGAGGCGGAAGACGTTGTCCGGGTCGTACGCGGCCTTGATGCGCGCCAGGCGGGGGTAATTGTCGCGGTAGCTCGCCCGGACGCGTTCCTGCCCCTCGTCCATCATCATGTTCACGTAGGCGCCGCCCGCCGAGTACGGGTGCAGCGCGTCGAAGTAGTCGACGGTCCAGCGTTTGATGAGGTCGGCCCTGGACGGGTCGGGGTCCACTCCCGCGTACACGCAGGCCCAGCGGGCGCCGCGGTAGCTCCAGGCGGTGTCCGCGGGGGCGTGGTCGTGGGCGGCGCCGTCGATGGGGTACAGGTGCATCGTCGACTTCATGGTCGGCACCTCGGCGCCGAACTTGGCGTGCAGGGTGACGGCGTCGTCCGGGATCTCGTCGACGAAGTCCGCCCGCCAGTACCACTGGTCGCCGGGCGGGTAGAGCCCGTCGAACATGGACTGGAGCACCGGGTGCGGCATCTCCCCCACGGCGTGCAGGAGCGGCTCGGGCAGCGCGTCGAGCAGCGGCGCCATGGCGCGGTCGGCGGTGTCGGTGTCCCCGGCGGTGTGGCACCACACGACGCCGCAGATCTTGCGCAGGTGCAGGCTCTCGGGGAAGGGCGGGGCCGGGGGCACGGTGCCGAACATGAAGAAGCCGGCCACATCGCGGGGCAGCCCGGGCTGGAAGTCACGGTAGGCGGCGAGGACTTCGCCGCCCCGCTCGGCGGGCCAGAAGGTCGGTCCGGCGATGACCGTGCTCAGTTCGTGCAGCCGGAAGAGGAAGGAGGTGACGACGCCGAAGTTGCCGCCCCCGCCGCGGATCGCCCAGTACAGGTCGCTGTTCGTCTCGGCGCTCGCCCGCACCTGACGGCCGTCGGCAAGGACGAGGTCGGCCTCCAGGACGTTGTCGATGCTCAGCCCGTACCGGCGCGTGAGGTGGCCGAGGCCGCCGCCCAGGGTGAGGCCGCCGACGCCCGTGGAGGAGATGATGCCGCTCGGGGTGGCCAGACCGTGCTCGTGCGTGGCGCGGTCCACCTCGCCCCAGACGCAGCCGCCGCCGACCCGTGCCGTACGGGTCACCGGATCGACCTCGATGGTCTTGAGCGGTGACAGGTCGGCGACCACACCGCCCTCGACCGTGCCCAGGCCCGCTCCGTGGTGGCCGCCGCCGCGGACCGCGAGCGGCAGGCCGTGCGCGCGGGCGAAGCCGATGACGCGGGCCACGTCGTCGGCGTCGGTGCAGCGGGCGACGAGCGCGGGGCGCTTGTCGGTCATCGCGTTGTAGACGGCGCGCACCTCGTCGTACCCGGCGTCGTCCGGCCCCTTCAACTCCCCTTTGAATCCGGCCAGTTCCCTGCGTGCTTCCTGATCGGGCGTCATCGACATGTTTCCCCCGTCGGTTCGGAGCATCCGATGAGCCCGTTCTAGTGCCGCCCCGCGCACGCGGATAGAGGTGCCCGCCACCCAGCTCACGCCCGGCCACTGCCTACTTTTCGCGGCCGATCTCGATGCCCAGCTGCACGGCGCGGGCGGCGACCTCGCGCCGGGTGCGGGCGCCGAGCTTCTCCAGGACCGCGCGGACGTGGTTGTCGACGGTGCGGACCGACAGGAAGAGCCGGGCGGCGATCTCGATGTTGGTCAGGCCCTCCGCCAGGAGCTGTCCGACCTGAAGCTGGCGGCCGGTGAGGCCCGCGGGGTTGCGGCGGGTCGCCGCGTGCGGGCCGCGCGGGATCCGGGCGACGCCGAGGGTGCGCAGGTCGGCGCGGACGATCCGGGCCAGGGGTTCGGCGCCCAGGGCGTCGAGTCCGGCGAGCGCGGTGAGTTTGTCCGCCGGGTCCGGGCTGTCCGCGAGGGCGGCGGCGTGTTCGTAGGGGCACCCGGCGGCCCGCCAGGCCTCGGCGGCAAGGCGCCACTGCCCGGCGGCCTGGAGGTCGTAGGGATGATCCGAGCCGTCCGCGTCGACGTGCTGCCCCGCCTTGGCCAGCCAGTGGCCGAGCTCCGCGCGGTACGGCGTCGCCGCCAGGGAGCGCGCCTGTGCGTACAGGGGGCCGACGGTGTCCAGCACGGCGGCGAGGTCACCGCGCAGCCAGGCCGCCTCCGCACGGGCCGCCGCGACCGGGGCCGTGCGCTGGAGCTCCCTCGTGCGCGCGGCGACCTCCCAGGCCCGGCCCAGAAGTTCGTCGCCGCCCTTCGCGCCGCGTCTGATCCGCACGCGCGCGAGGACGGTCAGGGCGGGGCAGCGCGCGGGCGGGAACTCCTGCGCGTCACCGGACTCAGCCTGCTTCTCCGCCTCGTCCCACTTGCCCGCCGCGAACTGCCGCAGCGCGAGCTCCACTTGGAGGTAGCGCAGGAACCCCAGATGCTCCGTGCGGTCGGCGAACTCCATGGCGGGCGCCAGGAAGTGGTCGGCCTCCGCGAACCGGAGGTTCTCCAGGAGCGTCCAGATGACGTTGGCGTAGGCGCGGCAGGCGTGCTCGGCCTCGTCCGCCTTCAGGGCGACTGCCAGGCTCTCCTCCAGCTGCGGGCGGCCCAGCGGGTCGCCGCCGCGCCAGCGGGCGGTGCCGACGTTGTTCAGGGCGTGGGAGAGGATCGCCGCGTCGCCCGTGCGCCGGGCCAGGGTGATGGCGCGCTCGCCGAAACCGACGGCCTCGGCATAGCGGTCGGAGAGCATGCGCAGCTGGGAGGTGTTGCTGAGCGCGAGCGCGAGGAGCTTCTCGTCACCGGCCTGTTCGAGTACGCCGATGGCTTCCCTGGCGGCCTCCTGTGCCGCGTCCGCGTCGCCCGCCCACCAGTGGATCCGCGAGAGCCAGCGCAGATCGGCGCCCAGTGCCCGCAGGTCGCCCAGGGAGCGGCGCAGGGCGACGGCTTCCCGCTGGGCGCCGACGGCGGCCGGGGAGTCGGCGATGGTGTAGCTCTCCACCGCGAACCGCTCCAGGAGGTCGGCGAGTTCGGCCGGGCCGTAGCGTGCGCGCTGGCGCAGGACCAGGCGCAGCTGGGCGGCGGCCTCCCGGTGCGCGCCGGTGCGTGCGGCGTCCCTGGCCGCGTCGGGGCCGTAGCGTGCGATGGCGTCCTGGTCGCCCGCCTGGGCGGCGTGGTGGACGATGCGCGAGGAGTCGGCGCCGGGCTGCTCGACCAGGACCGTGAGCACCCTGCGGTTGAGTTCGATGCGCCGTGCCGCGGGCAGCGAGTCGGCGATGGCCCGCCGGATGATCTCGTGCCGGAACATCACCCGCTCGGGGGCCACGACGAGCAGGCCGCGCCGCTCGGCCGACGCCAACTGGCCCACTCCGCAGGGCAGCAGCGCGTCGGCCAGGGGGCGCTCGGCCGCCGACGGCACCACGGCGAGCTGTTCGAGCGCGTCGCGTGCCGCGTCGTCGAGGCCGCGCAGCCGGGCCAGGACGGCGTCGACCACGGTGGGCGGCACGTCTCCGGTGCCGCCCGCCGCGACGACCTCGGCGACGTAGAAGGGGTTGCCCGACGTCACGGCGTACACCTGCGCGGGGTCGAGGCGGCTGGCCGCGCTCAGGGTGCGCACCGCATCGCGGGACAGCCGGGACAGCGGGACCCGGTGCACGCGGGCGGCCCGGGACACCTGGCCCAGGAGGTGGCGCAGGGGGTGTTCGCGGCTCAGTTCGTCGTCGCGGTAGGTCAGCACGAGGACGGCGGGCATGCGGTCCATGCGGCGTACGAGGAACCGCAGCGCGTCGAGAGAGGCCTCGTCCGCCCAGTGCACGTCCTCTACGACCAGGACCGTGGGATGCGGCGGATCGCCGAGTTCGGCCCGCAGCGCGTCGTACACCCGGTGCCGGTCGCCGCCCTCGGTCACCGCTTGCGCCAGCTCGGCCCGTACGCTGCCGACAAGATCGCGGAAGGGGCCGAGCGGGCGCCGCGTGGCGAGGTCGTCGCACTGCCCCACCAGCACCCTGGCCTGCGCGGACAGCACACCCGGCAGCGCGTTCACGAGGCTCGATTTGCCGATCCCGGCCTCACCGAAGACGAGCGCCACCGAACCCGCGCCGCCGGCCGCGTCCCGTGCGGCGGCGGTCAGCCGAACCAGTTCACGATCCCGCTCGAGGATCCCCCCGTCCACGCCGGAATTGTCCCACGCGGCGGCGTATTCCCGTGGCGGGTCGGAAGGTTCGGTCGACGCCGGAGTGCGCGGGCGACGCGGGGCCGGTACGAGGGCGGTGCGGCGCCTGCGTGGGGCGCGCGGCGAGGGTGGCGCCCTGTCTCCGCCGCACACCGCGGGGCCCGCCGACGAACGACATGAGTAAAGCGCGTACGCTTGCGTCATCGATCGCAGGATGATCGCACCTTCATCCCCTGCCAGGAGGACGCATGACCTCGCCGTCGCAGACCGCGCGCACCCCCCAGACCCTCGACCGCCCCTTCAGCGTCGGCAGCCTCACCCTGCCCAACCGCATCGTGATGGCACCCATGACCCGGGAGTTCTCGCCGGGCGGCGTACCGGGTGCGGACGTGGCGGAGTACTACGCCCGCCGGGCCGCCGCCGGTGTCGGCCTGATCATCACCGAGGGCACGTACGTCGGCCACGCCTCCGCCGGTACGAGCGACCGGGTGCCGCGCTTCCACGGGGACGACGCCCTCGAAGGCTGGCGCAAGGTGGTCGACGCCGTGCACGGAGCGGGCGGGAAGATCATTCCGCAGCTGTGGCACGTCGGCATCACCCGCGACGAGGGCAAGGGCCCGGTGCCCTCCGCCCCCGCGGCGGGCCCCTCCGCGATCGGCCTCGACGGACAGCCCAAGGGCAGCGCCCTGACGGCCGACGACCTCGACGACGTGATCCGGGCGTTCGCGGACGCCGCTGCCGCCGCCGAGCGCATCGGCTTCGACGGCGTCGAACTGCACGGCGCGCACGGCTACCTGATCGACCAGTTCCTCTGGGAGCGCACGAACCGGCGCACCGACGGCTACGGCGGCGACCTCGAGTCCCGTACCCGCTTCGCCGCGGAGATCGTCGCGGCCGTGCGGGCCGCCGTCTCGCCCGACTTCCCCGTCTTCTTCCGGCTCTCGCAGTGGAAGGCCGGCACCTACGACGCGCAGCTCGCAAAGACTCCCGAGGAGCTGGAGCGCCTGATCACGCCGCTGGTGAACGCGGGCGTCGACGTCCTGCACGCCTCCACCCGCCGCTACTGGGTGCCGGAGTTCGAGGGCAGCGACCTCAACCTCGCGGGCTGGGTCAAGAAGGTCTCCGGGGTGCCCGTGGTCACCGTGGGCTCGGTCGGCCTCGACCAGGTGTTCATCGGCTCGCAGGGCTGGGCGGCGCCGTCCGCCGCCACGGGCATCGATCCGCTCATCGACCGCCTGGAGCGGGACGAGTTCGACCTGGTGGCGGTGGGCCGCGCCCTCATCGCCGACCCGGAGTGGGCGGCCAAGGCCCTGGAGAGCAGGCTCGGCGACGCGCTGCCCTTCGACAAGTCGCAGCTGACGAGCCTGGTCTGAGCGACAGCCGCCCGGCGTGCGACCCCGGTGTGCGACCCCGGCGGGGTCAGGGGCCGCGCGCCGGGCGGCCGCGCGCCGGGCGGCCGCACGCCGGGCGACGGCAGCTAAGCCGCCACGCTACTGTCAACCGGGGTCGCGTAAGATATGCCCATGACCTGGCCTGCCACCGAGCGTTACTTCCCCACCGCCGTTCCCGGCGGCCTGGGGCTCGTGCAGGACATCCTGAACACCGCGCCCTCCGGCGGCGCACCCGACGCCGATCTGCTCGGGGACGTGGCCGCGGCGCAGGACTGGATCTCCGTGGCGCTGCCCACCTGGGCCGAGCGGACGGGGCGCACGGCGGTGCGGCTCACGCTCACCGAAGAGGACCTGCCCAAGCTGCGGCAGCTGCGCGAACAGCTGCGCAGGGCCCTGCACTCGCGGTGCGGCAGCACCGGCGGCGAGAGCGAGGGCGGCGAGGGCGACACCCCGCGCTTCACCTCCTGCGCCCTCCAGGTCAGTCTGCACGGCGACGCCGCCCTGACCACCGAACCCGAGGGCGAGGGCTGGCGCTGGCTGACCTCGGCCGTGCTGTGCGAGGCGCTGCTCGCCCAGACGACCGGAGAGTGGCGGCGCCTGAAGATCTGCCGCAACGAACGCTGCGCCACGGCGTTCTACGACCGCTCCCGCAACAACAGCGGCGTCTGGCACTCCACCCGCGACTGCGGGAACGCCGCGAACCTGCGTGCCTCGCGACAGCGCCGCCGGGCGGGCGCCGACGCGGAACCGGCGCCGGGCGGTCAGGCGTGAAGCCGCCGCGCCCGCGGGCGGAAGCGACGGGGAGCACGGAACCGACGCGGATACTGGACTGGCGACACCCCCGCGTCGCCGACCTCATCCGCAGCGTCGGGGCGGCCTGCCCCGACTCACCCGACTCCTCTTGTTCCTCCGGCCAGTTGGCCGCCCTGCGCCGCGCACACGGACGGATCGCCGCGACCGTACGGCCGGTGTATTCGGTGCAGGACGAACGGCCGGTGTCGGAAGTGCTGCGGCGCGGCCGGGGCTCGTGCAGCCAGCGACTCGCGATCCTGGAGGCCGTGGCGCGGGCCACCGGAGTGCCCACCCGGGTACGCGGGCTCCTCGTGGACGGAGCGTTCTGGCATCCGCGCTTTCCGGGCCTCCGTCGGCTGGTCCCGGACGAAGTCCTCCTCGCGTGGCCGGAGTTCCGCTTCGACGAGCGCACGCACGGCCTGGACCCGGGCACCCCGTGGCTGCCGGTGTCCGAACTCTTCGGCGGGCTCGACGAGTTGAGCGCACGCCGGGCCACCGGGTTCACCAACGCGGGCGCGGAGACGCTCTTCGAGGCGCTGTCCCGGACGGCGGTCGACTGGGACGGGGCGACGGCCTGCGCGGCCGACGCCGCCTCTTGCGACCTGTCGGCACATGTACGCACGGACCTCGGGCACTTCGACTCACGCGACGACCTCTTCGCACGGCACGGTCAGACGCTGTGCGGTCCCGCGCGCTGGGTCGCCGAGCCCGTACTCGGCCGCCGCTCGGCCGGTGCCAGGGCGTCGGCCGCACCCCTCACACCGACCGGCTGACAGCGCCCGCGGCGAACCTCAACTTCCGTACTCCACCAGGCTGGTCGGGGTGACGATGCGCTGCACGGAACCGAGTGCGGTCTTCTTGTCGGTGTCGGAGCCCTTCCCCCGCAGCCGGTCGGCGAGGAGCTGGCCCGCCGCCCGGCCCACTTCGTCGCTGTCGTACGCCACGAGCGTCAGCGGCAGGCCGAGCGAGTCAGCCAGCTCGAAGTCGTCGAAGCCCGCGAGCGCGGTGTCGGTACCGGACGCGCGGATGGCGCGGAACGCCCCGATCGTGTTGCGGTTGTTGGAGCAGAACAGCGCGGTCGGCGGCTCGGGAAGGGCGAGCAGTTCGGCCGCGGCGCGCCGGGCCTCCCGCGGCTCGGTCTGCCCCTGTCGTACGCAGCTGTCGTCGAAGGGGATGCCGTGGGCGGCGAGGGCGGCGGCGTATCCACGCAGGCGCTCGGTGCCGGTGTAGACGGCGGGCGGCGAGCCGAGGAAGCCGATCCTGCGGTGGCCGCGGGTGATCAGCCGGGCGGTGGCGGCGCGCGCACCGCCGAAATCGTCGACCAGGACGCAGTCGGCCTCGAACCCTTCGGGCGGCCTGCTGGCGAGCACCACGGGTACGCCGTCGGCCGCCGCAGCGGCGAGATGCCGCTGATCGGCCGACGCGGGGACGGCGATGATGCCGTCGACGCGGCGGGCCACCAGGTCGGCGACGAGTTCGCGTTCACTGTCCAGGTCCTGGCCGGTGTTCCCGATGACGGTCTTGAAGCCGTCGCCCGCGATGACGGAGTCCACTCCGAGGGCCAGGCGTGAGTAGAAGGGGTTGGCGAGGTTGGTGACGACGAGTCCGACCAGGCCCGTTCCCCGTCCCAGGCGCAGGCTGCGGGCCACCTCGTTGGGCCGGTAGCCGAGTTCGGCGGCGGCGGCACGGATGCGTTCGCGGGTGGCCGGGAGCACGCTCGGGTCGTCGCGCAGGGCCCTGGAGGCGGTCATCGCACTGACGCCCACCCGCTGGGCGACGTCCCGCAGGGTGGCCGGGCCGTCCGCGGGGTGCCGCGGTTCAGGCATCGTCACGTGTCGTCCTCTCTCCTCGGGGGCTCCTCAGGGGGCTCCCCCGGTCTCACCGATTCCCCCCGGCCCGCCCTCACCGCCCGGCGGCTCCGGCGTACTCGGCCGCCCCGATCAGCGCCGCGTCGACCCCCAGCGTGCCCCGGCGCGGTCTCACCGGAGTATCCCCGAAGCCGGTGCTCAGGGCGGGGCCGACCAGGTCCCAGGACAGTGCCACGGCGCCGCCGACCACGACCGCCGACGCGCCGAAGTCACGTACGCACGGGGCCAGGACAGTACCGAGCGCGGCCAGGGCCTCGTCAAGCACCTGCGCGGCCCATCGCTCGCCGTTGCGGGCACGCGCGGCGATGTCCCGCACGTCCACGCCGCGGTCGCCGTCACGCGAACCGTCACGGGAGCCGCCGCGCAAGCCGTCACGCGCTCCGTAGCGGGCGAGGATCGCCCGCCGTGACACGAAGTGCTCCAGGGGCGCGCCGGCCCAGCGCAGCAGGTCGACGCGGCCCCCGGGCGGCACGCCGGGCCCTTCCCTGCGTACGGCCCCGTCCGCGAGGAACGCCGACCCCACCCCCGTCCCCAGGGTGACCCCCACGCAGCGGCGGTGGCCGACCGCCGCTCCCCTGCTCCACTCCCCCAGCGCGAACGCGTGCGCGTCGTTGACGAACACGACGTCCGCCGGTCTCGGCCACACGCCGTCGATGAGCACCGAGCGGACGTCGATGCCGTACAGGTCGTCGAACTTGCCCACACCCCGGAAGCGGGCGATGCCGTTCTCGTGGTCGAAGGGTCCCGGCACGGCGACCGCCCACACCTGGCCCGCGGGCGCCTTGAGCTCCCCGGCGCAGCGCACGATCGCGCCGAGTACGCGCTCGGCATCGCCTCGCCCGTCCAGTGGCCGCCGGATCCGCCGGCTCACCCGGCCGCGCGGCGGGTCGACGAGAGCGGCGGTGACATGGGTGCCGCCGATCTCCAGGACGGCTCTCACGGGGGACTCGCACCCGCGCCGCGACGGTCCCGCACGAGCGCCTTGACCACTTTGGCCGGGCCTCCCCGTGCCTTCAGGCGGTAGCCGCCGACCGCCGCGGGCACCGTCAGGGTCTCCGCGTAGGCCAGCGTGTGCCGGTCGCCCGCCGAGGTCAGCACGGTGATCCCCTCCCCCTCCACCACGTTCAGGACGTGGAACCGGCCCGCTGTGTCGTCGGCGGCTTCGGCCTCCGCGTCGAGTGCGTAGCGCCGTACCTCGTAGAACATCTCGTCGAGCGAGCCGAGCAGTTCCTCGTGCCAGCCGTGCCCGCGCCGCAGGACGCAGGGTTCTTGGACCAGATCGCGCGTCACGGCATCGCCGCGCCGCTCCGTCTCCAGGTTGGCGAGGCCGTGTTCGTAGGGCAGCGGGCGCGGGTTGCCGTCGGCGTCCGGTCGCAGCCAGTCGTAGAAGCGCAGGCTGTAGAGGTACGGGGTCGCGCTGATCTCCAGTACGAGGTTGCCTTCGCCGCTGGCGTGCGGGGTGCCCGCCGGGATCATGAAGAGCCTGCCCTGGTCGGCGGGGAAGGTCATGACGTGGTCGGCGGGGTCCATCGCCACCCCGTCGTGCGCCGCTTCCTCGATCTCCTTGCGGAAGAGCGTGGGGTCGGCGTCCTCGCGCAGCCCAAGGTAGACGCGGGTGTCGGCGCTGCCGAGCGTCATGTAGTACGTCTCGTGCTGGGTGTAGTGCCAGCCGAACCGCTCCCGCATGTACGGCTCCTTGGGGTGGCAGTGCACCGAGAGACTGCCGCCGCCCATGGTGTCCAGATAGTCGAAGCGGATCGGGAAGGACGTGCCGAAGCGGGCGTGCGACTCCGGTCCGAGCACCTCGTCGGGGTGCAGGACGCACAGGAGCTGGAAGGGAACCTCGGCCTGGGCCTCGGGGCCGTGCCCGATGAGGATGCCCGCTTCGGGGGCGATGAGTTCGTAGCCCAGTGCGGTGTTGCGTGCGCCGGGGTTGAAGCCGAGCGCGTGCTGGGCCCAATGCCCGCCCCAGGGCGTGGTGTTGAAGAAGGGCCTGGTGCGTACGGGGCGTCGCGCGAGGTCGGCGTAGCTCGCCCGCAGGCCGTCCCCGTCGACGAAGACGGGCCGCCCGGGGTCCTGTACGTCGAGCCATCCGTCGAGCTGCCCCGCGATCGCGTCACGGTGGCGGTCGATCATCGGCCAGTCCACGTAGAAGAGCCGCTTCAACTCGGCCCGCTGAGCGGGCAGTCCGAGGTTGCTTCCCTCTCCGGCCGCCACAGCGGACTCCGCGTACCGCTTGGGCAGATCGGCGTACCAGAGCACGTCGTGCAGGACCAGGGAGGCGCCGGGGCCGTAGACGAGCAGCAGGTCCTCCAGGTCGCCCTCGCCCTCGTCGCCCCGCGGGAGTTCGCGGAAGAGGTCCGACAGGGGGTTCCGCGCGAGCTTGCAGTAGTAGGGGTCGTCGGCGTCCGGGGCGCTCATGGTGCGGCCGCGCACCACGGCGGGGGGTGCGTAGCGCGTGCGGATGTCGAGGGTGCGCACGGGGACGGGGCAGGCGGCGGTGAGCCGGGCCGCGATGGTCTCCCAGTCGGCGGTCGGTGGCCCCTCGACGGCCACGATCGCGGGTTCGGACGGCAGCCGTTCGGCGACGGCCTGCCAGCCGCTGGTCAGTACGGTCCCCGGTGCCGGGGGGTAACGCGGGTCGAGCCGGTACACGCGTGCTCCTTCGAGCGGGGGTTCTGCACGGGAAATCAGGGACGTACGAGCAGCACCGCGGTCGTGCCGAGTGCGGGTACGTCGACGGTCAACGTGCCGCCTGAGAGTGGGAGTTCACCGTTCTTAGTGCCCAGATAGTCCGCGCGGTGGGCGGCGGCGACCGGGAAGCGGATCCGCACCGGGCAGGCCACCGGCTCCCGCGCGAACGACTGGAGCCGGAGCAGGACCTGGCCGGGCCCCGGCGCCGTGACACCGACCAGGCGGATCCTGGTGTCCCCGAGGTCGGCGAAGGCGAGGGACGCCTGTCCGTCGTCCTCGGCGCCCTCGGCTCCCCTGGCCCGCACGACCCGCAGCGGGCGGCTGAAGGCCGCCGCCGTGCGGGGACCGAGCCCGTCGGCGGTGGGGGCGCAGGCCAGGCTGTAGCGGTAGGTGAACTCGAAGCCCTGCTCGCCGGGGAAGTTGGTGTCCCACAGGTTGTTGTGGATCCAGGAGAAGACGGTGGCGGGCTCGTCGTGCTCCATGGTCTTGGGGAAGGGCGCGTACGGCAGCGCGATGTTGCCGAACTGCACGAGCGGCGCGTCCTGCGTGGACCAGGCCACCGCGAGCCCGTCGTCGGCGAGCGTCACCCAGCGGCGCACGGCCCGCATGTGCAGGGCGGACCCCGGCACCACGGGGAGCCCGGTGCCCGTCAGGCCGCCGGAGGCCTCCATGCGCACGACCGGCGCCTCGAAGGCGAAGGGGAACGCGAAGTAGGCGCTCTCCTTGCGCGGCGTCGCGTCCTTGTCGAGGCGGTTCTCGATGTCGAGGCGGGGCACGCCCGCGGGCAGGGTGAGCGTGGTGCGCAGCCGGTTGGCTCCGGCCGGGCGGGTCTCGTACGTGATCGATTCGGCCGTCGGCGTGGAGCGGCGGGCGATGAGCGCGGCGGGCGGGGCGACGGCTCGGTTGCCGAGGTGTTCGAGGCGGTCGGACGCCGTCGTACGGCTGGAGTTGTGGTTGAAGGCTCCGGCGGTGGTGTAGCTGTCGTGGAGGTAGGCGTTGAAGCCGACGGTCGCGTCCCGGCGGACGAGTTCGCGGCCGGTGGCCTTGTCGACGACCGAGGCGATGCAGGCGTGTGCCAGGTCGACGCGTACGGCGAGGTGTTCGTTCTCCAGGAGGGTGGGTTCGGGCAGGGCGAGCGCGTCGGCGGCGGTGCGGGCCGGGTCGTCGCGCTCGGCGGCGCCGGTGGGGTTCCAACCGGTGGCGGCCTTCGCGGTGGTGCTCTGTGACCGCTCGCCGGCCCGCGCGGTGTCGGCGGTGATGTCCAGGCGCACCGATCCGGCGGGCGGCACCTCGTCCACGCGGACGAGGAGGAACCGTCCGGCGTCCCGGTGCTCGTCGTTGGTCTGCGGTTGTTCCTCGTGGTCGAGGCGGCGTCCGTCGCGGGCGTCCCGCACGGCCACCGGCTGTTCCGGCGGCACGCTGCTCTCCGGCAGGAAGATCCGTACGACGTCCGTGCGCGGCCAGGAGCAGGTGTTGACGACGTGGAAGGTGGCTTCGGCACCCGGGGCTACCGCGAGCCGCTGGCCGAGGCGGGCGCTCGCCCTGCCGAGGAGCGCGTTCCCGTCGTCGTACGCGCGCAGCGCCTGGCCGTACTTCCAGTGCCACTGCTGCTCGCCGCTGTGGCCGCCCTCGTCGCCGTGGGTCCACGGGTCGCCGGCGCCCCAGGTGTGCTCGTCGAAGAGCGACACCGCTTCGTAGACCCCGGCCGCGTCCCGCGTGTCGTCCTCGGCCCCCGTGGCGTCGAGGATGCCTGCGAACGTGCCGATGGTCTGGGCGTCGGCGACCACTGACTGGGCGGTGCGGGCCAGGGACAGCGGCCGCGCGCCTGAGCCGACTCCGTCGACCCACCAGTCGGTCCAGTCGCCATCGAAGGTCTGGATGGCGTCGCCGAGCCTGGCCTCGGCGTCGGTGAAGAAGTCCTCGTTGCGCGAGAGCCGCAGCCGGGGGAAGGCCCAGGTGTCGTTCCAGCGGCGGACGGTGTCGGCGATGATGCGGCGCGGGGGCGCGTTGTCGCCGAACTTGCCCTGGACGCGCAGGTGCAGCACGTCCCAGGGGTAGGGCTCGCGCTTGACCTCGGTCTGGTCCATGGCCCAGCCGAAGATGCCGCCGCGGTAGGGGTACGGGTGGGTGGCCAGGGAGGTCAGATAGGCGGGAAGCAGGTCGTCGACGTCCGCGTAGTCCGTGTCGAAGCCGAGCAGCGGGCCTTCCATGTAGGCGAGGCCGTGCGGGGTGTCGGTGACCCAGACGAGGACGCTGTTGCCGCTGGGGGCGCGCCAGCGGAAGAGGCGGGGCAGCTTCTCGCCGCCGACCAGATGGGGCACGGAGCGTCCGGCCCAGTTGTGCGCCACGGAGAGGTAGGTGACTCCGGCGGCGGTCAGCGCGTCGACCAGGCCGACGACCGCTCCGGGTACGTCGGTCTGCATGGCGGAGGTGAAGGTGACGCCGTGCCGGTCGCGCACGTCGTGGGCCAGGCGGAGCAGTTCGTGCAGTTCGTCGGTGGAGCAGGTCTCGGTGTGCAGGTTGAACGGCAGGGCGGTCAGCTCGATGCGTCCCTCGCGCACCCGGCGCACGAACTCCTCGACCTGTTCGGCGGGGCGGGCGTCGGCCCACTGCCGGAAGGACCACAACGACTCGACGCACCAGCGGAACTGCGACTCGGCGGGCCAGTCGTCGGTGGCTCTGGTGAGTTCCAGGCAGGAGTCGAGGAAGGAGAGGTGCTCGGCGAGGACATGGCCCTGGGGGTCGGTGTAGCCGATGTCGAGGTGGGAGTGGTGGACCAGGTGGAGGGTCCAGCGGCGCTGCGGGGTGAGCCGTACCTCGATGCCCTCGGTGGTGTCGGGCAGGCAGACGGTGAGGCGGGTCTCGGTGTCGACGGCGGGCACCATGAGGCGTACGCAGCCGCCGGGTCCTGCGAGCTTTTCTACGGGCAGCGCGGTCCCGGACTCGGTGCGGACGGTGAACTCCCCCGGCAGGATGGACCCGTTGACCGCTTCGACGCGCAGGGACTGCGTGAGGCCGTCGCCGTCCGGTGCCTGGCGCAGCAGCGGCTCCTCCGTCAGTTTCAGGGCGCTGTCGCCGAGGGTTCCCTCCGCGGTGACGACGGACGCGCGCAGGCTGTCGCGTATCCGGTCGTTGTCCCAGTCGGTGGCGCGGACGAGGGCCCGTGTCGTCATGCGGTTGCCTCCGGCGGCTCTCAGCGGGCGGATGCGGTGACGCCGCGCAGGAACAGGCCGCGGAACACCAGGAAGAGGAGGAGCGTGGGCGTGGAGACGATCAGCGCGCCCGCGAGGATGACGGGCGGGCCGGTGGAGGAGTAGGCGTTGTTGAGGGTGGTCAGGGCAGCCATCACCGGCTGCACGTCGGGGCTGCGGCTGAGCGTGATGCCAAGGAGCAGGTCGTTCCAGACGGCCGTGAACTGGAAGATGAAGGCCGCGCCGAGTCCTGCCTTCATCAGCGGTACGTGGATGCGCCAGAAGATCCGCCGGAAGGACGCCCCGTCGATGAGCGCGGCCTCCGTCAACTCCGGCGGCATGGTGGTCATCTGGTTGCGCATCAGGAAGAAGGCGAACGGCACGGCCCACGCGGCGTAGACCAGCATGAGCCCGATCCTGGTGTCGTAGAGGTCGGCGTCCGCGTACAGGCCGAAGAGCGGTGCGAGGAACATCTGCAGCGGGAAGAGCGTGCCGGAGTAGATCAGCCAGAACCAGAAGGCGGGCCGCGGAACGGGCAGGACGACGACGGCGAACGCCGCCATGGCCGCGATGAGCACTGCGGCGAGGCCGCACACCACGGCGTAGAGCAGCGAGGACTGGAAGCTGTCGCCGATGCCCGCGACGTTCCAGGCGGTTTCGAGGTTCTTCACGAGGTCGAAGCCCTGGACGGTCCAGTCGGGTTTGCCCGTGTACTGGGCGGCGGGCGTCAGGGCGTTGACCACGAGGAGGTAGAGCGGGATCAGCCAGAGCAGCACGCATCCGGCGACGAAGACATGGCGCGCGGCGCGACCCATGGGAGCCTCCTCAGACCCTGGCGTTGACGGCGCGGTGGTCGGTCTCGGGCATCTGGCGGCGCAGGTACATCCAGGAGGAGGCGACGACGATCACCGAGAGGACCAGCGCGATCGCCGATCCGTAGCCGATGTGGAAGAGCCGGAACGCCTCGCGGTACATGCTCAGGGCGAGGGTCTCGGAGGAGCGGGACGGGCCGCCCTTGGTGAGGATCCAGATCATGTCGAACGCCTTGAGGCTGTTCACGACGGCCATCCCGACCACGACGACGGTCACGGCCCGCAGCTGGGGCAGCGTGACGTAGCGGAACATCCGCCAGCCGCTCGCGCCGTCGAGCTGGGCGGCTTCGACGGTCTCCCGGGGGATGGCCCGCAGGCCGATGGCGAAGAGGACCACGTTGAGCCCGGTGGCCTGCCACGTACTCGCGACGATCATCGAGAGCGTGTTCTGCGGCCACTCCAGGAGCCAGGTCTGCGCCCATGAGTCCAGGCCGATCGTGCGCAGGGCCTGGTTGACGGCGCCGTCGGAGGTCAGCATGAAGTTCCACAGGACGGCGGTGGCCGCGGCCGAGATCGCGTACGGCAGCACGATGACGAGCTGCGCGATGCCGCCGAACCGCATGCGGTGCGTGGCGACGGCGATGAGCAGTCCGGCGAGGACGGGCAGGAGCAGCGTCCCGGCCACCCACATCAGGGTGTTGAGGAGCGAGCGGCCGAAGACCGGGTCGTCGGCGAGCCGCGCGTAGTTGTCGAATCCGGTGAAGCTGCTCGTGAAGCCGTTGTTCTCGAAGAAGCTGTCGTAGACGCTGCGGAAGAACGGATAGACGAGCAGTACGCCGACGAAGGCGAAGGCGGGCAGCGCCCAGGGCAGTGCGCCGAGCGGCCCGCCGAGTCTGCCGCCGCCGCGGGCGGCCTGGTGCGGGGTGCGGGTCGGGACGCGGCGGCGTACGCCCGCGGGCTTCGCCGTGTGCGGGGCGGGGGTGACGATCTCGGTCATGTCCGCTCCGCCTCCCGCCAGACCTGCCACGCCTCGTCCGCGCGCTCCTGCATGGTCCGCAGCACCGTGCGGTGCGAGGAGGGGTTCAGCAGGAAGCCGGCCAGGTCGTCGACGGTCGCCTCGACCAGTTCGGGCGGGCCCTGCTCCCAGAAGCGGTTGAGCAGCCGGAGCTTGTCGCCGCGTACCTTCCTCGCGAGGCCGGCGATCATCTGGTTCGCGGGCATGGTCGCCGGGTTGGGGCAGCCGTCCTGGAGGCTGTGCGAGAAGGCCTCCATGACGGGGGGACGCAGCCAGCTGTCCGCCGCCTTCACCGCCTCGGTCCGGTCGGGTCCCTTCACGGTGCAGACCAGGGCGCTGGACTCGAAGACGACGCAGGGGCGGGCCTTCGGGTCCGCCATGGGCAGGATGAAGGCGCCGAGGTTCTTGCCGGGCTTCGCGCCCGCGCCCACGAGGGTCGAGCCGAGCCAGGTGCCGCAGGGGACCATCCCGACCTTGCCGTGGACGAGGGCCGCGGCGGCGTCGGCGTGGCTCATGTCCATGGGGGTGAACCAGTCCTTGTCGAAGAAGGACTCGAGCGTGCGCAGGGCGCGTGCGGCGCGCGGGTCGGTGTAGCGCTCGCGGCCGTTCATCAAGTCCTCGTAGAACTGGGGGTCCTGGCGGCTGAGGATCTCCTGGAACCAGATGAAGGCGGGCCAGCGGTCGGCCGCCGAGCCGTGCAGCGGGGTGATCCCGCTCTTCTTGAGCCGCTCGCAGACGGCGAGGAATTCCTCCCAGGTCCGGGGAGCCTTGAGGCGGTGCTTCTCGAACACCTCGGTGTGGTGGAAGAACACCCAGTACGCGAGGTTCATCGGCAGGCCGTAGACCCGCCCCCGGTAGGTGAACGCGTCCCGTAACGAGGCATAGACCCAGCCTTTTCCGGCCGCGTTCTCCCACTGCCTGGTCAGGTCGACGATGCCGCCGGTGCGGGCGAGGTCCTGGAGCCGGTAGCCCGACCAGTATTTGAGCATGTCCGGCGTCTTGCTGGTGCGCAGCGAGGACTTGACGACCTGCTCGAACGATTCGAGGGACGGATTGACCTCCGGCACGAGCCGCACTCCCGCCACGCCGTCCATGGCCGCCCCCGCGGCGGCCATGGGCTTCTCCCAGGCGGCACTGTCGCCGAGCACGCCGACTCTGCCGGGCGGCTGTCCGCTCGCGGCCCCGCAGGCCGTGGCGAGGGCTCCGACGGCGGTCGCGGCGAGGAGGGTGCGGCGGTCCAGCGCGGCGCCCGGTAACGGATGGCGGTGACGACTACCTGACATGGGTGGCTCCCTCAGGTGTGTGTCAGCCCGGTGTTAGCGTTAACACAGGCGTGATGGAGCTTCTCCGCGCCGGGGTGGGATGTCAATGGTTCGCGCAACAGGTCTGCCGTGTAAGCCAGTTGGGGTCTTCACGTGCGCACGGTGTCCCGCGCGGCGGATTGGGGCAGCTCCCGGATGCCCGGCACCGGTGACGGCAGGAGCCACAGCACCGCGAGGACCGCGCCCGCCGTACCGATCCAGAGCGTCGGGCGCAGCCCCATCGCCGTGCCGAGTGCGCCGCCCGCCAGCGCGCCGAGCGGCCGGAAGCCGTAGTTGAGGGTGCGGTAGGCGCCCATGACCCGCGACCGGATGGCGCGCGGGATCAGGGCCGCCTGGAGCGACGCGGCAGGGATGTCGACGATCATCACGCCGACGCAGGAGAGGAATTCGGCGAGGAAGAGCGTGCCGACGACCAGCGGCAGCGGCCCGTCCGCGAGCGGTACGAGCAGCAGCGGCACCGTGAATCCGAGGGAGCCTCCGACGACGCACGCCCCGATGCCGAAGCGGCGCACGAGCCATCCGCTGGAGGCGGCGCCGATCAGCCCGCCGACGGCTCCCGCGCCGAGCACCGCGCCCAGGACACCGGCGCTCAGGCCGAGTTCGACCGTCGCATAGAGCACGAAGAGCGTGTGGAACATGAAGTTGAAGAACTGGATGGTGCCGGACCACGCGAACAGCGCACGCATCGTCGGCTCCTTGACGACCCAGCGCAGCCCGGCCGTGAAGTGCCCCTTGGTGACCGGTGCGGGTTCGGGCTCGACGGGCTTGATGGACGACAGCTGGCGGGCCGAGACCAGATAGGTGAGGGCGTCGGCGACCAGGGCGAAGGGGGCGGTGAGCAACTGCACCAGTAAGCCGCCGGCCCCCGGACCGGCCAGCCAGGACATCGAACGGCTGCCGCTGAGAAGGGAGTTGGCCGGCACATAGCGGTCCGCCTCGACGAGGGACACGAACAGGGTGGCGTTGCAGACGTCGAAGAGCACGGTCAGCGCGCCGACCCCGAAGGCAATCACGTAGAGCTGCCCGAGCGTGAGGGCGTCGAGCAGATAGGCGAGCGGCAGGGTGAGGACCAGTGCCGCGCGGGCCAGGTCGGCGGCGATCATGGCGCGCCTGCGCCGGGCCTGCCGGTCGGCCCACGCGCCGAGCGGCAGGCTCAGGAGCAGCGTGGGCAGCAGCCCCGCGGCCTTGAGCCAGCCCATCTCGGCGGCGTCGGCGCCGAGTACGAGCACGGCGGCGAGCGGGATGGCGATCAGCGAGATCTCGTCGCCGATGAGCGAGACGGTCTGCCCGGTCCAGTAGCGCCGGAAGCTCCGCTCGCGCAGGAGGCCGGGCATTCGCTCCCGGAGTCTCATCCGCCGGTCCCGGTGCCGTCGCCGTCCGGGGCCGCCCCGTCCGGGCCTCCCTCGTCCGGGGTCTCCCCCTCCGGGGCTCCCCCGTCCGGGACCTCCTCGGGGATCTCCCGGTCGACGAAGGCGAGCCGCAGCACGCTGACAGGGCGCGCGCCCTCGGGACGTTCGTCCGCCGCGCGGTCCTCGTAGGGCTGGAGCAGCGCGTCGATGCGTTCGCTGATGCCGGTCAGCTCCTCGGGGGTGAGGTGGAGGAGCGAGTCGCTGAACTGCTCGGCCTCGCGCCAGGCACGCGGCAGCAGGCGCCGCTGCTCCATGGCCCGGACGGCACGGTCGAAGTACCGCTGGGCGACTGCCGCGCTCAGCGCGTCCGAAGCCTCGGCCACGGACGCGTCCTCGCTGTAACCGGGCCAGTCGGTGAACCGGGCCGTCGCTCGCCACGGCTTCTCGCGCCCGCGACCGCCGGGCGCCACTTCGACGAGCCCGTACTTCGCGAGTATCCGCAGGTGGTACGAGCAGCTGGCCACGGACTCGCCGGTCAGCTCGGCGGCCCGGGTGGCCGTGAAGGGCCCGCTGCGCCGCAGCAGTCCGACCAGGGACATGCGGGTGGGGTGGGCGTACGCGCGCAGGGCGCGGGGGTCGGTGAGGCGGATGCTGCGGGGCGGGGAAGCGCTCCCGGCCGCATCGGCGGGATCAGGGGTCTCCGGCATGATGTAAAGGTATCTTTAGAAAGACTCCTTTACAAGGGTCGCCCCACCGGCGCGAGAGGGATCTCCGCACCCGTACAAGATCGGACAGAAGTTACCTCTAGGTATGCAGTGACTTAATAAGCCAGTAGCAGTAGAACTCGTTCCCATTCCTACGAGAGTGAGGAACATCACATGAGTGGCACTACCATGCGTATTACTGGCTCAGAGGGTGTGACGCGTCGAAGATTCATTGCTGGAACTGGTTCTATTCTTGGCGCCGTCACGCTCTCCGCTCAGGCCCTTCCCGCCGCCGCCCAGGCGGAGCCCGCAGCCGCGGCCGGACCCATCGGCGACGGGGCCCGCGTCCCCGTACTGATCATCGGCACCGGGTACGGCGGCTCCGTCGCCGCCCTGCGCCTGGCCCAGGCAGGCGTCGACGTGCACATGGTCGAGATGGGCATGGCCTGGGACACCCCCGGCTCCGACGGCAAGATCTTCGCCCACACGACCTCACCCGACGGCCGTTCCTACTGGCTGCGCACCAAGACCAAACAGCCCCTGAGCAACTTCCTCGGCTTCCCCATCGACAGGGACATCCCGCGCTACACCGGCATCCTCGACGCCGAGGAGATGGGCGGCATCATCGTCTACCAGGGCCGCGGCGTCGGCGGCGGCTCGCTGGTCAACGGCGGCATGGCGGTCACGCCCAAGCGCGAGAACTTCGGCGCCATCCTCCCGTCGGTCAACGCCGACGAGATGTACTCCACCTACTACCCCCGCGCCAACGCCGGTCTCGGCGTCAGCACCATCGACCCCGCCTGGTTCGACAGCGTCGACTGCTACCAGTACTCGCGGGTCGGCCGAAAGCACGCCCAGCGCTCCGGCTTCCCGTACGTCTTCGTGCCCGGCGTCTACGACTGGGACTACATGAAGCAGGAGGCGGCGGGCACGGTCCCCAAGTCGGCGGTCACCGGCGAGATCCTCTACGGCAACAACTACGGCAAGAAGTCACTCCAGAAGACCTACATCGCCAAGGCCACCGCGACCGGCAAGGTCACCATCTCCCCCCTGCACAGGGTGACTTCGGTCGCCCCCGCGTCCGGCGGCGGCTACACCGTCGTCATCGAACAGCTCAACACCACCGGCGCCACCACCGCCACCAAGTCCGTGACCGCGGCCAAGGTGTTCTTCGCGGCCGGCAGCGTCGGCACCAGCAAACTGCTCGTCAAACTGAAAGCCACCGGCGCGCTGCCGAACCTCAACGGCGAGATCGGCAAGGGCTGGGGCGACAACGGCAACGTCATGTGCGGCCGCGCCAACCACATGTGGGACGCGACCGGCAAGGTCCAGTCGGCCATCCCCACGGGCGGCATCGACAACTGGGCGGCCGGCGGCGCCTTCGCCGAGGTCGCACCGCTGCCCACCGGGATCGAGACGTACGCCTCGTTCTACCTCTCGATCACCAAGAACCCCAACCGCGCCTCGTTCTCCTGGAACGCGGCGGCGGGCAAGGCGGAACTGAACTGGCAGACGGCCTGGAAGCAGCCGTCCATCGACGCCGCCAAGACCATCTTCGACAAGATCAACTCAAAGGAGGGAACGATCTACCGCACCGATCTGTTCGGCACGTACAAGATCTGGGGCGACCATCTCACGTACCACCCGCTGGGCGGCGCGGTCCTGAACAAGGCGACCGACAACTACGGCCGCCTGCACGGCTATTCGGGGCTCTACGTCATCGACGGCTCGCTGATCCCCGGCAACACGAGCGTCAACCCGTTCGTCACCATCACGGCACTCGCCGAGCGGAACATCGAGAAGATCATCGCGACTGACGTGTAGCGCGCCATCACCGTGAACGGCCGGGGAGTCAGTGCCCGGGAAGCACACACACCGCATCGAGGCCGAGCACGTGGTTGAGCCGGCCGAACGCCAGCCAGGAACCGATGCTCATGCTCAGTTCCACGATCTCGCGCTGGCTGTAGTGCGCGGTCATCCGCGTCCAGAACTCCTCGTCGAGGCCGTGGTGATCCAGGGTGTACCGCTCGGCGTACTCGGCGGCAAGGCGTGTCCTGTCGTCGAACGCGTCGGTGGTGCGCCACTGGGTCACCGCCTCGGCGAACTCCTCCTCGACCTTCTGCCCCTCGCGTTCGGTCCGCCAGTCGAGGCAGAACAAGCACCCGTTGATCTGCGCGACGCGCAGCCGGGCGGCCTCGAACTCCCGCAGTCCCAGGGTCGTGTGCTCGTACACCGACAGCGAGAAGTTCGCCGCGGCCATGCCGATGCCGGGGACCATGTCGCCCCACACGTACCCGATCGGCTCCTGCCCCCCGGGGATGTCGATGTGCATGGCGCTCATTGCTTGCTCCTTCCGAGCTTGCCGGTGGCCGGGCGCAGGGGGACGTCGAGCGCGTCGTAGAGACCGGGTTCCGCCTCCACGAGCCAGTCGATGGCGCCGACCAGGCGGCCGACCGCGGTGGCGTTGCCGCCCGCCGACCGGTTGTCGCCCTCGTCGGTGGCCTCGACCGTGACCTGGATGCGCGGACGCCCCTCGATGATCACCCGGTGCGCGCCCGCGTCGTCGGGCGGCGCGGGCCAGTCCGGTGCGCAGGAGGGGTGGATGCGGGTGATGTGCTCGATGACGATGCGGGGTACGCCCCCGACGATGCCCTGCACCTCGAACCGCACCGCGCCCTGGGTGCCCGCTTCGAAGTCGCCCATCGTCCGTGTGCTGACCGAGGTGTCGAGCGCGCGCCGCTCCAACGTCTCGCGTATGTCGTCGAGTTCGACGCCGAGCGCCCTGGCCATCAGCCGGATCTGGCCGCCCCACACCATGGTCGGAATGGTCTCGGCGAGCATCAGGGGCTCGTAGTCCATCGGATGCCCCATGCCGATCAGGTGGCGTACGGCATCCTCCTGGTCGTACGTGGAGTAGTCGAAGATCTCCTGGCAGCGGACCTCGTCGATGGTGCTGCCGAGGCCGCTGACGAGCAGCGGCAGGACGTCGTTGCCCCAGCCGGGGTCGACGCCGGACACGAAGAGGGAGCCGCCGCCCTCCGCGACCGCGGCGACGAGCGGGTCGCGCAGTTCGGGCGGGGCGTTGCGCTGGTCGTAGAGCGCGTAGAGCGCGGGCGTGACGACGACGGCTCCGGCCCGGATCGCCCTGCCGATGTCGGCGAGGGCCTCGTCGGGACGCAGATCGCCGGAGGCCGCGTAGACCACGGCGCCGGGCGTCGCGGCCAGGACCGCGTCGACGTCGTCGGTGGCGGTGACGCCCAACTGCCCCTCCAGACCGGCAAGGTCGGCCGCGTCGCGGCCGACCTTGCCGGGGTTGTGGACGAGCACCGCCGTGAGTTTCAGCGCCGGGTGGGCCTCGACGGCGCGGATGGCCGCTCGGCCGACATTTCCGGTACCCCAGACAACCGTGGAAATCATGCGGCGGAGGGTAGCCAGAGGGCGTATCACTTCATAGGGCCATGACCGGAGAGATTTCCGTCAGGGGTTTCGAGGGCAAGAGCGCCTGTCCTAGCGGATGTTCACGTCGATGCACGCGTAGAAGGCGTTCGACGTGTCGCCTATGTTCCAGACGGCGAGCACCTTGTGCCTGCCGGTGGCGCTGCCGAGGTTGACCTGGTGCGAGACGGTGGCCGGCGGCTGCTGGTTGCCGCCGTCGATCGTCGCCACCTTCGTGCCGTCGACGAAGTACTCGTAGTTCGCGGTGCGGTGCCGTGCGGTGAACGTCCAGGTGAAGGTCTGCGTCCTGCTGACGTTGCTGGCCTTCCAGCCCTTGTTGTCGTCGTTGAGCTCGGCGAACCTGGCGTTGCCGCCGCTGCAGCTGCGCAGGCCCTTGGGGCCCTCGACGCTCTGCGGTTCCCATTTGATGTCGCCGCACGAGACCGCGCCCGAGGCGCACTGCGCCTGCCGGCTTGCCGGTGCGTTGACGTATCCGTGCGCGCTGGCCGACCCCGTCGGCAGGGTGAGGGCGAGGACCGGTGCCAGGCCCGCACCGATCATGGCGGCCAACTTCCGCTTCTTGTGCATGCGTACTCCTTCACGGCGCTTGAGTGGGGGTGTGCGTGAAGTGCTGGGGCCAGATGTTCGCGATGGCCGATTAGTCCAGACCATAGACTTTGGCGGGCCTCGGTCAAGGCTGCTTTCGGGCCACGTACGGACGCCCCCGGTACGCCTGCGCGGTACGCCTACGCCTTGCGCGTGAGCCGTGCCGCGAGATGGTGTTGCAGCGGCTGTCCGACCGCCGCGAGGTCGTGCACGAAGGTGAGGTTGTCCGCGTCCGTCAGTTCGTAGCGGCGGCGCGTGGCCTCCACTTCCTTGGCGGTGGGGGTGCGGGCCACCTCGTGGGTGGAGAGGTCGATCGCGCCGTCGGCCGCACGGCCCACCGCGATCTCCGCGATGCCGGTGGGCTGGGTGATCAGCGCCTCCACCCGGCCGTCGGGCTGCAGCCGCCACCAGCCGCTCTCGCGTGCGGACGGCCGCAGCGGTGCGCCGTCGGCGCCCAGGAGCCAGGCCCGCGCCTCGTAATGGAGGAAGGGGCGGCCGTCGTGGCTGAAGGTGACCTCCTGGGCGTAGCTGAAGTCGGCCTCGATGGTGGGGTATTCGCCCTGGCCACGGCCGTGCCAGCGACCCAGGAGACCGAGCACGGGCGCGAGCAGCGGATGCGGCGCCGGTGTCTCGTCCGGCCGGTGGCCGTCGGGGTACGGGTACTCCGGTGCGGGGTCGAACACGGTGTGCGCTCCAGGGGGTAGGTGCCGGTGCCGGGACGAAGCCTAGGGGCCCGCGCGGGCGGTTTCCGTCAGGCGGCGGCAGCGGCGGGAGCTCTCGCCGGCGATGGCCGAAAAATTGGGGTACCTAAGCGACCTGCCCGGCTTCGGCGGAACACGGCCCCCGCATCACGCTCGGCCTGGCGGCGGGCGCTGCCCCGGGTCTCGCGGGCGCGCTCATGCAGGCCCTGACCCGCAATCCGCTCGCCGATCCGGGCATCCCCGCCGGGCCGGTCCGCGAGGTCGGTCGTGCCGATCGCGGCCAGGGCCTCGTGGACGGCACGCCCGTCGGCCTGCGACCACGCTACGCCGGTCACGTCGTCGCCATGAAGGCCGGACGCATCGCCGCACAGGGCCCCCCGGCCGAGGGACACCACCACGGGGCAACAATTTCCGGAAGTTAGGTTACCCTCACTTAGATTTTCGTTGTCCGGCCTGGAGAGGGTGGCGGGTGAGTTCTTCAAGTCCGTCGGGGCGGGACGTCCTGAGAGAGTCGATACGGGGGCAGCGGCGCGATGTCGCCGTCGGCTCCGTGCTGGGTTCGGGCCACCAGATGGGCGAGGCGCTCGTCCCCGTCCTGATCGGCGTCGCGATCGACCAGGCCGTCACCGACTCCGACACCGGCGCCCTGCTGATCTGCCTCGGCGTACTCGCCGTGGGCTATGTGGCGCTCGCGCTGAGCTTCCGGTTCGGCGCCATGGCCGGTGAACGCGGCGCGGCCCGCGCCGAGCACACCTTGCGCATCCGTCTCGTACGCCGTGTGCTCGCCCCCGGCGGCGGCGCCGAGGAAGGCCGGCTGCCCGGAGCGCTCGCCAACATCGCGACCGAGGACGCCAAGCGCGTCGGCGCCGTCAACATGGCCGTGATGTCCGGCATCTCGGCACTGACCGGCATCCTCACCTGTGCCGTGATCCTGCTGCGCATGTCGCTGACGCTCGGCCTCGTCGTCCTGCTCGGCACACCGGTCCTGCTCTGGCTCGGGCACCTGCTGAGCAAGCCCCTCGAAAGCCGCAGCGAGGCCGAGCAGGAGCGTGCCGCCCACGCGTCGGCCGTCGCCGCCGACCTGGTGTCGGGGCTGCGGATACTGAAGGGAATCGGCGGCGAATCGGCGGCCATCGCCCGCTACCGCACCACCAGCCGCGACTCCCTGGGGGCCACCCTCAAGGCGGCGCGCGCACAGGCCTTCCAGAGCGGTGTCGTCCTCGCGCTCACCGGATGCCTGATCGCCGTCGTGGCCCTGGTGGGCGGCAGGCTCGCCGCCGGGGGCGACATCAGCCTCGGCGAGCTGGTGTCGGCGGTCGGGCTCGCGCTCTTCCTCGTCGGTCCCCTGGAGGTGCTCGCCTGGGTCAACGCCGAGCTCGCCCAGGGCCGGGCATCGGCAGGCCGCGTCGCGGAGGTCCTCGCCACCGCGCCCGCCGTCACCGCCGGAGACCGCAGCCTGCCCCAGCCGGTGCGCGGCGCCGTCCGCCTCGAGGGGGTACGGCACGGCGGGCTGCGCGGCGTGGACCTGGACGTCACGCCCGGCGAGCTGCTCGGCGTGGTGGCCACCGACCCCGCGCACGCGGCGGACCTCATGCGCTGCCTGGCCCGGCACACCGATCCCGACGCCGGGGCCGTGCGTCTTGACGGCATCGCCCTGCGGGACCTGGACCCGGCCGAGCTGCGCACGGCGATGCTGGTCGCCGCGCACGACGCGGACCTCTTCGAAGGCACCGTCCGCGAGAACGTCACGGCCGCCGCCCCCGACGGCAGCGACCCGGAGCAGGCGATGGCGGCCGCCGGAGTCACCCAGGTCGCGCAGACGCTGCCGGACGGCGAGCACACGCCGGTCGGCGACCGCGGCCACTCGCTCTCGGGCGGCCAGCGCCAGCGGGTCGCCCTGGCCCGCGCGCTGGCCGCCGAGCGGCCGGTCCTGGTGGTGCACGACCCGACCACCGCGGTCGACGCCGTGACCGAGGCCCGTATCGCCGCCGGACTCCGCGAGATCCGAAAGGGCCGCACCACGGTCCTGGTGACCACGAGCCCCGCACTGCTCTCGGTCACCGACCGGGTGGTGCTCCTGGACGAGGGCCGGGTCACCGACACGGCCCCGCACGCAGACCTGATCCAGCGTCATGAGGCCTATCGCACGGCGGTGTTGGCATGAACGAGCCCATGGAAGGGCAGCAGGCGGACACCCGCGAGCTGCTGCCCACCGCCACCGCGCCCCGCACCCGCGCCGCGGTCCGCGAGCTGGTGCGCCCGCACCGCGGCCTGGCCGCAGGCGGCTTCGCGGTGATGATCGCGGCGACCGGCGTGGGGCTCCTCGTCCAGCCGATCCTCGGCCGCATCGTGGACCTGGTGGCCGACCGGCGCCCGCCGGGAGACCTGACGCTGCCGGTCGTCCTGCTCGTCCTGGTGGCCCTCGTGCACGGCGCGACCACCTCGCTCGGCCTCTCCCTCGTCTCCCGGCTCGGCGAGACCGTCCTCGCGCAGCTGCGCGAGCGGTTCGTGGAGAAGGCCCTGCGCCTGCCGCTCGAACAGGTGGAGAAGGCCGGGGCCGGGGACCTCACCGCGCGCGTGACCAGAGACGTCTCGGTGGTCGGCGAGGCGGTGCGCAGCGCCCTGCCCGAGCTGGCCCGTTCCCTCCTCGCCATCGTCCTGACGCTGGCCGCGATGGCGGCGCTCGACTGGCGCTTCCTGGTCGCGGCCCTCCTGGCGGTGCCCGTGCAGGCGTCCACCGCCCGCTGGTACGTACGCCATGCCGTGCCGCTCTACGCCCAGCAGCGCATCGCCACCGGTGCTCAGCAGCAGCAGCTCCTCGACACCATCTCCGGCGCGGGCACGGTGCGCGGGTTCCGTATCGAGGAGGAGCACACCGAGCGGGTGACGCGGCGCTCGTCGACCGCGGTCGCGCTGAAGATGCGCGGCATCCGCCTGGTCCTCGACTTCTACAACCGCCTGCACGTGGCCGAGTACACCGGCCTTGCCGCGGTGCTCGTCGCCGGTTTCCTCCTCGTCCGCGCGGACTCCGTGTCCATCGGCACCGCGACCGCCGCCGCGCTGTACTTCCACAGCCTGTTCGCGCCGGTCAACAACGCGCTCGTCCTGCTCGACGACGCACAGTCGGCGACCGCCTCGCTGGCCCGGCTCGTCGGGGTCGCCGACGAGCCGGCCCCGGAACCCGCTTCCGCGCAGGCGGCCCCGGCGGCGCGTGCGCAGGAGCCCGGTGCGGCGCCCGACGGCACCGTCACCGTGACCGGCATCGATCACGCGTACGTCCCCGGCCGTCCCGTCCTGCGGAACGTGGACCTCACGCTGCGCCCCGGCGAGCGGGTGGCCCTGGTCGGCCCGAGCGGCGCGGGCAAGACCACTCTGGCCAAGCTCATCGCGGGCGTGCACGAGCCGACCTCCGGCTCCGTGGACCTGAGCGGGGCTCCGACGCGGGGCAACGGACTGCCGGTGGCCCTGGTCACCCAGGAGACGCATGTCTTCGCCGGATCGCTGGCGGACGATCTGCGCCTGGCCAGGCCCGAAGCCACCGACGACGAGCTGCGCACGGCCCTGACCGAGGTCGAGGCGCTCGACTGGGTCGAAGCGCTGCCCGACGGCCTGGACACCGTGGTGGGCGACGGCGGCCACCGCCTCACCTCCGCCCGGGTCCAGCAACTGGCCCTGGCCCGGCTCATGCTGGCCGACCCGCCGGTGGCCGTGCTGGACGAGGCGACGGCCGAGGCCGGGAGCACCGGCGCGCGTCTGCTGGAGAAGGCCGCGGGCCGGGCGATCGAGGGGCGCACCGCGCTGGTCGTCGCGCACCGCCTGACCCAGGCCGCGACCGCGGACCGGATCGTCGTCATGGAGGGCGGCCGGATCGTGGAGAGCGGCACGCACGACGAACTGCGCGAAGGCTCCGGCTCCTACGCCGCCCTCTGGCAGGCGTGGTCGGGCACCCGCACCGCGAGCGACAAGGCCCCCGCGCACCACGCCGGAACCGACACCACCACCGTGAAGGACGACTGATGCCCGACTCCTTTCGTGTCGGTTCCCTCGTGTCGGTCCTGAGCCTGCCCTGCATGCCGGAACGCCTGGTGCCGCAACTGGCGTCGGCCGTCGACGGCGACACCGCGACGAAGATGGAGCAGCACGCCGACAGCCAGTGAACGTATGATCAGCCGATGTCTGACACGACCGAAACCACGCCCGGCTGGCTGACCTCCGACGAGCTCGAGCAGGCCCGTGCACGCATGCCGATCCTGTACGTCGAGGCGGTGCCGGTGCGCGTCGACGACAGCGGCGAAGTCACCAGCATCGGACTGCTCCTGGGCATGGGGCGGGACGGAGCGGTCAGCCGCTCCCTCGTCTCCGGCCGGGTCCTGCACCACGAGCGGGTCCGGGACGCCCTGCTGCGCCACTTGGAGAAGGACCTCGGCCCCGCGGCGCTCCCCCGCGTCCCGGCCGCGCTGCAACCCTTCACCGTCGCCGAGTACTTCCCGACGCAGGGCATCACGCCGTTCCACGACCCCCGCCAGCACGCGGTGTCCCTCGCCTACATCGTCCCGGTGGCCGGCGACTGCCGCCCCCGCCAGGACGCTCTCGACCTGGCCTGGTTCAGTCCGCAGGAGGCCTCGTCCGAGCTGGTCCAGCACGAGATGCCGGGCGGTCACGGCGTACTCCTCAAGCAGGCCCTCGCGCACGCGGGTTGTCTGTCCTGAGCGGCTGCGCGCGGATCCGGAAGTGCCGCGGAGGCAGGCATGAACGAGTCACGACCGAGACATGACTAATGAGGTAAGGCTCAGCTAAGTTGATCGGCGAGTGCCTCCCTCCGGAGGCACCCCTGCCTAGGAGATCGACGCAGCATGAGTTCAACCATCCGCCGGGTCCGCCGTTCCGCCGCGATCACCGTGTCGCTCGCCGCGGGAAGCGCCCTGGTCCCGACCGGCACCGCGGCCGCCGACACCGCGAGGAACGGCTCGCCCGACGCCTCGGTGCCGATCAGGCAAGGCCTCTACCAGTCCGCGTACTCCCAGCGGAACGACGCGCTCTGGATGACCTCCTCGGTGGGCATGCCGCCCGCCACGGTCACCGACTCCAGACTCCTGAGAGTCGACCCGGACACCCTGAAGGTGGAGAAGGCCTACCGGACGCCGGTCACGGACACGGCCACCGGTGCGGTCGAGTCGGTCTACGGAGTCGCCGTCGACGACGAGCACAACACCGTCTGGACGACGAACACCCGTGACCACTCCGTCGCCGTCTACAGCCAGCGCACCGGCAAGCGCCTGGCCACGCTGCCGGGCGTGAACCACGCCAGGGAGATAGTCGTCGACGAGCGGCGCGACACGGTGTGGGCGAGCGCGTTCGGCGACGGCACCCTCGTCGCGTTCGACTCCGGCACCTTCAAGGAGAAGGAGCGCGTCACCGTCCCCGGCACCGGGCCGACGGGCCTGGCCCTGAACAAGCGGACCGGGTCGGTGTACGCGGCCGACTTCCACGGCGCCCGCATCATCGAGGTCTCCCCCGGCGCCGAGCGCCCGCGGCTCATCCCGGCCGGGCAGGGATCGCTCTCCGTCGCCCTCTCCAGGAACGGCCGCACCGCCTACACCGCCGACCAGACCACCGGCACGGTCACGGTCGTCGACCTGCGCAAGGGAGCGGTCACCCGGTCCGTGGCGACCGGCGGGGGCACCAAGTCCGTGGCCGTCGACCACCGCTCGGGCCACGTCCTCGCGGTCAACCGCACGAGTGCCACCGTCACGATCGTCGACCCGCACAAGGGCGCCGTCGTGAAGTCCGTGCCCACCGGCGCGAACCCCAACCACGTCCATGTGGCCGGCGGTCACGCGTACGTGGTCGACAAGTCGGGCTCCGGCCCCGCGGGCGAGGACCTGCTGACCCGCGTCCGCCTGCGGCGCTGACCGCAGGCACCGGCCACGGGCACTAACCGCCGACGAAGTCCCGTACGCCCTGTGACACCCCGTCATCTCCCAGCAGGTCGTTGTGTTTCAGGCACCCCGCCGCGTGGTTCGCCGCGCCGTCGAGCGGCACGCTGTTGTCGGGGTTGATGACCTCGTCGCAGTTCGACCACCAGGTCGCGTAGGCGACGTCGCCCGGTGTCTCGTCGCCCTCGGCGAGCCCGTCCTGGACGTACGAACCCGGCGTCATGTCCCGGCAGGCCTGCGACCAGGCGGCGCAGGCCCAGGCCGTGGCGGTGCCGTGATTGGGTCCCGCGAGGGAGGCCCAGTGGGCGACCTTCCCGGTGCCGCCGCCGTACTTGACGTACCAGCGCGTGACGAGGCTGCCGAAGGAGTGGGCGACGATGTCCACCTTGGCGGCGCCCGTCTGCGCGCGCACCTGCTCGACGTACGCGGCGAACCGGCCCGACAGCACCTCGTTGACCGACTTGCCGGTGTCGTACCCCCAGGAGAACAGGTCGGCGTCGGTGTAGCCCGACGCCTTGAAGTCGTCGCGCAGGGAGCCCCACACACCCGGGTCGGCGTTGTAGCCGTGCACGAAGATCACCGGAGTGCGGGCGGCCGTCGGGGCCCGCTCCGCCGCCCGGGCCGTGGTCAGCGGCATCAGCAGGGCGGCGACGGCCGCGATGGTCAGCGGTACGGAGGATCGGCGCAGCACAGGTTCCCCTTCGGGCCGGCGGACGTGCCGAGAATGGTGAGGTCTGCGTCGACGAATGAACAGTCCTGTGCCGAAGGAAAGTTACCGCGGGTATTACCCCTCGGAGGGGTCCGCAGCGCTCGCCTCGTCCTCCGGGTTCCAGTCCAGGAGCCGTACCTTCGCGACCGTCCGCACGTGCCGGCGCATCGCGGCCGCCGCCGAGCGGCCGCGACCGGCCTCGATCGCGTCGAGGATCGCGTGATGCTGGGCGAGGGAGCGGGCGGGGCGCCGCACCTGGCGCAGTGATTCGTTGCGGCTCTCGGTGATCTGCTCGGCGATGGAGCGCATGAACTCGGCGAGCAGCACGCTGTGCGCGGCCGCGGTCACGGCGGCATGGAAGAGCCGGTCGCCCTCCGTGCCGTGCTCGCCCGCCTCGATCTCCCGGGCCATGGTGTCGAGGGCGCCCCGCATCGCCGTCAGGTCCTCCTCCGTGCGGCGTTCGGCGGCCAGTTCGGCGAGCTTGGTCTCCAGCGCCTCGCGTGCTTCCAGGACGTCGGGCAGCCGCCGCTTGCGCTCCACGAGCCGCTCCACGGGCTCGGCGTCCAGGCTGTCCTTGACCAGATAGGTGCCGCCGCCGTGGCGCACCTCCACCAGGCCCTGTACTTCGAGCACGACGATGGCCTGCTTGACGGAGGCGCGGGAGACGCCGAGGCGCTGGGCCAGTTCGCGCTCGGGGGGCAGCCGGTCGCCGGAGCGCAGGCCGCCTTCGCCGACGTAGGCACGCAGCCGGTCGAGCACCTGCTCGTACAGTCTGGTCCTGCCCATGGGGCGCAGCGCGTCAGACATCCCAACCCCCCATTTCGGCCCCCGTGCCGTATTTCGGTCCCCGTGCCGATGGCTTCGCAGCCTAACAGCGGCCGCCGCAGTGGACGAGTGGCCAAGTGGTCCAGCCAATTTCTGTGCGATCTCTTGACGGCCGAAACCGATACCCCGACGCTGAGTTCCGCCCACGGCCGAATTGGTTCAGCCACTTGGCCACTGAAGGACGGCCCCAGGGACGGGAGCCCACGATGTCCGCCGAACTCATCTCCATCCTCGTACTCGTGGTGGTCTTCGTGATCGCCACCACCCGCTCCATCAACATGGGCGCGCTCGCCTTCGCCGCCGCCTTCGCGGTCGGCGAGCTCGTCGCCGACCTCGACGCGGACGGCATCTTCGCCGGCTTCCCCGGCGACCTCTTCGTCGTCCTGGTCGGCGTCACCTATCTGTTCGCCATCGCCCGCGCCAACGGCACCACCGACTGGCTGGTGCACGCCTCCATCCGCCTGGTGCGCGGGCGGATCGCCCTGATCCCCTGGGTGATGTTCGTGATCACCGGGGCGCTCACCGCGATCGGCGCGGTGAGCCCGGCCGCCGTGGCGATCGTCGCGCCGATCGCCCTGAGCTTCGCCGCCCGGTACGGAATCAGCCCGCTCCTGATGGGCGCCATGGTGGTGCACGGAGCGCAGGGCGGCGGTTTCTCGCCCATCAGCATCTACGGCTCCATCGTCAACGGCATCGTGGAGCGCGAGGACCTGCCGGGCAACGAGGTCGCCCTCTTCCTCGCCTCGCTGATCGCCAACGTCATCATCGCCGGGATCGTGTTCGTCCTGTTCGGCGGACTGAAGCTGGGCGGCCGCGATGCGGGCGAGGGGTCCGAGCCGGCCGATCAGGAGGACGCTTCGCGGCTCGATCCGGCCAAGATCGCCACGCTCGCCGCGCTGGTCGCCCTCGTCGTCGCCGTGCTCGGCTTCGACCTCGACGCCGGTCTGAGCGCCATCACGCTGGCCGTGATCCTGAGCGCGTTCTGGCCCGAGTCCAGCCGCAAGGCCGTCGGCGAGATCGCCTGGTCGACCGTGCTCCTGATCTGCGGTGTGCTGACCTACGTCGGCGTCCTGGAGGAGATGGGCACCATCAAGTGGGCCGGTGAGGGCGTCTCCGACATCGGCGTCCCGCTCCTTGCCGCCGTGCTGCTCTGCTACATCGGGGCGATCATCTCCGCGTTCGCCTCCTCCGTCGGCATCATGGGCGCGCTGATTCCGCTCGCCGTGCCGTTCCTGGCCCAGGGCGAGATCGGCGCGGTCGGCATGATCGCGGCGCTGGCCGTCTCCGCCACCGTCGTGGACGTCAGCCCCTTCTCGACCAACGGCGCGCTGGTGCTCGCCGCCGCCCCCGACGTCGACCGGGAGCGCTTCTTCCGCCAGTTGATGGTGTACGGCGGGATCGTGGTGGCCGTGGTGCCCGCGGCGGTGTGGCTCGTCCTGGTGGTGCCAGGATTCGGGTAGGACGAACCAGCACGGGTCCCCGCCGGACCACTTCGCACCGACGCGACAACCTAGGAGATACGCAGCGTGAGCTCTCCCCACCCGCCCCTCTTCCCGGCCCTCGTCGCGGGCTCCGACCTCCCCGCCCTGCGCTTCGGCGAACGCTCGCTGACGTACGCCGAACTCGCCGCCGCGGCGGGGTCCCTGGCCGCCTCCATCGGCTCGGCGCGCCGGGTCGCGCTGTGGGCGACGCCGACGCTCGAAACCGCCGTCGGCGTGGTGGCCGCGCTGCTCGCCGGTGTGCCCGTCGTGCCGCTGAACCCGAAGATCGGTGAGCGCGAACTCGGGCACATCGTCGCCGACAGTGCCCCGTCGGTGGTCCTCGCGGCACCGGGCGACGAACTCCCCGCGCCCTTGCGGGCGCTGGACCGTACGGACATCACGATCACGCCTGCGGCGACACCCCCGCAGACGCCGGCCGAGCCCGGCCCCGAGTCCCCCGCCTTCGTCGTCTACACCTCCGGCACCACCGGCCCGCCCAAGGGCGCGGTGCTGCCCCGGCGGGCCCTCTCCGCCACCCTCGACGCCCTGGAGGACGCCTGGCAGTGGACGTCCGACGACGTGCTGGTGCACGGACTTCCGCTGTTCCATGTGCACGGCCTGATCCTCGGCATCCTGGGTCCGCTGCGCCGGGGCGGTTCGGTGCGGCATCTGGGCCGGTTCTCCGTCGAGGGGGTGCGGCGCGAACTGGCCGACGGGGCCACGATGCTGTTCGGCGTGCCCACCATGTACCACCGCATCGCGGAGGCGCTGCCCGCCGATCCGGCTCTCGCCAAAGCCCTGTCCGGCGCGCGGCTCCTGGTGTCGGGCTCCGCCGCGCTGCCCGTGCACGACCACGAGCGGATCGCGTCGGCGACGGGCCGCCGGGTGATCGAGCGGTACGGCATGACGGAGACCCTGATGAACACGAGCGTGCGGGCCGACGGCGAAGCGCGCGCCGGAACCGTCGGGGTGCCGTTGGGCGGTGTGGAGCTGCGCCTGGTGGACGAGTCGGGTGCCGAGACCTCGGACCGGCAGGAGGTCGGCGAGATCGAGGTGCGCGGCCCGAACCTGTTCACCGAGTATCTGAACCGGCCCGACGCCACCGCGGCTGCCTTCACCGCCGACGGCTGGTTCCGCACCGGCGACATGGCGGTGCGCGACGACGACGGCTATGTGCGCATCGTCGGCCGCAAGGCCACCGACCTGATCAAGAGCGGCGGCTACAAGATCGGCGCCGGCGAGATCGAGAACGCCCTGCTCGAATACCCGGGCGTACGCGAGGCCGCCGTCACCGGCGAACCGGACGACGACCTGGGCGAGCGCATCGTCGCCTGGATCGTGCCGTCGGACGCGGAACAGCTGCCGGGCGAGCGGGAGTTGGCGGACCATGTGGCCGCCCAGCTGGCCCCGCACAAGCGCCCGCGGGTCGTGCACTATCTGGCGGAGCTCCCGCGCAACGACATGGGCAAGATCATGAAGCGGTCCTTGCATGCCTGAGCTCCTGCCTGAGCCCCTGCCCGGCCGGTGGACCGCCCGCGCGGCCGTCGCCGCCGTGACCGATCAGGACACCTTCGACGAACTCCCTTATAGGGAAGCGGAGTTCTCCGAGAGGCGGCCGGACGGTCCGCTCGCCTGGCAGGGGTACGGGGACTCCCGCGCCCGCGCCGAGGAGCGCACCGGCGAGCGGGAGTCGGTGGTCTGCGGCACCGCGGCCGTCGGCGGCACCCGGGCGGTGATCGTCTCCTTCGAGTTCGGTTTCCTGGGCGGCTCCCTCGGCGAGCGCACCGGGGACCGCATCGAGGCCGCGCACCGTCACGCCAGGGATCGCGGGCTGCCCGTCGTCTCGCTGATCGCGACGGGCGGCAGCCGCATGCAGGAGGGCATGCGCGCGCTGGTCCAACTCCAGCGCGTGGCACGGCAGTCCGAGCTCACCGGCGCGGCGGGCCTGGCCCGGATCGCGGTCCTGCGGGATCCGGCCACGGGCGGCGGCTGGGCCACCCTGGGGGCGGGCGCCGACCTGACCCTGGCGCTGCCAGGCAGCCAGATCGGCTTCGCCGGTTCCCGGGTGCGCCCCGCGGACGCGGACCCCACGGCGTACACCGCTGAGGCCCAGCTGGCAGCGGGGGCCATCGACGAGATCGTACGGCCCGCAGAGCTGTGCGCGGCCCTGGCCCTGCGCCTCCGGCTGCTGTCCGCCCCGGATACGTCCACCGGCACGTCCGCCGCCGCTCCCCCGGCGCCCGCCGAACCCCCCGCCGCGCTCGGCCGCACGGATCTGCCCGCCACCGGCTGGGACGCCGTCAGCCGCGCCCGCGCTCCCGAACGCCCGCGCGCCACGGCCTACTTGGACGCCTACTTCACGGAGAGGGCGCCACTGAGCGGCGACCGGTCCGGGGGCACGGACCCGGGGATGCTCTGCGGGTTCGGGATGCACGAGGGGCGGTCGATTGCCTACGCGGCGCAGTGCGGGACGGCGACGATTCCCGCCGGGTACCGCACGGCGGCCCGGCTGGTCCGGCTCGCGGGGCGGCTCGGCATTCCCGTGCTCACGCTCGTCGACACTCCGGGGGCCGCGAACGGGGCCGAGGCCGAACGGGCGGGGGCGGGCGCGGCGATCGCCGATCTCTTCGCCGCCGTCGCCGGCTCACCGGTGCCGGTCACCTCGCTGGTCATCGGCGAGGGGGGTTCCGGCGGCGCGCTCGCCCTCGCGGCACCGGACAACCTCTGGGCGACGCCGGACAGCTATTTCTCGGTGATCGCTCCCGAGCACGCCGCCGCGATCCTCAAGCGGGGACAGGAGGAGATCCGGTCGACGGCGGAGCAGCTTCGCCTGCGTCCGCAGGATCTGGTCGAACTCGGCGTGGCGCGGGGCCTTGTGGGGCGGTGACCGGGCGGCGGGGTCCACGGGCAGTTCTTACCGACCGGTGACGAACCCGCGCCGGTGATCGTGAACGCGGCCCGGCGCCCCTAGCGTGAGCGGCATGCGCGTACTTGTCACCGGCGGCGCCGGGTTCATCGGATCGCACGTGGTCGAAGCCCTCACGGAGCGCGGGCACGAAGCGGTGGTGCTGGACGCACTGCTGCCGTCCGCCCATGCCGCGTCACCCCGGCCGCCCCGGCCGCCCGCCGGGCAGCGGTGGTCCGTCGGCGACGTCCGGGACCGGGACGCCGTGCGGGACGCGCTGCGCGGGGTGGACGCGGTCTGCCACCAGGCGTCGATGGTGGGGCTCGGCAAGGACTTCGCGGACGCTCCCGAGTACGTCGGCTGCAACGATCTGGGCACGGCCGTCCTGCTGGCCGCGATGGCCGAGTGCGGGGTACGGGATCTGGTGCTCGCCGGGTCGATGGTCGTGTACGGGGAGGGGCACTACGAGTGCGCCCGGCACGGGGTCGTACGGCCGGGGCCACGCGCGGCGGCCGATCTGGATGCCGGACGGTTCGAGCCCCGCTGCCCCGACTGCGGGGCCGAGTTGGCCCCCGGCCTGGTGGGTGAGGACGCGCCCGCCGATCCGCGCAACGTGTACGCGTCGACCAAGCTGGCGCAGGAGCATCTGGCCGCCGCGTGGGCGCGGGCGAGCAGCGGCCGCGCGGTGTCGCTGCGCTACCACAACGTGTACGGCCCCGGCATGCCCCGCGACACCCCGTACGCCGGTGTGGCCTCGTTCTTCCGCTCGTCCCTGGAGCGGGGCGAGGCACCCCGCGTGTTCGAGGACGGCCGCCAGCGGCGGGACTTCGTCCACGTACGGGATGTGGCGGCGGCCAATGCGATGGCGCTGGAGGCGGTGCGGGAGCGGGAGGCGGGGGCGTTCGCCGCGTACAACACCGGCAGCGGCGATCCGCACACCGTCGGGGAGATGGCCGGCGAACTGGCGCGGGCGTTCGGTGGCCCGGACCCGGAGGTGACGGGCGAGTACCGGCTCGGCGACGTACGGCACGTCACGGCGGACTCGGGGCGGCTGCGGGCCGAGCTGGGGTGGCGGGCCGAGGTGGGCTTCACGGAGGGAATGGCCGCGTTCGCGAAGGCGCCGCTGCGGGGGTAGGCCGGCCGGGGAGCGGCGGTTACGCCGGTGCCGTCGGCAGTGTGACCTCGAAGCGGCAGCCGCCTGCCACGTTGCGTACGGCCGCCCGGCCCTCGTGGGCCTCGACGATGCCGCGCACGATCGCCAGTCCGAGGCCCGCGCCCGCCGGGGGTGTACGGGACTGGCTGCCGCGCCAGCCGGTGTCGAAGACGCGGGCCAGGTCCTCCTCGGGGATGCCGCCGCAGCCGTCGGTCACGGAGAGGATCACGCCGTCCGGGGAGCGCTCCGCGGCCACCGCGACGGTTCCGTCGGCCGGCGTGCGGCGGATCGCGTTGATCAGGAGGTTGCCGAGGACACGGCTCATCTCCTTGCTGTCGACCTCCACCGGGACGGGCTCGACGCTGTCGCCGACGAGATGCACCCGGTGCTCGCGGGCGAGGGGATCGGCGCCCGCGAGCGCGTCGCCGACCAGGTCGTACACGGAGATCCGGGACGGCGAGAGGGCCAGCGCGCCCGCGTGGATGCGGGAGAGTTCGAAGAGGTCTCCGACCATGGCGTTGAGGCGTTCGACCTCGGTGCGGATCTGGCGGAGATAGCGCTCCGGTTCGGCGGCGACGCCGTCCTCCAGCGCCTCGGACATGGCGCGCAGGCCGGCCAGCGGGGTGCGCAGGTCGTGCGAGATCCAGGCGACCAGTTCGCGCCGGGAGCGTTCCAGGGCCCGCTCGCGCTCCCCGGACTCGGCGAGCTTGGCGCTGGTCGCCTCCAACTCCCTTGTCAGCGCCGCCAGTTCCGCGCTCACGGGCTCGGGCGGGGCCGCGAAGCTGCCGCCGTCACCGAAGGAGCGGGCGGCCAGGGTCAGGGCCTTGCTGCGGGCGACCACCCAGCGGCCGAGCAGCAGCGCGGTGGCGAGGGAGACCACGGCGGCCATCGCCACGACGATGGTGACCACGGTCAGGTCGTGCGGCGACAGGAACATCTCCCAGGCCACCGCGAGCGTCCCGGCCAGCATCGCGAGGACGGCGACGGCCGCCACGACGGTCATCGACACCGTGAGGGAACGGTGCCGCAGCAGGCGCAGCGTCAGGGCGCCGAGCAGCCCGGCGGCGGCCGCCCCCAGGAAGGCGAAAGCGGCGATGACGAGGATGTCCTGCACGGGAGGTCAGCCTTCTGCTCGGGGCGGTACGGGGTCGCCCGCGGGGTCGCCGGGATCGGTTGAGGCGTGCGCGTCGAGGCGGTACCCCACACCCCACACCGTCTGGATGAGCCGCGGCTTGGCCGGGTCGTCCTCGACCTTGCCGCGGAGCCTGCGGATGTGGACCGTGACCGTGGACAGGTCACCGAACTCCCAGCCCCACACCTCTCGCATCAGCCCTTCCCGCCCGAACGCCTGCCCCGGATGCCGGAGCAGGAAGGCGAGCAGGTCGAACTCCCTTACCGTCAGGGCGAGTTCGACGCCGTTCTTCGTCGCCCGGCGCGCCGCCGGGTCCACCCACAGGCCTGCGGCGGCCAGCGTGGGCAGGCCCTCGGGGGCATGTGCGGCGCGGCTGCGGCGCAGCACCGAATCCACCCTCAGGACCAGCTCGCGGGGGCTGAACGGCTTGGT
Organism: Streptomyces sp. NPDC046925; assembly: GCF_040644915.1. Lineage (NCBI taxonomy): Bacteria > Bacillati > Actinomycetota > Actinomycetes > Kitasatosporales > Streptomycetaceae > Streptomyces > Streptomyces sp. NPDC046925. The sequence continues at coordinate 1,133,022 of NZ_JBEYWZ010000001.1, read as the reverse complement.
GACGTAGTCGTCCGCCCCCACCTCAAGGCCCAGGATGCGGTCGTCCTCGTCGCCGCGGGCGGTGAGCATGATGACGGGCACCGGCCCCCTGGCACGCAGGCGGCGGCACACCTCCAGACCGTCCATGCCGGGCAGCATCAGGTCCAGGACGACGAGGTCGGGCCGGAACGCCCCGGCGCGCTCCAGCGCTCCGGGGCCGTCCCCGGCGCGGTCGACGGTGTAGCCGCCGCGTTCGAGGTAGCCCGCGACGACCTCGGCGACGGTCGGATCGTCGTCCACGACGAGCACCCGGAGCGGACCGGGCGCGGCGGGCGGGCGATCCTGCGGTGGTGACTGCATACGGCCAGCCTCCCATCTGCGGCGCGGAGTCCGGCGGGTCGCACCTGCTCCCGGCACCCGACGTCCCTGTTTCGTAAGAACCTGAAGTCCAATATGTCGGGTTTATCTTCCTAGGGTGAGTCACATGACCCCCTCTCCCTCCACAGAACCCGACGTACCCGAGCCATACTCCGCTCGCGCCGTGCGGGTCGACGTCGTCCTGCCCTGCCTCGACGAGGCCGCGGCCCTGCCCTGGGTCCTGGAACGCATTCCCGAAGGCTGGCGGGCCGTCGTCGTCGACAACGGCTCCACCGACGGTTCGCCCGACATCGCCCGCGCGCTGGGCGCCACAGTCGTGCGGGAGTCGCAGCGGGGCTTCGGGGCGGCCTGCCACGCGGGCCTCACGGCGTCCGACGCGGACATCGTGTGCTTCTGCGACTGCGACGCCTCCCTCGATCCGGGGCTGCTGCGCGCCTTCGTACGCAGGGTGCAGGACGGGGAGGCCGATCTGGTCGTCGGGCGGAGGCGCCCGCAGGGACGCGGCGCCTGGCCGCCGCACGCGCGCGCGGGCAATCTGGCGCTCGCCCGGATGCTGCGGCGGCGCACCGGCGTGCGCCTGCACGACATCGGCCCGATGCGGGCGGCCCGGCGCGAGACCCTGCTCGGGCTCGGCCTGACCGACCGGCGCAGCGGCTACCCGCTGCAGATGGTCGTGCGGGCGGCTGACTCCGGCTGGCGGATCGAGGAGCGTGACGTGCCGTACCTGCCGCGCGCCGGGAAGTCGAAGGTCACGGGGACGTGGCGCGGGACGTGGCACGCGGTGCGCGACATGCGGGCCGTGCTCGCGGAGCCGCCCCGGCCGGCCCTCACCGGCCGCGCGCGCCAGGCGTCGGGCGGTGCCGCGTGACGGCGTACGGAACGACCGTCCCCGCCACCGCCGGGCACCGCCTGCCCGAACGCGCCACCACCCTCCCCGACCTGCCCCGCACCCCGGGGGCCACCCGCACGACGGCCCCACTCACCCCCACGCCACAGACCACAGGCGGTGCCGCATGACCACATCAACCATCCTCGTCATCGCCAAGGAGCCGCTGCCGGGGCGGGTGAAGACCCGGCTGACTCCGCCCTACTCCCCCGAGGAAGCCGCCGGCCTCGCCGCGGCCTCGCTCGCCGACACCCTCCGCACCGTGCTGGCCGCCCCCGCCTCCCGCAGGGTTCTGGTGCTCGAAGGGCGGCCGGGCCCCTGGCTGCCTTCCGGCATCGAGGTGGTCCCGCAGTCCGGGGGCGGCCTGGACGAGCGGCTCGCGGCGGCGTTCGGCGCCTGTACGGGGCCGGCCCTCCTGGTCGGCATGGACACCCCCCAGATCACCCCCGCCCTGCTCGCCCCCGCCCTCGGCCCCGACGCCTGGCAGGACTGCGACGCCTGGTTCGGCCCCGCCTTCGACGGCGGATTCTGGGCGCTCGGCCTGGCCGAGCCCGATCCGCGGCTGCTGCGCGGCGTCCCCATGTCACGTCCCGACACCGGCGCCCTGCAACGGGCCCGGCTCACCGGCGCCGGGCTGAGAGTGCGCGATCTGCCCTGGCTGCGTGATGTCGACACGGCCGACGACGCCGGTGAGGTCGCGGCAGCGGCGCCGCAAAGCCGGTTCGCCGCCGCGCTCACCCGGCTCGCGACAACGACCGGGCAGCCGGGACGGGGCGAGGGCCGATGAGCGCGGCTCCGCCCGACACCGGGCTCCGCGGGGCGGCCCCCGCGGCCGCTCCCTGGCACGCCGATCCGTACGTCAACGCCCTGCGCAACGGCCACGGCCCGCTGTTCCTGCGCCGCAGCGACGGCTGGCTGCTGCCCCTGGAAGTCGAACGCTGGTGCGCGAGCGCCGACGCGGCGGACCTCTCCGCGTTGCGCCGCTGCGAGGGCAGTGTCCTCGACATCGGCTGCGGTCCGGGCCGCCTGGTGACCGGGGCCGCGGCCCTCGGCCACCGTGTCCTGGGGATCGACGTCAGCAAGGCCGCGGTCGACCACACGGTACGGCTCGGCGGGACCGCGCTGCTGCGGTCCGTCTTCGACGCGCTCCCCGGCGAGGGACGCTGGGGCACGGCCCTGCTCATGGACGGCAACGTGGGCATCGGCGGCGACCCGTCGGCCCTGCTCGCCCGGGTCACCCAACTCCTCGCGCCCGAAGGCCTGTTGATTGCCGAGACGGCGCCGATGGACGTCGACGAACGGGTGGAGGTGCACGTCGACGACGGGCGCGGGGCACCGGGCAAGCCGTTCCCCTGGGCCCGTCTCGGCACCCCCGCCCTGCTGCGCTATGCCCGTCCGCCCGGCTGGAGCCGGGTCGATCAGTGGGCCACCGGGGGGCGTTGCTTCCTGGCGCTGCGCCGCGCGCTCCGCACCTGAAGCACCCGGCACAGAGCGGCTCCCGCGAACAGCACGCCCGTGACGATCAGCCACCGGGTGAGGAAGACTCCGGCCGGGAGCGCGGTGGAGGACTCGTACCCCGCCGCTTGCCCGGTGACGAGCGGGAACCACACCAGCAACAGCAGCCCGGACAGGAAGGCCGGAACCCGTACGAAGTTGATCCACTCCCTGCGCCCCAGCCGCCCCGCGGCGGTCCGCAGGGCCCGGTCGACCAGTGCGTACGCGGGCACGAGCAGCAGGTCGTGCACCAGCGCCGCGCCGGCGAACCAGACGGCGATCATCAGCGGGTCGCCGTCCAGGAGGCGTACCCCGGCATACGCGGCGAGCGCGAACGAGGCCAGCAGCACGAGGAGTTGCAGCGGCCCTTCGCCGTACCACCGCCGGAGTCGGTCCACGGGCCGGGTTCCTCGCGCGAGAGCGCTCATCACAGCTCCCCGAAGGTCAGACGGGACACCCATTTGGTGTTGAGCACGCCGGGCGCGGCCGGCACGATGATCCGCGCCGGAAAGCCGTGGTCCGGCGTCAGGTCCTCCCCGTTGACGTGCAGGGCGAGGAGGGAACGCGGGTCGCGGACCTGGTTGTCGCGCAACGCGGCCTTGCGGAAGGCCCCGTGCCGCTGCAGGGACTCCACGAGCACACCCGGAGGGTCCTCGTCGAACCCGGCGACGGCCGCGAGGTCACGCAGGCGCACGCCGCGCCACCACTGGTCCGACGTCGACCAGCCCTCCACGCAGGCGATCGGCAACGCGGCACTGTACTGGCGGAGCTGGAGCAGATCGCTGCGCGAGAGCTTGACCTCTCCGCGTGGTCCGGCAACGACGAGACGCCACAGCTCGCCGGTGTCCTGTCGCTCGATGCCCACCTTGGCGGCCGTCTTGTTGACCTGGAAGCCGCCCGGCCCGCTTCCCGGATCGCCGCCGCCGTGCGGCGCGAACAACGCGATGCGGCGCAGGGGCCCGTCCACGGTCTGCCCGGCCGTCGTCACGAACAGCAGGGCGGAGCCCGCGCCGACCATGCCCAGCGCCCCCCGCCGCGTCATGCTCGGCTCGGCGGGCCCGGCCGCCACCAGGCCCGCGCCGTCGTCCGGTTCGGGACGCGGGTCCCGCAGCCGTTCGCGCCATCCCTGCTCCCGCAGCACGCGCACGACCTGCGGCACGCGCAGCACCACGTGGGCCGCGAACGCGCCGAAGAACACCCAGGCGCCGTAGAAGTGCAGCGGGTAGAACGACCCGGGGAAGAGGTACTCCAACTGAACGTTGAGGACTCCGGTGACGAACTCGAACAGCGCCCCGCCGACGAGGAGGAGCAGCGAAACCCGTTCGAGGGCGTGCCCCGCCGACCGCGCCGGAGGCAGCGTGAAGAGCTTCGGGATCACCGACCACAGCTTCGCGAGCAGTACCGGGATGAGGGTGATGCCGACCGTGACGTGCAGGCCCTGGTTGAGGCGGTAGAGCCAGTGCGGGTCGGTCGGCCAGTCGAACAGGTAGAAGCCGAGGAGGCCCTTGTCCGGTGTCTTGTCGTTGACGGGCGACAGGTTCGGGTTGTACGCCGCGTAGGACAGCAGGCCGGTCACGAACAGGAGCGTGATGCCGACCAGCAGGACGACGCCGAGAACCGAGGTGAGCCACGGTCCGCGCAGCGGACTGCGCCAGAAACCCGGGGCGGCAGGGGAGGTCACACGTGGTGTGCGGGGCATGGACCGACCGTATGCCGGACCCTGCCGCCGAACGGGCCCCCGACTCATGACGAAACGCTGACGTCACCCCCCGGAGTCCGATCACCGGCTCCTCCTGCGCCTAACGTGCAGACGTGAGCACCACAGAACACACCGGACGCCGCCGTGACCTGGCCGCTGCCGGACTTGCGGCGCTGCTCGTCACCGCGGCCGTCGTCGTCGGCTCCTCCGTCGAGGACAGGGACGGCACCCTGCATCTCAACTGGCCGCCGCTGTACGCCCGCTGGGACCCGCACGTCGGCCCCGGCACCCCCGCCGCGCTCGCGGTCGCCGCCGCGGTGATCGCGTACGCGCCCGCTCTGGCCGCCCGGCTCTCGTGGCGGTCCCTCCTCCTCGGCGCGTGGACCGCTTCCCTGGCCTGGATCTGGTCGCTCGCGCTGGTCGACGGCTGGCACCGCGGCGTGGCGAAGCGGCTCACCACCAAGTACGAGTACCTCCAGGTCATCGACCGCTTCCAGGACATCCCCGCGACGCTGCGGGACTTCACCCGGCACATCCTGATCGACTCCCCCGCCCCCTGGCCCGCCCATACGGCGGGTCATCCGCCCGGCGCCACCCTCACGTTCGTCCTCCTCGACCGCGTCGGCCTCGGCGGCGGCGCCTGGGCCGGGGCCTTCTGCATCACCGCGGGCAGCACCGCCGTGGTGGCCGTCCTGATCACCGTGCGGACACTCGCCGACGAGGCGACCGCTCGCCGGGCGGCGCCCTTCCTCGTCCTGACTCCGGCCGCGATCTGGGTCGGTGCTTCCGCGGACGGCTACTTCGCCGCCGTCACGGCGTGGATGATCGCCCTGCTCGCGGGGGCGGCGACGCGTACGGTCCGCTCCCCCGCCGCGGCGGCCGTCGGCTCGGGCCTGCTGTTCGGCCTGGTCTGCTACCTCTCGTACGGCCTGACTCTGTTCGCCGTCGTCGTGGCCGCCATCCTGCTGGTCACCCGCAGCGCGCGCGTGCTCCCGCTCTTCCTCGCGGGTGCGGCCGTGGCCCCGCTGGTCTTCACCCTGGCGGGCTTCGACTGGTGGGAGGCGTACCGCCTGCTGGTCGAGCGCTACCACCAGGGGGCGGGCGGCATCAGACCGTACGGCTACTTCGTGTGGGCCAACCTCGCCTGCACGGTGCTGGTCATCGGCCCTGCGGCGGTGGCCGCCCTCCGCAGGGCGGCGGCATCCGCACCGGGTGCGGTTAGCCGCCTGCGCACCGGCCGGACCACACCCGCCGACCAGCTGACCGCGCTCGTCCTGGCCGTGCTCCTTGCACTGCTGGCCGCAGACCTGTCCGGCATGAGCAAGGCGGAGACGGAACGCATCTGGCTGCCGTTCACCACGTTCCTGTCTGCGGCGACGGCCCTCCTGCCCGGGGTGTCCCGACGCCACTGGCTCACCGCGCAGGCCGTACTCGCCCTGCTCCTGAACCATCTGCTGCTGACGGGCTGGTGAGTCATCGTGCCGAAGCTCATCGCCGGGCCAGGTGCGATCCTGCGGTCTCCGGAGCGGTCTCCGGGGTGTGGTGCCCGGTGAACGCCCACAGCAGCAGCCCGAGCAGGCTGAACGCGGCGCCCAGTGCGCATACGGCGCCCCAGCCCGCCGACTCGTAGAGCGTCGTCGCGGCGATGGCGCCGGTGGCGCTGCCGATCGAGTAGAAGACCATGTATCCGCCGATCAACCGGCTGCCCGCGTCCGGGTGGAGCGCGTAGATCAGGGTCTGGTTGGTGACATGGACCGCCTGTACGGCGAGATCGAGAAGGATCAGGCCGACGGCCAGGGCCCAGAGTGAGCTGCGGGTGAAGGCCAAGGGCAGCCATGAGACGGCGAGCAGCGCAAGGGCGGTGCCGGTGGTCCGCCGCGCGAGCCCGCGGTCGTTCAGGCGGCCCGCCACGCTCGCCGCCATCGCCCCGGCCACGCCGATCAGACCCAGCGCTCCGATCGCACTGTGGGACAGGAAGTACGGGGCCTCGCTGAGCGGCAGCGCGACGCTGCTCCACAGGGTGCTGAAGGCGGCGAAGACCAGCAGGCCGAACAACGCCCTTACGCGCAGCAGTCGTTCGCGCGCGAACAGGGTGATCGTGGAGCGCAGGAGCTGTCCGTAGCGCAGGGTGGTCGGCGCGGTGCCGCCGTGGCGCGGCAGCACGCGGTACAGGACCAGGGCGAGCAGTGCGGTGAGTGACGCCGATGCGAGGTAGACGGAGCGCCAGCCCGCCAGGTCGGCCATGAGACCGGATGCGGTACGGGCGAGCAGGATGCCGATGACCACGCCGCTGGTGACGAGGCCGACGACCCGTCCGCGTCCGGCGGGGCGGGCCAGTGATGCCGCGAACGCCACCAACGTCTGTGTGACGACCGCGAGGAGCCCCGTGGCGGCCATGCCCGCGAGCAGCAGCACCGCCGTGTGCGCGGTGGCCACCATTGCCAACGCCAGTACGAGAAGCAGCAGTTGGGACACGATGAGCTTTCTGCGGTCGGCCACGTCGCCGAGCGGCACGAGGAAGAAGAGACCGAGGCCGTAGCCGACGTGCGTGAGGGTGACCACGCTGCCGACGAGTGCCGGGCTCATGGCGAGGTCGTGCCCCATGGTCACCAGGAGGGGCTGGGAGAAGTAGACGTTGGCGACCGCGGCACCGCAGGCGACGGCGAAGAGCGTGACGATGCCGCGGGAGAGGACGAACGCGGGGCTCAGCCCGTCTCCGCCACCTTCGCCGCCCCCGCTGCCCCCGCCGCCTTTGTCGTCGCAGCCTTCGTCGCCGTTTGCACTGTTGCCGGGCATCGGCACTCCTCCCCCGATCTGGTTTCAACTTGCTACCACTGGGCGAGAGCGACGCTAACCCCTTTTGGTAGCATGTTGCAACCGTCGCGAGATTGAGGAACCCATGGTGACCAGAACGCGGTTCGACGACAGCGAATGTCCCGTCGCCCGGTCGGTGGACGCGATCGGCGACTGGTGGTCCCTGCTGATCGTGCGGGACGCCTTCGACGGAAGCCGGCGCTTCGGGGAGTTCCAGCGCAGTCTCGGCGTGGCCAAGAACATCCTCACCGCGCGGCTGCGCAGCCTCGTCGCCGGTGGTGTCCTCGAATCCGTGCCCGCCTCGGACGGCAGCGCCTACCGCGAGTACGTGCTGACACCGAAGGGCGAGGCGCTGTTCCCCGTCATCGTGGCGCTGCGGCAGTGGGGCGAGCAGAACTTCTTCGCCCCCGGCGAACCCCACTCGGAGCTGGTCGACCGCCGCCGGGGACAGCAGCTGCGCGCACTCGAAGTGCTGTCCGCGGACGGGCGGCGGCTCGACCCCGGGGACACCGAGGTCCACAAGGTCTCCGGCCCGTGAACTAGCCGCCGGTCGGCGTCGACCGGGCCGCTTCCGCGGGGCGAGGGACGTCCGGCACGGGCGGCACGGGTGGCTCGGGCAGGGTGCGGAACAGCAGCCAGCTCAGTACGGGCATCAGGATCAGGGGCGCCAGGGCGGTCCGCAGGGACGCCGCGTCGGCGATGCCGCCGATCAAGGGACTCACCAGGCCACCGATGCTGACGGTCAGGCCGAGTGTGATGCCGCTTGCGGTGCCGACGCGGGAGGGCAAGTAGTCCTGCCCGAGCGTCACTTGGAGCGAGAACGGGACGTACAGACCGGCCGATGTCAGCGCCACGAACACATACATCGCGGGGCCCGGCACGAAGACAACGCCCGCGACCGACCCGGCCGCGATCAGGTAGGCGCGGCGCGCGACGGTGACCCGGTCCCAGCGGTTGGCCAGCGTGCCGCCGAGCACGGAACCCACCGCACCACCGAGGTACAGCACGAAGAGCGCCGCGGTGCCCGCCGCCGTACTGCCGCCCATGCGCTCCTCGGCGAACAGCGAGAGGAAGGTGCTCAGGCCGACGAAGACGATCGACCGGCACACCACGGCCAGCGACAGTTTCACGAACGACGCCCTGTCGTCCTTGCCCGCCAACACCGGCGTACGGGCTCCGGCGGCCTTCTGCCGCTCCAGCGCACGCAGCACCGGCAGGCACAACACGGCCCCGACGAGCGCCGGAAGCACCAGCAGCGGCGTCAGGCGCAGTCCCCCGGCGGCGATGACCGCGGCGACCAGGAGCGGGGCCGCCGCGAAGCCGAGGTTGCCGCCGAGCGAGAACCAGCCCATCCCGCTGTGGCTGCCCCGGCTCGCGAGCCGGGCGACCCGCGCGGACTCGGGGTGATAGGCGGCGACGCCGAGTCCGGACACCGCCACGAACACGAGGGTCAGCGCGTAGGAGCCGCTCACCCCGCTCAGCGCGATGCCCAGGCCGCCCAGGAGCGTGCTGACGGGGAGCAGCCACGGCATCGCCCAGCGGTCGGTCAGGATGCCGAACACCGGTTGGGCCACGGACGACAGCAGGGAGGCGGCGAGCACGATGCCCGAGACCGCGGCATAGCTGTAGGCGCGCTCGGCGACGAAGAACGGCACCAGGGAGGCCACGGCGCCCTGGTACAGGTCGACGCAAGCGTGCCCGGCGGACAACAGGGTGATGGACGTATTCCTTCGCACCCCGTCATGGTCGGCTCCGGCGGCCGTGTCGCACTTCCGATAATCTGCCAGACAATGACGATCATCCGCCATATGCCGACCGCCCCGACCCGGACCCAGTCACTGGCGTCCGGCGCCGCGATCGACACCCACCGCCACGACGACCACCAGATCGTCTACGCCGGTCGCGGGGTCCTCGCCGTCACGACCAGCGCCGGTTCCTGGGTCGCCCCCGGCACCCGCGCCCTGTGGATCCCCGCCGGTACGGTGCACGCCCATCAGGCCCACGGCGAACTCGAACTGCACCTGGTGGGGCTGCCCGCGACCGAGAACCCGCTCGCCCTAAAGACGCCGACGGTGCTCGCGGTGGGCCCGCTGCTGCGCGAACTGATCGTCGCCTACACGCGCCCGCCGGACTACGACGGCGACGACGGCGAGGGCGGCGAGGGCGGCGAAAAGGGCGGCGAGGGCGGCGACGCGAAAGGCAACGAAAGCCCCGAACGGGCCCGCCTGCGCGCGGTGTTGCTCGACCAGCTGCGGGCCTCGCCCCAAGAACCCCTGCACCTGCCCACCCCGACCGCGCCCCTGCTGCGGACGCTGTGCGACATCCTGCGCGACGACCCGGCGGACAGCCGCACCCTCGCCGAACTGGGCCGCGAGGTGGGCGCGAGCGACCGCACCCTGTCCCGGCTGTTCCGCGGCGATCTCGGCATGACGTTCCCGCAGTGGCGCACCCAATTGCGGCTCCATCACGCGCTGGTCCTGCTGGCCGAGGACACACCCGTCACCGCCGTGGCGCATCTGTGCGGCTGGTCGTCGGCCAGCGCGTTCATCGACGTCTTCCGCCGCACGTTCGGCCACACGCCGGGCGCACATTCCAAGGGGTGAGCTTGCAAAATATATAGACCGGTCTATTCTCAGCTCATGGTCGAAACCAAGGGAGCCAGGACGAGCGCTCGGCTCGCGGAGTCGATGCTGGAGCTGATCCAGCGTCACGGGTACAGCGGTACGGGCCTCAACACGGTGGTGGAGCATGCGGGCGCCCCCAAGGGCTCCTTGTACTTCCACTTCCCCGGAGGCAAGGAGGAGTTGGGAGAGAGGGCCGTCGGACTCGCGGCGGCGCGATTCGGCTCCCTGGTCGCCGACGCGGCGCCGGGCACATCGACGCCGGACGAGCTGATCGGCCGCGTCATCGACGAGCTGGCCCGGATGCTCGACGAGAGCGACTTCCAACTGGGCTGCCCCGTCTCGGTGGTGACCCTGGAGATGGGCGCGCAGAGCGAACGGCTGCGGGACGCGTGCGCCGACGCCTTCGCATCGTGGATCGCACCGGTGACCGAGCTGCTCGCAGCCCACGGCCACCCTCGCGCCACCGCCCGGGCCCTGGCGACAGCCGTGGTCAGCATGGTGGAGGGAGCGGTGATCGTATCGCGCGCCCAGCGGTCCACCGAGCCGCTGTACTGCGCGGGCCGGGCACTCGCCGTACTGCTGAAGCAAGGCACGGAGGCCGCGGCATGAACCCGGAACCCGACATGGAGCACGACGAGTCCGACACCGCGGCCCGTCATGCGCTGGTCTTCGGCGCGAGCGGATTCATCGGACGCCACGTGGTGCTGGCGCTCGGCGGGACAGGAGCACGCGGGGATCGAGGGGACCGAGGTGACCGAGGTGACCGCGGCTTACGAGTGAGCACGGCGGCCCGGAGCGAGGAGTCCTACCTGCGGCTGGCCCGGTGGCTGGCCGAGCACGGGCATGACCGGCCCCCGACCGACCTCAGGGCCGATTTCACCGAAGTACCCCTGATCAATGGCGATTTCGACGACATCACGGAGATCTACAACTGCGCCGGCGCCTATCGGTTCGGGATGTCGGCGGACGAAGCCCGTCGCGCCAACGTCGACAGCGTGCGTGCGGTCATCGCGTTCGCGGCACGACTGCCGAACCTGCGCCGCCTGGTCCAGGTCTCCGGCTACCGGGTGGGCGGGCAGCCCCCTGCCGCCGTATGGAGCGAGGAGCAACGGCACCGCACGTACGCAGAGTTGGGCGCCTATGAGGCGTCCCGGGTCGAGGCGGACGCCGTGTTCCAGGCCGAGGCGGATCGCGCGGGTGTCCCCTGGACGATCGTCAACCCGCCCAGCGTGATCGGAGACAGCACCACCGGGGAGTCCGACCAGCACCTGGGACTGGCCGCCAACCTCAAAGACCTCTGGCAGGGCGCACTTCCGGCACTTCCGGGCAACGGAGAGACCTTCGTCCCCGTGGTGGCGGCCGACTACCTGGCCCGGTTCATGACGCTGCTGCCGACGGACGAGACCACCCGGCGCACGTCGTACTGGCCGCTGGCCGACGACACACCCGCGCTGCCCGACCTGCTCAAGCTCGTCGCGGAGCACTACGGCGCCAGAGCCCCACGGGCCCGGATCCCGGTACCCCTCCTCAAGCGACTGCCCCGCCGCCTCACCAAGGCCGACCCGGAAACCCTGACGTTCCTGTCGACCGACCGCTACCCCACCGACTCGGCCCATGCCTTCGCGGCCCGGCACGGGTTGGCGATGCCGGACACCGTCACGACGATCCGCCGCTGGGCCGATCACCTGGCGGCGCACCGCTTCGGTGACGCACCCCCGGGCAAGCGGCGGTTCACCGCACCGGCCGGAGTACGGACCTTCGAGCTCGGCGAGGCGGGCGCCCGCACGGTGGTACTGCCCGGTCTGCCCCTCAACGCGGACACGTGGTCCCCGGTCGTCGCCTCGCTCGGCGATGCCCGCGCCGTGGACCTGCCCGGCCTCGGGATGAGCGCGGGCGACCACGGCGACTGGCCGGCCTGGCTGAGCGCCCTGGTCACCGAGTGCGGCGCCCGTCACCTGGTGGGACACTCCATCGGCGCGGCAGCAGCGGTCGAGGCCGCAACCGCGCACCCCGATACGGTGGATCAACTCACGCTCGTCGCACCGTTCTTCCTCCAGGCGCCCCCGCCCCGCATCACCACGTGGACACCTCTGACGCGCGCGTACCTGCGCCGGACCACTCCCGACGCACTGTCCCGACGCCTGACCGACACCACGGACCACGCGGCCGCGCTCCGACCGGCGGTCGCGGACCTCCGCCGCGGCCCCGCCGCGGCAACCACCGCCCGCCTCCTGGCCATCGCGGCAGACCCGCGATGGCGCGAGACCCTCGTTGCCGGCCTCCGGCGCTACCCGAGGCGCGTCCACATCGTCATCGGCTCCCGGGACCCACTCACCCCCGAAGCCCGAACACTCCTGAGCACTCTCCCGCAGGCCACCGTGACGGTCCTCGCGAAAGCGGGCCACCACCCCCACCTGACACACCCCGAAGCCGTCGCCCGGGCCCTCACCGATCGGACGCCGGTTCCAGAGGAAAGTGGCACAGAGCCGAATGGGCGTCGGACGCGCCCGCTACTGCCCGGGTGACGTCGAGGAGCGGGGCCGCCGACATCAGCGCCGAGGTGCAGGGGTGTCGGGGGCGGTCGAAGACCTCCTCGGTGAGGAGTCCGCGGACGCGATTCTCCCGCGCCTTCGGGCTTGCCCCGCAGGGCGAACGGGTCGGTGCCGTCGCATCTCACCGTGCCCGCGTCGAGGGCCGCGTCACCGTACCGACGGCTCCGGGTCTGGGAGTCGAACTGGACCGGGACGCACCTTCGCCGCGCGCGGCGGAAATCGCCGAGAACATCAACCGCCTGGAGCCGGGCCGGCCACTCGCCAACGTGGTGCGGCCAGGCACCACTGCGGCGGCCTGACGGCTGCGTTCACAGCTCACCGCGCACCAGTTTCCGCGGACTGACTCCGCGCGCCACCGACCCAAATCAGGTGATCTATCAGCTCGACTATCGACACGTGGCGGGAGGGTCACGCTACGCTGGAAACTGGCTGGTCGAAGTGTTGATCGCTGGCGTTGATCGTTGACGTTGATCGCTGATTCGCATTTCGGCTCATGGGGGCGAGGCGTTCGGGGGGACCGTTGTCCAATGCTCAGTGGGAACCACGACACCACTCCATCGTGACGATTGACGTCGAAGGATTCGGATCCCCCACGCGAACAGACCCGATTCGCGCAGGGTTACGCCGCAGCCTCAACGACCTCGTCGCAGCGGCCATCAGGGCAGTTCCCGATGTGGAAGCATTAGTGGCCGAAGGGGACACGGGAGACGGCAAGTGGTTATTGTTCAGATCCGACTTGCGAAAGACGGCGCTGCTTCAGTCGTTCACCCCCGCCCTTGAGACCGGAATCCGTCATCACAACCGCAGCGCGAGCGTCGCGGCGACACTGAGACTCAGAGTGGGCGTCCACCACGGAGAAGTCACGGTGGAGGACAATGGCTACTCGGGCGAGCAACTGAACCACGCTTTCCGGATCATCGACAACGCCGTGATCAAAAATGTGCTCGTGGGTACGCAAAGCGATGTCGTGGTCGCGATCTCAGACGACTTCTTCCAGAAAGTCGTCAAGCCCGGGTACGGCTCTCTGGAGCCCGAGAACTACTCACCCGTCCTGGTGGAGGAAAAAGAGACCTCCACAGTGGTGTGGGTGGATTCGGCCCACCAGGAGAAGTTACGCGGCGCGGTGGTGGCTTCCGGCCTGCGAAGGTCCGGTGCCATACCGAGCCAACCGGAAGTAATAACCCTGCACGACCTGCCACCATCCACCCTGTACACGGCCATCACAGATGTGCACAACGCGGCCCTCTACCGTCGCCGCTTCCCCGACGCACCGGTCGAACAGCACGTGGAGACCGCACTGCTGCTGGCCGACAAGGTCGTGCTCCACTGCGCCGACGCCTACCGCTCACGCCAAGTATCTGACCTCCTGCACGAGTACGAGGCCTGCATCGCGGCCGGCGATCTCATGTTTCTCCTCGGAGAGAACACACAGAATCCCCGTACGCACTTTCGCGGTTACATCGATCACAAGATCCAGCAGTACGGGAAGTCGGATCTGGGACACCGCGACGCGGCCTCGCTGGTGAACGTCGACTCCGACGCTGCCGCACGCACGGAAGAGTTACTGGCGTTGAGCCCCTACGCACTGATCAGAGGGTTCTCGGGCGCCGACTGTTTCATCAGCGTGGTCAAGCAGGACTTCCACCCCGCCGAGCCGATCATCATAGGCGAGCACTTCTCCGCCAGCCTCGTCAATCAACTCAACCTCACCATACGCCAGTTGCTCGACCTGACCTACCAGACACGTGATGGAGCACTCTCGCGTGTAGTGGCGGATTCGGCAACGGTGGGCGGGTTACAGGCCGAGGTGAATCGCCTCGCCAGCCACAACTCCTGCTCCCGTCAGATCCTGATGGAGGCCATCCGCAAAGCGACCGGTCTCACCGAGAAGGATCCGCTCCAGGAAGCATTCGAAGAGCGCGTCAGCATTCTCCATCTCTCCGGGACGACCGGCGGTCTCGCGCACACAGAGGTGACGAACCGGCGGGACCGTCCCAGCCCCTACTACTACGCCCGACTGCTGGAGCACCTGAGCGTGCTCTCAGAGGTACCGCACCCTCCCCGCTTCGGCCCGCAGCTGGTCATGGAGTTGCGTTCTCTGCCGATCTGGCGGTTCTTCGCCGCGTATCACATTCGGCTGGTCAATCACCTCAGGCACCAGATAGAGAACGAACCTTGGGCAGGAGAGTGGGAAACCGGGTTCACCTGGACAAGGCGCATGCCCGAGTTCGAAACCGTCAGAGCCGCGGTTCGTCGCCACTGGGACACGGGAGGCCACCAATGATCACGCATGACCGATTTGCAGACGCATGGATTTTCTGGTTACGGGAAATAATGCAGGCAGGCAACGACGTGACGGACGACGGCGAACGCCTGCGTGAAATCCTGAACGTCAGCATCTCGGCACACACATGCCGACGCGAAGATTTCATCGCGTCAGGCGCCGACGAAGACCGACTCAACCTCATGCTGGCAAAGTATCGCTCATCGGCGCCGGTGCGACCATATACCAGAAGCTACGGCGACTTATTCACCGATCACATGGCGGTTAATCAGGTCGACTGGCTTGTGAAGCGACTCCGTGCAAAGCCGGAGACCAAGTCGGCTACGATCGGATTTCACATACCGGGCGAGGACTGGCTCAGCTGCATCTCGCTCATCGACTGCAAGATACGGAATAATGCGATGCACCTCAACATCGCATACCGCAGCCAGAACGTACTGGCCAGCCAGCCTGGCAATGCATGTGCGCTGAGGGGCCTGCAGGAGGAAATCGCCGCAGCGGTCGGAGTGCGCGTCGGTGCGCTTACCGTACATATCTTCTCGGCTCACATCTACGAGCGGGACTGGGATTCCGCGCGCGACATCCTGAGCCGTAACGGCGTTACTGCGGGCGAGGTGACTCGATGACGAAGCGGAGGAGCAGGGTGAGGAAAGTCGAGGCTCGTCGGGGCCGCGAACTTGCTGAGGAGTGGGACAATCTGGCGGCGGACAGGGACGCGATGATCGGAAAGCGTCTTGATCTCAGCTATCACCACATCTTGCTGCCCGCCCTGTATGAGTTGAGCGCCCAGGCACTGGCGACCGACGCGCACATCCTGGACGTCGGATGCGGCACAGGGACCATGGCCACCGAACTGGCCGAGAAACACCCGGGATGCGACATCACGGCGATCGACCCCAGTCCGCGGAGCATTGAAATCGCGAAGCAGGAACGCGGCGAGTTCGCGAACGTCATGTTCCGATGCGCCTCCGTGGAGGATTACGCGAAGGGCCCCGTCGCCGAATCCTCCTCCGACCTGATCATCGCGAACATGCTCCTCCAGAACGTGGCATCACTGTCGGATGTGCTGGATGCCTGCGTACGCGTGATGAAACCAGGCGCAGCGCTGGTCTTCGCCGTAGCTCATCCCTGCTTCTGGCCCCGCTACTGGAAGTACGAGAAAGAGCCCTGGTTCCGCTACGACACGGAGACGTGGATCGAGGCGCCTTTCCGCACCTCCCTGTCACCGGGCGGCACACTGACGACCACGCACACACATCGCCCCCTGAGCGCCTACCTCAACGCCTTCGCAGCGACAGGGCTCTCCCTGGAAGAAATGGTCGAGCCCTACCCTGACCAAGGGATCGAAGGCGAGTACCCCATCGCATGGGAATTCCCCCGATTTCTGCTCGGGCGTTATCGGAAGGGCGGCACATGTGGAAGCTAGGCCGCCCGATCGTCCTGTCGTCTGCGTCTTGGGTGACATAGCGGTCGACGTACGCCTGTCCTTACCGGCCTTACCACGTCACGGCGAAGACGCCTTCGCCTCCGACAGCGGCACGGGCGTAGGAGGTTGCGGGGCCAACGTCAGCATTTGCCTGGCGCGGTTGGGCATCACACCACGCATCTTCGCCGGCGTCGGTGACGACCTGTGGGGACAAGAGGCGCTCGCCCTGCTGTCCGCGCTGGGGGCAGATGTCAGCGTGGTGACTGTCGTTCCCGGGCGCGGCACTCACCTCACCGTCATCGTCGTCACTCCGGACGGGGAACGTACGATGCTGGGCCACCGGGCAGCGAGCAGCCATCTCGGGCCTGATGTGCTGGCGGACGGACTCGCCCCTGCCGTTCCTGCCGGACTTGTGGTGTCCGGTTACGCCCTTGCGGACGACCCTCAACGCGCAACGGCTCTGCGGGCCCTGGACCTTGCGGCCCGCGACGGTGTGCCGGTGACCCTCGACCTGCCGGGCCGGCTGTCGTCGGCGATGTGCGACATCACCAGGGATGTGCTGCCCCAAGTCGGCCTGCTCATCGTGGCCGAGGACGATGTGTGTCCGCTCGGCGGCAGACGCGATCCCGAGGCAGCGCTGGCGTTCCTCGCCGATCAAGTGGCCGACGTGGTCGTCACCCAAGGCGCCGACGGGTGCCGCTACTTGGGCACAGATGGATTCCATCGCGCGAGCTTCCCTCCGGTGCGCGCTCACGACAGCACTGGCGCAGGGGACGCGTTCGCCGCGGGATTGGTGGCCGCTCGGCTCGCCGGCCTCGGCATGGGCGAAGCGCTGGAGGTCAGCAGCGCGTTCGGTGCCGCCGCGACCGTGCGGCCGGGCGCCGGGCGCGCGCTCCCCGGCCCCGCGGACGCACTCGCCCTGCTCCTCGACGGCGGGAACACGGTCTCTGCCGCCGCCTCATCCTGGCTGAGCCGACTCCGCCACTGAGCGGCGCCCGCGGCCCCCGCCCCTGCCCCACGGGGGTCCAAGACCAGTCCCGATTACTCAGCGAAGGCGGCCGGCGTGAGCGACCAGGATCCGAATGCAGCGGATGCTTCCGCCCGGGCAACCGAGACGGCCTGGAAGATCCACGCAGCCATAGGCGAGTGGACGGCACGGGTCGACGCCAAGGCGTCTTTCGCCCTGACGCTCCAGTCGGCCGCCATCGCGGGAATTCTGGCTCTGTCCTCCGACGGCCACCCCTTGGCCGACCTGCACGGTGGGGGTGCGCTCACACTGCTGTGGTGCGGGATCGTGCTCGTCATGGTGGGCGCCGTCTTCGCCATGCTGGTCGTGGTCCCGCGCCTTCGCGCCCCGAAAATGCTGACCGAGGCACCCGACAATTTCATCTACTTCGGCCACTTGATGCACCGGGAACCCGGCGAACTGGCGCTCGCCCTGCAACAGAAAGATCCCCTGCCGGTACTCACCCACCAGCTCATCATGATGAGCAGGATCGCCTGGGTGAAACACCGCCACGTGCAGTGGTCGTTCCTCTGCTTCCTCGCCGGCGTCCTCCTGGTCTTCCTCGCAGGCATCTCCCACTGACCTGCTCCGACCAGCCCACGACCTCCGTGCGCCAAACCCTGGAAAACGAAGTAGGGGCCATCCGAAGATGACCCCTACCTGCGACGTTTCCGTCGGGACGACAGGATTTGAACCTGCGACCCCTTGACCCCCAGTCAGGCGCGCGATTCCGGTTCGGAGTTCTGAAGCGCCATTGACGGTCGTACGACACCGTACGCGGAACTACGGCGACGCTGAGACACCTGAAGCGGCAAGTCCGCAGGATGCCGCTGAACTGCGCGGATGTATTTCTCGGCAGGGGCAGTGCTCCCGCTTCGCACTGCCACTCGAGAGCGCCCGGAGAACGGAAAGAGGCCGTTCGCAAACGGCCTCTCATCTCTGCGCCCACTTGACCTCGGCCGAGTGCTGTCAGGCGTCCTGCATCGGTGCCCAGAACTCTTCGAAGGACATGGTGCCGTCGCCGTCCGTGTCCAGCACGTCGATGAACCGCTGCGCCTGCTCGTCGGTGAGGTGCTCGCCGTTCAGCTCTGCGACGACCTGCCGGTACTCCTTGGCCGTGATCTGACCGTCGCCGTCGAGGTCGTACCGGTCGAAGACCTTGCGTGCGGCCGCTTGCATGTCCACCACGTGAGCTCGCCTTTCCTTGTGATGTTCGGAGCGCCCAGGCTAGCGGTCACGCCAGCCCTGGTAGTACGAGATGTTCGCACGCTACTGCGCGCCATCGGCGAGAAAAGCCCCGGGGGCCACCCGTGGCTTGGACGGTGAAGGGCGTGTTACTCAGACTCTGTCCAGTGTGGTGAGGCGGAGTAGTACCTCACCATGGGACAGGAGACGTGGAGTTGGATCGTTCCGGACAGACTGCGGGAGCCTGCCAAGCCGTTGGTCCCGCCGAGGGCGCGGCCGCAGGGCTGCGGAACTGCGCCTGCCGACTACGTCATCCATGCAGGTCAGGACGGCGCGGCAAGATGAGCACTTGTGCCGCTGCGTCTTGTCTATTTAACCGTCACCAACCTGTTCGCCGCGCTGCGGCTACCGCCGACGAGCGACCGCGACAAGGACGCGGAGATCCTCACTCTGCGCCACCAGCTCACCATCCGTAGGCGACAACTCGGCGCGGACCGGGTGAAACTCGCTCCGGAAGACCCGGCGTTCCCTGCCGCTCTGCCGGTGCCGCTGCCCCGCAAGGTCCTGCGCCGAGTTCGCCTACTCATCCGGCCCGACACCGTACTGCGCCGGCACCACGACCTGATCAAGCGGCGCCATGCCCGAACCTGCCGACCGAACAGACCAGGCCGGCCGCCCACGGTCCGCCTGATCCGCATGCTGATCCTGCGCCTGGTCCGTGAAAACCCCTCGTGGGGATACCGCAGAGCGCACTGCGAACTCACCACCCCCGGCATCCAGATCGCCGCCTCCACTGTCCGGGAAACCCTCACCTCCCAGGGCGTCGACCCGGCGCCCGACCGGGCCGCCACCACCCGGGCTGACTTCCTGCGCTCGCAGGCCGACGCACTCCTGGCCTGCGACTTCATCGAGACCGCCATCCTGACCGGCCGACGCCAGAACATCCTTGCGGTCATCGAACACGCCACCCGCCGCATCCGGATCCTTGGCACCACTACCCATCCCACCGCAGCCTGGGCCACCCGGGCCGCCCGCAACCCGGCCATGGACCTCATGGACGCACAAGCCACCATCGCCTGCCTGATCCGAGACCGGGACGCGAAGTACCCCGCCCCCTTCGACGAAACCCTGAACACGCCGGCATCCACGTCGTGCACACCGGAATACGAATACCGCGCATGAACGCGATCATGGAGCGCTGGGTCCAGACCTGCCGCCACGAACTACCGGGCCGCGCTCTCATCTGGAACGAACGTCACCTACGCCCCGCGCTCCGCAACAGATCCTCGGCATCAGACACCGGTGACAGGGACGCTGGCATCTCGGCCATCACCTCGGCAACGGTCTCCCGCGCGATCTGCAGCCGCCTCAAGATTTCCCGGACGCTGTCCAACCTGGCTGCCACCTCGGCCAGTTCTGCCGCAAGGCCATTCGCCTGGGCACGGGCGGCAACCTCCCGAGCCTCCAACTCCTCGAACAGCGAACCCCTCGGGCCCCCTCCTCCACCATCAAGGTAGAGACGGAACAGTCCGAGAGCATCAGAGACGGCATTACTCCCAGCTCAGGCATCCCTCGACAGGAACTGGGCTCATACAAGATTTTCGTAGCTGTTGATCGCCCAGAGGTCATTGTCGGGCAGGGGTTGGTGGCTGCGGCGTGAATGGGCGACCAGGATGACGCGCTTACGCAGGAGTTGGATGCCTGCCCGTCCTGCCATCTGGCGTTTGATCATCTTCAGGTCGGTGATTCTTCCCTCCGCGACGCCTGAGTTGTAGGGGAGCGTGACGGCGGCGTGCACTGCGTCGAGGTCGTCCAGCAGGCCGGCGGCGAAGCGGATCAGCGGGGCGAGGCCGCTGTCGCGGGCGCTCGCGATCCAGCGGTCCATCAGTGCGGCGCGCTTCTTGGCGAAGACGTTCCGGAAGGAACCCACCAGTGCGTGGAGTGTGCGTAGTTCCGGGCAGCGTGCCAGCAGGTGCTTGACGAAGACGCGCTGATCCTCGTTCAGACGCTCCGGGCGAGTGGCCATCAGCTGTGTGACCTCGAATGTGCTGCGGGCGGGTGCGGGTGGTGGCAGACCCGCGTCCAGGGCTTCGCGGTGAGAGGTGAGGTAGAGGCGGACGGTGGCCTCGCTGCCGCGGAAACCGCGTGCGGTGATCTCGCGGGCGAGGGCCGCTATGTTGCGTTCGCCCTCGGCCCAGCGCCGGTGCAGGTGCCCTTGGTAGGGGGCGAGGATGCTGTCGCCGCGGGGCCAAGTCGGGGCGACCTCCTGCCAGGTGGCGGCGCGGGCGTGCCGGCGGACAACGTTGCGGTCCACATCGAGGTGGCGCCCGATCGCGCGAAGCGCCATCCCTTCGGCGAGCAGGGCGTGGACGGCAGCGTGGAGGCGGCGGGTGCGGGCGGCCATGACTCCGCCAGGAGGCCGGGGCGCCGTCGTCCCGTTGTCGGGGTCGGGCAGGCAGTCGCGGTGCGCCGTGACCACCTCGTAGATCTTCCGTCCGAGGTTCTGCCAGAGATGAAACCGGTCGTTGACCTGCACGGCCCGCGGTGCACCGACGCTGATCGCACCGCGGTAAGCTGCCGAACCGTCGCGGCAAACCACCTCAATGCCCGGATGGGCAAGCAGCCAGGTGATGGTCGGGTCGGCCTCCCTGGTGTCCCAGGTGTCGACGGGCAGGCGGCTTTCCGCGTCGACCATGAGCGTGGCGTACCGACGAGCGCGCCGCAGCGCGAAATCGTCAATGGCGACCACCCGCAATCTCGGTGTCGGCGGATCGGCGGTCTTCATCAGACAGGTGAGCAGACTGGCCCAGCTCAGAACTTGGTGCAGGTGAAGCAGCAGCCGTGATCCGGCCTTCCCGGCCAGCGCAGTCGCGACCGCCACAATAGTCGCCTGCAGTCCGGGAGTTCGGCGCTGATACCGCACCGTCAACCCGTCGATCTGCTCCGCGAAGGTGGCCTTCGGACATGCAGGGTTCTCGCAGTACAGGCGGCGGACCGACAGCTCGATGCGCACCGGACGGCCACCGACTGCCTCGTCGGCAACGTGGCGCACGTACCGGCTGTGCTCCCAGTCAGAGATCCGACCGCAGCCAGTGCATGCAGCTGGTTCCGCCAGGGAACGCGCGGAGATCACGACCGCATCTTCGAGCTCCTCAACCGAACCAACCTCAACAGCGTTGAGCTGCGGCAACAGTGTCAACACGTCGACCCACACAGGCAGCATCCCGCTGGCACAGAGGGATGTCACGGCCCGGCCGAATCGATCAACGGCTACGAAAATCTTGTATGAGCCAGGAACTGCACCCATTGTCGATGACCTGCATAGAGCTGTGGACTGGCTCAGTGTGATCAAATAGGTTGATCTTTCGATCGACCGAAACCGTCGGCGCCCGACCAGCGCCAGATGACGGCTGTCATCGTTTACGGAGGGGAAACCGTGCAGAAGAACGCTGTCCGTCGCACGATGCGGATTGGGGCAATAGCCCTGCTTGCTACAACGGTTGTATGCGGCACCACCACCGGGGCCTTCGCGGCCGAGGCCGCAGAAGTGGCCGGAGGCCCTCATATCGTAAGCTCAGAAACATACGCCCAGGGTGGCGGCGCGGATCCGCGATCCATGGAACCCCTTGGAGAGGTTGCTCCCGCGCAGGGGGCCAGCGTCGAGAAGCTCGCTGGGCTTTTGTCGACGGCTACCGGGCTGGATCTCTTCCAAGCTCCCAGCGTGGAAGAGTACGAACAGGTCGGACAGACACTGACGTTCAGCCTCGGTGACAACAACTATGAGCACCCGCTCAACGTCACCCGCTTGTCAGTCAAGGAAGACGTTCCCGCAGGCGTCCTGTCGGCTTCCGGGGATGAGACTCACCTGACGGTGCTTTCCAGTGGAAGCCAGTTGCTGTCCGCCGAAGGCGAAGAGGGCATCACAGTAAGCACCCTGTCTAAGGCTGGCCAGTTGACGCAATGGGAGGCTCCCGCCACCACGTCGCAGGCCGCTTACACCAAGCAGGACCTGGTGCGTTGGGCCACGGCAATCGATGAACAGGGTGCCATGGCTTCCCATGCCCCAGCCTTCGCGGCCCGGGCCAAGCCCTCTTGTCAACTCACCCAGAGCAAGAAGCCGTTTATGCACGGCAGCAAGACCATACAGGCCGAGGCGGCGATGCTGTGCAACCAGAAGGGCAAGGGGAACTTCTCTGCGTCGTTGCGGCAGTATCACGGGCTCGGCCTCTGGAGGACCAAGTCCCACGCTGGCTACACGAATGAACAAGGCAAAACGTTTCCGGTGGTTTTGAGCTTCAAGTGCTCAAGGCTCACTACGAGTACGTGGACGTACCGTAGCAACATCGGTAACGCGACATTGCGAAACGGCAATGGCACCTGGGGTGACAAGAACGTGTTCTCCAAGAGTGCTGGATTGCACTGCGCGTAGCCGGTAGGCGATCGGCGCCATCCGCACATTCTGCGGATGCGGCTCAACCGCTGGCGCCGGTTACAGTTGCCGGAGCGTAGAGTTTCAGGCCAGGTGGGAAGGCGCAATGGCAGCCGCCGGGGGTGCCGGTATGAGCGCATACCAGAGGATGGAGACTGGGTGGCACACGAACGAAACCGCCCTGATTCGGCAGAACTTGTCACCGCGGGATGCGGTTGGTTGCTGATCGTGGCAATCATCGCCATGCCGGGGCTCATCTTGAACGACGGCCCTCTTACGACGTACTTGGTCGTCGTTGGCGGGGTGACTGGACTCCTCTGGGCCCGGAAGCGACTGCGTCGTTGACCCCTTCCGTAGCCAACAGCCTCAGCCATGCCGGAGAAATGCGGCCTGGCTGAGGCTTTCCTGTAACTGATGGCTGCAAAATGAAGTGGGTGCGGATCTCTTCGAGGGATAGCTGATGCTGATTGGCGTGTGGGCGGTGTCGTCGTACTTCTACCGTGGCGAGGTGGAGGCGGGCGCGATGGTGTCGTTGCCGGAGGAACTCCAGGCGCGGGAGGCCGCGGCTCGACAGCAAGTGGAAGAACTGCAGTCCGAGGTTGCGGAGTTGGTAGTCCGGCTGGATAAGGCCCAGGCTGATCTGTCGCGGTTGGAGATCACGCGGAAGACCGTGATGCAGGTGCTGGCCGAGTTGTCGGCTGCGGAGGGAATGCCGGAGGTGGAGGCGCACGATGCGCCGGAACCCAAGGAAATCCCGGCTGTGGTGCTCGTAAAGTCATCGCTGCAGGGGGGGAGCCTACCTGCCAGGCCCTACGCGGTGGCTGGGACGCTGCGCGTGTGATCATCTCGATGTTGTACCGGGCCACCTGGGCGCTGTTGTCCATACCCGCGGTCCTGCTGCGCCGGGACACGGCCAAGGACGCCGAACTGCTGGTGCTGCAGCACGAAACCTCGGTGTTGCGACGACAAGTCAGCGGTCCGGTCCACTACGAGCCCGCGGACCGGTTCTGGCTAGCCGCGCTGTCGTCGCTGATACCGCGCCCCTGCTGGAGCAGCGTCTTCGCGGTCACGCCGGGGACGCTACTGGCCTGGCACCGCAGGCTGATCGCCAAGGAGTGGGACTACTCCGACCGACGCCGACGCACCGGGCGTCCACCCACGGCGGCCCCGCTCAAGAAGCTGGTGTTGCGCCCGGCGCAGGAGAATCCGCGGTGGGGCCACCGGCAGATCCAGGGCGAGCTGGCCCGACCGGGGCACCCGATCGCGCCGTCCACGGTCTGGGAGATCCTGCACAAGGCCGGCATCGACCCCGCCCCGCGCCGCACCGGCCCGAGCTGGCGCGAGTTCCTCACCGCGCAGGCCGAGGGGATCATCGCGGCGGACTTCTTCCACGTCGACACGATCACCGGCAGCCAGCTGTACGCGCTGGCGTTCCTCGAACACGGCACCCGCAGCGATCCGCCGCGAGGCACTCGACCACGTTCTGCTCCTAAACGAGGCCCACGCCCGGCAGGTCCTGGCCGATTACCGGGACCACTACAACAGGCATCGGCCGCACCGATCCCGCGATCAACGTCCACCCGAGGCCCAGGAACAGCCAGCAGTCCTGGATGGTTTCGAGCCCCGCAAGCTCTTGCGCACCCGTATCCTCAGCGGAGCAGCCAACGAGTATAGACATACCGCTTGAACTGCAGCGATGACTTTTTGAGCCCCACAGGAGTCGGCCACCCTTGGGCAGGGCGTCGGGGTGCCGCACCACCACCGATCACGCACGAGCAGGCCATCTCGGAGTCTGCCCCGGTAGCTTCACGTCTCAGCAGCGAGGGCGCTTACACGAGTGGCAGGCGTGTGGCGCATAATGATTCCCATGAATGAGCGTGCTCCAGTGGACAAGCAGGGCCTACTTCGTTTCCTGAGGGATTGGTATGGTGACCCAACATCACCCGGCGCGCGCCCAAGTAGCCTCCATTCGGCACCCATGGAGCTTACTCAGTGGCATGAAATCTCGGCACAGTGGGACGGCGGGATTAATTCTCACAATTACCCCATTCCACTTTCAGAGCTCGAGGTGGAGAGTGGGAAGGTCCCGTTCTGGGTGGAAAATCAGGGGACTTGGCTTTGGGCTTTCGATCCAGATAGCCAAGATCATCTCGTCTACGAGCGGGAGCCGTCAGTTGATCCGAAACCCTGGACTTCCACTGGCGAGAGCCTTTCGGATTTCCTAATTCACGCCACTGTAATGGAGGCGATTCTGGGCGCCCCAACGAGAAAGATCGCAACGGGAGTAGATTTTGAATGGCTCCTCACCCGGGAAGATGCCAGCGTACTCCCCTTCCCTGCATGGAATTGGCCTGCCCGAGAATCGCGCATCCTTATCGGGGAGAATTGGCTGGCGCTGGCGCATCCCAGTGATGGTCACCAGGTAGGCTACGACATCACGCTCGCGGCGGTTGCACCAGAGCATTTGGCATGGGCGGAGGCGGCCCCAGGGATCAAATGGTACTCATACTCGAACTCCCAGGACTACACGACCGATGAACCTCTCCCATGGTGAGCGATTCACATCAACCAAATCGGCGGCCACCCCCACGAGGGATGGCCGCCGATTTGCATAGCTAGGTCAGTCGGAACGCCCAACGAACTTTTCAGTCTTTCGCGGAGAGATTACCCAGAGTTGGACGCCGTCGGGCAACATGTCGGGAAGGGTTTCCCCACATGTTCCGCACGCACCCGTCGGGTAGTCGATGTACAGTACGGCTTTTCTGACTCCAGGATTTGATCGCAAGAAGGCCGCAGCGTGCGTCTCCACGTGGGTTACATTAGCCTTTGTCCGACCCGGGAGATTTTTCAGAAGATCAGACTGACCACCGGGTCCACTGATCATCGGAAGTCTATCGCCTCCGACGTCCAGAATTCCCACTGTTCGCCGATCGAAGTCCTTGGGTAGCCCCTTCAGCGCGTCGCCCAGCGAGCCTTTTCCTGCAGCGCCCTTGCCTCCGCCAGCAGCAAGCCTCTTTGCCGCTCCGCCGATTCCACCGACATCAATAGTGCCGGTTTTTGGCGCGCATGCCATATCGTCTACCGGGCATGTATTTTTGGGAAACAGTCGCCTCTTAGTTTCTTCCCAATCTCCCTGGAGAAGCGAGACAAGAGGTCCGTCTGGCACTAGGCGGCTGAGGAAGTCCAGGAACCTTGGTCTTCCGGCATCGGGGTAGGGGCCGGGAACTGGGGCCGGGTTGGCACTAGGGGAGGGCTGCGGACCGCTGTAGCCGCCGCCACCGCCGCCGCCTCGATACCCTCCGCCACCGCCGCCACCGCCCGTGCTGGTTACGGTGCCCTTCTTCTTGTTGCCCTTGTGGTAGTCGCCGTGGCGGTCAATCCAGTCCTCGTCGGGCCTGCAGTAGTCGCCGGCGCACTCCTTCAGCCCTGTGGGATCGCTGAAGGTAAGAGGGTTGTTGCTGCTGTAGCTGTAGCCGTTGATCTGCTGGGGGTTCGTCAGATCCATGATCGGGTCGACGGAGATGAACCGGCCGGTGGCAGGATCGTATTCGCGGGCTCCCAGATGGGTGAGCCCTGTGGATTTGGTGTCGTCGGTGCCGCCGACGAAGCCCTTGGTGCCGGGCCAGGACTTCGGTGCTTCACCGCGCGGGCCGCCGAAGGGCAGCGTGCGGCGCTGGGTGATGGCCAGGTCGTTCGCCTTGATGGAAAGCTGACCGGTGCCCTGGTGGTCGGCGGTGGTGAAGGTGACGGCGCCGTTGTCTTCCTTGACGGCCTGGTGGCCGCCGCCGAGGGGGGTGTAGCGGGTGGCCTTGGCCTTCGCTGCTCCCTTGGGCAGGGTGACTTCGGAGTGGCCGAGGTAGAGGGTGTTTTCGGTCGGAGTACGCGCGATCAGGCGATTGCCCTCGGTGTCGTAGACGTACTCGGTGACCTTGTCCTTCTCACCCTCGACGGGTTCGGTGACCTTGGCGAGGTGACCTTCGGCGTCCCAGGCCAGCTTCTGGGTATCTCCGCGCACCGTGCGCGTGTTGGTGTTGCCGGTCTCGTCATACCCGTAGGAGTCCTGGGTGGCAGTTCCGCCGGGGAGGTGCGTGGTGACCGAGCTCAGGGTGTGCGGCTGCGGATCACCCGGCTTGGGGTATTCGTAGTCGCGCTGGGTGTTCTTGGTGCTGTCTCCGCTGGTGTCGTGGAGGGTTTCGGTGAGGCGGTTGCCCGCCTTGTCGTAGGTGTAGGAGTGCCAGTAGGGCGCGGGGCCGCCTGTCTTGTCACCGGCCGGAGCTGTGGCGCAGGTCTTGTCGCCCTGGGTCCACGCCTCGGTCATGCGCCGCAGATAGTCGTAGGTGAAGCACTGCGTGTCGGTGCCGGTGCGGGAGACGTCCGAGACCGACAGGATGTTGCCCACCTGGTCGTAGCCGTAGGTGTCGAGCTGGTCGACGCCGGGCTGGTCCTGGCGGTCAATGCGGGAGGTGGCCAGGCGCTGGGTGCCCCACTCGTAGGTGTTGGTGGCCCAGGTCTTCTTGCCTCCACCGGTGCTGCCCAGGGCGTACTGGAGCGGCTTGCCGGTCAGCGAGTAGCTGGTGTCGGCCTGGAAGCCGTCCCCCAGGACGGAGATGGGTCGCAGCGTCTCCTTCTGGTAGGTGGTGGTGTAGCTGCCTCCGGGCAGTGAGCCCGCGGCGGAGTAGCTCACGGTGCCCACCAGGCCGGAGGGCAGGTAGTCGGTGCCGGTCTGGTAGGTGCCGGCCAGGGCCCCTTCCTTTTCGGGGATCACTATGGCCGTCTTCATCGGCCGGTACAGCCGGTCGTAGCTGGTGACCTTCGAGGTGTAGGCGGCGCCGTCCACGTAGCGGGTTGACTCGGCGAGCTGTCCCTTGGCGCCGGCGATGGTGTCGTAGACCCATTTGGCGCGCAGTTCGCCCGCGACGTTGTCCTTGTGCAGTTCGGTCTTGCGTCCCAGGTTGTCGTAGACGCTGGCCAGGACGGTGCCGCGTGCGTCGGTGGTGGTGATCAGCTGGCCGCGGTCGTCGTACTTGCTCTTCGTTGTGCCCTTGTCCGGGTCAGTGGTCTCGATCTGGTGGCCCAGTTGGTCGTAGCTGTAGGACCATTTGTTGCCGGCCGGGTCGGTGACCTTTTCGAGCTCGCCTCGTGGGGTGAATCCGTACGAGGTGGTGTCGAAGGCCGCGCTCGGGCTGCGGGTGTGGTGCTGGCGCAGCTGGGTCGTCTTGCCCCGGGCGTCGGTGAGGGTGGTGGTGGCAGTGGCTCCCTCGGGTGGGATGACCGTGGTGCGGTCGCCCCCGTAGATCGTCTTGGTGATGCCGAGTACGGTGCCGCCGTCGCCGTTTCCGGCGATCTGCCGCTCCTCGACGGGGCGCTCCAAGCCGTCGTAGGCGGTGCGTGTCTGGGTCTCCACGCTGAGCGCGTCGGCGGGCTTGAACAGGCCCCGGTTAGGTGCGCCCTTTGTGTAGTAGGCCGCGAACGCCTTGGTTTTCAGGCCGCGTTCGTCGTAGAAGGTGTCGGTGAGGACGCGGCCGGCGTCGGGGCCGGGCATTTGGGTCTGTCGCTCGCGCAGGAACCCGTCGTAGAGCGTGTATGAAGCGACCTGCCCGCCCTCGTTGTTCACGCTCTGGGTGCGGACTGCAACCGGTTGGCCCTCGTCCACGAAGTAGGTGAACTGGTGGCTGGGTGTTTCGCTGGTCTTACGATCGGCCAGCCACACCTTCGCTGAGCGGCCAAGCGCGTCATACGTCATCTCGGTGCGTTTGGCGTTCGTGTCCACGACGGCCTTGGGCTGGCCGCGCAGCGGCTCAAGCTCGGTGACTGTGGTCTGAATCGATGCGGCGTCGGCGGCCTTGGCCGGCGGGGTGGTTGCGGTGACCTTGGTCGGGAAGCCGGTGGCCGGACTGTAAGCGGTGGTCGACTTGCGGCCGTCCGAACGGACGGCGCGGGTGGGGGCGTCGCTGCCCAAGGCGGTGACGTCGGCTGTCAGGTCCGTGGTGGTCAGCTGACGGCCGTAGCCGTCGAAGGTGGCACCGGATTCCAGGTAGGTGGCCGTCTTGCCGTCGTGCTTCTTGAGCGTGGCGGTTGCGGTGGCGTCACCCTTGCTGGGCGCTGCGCCGTAGGCACCGCCGTCGTAGGCGGTGCGGACGTCGGAGATGACCAGCTTGGTGCGGTCAAGAGTGGTGTCGGCGCACTCGGCGGCGACGGTCTCCACCCGCGCGGGCAAGGTGAGGATGTTGTCTTCGGTGTTGGTGGCGTAGGCGGTGCGGGTGCACTGGTTGTCGGCCGCCGTGCCGTTGTCGCCGAAATCGTCGACCTGCGTGACGCGGCCCGCGACTGTGTCGAAGTCTGTCGCGGTCGAGGTGATCCGCCAGTCGGTGCCGGCGCCGTCGTCGAGCGAGGTCCAGGTCTTGGAATGCCCGGTGCCGGTGAAGTTGGCTGTCACCGTGCCCCAGTCACGGGTCTTCTTCGCCGTTTCGTGGTGCCAGGGGCGGTTCAGCGTCTTTTCCAGAGCCTTGCCGCCCGGCCCGGAGTAGGTGACGGTCTTGTAGGCGAAGCCCGCAGCGGACTCGTGGTCGGTGATCGGGTCGCCTTCGCCGCTGCCCAGGCTGACTGAGACGCTCTTGGTGCCGCCGGAGGTGTCCTTGCGGTCGCCGTCCATGCCGCGCAGGAAGTAGGTGTCCTCCTGCGACTTGAGCGCGTCGCCGCCGCCCTGGCCTCCGCTCTTGACCCGGACGTGGGCGTAGCCGCGCCACTGGGACCAGGTTTTGAACTTCTTTTTGGTCAGGCCGTCGTCATCGTCGTAGTGCCATGCCGCATCACCCAGGTATTCATAGGCGGTCACCGAGTCGGCCGCACCGCCGGTACGGTCGGTGCTGGTCGTGGACGTGACGACGTACTTGTTGAACCAGTGGCGCTCTGGGTCGTCTGTACTAGAGCCGCCGATGTACTGCGGGAAGCAGCGCGTGGTGTTGGACTGCGGAGTGGGCAGCGCGTCCGCGTCGCAAGCCGGGGACGAGTAGTCGACGTCGACCTGGCCGCCGGACTCGTCGGCGACCGTGGACAGGCGCTCCTTGATGAACGGTGCGTAGCCGTCGCCGCTCTTGTCCAGCCGGTTGGCGAGCTGGGTGTAGGAGAAGGTGGTCTTCGGCAGCGTCACCGCGGGCGTGGCCGTGTGTCCGGTGCGTTGGATGGAGTCGAGCAGCAGCTGGTAGTCGATGTCCGCCATGCCCCACCGGTGGCCCAGCTTCCAGGAGTCGACGTCTTTGTAGGTGTCACCGTTGAGCACTTGGGTGGTGACGCCGGTCAGTCGCTTTCGGGTGAAGAAGGTCGGGGACAGCCTGCCCTCGTCACAGTCCTCCGCCTCGGTGCAGTTCAGGTCCCAGGGCGTGTCGTACCAGTAGAAGCCGTCCTTGCCGATGTCCGAGCAGGTGGTCTTGCTGTCAGGCAGGCAGCGCTCCGAGGTGGCGAAGTCGACCTTGGCAAGCGGCTTGGCACCGTACATGGCCGAGGACTTCAGGCCGTACTCGATGCGGCTGAGCGAACCGCCGCGGGTGTAGCGGGTGTTGTCCTTGGCCTTGAGGTTGCGGCCGTAGGAGTTCTTCTCCTGATCATAGTAGTACGCCATCGCGTTGCCCCGCGGATCGACGACGTAGTCGAGGTTCCAGCGCCAGGCCTGTTGGCACCAGGAATGGGCGAAGGTCGCTTTGTGGCAGGGCTCGTCGGCGTTGTTGCCAAAGACCGGGGCCGTCCAGGTCGAACCGGTAGTGGCCTTGCCGTCTGTCCACCCGGGCAGACGGTTGTAGCCGAAGTAGTAGCGCACGCCCTGCGGGTCGGTCAGACGCCAGTACTCGCCGTCGTCGTCGCCGTTGCCGCGGTCGGCCGATGCCCTCCGGACGAGGCGAGTGCCATCGTCCTGCTTGAGCTTGAACTCTTCGGTCTTGGGATCCTTGTCGGGGTCACCGGCTAGATGGACGAGTTCTCCACCTTTGCCGTTGAAGGTGAGAACGGCGTTGTCGTAGTCCCAGCACTGGTCGGCAGGCTTGTTGCCGTCGGCGTGCTCTACACCATCGTCAGCGCACGTCTTGTAGCGGCGCTCGATGTAGCCGGGCCACAGATCAAACCCGTCACCGACCCAGGAGGACTGGTTATTCGTTGATCCGGTTCGTCCATCGATGGAACTGGAGGAATACGACAGGCCCACGTCCGGCTTCAGGTCGCCGGGTACCTCTGGAACCGGCATGTCGTAGGACCACGAGAAGTCACCGGTGTTCAGATTCGTGTCCCAGGTCGCCGACGGGGACAACGAAGTGGCCTTGTAGTCGCCGCTCACGCTCTTCTCGTCCGCGACGGCGGCCAGCACGGTCGGCCCTGACGCTCGCAGGGCCACCGAGTTGGCGGTCAGGGTCTGCTTCTCTGTGTCGTTGACGGTCCGGACCGTCTCAACTGTGCGGCACTGCCGCTTCTCCGGGGTGGTCAGAGCGCAGGCCGGGAGCTGAACCAGGGTGAGGCGGGCGGCGTAGCCGCCACCGAATGCCTCGGCGAAACTGGAATAGTCGAGTGTCGTCTGAACTTTGCCGGGCTTGTCGCTCTTCTCATCGCCCGAGTTCAGGGTGAACAGGACGCCGTTCACTCCTGCCCGCTTGGCCGTCTTCCGGCTCAGCACGCGGGTTTCAACGCCGCCCTGTGCCGCCGACGTGGCTGCATCGGAACTACGGTCCGTACGCTTGGAGGCGGCCGCCTTCGGCGCCCCGACAACCAGCGGCAGCCCCTTGGCGGCGACCGGCTTCCGTGTTTCCGTGGCTGATGATTGCTGGATGTCCACCACGGCGGACGCCGCCTTCGGCCAGGCCACCTTCGGCGCCCTTTCAGGCGTCTTCGGGCCCCTGGCCACCGTTCGCGGCTTGACCTTGACGCCGTCCTTGCCCTTGATCGGGTTCTCTGCCGAGGGCAGGCCCGGTCTTCCGCCGCCGTCCGCCGTAGCCACCGGTGCGCTCACTGCCTGCAACAGGGTGCCCACCATAACGGCGGACAGCACCAGGGATGCCCTGCGCCGCAACGAGCCGAACCGGCCCGTTCTGGTTATGCCGTTCATCTTCAGATCTCAGTCCTTCAGGCGATAACACCAGGCCACGCAGGAGCGCAGCACGGCGTTGAAAGATTGGTAGGGAATACCTGTCGTCGCGGGTAGTGCCTGGGGAGGGTGACCCATCCCCAGGCACTACCCGCGGTTCAGCTGTCGCCAGGCACTTCGGTAGGGATGTCAAACCACGAGCCGGCCAGCTTCTCGATTTGCGCATCGTTCAGCGCGCCTTGGAAGGCCCACACGTCATCGACGGCGCCGGCGAAATACGTTCCCGCGGCGTCTCCCTTGGCCCTGCCCACCTGCAGAGCCATGGGAGCCTTGAAGGTCAGTGCGTTGTCGGCCCAGGCGATGAGGTCCTGGCAGGCCGCGTCGTCCGCGTCGCCGTTGCCGTCCGCATCCCCGCAGGCGACTTCCTGAAGGACACCGTTGACGTAGAGGCGGGCTTCCTTGGCGAAGCCGTCATAGACCACCGCGAGGTGGTTCCACTCACGTACGTCGTAGAACTCGGTGTTGCTCACCACGGTGACAGGCGAGTCGGCGCTGTCATTGGCAGGGAGTGTCAGTTCCCAGCGGCCCAGGCCTTCAGGGTCCTTGGGGTCAGGTTGGAAACGGACCGTGAAGCCGCTTCGCTTCAAACCTGTGCCGCTGACCAGGGCCACGCCATGATCCGGGATCGCTGCGGCCTGGGCCCAGGCGGTGACAGTGAAGCTGGCGCTCGTGTCGATAGGCGACAGCACGGTGCCCGCGTACGCGTCGGTTCCGTTCAGCTCCAGCCCGCTGTTGTCGATCATTCCCGAGCCGAGCTTTGCGCCCCCGCCCAGTTCCATCGGGCGTTTCACGGCCGAGAGGTCCGGTGTGGTGGAGCCGGTAGCGTTGGTCGCTTCGAAGTTCCAGCGGCCCTTGACCAGCGGGCGCTGCTTGAACATCTGCTGGACCTCCTCGGCCGAGACCGGCCGATCCAGCAGGCGCACGTCATCGATGCTGCCCGGGAAGTGATTCTTGACCTGGCCGCTGTAGCTGCCCGCTCCGAGGTACATGGACTGGTCGGCGTAGAAGGCTCCGGCCAGCGGGACTGAGCCGGCCTTGGCTCCGTTGACGTACAGCGTGAGGGTGTTGGCGACGGTGTCGTGCACGCCCACCAGCTGCGCCCACTCCCCCACGTAGGCACTGTCTTCCTCGGGCTGCATGGCGCGGATCGGCGTGGCATCGGCGGCATCAGCCGAGTACTGGTTGACCGCCCACCGGTTGTAGGTGGAGGAGTAGTACAGCTCGAAGCCAGGGCGTTCCTTGCCGGCCTGTGCGGTGATGATCGCCGCGCCGTCCGGCTTTTTGTCGAACTTGGCCCAGGCGGAGACGGTGAAGCTGCGCGAGGTGTTCAGGTGCGGCCCGTTGGTCTGGCCGATCTTCGCGTAGGCGTCAGTGCCGTTGAACGTGGCGGCCTTGCCCGCAATGCCGGGGACGCCGGTGGTGACGCCGCCGTTGTACTTGGCGGGCAGTACCCCGCCGTGTGCAGTGATCTCCTTGGACTCGGTGGCCTCGTCGAGGTCGAAGACGGCCAGTGCGGGACGGCCCGGGTCTCCGACCGTCTGCTGGGCGTGCAGCTTGTCGATCTCGTCCTGCGCCAGCGGCTTGTCGAACAGCTGCACATTGTCGACTGCCCCGGGGAAGAACGCCGAGGGCGCGCCGTTGTAGGAGGCGGCTCCCAGCTGCAGGCCTCGGCGGGCCTCCCACGGGCTGTCATAGGCGGTCTTGCCGACCAGCTTGCCGTCTACGAAGAGTTCCAACACATCCCGGACGGAATCGTAAGATCCGGCCAGGTGCGTCCACTTGTCCGGCGCGACACCGCCGGGCTGATCCGCCATCGCGCGGGCGATGCCCGCATCCGCGGTATCGGACTTGTACTGGTTGAATGCCCAGCGGTCGTAGGTCTTGGAGTAGTACAGCTCAAAGCCCGGCGAGTGGTTGCCCGGCTGGGTGGCGATGACCGCCGCTCCCTCTGGCATCTTGGACAGTTTCACCCACGCCGAGACCGCGAAGCCACCGCTGGTGTTGACCACGGGGATATCAGTGGAGGCATAGCCGTCGGTGCCGTTGAACGAGACGGCTGTCCCCTGCACACCGGCAGCGCCCGGGGTTACCCCGCCGTGCAGTTGCGCGGTACGTGCCGGTGTCGATCCCTTGGCCTCTTCGGCGCCTTCGGCCTCATCCAGCTGCCAGGTCGCCCGGTCAGGCTGTCCGGCCTTGACCCGGTACTGGTAGGTACGGATCTCGCTGCCGTTGCCTGCAGTGTCGAAGGCCTGGGCCGTGATGAAGTTCAGCCCCGGCTTGGCGGGCAGCACCTTCGCACTCTTCGCGGCGCCACCGGATGTGGTGATCTTGTTCTTGGAGCTGGGGTCGCTATTGATGCCGTACCGGTAGGACGTCACATCGCTGTCGGCGGCCTTCAGCTCGAACGACCCGTACTTGCCCACCCCGTCGTGCCAAGGATCGTCGGGATCTTCGGAATCGGAGGCCGGGTACTCGCCCGAGGACACCGCCGGCGCCTTGGGGACCTTCGTGTCGTAGACGAAGTAGCAGGCAGTCGGGTCGCCCGCGTATGACCACGGCGAGTACTGCGCCCCGTCATAGACGCGCGCGTACCAGTTGATCTGCTTGTTAGTCGGGATCTTCGATGACGGCAGGCTGACCTTGAATTCAGAGTCGGACTTCTTCGATGAGGTGCGGGCCGGACTCCAGCTGCCGCCGTCCCACTTGGCCTGGAACTGCACCGAGACGCTGTCGCCGTCGGGGTCCTTCACCTCGTTGGCTTCGATCTTCCCGAGGGTGCGGACGCGTGCGGCGTCGCCAGACCGCTTGCAGGTGCCGCCGTACTCCATCGTCAGCTGCGACATCTTGAGCTGAGCGGGCGGCCGGTTGTACTTCACCCGCAGGAATGCCTTGTCGGAGAACCGCTTCCAGCCGTAAGCGTCCGACTCGCTGTCGGCCCGCAGACCGAAGGTCATCGTCGCGTCCCGGGCGTTGGCGGCATCCTGCACAGCCGACTTCACCGAGAACTCGGCATCCTTGGCCGCGCAGCCGGAGTATCCGTAGGCGAACGACTTCGTCGACAGCTTCTTGTCCCAGAATCCCGAAGCGTTCTGCGAGTTCCATGTAGTTGAGGAGGAGATGCCCTTCGTCTGCCACAGCTCCACGCTGCGATCAGAGCATGAGGCGGACCAGGTGTTACGCACCACGAACTCGGCCGACAGGATCGACTTGCCCGCGAACTTGGAGACCGGGATGCGGTAGAAGAGGCGCTTGGTGTCATTCGGCTTGCAGTAGTACCAGTTGCAGTAACCCATACCCGCGTCGCGATCCCCGTTGAACTTCCACTGCGGCGAGGAATCCCAGTACTTCGATGCCATCGTCCAAGCAGTGGCGCGCGGTGAGGACCACTGCGGATCGATGAACACCGGATAGGTGGTGTCCTTGCCCTTCAGTACATCCGCATCCGGGGTCAGCACCAGCTCCTTGCCGCCGGCGGGGACATCCACCCCCACCGGTGCGAGCTTGCCGGACTCACCCGCCGCAGGCTCCTCGCCGCCCTGCGGCTGGGCCCCTCCGTCTCGCGAAGCGAGGGCACCGGACGGCGCGGATTTGGTCGTGGGTGCGCTGTCGGAGCCGGGGCTGGAGTCCCACATCATCGGCTTCGGCGCCTCGAACACCGCGCCTTTGGCACCCTTGTCGATGGCCTGGAGCCCGCCCTGCGCCGTCTCCTTCACCTCGACGCCATCGGCGGCCAGCTTCAGTCGCAACTCCGCCAGCTGCGAACTCTCAGCTGCCTTGGCCGACTTCACTACCAACAGCTGAGTGAATCCGTCTTCCTGCGCACCCATGCGCAGGTCTACATCCGGGAGTACATCGACATAGGTGGCCGTGGCCCCATCCAGTTCAGGCGAGGGCAGCTTGCCCGGCCACGACAGTGCCAGTTCACGGCCGGACTTCTCCATCCGGACCAGCGGTGCGTCACCGCCCCCGGAGAACTTCAGCCTTACCGTGGTCACTTTCGGCGCAATGCTGCCGTCAGCAGACTTCGCCAGGTCGGTGTCGACCGGCTTCCACTGATCCCCCACTCGGGCTCGGACCGGGCGCAGGTACTCCCTCGCCTCGAGGTTTCCATCGGCGGTCGCGTACACATCGCTGCTTGCGCTGCGCAACGAGGTGACCTCGACCGGCTTGCCAGTGCGCTTGGCTTCCGCCAAGGCGCCCTCAGCGCTGGCCTCTTCGGCACCTTCGGCAGCGGAACTCCCGCCTGCGGATGTAGTCGCCGCACGTGTGGCCGGCGGGGCTCCTGCAGCAGCCGCTGGGGCCAAACCCGCCACGAGCGCCACGCCAACCAGACCGGCTAGCGCCCCGACCCCACCGCGTGAATGCACACGCCGCCACATATCCCACCCCGGACCATCACAAAAATGAAGATTGCCTGAACAGTGCAACCAAGTGGCGACTGTATGTAGTCGGCAAGTGAAGTTCCAGAAGGATCACTTAGGACATCCACGCCAAAGCGACTGAGTCTGATGTGGCGTTCATCACGGTTGTGCCGAGCAAGGAAACAACTCGATAACACTCTCTATCGACATGCCTCAGCGTAAGAAATTGATCGGCAACTGAAAACGCGTCAGGAGCAGCACTTGCGCAGAGGAGGCGCGGCCCGCCACTCCTGCGAGCGCCAGCACCTGCCAGGCCAAGGCAGCACCGTCGATCCAGCACAAGAGACCTGCGCGACCCCGTCGATACACGCTCAAGCCGTGACGCCAGCAGTTCACTGCACCCGCAACCAGTGCGCCGCCACTTGCTGAGTACCGCCGTAAGGGCCCGTACCGGCGGAAGGCCACAGACGACATGCGCGCGAACGCATCGCACAGCCCCCTCGGCCGGCCTCTCTACGGCTCGTAACGCGCCGTTGCCCCTGGGCGCCCCGCAGCTGCGAAGGATCACCCCCGCTTTCATGCGAGGTACGGGAGCCGTTCACAGCTTCACCCAGGACATTGCGCGTTCTGGCCTCCCTCTAGGGCTAGTTCACTCGGCCAACATCGCGCCAGAAATGCGCGCATCAGGTGAATCCACCTGCGCGTTCTGGAACCATTTGCCCGGTGACGTGGGTTTAGTACCGAAGATTTGTCCCCCGATATCCAGTGTGTTCTCAGCGGCCGAGGGCCACTCATTCGCTGCCGCAAGGCCGACTGTTAACCTCCTGGGGCTTGTGCCGGTAGTTGGCTTTCGGGGGTTTGTGCGTGACGCTCATAATGGCGGCCGCAGCGATATACGGGGTTCTGCAATTGGCGTTGCTGGCCTCGCCGGTGCGGTCTTTGAAAATTTCCACCGTGCTGGTGACGGTCGCGGTCGGCGTGTACGGCAGCGGCGTCATGGCGACGCTCATCGAGTACGTGTACGCGCGCGCCGCCGTCTCGCATCCGGGCCAGTCGCTGACCGAAGCGATGGGGCACGGCTCGTACACCCTCGTCCCGGTCGTCGAGGAGCTCGCGCAGATCGCGCCGCTGGTACTGGCCGGGCTGAACCTGAAGATCCGCTCGCAGCTGGGCTACGCCGACTTCGTCATCCTTGGTGCGGCAACCGGCGCCGGGCTCGGCCTCCTGGAGGTCCTGCTCTCGCACCTGCTGGACGCCCAGCGGGCCTTTCCGCTGCCCGGCGGCGGGGGCTGGATGCTGTCGGGCGGGATCGGCAGCATCGGCAAGGGCTCCCCTTACATTCCCGACTGGTCAACCGTGCTGAGCACCTGGCTGCCCAACTCGCTGGGCACCTTGGACTTCAGCTTCACCGAGACGAGCCTGGGCATCAACCTGCACCTGGTCTGGGGAGCCATCGACGGGCTGGGAGCGGCTCTGCTGCTGCGGGCCCGCGGCTGGCGCAAGCTCCTGGGCCTGCTGCCCCTGGCGTACGCGATCGGGCACCACGCGCTCTTCAACTACACCGGCGGCGGAGGAAGCGGCGCAGGGTGGGCCAAGGCCCTGTTCAAGTTCCCCGACGCCGTCCTGGACTGGGCACCCCTGATCTGCCTGGCGCTGGCCACGGCCCTGGACCACGCCGCAATCCGCCGGGGCCGGCACGCCATGCCCGCCATCCTGCTGGACGCCGAACGCATCGAGGGCCGCACCGGCCTTGCCGCGCTGGGCGGCTTCGCGGCTTGGCGCGTGCCCTGGAGCCTGCTGATCGCGCTGCGCTTCGCCCGCATGCGCCGCTCCCTCTGCTACGCCGCAGGGCGCGTCCCGCCCGAGCGCCTGCAGAACCTGCACGCCGCGGTGTCCGCCACCGCGGCGTGCATGAACGCATCCAACCACCCAGACGCCTGGGAAAAGACCCGGGTGCGCAGCCTGCTCAAGTCGGCACGCCACCTGCGGCCCTGGCGGCGTCGCTGGCCGATGCTGGTCATCCCACTAGTCCTGATGGCGCCATCCCTGCTTTTCCTCGGCGTGGGCTCATTCACGTCCACGAAGGATCTCCAGAAGTGGTTCACCACCGGCAACGGCCCACGGATCCTGCTGTGGTTCGGCATTGCGGCCCTGGCCTGGACGCTGCTGCAGCTGGTCCTCCTGCTGCGCGCTTGGCGTAAGGCGAGGCAGCAGCCGCTCGCTGAGATCGTCGCGCTGATACGCCTGCGCGTGTGGGCGGCGGCCGGGGCGCTTGTGACCGGCAGCCTCCTGCTGTTTGTCCACTACCGTCAGGGCGAGCCGCTGGACGGCGATGCCACCGGTCCGGCGGCGATGCTCCTGGCATTCCTCGAGGACCTTGACCTGTATTTGGGGATCGCCTTCACCATCCTCGCGCTCTTCGGTCTCCTCATGCTCTTCCCGCCCGCTGGGCTGGCCCTGGCCGGTGGCGGAGTGGCCGTGGGCGCGGCAGGATCCTTGGGAGTCGCCGAGGTCAGCGCCCTCGGCGTGGCGGGTATCGCCCTCATGGCGAACGGAAGTCAGGGTGGCAGCAATGACGCCATGCCGTCGTCGTCGGGCCGCGGGAAGGGCGGCGGCTCCACGACGACAGGTCGGGGTTCTATAGATGAGTCGGAGAAGCCGTTTTCACCGAAGGAAAGAAGAATCGCCGAGGAACTGGAGGGGGAGGGTAAACATGTCAAGGCGGTCAAGGAATCGACAGTAGACGGCGAGAAGCGGGCAGACTCGCTGGTTGACGGAGTTCCGACTGAATTCAAATCTCTGTCTCCAGAGGCCACCCCAAACGCGATCAAGAACAATCTAAACACCGCCAAGAAGCAGGCGCGTGATGCGATCATCGATACGCGTAACAGCACGGTCAGCGAGGATCAGGCGAGGGAGGTTCTCGGGAAGTGGCTGCGTAACAACCCTCCCGGGCGCATGAACTCCATCAGGATCATCGGCAACAACTACAACATCACCTGGCCCTAGGAACCTTCACATGAGCGAGCATCACTACGTCTTCGTCCATCCGAGCTCTCCACATGAGCAGCTGGTCGCCGATCTCTCCTGGGCCTGCGGTGTCCAGCTGCGTGCGCTCGACAGCAACCCTGACGTGGACTACAGCGCAAACCTCGGGTATGCGGCCGTCGAGCTTGAGCTGAAACATGAGTATGAGGAAGACCAAGGGATGCTGTTCGAGCGGTACAACTCGGTCTTCGCGGTCAGGGACTTCGATTCGGACATCGGACGGCAGGAAGCCACTGCCCGGCAGATCTACGAAAGACTGGCCTCCTTGAGGCGCTACTTCCTTCTTCTCACGCTGGACGTGCAGGAGTTCCTTGATGCGGCGACGCCGGAACAAGGCGTAGGACAAGGACGACAGGCCGCCCCCTGAACCGTTGCTTGCGGATGTGGGGGGCATCGACGGTGTCCGGCCATCACGTGCTCTTCGCGCCCTGTCTCCGTGGCAAAGGAATCATGCCTACAGCCACTACGTACGGACAGCCAACCGTGGCCTGCCGCAACCGACGTCAGGGTGACGCACTCACTCGGGTGCAGTCCGTTCGCACTAGTATCCCGGTCCATGGCCGATCGCCCCTTAAGCACTTCCCCGCTCTCCCCCGCACAGACGCTGGCCACCCGCGTACGCACTCTTCGCGAGGAGCGCGGATTGACGCCCGAGCGCCTGGCGAAAGAGGCCGGTATCCAGCCCGCGACGCTGTCGCGCCTCGAGGGCGGGGGTGCGATCCAGCCAGGTTTCTTCACTGTTGGCGCACTGGCCGAGGTACTCGGGGTCTCGCTCGATGAGCTGTTCCGACAGGCACAAGGGCCAGAAGCCGGTCTGTGGTCGGCCGGTTATGAGGGGCGGGACATCAATTCGTTCGTCGCCTCCCTGCTAGACGCGCAGATCAGCATGGTCGCCGACGTCCGCCTGACCCCCATCAGCCGCAAGCCCGGATTCAGCAAGACCCGGCTCGGGCACGCCCTCGACGAGGCGGGCATCACCTACACCCACCTGCGTGCTCTGGGGAATCCGAAGGACAACCGGGCCCCATTCTGGGAAGGGCGCATCAGCGAGGGCAGAGCGCGCTTCCGCAGCCTTCTACGCTCCGAAGCAGCCAGGGCGGACCTCAATCAACTTGCGGAACACGCAGGCCAGGTCCGAGTTGCGGTGCTGTGTTTCGAGAAGGACGAAGAGCGCTGTCACCGCCACGTCGTGCTGGAGACCCTGCGCAAGCGCGCGTCACTACCCGTCAGCCCCTTGGCCTGACTTCACCTCCCCTGCACGACGGCGCCCTTGCACGTTGCATCCGCCTCACTTCCAATCTGGTCCAGACGCTACGGACCGGGGGGTGGGGCATGGCAGGAGCGTGGGAGCGTGCGCGCATACTGATCACGGTCAAGACGTATCCGGAACTGTCCACGAAGTACCGTGAGACCAGTTGCGTCGCTGGCATACGCCTCGACCGTGCCGCCCCCGAGCATGTCCGCCTTTTCCCGGTGCCCTTCCGGCTCCTGAAGCAGGAGAGCCAGTTCGCCAAGTACGCGATCATCGAGGTCGACGTACGCCGCCACCACCAGGACGGCCGGCCCGAGAGCCTGCGCCCGAACCCGGACACCCTCAAGGTCATCGACAGAATCGGCACGAGCGACGGCTGGCGCGAGCGCTACTCGATCCTCCGCCCGCTGATCGCTCCGTCGCTGTGCGCCATCAAACGAGACCAGGAGGAACACGGCACCTCCCTCGGCCTCTTCCGTCCAGCGGCGGACACCGTCGGCTTCCGCCTCGAGCCCGCCGAACCCTGGCCCGTCTCCAAGGCCGCCCTGACCGACCAGATGGACCTCCTCGATCAAGACCTGCGCCAACTGGATTGGGTGCCACTGGAGTTCCGCTACCACTTCCGCTGCGAAGACTCCGACTGCGCTGGCCACGACATGGCGCTCCGGGACTGGGAGGCCGGCGAGTCCTACCGCAAGTACCTGCGCCAGTACGGGCAGCAGGACGTGGAGGAAAAGCTGCGGGAGCGCTGGTTCACTCGGATGTTCACGCCGGACCACGTCGTCCACTGCTACGTCGGGAACCTGGCCAAACGCCCAAGGACGTTCATGCTGCTCGGCCTGTTCTATCCGCGCCGGGACATCGTCGAGAACTACCAGGAAGAACTATTCTCCCTGTAGACGGGCCGCCCAGCACGTCTCATCCGGACGAACATTCTCTCCCAACTACCTGAACGCCCGCGACAGGCATCGTCTTCGGGGTAGCACGCCTGGGGGAACCACGGGAGGACCGCATGCGCGAAGGCCTCAATGAGCGGCAGCTAGACGTTCTCAACTGGATGGGCCAGGGGCGCCCCGAGGGAGCTTGGCCGGACAGCACGAACAAGGTAAGTGCTTAGGCTCTGCAAAGCCGAGGGTGGTGGCCGCTCCCCACGCGTAAGCCCACCTCTTGAGACTGACCACATCCATCTACGGCCGAGCCTTGCGCATCATTCAGGCCGTCGTCACCGCTACTGATTCACATGGCCATGAGGCGGCTCTCGGCCCCACTCCAGCCGCTTCCCCATCCCGCCACCGCCGGAAGGCAGCACCGCATTTCACCATCACTGCTCAAGTCGAACGTATCGACGTCCTCATCCTGCAGGAACGCGACCACAGCAAACACGTCCCGCCGACGACGAACGCGCCAACACCGAAAAGCACACATGGATGCGTATCCCCGTTTCGGCTACACCCCAGCCAGTCCTGCTGTGCTTCATCCTCCGAGGAGACATCCCGCACCACGGCAGCGAATGGCTGACCTCCCCAGCCGCCCCCTGCTGGAAGACCAATGAGACGAAAGCGCGCAAGAAGTCGTTTTTCGCGGTGAAGCCGCAAAAAACGCAACCGTCGCGCAGACGAGCAAGTCGAGACGGCACGGCAGCACCGGGAAAGAGCCCTGCACCCTGCCCACGCCGCATACACCCACGCCCCAGGCAGGGCATCACACGCGCCCCCAACAATCCCGTACCGCTCTGTACAGACGCCTATATCCACTGGCGTCCGGCCAAGGGGACTCGCAGGAGCAGACACACCCGAGCCGATACCCCTACCGACGTGCACAGCATCTCGCTATCGCGTTCAACCTCTGGATGACGTGTGCACCGAGAACTGGAGTCGATGAAGTCATGGGGTCGGCGAAAACCGTCATGGGGTCGAGTGGGAGCACGGCCCCATGTCGAGTATTCGGGCCAGGGGGCGAACGGCGCGACCCCTTGCCTCGAACGTCAGACCGGCCAGCGGAGATGCTCCCTGGGAGCGACCGGATCGGGTGACCAGCCGTCGACCCCCGGTTGACGTCGC
The DNA here is from genome assembly GCF_040644915.1 of Streptomyces sp. NPDC046925. Taxonomy (NCBI): domain Bacteria; kingdom Bacillati; phylum Actinomycetota; class Actinomycetes; order Kitasatosporales; family Streptomycetaceae; genus Streptomyces; species Streptomyces sp. NPDC046925. The sequence goes on along the minus strand of NZ_JBEYWZ010000001.1, from coordinate 1,090,421 downwards.
TCCCAGGCTCCCGCTCCCTGGGAGCGCTGGGAGCCGCTTCCCGCTCCCAGAATTGCTCCCAAAAACGAAGTAGGGGCCATCCGAAGATGACCCCTACCTGCGACGTTTCCGTCGGGACGACAGGATTTGAACCTGCGACCCCTTGACCCCCAGTCAAGTGCGCTACCAAGCTGCGCCACGTCCCGGTGCCCGTGTGACCTGGGGTTTCCCCTGGCCGAACGCGCACCGAAACAATACCGCACTCGGAGCCGTGATCGCTCACGCCTTTTGCGCCCTGTTGACCTCAAGCGGACTTGAGGTTGCACGCTCTGTGTCATGACGACGACAACGGAACGCGCGCACACCTACGGATACGCGGACCTGTCCCGCCTCATGGGGCGGATGACGGGGGACGAGAAGCACGGGCCCGCCGCGACGTCGACCCTCGACGCGCTCTGGGTTCTCTACGACCGGGTGCTCAGGGTCACACCCGAGCGGGTGGATGATCCCGGGCGCGACCGGTTCCTGCTCTCCAAAGGACACGGGCCCATGGCGTACTACGCCGTCCTCGCCGCCAAGGGCTTCTTTCCCGTCGACTGGCTGGAAGGGTTCGGGGGGTACGACTCCCCGCTGGGGCACCACCCGGACCGGGTGCTCGTGCCGGGGGTCGAGATCGGGAGCGGGTCCCTCGGGCACGGGCTGCCGCTCGGTGTCGGGACGGCGCTCGGGCTCGGTGCGCGCGGGATCTCCGACGCCCAGGTGTGGGTGCTAGTGGGGGACGCCGAGCTGGACGAAGGCAGCAATCACGAGGCCATCGCCTTCGCCGGGCCCTCCGGCCTCGAACAGCTGCACACCGTCGTGATCGACAACGCCTCCGCCCGGCACACCAGGCCCGGCGGCATCGCGTCGCGCTTCGAGGCGGCGGGGTGGTCCGCCGAGACCGTCGACGGGCGTGATCACGACGCGCTGTACGCGGCCTTCACCGCGCCGCATCCGGGGCGGCCCCGGGTGGTCGTGGCCCAGGTCGAGCCCAAGAAGTCGTAGGCGCCGGCCTGAACGGCATCCGCCCCTTCTCTTTTGGATCTCTTGTCGGAGGTTTTCTGTCATGGACACCATGCGTGATCGTTTCGGTCCTGTCGTCTCGCGGCTGCTCGACGAGGATCCGCGCGTCGCCGTCGTTCTCGCCGAGATCGGCGCGGACGCGTTCGCCCGGGCTCAGCGCAAGCACCCGGACCGGGTGATCAATGTCGGGATCCGGGAGCAGCTGCTCGTGGGGACCGGTGCCGGGCTCGCCCTCGCGGGGCTGCGGCCCGTCATGCACACCTTCGCCAGCTTTCTGGTGGAGCGGCCCTTCGAGCAGGTGAAGCTGGACTTCGGGCATCAGGGCGTGGGGGGCGTTCTCGTGAGCGCCGCGGGCTCCTTCGACTGGCCCGCCGGTGGCTTTACGCACATGTCTCCGGGCGATGTGGCCCTGCTCGACACGCTGGACGGCTGGACCGTGCATGTGCCGGGGCACCCGGACGAGGCCGAGACGCTGCTGCGGCACGCGGTCGCCGCGGGCGACGACAAGGTGTACGTCCGCCTCTCGGTGCAGTCGAACGGCCGGGGGCTGCCGGTCGACGGAGCGCGCTTCCACACCGTGCGCGAGGGGCGGGCCGGGGTCGTGGTCGCCGTCGGGCCGATGCTGGACAACGTGCTCGCCGCGACCGAGGGGCTCGATCTCACCGTGCTGTACGCGACCACAGTGCGGCCCTTCGATGGAGAGGCGCTGCGGCGCGCGACGGGGGCAGGGGCGGCGGCCGATGTCGTGCTGGTCGAGCCCTATCTCGCCGGAACCTCCACCGCCGCCGCGAACGACGCGCTCGCCGATGTCCCGCACCGCGTGCTCGGACTCGGCGTCGGCCGTGCCGAGCTGCGCCGCTACGGGCAGATCGACGAGCACATGGCCGCGCACGGGCTCGACGCCCGGTCACTGCGGGAGCGGATCACCGGGTTTCTGGAGGCGCGGATCACCGGGTCTCCGGGGGTCACCGGGGCTCCGGAGGCGCGGCACAGGCTTCCGTACAGCCCCGTATAGCTCCGTCGCGGCCGGTCGCGGGCAGGCTCTCCGGCCGCCGTGCCGTCGCCGCTTCGGTCGCGGGTCCACCGCCCGAGACCGGCGCTCTCCCGTCCACCCGGACCAGCCCGCGTATCGCCGGTACGGAGAGCAGGGCCAGGCAGACGGCGAGCGTCGTCACGGCGCCCGTGAGCAGTACCTCTTCCGCGCCGAAGGCGCTCGCGGCGGGGCCCGCGAGTGCCTGGCCGACCGGCAGCAGGGCGATCGATCCCGCGACGTCGTAGGCGTGTATGCGGTTGAGGACGTCGGGCGGCACCTGCGTCTGGACGCTCGTGGCCCACATGACGCCCCAGAAGGAGAGCCCGGCACCCGCGATCGCGGCGCCGACCGCCATGAGCGGCACGCCGAGCTGGGCGCCGACGGCCGCCGGGAACGCGCAGTAGCCGATCAGGGCCATGGATCCCGCGCGGAGCATGCGGCGGGGGCGCAGGCGCAGCGCGACCAGGCCGCCCAGTACGGTGCCGGCGCCCAGGGCGGAGTTCACCAGGCCGTATGCGCCCGAGCCGTGCTCCTGGACCACGAGCGTGGCGACGAGTGGTGTCAGCGGGCCCGTGGTCGTGATCATCAGGACGCAGAAGATGGCGATGACGCCCCAGAGCCAGGTGCGGGACCTGAACTCCCGCCACCCCTGCACCAGATCGGCCCGGAAGCCGTTGCTGTGCGGGAGCGAGCCGGGCCGTGCGGGCGGCAGTCTGAGCAGGACCAGGCACAGGGCACTCAGTCCGTACGTTCCCGCGTGCGCGGCGAAGACGGCGCCGGGTGAGGCGAAGGCCACGAGGACGCCCGCGACGGCCGGTCCCGCGAGGGCCGCGGCCGACTCGGCCACGCGTATCGCGCCGTTGGCCTTCTGGACGTCGGTGGCAAGGCGCGGGACCGTGCTGGCGACGCCCGGCTGGAAGAGGGCGCCCGCCGCGCCGTTGACCGCGCCGATCACGCAGATCTGCCAGAGGACGACATGTCCCGAGAAGAAGAGGACCGCCGCGATCGACTGCGTGCCGAGCCGGACCACGTCCGCGCCGATCATGAGGAGGCGGGTGCTGAACCGGTCCGCGAAGACCCCGCCGAAGATCACCAGGCCCGCGAAGCAGACCGTCGTGGCGGCCATCGCCAGCCCGACCGCGCCCGCGCCGTGCCCGTGCTGCAACAGCCCCGCGGCGAGCGCGACCGGCAACATGGTGTCACCGAGCTTGGCCACGGTCCGCGCCCCGAAGAAGAACCCGAAGTCCCGCGACCAGATACTCCTACGACCACTCGCCGCGAGCGGGCCTCCGCGGTCCGCACCGATCGGTCCTCCACGGTCCGCACCGAGCGGCCCTCCGTGGTCCGCAGCATGCGGGTCCTTGCTGCGGCCCATGGTCGGCAGGCTCTTGCGGCCCTCGGCCAGTGGACCCTTGCGGTCCGCAGTCACCGGGCCTGTGCGGCCCACGGACAACGGGTCCTCGCGGTCCGGGGCAAGCAGGCCCTCGCCGTCCGCGGCCAACGGCCCCTCGCCGTCCCGGGCAAGCAGGCCCTCGCCATCCTCGCTCAGCGGCGCCCGGCGATCCCCGGCCGGCAGGCCGTCCCGCTCCGCCGCCGGCGACACACCCCCGGGACCAGGTTCACGTCCGGCCCCCGTACGTCTCGCCCGGCGCTCCCCGCGGCTCCGCGCGTGCCCGTTCTCGTCGATTCCGTCCGCTGACGGCACCCCTGTCCCCTCCCCCGGCGGCTGCGCAGGGCCCGTCGTCCCGCGAGTCCGTGCGCTCCGCCCCTGCCTGTGATCCCACCCCTGCCTGGATCATGCCACGGCGCACTGACAGCGGCCGATCCGTTCAGCTCGCGGGCGGCAGTCCCAACTCGGGGTGGGCGTCCAGGAGTCGGGTGGGCGCGGCCTGGCGCCAGGAGTCGGCGAGGATGTCCTTCAGTTCGGCCGTGTCGAGGGCCGAGAGCCGGGCGCGCACCCAGGCGAACATCGCCTCGTGGTCGGCGATCCAGAACTTGTCCGGCTCCGCGAGGACCAGCTCGTCACGCTCCTCCTTGGGGCACCGCACGGCGATGGACGTCTCGTCCTCGGGGAGCGTGGCGAACATCTTTCCGGCCACCCGGAAGGTGGGCATGCTCCAGGCGATCTTCTCCGTCGTATCCGGCAGGGCCAGTGCGATACGGCGTACATCGTCACCCGTGACCTGGGCCTTGGCGTGAGCTCGAGACATGCCCCGAACGGTAGCCAACGCCACTGACAGCGGCACCCCGGACGCCTCGCTCTGCACGGACCGCCCCGGACCTCCCTCACAGCACCCGCTTGTCCAGCCAGTTCCGCAGGTCCTCCTGGACCTCGTCCCGATTGGTCTCGTTCAGGATCTCGTGGCGCGCCCCCTCGTACCCCCTCCAGGTGAGGTCGTCCATGCCCAGGTACCGGTAGTCCTCCAGGAGTTCGTGGACCAGCGTCATGCCCTGGTTGCAGGGGTCCTCGGTGCCGACGGCGATGTGCACGGGAAGGTCCGCCGGTACCCGGGCGAGGTTCCGCGGGTCGTTCATCTTGCGTACCGCGCGCACCCAGTCCAGGCAGAGCCCGGCGGAGAACGGGAATCCGCAGCGCTCGTCGACGACGTACTCGTCGACCTCCGCCTCGTCGCGCGAGAGCCACTCGAATCCGGTGCGGTGCGGGTACGCGTCGTTGAAGGCGGCGAAGAGTTCGGGGAGGTAGGAGGAGATTCCCTCGCGGCCGTTCTCGGCGATCTCGCGCTCCAGGCGGGCGATGGACTCCTCGATTCCGACCCCGGGCAGGGAACGGAAGGTTCCGGAGAGGATCAGACCCGCCAGGCCGTCGGGGTACTCCTGGGCGTAGTCCCTGGCCAGGTGCGAGCCCATGCTGTGGCCGAGCAGGAAGAGCGGGGTTCCGGGGTGCAGGGTGCGTACCTGATCGCCGATCGCCTTGAGGTCGTCGACCATGGCGCGCCAGCTGTCGAAGGAGGACTCGGCCGCGGACGCGTCGGCGGAGGTGCCCGTCACCCCGTACCCGCCGGTCGCCTGCGCCGTGGCGCCGTGGCCCCGGTGGTCGGAGGCGATCACTCCATAGCCGTGCTCGGTCAGGTGGCGCGCGAACCTGTCGTAGCGCAGGGCATGTTCACCCGCGCCGTGCGCGATCTGCACGAACGCGCGCGGCCGGCCGCCGCCGGGCAGCCAGGTGTACGTGGCGACGGGAACGCCGTCCACCGCGTTCACGAGTCCGGCGGTGTACGCGGCGGGTTCGGGCGTCGAGGCGTGGTCAGACATTCGGGAAACTCCCCTGTACGACTTCTCTGCGGCTTCCATAGGGCTTCCATAGGGCTTCCGCACGGATTCCATACGGCCTCCGTACGGCTACCCTCCCTGGCCCTGAATCCCTCCCCCGCACACGCGACCTCATACCGGCGGTTCTCCCGGTAGCTCGCGGTGACTCCCCTCTCACGCCAGGCGCTTCCGACCCATTGACCCCTCGTCAGAGCGGAACCTACGCTGAGCAACGCGCGGGAGAAAGCGCTTTCTAGCTAGCTCTTGGTATCCCCCTCTCCGCGCACCGCGCAACTCGCACTCACCGCACACCCGGCTACCGGCAGCCGTCCACCCGCCCAGCCCAGGGAGCGCCATGAGTTCCACGAGTCCCACCGCGCCCAGACGCGGCCCCGTCCGGCCGAGGCCCGGACCCACCACGCCGAGCCCCTGGCTCGCGATCGTCGCCCTGCTCGCCCTCGTCATCGGCCTTGCCCTCACCGCGCCGTCCCGCGCGGCGGCGCAGGTGGAGCCGGAAGCCGACCCGTACCGCGTCCTGGTCTTCTCCAAGACCACGAACTCCCAGCACGACTCGATCCCCGCGGGCATCGAGGCCATCAAGAAGCTCGGCAGCGAGAACGGCTTCGAGGTGGAGGCCACGGACGACGCGGCCGCCTTCTCCGACGCCAATCTCGCCCGCTTCCAGGCCATCATCTTCAACAACACCAACTCGACCCCCGAGACAGGTGATCTGCTCGACGCCGAGCAGCGCGCGGCCTTCCAGAAGTACGTCCGCGCGGGCGGCGGCTGGGTCGGCCTGCACTCCGCCTCGGCCAGCGAGCGCGACTGGACCTGGTACGAGGGTCTCGTCGGCGCGATCTTCGACAAGCACCCCGAGGTGCAGACCGGACGGATCAAGGTGCTCGACCACGCGCACCCCTCCACCAAGGGGCTTCCGGAGCTCTGGGAGCGCACGGAGGAGTGGTACAACTGGCGCACCAATCCGACGGGGAAGGTGCACACGCTCGCGCAGGTCAAGGTGCGCGACGGCGTCAGCGGACTCGACGAGGGCGTCGACCAGCCGTGGTCCTGGTGCCAGAACTATGACGGCGGCCGCTCCTGGTACACCGCGGGCGGACACGACAAGTCGGCCTTCCAGGAGGAGGGCTTCCTCAAGCACATCCTCGGCGGCATCGAGTGGGCCGCGGGCAACAAGCCCGGCGACTGCACCGCCACCAAGACCGGCGCCTTCCAGCGCACGCCGCTGGCCACCAATGACCTGGCCGACCCCTTCGAGCTTGCCGTGGCCCCCGACCGCAGGGTGTTCTTCATCCAGCGCACCGGCAAGCTCAAGATCATCGACCAGGAGTCGCTGAAGGTCTCCACGGCGCTCGACTTCGAGTACACCCCGGAGATGACGAGCCAGTCGGACGGACTGCTCGGCCTCGCGCTCGACCCGAGATTCCAGGACAACCACTGGGTCTATCTCCTGAATTCCGACAAGACCGAGAAACGCATCAATCTCTCCCGTTTCACCGAAGCGGGCGGAAAGGTCGATCCGGCGACGGAGAAGCGGCTCCTGACCATTCCCACGCTGCGCGGCGAGGGCCGGGCCAACTCGCACATGGCCGGGTCCATCGCCTTCGACAAGAAGGGCGACCTCTACATCGCGACGGGTGACAACACCGACCCGTTCGCGTCGGACGGATTCGCCCCGATCGACGAGCGCGAAGGCCGCCGGGCCTGGGACGCGCAGGGCACCGCGGGCAATACGAACGACCTGCGCGGCAAGATCCTGCGCGTCACGCCCAAGGACGACGGGACCTATTCCGTACCGGAGGGCAATCTCTTCGCGCCGGGGACGGACAAGACCCGGTCCGAGATCTACGCGATGGGCATGCGCAACCCCTTCCGCATCACCACGGATCCGCTGAGCGGCGCCGTGCTGATGGGCGACTACGGGCCCGACGCGAGGGCGGCCGTCGCCGACCGCGGCCCCGAGGGGACGGTCGAGTTCAACCGCATCACCAAGGCGGGCAATTACGGCTGGCCCTACTGCGTAGGCAACAACATCCCGTTCAACGACTACGACTTCGCGACGAAGAAGTCGGGCGCGAAATTCGACTGCGCGAAGATCGTGAACGATTCGCCGAACAACACGGGACTGCGCGAGTTGCCGCCGGCACAGCCCGCCGACGTCTGGTACGCCTACTCCGCCTCCAAGGAGTTCCCGGAACTCGGCACGGGCGGCGGTGCCCCGATGAGCGGTCCGGTCTACGACTACGACGCCTCCAACACGTACAAGACGAAGTTCCCCGAGTACTTCGAGGGGAAGTGGTTCAACTACGAGCTGACGCGGCAGTGGTTCAAGGTCTTCTCGATGCAGGAGAAGGACCAGACGTTCACCGATCCGCGCTTCGGCCCCGCGAAGGCGGGCGATCTGAATTCGATCAACTCCATTTTCCCCGACATGAAGTGGAACCAGCCTTTCGACGCCGACTTCGGACCTGACGGCGCGATGTACGTCATCGACTTCGGGCTCGGCAGCGGCACGGGCCGCGGCGGCAGCAACGAGGGCGCGGGCATCTACCGCATCGACTACGTCGCGGACGGACACCTGCCGGACGCCCGCGTCAAGGCCACTCCGGACAACGGCGGCACACCCCTGAAGGTCTCGTTCTCCAGCGAGGGTTCGGGGCTGCCGGACGGCAAACCCGTGACGTACGCCTGGGACTTCGACGGCAACGGCACGACCGACTCGACCGAGGCCAACCCCACGCACACCTACACCAAGAAGGGCGTGTTCAGCGCGCGCCTGAAGGTGACGGGCCCGGACCAGCTGAGCGGTCTTGCCGTACAGGAGATCACCGTCGGAAACACGCGGCCCGTGGTGACGATCCAACAGCCGCCCAACGGGGGCACGTTCAGCTTCGGTGACACCATTCCGTTCAAGATCAAGGTGACGGACAAGGAGGACGGGAAGATCGACTGCAAGCGGGTCGTCGTCCAGTCCCAGCTCGGGCACGACGCCCATCTGCACCCGCTTGACAACTACACCGGCTGCGCGGGCGAGATCGTGACGGACGCCGGGGACAGTCACGGGCCGGGCCAGAACCTGTACTACGGGATCACGGCCCAGTACGAGGACAAGGGCGCGTCCGGGGTTCCCGCCCTGACGGGTTCCGCCTCGCTGACCCTGCGGACCTCCTTCCGCGAGGCCGAGCACCGCACCGCCACCGGCGGGGCGCACGGCGGCGTGGACACCGGTGAGCGCGCGGACGCATCCGGCGGCAAGCGGCTCATCGAGATCGAGGACGGCGACTGGGTCTCCTTCGACCCCGTCAACTTCAAGGGCGTCGACTCCGTGACGGTGGGCGCGTCCTCGGGCGGGCTCGGCGGTGACATCGAGTTCCGCGCCGGGTCTCCCACGGGCAAGCTGCTCGGCAAGGCGACCGTGCCGAACACGGGCGGCTGGAGCAACTTCATCTCGCCGACCGTCGACCTGGCCGACCACGACGGCACGACGAAGCTGTACGCCGTCTTCACCAACCCCGAGTGGTCGTCCGAGAAGGCCGATCTCCTCAGCGTCGACTGGCTGCACTTCAACGGCCCCGGCGTCGAGAAGAAGGCCGGCGCGAAGGTGACGGTCAAGGCGGCCCCGGCAGACGGCTCCGCGCCGCTCGCCGTCAAGCTCACCAGCACGGTGAAGCTCCCGCAGGGCCGTAGCGCGGCCTCGTACCACTGGGACTTCGGCGACAACGCCAAGCCCTCCGGCACGGAGAGCGACAGCGCCGAGCACACCTACGCACGCGCGGGGACGTACACGGCGCACCTGACCGTCACCGACGACAAGGGCGACACGACGACCGGCGCGGTCCGGATCACGGCGAAGTGAGGGGGCGGACATGACAGCCAAGAGGAGAACCGGCATGGAGAGAACCGGCCTGAACGGGACCAGGCGAGCCTTTCTCGGTACGGCGATGGGGCTCGGGGCAGCGCTCGGTACCGCGCTGCCCGCGCACGCGGGTGAGGCGTCGAAGCGCCGGCGTATCCCGCGCGGCGGCATCGGCATGCACCTCTACACGATGCGCGATGTCCTGGCCCGGGACTTCGCGGGCACGCTGGAGCAGCTCGCCGACATCGGCTACGCGACCGTGGGCGTGAGCGGCAGGCACGGGAACAGCGCGGCCGACATCCGGCGGATGCTCGACGCGGTGGACCTGAAGGCGGTCCTCGAACATGTCGCGTACGACACGCTCAAGGGCAGCGGCCTCCCGCAGGCCCTGGAGGATCTGCACACCCTGGGCGCGAAGTGGCCGGTGGTGCCGAGCCTGCCCGGCTCCATGCACACACCGGACGGGTTCCGGGAAGCGGCACGGCAGTTCAATCTCATCGGGCAGGCATCGCGCGACGCCGGTCTGGGCCCGGTCCTCTTCCACAACCACGGCTCCGACCATGTGGTGGTGGACGGCACGAGCCTGTACGACATCCTCCTGACCGAGACCGATCCGCATCTGGTCGGCTTCGAACTGGACGTGTACTGGGCGGCCAAGGGCGGCGGTTCGGATCCGGGGCGGTACTTCGTACGGCATCCGCGTCGGTTCCCCGCGCTCCACGTGAAGGACATGGCACCGGACGGCGGCTTCGCCGACGTCGGTTCGGGGACGCTGGACTTCGCCGCGATGTTCGACAACGCGCGCGTGGGCGGCGTCAAGCAGTGGCTGGTGGAGCACGACACCCCCACCGATCCGTTCGCCACGGCACGCAACAGTTACCGGTATCTGGCGGCGCTGCGGTACTGACGTACTGACAGGCGGTGCACGCACTGCGGCCGAGCTCCCCGGCGGGGGCTCGGCCGCTGTGTGGGTTCGCGCCTCACTCGTGCGCCGACACCGCCCCGAGGAGTTCGCGGATCCGGCCCGTGGCCTCGCCGAACTCGGGTGTCGCCAGCGTCGTCGCGTAGGAACGCTCCGGGGGCAGGCCGACGTCGATGATCTCCGTGATGGTGCCGGGTCGCGGGCTCATCACGACGACGCGGTCCGCGAGATAGACGGCCTCCGGGATCGAGTGGGTCACCAGGAGCACCGTGGTGCCGGTCTCGCGCCAGATCCGGTTCAGTTCGACGTTCATCTGCTCGCGCGTGAGCGCGTCGAGCGCTCCGAAGGGCTCGTCCATGAGCAGGACCGGCGGTTCGTGCAGGAGCGCGCGGCAGAGGGCGACGCGCTGTTGCATGCCGCCGGACAGCTCGTGCGGATAGGCGTCCTCGAAGCCGCCGAGTCCCGTCATGCGGATCAGATCGTCGGCACGCGCGCGTGCCTCGGCGCCCGGGATGCCCCGCATCTCCGCCTGGAGCAGGATGTTGCGGCGTGCCGTGCGCCAGTCCAGGAGGGCGGCGCGCTGGAAGACGTAGCCGATGTCGCGCCGCGGCCCGCGCACCTGTTCGCCGCCGAGGAGCACATCGCCCGACGACGGTGTGAGCAGACCGGCGACGAGCTTCAGGAGGGTGGACTTGCCGCAGCCCGAGGGTCCGACGATCGCCACGAACTCGCCCGCGCGGACGTCGAGCGAGACGTCCTGCAACGCGGTGACGTCCTTCTTCTTCGTACGGAAGCGGACGGCGACGTCGTCGAGGCGCACCGCGGACGACGTCGCATCCCCCGCCGTCGCTCGTGGATGGCCGGTGGTCCGCGGGTCGTCGGTCATCTTGTGAGTCGCGTCCGTCTTGAGAGTCGTATCCGTCTTGAGAGTCGTATCCGTCTTGAGCGTCGCGTCCTTCGTCATTCCCCTGCCGCCCCTCAGCCCTTGATCCCCTTGGCCGCGTCCCAGTAGTCCGCGACGGGCTTGGCCTCCTTGACGAGGCCCGCCTTCGAGAAGACGTCGATGGTCTGCTGCCAGTCCGCCTCGGTGTTGGCGCCGGGCGCCTTGCCCTGTGTCGCGTCGGTGTGCAGCAGGGTGAGCGTCGTCTTGAACTGCTCGGACAGGACGTCCTTGGGCGGCAGTTGCTCGGACGCGCCCTCCATCGAGGCGACCGCGGGCTTAGGGCTCTTCTCGGCGGCGGCCCACGACTCGCTCACCGCGGCGGTCATGCGCTTGGCCAGATCGCCGTTGCCCTGGAGGGTCTTGGGCCCGGCGATGAGGCCGTTGGAGTAGAAGTTCAGGCCGTTCTCGGAGAAGCGCAGGTACGAGACGTTCTTCTTGGCCTTGTTCTGCATGGTGGGGCCCTGGTCGCTCGCGTAGCCGAGCAGCGCGTCCGTCTTGCCGGAGATCACCGCGGCGATCTTGCCCGCCGGGTCGGTGTTCTGGACCTTGACGTCGGAGAGTTCCAGGCCGTTCTTCTCCAGGAAGATCGGGAACGTCTTGGTGAGCGCGTCGCCCGCCGTGCCCGCGATCATCTTGCCCTTGAGGTCGCCGGGCGCCTTGATGCCCTGCGCGTCGAAGAACTGGACCGAGGCGGGCGTCGTCTGGAGGAACACCCCGAGGCTCTTCACCTTGACGCCCTGATCGACGCCCGCGAGCACCGCGGGCGTGTCCGCCCAGCCGAAGTCGGTCTGTCCGGCGCCGGTGGCCTGCACGGTCTTCTGCGAGCCCTGGCCCGCCCTGATGTCCAGGTCGATGCCGTGCTTCTCGAAGATCTTCTGCTGTTTGCCGTAGTAGAACGGCGCGTGTTCGCCGTACGGGTACCAATTGAGCGTCAGCGTCACCTTGTTGAGTTTCTTGCCGGAGTCGCTGGTGCTCGTCTTGTCGTCGTCGCCGCCGCAGGCCGTCGCGGTCACCGCGACGAGGGTCAGGGGGACGAGGCCGGTGAGGAGTCTGCGCGCGTGCATGGGGCGGCCCTTCTCGCGTACGTCGAGCGTTGGACATGGCGGGGTGGGTGCGCCGGCACCGCGTAGTGGCTGTCAGGGGCAGTGGTGGGTGTCAGTGGGCAGAGGTGGGTGTCAGCGGCCGGTGGTGGGTGTCAGTACGTCGTGGTGGCGGCCACGTCCCTGCGGCTCGCGTGCCAGGGGAGCAGCAGCTTCTCGGCGATCTCGACGATCACGAAGAGGACGACACCGATGAGCGACATGACGAGCAGGCCCGCGAAGAGCATCGGGGTGTCGAGGTTTCCGTTGGCCTGGAGGATCACATATCCGAGGCCTTCGTTCGCGCCGACGAACTCGCCCACGACGGCGCCGGTCACGGCGAGGGTGACGGCCACCTTCAGGCCGGAGAACAGGTGCGGAAGCGACGCCGGGAAGCGGATCTTGAGGAAGGTCTGCCAGGGCCGCGCGCCCATGGTGGAGGAGAGCTGGAGCATCTCCGGGTCGACGGCCTTCAGCCCGGTCACCATTGAGATGACGACGGGGAAGAAGGCGATCAGTACGGCGATGAGGATCTTCGGCGCGATGCCGAAGCCGAGCCAGACGACGAACAGCGGGGCGATCGCGATCTTCGGTACGACCTGGGCGAAGAGCAGGATCGGGTAGAGCGTCTTCTCGACGGTCGTCGAGTAGACCATGACGACCGCGGAGAGGATGCCGACGGCCACGGCGATGACGAAACCGAGCAGGGTCTCGTACGTGGTGACCCAGGTGTGCTGCCACAGGTAGTCGGGCTTGTCGAGGATCACGTCGAACGTCGCGCCGGGCGAGGGCACGAGGTACGCCTCGACCATCTCGGTGGCCGCGATCAGCCACCAGGCCCCGAAGCAGACGAGGAGCAGGACGAGCGGACGCCAGCTCTTCTCGGCCGCCTCGGCGGTACGTTGTCGCAGGGTGGGGCGGCTGCGTTCGGCAACGCCTGCCGTTGTGACGGGAGTTGCCTGCAGTGCGCTCTGGCTCACGGTGAACTCCCCTGGCATTCAGTGAACTTCGGCGGCGGTTGCGGAGGTTTCAGCTTCGATGGTGCGGGGTTTCTGTGGTGCGGAAACCGCTTTCAGAAAGCGCTTTCTGGTAAGGTGTCCGCCACGCTAATGACTGGCTGACCGCAGGGTCAATAGGTCGGCTCGAAGTTTCGCGGCGCGAGACGAAGGGGGCGCGGTGCGGGCGCTAGGGCGCGAGCAGGAACCCGGAGCAGAGCGTGGACGCGGGGTGCCCGTGGGCGGGCGGGGGCGTGCGGGGCCGCCCGTGGACGGGGACGAGCAGGCGTCCGCGGTCGGGCGTCGGTTCGAGCAGGCGCCCCTCGTAGGACGAGGGCGGGAGCACGGGCCTCATGTCACCCTGCATGCCGTGGCCCGGACCGCCGGGGTTTCGCCGGCCACCGCGTCGCGGGCCCTGAACGGGACCACGCGGGTCCGCGAGGACCTGCGGCGCCGGGTGCTCGAAGCGGCGGATCGGCTGGGGTACATCCCCAACGCCCATGCGCAGGCGCTCGCCAGCTCCTCCAACAACACGGTCGGCGTCATCTGTCACGACGTCGGCGACCCCTACTTCGCGGCGATCGCGAGCGGCGTGATGGCGGCGGCCGCCGAGCAGGATGTGCTGGTCATGCTGGCCAGCACCTTCCGCGCCCCGGAACGGGAGATCGCGTACGTCTCGATGCTGCGGGCACAGCGGGCCCGCGCGATCCTGCTCATCGGCTCCGGGTTCCAGGACCCGGCGTGGGAAAGGGCGTTGGAGTCGGAGCTGGGTCCCTACATACGTGACGGAGGCCGCGTCGCCGTGATCAGCAGGCACCGGAGCCTCCGCGTGGACACGGTGCAGCCCGAGAACCGGGCGGGAGCGGGCGCGCTGGCGCGGGCCCTGCTCTCGCTGGGCCACCGGGAGTTCGCCGTCCTCACCGGACCCGAGCGGCTCACCACGGTCGCGGACCGCCTGGCCGGATTCCGCACGGCGCTGGCCGACGCGGGGATCGACCTGCCCCCGGAGCGGATCGTGGAGGGTGCCTTCACCCGGGACGGGGGCCATGCAGCGGCGGTCGAACTGCTGCGCCGGGGGCAGCGGCCGACGTGCGTCTTCGCGGTGACGGACGTGATGGCGGTGGGGGCGCTGGGTGCGCTGCGGGAGCGGGGGCTCCGAGTGCCGGACGACGTGTCTCTGGCGGGCTTCGACGACATCCCCTTGGTCGGCGAACTGACACCGCCGCTGACCACGGTGGCACTGCCGCTGACCCGCATGGGCCGGGACGTGCTGTCCCTCGCCCTGCGCGAGCAGGGCACGAGGTCACGCGTGGAGCGGGTACAGGGCGAGGTCGTACTCCGAGCCAGCACGGGACGGCCTACTGTCTGAGGGTCTGCGGCCGGGGGCAACGGCCCGGGGTCTACGGCCCGGGGGCAACGGCCTGCGGGGCTAGGCCCGAGGGGCCGCCAGGCCCGCGTGGCCGCCAGGCCCGCGTGGCCGCCAGGCCCGCGTGGCCGCCAGGCCCGCGTGGCCGCCAGCACCTGACCGCACGACGCGGAAACACGAAGCAAGCCCAAGCAGGAGCACCGCAGAGCAACGCGGCACGCCACCCGCGGGCCGGAGATCACACGGGGCCCGCGGCCTGCGGGATCACCGCAGCCGGCGCCGTCCAGCCCGCCTCATCCCCGCCCCGCCGCCCCGTACCCCGGCAGTATCGGTTCCGAAGTGGACGCCGTGCGGAGGTAGTCGGCCAGGGCCTCCGCGGCGGGAGACGCGGGGCCCGTCTTCGCGCCCCAGGCCAGGAGGTGGTGGCGGTGGGCCCAGGGGTCCTGGAGGGCGCAGGCGTCCAGCGCCAGGGCGGGGTCGATCACGCGGCGGGGGACGATGGCGAGGCCGATTCCCGCCGCGGCCAGCGCGACCAGGACATTGAGGTCGGCGACCGTGGTGCGGTAGCGCACGACCGGCGCGTGCGGGCCGACGTGCCTCTCGATCCAGCGACGCAGCGAGGCACCGGCGTCGAGCCCGACCAGGGGATGCTCGGCGGCCTCGCTGTAGGTGAGCGACGTGCGGCCCGCGAGGATCCCGCCCGCCTGGCCGACCACCACGAGGGAGTCGTCGCCCAGGGGTTCCATGGCCAGACCGCAGTCGCGTGCCTCGTCGTCGAGGACGATGCCCAGGTCCGCCTCGCCGTCGGTCAACATGCGCACGATCTGCGGGGTGCGGTGTTCGGAGACCTGTACGTCGACGTCCGGATGGTCCCTGAGGAACGGTACGAGGGCCTGCGGCACGAGCCTGTGCACCGCGGAACCGCCCCCGAGGAGGGTCAGGGGCGCGGTCGGGGATCTCGTATAGCTCGCGACGGCGCTTTCGAGCCGGACGGTCTGCGCGAGGACCTCGCGCGCGTGCCGGGCCAGCGTGGTCCCCGCCGGGGTGGGTCGCACGCCCCTCCTGCCGCGGATCAGCAGCGCCACACCGGCCTGCTGTTCGAGGGAACGGACCCGGGCGCTCGCCGACGGCAGGCTCAGGTGCATGCGCCGGGCGCCTGCCGTGATCGACCCTTCCGTCACCGTGTCGAGGAAGAGCCGCAGGTCGTCCAGGTCGTAGCGCACGCGTCCAGCCTATGGCACAGCCTTAGGCTGGGTACACCGATAACGCATTGTGGACCCACCGGTCACAGGGCGATGCTCGGCAGGTGTCCGAACTCCTTCTCGTCCTGCTGGCAGGCATCGCCGCCGGAGTGCTGAACTCCGTCGGCGGCGGAGGCACGTTCGTGGCACTGCCCGCCCTGGTCGCCGTCGGCCTGTCCCCGGTGACGGCGAACGCCACGTCGACCATCGCCCTGGTGCCGGGAGCCGTGGCCAGCGGATGGGTCTACCGGCGTGACATCACACCGGTCGGGGCGACATCCCTGACGGCCCTCACGACGGTCAGCGTGGTCGGCGGCGGGCTCGGCGCCGCCCTGCTCCTCACCCTTCCCGCGGCCTCGTTCGACGCCGCGGTGCCGTGGCTGCTTGCCTTCGCCACGGTGGTCCTTGCCTTCGGGCGCCGCCTCTCCCGCACGATCAGCGGCGCGCTGGGCCGCCAGCTCGACATGACTCCGCGGGCCGTCCTGATCGGCCAGTTCCTGCTCGCTCTGTACGGCGGATACTTCGGCGGTGCCGTAGGCATCATGATGTTCGCCCTGTGGGGCATCGGCCTCGGCCTCGACGCCGCCGTCAGCAATCCGATGCGGATCACCCAGATCGCGGCCATCAATCTCAGCGCGACGGCACTGCTCCTGGTCGCCTCGGACGCGCTGAGCGCTCCGACGACGCTCGGCGCCATGTTCGCCGGAGCCCTTGCGGGCGGCTTCACCGGCGCGCACTTCGCACGCCGCCTCTCCGCGAGGCTGCTGCGGGGCATCATCCTGACCACCGCCGTGACGATGACCGTCCTCTATTTCGTGCGTGGTTGAGGTGATCGACATGGCCGGTGCGGCCGACGAGGACCCCGGCGCCGCCGCGTCGCCGTACACCGACGCGACCCGGGCCCGTCTGGCCATGGCCCAGGAGGCGCGCGAGCTCGCGGACCTCGCGCGTGCCGCCGTACCGATCGGGGCATACGAGCTGCTTTCCGACGGTACGACCCGCTCCCCCGGCTCCGTACTGTCCGGCGCCGCCGACGTGCTCAGGGCCGCACACCGGCTCTTCGAGGCCGCCGTCGTGAGCGAACGGCTCGGCGGCGCGAGCTGGCAGCTCATCGGCGAGGTCCTGGGCATCGAGGCGCAGACCGCGCGGGCACGCTTCGCCGCGGCCGAGTCCTGTTTCCGGGAGGAACCGCACTCCCCCACGAGCCACGGCGAAGACGGCTGGTGGCGGGCCTACACGTCGGGCAACCCCCTCGAAGCCGCACTCGACCTCGACGACTGGGTCCTGCGCCACGAGGACGGGGACGAAGGCGGCGACGCAGAGGGCGCCCTCGGCGCCGCGCCGGTCTCCGGCGGTCTGGCGCGGCGCGACCGGCGTACTCACGGGTGAGAACCGGACCCCGTACACCGGGCGCGCCCCGCCCCCGCACGTGCTCCCCCCAACGGGTGTGCCGCCGGTGAGAGTTGATGTCACCTGGGTCGACGCCCGTCCGCGCAGCTGTCCCAACTCCCGGTAATTGAGGGGTAAATAGCAGCCGAATTCCACCCGTATCGGTAATCATGCCGAGCTCCTACTCTGTGAGGCGCACACGCGGGGGATCACCGGGGGGATCACCGGTGGATCACTGTCCGTCTTTCACGGAGGTTGGCAATGTCTGCGTTGTCCGAGGGGATCTACCTGCTCAAGAACGAGGAGAGCGGGCTGTACGCGGGAGTGCAGGGCGCCAAGACGGCACAGAGCGTGCCGATCGTGCAGCAGGAACTGCTCCCGCGAGGACCCGCCCGGTACAGCCAGTTGTGGCATCTGCGGCCCAACGCCGCCGAGAAGGACACCTGGACGCTGCAGAGCGTGCACAGCGCCCTGCGCATGGACATCATGACGGGCCGCGGCCGTGCGGGCTCCCCGGTGCAGCAGTGCCCGGCCGAGACCCGGCGGGACCTGCTGGTGTCCCAGCTGTGGCGTCCGGTGGACATCGGCGACGGCCGGTACACGCTGGTCAACGCGAACAGCGGTCATCTGCTGTCCGTGCACGACGACAGCAGCTCACCGGACGCTGCCCTGGAGCAGGCGGCCAAGCCCGCCCTGGGTCCCCGCACCGCCCAGCAGTGGATCCTGGAGCGGGTGCCCGGCCGCGGCGAGGCCAAGGCGTTCGACGCACTGACGGCCACCCTGGTCTCCGCCGGCGGCGGCGTGCTCGGCACGGTGCTCGGCTCCTTGAGCGGCGCGACCAAGAGGGCGCTCGACGCGGGCGGCGGGATCTTCGAGGCGGCGGCCAAGTCGATCCCGGACAGCGACACGCCCTACGTACGCTTCGACGGTTTCCGCGGGGACGAGTTCGTGCGCTTCTCGAAGCGGCGCGGCATCGAGGCGGGCCCGCGCCGGATCGCCGATCAGTTCCCGCATCTGCCCAAGCCGTTCAGCGACGGCTTCGACGCCGTCGGCCCGGCGCCCGAGGGCAGCGGACACGCCTATCTGGGTTTCGTGCAGGACCAGGCCGTCGAGTTCTCCGAGAAGAGCCACGGTCCCGTCCAGTACGCGGAACACTTCCTGCACCCCGAACTCCTGCACACGGTCGGCGAGTTGTGTGACGTCACCGCCTTCGGTTCCGACGACGGGAGGCTTCTGGTCTTCGGCCGCAAGGGCAGTTGCACGGTCGATCCCGCGAAGGTCGACCTGGCGCGCGGCCCCGTCCACCAGTTGTTCCAGCTGCCAGCCGCGCCGGAGGCCTTCGGGTTCGGGCCTGACGCGGCGTGCACGGCCGTCTCCGGGTCGACGGCCCACTACTTCCTCACCAAGGGCGACGAATTCGTCGTCGTCTCCGAGGACAAGCTGCTTCAGGGCCCGGCCGGGCTCACCGAGGTCTACCCGTGCCTGGACGGCCTCTGGATGTAACCGCGCACGGCATGAGGCCGCTGCCGCGCCGCTACTGCGCCGCTTCCCCCAGCGCGTCGAGGACGGGGCGGATCAGCGGATGCTCCTCGGCCCCGCAGCGCACCGCCGCGAACACCCGGCGGGTGGGGGCGACGCCCTCCACGGGGCGGATCACCACCCCGGAGACGTCCATGCCGCGCAGTGCCGAGCGGGGTACGAGGGCCACGCCCGCGCCCGCCGACGCCAGGGCGACCACGGCCCGGAAATCGTCCGACCAGTGTTCGAGCAGGGGCTGGAAGCCCGCCGCCTCGCAGGCGAGTATCACCACGTCATGGCAGGGGTTCCCGGCGAAGGGGCCGATCCACGCGTCCTTGGCCAGCTCCGCGAGCGGCACCCGCTCCGCGTCCGCGAGGCGATGTGTCTCGGGGAGCACCGCGTCGAACGGCTCCGCGTACAGCGGGACCCGCGTGAGGCGCGGGTCGTCCGCGCCCGGCGCGCCCCGGTACTCCACCGCCACGGCGACGTCCACCTGCCGGTCGAGCACCATCGGAAGGCTCGCGTCGCCCTCCGCGTCCTGGACCCGTACGCGTATGCCGGGCGCCGCGGACGAGAGGCGGGCCAGGGCCGGGCCGACCACCAGGGCGATCCCCGTGGCGAAGGAGGCCACGGTCACCGTCCCCGCCGCGCCCGAGCTGTACGCGGCGAGCTCCGCCTCGGCCCTCTCCAGCTGGGCGAGGACCGCGTTCGTGTGGGAGAGCAGGATCTCGCCCGCCGGGGTCAGCCGGACCCCGCGGGCGCCCCGCTCGACCAGGCGGTGCCCCGTCTCCTGCTCCAGGGCGGTCAGCTGCTGGGAGACCGCGGACGGAGTGAGATAGAGCGCGGCGGCAGCGGCCGTGACCGTGCGGTGGTCGGCCACCGCACGGAGGATGTGCAGCCGTCGCGCTTCGATCATGAGGTCGATTCTCCCAAACCGCGGACCCCAGCGACACCGGCGGCCCGGCCGGCACGCCCGGGCACCCGCGGGCGCCCGGACATCCGCGGCCCCTCAGGCACCCGTGGCGTCCAGCTCCGTCCGCGCCGCCACGAACGCGTCCACCGCGCGGTTCACGTCGTCCGTGGAGTGCGCGGCCGACAGCTGGACGCGGATACGGGCCGCGCCCTGCGGCACCACGGGGTACGAGAAGCCGATCACGTACACGCCGCGCTCCAGGAGCAGCTCGGCCATCCGGCCCGCGACCGAGGCGTCGCCGATCATCACCGGGGCGATCGCGTGGTCGCCCGGCAGGATGTCGAAGCCCTCCTCCGTCATCCGCGAGCGGAAGAGCGCGGTGTTCGCGGCGAGCCGTTCGCGCAGGTTACCCGCCGACTCCAGGAGGTCGATGACCTTCAGCGAGGCGGCCGCGATCACCGGGGCGAGGGTGTTGGAGAAGAGGTACGGGCGCGAGCGCTGGCGAAGCAGGGCGACGATCTCCGCGCGGGCCGCCACGTAACCGCCGGAGGCACCGCCGAGCGCCTTGCCGAGCGTGCCGGTGATGATGTCGACGCGGTCCATGACGCCGTGCAGCTCGGGGGTGCCACGACCGCCGGGGCCGACGAAGCCGACGGCGTGCGAGTCGTCGACCATCACCATCGCGTCGTACCGCTCGGCGAGGTCGCAGATCTCCCGCAGCGGGGCGACGTATCCGTCCATGGAGAAGACGCCGTCGGTGACGATCAGCTTCCGGCGTGCGCCGCCCTCGGCGGCCTCCTTGAGCTGCTGCTCCAGGTCGGCCATGTCGCGGTTGGCGTAGCGGAAGCGGCGGGCCTTGGACAGGCGGATGCCGTCGATGATGGAGGCGTGGTTGAGGGCGTCGGAGATGACCGCGTCCTCGGCGCCGAGCAGGGTCTCGAAGACGCCGCCGTTGGCGTCGAAGCAGGACGAGTAGAGGATCGTGTCCTCCTGGCCGAGGAACGCGGAGAGGCGTCCCTCCAGCTCCTTGTGCACCTCCTGCGTGCCGCAGATGAAGCGCACGGACGCCATGCCGTAGCCCCAGCGGTCCAGTGCCTCGTGCGCGGCGGCGATCACCTCGGGGTGGTCGGCGAGGCCGAGGTAGTTGTTCGCGCAGAAGTTCAGCACCTCGCCGGGGCGCCCGCCCGCGGTGACGGCGACCGTGGCGGACTGCGGGGTGCCGATGACGCGCTCGGGCTTGTGCAGGCCCGCGGCGCGGATCTCGTCGAGGGTGGCGCGCAGATCGTCGCGTACGGAGTCGAACATGCTTGGTTCCTTCAGCAGCTGAGGCGGTCGGGACGGTCGGTGATCAGGAGGTCCGGTCTCAGGAGGTCCAGTCGAGGATGACCTTGCCGCCGCGGCCGCTCGCCGCGTCGTCGAAGGCCGCCTCGAAGTCACGGTGTCCGTAGCGTCCGGTGATCACGGGGGCGAGGTCGAGGCCGCCTTCGAGCAGCACCGACATGGAGTACCAGGTCTCGAACATCTCGCGGCCGTAGATGCCCTTGATCGTGATCATGGAGGTGACGATCCGGGACCAGTCGACGGCGAACTCCTCGGCCGGCAGACCGAGCATGGCGATCTTGCCGCCGTGCGTCATGTTGGCGAGCATGTCGCGCATCGCGACGGGGTTGCCGGACATCTCCAGGCCGACGTCGAAGCCCTCGCGCAGGCCCAGTTCACGCTGCCCCTCGGCGATCGGGGTCTCGGCGACGTTCAGCGCCAGGCTCACGCCGATCTTGCGGGCGAGGTCGAGGCGGTCATCGCTGACGTCGGTGACGACGACGTTGCGGGCGCCCGCGTGCCGGGCCACGGCGGCGGCCATCAGACCGATCGGTCCCGCCCCGGTGATCAGTACGTCCTCGCCGACCAGCGGGAACGACAGCGCGGTGTGCACGGCGTTGCCGAACGGGTCGAAGATCGCGGCCACGTCGAGGTCCACGGGAACGCGGTGCACCCACACATTGGCGGCGGGCAGCGCGACGAACTCCGCGAACGCCCCGTCCCTGCCGACGCCGAGGCCCACCGTGGCGCGGCACAGGTGGCGGCGGCCCGCCTGGCAGTTGCGGCACTTGCCGCAGACGAGGTGGCCCTCGCCGCTGACCCGGTCGCCGATCTTGATGTCCGCGACGTCACGTCCGGTCCCGACGACCTCGCCGACGAACTCGTGGCCGACGACCAGCGGCGCCTTGATCGCCTGCTGCGCCCAGCCGTCCCAGGCCCGGATGTGCAGATCGGTGCCGCAGATCCCGGTGCGGAGCACCTTGATCAGGACGTCGCCGTGGCCGATCACCGGCTCCGGTACGTCCATCAGCCGGAGTCCCGGCTCCGCTTTCTCCTTGACCAGCGCCTTCAACGCAGCGGCTCCTGTCGTACGTCGCTTCTTCCACCGACGACACAGGAATCTTCCCTACGGCGGCGCCCTGGTCCATCGAGGATTTCTTAAGCGCCGCCGCAGCTTTCCTTCAGGCCCTGGTCTGGCCCCGCTCGAAGTAGGCCACGAGCTCCGGATCCAGGTCCGGCACCTCACGCGGCGTGCCCCCGTCGCGCAGCGACTGCGTGGCGCGTACGCCCGCCGCGACCGCCATCCGGGCCGCGACCGGCGACGTGTCGGTGCGCCCGCCCTCGCGCACGAAACGGACGAACTCGTCGATGAGCAGCGGGTCGGAGCCGCCGTGCCCGCCCTCGTCCTGCTCGTCCGGCACCAGGTACTCGGCGTCGGCGTCGGCGCGGTAGGCCGAGCGCCGCGAGTTCCAGACCTTCACCACACCGCCGGGGCCGTCGCCGAAGTTCTCCAGGCGGCCCGCGTCCCCGATGACGGTGTAGTTGCGCCAGTAGTCGGGCGTGAAGTGGCACTGCTGGTAGGAGGCGAGGACGCCGTTGTCGAGGCGCATGTTGACCAGCGAGACGTCCTCGACGTCGATGACCGGGTTGAGGTCGCGCTGGGTGGCCGCCGGCCAGTGCCCGTCCTCGGTGTACCAGTCGTCCGTCTTGGGCTCGCCCGGCGCGCGGCGGTGCGGGTTGTCGCCGTAGACCATGAGGTCGCCCAGGGCCTGGACCTGGCGGGTGTAGCCGCCCGCGAGCCAGTGCAGGACGTCGATGTCGTGGGCGGCCTTCTGGAGCAGCAGGCCGGTGGTGTTCCGCCGTTCGGCGTGCCAGTCCTTGAAGTACCAGTCGCCTCCGTAGGCGACGAAGTGGCGTACCCAGACCGTCTTGACCTCGCCGATGTCACCGCGCCCGATGATGTCGCGCATCAGCCGGATCACGGGCATGTGGCGCATGTTGTGGCCTACGTAGAGGCGTGTTCCCGTCTCGTACGCGGTCCGCAGGATCTCGTCGCAGGCCTCGATGCCGATGTCCAGGGGCTTCTCGACGAACACGGGCTTGTTCTCGCGCAGTGCCTCGCAGGCGAGCGACGCGTGGGTGTGGTCGGGGGTGAGGATCACGAGGGCGTCGACGTCCGGGTCCTCGACGACCTTGCGGTGGTCGGTGGATATCCGGGCGTCGGGGAAGGCCGTGGCCGCCTCCGTCCGCGCGGTGACGTCGTGGTCGGCGAGCGCGATGACGCGGGAGCCCGCGCCGGGCCGGTGTGCGGTGCGGGCGAGCGAACCGCGCAAGCCGTAGCCGAGGACGCCGAGACGGAGGTCGGTCATGGTGTGCCTTTCCGTACAAAAACCTGTGCGAGTGCGGATGTTGCCTATGTACGTGCAGGGTGCACGAGTACGTGCGAAAGCGCCACGCGTCCCGTGCCGGTGAGCTTGATCCTTATGTATCTGGCTTCCGTGTCCGTGTCGAGGAGTGTGGGCCGAAGTGATCGTCCGTCGACGTGCACGGTGGTGGCGTCGGCGAAGTCCGCGTCCTTCGCAAGCCGGACGTCGAAGCCGGACGTCGTCATGGACGCGTTGTTCCAGACCTCGACCTGTCCCACGCGCCGGACATCGCCGAGGTCGACCTGCCACCAGGCGCCCGCTTCGGACAGGGTGCGGGTGTCGGTGGAGGTGTCCCCGTCGGTCGCGTACGCCGCCGGGGCCGCGCCGTCCGTGGAGGACTGGGAGGCGGTGCCGGAGCGGGCGAGGTCCGGGCGGAGCTGTTCGGCCGCCTCCTTGTGCGCGCCGGAGCGGGCGGCCACGGCGAGGGCTTCGGGGGGCAGCCGGTCGAGCTTGGTGTGGTTGTCCTCCATCGTCGATCCGGTGCCGGTCAGGGCCGGGGTGTCGGTGTCGGTCCAGTTGCCGGTGGCCTGGTTCCGGATGCCGTAATCGGCCCAGTTGGAGACCCACTTGTAGCCGATGCGGGTGATGACGTTGCCTTCGACGCGGATGTACGAGGACTGCTCGTCCAAGTAGATGCCGTTGCCGTCGCGTTCGGTGTTGCCGTAGGCGGAGCGGTTGATGTAGTTGCCGGAGACGACCGTGCCGGGCTGGGCGCCCTGGGTGTAGATGGCGCCGCCGTCGTGCTGGGCGTGCTCGACGCGCATCACGTTCGTGATCCGGTTGTCCGTGATCCTGTTGTCCCGCAGGACGGACTCCCTGGCCTCGGGCTGGTTCCAGCCCCAGCCGACGGAGATCCCCGAGTAGGGCAGGTCGTCGAGGGTGTTGTGGTCGACGGTGAGCCCGGCCTCGTATCCGGCCCAGACGCCGACCGCGTCGGTGTACTCGACGCCGGTGCGGCGGATCGTGTTGTAGGCGACGGTGTTGCGCTCACCGGCGAGTTCGGATGCCGGCTTCGGCTCGGTGTCGCCGACGTACACGGCGCCGGACGAGAGGTCCGTGAAGCGGGAGCGGGTCACCGATGTGTCCTTGGTGCCCGCTTCGAGGACGACACCGGCGCCGCCCAGATGCGTGAACTCGGCCCCGGTGACGCTCACATGACGGCCGCCGCGCACGGTGAGGGCCGCGCTCGGCTTGGTGTAGTGACGGCCCGCGTGGTCGACGGGCCCGCTCGCCCCGGTGAGGGTGAGTCCTGCCTGTGTACCCGCGTAGCCCTCGTCGGTGGACGGCTGTCCGTACGCGGCGTACGCGAAGCCGATGCCCTGGACGCGGAGATCGCGGGCGCCGTCGACGACCATCAGCTGCTCGGTCACCGGGGTGAGCACCCGCGCGTGGCGCATGTTCTCGCCCTTGCGCGGGAGGTAGGTGACGGTGCGTTCCCGGGCGTCCCAAACGAACTCGCCCGGCTTGTCGAGGAGTTCGCGGGCATTTTCGAAGTATGCGACCCCGGAGTAGCGCGCCGAGTCGACGGTGGTGGAGTCCCAGGCGGGGCCCGTACGGTTCGTGCCGCTCGCGGAGTTGGTCCAACAGGGCTGCGCGAAGGTGAGGTTGTCGCCTTCGACGCCCGTGATCCGGCAGTGGTAGTCGCGCCAGCGGACCTTGATGACGGCTTCCGCGCCGGTGGGCCGCTGCCATCGGTCGATACCGGTGGCCGTGGCGCCCGTCATGCCGGTCTTCGTGGCGTCGCAGGTGCCCGCCGCGCAGGCCTCGCCCCGCGCGCGTACGGCCCGCTCGCCGTCCACGAACAGCTGGCGCGGGGTGACCCCTTCGGGGACAGCCGCCGTCCAGGTGCCGTCGGCACCCTTGTCCCATCCGGTCAGGGCACGACCGCCGGACAGGACGGGGCGGGCGCCGCGCGCCGCCGCCCAGGTGACGGTGTGCCCGTCGCGCCCGGAGTCGGCGGCGACCAGCTTCAAGGGCTCGCTCAACTCGTAAGTACCGTCTGCCAGTTCAACGCGTACGTCTCGTCCGTCGATGGTGCGGGCGACGTCGCGGGCTGCCTGCGGGGAGCAGGGGCGGGTGGTGGTGCAGGACTCTCCCGAGCCGTTCGGGGCCGCGTGGAGGATCTTGGGGCCGGGGGCGGCGTGTGCGCTCTGCGGGGCGTTGACGGGGCCGCCGGCGCCGACGGCGCCGATCGCCGCTATCGCGAGCGCCGCCGCTGCGATGCGCGGGCGCTGACCCGCGCTCTGCCGCCGCCTCACTTCGCGACACCCCAGTCCGGGTGGCCCGGCATGGGCGGATTGTCGAGGTCGAACAGCCAGTGGTGCAGGAACGTGCCGACCGACTCGTCGCCGGTGACCTCGACGGCGTTGTCGATGAAGTCCCGCGTCGAGGCGTTGCCGTGCCGGTGCTCGGTCAGCCATGACTTCATGACGGCCTCGAACTTCTCCTGGCCGATCTGCTGGTTGAGGGCGTAGAGGGAGACCGCGGCGCCGTCGTAGATGTTGAAGCCGCCGAGCCCGGTGGGTTTTCCGGGCGGGCCGTCGCTCTTGCGGACCGCGTCGAGCTTTGCGTACGCGGTCTTCATCTTCTCCTCGATGGTCTGGAAGCCCTTCTGGTCGGCCCACACGGCCGCGTAGTAGACGGCGGGGCCTTCGTTCAGCCAGGCGTCCTGCCAGGTGGCGGGGGTGACGGAGTCGCCGAACCACTGGTGGGTCAGCTCGTGGACCATGGTGGTCGAGTAGGTGGGCCGGTCGAACCAGGAGGGCCCGAAGAGCGAGAGGGTCTGGTTCTCCAACGCGTCGCCGTAGCCGTCCCGCACGATCTGCACGCCGTAGGTGTCGAACGGGTAGCGCACGCCGAGGGTCTTCTCCAGCCAGGCCAGTTGCCCGCCGGTCTCCTCGGCGATGGGCTTGTACTTCGCCTGCTGGTCCGTGGGGACGAGGTGGCGCAGCTTCACTCCGTGCGGTCCGCGTCCGTACAGGTAGGTCTGCTTGTTGACGGAGATGCCGAGCAGTTCGGGGGCCATGGGGGACTTGAGGGAGAAGTCCCATGTTTTCTTGACCCCGGTGTCGCGGGTGCCGGTGAGGTTGCCGTTGGCGGCGGGTGTCCAGCCGTCGGGGGCGGTGAGGTGGAAGGACCAGGTGGCCTTGTCCGAGGGGTGGTCGTTGACCGGCGCGAAGGTGTCGGCGCGGGAGGCCTGGGCGGCGGAGGCGAAGCCGCCGTCGGACATGTACCTCCAGCCCGGCTGGCCGACCGGCTTGGTCTTGCCGTTGCCGTGGTAGGTCAGTTCGACGTCGAAGGCGCGGCGGTCGCGCAGGCCGCCCGCCGGGGTGACGGTGAGCTCCTGACCGGTCTGGCCGGGGCCGATCACCCACTGCGCCTTCCTGCCGTTGACCTTGATGGCGTCGATGGCCAGCGAGTCGACGTCGAGGTTGAAGGACGACAGGTCTCGGGTGGCTCTCGCCTTGATCTTCATGGTGCCGGTGAAGTCGTACGTCACCGGCGTGAAGTCGAAGGAGAGGTCGTAGTGGCGGACGTCGTAGCCGCCGTTGCCGAGCGTCGGGAAGAGGGGGTCGCCGACGCCGTCCGCTCCGGGGGCCGGGTCGAAGGGCGCGGCGTGGGCGGGGAGGGCGAGCGCGAGGGTGGCGGCCGCGGCTGCGGTCGCCGTCGCGGCGCGGACGGCGCGGGTACTGCGAGGACGGACGGTCCGGGTACCGCGAGTGCGTACGTTTCGGGTCCAGTTCTCAGCCATGGGGCCGCAACGTAGTAATCGCTTACTGTCAGCGTCAATACCTCCGATGTATCCGATGACCCCTCGGACACCGGGCGCAGAGGCCTCGGCAGGCCGCGGCCCGGACAGAAAGACGTAGAAAGATTCCCGGCCCTCTTGCGTGGCATAGCAACCGCTTACATGCTGTCGCGGGATCACTGCCTCACTCCCCCGCCCCACGCCCCGACGCCTCACGGGAGTTCCCCATGCGCATGCCCCGCTCCGGCTCCACCGGGCCACGACGCCGCACGATCCTCGCCGCGAGTGCCGCATCGGCCTTCCTGCCCCTCGCCGCGGGCGGCCCGGCGCGGGCGGCTTCGGACGCGGACCCGTACGACACCCTCCTGGCCCGCGCGGCGACCCAGCTCACCGGCGGGGATTTCGACGCCGCCGACCCGGACTTCGCCGCGGCGCTGAAGGTCCTGGACACCCAGGCGTCCGCGTGGTGGCGGGACTTGGACCGGTCGGCGGGACGCACCGCCCTGTGGGCCGACCTCTCCCCCGCCAAGGAGCCGGGCAACTTCGGCCAGAGCTACACCCGCCTGCGCACGATCGCGACCGCCCTGGCCACCCCCGGCACCTCCCTCAGCGACAGCGCCGAAGCGGCCGCCGCCCTGCTCGAAGCCCTGCGCTTCCTGCACGCCGACGCCTACAACACCGGCCGCCCCGAATCCGGCAACTGGTGGTTCTGGGAGATCGGCGCGCCCCGCGCCCTGATGGACACCTGCGTACTGCTGCGGGAGAAGATCCCCGCGGCCGATCTGACGAAGTACGTCTCCACGGTGGCGAAGTTCGTCCCGGACCCGGATCGCCGCACCAACGCCCCGACCCTCTCCGAGACCGGCGCCAACCGCGCCGACAAAGCCGTCATCGTGGCGCTGCGCGGCCTGCTGGCCCGCGACGCGGACACGCTCGCCCTGGCCCGCGACGGCCTCTCCGACGTCCGGGACAAGGGCAGGAACAGCCTGTTCACGTACGTCACTTCGGGCGACGGGTTCTACGAGGACGGCTCGTTCGTGCAGCACGGCTCCGTCGCCTACACGGGGACGTACGGCAGTGTCCTGCTCGGCAGCGCGGGACAGCTCATCGCGCTGCTCGCCGACTCCGACTGGGCCGTCACCGACCCCAAGACGTCCGTGCTGTACGAAGCGGTGGACCGGACCTTCTCGCCGGTGGTCTTCGACGGCCTGATGATGGACGCGCTGCGCGGCCGTGCCACGTCCCGCGAGAAGGCGCCGGACCACAAGGACGGCGCGGCGGCCCTCACCAACATCCTGCAACTGGCGGACGGCGCCCCGGCCGCGTACGCCGCACGCTGGCGGGCCCTGGCCAAGGGATGGATACGCCGCAACACCTCCCACCCCTATCTGGGCCTGGTCGGCGTCCCCGCGATCGCCCGCGCCAAGTCCGTCGTCGACGACTCCTCGATTCCGGCCACCGACCGGCTCACCGGGCACTTCGCGTTCGCCGGCATGGACCGCTCGGTGCACCGGCGCCCCGGCTGGGCGCTCACGCTCTCACTCTCCTCGAAGCGCATCGCCGCGTACGAGGCGGGCAACGGCGAGAACCTGCACGGCTGGTACACCGGCGACGGCATGACCTATCTCTACGACGGCGATGACCTCGGCCAGTTCGGGGACGGCTTCTGGGCGACGGTCGATCCGTACCGCCTGCCGGGCACCACCGTGGACACGCGCGAACGCGCCGACATCGGCACCGGCGGCGGAACGGGGACCTACCTCCCGAAGAACGCCGTCGCGGGCGGTGCGGTGCTCGACGGCCGGTACGGCGCCGCCGCGATGGAGCTCATGGCCGACGGCAGCACGCTGCGCGCCAGGAAGGCGTGGTTCTTCCTCGACAACGCGGTCGTCGCCCTGGGCACCGGCATCACCGCGAGCGACGGCCGGAGCATCGAGACGGTCGTCGAGAACCGCAACCTGCACGAGAGCGGCACGCCCCGGCTCACGGTCGACGGCCACCGGCAGCCCTCGCACCCCGACTGGTCGGCGACCCTGCCCGGCGCCGACTGGGCCCACCTCGAAGGCACCGGCGGCTACGTCTTCCCCGATCACCCCGACCGGCCCGCACACCCCGCCCGCCTGCACGCCCTGCGCGAGGAGCGGACCGGCACCTGGCGGGCGGTCAACACCGGCGCGGACACCGGAGGCAGCACCACCCCGCTCACCCGCCGCTATCTGACCCTGTGGCTCGACCACGGCGTCTCCCCCGCCGCGTCCTCGTACGCCTACGTCCTGCTGCCCGGTGCGAGCGCCGCCGCGACCGCCGTCTGGTCCCTTTCACGGCCGGTGCGCATCGTCGCCAACAGCGCCACCGCACAGGCCGTCGAGGCCCGCCGCGACGGGCTGCTCGCCGCGCACTTCTGGCAGCCGGGCAGCGCGGCCGGGATCACGGCATCGGACCCCTGCACCGTGATCGTGCGACGCGGCGGCGACGGCATATCGCTCGCCGTGGCCGACCCGGGCCGCACCGGCACGACCCTCACCCTGGAACTGCCCTTCCCCGTACGCAAGGTGGTCCGCGCCGATGACACGGTCACCGTCACGCCGGGCCGCCGCCCCGTCGTCACCGTCCGCGTCGACGGCTCCCGCGGCCGTTCGCACACCGCGCACCTGCGGTGACTCACCTGCCACGAAGGAAACACGGACCCGCCATGCCCGCACCGCACCTGGCCCTGCCGCCCACCGACCGCGTCCTGTCCCCGCTCACGGGCTGGACCCGGTCCCACTGGGAGGCGCTCGCCGACCGGCAGCTCGACGCTCTGGTTCCCTACGCGACGCCGAACTTCGCGCAGTACCGGCTGCCGGGGCGGGGCAGTTGGTCGGGGGTCGTGTCGGACGGGCTCGAAGGCTACGCACGGTCATTCCTCCTCGCCTCCTTCCGGATCGCGGGAGCGGGCGGCGATGGCGGCAACGTCGACCCCCACCTCCTGGAACGCTACGCGCAGGGTCTGACAACGGGCACGGACCAGGACCGCGCGGGCGGCGAGGCCTGGCCCCGACTCAGCGACTGCTCCCAGCAGATGGTGGAGGCCGCGTCGATCGCGATCGGCCTGCACGAGACCCGCCCCTGGATCTGGGACAAGCTCGACAGCCGGGTCCAGGAACGGGTCGTCGACTGGTTCTCCGGCTTCGTCGGCGGCCGGACCTGGGACAACAACTGGCGTCTCTTCCAGGTGGTGTCCGAGCAGTTCCTGGCTTCGGTCGGCGCCCCGTACAGCAAGGCGGACATCGACGGCGGCCTCGACCGCATCGAGGACTGGTACCGCGGGGACGGCTGGTACACGGACGGCGACGGGCGCAACTTCGACTACTACATCGGCTGGGCGATGCATCTGTACCCCCTGCTGTGGGCGCGCATGGCGGGCGAGGACGACGGAGGGCGCACCGAGGTCTACCGCGAGCGCCTGGCCCAGTTCCTGGCCACGTACCCGCACTTCTTCGGCGCCGACGGCGCCCCCGTCCACCAGGGCCGCTCCCTCACCTACCGCTTCGCCGCGACCGCCCCCGTCTGGATGGGCGCCCTCGCGAACTGCACGCCCCTGGCCCCTGGTCTCACGCGCCGCCTGGCGTCCGGCACCGCACGGCACTTCGTGGAACGCGGCGTTCCTGACGAGCGGGGGCTGCTGCCGCTCGGCTGGTACGGGACGTTCCTGCCGTCCACCCAGGCCTACTCGGGTCCGGCGTCCCCGTACTGGGCCAGCAAGGGTTTCCTCGGTCTGCTCCTGCCCGCCGATCACCCGGTGTGGACGGAGCGCGAAGTCCCGCTCCCCGTCGAGGAGTCCGACCAGTACACGGCGCTCCCCCAGCCCGGCTGGCTCCTGCACGGCACCCGCCACGACGGCATCGTCCGCCTCGTCAACCACGGCAGCGACCACAACCCCCTGGAAGGCGAGGCGACCGACGACCCGCATTACGCGAAGTTCGGCTACTCCACGGCGACCGCCCCCGAGACCGCACCTAGCGCGTGGGACCGCAACGTGGACAACCACCTCGCCCTGCTCGCACCGGACGGCACCGCTTCCCGCCGCCGCCGTATCCACCCGCTGCGCTGCGAAGGACGCACGGCCGTCTCGCGTCACGACGCGCTGCTGCCGGGCACGGAGGGCGAGTTCCCGGTTCTGACGACCAGCGTGCTGCACGGGCCCTGGGAGATCCGCGTCCACCGCATCCAGGCCCCGGCGGGCACGACCGTCCGTGAGGGCGGCTACGCGGTGGCCGACGAGAAGCCGCCGTACGCCGAGCAGGGGCCCGGCTGGGCGCTCGCCCGTACGGAATCCGGGCTGACCAGCGCCCTGGTCGCACTCCACGGATGGGACGAGGAGACGGGCATCGCCCGCGAGGTGGCGGCCAACGCCTACGGGCCGCACTCGGCGACGCCCTGTCTGACGTTCGCCGGGCATCCGGGCGGCACCGGCATCCACGTCACGCTCGTCGCCCTGTCCGGGGACACCGTCCGTCCTGCGGCTCTGCGGGAGTCCGTCGCGTGCACGGTGGAGGGCGACTCCGTCCGCGTCCGTTTCCCCGACGGAACGGTACTCACGGCGTGAGTCAGATCCCGCCGTCCTCCCGGCGGTGGATCTGCTCGATCAGCTCCGCCGCCATCGCCTTGATCGTCTCGAGGCCCGCCCTGCCCCACGGCCGGGGCTCGACGTCCACGACGCAGACCGTGCCGAGCGCCGTGCCCGTGCGGTCGATGAGCGGGGCGCCCAGATAGGAGCGGATCCCGATCTCGTCGACCACCGGATTGCCCGCGAACCGCGGATAGTCGACGACGTCCTCCAGGACCAGGGCCTTGCGCCGCACGACGACATGCGGGCAGTACCCGTGGTCGCGGGCCATGTAGCGGTGCCCGGTGTCGTCGGGGGTGTGCAGGCCCGCGAAGAACTGCTGGTTCTCGTCGATGAAGTTGACCATGGAGTACGGCGCGCCCGTGACCTCGGCGAGCCGGTCGGCGAAGGCGTCGAAGGCGAGGTCGGGGCGCAGGCCTATGCCGAGCCTGCGCAGCCGCCGCACCCGGCTCGGCGCCTCCTTGTCGACGGGGGTGAGCAGCAGGTGCGCTGTCGTGTCGTACATCAGGTGTGGGCTCCGTAGCTCGGGGCGGCCGGGGCATGGGCGAGCAGGTGCTTGACGAGGGTGAGCAGTGTCGCGATGCCGGAGCTGGAGATCCGCGCGTCGCAGCGCACGACGGGCACCCGGGGGTCGAGGTCGATGGCGGAGCGCACTTCTTCGGGTTCGTAGCGGTAGCCGCCGTCGAATTCGTTGATCGCGACGATGAAGCCCATGCCGCGCTGCTCGAAGAAGTCGACGGCCGCGAAGCAGTCCTCCAGACGGCGGGTGTCGGCCAGGACCACCGCGCCGAGCGCGCCTTCGGAGAGCTCGTCCCACATGAACCAGAAGCGTTCCTGCCCGGGCGTTCCGAAGAGGTAGAGCACATGTTCGGGATCGAGGGTGATGCGCCCGAAGTCCATGGCCACGGTGGTCGTCGTCTTGTTCTCGACGCCCGACAGATCGTCGGTGCCCTCGCTGACCGTGGTGAGGAGCTCCTCCGTGCTGAGCGGCGCGATCTCGCTCACCGCGCCCGTGAAGGTCGTCTTGCCGACCCCGAAACCGCCCGCGATCAGGATCTTCAGCGCGGTGGGGAAGGGGTCAGAGCTGTCGTCGTAGTCCATCGAGCACTGCCTCCAACAGGGACCGGTCGGTGGGGTTGTGGTAGAAGTCCGGGGCTCTCAGGGTGAGCGCCCCGCAGTCGACGAGATCGGAGAGCAGCACCTTGGTCACGGCCGCGGGCAGCTTCAGCTGCGCGGCGATCTCCGCGACCGACGTGGGTGCCGCGCAGAGCCCGAGCGCCGCCGTGTGATCGGGCCCCGGGTAACCGATGACCGGTGTTCCGGTGGCCATCACCTGGGTGAGCAGGTCCATGTGGGCGGTCGGCCGGGTCCGTCCGTCGCTGACGGTGTAGGGGCGGACGAGCCGCCCGGCGGATTCGTCGAGCCATGGCCCGTCGTGCGGGGCCGCCACGCTCAATGCCTCATCGGCGCGGGTTCGCCGGCGAGCTGCCGGGGGGCGGTCATCAGGTAGGGGCGCACGCTCTTGACGAGCATCGCCATTTCGTAGCCGAGCACCGCCGCGTCCGCGTCGCGCCCGGCGAGCACCGCCAGACAGGTGCCCGAGCCCGCCGTGGAGACGAACAGGAGGGTGGAGTCGAGCTCCACGACGACCTGGCGTACGTCGCCGCCGTCGCCGAACCGGATGCCCGCGCTGCGTCCCAGTGAGTAGAGCCCGGAGGCCAGGGCCGCCATGTGGTCGGCGCTGTCCGGGTCGAGGCCGTGGACCGACTTCACGAGTCCGTCCGAGGAGAGCAGGACCGCGCTGTGGGTGTGCGGAACGCGCTGCACGAGTCCGCTCATCAGCCAGTCGAGGTCGGATACCTGCCCTGTCGGCGCATCGCTCACCATGGTGGATCGACTCCTTGCGTACGAGGATCTGCCGGGGCAGATGGGGTGGTGGCCGGGTGGTGAGGTTCAGCCACCCTGGTCGCCTCCGTCACGGGGGACGTTGAGGTCGGGTGCGGGTGCCGGGTCGCGCGTCTCCTGCGCGGCGGCGAGTCCGATGCCGCGCTGGAAGGCGGCCATCAGGCCCGGGTCGTGGCCGACGTGGTGTTCGCTCTCCGGGCGGGGAGCGGGGGCGTCCCGCAGCTGGGGCGCGATGTGTTCCTGGGCGCGGCGCTTGGGCAGCTGGGGCTTGCCGACCCGGCCGCGTACGGCGCCGTTGAGGGGGGTCGGCGGTGTCCCGGCGTGCTCGGCGACGGCCTGCCGGTCGTGCGGCCTGATCCCCGGCACGGCTTCGGCCGGGGTCGCTCTGCCCTCCCTGCCCCGCACGGGCAGCGGGGCGGGCGCGGAGCCGTTCGCCGCGGGGATCGGTTGCGGGCGGGCGGCGGCGGGGACCGGCTCCGGGCGGGGGGCCGCCGGGGGCGCGGGTGCCGCTTCGTGTACGGCGGCGGGGGCGGTCGGCGGGACGGGCTGCGGGGCGATCGGCGGCATGGACTGCGGGGCCGCTTGCGGATGCTCGGCGATGCCCGGATCGTGCTGCGGCTCGGTGCCGAGGAGGCCCTGCGGCAGGATCAGTACGGCCTGCACGCCTCCGTAGATGTTGGTCTGGAGGCGGACCGCGATGCCGTGCCTGCGGGCGAGCGCGGAGACGACGTAGAGGCCGATCCGCCCGTCCTGGAGGAGGCTCGCGACGTTGACCTGGTCCGGGTCGGCGAGCAGGTGGTTCATCTTGTTCTGCTCGGTCAGCGGCATGCCGAGCCCGCGGTCCTCGACCTCGACGGCGAGTCCGGCCGTCACCAGGTTGGCGCGCAGCAGGACCTGGGTGTGCGGGGCGGAGAACACCGTGGCGTTCTCGACGAGTTCGGCCAGGAGGTGGATGACGTCGGCGACGGCGTGGCCGCGCAGGGTGCCCGCGATCGGCGGCACCAGCTTGACGCGTGAGTACTGCTCGACCTCCGCGATGGCCGAGCGGAGCACCTCCGTCATGGAGACGGGGCTGCTCCACTGGCGGCGCGAGATGGCGCCGCCGAGGACGGCGAGGTTCTCGGCGTGCCTGCGGATGCGGGTGGCCAGGTGGTCGACGTGGAAGAGGCCCTTGAGCAGGTCCGGGTCCTCGACGTCGTTCTCCAGCTCGTCGAGGATGGAGATCTCGCGGTGCACGAGGGACTGCAGGCGCCGGGCCAGATTGACGAAGACTTCGACCTTCTGTTCGCTGCCCGCGTGGCTGGAGAGCTGCGAGGCCTGCACGACGGCGGCGACGGCGACGTCCTGGGCCCGCGAGAGCTCGTCGGCGAGCAGCCCGAACTCGTCGCCGTCCGGGGCGGTTCTGACGGGCGCCCGGCGCGGGGGCGGTCCGTCGCCGCGGCGCAGTTTCTCGACGACTTCGCGCAGTTCGGCCTGGCCGCGGGCGGTGGTGCGGCGCAGGGTGCCGACGCGCTCGCGTACGGCGGTCGCGGTGCGGTCGGCGGCGATGGCGGCGATCACGACGCTGGCCAGGCTGATGGCCCCGGCGGCGCCGAGGACGAGGAGGAGCGGGGGTTCGAGCGGGCCGGGGGCCGACCGGACGATGAACAGGACGGCGGCACCGGCGCAGAGCAGCACCGCGACGACGGGGAGCACGGCGATGCGCAGGAGCTGCGGCCGTATCCGGGCCTCGGGCAGCGGCGCGGCGGGTCGGCTCCCTGGTCTCCCGTGCCGTCCGCCCTCACGGCGGTCTGCGCGGGCGGCCGGTGAGCGAAGGTGAGACATCAGCGTCCTCGGTCAGGGAGCGGGCTCCGACGGGCGCGCGACGCGTGGCTTCGCGGCATCGCCGTACCGGTCGGGAGGGCTCGGGCGGGATGGCCGTCATGATCCCTGCGTCGACCGGCGGACACTCACGGTAGTCACCAACGCTTGAAGTGCGTGGGGCAGTTGACAAAGTCCGGCACTCAGCATCCCGCTCTGGTATGACGCGTCGCACGACCGTCTGATTACGACGGGAACTCGGCACCCGATCAGGACGTGGACTCGCGCCTGCCCGAATCCCGTTGAGAATCCGACGTCGATTGACGAAAGTCGGTGCCATGCTTTTCTTCTGCTATCACCGCGACCGGTCCGGCTCCCTGAAGCTGCGCGAAGAGCTCCTGGAGGACCACTGGTCCTACATGGACCGGTACGCGGCGGAGCTGATCGCCCGCGGCCCGACGTTCGCCGCCGACGGCGAGACGCCCACCGGAAGCGTGCACATCGTCGACCTGCCGGATCCCGCTGCCGCACGCGCGTTCGCCTTCGACGAGCCGAACTACCAGGCGGGCGCCTACCGCGACGTGCTGCTGCGCCGCTGGCGCAACACGCTGGGGCGCACCATGTGGGATTTCCCCGGCGGGAACGAGGGCGGCAACAGGTACCTGGTCATCGGCCTCGGCTCGGGGTACTCCGCGGATCTCGACGTGCCGCCCGGCGGGGACGAGGTCATCGCGTACGGGCCGCTGCTGTCCGACGACGACGCCACCTGGCTGGGCACGGCGGCGCTGGTCCGGGCCGCGGACCCGGACGCGGCCCGCGCCGTCCTGGTCCCGCGGCGCTACGCCTCGGTCGAGGTCCACGACTGGGAGTTCGGCGGTCGGCGGTGATCCGGCGAACGGCATGACGCAGCGGCCGTCCGGCACGGCTGCTGGGCGGCGCGTCGCCTACGGCCGCGTCGCCTACGGCCGCCCCGCAGCGCCAGGCGCGACCGGAGCCATCGGCCGCGCCCGGAGCCGTCAGCCGACCCGCGCCGCCTCGGGCTCCCCGGTGCCCTCCGTGCCCGTCCCGCGAGCGGCGGGCTGCGCCCGCCCGGTGGCCGCGACGACGGTCTCCGGAGAGGTCCATCCGCCCGCCGGCTCGATCGCGACGCCGCGCCACCACGGCTGCGCCGGGACGGAGTCCGACGCGGGCTCGAACGGCTCCCCCGGCACGGGCAGCGCGATCTTCGCCCCCGCGGCGCCCGCCGCGGCCACCGTGCCCTCACCGGGTGCGGACCACGGGTGCGGTGCGAGGTTGAACGTGCCCCAGTGGATCGGCAGCATCACACCGTCGGGCCGCCCGCCCTGGAGATCCAGGTGCGCGCGCACGCCCTCCTCGGGCGTCATGTGGATGTCGGGCCAGAACTCGGAGTAGGCGCCGATCTGGATCATCGTGACGTCGAACGGGCCGTGTTCGGCGCCGATCTCCCGGAAACCGCTGAAGTAGCCGGTGTCCCCGCTGTGGTAAACGCTGTGCTCGGGTCCCGTGACGGCCCAGGA
The DNA here is from genome assembly GCF_040644915.1 of Streptomyces sp. NPDC046925. Taxonomy (NCBI): domain Bacteria; kingdom Bacillati; phylum Actinomycetota; class Actinomycetes; order Kitasatosporales; family Streptomycetaceae; genus Streptomyces; species Streptomyces sp. NPDC046925. The sequence continues at coordinate 1,053,491 of NZ_JBEYWZ010000001.1, read as the reverse complement.
CGCCCAGAGCGTGTGCTGGAAGTTGCGCACGCCGCGACCGCAGAAGTGGCGCGCGGGCGTCGCCGTCAAGGTCAGGTCCCCGACCTTCGCGGTCTCGTTCCAGTCCAGCTCGCGCAGCCGGTCGGCGGGGACGCCCCAGCGCTCCAGGTGGGCGCCGACGCCGAGCGGCACGGCGAACACCGTGTCCGTGCCGGCCAGGGCCCTGATGCTGGGCATGTCGAGGTGGTCGTAGTGATCGTGCGAGATCACCACCACGTCCACCGGGCCGAGCGCCGCGAGCGGCACCGGCACGGGATGCAGCCGCTTGGGGCCGACCCAGGAGAAGGGGGAGCACCGCTCGCCCCAGACCGGGTCGAACAGCACCCGCCGCCCGTCGATCTCGGCGAGCACACTGGAATGCCCCATCCAGGTGATCCGCAGGCCGTCGGCCGGCGGCTTCGCGAGGTCGGCGAGGGTCGTGGAATGCACGGGAACGGTGCCCGATGGGCCGCGCCGGATCCGCTCCTCCTTGCGGAAGTAGATCTTCGCGAACTCGAGCGACGAACCGGTGGGCCGGGTTCGCGCCCCTTCGGGGTTCTGGAAGGACCCGTCGGCGAAGTTCGGCGATCTGTGGATCCTCGCGAGCCGCTCACCGGCCGGATCCGCGCCGAAGGCGGCGGTCCTGAGCGAGCGGAGCCCGGGGCTCAGCGAACGGGACACAGCACCTCCTGGAAGGGATAGGTCAGATCTCCATTATGTGCACCGCTTGCGGCGACGGCCGTCCGGAGGGACCCGCACCGGCCACGCGCGCTTCGCCGCATGGTGTACTGCTACTGATTCCCCATTCAGTAGGAGATCGCTTCATGTCACCGGCTCACACGCCTCTGCTCTCCCTCACCTGGACGGATCACATCACCGGCCACAGGGGTTATCTGGTCGTCGACCGTCTCGTACGGGGTGTCAGCAGCGGCGGGCTGCGGATGCGCCCCGGCTGCACCCTCGACGAGGTCGCGGGCCTCGCGCGCGGGATGACGATGAAGGAAGCCCTGCACTACGACCCGAGCGCCCGCTACATCCCGCTCGGCGGCGCCAAGGGCGGCATTGACTGCGATCCGCGCGCCCCGGAGGCCTATGACGTCCTGGTGCGCTACCTGCGGGCGATGCGCCCGTACATCGAGAGCTCCTGGACCACGGGCGAGGATCTGGGTCTCACCCAGGACCTGGTCGACAAGGCGGCGGCGGACGCGGGCCTGGTCTCCTGCGTCCAGGCCGTCTACCCGCTCCTGGACGACGAGGCGGCGGCCCGTGACCGCCTGGCGGACGCGTTCGCCGTACGGGTCGACGGGATCGGCCTGGCCGAGCTGGTCGGCGGGCACGGGGTCGCCGAAGCGGTCCTGGCCGCCCTCGACCGCGCCGGCCACGCGCACGCGGGCGCGCGCGTGGCCGTGCAGGGTCTGGGCACGATGGGCGGTGCGACCGCCCGCTACCTGTCGCGCGCGGGCCTGACGACGGTGGCCGTCGCCGACATCAGGGGCACGATCGCCAACCCGGCCGGGCTCGACGTGGAGGCGCTGCTCGCCGCCCGCGACGCGCACGGCACCGTGGACCGCTCCGTCCTGCGCCCCGGCGACCGCGAGCTGCCGGGCGACGAGTGGCTGGCCGCGGAGGCGGAGATCCTGGTCCCCGCCGCGGTGTCGTACACCGTCAACCGGGTCAACCAGGCGCGGATCAAAGCCCGTTGGATAGCGGAGGCGGCCAACATGCCGGTCCTTCCGGAGGCGGAGGTGCTGCTCGCGGAGCGCGGCGTCACCGTCCTGCCGGACGTCGTGGTCAACTCCGGCACCAACGCCTGGTGGTGGTGGACCCTGTTCGGTGACATCGGGGCCGACGCGGACGAGGCCTTCGCGTACACGCGGCGCTCGATGCGGGCCCTGGTCGACGTGATGCTGGGCCGCGCGGAGGCGGACGGCACGACCCCGCGCGCCGCTGCCCACGCGCTGGTCGCCGATCGCCTGCCGGCGATCGGCGAGCGGTTCGGCTGGTACGCGGCCTCATAAGCACACGCAGACACGCGTAGACCGGAGGTGTATAGGCTGCCCGGCGTGGCGAGAGTGCGGTTGGGCGTGGCGGAACGGCGGGCGGAGCTCCTTGCGGCGACCGTCGAACAGATCGAGGTGCGCGGTGTGGCGGCCGTGCGCATCGCGGACGTGGCCGCGGCGCTCGGGGTGAGCAACGCGCTGGTCCTGTACCACTTCTCCACGAAGGAGAAGCTGGTGTCGGCGGCGTTCACGCATGCCGCGGAGGCCGACCTCGCCCACCTGCGCACCGTCCTGAAGCGCCGCACCACGGCCCTGCGCCGCCTGCGTGCCGCCGTCCGCTGGTACGCCCCCACCGGCCAGGCCAAGGGCTGGCGCCTGTGGATCGAGGGCTGGTCGGCCGCGCTGCGCGAACCGGCCCTGCGTACGGTCACGCGCGACCTGGACCAGCAGTGGAAGGCGGCCATCGCGGGCGTCATCGAAGAGGGCGTCGCAGCAGGCGAGTTCACCTGCTCCGACCCGCGCGACGCGGCCCTGCGTCTCACGGCCCTGCTGGACGGCCTCGCGGTGCAGATGACCTCGTACGGCGGCACGCTGCCGCGCGCCCGGATGCTGGCCTGGGTGGACGAGGCCCTGACCCGGGAGCTCGGCCTGCTCCCGGCCGGCTCCCCCACGGGCTGACGGCTGCCGTCAGGACGCCGACTCGATGTGCATCCGGACGGTGTAGGGGTCCACGCTGCCCTTGGCCTCCACGTGGTCTCCCGACGACTCTCCGCGCAGCCGCCGCCCGAACCACGGCACCAGGTACTCGCGCGCCCAGTTGATGTCGTCGCGCCGCACCTCGAGCGTGCCGCGCGGCGGCTCCGGGGGCCACGGCTGGTCCGGGTCCGCGGGGACTTCGAGGCCAAGGACCTGGCCCGCCCGGAGCGCCACGCGGGTGTGCCCCTCGGCGGACAGGTGCAGGCGGTCGCCGTCCCAGGCGCGGCGGTCCTGGATGGTCTTGAGGGACCACAGGTCGAGGACCGGGCAGCCGTAGCGGTCGGCGATGGCGCGGACGTGGCCGTTGTACGTGGCGATCTTGCCGCGCAGGTGCTTGAGGACCGGCACTCCGCGGGTGTCGAAGCCCGTGGTCACCATGACCGTGCCGACCGCCGACGTGAGGTCGGCGACGGCCCGCTCGAACCGTTCGGCGACCTCGTCCGGGTCGGTGCCGGGGCGGATGATGTCGTTGCCGCCCGCGCAGAACGACAGGAAGTCGGGGCCCATCTTCTTGGCGAGCGGCACCTGGTCGGCGACGACCTGGTCGAGCAGCTTGCCGCGCACGGCGAGGTTGGCGTACCGGAACGTGTGCTCCGGCATCCGGTCGTCGAGCAGGACGGCCAGGCGGTCGGCCCAGCCGACGAACGTGCCGTCCGGGCCGGGGTCCCCCACGCCTTCGGTGAAGCTGTCGCCGACCGCTGCGTAGGAGGTGAATGTGTCAGGGATGAAGGATGTCGACTCTGCTCTCACATCGTCATATCTTTCACCTCGCTAAGTGACCTACGCCACCGTAGGGAGGGGTTGACGGGGGGTGAGATAAGCCACCGGTCAAGTTTCCTTCAAGCCCGGAATACGCGGCGGACTCGTGCGGCACCGACCGGCATCACCTGTGAGGCAACGCTCATGCACCGGCAGTGATTGCCTCAGGAACCCATGTCGTATGGTCGAAGCCGCAATCCCCACCGGCGAGTCGCGCCGGCGGCCGCTTGGGAGGAGCCCCCGTGACGCAGCAAGTCCCTCCAACAGAGCTGTCGGAGTTGTCGGAGCCCGAGCTGACCGGAGTCCGCAACTTCCGTGACGTGGGCGGACTTCCGACGGTGGACGGCCGCCGGGTCCGGCCGGGCCGGCTCTTCCGCAGCGGTCACCTCGCGCACGCCACGGCGGCCGACACGGCGTTCCTCACCACCCTGAACCTGCGCACGGTCTACGACTTCCGCAACGCGGCCGACCAGCGCCTGGAGGGCCCGGACGTCGAACTGCCCGGCGTACGCAACGTGAACCTGCCGCTGACCGACCCGGCCCACGGCGCCGAGTTCTGGACGATGGTGCGCGACGGCGACCTCGACCAGCTGCGCGCGGCCCTGGCCGACGGGCAGGCCGCGGGGCGCATGACCGACACGTACCGCGAGATCATCAGGGACCGCACCGCCGAACACAGCCGCGTGCTGCACGAGATGGCCGCGGACAGCGTGCCCGCGCTGATGCACTGCGCCGCGGGCAAGGACCGTGCGGGCCTCTCGATCGCGGTCGCCCTGCTTGCCGTGGGCGTCGAGCGCGACGCCATCGAGGCGGACTACCTGGAGTCGAACGCCACCCACCGCCGCTACAAGGTGCGCCGCGGCGACAACTCCCCCAGCGCCCTGTCCCCCGAGGTCATGGAGCTGCTTAGCCCGCTCTTCGAGGCCCGCGCCGAATATCTGGCCGTCGCCTTCGAGACGATCGAGCAGACCTGGGGCGACACGGAGACCTACCTCGCCGAGGGCCTCAAGGTGACCCCGGAGACCCGCGAGCGGCTCCGCGAGCACCTGCTGGACTGATCCCCCGCGCCACCCGGCCCTACTGGTTCTGCGCGCCCAGCGTGAACAGCAGGTAGATGAAGGCGGCGAAGAGGTGGCCGACGGCCACGTAGACGATCAGCCGGACCCACAGGCCGCGGGGGAACTTCTCCTCCAGGGACATCTTCTTCTTGGCGGGCACTGCGGCGGGCACGGAGTCCTGCCCGGACTGCTGCGCTTCGGGTTCCGTCATCGCGATTCTCCCGGGGTGGGGCTGAGCGGGTCCCCGCCGAGGCACAGCGCGGTGGCGGGGCTCTGCAGCAGGGTGTGGACGAAGAGAAGGTCGGTGCCGAGGTGGTCGGCGGCGGCGATCCGGTGCGGGGTCAGCGAGTCGAAGTGCGCGCTGTCGCCGGGATCGAGCGTGTACGCGGTGTCGCCGAGCCGCAGCCGCAGGCGCCCCTGGAGGACGTACAGCCATTCCTCGCCGGGGTGGACACGCACGATGTCGCCCTGGGCCCCGTGCGGCACGTGCACCCGCAGCGCCTGCATGCCGCGGCCCTGCGCGCCCGCCTGCCAGTAGGTCCAGCCGCCCGCCCTGGTCGGCTCCATGTCCGAGGAGCGGACGATCGCGTCCCGGTCGGCGGGCGTCTCGCCGAGGAGCTCCGAGACCGTCGTACCGTAGGTACGGGCCAGTGCGAGCAGCATCGGCAGGGACGGCTGGCGCTGCCCGGTCTCCAGACGGGAGAGATGGGCGGGCGAGAGCCCGACGGTGCGGGCCGCGGCCTCCAGCGTCAGCGCGGCACGGCGCCGCAGCTCACGCAGTTGCGGGGCAACGGCCGGCAGGACATCTGCGCCCTCCGGTTGGGGCTCGGCATCGCTCATACCCCGATTGAGCCAGGATCTTGCCTCCGAGGCAACTTTATTGCCTCAGAGGCAAAAGGTCCGCGCCACGGCCTCAGCGGTTGGCGACCGCCTGCTTAACCAGCGTCCTCCCGAAGTCCCACATCAGGCCGCCGCCGCTGTGCGCCTCGTCCATCACCGCGGTGAAGGCCTCCACGAAACGGTCGACCTCCCGCTCCCCGACGATCAGCGGCGGGATCAGCTTGATGACCTCCAGATGGTCACCGGAGACCTGGGTGAGGATGCGGTGCTTCTGCAACAGCGGCACGACCACCATCTGCGCGAAGAGCCCCTTGCGTGCCGCCTGGAGCATCGTCCAACGGCCGCGCAGCTTGAGCGACTTGGGCCGGCCGAACTCGATGCCGACCATCAGGCCGCGGCCGCGCACCTCGCTCAGCAGCTCGTAGCGGTCCACGAGCGCGCCCAGGCGTGACTTCAGCAGCTCACCGGTCACGCGCGCGTTCTCGACGGTCTTCTCGTCGTCCATGACGGACAGGACCGCGAGCCCGGCCGCCATGGCCTGCGCGTTGGACCCGAAGCTCGCCGAGTGCACGAGCACCCGGTCCATGGACGAGAAGACCTTCTTGAAGATCCAGTCCTTGCCGAGGGTCGCGCCCACCGGCACATAGCCGCCCGACAGCGCCTTGGCCACGCACACCAGGTCCGGCTCGACGCCTTCCTCGTGCTGGTAGGCGTAGAAGTCGCCGGTCCTGCCCAGACCCGTCTGCACCTCGTCGGCGATGAGCAGCGCCTTGTGCCGGCGCAGCAGCTCCTGGGCCGCGAGCAGATAGCCGGGCGGTGTCTCGTGCACGCCCTTGCCCTGGATCGGTTCCAGGATGAGCCCGGCCACGTCGCCCTTCTCCAGCTCCCTCCGCAGCGCGTCGAGGTCACCGAGCGGGATCGCCGTGTCGGGCAGCAGCGGTGCGAATCCGTCCCGGAAGCCGGACTCGCCGTTGACCGAGAGGGAGCCCGTCGTCAGGCCGTGGAAGGCGTGGGCGCAGTACAGCACCCTGGGCCTGCCCGTCGCGTACCGCGCGAACTTCAGCGCGGTCTCGACGGCCTCCGTGCCGCTGTTGCCGAAGAACACCCGGTCCAGGTGCGGGCTGTGGGTCAGCAGCTTCTCGGCGAGGAGGCCGGGCAGCGGCTGGCAGTCGAAGCGCGTCAGATCGGCGAGCGAGGCGTCCAGGACGTCATGCAGGGCCTTGCGTACGACGGGATGGTGCCGGCCGAGCCCCATCACCCCGAAGCCCGCGAGCATGTCGAGGTAGTCGTTGCCCTCCGCGTCCCAGAAGTATGCGCCCTCGGCCCGTTCGTAGACCTTGTCGAAGCCGATGGTGTGCAGCATGCGCGGCAGCTGGTGGTTCAGGTGCCGCGCATGCAGTTCGTAGCGCTCGGCGCCCCGCTCGGCGAGGAGTCTGCCGAGGTCGAACTCCTTGGTCATGCTGTGTGCTCCTTGGCTGCGAGGGTGGCGCTGATCCGCCCCGCGATCTCGACCGGCGTGAGCCCGACGTCCGCGAGCACCTCGCCGCGCTTGGCGTGCGCGAGGAACTGCTCGGGGATGCCGAACCGCCGTACGGGTACGTCGACTTCGGCTTCCGAGAGCGCGAGCGATACGGCCGCGCCGACCCCGGCCGCCCGGCTGTTGTCCTCGACGACCGCCACGACACGGTGCCCGGCGGCGAGCGCGGGCAGCTCGGCGTCGACCGGCTTGACCCAGCGCGGGTCGACCACCGTGCAGGTCAGGCCGCGCTCCCGCAGCAGCTCCGCGGCCTGCAGACAGACGGGCGCCATCACGCCGACCGCCACGACGAGCACATCGGCGTCGGGGTCCTGGCTCAGCACGTCCATGCCGCCGATCCGGTCCACCGCGGGGATCGCGGGCCCCACCGACTCCTTGGGGAAGCGCAGGAGCGTCGGCGCGTCGTCCACGGCGACCGCTTCCCGCAGCTGCGCGCGCAGTTGGTCGGCGTCGCGCGGCGCGGCGATGCGCAGCCCCGGCACGACCTGCAGGATCGACATGTCCCACATGCCGTTGTGCGAGGCCCCGTCCACGCCCGTGATCCCGGCCCGGTCGAGGACGAAGGTGACGCCGCACTCGTGCAGCGCGACATCCATCAGGAGCTGGTCGAAGGCGCGGTTGAGGAAGGTGGCGTAGACGGCGACGACGGGGTGCAGGCCGCCGGTCGCGAGCCCGGCAGCGGAGACCGTGGCGTGCTGTTCCGCGATGCCGACGTCCCATACGCGGTCGGGGTAGGTCTGGGCGAACTTGGTCAGGCCGACCGGGTGCAGCATGGCCGCGGTGATCGCCACCACGTCGTCCCGCTCGGCCCCGATCCGTACGATCTCGTCGCCGAACACCGAGGTCCAGGAAGGCCCGTTGGAGGGGGCGAGCGGTTCGCAGGTCAGCGGGTCCATCACGCCGACCGTGTGGAAGCGGTCGGCTTCGTCGGCGAGCGCGGGTTCGTAGCCTCGGCCCTTCTCGGTGAGGCAGTGGACGATGACGGGGCCGTGGAAGCGTTTCGCGCGTCGCAGTGCCGACTCGACGGCTCCGGTGTCGTGCCCGTCGATGGGCCCGACGTACTTGAGTCCCAGGTCCTCGAACATGCCCTGCGGCGCGAAGGCGTCCTTGAACCCCTTCTTGGCGCCGTGCAGCGACTCGTACAGGGTGTGGCCGACGACGGGTGTGCGCTGGAGTATGTCCTTGCCCCAGGCCAGGACCTGTTCGTAGCTGTCGGTGGTGCGCAGCGTGGCGAGGTGGTCGGCCAGACCGCCGATGGTGGGGGCGTACGAACGCTCGTTGTCGTTGACGACGATGATCAGCGGCTGGTTCTTCGCGGCCGCGATGTTGTTCAGCGCCTCCCAGGCCATGCCGCCGGTCAGCGCGCCGTCTCCGATGACGGCGACGACGTGGCCGCGCTCCCCCAGGACCCGCCGCGCCTTGGCGAGGCCGTCGGCCCAGCCGAGCGCGGTAGACGCGTGGCTGTTCTCGACGATGTCGTGCTCGGACTCGGCGCGCGAGGGGTAGCCGGAGAGGCCGCCCTTGCCGCGCAGCTTGGAGAAGTCCTGCCGGCCGGTGAGGAGTTTGTGCACGTAGCTCTGGTGGCCGGTGTCCCAGACGATGCGGTCGATCGGTGACTCGAAGACCCGGTGGAGGGCGATGGAGAGTTCCACCACCCCGAGATTGGGCCCGAGGTGACCTCCGGTCCTGGCGACCGCGTGCACCAGGAACTCCCTTACCTCCTCGGCCAGTTCGTCGAGTTCGGACTCGGTCAGTGCCTTCAGGTCGCGCGGCCCCCGAATGGTTTCCAGGATGGTCATGCTCGGGCCCCCTCTGTGGTTGAACTCAGCTCACGGTGACGTCGGGCACCCCTGAGGTGACGCCCTCGCCCTCCATCTGTGCGGCGATCTTCATCGCCTCTTCGATGAGCGTCTCTACGATCTTCGATTCGGGGACGGTCTTGATGACCTCGCCCTTGACGAAGATCTGCCCCTTGCCGTTGCCGGACGCGACACCGAGATCCGCCTCACGGGCCTCCCCCGGCCCGTTCACGACACACCCCATGACCGCGACGCGCAGCGGCACTTCCATGCCGTCCAGGCCCGCCGTGACCTCGTCCGCCAGCTTGTAGACGTCGACCTGGGCCCGCCCGCAGGACGGACAGGAGACGATCTCCAGGCGGCGCTGCCTGAGGTTCAGGGACTCCAGGATCTGGATGCCGACCTTGACCTCCTCGGCGGGCGGCGCGGACAGCGAGACGCGGATGGTGTCGCCGATGCCCTCGCTCAGGAGCGCGCCGAAGGCGACCGCCGACTTGATCGTGCCCTGGAAGGCCGGACCGGCCTCGGTCACGCCGAGGTGCAGGGGGTAGTCGCAGGCCGCCGCCAGCTGCCGGTAGGCGTTGACCATGACCACCGGGTCGTTGTGCTTGACCGAGATCTTGATGTCCCTAAAGCCGTGCTCCTCGAAGAGCGAGGCCTCCCAGAGCGCCGACTCGACCAGCGCCTCCGGGGTCGCCTTGCCGTACTTGGCGAGCAGCCGCTTGTCGAGCGAGCCCGCGTTGACGCCGATCCGGATCGGCGTGCCGGCGTCCGACGCCGCGCGGGCGATCTCGCGCACCTTGTCGTCGAACTGCTTGATGTTGCCGGGATTCACCCGCACCGCCGCACAGCCCGCGTCGATCGCCGCGAAGACGTACTTCGGCTGGAAGTGAATGTCGGCGATCACCGGGATCTGCGACTTGCGCGCGATCGTGGCGAGCGCGTCCGCGTCGTCCTGCGTCGGGCACGCGACCCGCACGATCTGGCAGCCGGACGCCGTCAGCTCCGCGATCTGCTGCAGCGTCGCCCCGATGTCGGACGTACGCGTCGTCGTCATCGACTGCACCGAGACGGGCGCACCGCCCCCCACGGCCACCGGCCCGACCTCGATGCGCCGCGCGAGGCGACGCTCGGCGATCGGCCGGACCGGCAGCTCAGGAAGGCCCAGTGCGACAGGCGTTCCAGGGGTCATGACGTCACCCCGCGCGGTTGGCGGAGACCGTCTCACGGGCGGCGCGGATGGACTCCTTGAGGGAGCCCATGGTGGCCAGGACGGCGGTCGGCTCGTAGCCGCAGTGCGCCATGCAGTTGGCGCATCGCGGGTCCTTGCCGCGGCCGTACTTGCTCCAGTCGGTCTCCTCGATGAGCTCCTTGTACGTGGGGACGTACCCGTCGCTCATCAGGTAGCAGGGGCGCTGCCAGCCGAAGAGCGAGTAGTTCGGGATCGCCCACGCGGTGCAGGGGAAGTCGGCCTTGCCCTCCAGGAAGTCGAGGAACAGCGGCGAGTGGTTCAGCCGCCAGCGCAGCCTGTTGCCGCCCGCGAAGGCCTTCTTGAACAGCTCGCGGGTCTGCTCGACGCCCAGGAAGTGCTCCTGGTCCGGCGCCTTCTCGTAGGCGTAGGCGGGCGAGAGCATCATCTCGTCGACCTGCAGTTCGTCATTGAGGAAGTTCAGGACCTCGATGATGTTCTGCGGCGTGTCGTTGCTGAAGAAGGTGGAGTTGGTGGTGACCCGGAAACCGCGCTTCTTGGCTTCCTTGATCGCGGCCACCGCCTCGTCGAACACGCCCTCCTTGGCGACGGATTCGTCGTGCCGCTCGCGCATGCCGTCGATGTGCACGGCGAACGCGAAGTAGGGAGAGGGAGTGAACTTCTCCAGCTTCTTGCGCAGCAGCATGGCGTTGGTGCAGAGGAAGACGTACTTCTTCTTGGCCACCAACTGCCGCACGATCTCGTCGATGTGAGGGTGCATCAGGGGCTCGCCGCCCGCGATGGACACCATCGGCGCACCGGACTCGAGCACGGCGCCCACGGCCTGGGCCACCGGCATACGCTGTTTGAGCACTCCGGCCGGGTGCTGGATCTTGCCGCACCCCTCGCATGCGAGGTTGCACGCGAAGAGCGGCTCCAACTCGACGATCAGCGGAAACTTGTCACGCTTGCGGAGCTTCTGTTCAAAGAGATACGTCGCGACCTTGATGGTCTGGCGCAGCGGCATGGCCATCTGGCTCACCTCCGAGGGAGCAAAGAAGAACGGTGCCATTCGAAAAATGCGGGAAGCACGGCACGAAGAACACGGAAAGCCGATATTCCACCGCGTACCGTGCCGACGCGGACGAGTTCGTGCTGTGGGGCGTCCACGACCACCCGGACGGCGGCAACCGGCCGGTCTCCCGCCCTCAGCGCGCTGTGCAGCGTCACGGCGGACTCCATGTCCACCGCGATCGCTCCCGTGGCGAGCAGGGCGGCGCGTTCGTGGGCGCGGACGACATGGTCGGAGCCGGTCAGCGGTCCGGTGTGCACGGTGCGGCCGGGCATGGCCCGCATCAGCTCCTCGACCAGCAGTTCCGTACCGACACAGGGCGTGTGGCCGTGTGCGTCGCGGGTCTGGTCGGCGACGACCAGATCACCGGGGTGCATGCCGGGTGCGAGCCCGGCGCAGAAGCCGGTGGCCACGACGGCGGCGTGGCGCAGCGGTTCCTTGCCGAGTGCGCCGGTGACGGCCCGCTCGGCGTTCTTGGGGCCCATGCCCGTGCGGAGCACGGTGAGCCGCCCGGGGGCGCCTGTGCGGTCTCCCGTGCGCAGGGCGAGGTGCTCGATGCCGAGCGCGCAGGCGATCAGCAGCGGTGCGGGGCCAGGCGCGGCCGGGGTCCGGTCCATCAACCCCCCTTGGCGCAGAGGCCCGCGAAGGGTTCTCCGTTGACGTACCGGCCGAGTGCGGTGAGCGGGAACACCTGCCGGTAGAGGTGGTAGTTGATGGAGAAGTCCCAGGGGAAGCCGGTGCCGGTGAAGTAGGGCTCGTCCCAGGATCCGTCCTCCCGCTGGGTCTCGGCGAGCCAGGCGATGCCCCGCTCCACGGCCTTGGACTCGTGCTCGCCGGCCGCGAGCAGCGCGAGGAGCGCCCACGCGGTCTGTGACGCGGTGGAGGCGCCGTGGCCGCGCCACTCCTCGTAGCGGTAGGAGCGCAGGTCCTCGCCCCAGCCGCCGTCGTCGTTCTGTACCGACTCCAGCCAGCTGACGGCGCGGCGCAGCGCGAGGTGGGAGGCGGGCAGGCCCGCCGCGACCAGGGCGGGCACCACGGACCCTGTTCCGTATACGTAGTTGACGCCCCAGCGGCCGAACCACGAGCCGTCCGGCTCCTGTTCGGCGAGCAGCCACTCGATGCCGCGGCGGGTGCGCGGGTCGTGTGCCTTGCCCTCGATGGCGAGCATCTCGACGACGTGCCCGGTGACGTCGGCCGACGGCGGGTCGATGACCTCGCCGAAGTCGCAGAACGGCAGCCGGTTGGGGAAGGGGCTCGTGTTGTCGGCGTCGAAGGCGGCCCAGGCGCCGTTCCTCGACTGCATGCCCAGGGTCCAGCGCGCCCCGCGGGAGATCGCGTGCTCCATGCGCGCGCGGTCGGGGTGTTCGACCCGGCGCAGGGCCAGGATGACCTCGGCGGTGTCGTCGATGTCGGGGTAGTTGTCGTTGTGGAACTCGAACGCCCAGCCGCCGGGGGCCAGTTGGGGCTTGCGTACGGACCAGTCGCCGGGCCGCGCGATCTCCTCGCCGAGCATCCAGTCGGCCGCCTTGATGAGCTGCGGGTGGTCGGCGGGCACGCCGGCGTCGGCAAGTGCGATGGTCGCCAGGCAGGTGTCCCAGACCGGCGACTGACAGGCCTCGATCATGCGGGCGCCGTCCTCGCGCCAGACCGCGAACCGGTCGAGCGAGGCCAGGCCGGCCTTGAGGACCGGGTGTTCGAGGTCGTAGCCGAGCAGGTGCAGCGCGATCACGGAGTAGACGGCGGGCGGCTGGATGCCGCCCCAGCAGCCGTCGTTCTCCTGCCGTTCGATGATCCAGCGGGCGGCGCTGTTCATCGCGGCCTTGCGCACCCGGCGCGGGGCGACCCTGTGGTAGAGGTGCAGCGCCTTGTCGAGCCGCTGGAACACGCCGTCCCAACTGCCCATGGGAGCAAGGGGTTTGCTCGGGTTCGGCACGCGCGCGTCGCTGTGCAGCTCTTCGAGGGCGAAGGGCGCGGGCCGGACGGGTCGCTTGGCGGAGACGACGGTGAGCGGCACGATCGTCTGGCGGGCCCAGCACCCGAAGTCGTAGATGTTGAGGGGCAGCCACTTGGGGAAGTAGATGAGCTCCGGCGGGAGTTCGGGCAGGTCGTCCCACTTCCACCAGCCGAACAGGGCGAGCCAGATACGGGTGAAGACGCGGCTCTCTGCGATGCCGCCCTGGTCGCGGATCCAGGCGGCGGCCCTGGCCATGTGCGGGTCGTCCGGGGCGTCGCCCGCCAGACGCAGCGCGACGTACGCCTCGATGGTGGTGGAGAGTTCACCGGGGCCGCCGAAGAAGGTGGCCCAGGTCCCGTCCTCGCGCTGCTCGCCGCGGATGAAGAGCGCGGCGGCGCGGGTGGTCTCCTCGTCCCGGATTCCCAGGAACTGACGGAGCAGCAGGTCTTCGGCGTCCATCGTCACGTTCGTGTCGAGGTCGCCCTTCCACCAGCCCTGCGCGTCCTGCTGCGAGAGCAGGAACGCGGTGGAGCGCTCTATGGCGCGCGCGGCAGCTTCATGTGGCCCTGGCGGCGCGGCGGTCGTGTCGAGTGGCTGGCTGGCCGAAGGTGCGCGGGGCGTCACCGCTCCGGTGCTTCCGTCGGTCGTCGCTGTCATGGCTTCCCCTTCGTGCAGTCGTCTTCTCTGCTGTGGGTCCGCCGTCGGCCGACGCGCTGGGCGCCGGCCGGCGACTGCGAGCGCTATATCTGCTCGATAGTGATCATCTCTTTCGTACGACGACGAAGTCGGCGAGCGCGACGAGCTGGGCCCGTACTTGCTCGGGCATCTCGATGGTGTCGAGCGCCTCGATGGCGATGGTGTGCTGGCGCCTGGCCTCCTCGGCGGTCCACTCGCGGCCGCCCGCCTGCTCGATCAGGGCGGCGCGCGCGGCGAACTCCTCCTCGGAGAAGCTGTCGAAGTCGTTGCTCTTGGCGTCGGCCGCGAGCAGCTCGCCGAGCTGCTCGGACGCCGGACCGCCCGCGTCGAGCGCGGCCACGACCGGCAGCGACTTCTTGCGCTGGCGCAGGTCGCTCCAGGTCTGCTTGCCGGTGGACTCCGGGTCGCCCCAGATGCCGAGCAGATCGTCCACGGCCTGGAAGGCGAGGCCGAGGTGGTAGCCGTACTTCTCCAGGACGTCGGCGGTGCGGTCGTCCGCGCCGCCGAGGACGGCGCCGATGGAGACCGCGCAGGCGAGGAGGGCGCCGGTCTTGTTGCCCTCCATCTCCAGGCACTCCTCGACGGTGACCCGCTCGCGGTGCTCGTAGGAGATGTCCTGCGCCTGGCCGTCGATCAGGGCGCGGGTGGCGGTGGTCAGGCGGCGCGTGGCGCGGCCCGCCTCGACGGTGCCGATCTCCAGGAGGATCTCGTTGGCGAGCGCGAAGAGGGCGTCGCCGACGAGGATGGCCTGCGCGGGGCCGTGCACCTTCCACACCGTGTCGCGGTGGCGGCGCTGCTCGTCGCCGTCCATCAGATCGTCGTGCAGCAACGAGAAGTTGTGCACCAGTTCGACGGCGACAGCTCCGGGTACGCCGACTTCCGGCGCGGCCCCCGCGGCTTCCGCGGAGAGCAGGGCGAGCGCGGGGCGCACGGCCTTGCCGCCGTCACCGTCCGCCGGGTTGCCCTCGGCGTCGATCCAGCCGAAGTGGTAGGCGGCGACGGTGTCCATGGGCGGCGCGAGACGGTCCACGGCCGACCGCAGCACCGGGGTGGCCAGCGTCCTTCCGCGCTCGAGCAGTGAGGTCACGTCCACCGTGTCGGCAGCCGATTCGGCCGAGGGCACAGTCGGCACAGTCTCTCCTCTTGTTCCGGAGCTGAAATTCTGGGGAGCTGCCCCCAGAAGGTCTGGCTTCACGCGGCCTCCTCGAAATCGAAGAGATGATCACGCGGTCGGTCCAGAGCGGAGAGGGCTGCCCCGGCGGCACTGATGCCACTGCGGACGGCGCTCTCCATGGTCGCGGGCCACCCGGTGGCGGTCCACGCCCCGGCCAGGTACAGGCCGGGAGCCTTGGTGCGAGCGCCGGGCCGCAGCCGGCCCACGCCGGGAGTCGGCGCGAACGTCGCCGTGCGCTCCCGGGTCACGAAGAAGTCCCGTACCTCCGCGCCGTGCGCGGCGGGCAGCAGCCGCTCGAGCTCCGGCAGATAGCGCTCGCGCAGCGCGGCGACGGGGGCGTCGATCTCGTCCCGGGCGGCGGACTGGGACAGTGCGAGGTACTGGCCCTCGGCGAGGCCGGAGGCGTCGGTGCGGTCGAAGACCCACTGCACCGGCGAGCCGATGGCCGCGAAGAAGGGCCGCTTGAGGACCTTGCGGTCGTACACGACGTGGATGTTGAGGATCGGTGCGGTGTCGATGTCGAGGAGCCGGTCGGGCTCGTCGAGGGCGCCGTCCGGGAGCAGGTCGTGCGTCTCGTGCTGCGGCACGGCGAGCACGACCGTTTGCGCCTCGATGTCCTCGCCGGGAACTTGGACCTTCCAACCCCCGTTCTGTGTACGGGAGATGGAGGTGACTCGTGTCCTCAGTTCGGTTCGCACGCCCGCGGAGTCGAGCGCCTTGCGGGCGAGCGTGTCATGGAGATCACCGAGGGGCACGCGTGCCCAGCCGATGTCGCCGGCGCCCGGCCGGGAGAGCAGGCCGGTCTTGAAGACCATCGCGGCCAGTCCGAGCGAGGAGTCCCCCGCGACGGCGTTCAGCGTGGCCACACCGACGAGGTCCCACAGGGCCTCGACGGCACGCGGCGACTGGCCGCGCGCGGCGAGCCAGCTGCCGAAGTCCTGGCCGTCGAGCTTGGGGTCGGCCGGATCGAGCCCCTTGAGGGCGAGCGCGGCGCGGCCCACGGCCGCGCGCTCCGCGAGCGACAGGTGCGGATAGGTGGCCAGGCTTGCCGCCAGGTGCAGCGGCACGGGCAGCGCGGTGCGCCGCAGGCGACCCAGGCGCCGCCGGTCGGCGTCGAGCACGGGCACGTCGAGACGTTCCTGCAACGGCGCGAGAGCCGCGCCGTCGACGCGGTCGAGGAACCAGCGGTAGGCGTTGCAGCAGCGCAGATAGACGTGCTGGCCGTTGTCGACGGTCAGTTCGCCGCGCTTGAAGGAGAAGGCGAGCCCGCCCAGGCGCGGGCGTCCTTCGAGCAGCGTCACGCGCAGGCCCGCGTCGGCGAGGGACAGCGCCGCGGTGATGCCGGCGAGACCGCCGCCGACCACCACGGCGGCCCCCCGTCCTGCTTCGCCGTCGGCCTCCGCGGCCGGCCGGATGTCGTCCTTGCTCATGCGCTTCCCCCCTCGGCCGTTGCAGTCTGGGACGCCGGGCCGGAGCGGAGGGTTGCCCACCGGTTGCACGAGGTTGTCCTACGTTCGCCGCATCTGCCGTGGTTGCCCATCAAGTACGCCTCCTGATGGTCTGTCGGGAGATGGTGCGCGCATCGAGACCGGAGAGTCCGCGCACGGCGACATACGCCTTTTCGCGGCCCGGCAGCGAGACACGGCCCCGCAGGACCGCGTCCGGCTCCCGCTCGATGCGGTCGAGGAGCCGCCGGTAGATGCCCGCCATGGCGGCGACGCAGGCCCCGCTGCGCCGGTCGAGCATCGGAAGGAGCCGATATCCCTCGGCGAAGAGCGCCCGCGCCCTGCGCACCTCGAAGTGCACGAGCCCGGCGAAATCGGACCCGGCGGGCGGCTCCGCGCCCGAGAACCCCGCGGAGCAGCCGAACTTGGCGAGATCGTCGGCCGGCAGGTACGTGCGGCCGCCCTCCGCGTCCTCGCGAACGTCACGCAGGATGTTGGTCAGTTGGAGCGCGAGGCCGAGCGTGTCCGCGTACTCCGGCGCGCGCTCGGCGTGGGGCGCCCCCCGCTCCGTGCCGAACACGCCGAGGGAGAGCCGCCCGATGGCCCCGGCCACGCACCGGCAGTAGACCTTGAGGTCCTCCCACGTCTCGTACGTCTCGCCCCGGACATCCATCAGGACGCCGTCGATCAGTTCGTCGAGGCCGCCGAGCGGGATGGGGAAGTGTGCCGCGGCATGCGCGAGCGCCACCGCCACGGGGTCGGTGTCGTCCTCGTCCACCTGCCCCTCGCGGATCCGGACGAGCAGCGCCCTGGTCTCGTCGAGGCGCTCGGCCTTGACGTCCGGGGCGAGCAGGCCGTCGCCGATGTCGTCCACGCGCCGCGAGAGGGCGTAGAGGGCCGACATGGCGCGGCGCTTGGGCATCGGAAGCAGCCTGATGCCGTAGGCGAAATTGCGTGCCTGCTGTCCGGTCACGGCCTCGCAGTAGCTGTATGCGGCGAGTACCGGCGCGGACACGTTCGGGCCTGACTCCACGGTCCGGCTCACCCCTCTCCTCGCAGAACCGCTCCCACCTCACGCAGCAAACGCGGCTTGGCGGGCTTGGGCGGTCCGGGAAGTACGTCGTATCCGGCGGCGGCGATCGCGTGGACCGCCGCCCTCCCCCCAGCCACGAAGCCCGCAAGCAGCACCTTCAGCCTGCCGTGGACGCTACCCACCAAGGGGGTTCCTTCATTCAGGAGGCAGCGGGCGCGTTCTGCTTCGTACGCGACCAGCGCGCGCACCGATGCGCCTGCTGTCGGTACGGCCAGGTCCCGCTCCTGGACATGAAATCGCTTCATGTCCTGTGCGGGCAGGTAGATGCGGTCCCGCTCCAGGTCCTCGGCGACATCCTGGAGATGCTCGACGATCTGGAGGGCGGTGCACACGGCGTCCGAACGGCGGATGCGCTCCGGGGTCGCGGTGCCGGTGATGCCGAGGACGAGCCGGCCCACGGGGTTCGCGGACAGCTCGCAGTAGGCGAGCAGGTCGTCGTACGTCTCGTAGCGTGCGACGACCTGGTCCTGGCGGTTGGCCGCGATCAGGCCGAGGAAGGGCTCGGGCGTGAGGCCGCAGCGGCGCACGGTGGGCTGGAGGGCCCGCATCAGGGGGTGCCTCGGGGTGGAGTCGAAGACCCGGTGCAGGTCGGCCTCGAAGGCGTCCAGGAGGGCGAGCCGGTCGTCGGCGGCCCCGGGGTCCACACCGAGGTGGCGGGCGTCGGCGCCGCCGGGGGCCAGGTCGCCGTCGCCGATGTCGTCGACGAGGCGGGCGTAGCCGTACACGGCCATGAGGTCGTCGCGCCAGGCGCGGGGCAGGAAGAAGGGCGCCACGGGGAAGTTCTCGTCCGCGGCCTTCGCGAGGACGGCGGATGCGTCGCGTAGCTGGAGATCATCCGTAGCCATTGCCGTCACATCTCCCGTTCTACACTGCCGACCCATTACATCCTATTTCGGACACGCCGCCCGGCACTCCGCGAGGCGGTCCGTGTCATGAGCCGGGGCGCCGCGCGATATCGCCCCACTTGCCGCGAATCAGCACCGGTACAGCTTACGTTGTACAACGCAGCGTGCGTCGTCGGGGTGTTCCGCGCATCACAACAACACACCGATTGGCGTCAATCTTCCCCGGGCCAGGGGGACTTGAGAGGCCCGAAGTGACCGCTGAGGCGGCCAAAGACACAGGACGCAGAAAGGTCCCGCCGGGTTGACTCCGGCGGGACCTTGTCTCATTCGGGTGTACGGGAGGGGGCTATTTGCCCGTGAACTTCTCGTACTCCTTTATGACCTCGTCGGTCGGCCCGTCCATGCGCAGCTCGCCGCGTTCCAGCCACAGGACGCGGTCGCAGGTGTCACGGATGGACTTGTTGTTGTGGCTGACCAGGAAGACCGTGCCAGCCTCCTTGCGGAGCTCGCGGATGCGGGCCTCGGAGCGCTTCTGGAACTTGCGGTCGCCCGTCGCGAGCGCCTCGTCGATCATCAGTACGTCGTGATCCTTGGCGGCCGCGATGGAGAAGCGCAGGCGGGCCGCCATGCCGGAGGAGTAGGTGCGCATCGGCAGGGTGATGAAGTCGCCCTTCTCGTTGATCCCCGAGAAGTCGACGATGTCCTGGTAGCGGTCCCTGATCTGCTCGCGTGTCATGCCCATCGCGAGCCCGCCGAGTATGACGTTGCGCTCGCCCGTCAGGTCGTTCATCAGGGCCGCGTTGACGCCGAGCAGCGAGGGCTGGCCGTCGGTGTAGACCTTGCCCTTCTCGGCGGGGAGCAGCCCGGCGATGGCACGCAGCAGCGTCGACTTGCCGGAGCCGTTCGAGCCGATCAGGCCGATGGCCTCGCCGCGGTAGGAGGTGAAGCTGACGCCGCGCACGGCGTGCACCTTGCGCACGCCCCGCTCCTCGCCGCGCTTGAGGATGCGGCTCAGCGCGGAGGTGGCGCTGCCCTTGCCCGTCTTCGCGCCGTTCACGCGGTAGACGATGTGCAGCTCGTCCGCGATGACGGTGGGGATGTGCGTCTTGTCGGGGTTCTTGTCCTCGTCAGCCACGGCCGTAACGCTCCTCAGCCTTCCAGAAGTACACGAAGCCTCCGACCGCGACGAGCACGGCCCAGCCGCCCGCGATCGCCCAGGACCAGTAGCCCAGCGGGAGGTATTCCACGCCGTAGCCGTCGATCAGCGCGTACCGCATCAGGTCCATGTAGATGGCCGCCGGGTTCCACTGCAGGATGTCCGCGATCCACTCCGGCTTGCCCTTGAGCATGACCGGGATGGAGAACATCACGCCGGACGCGTACATCCACGTACGCATCACGAACGGCATCAGCTGCGCGAGGTCGGGGGTCTTACTGCCGAGCCGCGCCATGATCATCGCGAGGCCCGTGTTGAACAGGAACTGAAGGGCCAGGGCCGGGACGATCAGCAGCCATGACAGCTTGGGGTAACTGCCGAAGCCGATCGTGATCACGAACAGCACGATCATCGAGAACAGCAGCTGCTGGAGCTGCTGCAGCGAGAACGAGATCGGCAGGGACGCCCGCGGGAAGTGCAGCGCCCGCACCAGACCGAGGTTGCCCGCGATCGCCCGGACACCCGCCATCACCGAGGACTGCGTGAAGGTGAAGACGAAGACACCGGTGACCAGGAAGGGGATGTAGACCTCGCGCTCGAAGCCCCGGTCCGCTTCGAGGATCAGGCCGAAGATCAGGAAGTAGACGAGCGCGTTGAGGAGCGGCGTCGCCACCTGCCACAGCTGGCCGAGCTTGGCCTGGCTGTACTGGGCGGTCAGCTTCGCCTGCGAGAAGGCGAGGATGAAGTGGCGCCGTCCCCAGAGCTGGTGGACGTACTCGAAAAGTCCGGGCCGTGCGCCGCTGACGGACAGACCGTACTTGGCGGCGAGCTCGGCGCGGGAGAGCCCGTCATCGGGCGACGGGGGCGCGCTCACCGCGACTCCGCCGTCATGCGTTGTCTCACTCACGAGTGGAAACTTTCGTCTTCAGATGCGCAGCCGGTCGGGCGTAGGCGTGGGCCAGGGACCGGGGTATGGCCCAGATGTTCTCAGACCCGAGCTTCTCAGATGACAGGAGGTCGGCCCAGTCGGGTCAGGCGCCACACCGTACGCCACCTCATCGGCCTGCGAGGTCCGCAAGGCGTCGTCCAGCCCTCCTTGAACCCGCCGAACCAGGCCTTCAGCGCCGGTCCGGAAGGCTTCCTGGCCAAGGTCAGGAGCATCCACACGCCGAGGTAGACGGGGACCAGGAGTGCGGGCAGGTTCCGGCGGGCCAGCCAGACGCGGTTGCGGGCGACCATCCGGTGGTAGACCGCGTGCCGCGAGGGGGCGGTCGTCGGGTGGAAGAGCACCATGTCGGCGCGGTAGTCGATCATCCAGCCCGCGTTCAGGGCACGCCAGGCGAGGTCGGTCTCCTCGTGGGCGTAGAAGAACTCGTCGGGCAGCCCGCCGACCTCGGCGATGACCTGCGAACGGACGGCGTTGGCGCCGCCGAGGAAGGTCGTCACGCGCGAGGAGCGCATCGGGTCGGCCGCGCGCAGGCGCGGGACGTGCCGGCGCTGGGTCTCGCCCGTGTCCGGGTCGGCGATGCGGAAGCTGATGATGCCGAGCTTCGGATCGGCGGTGAAGGCCTCGCGGCACAGCTGGGCCGTGTCCGTGTTGGCCAGGAGGCCGTCGTCGTCCAGGAAGAGGAGGATGTCGACGTCGGTGCCGCCGGGGCCGAACGCCTCGATGCCGACGTTGCGCCCGCCGGGGATGCCGAGGTTCTCGGGCAGCTCGACGGTGCGTACGCCCTCGGGGACGTCGGGCACGGGGGCGCCGTTGCCGACGACCACCACCTCGACCGGGTCGCCGTCCTGCTTGGCGACCGAGTCGAGCAGGGCGCGCAGCTCCTGCGGCCGGTTGCCCATGGTGATGATGACCGCGCCGACCTTCGGGGGCCGGCTCCCCGCCGCACTCACTTGAGCCTGCTCGAGGCGAGGATGGACACGAGGTGCAGCAGCGTCTGGAGCAGTGCGATACCGGCGAGTACGGCGACACCGAGCCGCGAGAAGAACAGGTCGCCCCGCACCTGGTCCACGATCGCGAGGACCAGGATCAGGAGGGACGCCTCGATGCCGAGGACGAGCCGGTGGAACTTCAGGGCGCCCGCCGCCCTGCGGGCCAGGGCCATGCCGGAGGAGCGCGGCTCGGAGGCCGACTCCTTGACCGGTGCGAGGCCCTGCTGGTGCCGGGCGACACCGACGAGGTCGGTCTCCGCCTTGATCAGGATGGCGCCGAGCGCGGCGAGCGTGCCGAGGAAGGCCCACAGCCAGTCGATCCGGCCCGAGCCCCACAGGTCGGCGGCGCGCAGGCCGAAGCCGACCAGGACCGCGGCGTCGCACAGGTAGGCGGCGACCCGGTCGAGGTAGACGCCCGCCATGGAGTACTGCTTGCGCCAGCGGGCGATCTCGCCGTCGACGCAGTCGAGCAGGAGATACAGCTGGACCATGATCACGCCGAGCACGGCGCCCGTGATCCCCGGCACCAGAAGCGCCGGGGCGGCGAGGGCGCCGGCCACGGTCATCAGATACGTGAGCTGGTTGGGCGTGATCCTGGTGTTCACCAGGTAGCGGTCGCAGCGCAGCGAGATCTCTCGCATGTACAGGCGTCCCGCCCAGTGCTCACCGCTGCGCCGGTCCTTCACCCCTATGGGGTGAACGACGGGGCGGAGTTCAGCTACCGATGGCCTTGGCATAGTCGGCGTATGCGTCCTTGATCTGGTCGGAATTCAGATTGAGGTGCTCGAGGATCGTGTAGCGCCCGGGGCGCGTCTGCGGGGCGTACTCCACGACCTGGACGAACTCGTCCACGGTGAAGCCGATCTCCTCCGGCGTCACGGGCAGACCGTGCCTGCGCAGCACCTCCACCATGTACGCGGACTCCTCGTGTGCTCCGCGCAGGAACATCGCGAAGGCCGCGCCCAGGCCGCACTGCTCGCCGTGGCTCGCCGCGCGCTTGGGGAAGAGGAGGTCGAAGGCGTGGTTGATCTCGTGGCAGGCGCCGGACGCCGGGCGGGAGTCGCCCGACACGGACATCGCGATGCCGGTGAGGACCAGACCCTCGGCGAGGACCTGCAGGAAGCCGTCGTCGCCGACGCCGCCGGGGTGACGCAGGACCGCCTCGCCCGCCTGGCGCGCCATGGCGGCCGCGAGGCCGTCGATGTCCTCGCCGCGTTCACGGGCGGCGAGCTCCCAGTCCGCGATCGCGGAGATGTTGGACAGGGCGTCGCCGATGCCCGAGCGCACGAACCGTACGGGGGCCTCGCGGATCACGTCGAGGTCGATGACGACCGCGATGGGGTTCGGCACTCCGTACGAGCCGCGGCCCGCGTCGTTGTCGAGCGTGGCGACCGGCGAGCACAGGCCGTCGTGCGACAGGTTCGTCGCGACGGCGACCAGCGGCGCGCCGACCCGCGCCGCGGCGAACTTGGCGCAGTCGATGATCTTGCCACCGCCGAGGCCGACGACCGCGTCGTAGCGGCCCTTCTTGATGGCGTCGGCGAGCTTGATGGCGTCGTCGAGCGTGCCGCCGCCCACCTCGAACCACTCGGCGGTGGGCAGCTGCGGTTCGAGCCGCTGGCGCAGGACCGCGCCGGAGCCGCCGCTGATGGCGACGGCGAGCTTGCCGGTTGACGAGCAGATCCGCTGGTCGGCCAGGACCCCGGCCAGGTCGTTGAGCGCCCCCGGCCGGATGTCCACGACGACCGGCGAGGGGATGAGCCTCGTCAGTACTGGCACGCGATCTCCCGGCCCTTGGCGAGGTCGTCGTGGTTGTCGATCTCGACCCACTTGACGTCGCCGATCGGCTCCACGTCGACCTTGAAGCCGCGGTTGACGAGCTCCTGGTAGCCGTCCTCGTAGTACAGGTCGGGGTCGCGCTCGAAGGTGGCCTTCAGGGCGTCGGCCAGCTGCTCGGCGGCGTCGCCCTCGATGAGCGTGACACCGATGTACTCACCGGTGGCCGTTGCCGGGTCCATCAGCTTGGTGATCTTCTGGACGCCCTTCTCGGGGTCCACGATGACCTTCATCTCCTCGTCGGCGAGGTTCTTCACCGTGTCGAGGGCGAGGATGATCTTCTTGCCGTCGCCGCGGGCGGCGAGCAGCGTCTTCTCGACGGAGACCGGGTGCACGGTGTCGCCGTTGGCGAGGATCACCGTGTGCTTGATCGCGTCACGACCGCACCAGAGGGAGTAGGCGTTGTTCCACTCCTCGGCCTTGTCGTTGTCGATCAGCGTGAGCTTGAGGCCGTACTTCTCCTCGAGCGCCGCCTTGCGGTCGTAGACCGCCTCCTTGCGGTAACCGACGATGATCGCCACCTCGGTGAGACCGATCTCCGCGAAGTTGCCGAGGGTCAGGTCGAGGATGGTGGTGTCACCGTCGACCGGCACCAGGGCCTTGGGAAGCGTGTCGGTGTAGGGGCGAAGACGCCGTCCGGCGCCGGCCGCCAGCACAAGGCCGATCATGCGGGTTCTCCTTCATCGTGTACGGCGGGTGCGCCGCGCTTGTGAGCGGTCACCCAGTAGCGGATGCTCTCGACGAGCACCACAAGTGCCACAGCCCCGGCGAGTGCCGTGAGCGCGACGGTGAAATCTGTGCCGGTGAACAGAGCGGCGGCGACAGCGACCACCAGGGCCCTGCCTTCGTGGCCGACGATCGCCCGCACCAGCCAGTGCGGAGGGGCGCCGGCGTCGCCGCGGATGCGGTACACCGTGTCGTAGTGATGGTAGGCGACGGCGGACACCAGTCCGAAAGCCGCGGGCAGGGCGCCGTTCACGTCCGCCTTGGCGGCGAGCAGCAGGATCGTGCCGTACTCGGCCGCGCGGAAGAACGGCGGCACCAGCCAGTCGAGGGGGCCCTTGAGGGGGCGGGCGACGGCCAGACCCGAAGTGATGACGTAGATCACCGCGGCGACGACGACCCACGGGCTGCCGTAGGACGTGAGGCCCGCCACGCAGGCGAGCACCGCGCCGCCGGCGAAGGCGAGGGCTGGTGCGGGCACGGGCAGGCCGCCGGGCCGCAGGGCCGCGAAGGCGGAGGCGAGCGGGCCGGTGTCGGCGAGGTCCGCCAGGGCCTGTGCGGCGCGGTCGGTGCGGGTCGCCCTGCGGGTCAGCGAGCGCAGGACGCGGCCCGCCGTGGTGTAGCAGGCGGCGAGGCCGCAGCCGACGAGCAGGACGATCAGAGTGATGCGCGGGGTGGTCACCGCGGTGAGCACGGCGATCAGGGCCCAGCGTTCGCCGATCGGCAGCACGATCATGCGGCGCAGCCAGACCGTCCAGCCGACGCTGTCGAGCTTGTCCGAGAGGGCCGCGGTGGGGCTGGTGTTGGCGGTCGCGTCGTGATTCGCCTCGTTGAAGGAGAAGTCCACGACGTGCCGGGAGGTCTGCAGGACCATGGC
This sequence comes from Streptomyces sp. NPDC046925, assembly GCF_040644915.1. Lineage (NCBI taxonomy): Bacteria > Bacillati > Actinomycetota > Actinomycetes > Kitasatosporales > Streptomycetaceae > Streptomyces > Streptomyces sp. NPDC046925. The sequence continues at coordinate 1,028,726 of NZ_JBEYWZ010000001.1, read as the reverse complement.
GCCGAGCGCGAGCGCCCAGACGTCGTCGCCCGTGGCGTTGGCCGCGCCGAGCGCCAGGCCCGCGTAGTAGGCGTACTCCTTGGCGCGGTCGAAGGTCGCGTCGAGCCAGGCGCCGAGCGTCGAGTACTGCAGGGAGTAGCGGGCGAGCTGCCCGTCCGTGCAGTCCAGGACGAAGGAGAAGAGCAGCAGCAGCCCTGCCGCCACGAAGCCGGCGCGGGTGCCGGTGGCCGCGCAGCCCGCCGCGATCAGGGCGACGAGCAGCGAGGCGGTGGTGACCTGGTTGGGGGTCAGGCCCCGGCGCGCGCACCAGCGGGCGATGTAGCGGGAGTAGGGGGAGATGCAGTACGTCGTGAAGAAGCCGTCCCGCGACTTGACGGCGGTGCGCAGGCGTACGGCTTCGTCGTCCACGGCGGCGACGGCCTGGCGTGCCTCGTTGCGGGCCTGCGGGTCGCTGGGCACGGTGGCGACGAGGGTGCCGAGGTCGGGGCGGTGCAGCGCGCGGCCGCCGGCCTCGATCGCCTCGGCGACGTGGTCGGCGAGCGCCTCGACCGCGAGGGCGGAGCCGCCGCCGTTGCCGGAGCCGGTGGTGGCGCCGAGCGCGCGCGTCAGGTCGGCCCTGGCCTCGGGCTTGGCGGTGACGGCGCCGGTGACGGCCGATGCCGCGAAGCGCGGGTCGGTGAGGCCGAGGCGGAGCGCGTGGACGTGGCCCACGAAGCGCGCGTCGACGATCGCGACCCGCTGCCCGGCCGGGACGGCGGCGAGCAGCGTCTCGGTGTCCGCCGCGTCGGAGGCGACCCGGACGTCAAACCCCAGGGACCGCAGATCGCCTTCGAGCGGCGACCCGGGGACCGGCTGACCGGTCAGGATGGCGGTCGACAGACGAACTCACTCCTTGATTGCCGGCGCGGCTCGCGCCGGGCAGGTGCGTGATGAGGGGCGCCCCTGGCCGACAGGGCCGGGCGGCACGTCGGCAGAGGCTATCGGATGATGGGAAGCAGGCGTTCACCGCCCGTTTACGGCCCGATAAGCGCGACCCGGGAGGGCATCCGCCGACGCGATCATCATGGTCGATCGGGGGCGGCCCCCACAAACCGCGCTTCGTGCGACCGGCACAAACGACATAAAGTCGACGCCCATGACATGGATGATCACAGGTGGAGCGGGTTATATCGGGGCACATGTGGCGCGGGCGATGGCCGGTGCCGGTGAGCGGGTCGTCGTTCTGGACGACGTCTCGGCCGGGGTGCCCGAGCGGCTTCCGGCGGACATCCCACTCATTAGGGGCTCTTCGCTCGACGGTGACCTGCTGCGGCGGGTCTTCGCCGAGCACGGCGTGACGGGTGTGGTGCATCTCGCGGCCCGCAAGCAGGTCGGCGAGTCCGTGGAGCAGCCGCTGCGCTACTACCGGGAGAACGTGGGCGGCCTGGTGACGCTGCTCGAAGCGGTGGCCGAGGCCGGCATCAAGCGGTTCGTCTTCTCCTCCTCGGCCGCGGTGTACGGGAACCCGCCGGACGTGGACCTGGTGACGGAGTCCACCGACTGCGTCCCGATCAACCCCTACGGCGAGACGAAGCTCGCCGGGGAGTGGCTGGTGCGGGCCGCCGGGCGGGCGCACGGCATCGCGACGGTGTGCCTGCGCTACTTCAACGTGGCGGGCGCCGCGGCTCCCGAACTCGCGGACACCGGGGTCTACAACGTGATCCCGATGGTCTTCGACCGGCTCACCCGCGGCGAGTCCCCGCGGATCTTCGGCGACGACCACCCGACGCCGGACGGCACGTGCGTGCGCGACTACATCCACGTCGCCGACCTCGCCGACGCGCACCTCGCGGCGGCACGCCGCGTCGAGGCGCACCCCGAGGGCGACCTGACGGTGAACATCGGCCGGGGCGAGGGTGTTTCCGTACGCGAACTGATCACCCTCATCGGCGAGATCTCCGGCGACAGCAGGCCTGCGCTCGTCGAGCCGCGCCGCGAGGGCGACGCGCCGCGCGCCGTCGCCGACGCGGGCCTCGCCGCCGAGGCGCTGGGCTGGAAGGCGCGGCGCACGGTACGCGAGATGGTCGAATCCGCGTGGGCCGGCTGGTGCCTCCACCATCCCGAGGCGCGCCGCGGCTAGCGACGCCAGCGCTCTGACCTGCGGTCATTTCCGCAGGTCAGAGCATATGACAACGGTATTCAGTGCCGTGTTGCCGGGTACCCCCTCCCCGTAGTTCACTGTGATCGCGACAGACGCGCGACCGGGGAACAGAAGACCGATACCGAGCACACGGAGGCGGCTTCCATGGGGGCAGGGCACGACCACGGACACGCACATCAGCCGGGCACCGCGACGGCGGCGTACCGGGGGCGGCTGCGTATCGCGCTCGGAATCACCGTCACCGTCATGGTGGTCGAGATCGTCGGCGGCATCATGGCGGATTCGCTCGCGCTCATCGCGGATGCGACGCACATGGCGACGGACGCCCTCGGTCTGGGCATGGCGCTGCTCGCGATCCAGTTCGCGAGCCGCCCGGCGACGGAGAACCGCACGTTCGGGTACGCCCGCGCGGAGATCCTGGCCGCGCTCGCCAACTGTCTGCTGCTGCTCGGCGTCGGCGGCTACGTCCTGTTCGAGGCGATCCAGCGGTTCATCACGCCCGCCGAGACCGAGGGCGGGCTGACCATCGTCTTCGGCGTCGTCGGCCTGGTGGCGAACATGATCTCGCTCTCGCTCCTGATGCGCGGCCAGCAGGACAGCCTGAACGTGCGCGGCGCGTTCCTGGAGGTCATGGCCGACGCGCTGGGCTCCCTGGCCGTGATCGTGGCGGCGGTGCTCATCCTGACGACCGGCTGGCAGGCCGCGGACCCGATCGCCTCCCTCGTCATCGGCCTCATGATCGTCCCGCGTACGGTGAAGCTCCTCCGGGAGACCCTGAACGTGCTCCTGGAGTCCGCGCCGAAGGGCGTCGACATGGCCGAGGTCCGCTCGCACATACTGGATCTGCCGGGCGTCGAGGACGTCCACGACCTGCACGCCTGGACCATCACTTCGGGTATGCCGGTCCTGTCCGCACATGTGGTCGTCAGCACCGAGACGCTGAACGCGATCGGCAACGAGAAGATGCTGCACGAACTGCAGGGCTGCCTGGGCGACCACTTCGACGTCGAGCACTGCACGTTCCAACTGGAGCCGGTAGGCCACGCGGAACACGAGGCGAAGCTCTGCCACTGACCGTCCACCGCTGCGGGTGACTTCCGGTGGTTCCTTGCCGGGAGGGGCCCTCGCGTACGGCAGACTTGAAGCTCGAAGACCGAAGCGAAGGATGGGTATGCCGACCACACCTGCCACCGCGACGAACAGCTCGTCGAACGGCACCGGAGAAGCGATCTTGCTGGAACTCGTCGACGAGGACGGCAGGACGATCGGCACAGTGGAGAAACTCTCCGCGCATCAGGCGCCCGGGCAGTTGCACCGGGCGTTCTCCGTTTTCCTCTTCGACGAGCAGGGACGGCTGCTGCTGCAGCAGCGCGCCCTCGGCAAGTACCACTCCCCCGGCGTCTGGTCGAACACCTGCTGCGGACACCCGTATCCGGGCGAGGCGCCGTTCGCGGCCGCCGCGCGCCGGACATACGAGGAGCTGGGTGTCTCGCCCTCGCTGCTCGCGGAGGCGGGCACGGTGCGCTACAACCACCCGGACCCGGACTCGGGCCTGGTGGAGCAGGAGTTCAACCACCTCTTCGTGGGGATGGTCCAGTCGCCGCTGCGGCCCGACGCCGACGAGGTCGGCGAGACCGCCTTCGTGACGGCCGGGGAGCTGGCGGAGCGGCACGCCGAGGGTCCGTTCTCGGCGTGGTTCATGACGGTCCTGGACGCGGCGCGGCCCGCGATCCGGGAGCTGACGGGGCCCTCCGCCGGCTGGTGAGTCAACTCCTGGCCGGGGTGGAGCCGTTGGGCTTCAGGGGCAGGGCCGCCCAGATGATCTTTCCCCCGCTCGCGGTGTGTTCGACGTCGCAGGCCCCGCCCGCCTCCTGCGTGATCTCGCGCACGAGGAGAAGCCCGCGGCCGCCGGTCTGGCCGTGGTCGGCCACCAGGGCGGTCGGGCGGTAGGGATGGTCGTCCTCCACGGAGACCCGCACCCACTCGGCGCCCACCGCCACCTCCACGGCCAGCATGGGCGACAGCAGGGCCGCGTGCCGCACCGCGTTGGTGACCAGTTCCGAGACGATCAGGAGCAGGCCCTGCACGAGGTCGTCCGACGCGGGCACGCCCTGCCGGGCGAGCAGGTCGCGTACCGCGTGCCGCGCCTGGGGCACCGAGGCGTCGACGGCGGCGGCGGTGAACCGCCACACGCCCTCGTACGGCACTTTCCCGGTCTCCTGAGGGAGTGGGCCCGGCCCCCTCCCCTCGTCGTCCATCGTCCGGTCGCCGCCCTTGCGCTCGATTGTCACCACACGAAGAGTGTTGGGAACGCACTGGTCCGGACCGCATGACTGACCAGAAGTCAGCTCTTATCGACGGCATTTGATCACGGACGTCCGACCGCGTCAGCCCTAAGACAGTTCCTGTTTCCTCGGCTTCGCTTTCATGCCTTCTTCGGGTTGTACGGGTTGTCAGGTCGCTCCGGCCGGTCGGCCACCATGCTGACGATGCGGCGTCCTCCGAGGCCCGTGGCGAGCAGGCCGAGGCCGTCGAAGAGCAGCGCGAGCGAGAAGAAGCAACCGATCACGTACTGACTGCTGCTCGGCCAGTTCGAGAGCACCAGGATGCCGAGCAGCAGACCGAAGGCACCCTGCACGAGCGTCCAGCCGAACTGCGGGCCGCGCACCACCAGGCTGCCCACCAGGCGGAAGACGCCACCGGTCAGGAACAGCAGCGCCGCGAACATCGTCAGCGCCTCCGCCGCCACTTCCGGCCTGCGGATGATCACGACACCGGCGGCGAGGTTCAGGGCCGCCACGACGACGCCGAGCCAGAAAAAGTTCGTGCCGCGCGACTGCACCGCGTGCAGCAGTCCGACGAAGCCGCCGATCAGGAGCAGCCAGCCGAAGAGGAGCATGGAGGTCAGCGTGGCGACGCCCGCGTAGACGAGGCCCACGATCCCCGCGAGCGCCAGGATCGCACCGAGGAGAGCGAGCCAGCCGAGGCTGCGGTTGAGCTGCTTGGCGCCCGCGGCGTCCGGCGCGGCGGGCTTCGAGGTCCCGGCGGTGTCCGAGGACTCGGGGGTCTTGGGGGACTCGGGGGTCTTGGAGCTCTTGAATAGGGCCATCAGCGTCTCCGTCCTGCTTCCCCCGCTGCGCAGAGTTCTCAGGGCCGCCCCTTCTTGATCGTACGTTCGAGGCGTGCGGATAGCATCCGGCGCATGGAGCCGCAGCTGAGGCACGCCGTCACCCTGGGTGTCGCCACCGTCGTCATCGACCATCCGGCCAAGCGCAACGCCATGACGGCGGACATGTGGCGGCAGGTTCCGCCGCTGCTCGCCGGGCTCGCCGCCGACCCGGCCGTACGGACGGTCGTGCTGACCGGCGAGGGCGCGACCTTCTGCGCGGGGGCCGACATCTCCTCGCTGCGGCAGTCGCCGGGCGAGGCGCAGGACCTGGCGGTGCGGGCCGAGGAGGCGCTCGCGCTCTTCCCGAAGCCGACGCTCGCCGCGGTGCGCGGCTACTGCGTGGGCGGGGGCAGCCAGCTCGCGGCGGCCTGCGATCTGCGGTTCGCGGACGAGGGCGCCCTGTTCGGGATCACTCCGGCGAAGCTCGGCATCGTCTACCCCTCCTCGTCGACGCGGCGCCTGGTGTCGCTGGTGGGGCCCGCCACCGCCAAGTACTTGTTGTTCTCCGGCGAGCTGATCGACGCGGGGCGCGCGCTGCGCACGGGGCTGGTGGACGAGGTGCTGCCCGCGGGCGAGCTGGACAAGCGGGTCGCGGATTTCACCCGGATCCTCGCCGTGCGTTCGCAGCTGACGCAGGCGGCGGCCAAGGAATTCGCCGCGGGGCGCGTGGACCGGGACGCCCACTGGGGCGCACAGGCGCGCGCGGGCGGCGACACCGCCGAGGGGGTCGCCGCCTTCCTGGAGCGCCGTGAGCCGCGCTTCACGTGGACGCCCGGGGCGGTCGCTACTGACTGAAGCGGCTCCCCGCGCGGAACTGCTCGACCAGGTGCGCGGGCGCCTTCTGCGGGGACCCGGCGTCGTAGGGCGGCTGGGGGTCGTACTCGGTCAGGAGCTGTACGGCCCGGGCCCGCTCCTCGCCCGCGATCCGGCCGATCAGGGTGAGCCCCATGTCGATGCCGGAGGAGACTCCGGCCGCCGTGACGTACTTGCCGTCGAACACCACCCGCTCCCCCGTCGGCTCCGCGCCGAACCGCCCGAGTTCGGCGAGCGCGAGCCAGTGCGAGGTGGCGCGGCGGCCCTTGAGCAGCCCGGCGGCCGCGAGCAGGAGCGATCCGGTGCACACGGACGTGGTCCAGGTGCTGGTGGCGTCCGCCGAGCGCAGCCAGTCCAGGAGCGTCTCGTTCGCCATCTGGTCGCTCTGGCCGGGCCCGCCGGGGACGACGATGACGTCGGGGCTCGGCACGTCGGCCAGGGCGCGGTCGGCGACGAGCGCGAGGGAGCCGCTGTCGTTGCGCACGGGCCCGGGGCGCTCCGCCACGAAGACGGTCTCGACGCCGGGCATGCGGCTGAGGGTCTCGTACGGGCCGACCGCGTCCAGGGCCGTGAAGCGGTCGAACAAGGCGATGGCGATCTGCATGGGGGTGCCTATCCGTTGAGGGCGGGTGCCGGCCGGTGTGCGAGAGGGGCGCTGGGGGCGAGGGGGGCGTGGAAGCGCCGCCGGTACTCGGCGGGCGCCGTGCCGAGGATCTTGACGAAGGCCCGGCGCATCGCCTCCGGGGTGCCGTAGCCGCAGGCGCGCGAGATCTCCTCGACCCCGTCGGAGGTGTCCTCCAGGAGGCGTCTGGCATGCTCGACGCGCACCCGCTCGACGTACTTGCCCGGCGTCATCCCGGTCTCCGTCTGGAACGCGCGGGCGAAGTGCCGGGGAGAGAGCCGGGCACGGGCGGCGAGCGACTCGACGCAGAGGTCGTCGTCCGGGTGCTCGGTGATCCACTGCTGGACCTCGCGCAGGGGCTCGCGCCGGGCGGTCTGCGCGGCGAGCTGGGCGCTGAACTGCGCCTGGTTCCCCGGCCGCCGCAGGAAGACGACGAGATGGCGGGCGACCGTCAGCGCCTCGTCCCTGCTCAGGTCCTCCTCCACGAGGGCAAGGGCCAGGTCGATGCCCGCGGTCACACCCGCGGACGTCGCGACATGACCGTCCCGGACGAAGATCGGATCGGGGTCGACCTCGACGGCGGGGTGGTCGCGGGCGAGCTTGCCGCAGAACGCCCAGTGCGTCGTCGCCCGGCGGCCGTCCAGGAGGCCCGCTTCGGCGAGGAGGATGGCGCCGGTGCAGACCGAGACCAGGCGCCGCGCGTGCGGGGCGTTCTCACGGAGCCAGGCGATCAGGCGCGGGTCGGCTTCGCGGGTGCCCAGGCCGCCGGGGGCCAGGAGGGTGTGCGGCACGGGGGCGTCGGCGAGGGAGGAGTCCGGTACGAGGGTGAGTCCGCTGGAGGTGCGTACGGGGGCGCCGTCCAGGGACGCGGTGCGGATGCGGTAGGCGGGCTCGTCGCCGCCCCGGCAGGCGGCGGCGCCCGCGAAGACCTCCACGGGCCCCGTCACGTCGAGGCTCTGCACCCCGTCGAAGAGGACGACCAGAACGGTTCGCTGCTCCATGCCCCGATTCTTGGCGCCGTGCCCGATGACCGCAATGACACATGGCCCACCTTTCCTGCCAAAGGCAGCGCACGCCCCTGACGGGATGGCCCGTCCGCGCGGGCGCCCCGGGCTTCACCTCATACCAACCAGTCGGTAACGTGCGTCCATGACTTCTCTCTCGCCCCCCACCCCGGCCCCGGCACTGCACCCGCGCGCGGGACGTCGATGTCACAACGTGCTCAATTCGCTTCACTCGACGCACTACTTCTCGCCCGATACGGGCCGCGAGCTGACCGACATCGGGATCTCGCACCCCAAGGCCGTCAATTTCGCCGTGCGCACGGCGGCGATGGGCCCGGTCGGCGCCGGAGTGGTCACGGCGGCGTTCTACAACTACAAGCACGAAGCAGTCGCCCGGCACGTCCCCGGCATCTGGCGCCTCGCCTCGCCCGAGGACGTCCTCGCCGCACGCGCGCGTGCCGTCGACGCGACGCTGCGGCGCCTCCTGGGCGAGGAAGCCCTCGCGTCCCCGGAGATGGCGGAGGCGGCGGAGCTCGCCCTGCGCGCCGCCGAGGCCTGCTCCCGCTCCGCACGCCCGCTGTACGCCGCCCACGCGGACCTGCCCGTCCCCGAGCAACCGCACCTCGCGCTCTGGCACGCCGCGACCCTGCTGCGCGAGCACCGGGGCGACGGCCACCTCACGGTCCTCCAGCACGCCGAACTCGACGGCATCGAGGCCCTGGTGAGCCACACCGCGACCGGCAAGGGCATGCGGCCGAAGTGGAACTTCTCCACCCGCGGCTGGAACCAGGAGGAGTGGGACGCCGCCGTACAGCGCCTGCACGCCCGCGGACTGCACGACGGGGTGGCCGAGTTGACGGAAGCGGGCGTCGAGCTGCGCCGGGACATCGAAGAGGCCACCGACCGCCTCGACCGGGCGCCGTACGAACACCTGGGCGCCGCGGGCGTCGAGCGCCTGACCGAGCTGGGGACGGTGTTCGCGGGCGCCGCACTGCAGGCCGGGGCGTTCCCGGCGGATCTGCTCGGCAAGGAGTAGGCGGGACCGCTCCGGGGCTCGGCCCGACCGGCAAGGTGCCGGGGCACGACCGGCGAAGTCCCGGAGCATGACCCGCGCGATCCGAGGTACCCGTACCGTCTCCGGCCCCCGCACACCTGCGTGCCGGACCGGGCGACGAAAGGGGGAAAACCCGTGCTCGGTGCGATCGCGGATGTCCTGCGCACGATCGGCACGGCGCTCGCTCTCCTGGTGACCTGGCCCTTCCGCGCCCTGGCCCGCCTCTTCGGCGGAGGCTCACGCTCCGGAGGCCGATCGGCGCGGGCACGCCGGGTCTGATCCCCCCGCTGTCGGTGCCACCTGCCACAATTGCCCGGCAACCCCAGTGAGAAGGCGGGAAACGTGGCACCTCTGCAGACGTCCACTCCAGCATCGATCGAAGGCAGGATCGCCGAAGAACTCGGCGTACGGGAGCGGCAGGTGAAGGCCGCCGTCGACCTCCTCGACGGCGGCTCGACGGTGCCCTTCATCGCTCGCTACCGCAAGGAAGCGACCGAGATGCTCGACGACGCGCAGCTGCGCACGCTCGAGGAGCGCCTGCGCTATCTGCGGGAGCTCGAGGAGCGGCGCGCCGCGATCCTGGAATCGGTGCGCGAGCAGGGCAAGCTCACCGACGAGCTGGAAGCGCAGATCCGCGCGGCGGACACCAAGGCGCGGCTCGAGGACATCTACCTGCCGTTCAAGCCCAAGCGCCGCACGAAGGCGCAGATCGCCCGCGAGGCGGGTCTCGAACCGCTGGCCGACGGCCTGCTCGGCGACCCGTCGGTGGAACCGCTCGCCGCCGCCACGGCCTTCGTCGACGCCGACAAGGGCGTCGCCGAGCCGCAGGCCGCCCTGGACGGCGCCCGCGCGATCCTCGCCGAGCGGTTCTCCGAGGACGCCGACCTGATCGGCGAGCTGCGCGAGCGCATGTGGGTGCGCGGTCGCCTCGCCGCGAAGGTCCGCGACGGCAAGGAGGAGGCGGGCGCCAAGTTCGCCGACTACTTCGACTTCGCCGAGCCCTTCAAGGAGCTGCCCTCGCACCGCATCCTCGCGATGCTGCGCGGCGAGAAGGAGGACGTCCTCGACCTCGTCCTCGAGCCGGAGGAGGCCACGGAAGGTCCTTCCTCGTACGAGGCGACGGTCGCCCACCGCTTCGGCGTCCAGGACCGCGGCCGTCCGGCGGACAAGTGGCTGCAGGACACGGTGCGCTGGTCCTGGCGGACCCGCATCCTGGTGCACCTGGGGATCGACCTGCGCCTGCGCCTGCGTACGGCCGCCGAGGACGAGGCCGTGCGGGTCTTCGCGTCGAACCTGCGCGACCTGCTGCTCGCCGCACCGGCGGGCACGCGCGCGACGCTGGGCCTCGACCCCGGTTTCCGTACGGGCGTGAAGGTCGCCGTGGTCGACGCGACCGGCAAGGTCGTCGCCACCGACGTCATCAACCCGCACGTCCCGGCGAACAAGTGGGACCAGTCCCTGGCCACCCTCGCGAAGCTCGCCAAGGAGCACGCGGTCGACCTGATCGCGATCGGGAACGGCACGGCGTCGCGCGAGACGGACAAGCTCGCCGGTGAACTGATCACGAAGCACCCGGAGTTGAACCTCACGAAGGTGATGGTCTCCGAGGCGGGCGCCTCGGTGTACTCCGCTTCGGCCTTCGCCTCGCAGGAGCTGCCCGACATGGACGTGTCGCTGCGCGGCGCCGTGTCCATCGCCCGGCGGCTCCAGGACCCGCTCGCCGAGCTGGTGAAGATCGACCCGAAGTCCATCGGCGTCGGCCAGTACCAGCACGACCTCTCCGAGGTGAAGCTGTCCCGCTCCCTCGACGCGGTCGTCGAGGACTGTGTGAACGGCGTGGGCGTGGACGTGAACACCGCGTCCGCCCCGCTGCTCGCCCGGGTCTCCGGCATCGGCGCCGGACTCGCCGAGAACATCGTGTCGCACCGCGACGCGAACGGCCCCTTCTCGTCCCGCAAGGGCCTCAAGGACGTGGCACGGCTCGGCCCCAAGGCGTACGAGCAGTGCGCGGGCTTCCTGCGCATCCGCGGCGGCGACGACCCGCTCGACGCCTCCGCCGTGCACCCCGAGGCCTATCCGGTGGTGCGCAAGATGGCGAAGAAGACGGGCGGCGAGGTCGCCTCGCTCGTCGGCGACACGGCGACGCTGCGCTCCCTGCGGCCGGACGAGTTCGTGGACGAGTCCTTCGGTCTGCCCACGGTGACCGACATCCTCAAGGAGCTGGAGAAGCCCGGGCGCGACCCGCGTCCCGCCTTCAAGACGGCGACGTTCAAGGACGGCGTCGAGAAGATCTCCGACCTCGCGGGCGGGATGGTCCTCGAAGGCGTCGTCACGAACGTCGCGGCGTTCGGCGCCTTCGTGGACATCGGCGTCCACCAGGACGGGCTCGTGCATGTCTCCGCGATGTCCAAGACGTTCGTCAAGGACCCGCGGGACGTGGTGAAGCCGGGCGACATCGTCAAGGTGAAGGTGATGGACGTCGACATTCCGCGCAAGCGGATCTCGCTGACGCTGCGCCTGGACGACGAGGCGAACGCCGCGGGCGGCGAGCAGCAGGGGCGCGGCGGTCGCCCGCCGCAGCAGCGGGGGCAGCGGCCCCCGCGCCAGCAGGGCGGCCAGGGCCGGGGCGGTCAGGGCAAGGGCGGCCAGCGGCAGCAGCGGCAGGGCCCGCCGCCCGCCAACGACGCGATGGCCGACGCGCTGCGCAGGGCCGGACTCCTGGACCCCAAGCAGCGCTGAGCCGGACCGGCCCCGGGAGCGAGAGCCGGGCCCCTCTGCGGAGCGACGGCGGAGGTCAGGGTGACAGCTCGGTCACCTTGCCCTCCGCCACCTCCAGACGGCGCGTGACCCGTACGGCGTCCAGCATCCTGCGGTCGTGCGTCACCAGCAGGAGCGTGCCCTCGTACGCGTCGAGGGCCGACTCCAGCTGTTCGATCGCCGGCAGGTCGAGGTGGTTCGTCGGCTCGTCGAGGACCAGGAGGTTGACGCCCCGGCCCTGGAGCAGCGCGAGGCCCGCGCGGGTGCGTTCGCCCGGCGAGAGCGTGGCCGCGGGGCGCAGGACGTGGGCGGCCTTCAGGCCGAACTTGGCGAGCAGGGTGCGCACGTCGGCCGGTTCGGTGTCGGGCACGGCCGCGCAGAACGCGTCCAGGAGCGACTCCGGGCCGTGGAACAGCGCGCGGGCCTGGTCCACCTCGCCGACGAGCACCCCCGAGCCGAGGGCCGCGTGCCCCGCGTCCGTGGGGATGCGGGTCAGCAGGGTGCCGAGCAGGGTCGACTTGCCCGAGCCGTTCGCGCCGGTGATCGCCACCCGGTCCGCCCAGTCGAGCTGGAGCGTCACGGGGCCGAGCGTGAATTCGCCGCGGTGCACCTCGGCGTCGCGCAGGGTGGCCACGACGCTGCCGGAGCGCGGCGCGGAGGCGATCTCCATGCGCAGCTCCCACTCCTTGCGGGGCTCCTCGACGACGTCGAGCCGCTCGATCATGCGCTGCGTCTGGCGTGCCTTGGCGGCCTGCTTCTCGCTGGCCTCGCTGCGGAAGTTCCGGCCGATCTTGTCGTTGTCGCCCGCCTTGCGGCGGGCGTTCTTGACGCCCTTGTCCATCCAGCCGCGCTGCATCTGGGCGCGGCCCTCCAGGGCGGACTTCTTGTCGGCGTACTCCTCGAACTCGTCGCGGGCGTGGCGGCGCGCGACGTCACGCTCCTCCAGATAGGCCTCGTAGCCGCCGCCGTAGAGGTTGATCTGCTGCTGGGCCAGGTCGAGTTCGAGGACCTTGGTGACGGTGCGGGTGAGGAACTCGCGGTCGTGGCTGACGACCACCGTGCCGGCGCGCAGTCCCCGTACGAAGCTCTCCAGGCGTTCGAGGCCCGCCAGGTCGAGGTCGTTGGTGGGCTCGTCCAGGAGGAACACGTCGTAGCGGGAGAGGAGCAGCGAGGCGAGGCCCGCGCGGGCGGCCTGGCCGCCGGAGAGCGAGGTCATCGGCTGGTCGAGGCTGATGTCGAGGCCCAGGGACGCCGCGACCTCGTCGGCCCGCTCGTCCAGGTCGGCGCCGCCGAGCGCCAGCCAGCGCTCCAGGCTCAGCGCGTACGCGTCGTCCGCGCCCGGTGTGCCGTCGACCAGGCCTTGTGTGGCCTCGTCCATGGTCCGCTGGGCTTCCTCGACGCCGGTGCGCCGGGCCAGGAAGCTGCGGACGGACTCGCCGGGGCGGCGCTCTGGCTCCTGCGGCAGGTGGCCCACGGCGGCGGTGGGCGGCGAGAGGCGCAGTTCGCCGCTCTCCGGGGTGTCGAGGCCCGCGAGGAGGCGGAGCAGGGTCGACTTGCCGGCGCCGTTGGCGCCGACCAGGCCGATGACGTCGCCGGGGGCGACGACCAGCTCCAGGGCGGAGAACAGGGAGCGGTCGCCGTGGCCGGCGGCGAGATTCTTGGCGACGAGGGTTGCGGTCATCAGGGGGTCGAGTTTAGGCGAGGCGGCGGCCCGCTCCGGCGGCAGCACGGGCGGGCGGTGCCGCCCTGTCACCGGCTAGCGCACTATCGCGGCCACCAGGACGCTGTCCGTCGTCCGTGCCACCACGAACGAGTCCCCCTTCGTGGCCTTCGCGTCCAGCGTGACGCGGTGCTCCCCCGGTTCCAGGACGCCGTCGAAGACCTCATGGACCTGGGTGCGCGAGAGCCGGTCGAGGCGGTACGCGATGAGCTGGACCCGGCAGGTCGAGGTGATCTCGACGTCCGCCGTGCCGTCCACCGCCCCGAGCCGCATCAGGCGGCGCTGCTCCAGCGGGCTGGGGTCCAGGGCGTCCTCGATCTGCGCGACCAGGAGCGGGATGATCGGGGCCAGCCCGTCGACGTACGCAATCTGGATGCCCGCCGCGTCGAACGAGGCCCGCACTCCTTCGCGGGTCGCCGCGGACACGGCGCGCCCGAAGACCACCGCTCCGTACGTCCGCAGCTCGTCCGGCGGCACGCCCGCCGCGTCCGCGGCGATCTCGGCGCCGATGCCGATCGTGCGCAGCGCCGCCGCGAGCTTGGCCAGGACGGCGACGCGGGCGCCGATCAGGAGCACCCTGCGCCGCGCCGTCGGCTCCCCGCGGGCCAGCAACTGCCCGAGGGCGTCGCGGTATTCGGCGCCGTCGAAGCGGAAGGGCCCTATGCCGTGGTAGCCGTTGAGTTGCAGGTCGGCCCGGTCGGCCGTCTGCCAGGCGAAGTCCCGCCATACGTAGCTGTCGGTGCCGTCCGGTGCCCGCTCGATGACCGCCGTGACGGCCCCGCACTCCAGGCCCTCGCACTCGGGACAGCCGTAGATGACGTGCCGGTCGTCGCTCAGGGGTGCTTCGGCCTCCAGGAGCAGTCCGCGCACATGGTGGGTGAATATCGCGGGTGGTACGTCGGAGGCCAGTGGGGAGACGGCGTCGAGGTCGGAGAGGTGGAACAGCAGCGGGCGCCCGTTCACGATGAAGTCGAGGAAATCCCGGTGGACTTGATATTCACCGTTGGCGAGAACTCCACCGGCGCGCATGGCCGGTGCCAGACCGAAGGTCGCGTACTCGGCAGACATGGTGTGAGTATCCCCACCCGGGGGCTGATGTGAGCACGGCATGAGCCATTCCGCTACGTTCCGGGTCGGATGGGGCATATGACGGCGCTGCGATGACAGCCCGTCGGCCTCAAATGCCCGTCATATGGCCGGGTTTGGGGGCGCTCCGGAGTCGGGCGGGCGTACGCACGGTCGATGGCGTACACAAGCGGTGTCCGGCTGGACGATACGCGCAGGAGGCGGCCGCCTCGCGGACGAGGCGGCCGCCTCCTGAAAGCGGAGAGGACTCAGACCTTGGTGGCCCCGGTGTCCTCCTCTTCCCCGTTCTCCGCCGGACCGATACGGATCTCGAAGTCACCGTCGTACTGCTCGTGGCCCGCGATCACGGCCTTCTCGACGGCCTCCGTGCCGTGCTCGCCCCGGACGATCAGCGGGTCGTGGCGCAGGTCGCGCATGAGCGCCACACACATCCCGATCATCACGAGGACGAACGGCGCGGCGACGAGGATCGTCAGATTCTGCAGGCCCGTGAGGGCGTTGCCCGATCCGTCGCCGATGAGCAGCATGATCGCCGCCACGGCACCGGTCACGACACCCCAGAAGACGACCACGAGCTTGCCGGGTTCGAGCGCGCCCTTCTGGGAGAGCGTGCCCATGACGATCGACGCCGCGTCGGCGCCCGAGACGAAGAAGATGCCCACGAGGATCATCACGAGCAGGCTCGTCGCGGTGGCGATGGGGTACTCGTGCAGCAGGCCGAAGAGCTGGCCCTCGGCGGTCGACTCGTCGGCGAGGCCGCCGCCCTCGGCCACCTTCATCGCGCTGCTGCCGAAGACGGCGAACCAGATGAGGCTGACGGTGCTCGGCACCAGGATGACGCCGCCGACAAACTGCCGGATCGTGCGGCCCCGGCTGATCCGGGCGATGAACATGCCCACGAAGGGCGTCCAGGAGATCCACCAGGCCCAGTAGAAGACCGTCCAGCTGCCCAGCCAGTCCGAGACGCCCTTGCCGCTCGACGCCTCGGTGCGCCCGACGAGCTGGGGCAGATCACCGAGGTAGGAGCCGATGGAGGTCGGCAGCATGTCGAGGACGATGACGGTCGGGCCCGCGATGAAGACGAACACCACGAGCAGCAGCGCGAGCACCATGTTGATGTTGGAAAGCCACTGCACCCCCTTCTCCACACCGGAGATGGCGGAGGCCACGAACGCCACGGTCAGGACGGCGATGATGGCCACAAGGAGGCTGGTGGGAACGTCACTGCTCCAGTCGAGCACCTCGAAGCCACTGCCGATCTGCAGCGCGCCGAGCCCGAGCGACGCCGCCGATCCGAAGAGCGTCGCGAAGATGGCGATGATGTCGATGACCCTGCCCCAGGCGCCGTTCGCGCGCTTCTCGCCCATGAGCGGCGTGAAGACGGCGCTGATGGTCTGCCTGCGTCCGCGCCGGAAGGTGCTGTACGCGATGGCGAGACCCACGACCGCGTAGATCGCCCACGGGTGGAGCGTCCAGTGGAAGAGGGTGGTGGACATCGCCGTTTCCATCTTCGCCGCGGAGTCGGCGGGATCGGTGCCCGGCGGTGGCTTCATGTAGTGGGCGAGCGGCTCGCTCACGCCGTAGAACATCAGGCCGATGCCCATACCGGCGCTGAACATCATCGCGACCCAGGAGACGGTGCGGAACTCGGGCTCCTCGCCCTCCTCGCCCAGGGTGATCTTTCCGTACCGGCTGACGGCGAGCCAGAGCGCGAAGACCACGAAGCCGCTCGCCGCCAGCATGAAGGCCCAGCCACCGTTGTGGATGAGGCCGTTGAGCATCTTCGTGGAGGTGCTCTCCAGCGAGTCCGTGGCGACGCCGCCCCAGACCACGAAGGCCAGGGTCAGCACGGCGGTCACGCCGAACACGATGCGGTCGGTCTGGGGATGGCTGCCGCCGTGGGCGGCATGCATCAGATGCCCGTCCCCTCCCCCGCCGTCCGCTTTCTGTTGGTCTTGCGTCACAAGTACACCTCTCACGGTTTCGCATTCGTACAAACTCTGTGGTCCGCTACCCAGTACCACATGTGACGCACCTATCAACCACTCAACAGTTGGTGTCGGGTGAACCTGTGACGAGGTGGTAGGCGGCGCGCTCGTCGAGGAGCAGCGGCACGAGCGCCCTGGCGGACTGCCTCATCGGTACGTAGGCGGCCTTTCCGTCCCTTCTGACCTTGACTCCGTGCAGGGCCAGTTCGTCCTTGATGCCGCCGTACTGGGCGGCGTCGAGCCGGTAGCCGCAGGGCGGGTCCTGGATCACCTCGGAGGGCTCGGCCGGGTCGTTGTCCGCGCCGCCGACATAGACGGGGCCGCGGTCGCGGAAGCCTTCGGCGCGGGCCGCTCCGGTGGCCGCCTCCAGTTGGCCGCGCCGCTCGTCGGCGTAGGCGAACAGGCCGCCGAGCGCGGAGAGTTGGGACGTCACCCGGCGCCGGTTGTTCAGCGCCTCGTCCTTCTTCTCGGCGTCGGTGAGGGGGTCGACGCGGCTCTCGATGAGCAGGCCCGCCGCGTGCTTGATGCCGGAGACGTTGCGCAGGATGCGTTCCTGGCCGTCGCCCGCCGTCTGCTTGACGGGATCGCCGGTCACGGGATCGGTCCAGATTCCGTACGTTCCTGTCGTGTATCCCGACTTATTGGCCGCGGGCCTGACATACGCCTCGGACAGGGTCCGCGCCTCGTCGTGCACCGCCTCGTCGGTGTTGAGGTTGCGCGGCCACAGGTCGAAGAGGTCCTTGTCGTAGTACTCGGGAGTTGCTCCGTACTCGTGCAGGTCGTAGATGGAGTCGGGCTGCCGGTCGCGGATGACGGCGGCCATGGCGCGGGCTTCGGCGGTCTTCAGCGAGATGTGGTCGCGGTTGATGTCCACGCCGTCGGAGTTGCCGCGGGTGTCGGCGGCGCGGCCGTCCGGGTTGGCGGTGGGGACGACGAGGAGCGTGGTGCGGGAGAGGAACGTGCGGGTCTTCTTGTCCTTCGCATACGCCAGGTCGCGGATCGTCGACAGACACGCCTCGCGGCCCGAGGGCTCGTCGCCGTGCTGGCTGCAGATCAGCAACACCGTGTTCTTCGAGGGGCGTTCGCCGATGCGGACCAGCTGGACGGGCCGGTTCTGCTTGGTGGTGCCGATGCGGGAGACGGAGACCCGGTCGGTCGACTTGTCGATGGCCGCGAGGAGGGCCTGTTCTTCCGGCTGACTGGTCCAGCGCGCCCCGTCGGTCTCCTCGAATCCGGTGCGCGGCGGGGTCGGCGTCGCCTGCGCGGGCGCGGTCACCAGGGGTGCGGCGAGCGCGGCGGTGGCACAGGCGAGCGCCAGGGTGCGGATGCGGGGCATGCGGCCGGTGCGGGGTCTCATGAAGTGCTGCCTCCCGGTACGTGGCGGAACGGACGCGGCGGGGCCACGCCGTCGAGACGGGACTCGCGGGGGGTGACGCTCGCGGGGCTCCCGGAGGTGCGGAACGCGTCGGCGCCGCCGACCAGCGGGACCTTCGCCGACGTACGGGCCAGGTCGATGGCGAGGGTCGGGGTGTCGGCGGGGGGATCGATGAGGTTCTTGTCGGTGCCCGCGACGATCAGCGCGAGGCGGTGGCCCTTGGGCACGACGTGGTCGCTCGCGGCCAGATCGAGGGTGATGGTGTGCTTCTTGCCCGGCGTGAGGGGGCGGCCCTTGTGGTCGTCGGCCCAGTTGCCGAGGTCGGCCCAGCCGCGGCTGAAGACCGTGTGGTCGACGTCGGCGGTCTTCGCCCTCGTCTCCTTGAAGCAGGAGCTGTCGCCGCCGGTGCTCGCGCCCCAGCAGGTGCGTTCGGGGAGCGTGGTGATGCCCTCGCCCGCGCTCGCGTAGTCACGGATGGTGTCGGGGCCGAGGTCGACGAGGACCGCGGAGAGGTGGGCGGTGCGGGTGGTCGGGGTCGCGGTGACGGTGACCTCGGAGGAGCCGGAGAGGCGCAGGTCGCGGCCCAGGGGCTTGCTGATGAACCCGGCCTTGGAGGGGGTGGAGGAGTCGATCTGCGCGGCCCAGTCGGTCTCGCTCAGCTCCGGGTCGTCGGTGAAGGTCTCGCTGCCGGTGCCCGGCCGTGTGCCGAGGGTGCCGACGCCGGGGGAAGTTCCCTTGCCGGGGCGCAGCTTGACGGTGTCGGTGGCGCGCGGGGGCCAGACGCGGTCGGTGGTCCAGCGGTCGGGGGCGCGCTCGATGTCGGCCATCGGCTCGCGGTCGATGCCGTTGTCGTAGCCGAGGAGTTCGTGGTCGAACCAGCGGTGCAGGGTGCGCACCCAGTCGCCGCGGCGGAAGTCGAAGGGGTCGACGTGGCCGGTCTGGCTGAGCCACACCTTGCGCTCGACGCCCGCGTCCGCGAGCGCGTCCCACCACTGGCCGAAGTGCTTCATGCGGACGTTCAGGTCCTGCATGCCGTGTACGGCGAAGACGCTGGCCTTCACCTTGTCGGCGTCCGGTACGTGGTCGCGTTCGCTCCACAGCCGGGTCCAGTCGCCGCTGCGGGGCGCTTCGTCGACAAGTCGCTTCTGTACGGCGGCGCAGCGGGCGCGCGCCTCGGGGCTCTCCACGTAGTCCGAGAGCCACTCGGGGCCGCTGTCGTAGAGCGGGGCGCCCTTGGCGAAGTAGTAGTCGTACCAGGAGGAGATCGCGCCGATCGGGACGATCGTCTTCAGGCCCCGGACGCCGGTGGCGGCCACGCCGTTGGCGATGGTGCCGTCATAGCTCTTGCCGATCATGCCGGTGGCGCCGTTCGTCCAGCCCGCCTCGGCGCTCTTGTCCCCGGTGCGGGTGGTGTAGGCGCGGGCCCGGCCGTTCAGCCAGTCGACGACGGCCTTGGCGGACTGGACGTCGGAGCGGCCCCCGACGTCCACGCAGCCGTCGGAGCGGTTCGTGCCCGCGAGGTCGACGGCGACGAAGCCGTAGCCGCGGGGCACGAAGTAGTTGTCGTAGTAGAGCGGGAACTGGACGGGATTGCCGCCCGCGTCGTACGTCTTCTTCTGGCTCTCGTTGCCGCGCCCGCAGCAGGAGTAGTACGGGCTGGCGTCCATGATCACGGGAATCTTCCGGCCCTGCCGGGCCGGTTCGCGGGGCCGGACGATGTCGACGGCGACGCGGTCGGACTTACCGTCGCCGTCACCGTCGACCTTCGTGTCGACCCAGACGGATTCGCGGATCGCGCTCTCGTACGAGTAGACGGGCTTGCTCTCACGCGGGGCGCCCGGCGTCCCCTGTGCGGTGGCCGGGGCCACGAGCGTGGCAAGGAGGGCGGCGAGCGCCGTCGTCAGCAGTGATCTCCGGATCAAGCGCGTGCGTCGCGCACGTATCGGCATGGCGCGGAAGGTACACCGGTGAACTCCCGCGCGACAGAGGGCAGTAAGCACCGGCGACAGGCTCATGGGGCGTTTTGGCACATGTCGGCCGAATGGCGATCGTGTGACAGGAGCGACCATGGACATGACGCATGGCCGCGGGGCTCAATATGGTCGGACTCATCTACTGAACCGCCCCCACGACTTGGAGTTCCTGTGCACCGCAGACTCATCGCCCCGGGCGCGCTCGCGGCCTCTCTGCTGCTGGCGATCCCGGCATCGGCCGCCGACTTCACGCCCGGAGCACCGGGTATCGGCGATCCCTACTACCCGGCGAGCGGCAACGGCGGCTACGACGTCTCGCATTACGACCTGCGGCTGAAGTACCAGCCGAAGACCGACCTGCTCGAAGGCACGGCGACCATCAACGCCACCACGACGCAGGATCTCTCCCGCTTCAACCTCGACCTCGGCCTGAAGGTCAGCGAGGTGCGCGTCAACGGTAAGAAGGCGGCCTTCAAGAAGTCCGGCGACCAGGAGCTGGAGATCACTCCGGCGGCCGGCCTGCCCAAGGGCACGCCGATCACCGTCGTCGTGCGGTACGCGGGCAAGCCGTCCGAGGTGAAGATCAACGGCTATACGGCGTGGGCGCGTACGCCGGACGGCGGCGTGGCCGCGCAGGAGCCGGAGTCGGCCGCGTGGTGGTACCCGTCCAACGACCACCCGCTCGACAAGGCGACGTACGACGTCTCGGTCTCCGTGCCGGACGGCTCGCAGGCCATCTCCAACGGCGTGCTCCAGTCGCAGAGTTCGAAGCTCGCCTGGACGCGCTTCAACTGGCGCTCCAACAAGCCGCAGGCCAGCTATCTGACGACGCTCGCCGTCGGCAAGTTCGACATCACGACCGACAAGACCGCGGACGGCCTGCCCGTCCTGAACGCCTACAGCAAGGACCTCGGCGACAACGCGGGGGCCGCGCGGGCGAGCATCGAGCGGTCGGCCGAGGTGGCCGAGTGGCTGGAGACGGTCTTCGGCAAGTACCCCTTCAACGCCCTTGGCGGGTACGTCCCGAACGTGACGAGCGGCTTCGCCCTGGAGACGCAGACGCGGCCGTTCTACAGCCCGAAGCAGTTCGCGAACGGGTCCAACGTCTCCGTCGTGGTCCATGAGCTGGCCCACCAGTGGTACGGCGACAGCGTGTCCGTCGACGGCTGGAAGGACATCTGGATCAACGAGGGCTTCGCGCGGTACAGCCAGTGGCTGTGGTCGGAGAAGGAGGGCGAGGGGACGGCGCAGGAGCTCGCGGACTACGTGTACGCCCAGCACCCGGCCGACGATCCCTTCTGGAAGGTCAAGCCGGGCGACCCCGGCCCGGACAACCAGTTCGACCTCGCCGTGTACGACCGCGGGGGTCTTGCCCTGCAGGCGCTGCGCAACGAGATCGGCGAGAAGTCCTTCTCGGCGATTCTGAAGGGGTGGCCGAAGGAGCATGCGTACGGGAACGCGAAGGTGAGTGACTTCGTGAAGTACGCGGAGAAGGTGTCCGGCAGGCCTCTCGCTGCGCTGTTCGATGCGTGGTTGTTCCAGCCGTCGCGTCCGGACGCGCCCGCCGCCAAGGACGCGGGGATCGCCCGGTCCTCGTCCGCTGGTTCGGCTCCGGCTGCGCCGAAGTCCTGGAAGTCCATCGCCGCGACGAACGGCGTCCACGACCACGGTCACTGATCCTGGCCCGCCGCTTCGCGGCGGATGCTCTCCCGCCCACCCACCCGTTTACCCGGCGTCGAGCCGCTGGGAAGGAGGGGTGGGTGGGCGGGGGGAATCAGCGCGTCCGGCGTTTCAGGACGAACTCGGCGGAGCCGGTGATGTGCGGTGCGCCCCCGGTCAGCCCGCCGCCGCGTACGCCCCCAGGATGAGTTCCGTGACGGCGTCCGGCTCGCGCAGAGTCGGGAAGTGGTCGCTGGAGCGCAGCCGCACGAGCCGGCAGCCGGGGATACGGGCCGCCATCTCCTCGTTGCAGCGGACCACCTCGGGGTCGTCGCGCTCCCCCAGGGCCAGGACGCACGGCACGTCGATTTCGCCGAGCCGGTCGAAGGCGAGCGGGTCGGGCACCTGGTGGGGGTGGACCGCGAACCAGGCCGGGATCACCGCCCTGATGAGCGCGTCCGCCGGGTCGTTCCCGGCCCCCGCGGCCGCCGAGGTGCGCTTGACCAGGGCCACGATGCCGTCCATGTCGCCCGCCTCCGCGAGCCGGCCCACCTCGGCCGTGAACTCCGCCATGAGGAAGTCCGGATTGCCGGTGATGCCGGGGACCAGCAGGGCAAGCCCCGCCACCCGGCCCGGGTCACCCAGCGCGAGGCCGATGGCCGTGGTGCCGCCCATGCTCGACGCCGCGAGGAACGCGCGGGCCACGTCGAAGTGGTCAAGGACCGCGGTCAGGTCATCGACGAGCGAGAAGGGCCCGGTGGGGGCGGGAGACCTGCCGTAACCCCGCGCGTCGTAGCGGATGACCCGGCACCGCTCGGTGAGGCGGGGCAGGATTCCGTCCCAGACACGGGAGTCCGCGACGCCGGGATGCAGCAGGACCAGCGGCAGCGCGTCGCCGCCCGTCCTCCCCCGGCCGCCGGGCTCTCCCGAGTCCTCCGCCCAGACCTCGCCGTCCTTGACCGGCACCATGAGTTCCATGGTCCGAGCGTGCCGCGACACCACGCGGGGCGCCAGGCCGGTGGTGCGCCCGGCGCCCCGTGAGACGCGAAAGTGCTCTGCTAGCGGCCGGAACCCGTCGCCGTGGCGACCGGCTCCCCCACGATCCTGCTCGCCAGCTCGGAGGCCAGCTCCGCTACGTGGGAGCGCAGTTCGGCGTCCGCCGCCGCGCGTTCGGCCGCGATCGTGACCTTCCCGTCCGCCAGCGCCTCGTCGCGTTCGCGTACGCCGTCCTCGCGGGCGGCGGCGATCAGGGCGGCCCCTTCTTCCCGGGCCTGCTGGCGCACCTGAGCGGCCTCGCGGCGGGCCTCGGCCAGCGTCGCTTCCTTCACGGCGCGTATCCGCTCGGCGTCGCGGCGCAGCTCCGCCGCCGGTCCGGCGGCTTCCTCAAGGATCTCGGCGCGGACTTCGAGTACGCGGTTGAGGCGCAGGATCATGCGCCTGGCGAAGAAGTAGAGGGGCGCGAACAGCACGGCTCCGACGACCATGTGCTCGACGTCCGGGTTGATGGGCCCTAGCGGCATGGGAATGAGCTGCATGCCGCCGATCTACCCGCTCATACGTGCGGAACAACGCGCACCTGTACGGCAGTTGAGTGATTCCCACCACTCCGCGGCCGCCGCCCCGCCGCAGCCCCGCCTCAGTCCCCGAAGTCGTACACCGTCACCGCGACGCCCCGCTCCACCAGGCGCCGGGCGATCAGCGGCTCGATGCGGGACCACTTTCCGCCCGCGAGACCGCAGCCGATGCGCGGCATGTGCACGGAGGCTTCGAGCTCGACCGCCTTGTCGGCGAGGGCCGCCAGGGCGGTGTCGATGGCTTCGTACCTCACGGGGACGCCCTTGCTGCCCGTACGCATGCCGTGCTGGCCGATCATGTTGGCCACCCATATGTACTGATCGACCTCGACGAACTGGACGGCGCCCAGACCGAAGTCGTTCTTCGCCCGCTCGCGGTGCCACCGGCGGTACGCCGCCTCCGGCTCGGGCCAGCGGCGTGACACCGCCACGACGAAGCCCTTGCCCCAGCCCCCCAGGTCGTTGCAGACATGGGCGATCAGCTTGACGCCCTTGCCGAACGGCGCGGTGGCGTCACCCCGGACATATGAGATCTCCGACATGACGCCACCGTAGACGCAGCCACCGACAGTGGCCGGTCGAGCCGCTACTTCGTGAGGCCCGCCGCCTCGCGGTCGACCCTGCGTCGGATCCCGTACCAGCCGGCGACCAGCGCCGCCCCGATGATCGGGATGAGGTAGAGCGTCTTGCGGCCGATCTCCGGGTCCTTCCACATCAGGACGAGGACGGAGAGCAGGAAGACGATCGTGACGATCTCGGTGACCGGGCTGCCGGGGAGCCGGAAGCCGGGCCGGGTGATCACGCCCTCCTTGGCGCGGCGGACGAATGCCAGGTGACAGACCATGATGATCACCCAGGTGCTGATGATGCCGAGGGACGCCACGTTCAGGACGATCTCGAAGGCCTTGCTCGGCATGAGGAAGTTCAGACCGACGCCGAGCACGCACACGGCGGAGGTGAGCAGGATGCCGCCGTAGGGGACCTGGCTCTTGTTCATCTTCGCGGTGAACTTCGGCGCCGAACCGGCCATCGCCATCGAGCGCAGGATGCGGCCCGTGGAGTACAGGCCGGAGTTCAGCGACGACATCGCGGCGGTGAGGACGACGAGGTTCATCACGTCACCGGCCGCCGGCACGCCGATCTTGGAGAGGACCGTCACGAACGGGCTCTGGTCCGCCGAGTAGACCGCTCCGGGCAGGAGCAGCGCGAGCAGGACGACGGAGCCGACGTAGAAGAGACCCACGCGCCACATGATCGAGTTCACCGCGCGCGGGACGACCTTGTGCGGCTCGGCGGTCTCGCCCGCCGCGACGCCGACGAGCTCCAGCGAGGCGTACGCGAAGACGACACCCTGCATGACGATCACGACCGGCATCAGGCCGTGCGGCAGGAAGCCGCCGTTGTCGGTGATCACGCTCAGACCGGGCGTCTCGCCGCCGACCTTGTGCTGGGTGACCAGCAGGAAGATGCCGATCAGCATGAAGGCGATCAGGGCCGCGACCTTGACGATCGCGAACCAGAACTCCATCTCGCCGAAGTACTTCACCGAGATCAGGTTGATCGCGAGGACGACGGCGAGGGCGATCAGCGCGAGCACCCACTGGGGGATGTCGGTGAACAGGCTCCAGTAGTGCGTGTAGAGCGCGATCGCGGTGATGTCGGCGATGCCGGTGGTCGACCAGTTGAGGAAGTACATCCAGCCGGCGACGTAGGCGCCCTTCTCGCCGAGGAACTCACGCGCGTAACTGACGAACGAACCCGACGACGGCCGGTAGATGACCATCTCGCCGAGGGCGCGTACGACGAAGAAGGCGAAGATGCCGCACACGAGGTACGCGACGGCGAGCGCGGGGCCCGCGGAGTGCAGGCGGCCGCCCGCACCGAGAAAGAGTCCAGTTCCGATCGCGCCACCGATGGCGATCATGTTGACGTGACGGGCCTTGAGGTCCTTGCTGTAACCGGCGTCTCCCGCGTCCGCGGGGGCCTGGGACGCATCTGTGCGGGATGCGTCCGCAGCGGCCGTGTCTACGGCTTCCTTGCTCACGTGGGGGGTCTACTCTCTGGTGCCCGGAAAACTCCGGTGTCCGGATGTGCTCCGGTCCACGACACCCCTGAGGTGCGTGGACCGACGCGACACCTTCCCCCAGAGATCGCTCGACATGCGGTGGCGCACGTCACATAGCGGCACTTCTCACATGGTGGGCAGGGGGTGTACACACAATGATCACCGGGTGTACAGACCGTGGATCACTGGGTGCGTCAGGTGGTGTACAGCCCGTCGATGGCGTCCCCGTACTTCTCCCGGATGACCCTGCGGCGCAGCTTCAGGGACGGTGTCAGTTCTCCCGTCTCCGGGCTCCACTCCTCCCCCAGGAGCCGGTAGCGCTTGATCTGCTCGGTGCGGTTGAGGCGCGCGTTGGCCGCCTCCACGGCCCGCGCGATCTCGTCGCGTACGGCTTCGCTCGCCATCAGGTCGCCCGTGATGCCCCGAGCGGCGGCCCAGGCGGGGGCCATCTCGGCGTCCAGGACGAGCAGCGCCACGAGGTAGGAGCGGCCGTCGCCGTGGACGAGGGCCTGCCCGATGAGGGGGTGCTCCTTGAGCGTGTTCTCGACGAGTGCGGGCGAGACGTTCTTTCCCGTCGACGTCACGATCAGTTCCTTCTTGCGGTCGGTGAGCCAGAGGAAGCCGTCCTCGTCGATCCGGCCGACATCGCCGGTGGCGAACCAGCCGTCGGCGTCGCGGGCCGACTCCACGCCGCCGTCCGGCAGGAGATAGCCGTCGAAGACGGTCGCGCCGCGCACCAGGATCTCGCCGTCTTCGGTGGTGCGGATCTCCAGGCCGTCCAGGGGTCTGCCCACCGAGCCGAGCCGGAAGGAGGCCGGGGTGTTGAGGGTGACGACCCCGGTCGTCTCCGTCAGACCCCACGCGTCCATGATCACGAGGCCGAAGCCCGCCCAGAAGCGCACGACGTCCTGCGGCATCGAGGCCGCCGCGCTCGCGGTCCACACCAGGCGGTCGAACCCGGCCAGGGAGAGCAGCGGATCGAGGACCTTCTCCTTGGCCTCGCGGTACGCCGTCTCCAGGTCGTCCGGCGGGTCCTCGCCACGTTCGACGTACTCCACGCGCGCGCGTGTCGTCTCGTTCGCCGCTTCGATCGCCTCGCGCTGCTCCTGCGGCAGCCCGGCGAGAGCGGCACGCACGGACGCGGCGAGCTTCTCCCACACGCGCGGGACCCCGAAGAACTGCGCGGGACGCAGCTCACGGGCGGTCGCGGCGACGGCGGCGGGGTCCGCGCACAGGTACACGTGAGCGGCGCGGGACACCGGCAGGTAGATGCCCAGCATGCGCTCGGCGACGTGCGCGAAGGGGAGGTAGCTGATGTGCTCCACGAAGTCGGGGAGCTCGACCACGGCGTCCAGGGCCACCGCGTTCAGCACGACGTTGCGGTGGGAGATCCGGACGCCCTTGGGGTCGCCGGTGGTGCCCGAGGTGTAGACGACGGTGAGCGGATCCTCCGCGGCGGATTCGCGCCAGGCCTTCTCGAAGCCGTCCGGATCGAAGAGACGGCTCCCGGTGGCGTGCAGGGAGCCGTACGTGCGGTGCGTGCCCGCGTCGGCGGGCTCGACGACCACCAGGCGCTCCAGCGGGACCGTGACGTCCGGCAGGAGGGGCTCCCAGCGGTCCAGTTCGCGGGCGCCCTCGACGATCGCGAAGCGGGCCCTGCTGTGCCGGGCGATGTGGGCGATCTGTTCGGGGGCCGATGTGCCGTAGACGGTGACGGGGACCGCGCCGAGGTGCACGAGGGCGAGATCGCTGAGCCAGTGTTCGGGGCGGTTGCCCATCATCATGAGGACGTGCTCGCCGCGCCGCACGCCGAGCGCCGCGTATCCGGCGGCGAGGACGGCGATCTTGCGGCGGGCTTCGCTCCAGGTCAGTGTCGTCCACTGGCCTTCGGGTGCGGTGCGCCAGGAGAGTGCGGGGCGGTCGCCGTGGTCCTCGGCGTTGCGGAGCAGCAGGGCGGGGAGCGTGATGCCGGCGGGTTCCCCGGGAAGTCGCAGGATCGTGGTCATGACCGCCTCCTGGCGTCATCGACGAAGCAAGTGACCGGGCCTGACGCTTTCAAGTGACTGGGCGGGACGCTTTCACAACAGTGGTGAGACAGCAATACTGTTGCACCGGATCGGTGCACAACTGCCGGTGCACGAACGGGAAGGCGATGTGCTGCCATGACGATGACGAGGACACCGGACACCGACGAGCCGACGCTCACGGTCGACGAACTGGCCGCGCGCGCGGGCGTCACCGTCCGCACGATCCGCTTCTACGGCACCAAGGGCCTGCTGCCGCCGCCGGTGATCGGTCCGCGCCGGGTCGGTCACTACGGCCAGGAGCATCTGTCCCGGCTCGGGCTCATCGAGGAGCTCCAGCACCAGGGCATGACGCTGGCGGCGATCGAGCGGTATCTGGAGCAGCTGCCGCCGGACCTGAGCGCCCATGACCTCGCCATTCACCGCGCGGTGGTCGCCTCCTGGGCGCCCGACTCGGCCGAGGAGACCGACCGCGCGGAGCTGGAGCGCCGGGCGGGGCGGCCACTGAGCGACGGGGATCTGGACCGGCTCTCGGCGATGGGGGTCGTCGCGCCCGCGGAGCCCAAGGGTGTCTACAGCGTCGATCCGGGGCTGCTGCGCCTGGGCGTGCAGCTGCTCGACGTGCCCATCGCGCACGAGACGATCCTGGCGGCGCGCACGGTCCTGATGGAGCACACGCGCTCGGCGGCCGTAGAGCTGTCCCGCCTCTTCCGCGACGAGGTGTGGGGGCCCTACCGGGAGCGGGAGTCAGACCCGGAGCACGTGGCGGCGATGCGGTCCCTGTCGGCCCATATGCAGCCGATGGTGGTGCAGGCCCTGGTGACGGCGTTCCAGCGCTCCCTCAAGGAGGAGCTGCGGGAGTGGCTCAAGGACTCCTGAGCCACTCCCGGCCCCCTGCTAGACCCTGGTGTTGGCCGCGGTGGCCGTCGGCGTCTCGCCCCGCGAGGCCTGCTGCAGCCGCGTGGCATAGACCTCGGCCAGAACGTTCAGGTCCTTCATGGCCTCCGCGGATCCGGAGTTGTCCCGGATCTTCAGCGTGGCGACGTACTTGCCCTGGAGGATGACGATCTGCCGGGTGTTCTGCTGCCCGGACCCCACAGACCCGAAAGCGACGCTGCCGGAGCCCTGCCGGGGCCCTTCGACGACCTTCAGCTTGTGCGTGTTGGTACGCACATAGTTGTCCCAGGCCGCGAAGGCGAGCCCGGCGGCGCTCTCCCTGCGGTACACGATCAGTTCGTAACTCGCGCCTTCGGCCTTGTCGTTGCTGCGGTAGCCGACCCGGCCGTTGGCGACGGCGCCCTTGCACTTGCCGGTCGGCTCCTTGCACACGGACGGCGCCTTGGCACGGCTGTGCAGCTCGGCGGAGACGGTGCGCAGAGCGGCGGGCATCGTCTCGGCGGGCGGCAGGATCGCCTTCGCGTCGCGCGCGCCGCTCAGCGAACCGGCGCCCTTGGCGGCGGATCCGCCCGCCGCGCCGCCGATGGTGCGGCTGTGCGACGACCCCGAACCCGTCTTGTGCTTCTTGTTCTTCTTCTTGCCGCCGCAGCCCGTCAGGGCCAGCGTCAGGACCAGCACTCCGACGCCGACTGCTCGCGTCGTTCCCCCAGTTGTCAACCGCACAGCGGTACATCCTCCGTTTGTCGTGATCATGCTCTACGGGAGGATACGACGCGGGGGCGACGACCTGCGGTTCCGCCCCGGAGGGAACGGAACCGCAGGTGAAGGGCGTCAGTTGTCGCTGAACTTCTCGCCCCTGTCGGCCTTCTCGACCAGGAGCGCGGGCGGCGTGAACCGCTCGCCGTAGCGGTCGGCCAGCTCACGCGCGCGTGCCACGAAGCCGGGCAGGCCGCCTTCGTAGCCGTTGATGTACTGGAGCACGCCACCGGTCCAGCCGGGGAAGCCGATGCCGAAGATGGAGCCGATGTTGGCGTCCGCGACGGACGTCAGGACGCCCTCCTCCACCAGGCGCACGGTGTCGAGCGACTCCGAGAAGAGCATCCGCTCCTGCATGTCCTTGAACGGGATCTCCGTGCCCGGCTTGGTGAAGTGCTCGCGCAGACCCGGCCACAGGCCTGCGCGCTTGCCGTCCACGTACTCGTAGAAGCCCGCTCCTCCGCTCCTGCCGGGGCGCTCGAACTCGTCGACCATGCGGTCGATGACGGAGTCCGAGGGGTGCCCGGCCCAGGTCCCACCGGCCTCCTCGACGGCCCGCTTCGTCTCGTTGCGGATCTTGCGCGGCAGGGTGAGGGTCAGCTCGTCCATGAGGGAGAGGACCTTGGCGGGGTAGCCCGCCTGGGCCGCGGCCTGCTCGACGGACGCGGGCTCGATGCCCTCGCCGACCATCGCGACGCCTTCGTTGATGAAGTGCCCGATCACGCGCGAGGTGAAGAAGCCGCGCGAGTCGTTGACGACGATCGGCGTCTTGTTGATCTGGCGTACGAGGTCGAAGGCGCGGGCCAGGGCCTCGTCGCCGGTCCGCTCGCCCTTGATGATCTCGACGAGCGGCATCTTGTCGACCGGCGAGAAGAAGTGCAGGCCGATGAAGTCGACGGGGCGCGTGACGCCCTCGGCGAGCTGCGTGATCGGCAGCGTCGAGGTGTTGGAGCACAGCAGCGCGTCCGGCTCGATGACGTCCTGGATCTCCTGGAACACCTTGTGCTTGAGGGCGGTGTCCTCGAAGACCGCCTCGATCACGGCGTCGCAGCCCGCGAGGTCCTGCGGGTCGGCGGTCGGCGTGATGCGGGCGAGCAGCGCGTCGGCCTTCTCCTGCGTCGTACGGCCCCGCTGCACCGCCTTGGCGCACAGCTTCTCGGAGTAGGCCTTGCCCTTGGCGGCGGCCTCGGCCGAGACGTCCTTGAGGACGACCTCGATGCCCGCGCGGGCGCACGAGTAGGCGATGCCCGCGCCCATCATGCCCGCGCCCAGGACGGCGGCCTTGCGGACCTGGCGTGCCTCGATGCCCTTGGGCCGGTTGGCGCCGGAGTTGACGGCCTGGAGGTCGAAGAAGAACGCCTGGATCATGTTCTTCGCGGTCTGCCCGGTGACCAGCTCGGTGAAGTACCGCGCCTCGATGGTCAGCGCGGTCTCGAAGTCGACCTGGGAGCCCTCGACGGCCGCCGCGAGGATGTTGCGCGGGGCCGGGTAGGGGGCGCCGTTGATCTGCTTCTTGAGGTTGGCGGGGAACGCGGGCAGGTTCGCCGCGAACTTCGGGTTGGCGGGGGTGCCGCCGGGGATGCGGTAGCCCGGCTTGTCCCAGGGCTGGGCCGACTCGGGGTTGGCGTCGATGAAGGCGCGGGCCTTCTCGATCATCTCCTCGCGGGTGGCGGCCACCTCGTGGACGAGGCCGTTCTCCAGGGCGCGCTTCGGGTTGTACTGGGTGCCCTGGAGCAGCACCTTCAGGAGCGCGTCCGCGATGCCCATGAGGCGCACGGTGCGGGTCACGCCGCCGCCCGCCGGGAGCAGGCCGAGGGTGACCTCGGGCAGGCCGATCTTGGAGCCGGGCGCGTCGAGCGCGACGCGGTGGTGGCTGGCCAGGGCGATCTCGTAGCCGCCGCCCAGGGCCGCGCCGTTGATGGCGGCGACGACCGGCTTGCCCAGGGTCTCGATGCGGCGCAGGGAGGACTTGATGGCGACGCCAGCCTCGAACGCGTCCCGCGCGTTCTCGGGGCCCGCCTGCATCATGTCCTTGAGGTCGCCGCCCGCGAAGAAGGTCTTCTTGGCGGAGGTGTAGATGATGCCGCGGATGGAGTCCTTCTCGGCCTCCGCGCGCTCGGCGATCGCCGCGATGGAGTCCTTGAAACCCTGGTTCATGGTGTTCGCGGACTGGTTGGGGTCGTCGAGGACGAGAGTGACGACACCGGTGTCGTCCTGCTCCCAGCGGATGGTCGTGCTTTCGGTCATGGTCTTGTCTCCGTGAAGTCTGAGTGGGCCCGGGCGGGATCCGGGGAGGGTGGTGCCGTTTCGTTGCCGACCGGCGGTGGGTGGGGGCTGGTCGCGCAGTTCCCCGCGGGGAAGGCTGCGCGCAGCGCACGCCTTCAGGGGCGCGGGGAACTGCGCGAGCGACCACGACGTACCCGCGGTCGGCGACGGCTCCCGGCCCCCGCGGCGCTACACCCGTTCCACGATCGTGGCGATGCCCATCCCCCCGCCCACGCACAACGTGGCGAGGCCGTACCGCTTGTCCTGGCGCTCCAGCTCGTCGACCAGCGTGCCCAGGATCATCGCCCCGGTCGCGCCCAGGGGATGCCCCAACGCAATCGCGCCGCCGTTGACGTTGACCTTGTCCAGGGACAGGCCCATGTCCTTCACGAAGCGCAGGACGACCGCCGCGAACGCCTCGTTGATCTCGACGAGGTCGATGTCGTCGATGGTCAGGCCCGCCTTGGCGAGCGCCTTGCGGGCGGCCGGGGCGGGACCGGTGAGCATGATGGTCGGCTCGGAGCCGGAGACGGCCGCGGAGACGATGCGGGCGCGCGGCGCGAGGCCGTAGCGCTCGCCGACCTCCTTGGTGCCGATGGCGACCAGGGCGGCGCCGTCCACGATGCCGGAGGAGTTGCCCGCGTGGTGGACGTGGTCGATCTTCTCGACCCAGTGGTACTTCTGCAGCGCGACGGCGTCGAAGCCGCCGAGGTCGCCGATGTCCTTGAAGGACGGCTTCAGCTTGGCGAGCGAGTCGGCGGTGGTGCCGGGACGCATGTACTCGTCGTGGTCCAGGACGACCAGGCCGCTGCGGTCCTTCACCGGCACGACGGACTTCTCGAAGCGGTTGTCCTTCCAGGCCGCCGCGGCGCGCTCCTGGGACAGGGCGGCGTACTCGTCGACGTCACGCCGGGAGTAGCCCTCCACCGTGGCGATGAGGTCGGCGCCGATGCCCTGCGGCACGAAGCCCGTCTCGTAGTTGGTCATCGGGTCGGCGAACCAGGCGCCGCCGTCCGAGGCCATCGGGACGCGCGACATCGACTCGACGCCGCCCGCGAGGACCAGGTCCTCCCAGCCCGAGCGCACCTTCATCGCGGCCATGTTGACCGCTTCGAGGCCGGAGGCGCAGAAGCGGTTCTCCTGGACGCCGGCGACGGTGTCGGGAAGACCGGCGGCGATGGCCGCGATGCGCGCGATGTCGGAGCCCTGGTCGCCGACGGGGCCCACGACGCCGAGGACGATGTCGTCGACGGCCGCCGGGTCCAGGTCGGGGAATCGCGCCCGGATCTCGTGGATCAGGCCGACGACGAGGTCGATCGGCTTGGTGCCGTGCAGGGCGCCATTGGCCTTGCCGCGTCCGCGCGGGGTGCGGATCGCGTCGTATACGTACGCTTCGGTGGTCAAGACAGCAGCCTTTCGCAAAGAACTCTGCAGGTGAGGGTGGGGCGGACTCAGGCGAGCAGGGAGCGGCCGATGATCTCCTTCATGATCTCGGTCGTGCCTCCGTAGATCGTCTGGATGCGGCCGTCGGTGAAGGCCTTGGCGACGCGGTACTCGGTCATGTAGCCGTATCCGCCGTGCAGTTGCAGGCAGCGGTCGGCGACGCGCTTTTGCAGCTCGGTGGCCCACCACTTGGCCATCGAGGCGTGCACGGCGTCGAGCTCGCCGTTCGAGTGATCGACGATGCAGCGGTCGAGGAAGGTGCGGGTGACCGCGCACTCGGTGGCCATCTCGGCGATCTCGAAGCGGATGTGCTGGAGCTTGGAGAGCGGGCGCCCGAAGGCCTCGCGCTCCTTGACGTACGTCGTGGTGATCTCCAGGAGGTGCTCGGCGGCGGCGATTCCCGCGACGGCGATGCCCATGCGCTCCTGCGCGAGGTTCGTCATCAGGTGGATGAAGGCGCCGTCGAGTTCGCCCAGGAGGTTCTCCTTGGGGACGCGTACGTCGTTGAAGAACAGCTCGGCGGTGTCCTGGGACTTCTGGCCGATCTTGTCGAGGTTGCGGCCCCGCTCGAAGCCGTCCATACCCCGCTCGACGACGAGCAGGGACAGGCCCTTCGCGCCGCCCTCCGCCGACGTCTTGGCGACGACGATGACGAGGTCGGCGAGGATGCCGTTCGAGATGAAGGTCTTGGAGCCGTTGAGCAGCCAGTGATCGCCCTGGTCGGTGGCGGTGGTGCGGATGCCCTGGAGGTCGGAGCCCGCGCCCGGCTCGGTCATCGCGATGGCCGTGATGATCTCGCCGGAGCAGAAACCCGGCAGCCAGCGCCGCTTCTGGTCGTCGGTGGCCAGGGAGGTGAGGTAGGGGCCGATGATGTCGTTGTGCAGGCCGAGCGCGAGCCCGGCCGCGCCCGCGCGGGTGAACTCCTCGGCGAGGACGGCGCTGTAGCGGAAGTCGGCGTTGCCGCCGCCCCCGTACTCCTCGGGCACGGCGAGCCCGAGCAGCCCCTGCTTGCCCGCGGCGAGCCACGCGTCACGGCTGACGATCCCGTCCTTCTCCCACTCTTCGTAGTGGGGCACCACTTCCTTGCTGAGGAAGGTGCGGACGGTCTCGCGGAACGCCTCGTGTTCGGCGGAGAAGATCTGTCGCTTCACGTACGGCCTCCTAGAGCCAGCCCTTGACGGTCTCGATCGACGTGGCCGGCTCGGGGCCGACGGGAATGACGTTGAGCATGGTGACGCCCGCCTCACGGAAGGCCTCGACGCGCTCGCGGACGTAGCTCTCGGGCCCGCACAGCGTTATGAGTTCGCAGAACTCGTCCGGGACGGCGGCCTCGGCCTCCTTCTTCTTGCCCGAGAGATACAGCTCCTGGATGCGCGCGGCCTCCTTCTCGTAGCCGTACGCGACCGCGAGGTCGTTGTAGAAGTTCTTCCCCGGTGCGCCCATGCCGCCCACGTAGAGGGCGATCTGGGGGCGGGCCAGATCCCGTGCGGCGGCCGCGTCCTCGCCGATGGAGAGCAGTCCGCCGGCGACCGTCTGCAACGGGCCGAGCGCCGGATCGCGCTTCTCCTTGCCCTCGGCGAGCGGGGCGCCCCACACCTGGTGGGCCTTCTCCGGGATGAACAGGGTGGGCAGCCAGCCATCGGCGATCTCCGCGGTCATGCGGACGTTGGCGGGGCCGAGGGATGCCACGTAGAGGGGCACTTCGGAGCGGACCGGCCTGGTGAGGATCTTCAGGGGCTTGCCCAGCTTGCCGCCCTTTTCGGCGGGCAGCGGCATGTCCGTGATGCCGTGGTGGTCGATGACCTCGCGGCGCAGGATGCGCCGGGTCAGCTCGATGGCCTCGCGGGTGCGGGCCAGGGGCTTGTCGTACGGCTTTCCGTGCCAGCCCTCGACGACCTGCGGGCCCGAGGCGCCGAGCCCGATGATCGCCCGGCCGCCGGAGATCGCGTCGAGTCCGGCCGCCGTCTGGGCGATGAGGGCGGGGGTGCGCGAGTAGACGTTGAGGATCGCGGCGCCGATCTTCATACGCTCGGTGCGCGCGGCAAGGTAGCCCATGATGGTGGGCGAATCGAAGCCGTACGCCTCCGCCACCCAGACGGCGTCCAGGCCCGCGGACTCCAGGGCGGCCACGTCGTCGGCGGCCTGCCTCGGGTCGCCCGCGTAGGCGAGAGGTGCGGAGATCTCCATCAGCTGTCTTCCTTCGTGGTGGTGTCGGAATGCTGGACGAGCACCGGTACGTCCCAGTCGCGGGCCACGTCCTCGGTGTCGGCGCCCGGCTGGGCGGGGCCGCCGCGGACGTGCGTGGGGGTCGAGGAGAAGCGGGGTGCGGGGGCGGGCTGAGTGATGCCGCCGTGGTGCACGAAGGTGCCGCGGGCCGCGAGGTGGGGGTGGTCGGGGGCCTCGGACAGCGAGAGGACGGGCGCCACGCAGGCGTCGGAACCCTCGAAGACGGCCGTCCACTCCTCGCGCGTACGTGCCTTGAAGCGGGCGGCGACCGCCTCGCGCAGCTCGCCCCAGCGCGCGAGATCCTTGCGCGCGGGCGCCTCGCCGGTGAGGCCGAGGAGCTCGATGAACTCGTCGTAGAACTGCTGCTCCAGGGCGCCGACGGCCATGTAACCGCCGTCGGCGGTCTCGTAGTTGCCGTAGAAGGGGCAGCCGCCGTCCAGGAGGTTCGCGCCGCGCCGGTCCTGCCAGCCGCCGCCCGCGAGCATGCCGTGGATCATCGACGTGAGGTGCGCGGTGCCGTCGACGATCGCGGCGTCCACGACCTGGCCCGTGCCGTTCTCGCGCGCGTGGTGCAGGGCCGCGAGGATGCCGACGACGAGATAGAGCGAGCCGCCCGCGTAGTCGCCGACGAGGTTCGCGGGGACCGTGGGCGGCTCGCCGGGATTGCCGATCATGCCGAGGGTGCCGGTGATCGCGATGTACGCGATGTCGTGTCCGGCGCGCTGGGCCAGCGGGCCCTCCTGCCCCCAGCCGGTCATCCGGCCGTAGACGAGCTTGGGGTTGCGGGCGTGACAGGCGCCGGGCCCGACGCCGAGGCGCTCGGCGACGCCGGGGCGGTAGCCCTCGATGAGCACGTCGGCGCGGTCCACCAGGTCGAGGACGCGGTCCGCGCCGTCCGCCGCCTTGAGGTCGACGATCACGGAGCGTTTGTTGCGGTTGGTGACGTCGTACTCGGGATTGATCGCGAGACCGCCGCCGCCCGGCCGGTCGACGCGCACGACGTCGGCGCCGAGGTCGGCGAGGAGCATGGCCGCGAACGGGCCGGGACCGATCCCCGCCAGCTCGACCACGCGCACCCCTGCCAGCGGCCCGAGAACGCCCTTGTCCGGAACTGCCATTGAGCCCCCAGCGTTATGACACAACTGATGTAACACCAGTGATGCTAAGAACGTGTTCCACTCCGCACAAGACCCTAGCAAGCAAGCGCTTAGACAAATCGGGGACGGGCCGTGCGGCCGGCCCCGCTTCGCGCGCTAGCCTCGGCGTCCGACATCGGCGCGGGGCGCACGGCAGAGAGGTGCCATGACCAGTCAGAACGGCAACGGCAAGCAGCGCGCGGCGGACCGCGCGCATGACATCGTCCTGTTCGGAGCGACCGGTTTCGTCGGCGTGCTCACCGCGGAGTACCTCGCCGCGCATGCGCCGAAGGGACTGCGCTGGGCGATCGCGGGGCGTGACACGGGGAAGCTGGAGCGGCTGCGGGACAAGCTCGCCGCCGTCCACCCGGCGTGCGCGGAGCTCCCCCTGGTCCGCGCGGACGTGGCGGACCCGGCGTCCCTGCGGGAGATGGCGGACCACGCGCGCGTGGTGGCCACGACCGTCGGCCCCTATCTCGCGTACGGCCAGGAGCTCGTCGCCGCGTGCGCACAGGCGGGCACGGACTACGTGGACCTCACCGGTGAGCCCGAGTTCGTCGACCTCATGTACGTGCGGCACGACGCCACGGCCCGGGAGACGGGCGCGCGCCTGGTGCACTCCTGCGGCTTCGACTCCGTACCGCACGACCTGGGCGCGTACTTCACGGTGCGACAGCTCCCGGAGGGCGTGCCGTTGCGCGTCGACGGGTTCGTGCGCACCAACGCGACGTTCTCCGGAGGCACGTTCGCCTCCGCGCTCAACCAGTTCGCCCGCGGGCCGCAGATGATGGCCGCCGCCCGTGACCGCCGCCGGCACGAGCCGCGCGTGGTGGGCCGCACGGCGTACGCGCCGCCGGCCGCGCCCCGGTACGCGGGCGAGGTCGGCGCCTGGGCGCTGCCCCTGCCGACCATCGACCCGCAGGTGGTGCAGCGCTCGGCGCGGGCGCTCGACCGCTACGGACCCGATTTCCGCTACCGCCACTACGCGGCCGTGAAGACCCTGCCGTTCGCGGTCGGCGGCGCGGCGGCCGTCGGCGGTCTCGCGGTCGCGGCGCAACTGCCGCCCGCCCGCCGGTGGTTGTCCTCGCGGATGAAGCCGGGCGACGGACCCGGCGAGCAGCGGCGGGCCACGAGCTGGTTCTCCGTGCGGTTCGTCGGCGAGGGCGGCGGCAAGCGGGTGTTCACGGAGGTCTCGGGCGGTGATCCGGGGTACGACGAGACGGCGAAGATGCTGGGCGAGGCGGCGCTGTGCCTGGCCCTCGACGAGGGTCTGCCGGAGGTGGCGGGACAGCTGACCACCGCCGTGGCGATGGGCGACGCCCTGACGGCGCGGCTCGGGGCCGCGGGGCTCAGGTTCCGGGTGGCGGCGTCGCGCTAGCGGTCGCCTCGCGCAGCGCCGCACGGCACAGGGCGTCCGCGCGCCGCGTCGACTCCGGGAGGCGGTAGCGCGGCGTCAGGCTCAGGGTGTGGGCACAGGCGTTGTCCAGGCTCACGCGGTGGCCGACGGAGACGAACACCGGCTTGACGTCCTCGCGGGTGCGCAGCGCGCGGCCGACCTCCTCCGTTCCGTCGAGGAGGGGGGCCGCGCTCGCCCGCGGGGCGCCGGGAGCCTCGTACGTGAACGTGAAGGGGTTCTTGGCCACGCCGATCGTGGGCAGCCCCGTGAGGACGCCGAGGTGGCTCGCGAGGCCGAACCTGCGGGGGTGCGCGATGCCGTAGCCGTCGCAGACGACCAGGCCCGGATCGGCCCCGAGCCTGCCCAGGGCGGCGAGGACGGCGGGGATCTCGCGGAAGGCGAGCAGGCCCGGCACGTACGGGAAGGCCACGCGGCCCACCGCGGTCGCCTCCTCGACGACGTCGAGCGTTGCGGCGTCCAGGACGACGACCGCCGCGGCGACGATGTCGCGCTCGTCGTCGTAGGCGACGTCGACTCCCGTGACGTGCCCCGTGCCCGGCGGCGGGCCCGCCTCGTCGAGCACCGTCCGGGCGCGCAGTGCGTCCTGGACGGCGCGGGCGGCCGTCTCGTCGGCGGGCCAGTCTGCGGGCGCGAGGGTGGTCGTCACCTGGTCGCCTCGAACTTCCAGACGAACGCCTCGCCGTCCAGATCGGACCAGTGGACCTCCAGGTCCTTCGCGTTCTCGGGCACCAGGTAGGTCTCGCACAGGACGTGGGACTCGCCCCGCTTCCAGCCCTTGATGGACCGGGGAGCCTCGCAGCCCTGCTTGCCGTCGGCGGCGCCGACGATCAGCGTGCCGCGCCTGCCGTCCGCCCAGATCCTGCTGGAGTAGCTCACGCGCGGGCTCGTCGCGAGGGGCGTGGCGGACTTGTAGGTGTACTTCACGTGGGCGACGGCCGGGATCAGGCCCTTGGCCTCCTCGGGGTCCGACACCATCTTCGCGGTCTCGGCCTCGGTGCCCAGCTCGACCTTCTGCGCGGTGACCTCGTAGTCGGCGGAGACCAGGCCCTCCTTCGACTCGCCGGTGGCGCTCTCGCCTGTGGCGCGCGCACCGGCCTTCGCCCGGTCCCCGGAGTCCTTCTTGCCGTCGCCGCCCCCGCAGGCGGTCAGTGCGAGGGCGGCGACGGCCACGGGTGCGGCGACGCGCAGAGCGGTCTTCCTGTACAGCAAAGCGAACTCCCGGCGGAAATGGGGCGGCCACGCGTCACTAAGCCGCCCCATGGAGCGACCGGTTGAACGATCAGGATAAAGCGAACGCCCCGGGCCGCGGCCACGCCTGGCGGGCCGCGCCGGTAGCCTCGCGCTCATGTTCGTTCTGGAGTTGACCTACACCGCGCCCGTGTCCGCCGTCGACAAGGAGCTGGAAGCGCATGTCGCCTGGCTCGACGAGCTGTACGCGCAGGGCGTCGTCATCGCGTCGGGGCGCAAGAATCCGCGGGACGGCGGCGTGCTCATCGCGGTGGCCGACGACCGCGCGGCGATCGAGAAGATCGCGGCGAGCGATCCCTTCGTGCTCGCGGAGGTCTGCGAGTACCGCATCACCGAGTTCATCGCCACGAAGACGGCCCCGGCACTCGCCCCCTACCGGCAGGTACTGCCCTAGGCACGCCGCCGGGACCCGCTAGTCCCGCTCCCAGCGCGCGATCCGGCCCTTCTCGCCCGCCGCCCAGCAGGCCCGGTCGCGCGTGCAGTCCACGGTGTCGTACGACCCCGCGTCGACCGTCCGCCAGGTGCGCCCGCCGTCCGCGGTGACGTCCGTGCCGGTGGGCCCGACCGCGAGGGCGCCCCGGCGGCTCCCCGGCAGCCAGGCCACTCCGGAGCGGTAGGCGGGCGGGGGCTGCTTCGCCGTGGTCCAGGTGCGGCCGCCGTCCCCGGTGGTGGCCGCGGCCTTCGGTGACGGCTGGTCGGCGCGGTAGTCGCCGCCGACCGCGATGCCGTGCGTACGGTCGCGGAAGGCGAGGCCGAAGACGCCGCGCGCCGGGTCGCCCGCCGGGATCGGGGCGTCGGTGGCTCTCCAGGTGCGGCCGCGGTCGGCGGAGTGCAGGACACGCGCGCGTGCCGCTCCCCCGGTGGCCAGCCAGACGTCGCGGGGGCCGGAGCTCACCAGGCACTGGCCGCTCGCGGCGAAGCCCGCCTCGCCCTCCTGCGCGGCGGGCATGCCCTGGTCGGGCAGGACCTTCCAGGAGCGGCCGCCGTCGGCGGTGGACAGGATGCGGAACCTGCCGTCCACCGGGTCGCTCATGGCCAGGCCGTGGCGCCGGTCGAAGAACGTCATGCAGTCGTAGAAGGCCTTGGGTTCGGTGTTGCGGAACGACTCCGTCCAGGTCGCGCCGCCGTCCGAGGTGCGCAGGACCCGCGAGGCCTCCCCCTCACCGATGGCGAGGACCACCGCGCGGCGGCCGTCGAACGCCTCGATGTCGCGGAACTCCAGTTCCCCGGCTCCGGGCGGAGAGACGTTCCGCCAGCTGTCGCCGCCGTCCGAGGTGCGCAGCACGGTGCCCTTCGTGCCCGCCGCCCAGGCGGTCTTCCGGCTGACGGCGGCGAGGCCGCGGAAGCGGGCGTCGGTGCCGCTGTCCTTGAGATCCCAGCCGCCGCGCTGCTGCGCAGGGCTTGCGGGGCTCGCAGGGCTCGCGGGAACTGCTCCGGCGGACTCCGGCGCGGCCAGTGCCATCGCGGCGAGAGCGGCCCCGCACAGCCCCACCGACACCGTGCGGCCCACGGGCCACGACCATCTCGTCTTCCCCAAGGACTTCATGGCCGGCGAAGTTACCACCGGAACTCATGATTCCTTCCGCGATTTCTGTGAAGACGGTGAAGAGCACGCGGTGACCGAGGTCACTCTGTGTTCGCGTGCACGGATTCCGTCATTCCGACGTCTATCCAAGTGTCGACCCGAGTCGTCCAGCTGTAGTTGAGGGAGCAGGCCTTGTCCACCAGCATCGATCAAGCCGTAGAGGCCCGCCTCGTCGCCGCCGCGCCGCGGATGCCGACGATTCCCGCGTCGCTGCACTACGACCGGAATGATCCGTTCGCCGTCCGCATGAGCTTCCCCGCCCCGGCGACCCTCGAGGGCATCGAGGTCTTCTGGACCTTCGCCCGCGAGCTGCTCACCCTGGGCATGGAACAGGCGGTCGGCGACGGCGACGTCCGCGTGCGGCCGTACGGCTTCGACCGCACGGTCGTGGAGTTCCACGCGCCCGAGGGCACGGCGATCGTCCACATCCGCACCGGCGAGCTGCGCCGCTTCCTGCACCGCACGCTGGCCCTGGTTCCCGCGGGCGACGAGCATCTGCACGTCGATCTGGACCACGACCTCGCCGAGCTGATGCGGGACGCCTGCTGAACACGCGGCAGGCCCGCTGAACCGTCGCCCGCGACACCCCCGCCGTCACCCGGCGTCACCCGGCGAGCAGCGTGTTCAGCTCCCCGTAGTCGAGCCCGCCCGCCAGCGACGTGTACGTGCCCTCGGCCAGCAGCTCGCGCGCCGCCTCGCGCACGACGGCGTGCGCGGCCTGGGCGATGCCCGACCCCACGCTGATCCGCGCGACGCCGAGAGCGGCGAACTCGGCGACCGACGGCGCACCGGGTCCCGCCATCACGTTGAGCGGTCCGTCGACGCCCTCGACGAGCGTCTTCACGGTCTCCGGGTCCACGGCCCCCGGCACGAAGATCCCGTCCGCTCCCGCGGCCAGGAAGGCGGCAGCCCGCTCCAGGGTCAGCCCGGCGCGGTCCGCCCGCTCCCCCACCCCTCGCAGATACGTGTCGATGCGCGCGTTGACGAACAGCGGCACGTCCGCCGCGTCGGCGGCCGCGCGCGCCGCCGCGATGCGCTCCGCCTGTCCGGCGACCGAACGCAGCGGTGCGCCCTCCTCGTACAGGGCGTCCCCTTCGTACAGCGCGTCCTCGATGTTCACGCCGACGGCGCCCGCGGCGAGCACCTCGCGCACCGTGCGGGCGACACCCGCCGGGTCCGCCGCGTAGCCGCTCTCGATGTCGGCGGTCACCGGCACCGCGACCGCCGCCGCGACCTCGGCGAGCGCCCCGAGCGCACGGTCCTTGCCGAGCCGGTCGCCGTCCGCGGCCCCGCGGTCCCACGCGACACCGGCGCTGGTGGTGGCCACGGCCGCGGCTCCGGCGGCCTCGATGATGCGGGCGCTGGCCGCGTCCCACGCGTTCGGCAGCACGAGGGGCCGGCCGGCGATGTGCAGGGCCCGGAATGCCGCTGCCTGATCACGAAGGTTCGTCGTCGTCATGCGGCCACTCAATCAGCGCCGTACGCAACTGAGCTGGCGAGAATCCGACATGTACGTCCGCACCGCGCGACCCTTCGCACGGCTCCTCGCACGGCCCCCTCAACCGCCCCCGCCCCCGTTGCCGCTCGACCTGGCCGCCTCCGCGGCCGTGACCGCCGAGGCCAGCGCCTTGCGCAGCGTCCGCATCACCTCGGGCAGCCCCGGAACGGGCGCCCCGCTGCGCTCGGTCAGCTCGTCGAGGCGCTCCTTGTGCTGCCTGCGCTCCTTGCCCGGGATGACGCCGCGCAGCTTGCCCGTCGCCGCGCACACGACCAGGGCCGCGTCGCCCGCCGGCACCTCGGACACCGGCACCGGACCGCGCAGCACGGCGAGCGCCTCGGCGTGCAGGACCTCGACGTACCCGGCGCGCTCGAGTTCGTACCGCCGGGAGGGGAAGATCCCGAGGATCCGGGTGCGCTCCGTGCGCAGAAAGCCCTCGGCGACCAGCTGGTCACGCACCCGGTCCAGAGTGTGGCGGGCCTTGTGCGTGACCCAGC
This sequence comes from Streptomyces sp. NPDC046925, assembly GCF_040644915.1. Classification (NCBI taxonomy): domain Bacteria; kingdom Bacillati; phylum Actinomycetota; class Actinomycetes; order Kitasatosporales; family Streptomycetaceae; genus Streptomyces; species Streptomyces sp. NPDC046925. The sequence continues at coordinate 986,735 of NZ_JBEYWZ010000001.1, read as the reverse complement.
CGCGCCATTTTCGGGGTCGGGACTCCTCGACGAGTTCGAGGAGGCTGTCCAGGGCCGCGTCGCCGGTGCGCGCGCCGAAGACCGGTGTGACGATGCCGTCCACGTCCGAGACGAGGCCGCGCTGGGCCAGTTCGGCGAGCGCGCAGGCCCGTACCGCGTAGTGCAGGTCGGGGGCGCCGGTGATCCTGCCGCGCCCGGTGTCCCAGGCCAGCAGGAAGATCCGCATCGGCAGCGAGAGCGAGCCATAGGGCATGGGGCCTCCTTGTTCACGGGGTCCGCAGGGTCCGCGCGGTCACGATAAAGCGTTGACAGCGCCGGGGGCGCCCCGTACGGTGTATAGCGGTTCTGTTGTCGCCGATAGGAGTAGGACGTTGCTCGTCTGAGGTCTGGAGTCACCGCGTCACACGGCTCGGCTGTGTGCGTAGCGTGCGACCTCGGCGTACGAGCCGTCCCCGGGCACAGGGCCCTTTTTTCTGCCCTCGCCTCCTGACGACGCTGCTCCCGTCCTGCCTGTCGCGCCCCGCGGTGTCCCGAAACGCGTTGCCCCTGACCGCGCTTCATCTCACGCAACCGCGAGGACCACATGTCTACTACCCCCACCTCCATCACCTGCACGTCGCTCGACTTCACCTGGCCGGACGGCACCGGTGTCTTCGACGGACTCCAGGTGGCCTTCGGGCCTGGAAGAACCGGCCTCATCGGGGTCAACGGGTCAGGAAAATCAACCCTGTTGAAGCTCGTCGCCGGTGAGCTCAGGCCGAGCGAGGGCGCCGTCCGCGTCGCGGGCGACATCGGGTACCTGCCGCAGAACGTCACCCTGGACACCGGTCTGCGCGTCGACGAAGTGCTCGGCATCGCCGCGACCCGCGCCGCCCTGCACGCCATCGAGTCGGGCGACGTGGCCGAGGAGCACTTCACGGCGGTCGGCGACGACTGGGACGTCGAGGAGCGTGCGGTGGCGACCCTCGATCAGCTCGGCCTCGGCCACATCGGCCTGGACCGCACCACCGGGGAGGTGTCGGGCGGCGAGTCCGTACTGCTGCGCCTCGCCGCGCTGCTGCTGCGCCGCCCCGACGTACTCCTGCTCGACGAACCCACCAACAACCTCGACCTGTACGCCCGTCGGCGTCTGTACGCGGCCGTCGACGCCTGGTCCGGGGTCCTGGTCGTGGTCAGCCACGACCGCGAACTCCTCGATCTGGTCGACCAGATCGCCGATCTGCGGGACGGAGGGGTCAAGTGGTACGGCGGCAACTTCACCGCGTACGAGGAAGCGCTGGCCGCCGAACAGGAGGCGGCCGAGCGCATGGTGCGCGTCGCCGAGTCCGACCTGAAGAAGCAGAAGCGCGAACTCGCCGACGCTCAGGTCAAGTTGGCCCGCCGCAAGCGGTACGGCCAGAAGATGTGGGACACCAAGCGCGAGCCGAAGGTCGTCATGGGCGAGCGCAAGCGCCAGGCCCAGGTGTCCGCGGGCAAGCACCGCATCATGCACGAGGAGAAGCTCACCGAGGCGAAGGAGCGCCTCGACGACGCCGTCGACGCGGTGCGGGACGACGACGAGATCCGCGTCGACCTGCCGTTCACCGCGGTCCCGCCGGGGCGCACCGTACTCACGCTGCGGGACCTCTCGCTGCGCTACGGAGCGCGCGTGCAGGGCGAGTTCGAGCTGCGCGGCCCCGAACGGATCGCGCTGATCGGCCGCAACGGCGCGGGCAAGACGACCCTCCTGCGCACCATCGCCGGGGAGCTGGAGGCCGTGGAAGGAGAGGCGCTCGCGCATGTCCCGCTGCGTTTTCTGCCGCAGCGGCTCGACGTGCTCGACGAGGAGCTGACCGTCGCCGAGAACGTGGCGCGCTTCGCGCCCGACGCCACCAACAACCGGATCCGGGCCCGCCTGGCCCGCTTCCTGTTCAAGGGGGCGCGGGCCGACCAGCGGGCGGCGACCCTGTCGGGCGGCGAGCGGTTCAGGGCGGCGCTGGCGGCGCTGCTGCTCGCGGAGCCCGCGCCGCAGCTCCTGATGCTCGACGAACCGACGAACAACCTCGACATGGCGAGCGTGAAGCAGCTGGCCACGGCCCTGGAGTCGTACGAGGGAGCGCTGATCGTGGCCAGTCACGACGTGCCGTTCCTGGAGTCGATCGGCATCACACGCTGGCTGCTCCTCGACGGCGAAATGAAGGAAATCACGACAGAAGATGTCGGGTATTCCGGCTAGCTTCGCGTGTATGCACCAATACATCACGATCACCGGAGCCCGTGAGAACAACCTCAAGGAGGTGAGCCTGCGCATTCCCAAGGACCGGCTCACGGTCTTCACCGGCGTCTCGGGGTCGGGGAAGTCGTCGGTCGTGTTCGACACGATCGCGGTCGAGTCGCAGCGCCAGCTGAACGAGACCTTCACGTGGTTCGTCCGCAACCGGCTGCCGAAGTACGAGCGGCCGCACGCGGACACCATCGAGGAGCTCTCGCCCGCGATCGTCGTCGACCAGCGGCCGATCGGCGGCCACTCCCGGTCGACGGTGGGCACGATGACGGACGTCTACTCGGTGATGCGCGTGCTGTTCTCGCGGCACGGCACACCGAGTGCCGGTCCCGCGACCGCCTACTCGTTCAACGACCCGTCGGGCATGTGCCCCGAGTGCCACGGTCTGGGCAAGACCGTGCGGCCCGACTACGACCGCATCCTGGACCCCGCCAAGTCCCTGGCGGACGGCGCGATCGTCTTCCCGCCGTTCACCGCGGGGACCTGGCAGGGCCAGACGTACACCAACACCCCCGACCTGGACCCGCACAAGCCGGTGGGCCGGTTCAGCGCACGGGAGCGGCAGTTCCTCATGCGCGGCGGCAAGAAGGGCGCCAAGGTCAACGTAGACAACAGCGGCGGGGCGACCCGCGACATCGACTACGAAGGACTCGCCGACCGCTTCGAGCGGCTCTACCTCAACCGCGATCTGTCGACGCTCAGCCAGAACACCCGCGATCTGGTCCAGCGCTTCCTCGTCGAGGGCCGGTGCGACGTGTGCCAGGGAGCGCGGCTCAACGAGGCGGCGCTCGCCACCCGTATCGGCGGGCTGACCATCGCCGACTGCGCACGCATGGAGGTCACCGACCTCATCACCGCCCTGGAGCCGATCGACGACCCGGTGGCCGGACCGATCGCGGCGGCGGCCGTGGCCGCGCTCGAACGGATCGAGGCGATCGGCCTGGGCTACCTCAGCCTCGGCCGCGAGACGTCCACGCTGTCCGGCGGCGAGGGCCAGCGCCTGAAGACGGTGCGGCACCTGGGCTCCAGCCTCACCGGCATGACGTACATCTTCGACGAGCCGAGCGTCGGCCTGCACCCGCGTGACGTGGGGCGCCTCAACGACCTGCTGCTGCGGCTGCGCGACAAGGGGAACACCGTGCTCGTCGTCGAGCACGACCCGGACGTGATCGCCGTCGCCGACCATGTCGTCGACATGGGACCGGGGGCGGGCACGGGCGGCGGCGTGGTCGTCTTCGAGGGGACACCGCAGGAGCTTCGGCACGCGGACACGCTCACCGGCCGGCACCTGCGGCGCTCCACGGGCGTCAAGGAGAGCCCGCGCGAGGCCATCGGCGGCCGCTGGGTCAAGGGCGCCGACCTGCACAACCTCAAGGACGTGAGCGTGCGCGTGCCCACGGGGGTGCTCACCGCGGTGACGGGCGTGGCGGGCTCGGGCAAGAGCACGCTGGTGTCGCGGGCGTTCGTCGCCGGGCATCCGGACGCCGTGGTCGTCGACCAGTCGGGCATCGGCATCTCGGGCCGCTCGACCCCGGCGACGTACCTCGGGATCATGGACTCGCTGCGCAAGCTGTTCGCGCGCGAGACCGGCCGGGAACAGGGCCTGTTCAGCTTCAACTCCGCCGGTGCGTGCGAGAGCTGCCAGGGCCGCGGGATCATCTACAGCGACCTGGCGTTCATGGACCCGGTGACGACGACCTGCGAGGCGTGCGAGGGGCGCCGCTTCAAGGAGGAGGTGCTCGGCCTTACCGTCGGCGGCAGCTCGATCGCCGACGTGCTCGACATGACGGCCGAGCGGGCCCTGGACTTCCTCGCCGCGGTCGACGACACAGGCGTGCGCCGCAGGCTGAGGGCGCTGCACGAGGTGGGCCTCACCTACCTGACGCTCGGGCAGCCGCTGAGCACCCTGTCGGGCGGCGAGCGCCAGCGCATCAAGCTGGCCACGCAGCTGCACCGCACCGGCACGACGTACGTCCTCGACGAGCCGACGACCGGCCTGCACATGGCCGACGTGGACGGTCTGCTCGCCCTCCTCGACCGGCTCGTCGACGCCGGGAACACCGTGGTCGTCGTCGAGCACAACCTGGAGGTCGTCAAGCACGCGGACTGGGTGATCGACCTCGGCCCCGACGGCGGCAAGCACGGCGGCCGCATCGTCTTCGAGGGCACTCCGGAGCAGCTGACCGGCGCGGACGGCTCGTTCACCGCCGCTCATCTGCGACGAGACCTGGGCCTGGACCCCTTGCACGCTGCATGATGTGCGGACACCCCGGCCCGGCGCGCGCCGGGCGGGGCCGCCCCCGCCGCTGCATCCGTTACGGAGAACACCCCGTGCCCAGCAGGAAAGCGCTGATCCGCCGGCCAGGACCACGTCTCGCGGAAGGCCTGGTCACGCATGTCGAGCGGACCCCGGTCGACACGGGTCTCGCCTTTGACCAGTGGGTGGCGTACGCCGAGACGCTGCGGGCGCACGGCTGGGAGACCGTCGAGGTGGAGCCCGCCGACGACTGCCCCGACGCGGTCTTCGTGGAGGACGCGGTCGTGGTCTTCCGCAACGTGGCACTGATCGCCCGGCCCGGCGCCGAGTCCCGGCGCGCGGAGACGGCGGCCGTGGAGGAGTCGGTGGCGCGGCTCGGCGCCTCCGTCAACTGGGTGTGGGAGCCGGGCACCCTCGACGGCGGCGACATCCTGAAGGTCGGCGACACGATCTACGTGGGGCGCGGCGGGCGCACGAACGCCGACGGCGTCCGGCAGCTGCGGGCCGCCTTCGAGCCGCTGGGGGCGCGGATCGTGGCCGTGCCCGTGGCCAAGGTCCTGCACCTGAAGTCGGCGGTGACGGCGCTGCCGGACGGCACCGTCATCGGCTTTCCGCCGCTCGTGGACACTCCTTCGCTCTTCCCGCGCTTCCTGCCGGTCCCCGAGGAGCCCGGGGCGCACGTGGTGCTGCTCGGTGGCTCAAAACTGCTCCTGGCGGCGAGTGCGCCCAAGAGCGCGGAGCTGTTCGCGGAGCTCGGTTTTGACCCGGTAATAGTCGACATCGGCGAGTTCGAGAAGCTCGAAGGCTGTGTGACATGCCTCTCAGTACGGCTGAGAGAGCTGTACGCCTGACCAGTCACGGGGCGGGTGGGGCGTGCGGGGCTCGTGGGGCCCCCTGACTCGGCCACTTTACGGAGGGCTTAACCTACGGCAACGTAACCTACGACACCGTAGGTAGGTAGCACCCGCTCGTGCTGTCGCGTAAGCCCTGCGCACGTAATCCGCAAAAAACTCCCGTCCCCCTGGAGCCCCCGTGACGATCACCTCTCCGCAACTCGGCAGCACGGACGACTGGACCGACGCCCGGTTGCTGTTCGCCCTGGAAGAAGTGGTCGAGAAGGAGCTCAACCGCCACCTGAAGGTGGCCAAGGACTGGATGCCCCACGAGTACGTCCCGTTCTCCGACGCCCGCAACTTCCCGGGCCAGTTCGAGGACGGCGAGGCCTGGGAGCCCGAGCAGTCCAAGGTGACCGACATCGGCAAGGTCGCCCTGGTCGTCAACCTGCTGACCGAGGACAACCTCCCCAGCTACCACCACGAGATCGCCTCGCTCTTCGGCCGCGACGGCGCCTGGGGCACCTGGGTGCACCGCTGGACCGCCGAGGAGGGCCGCCACGGCATCGTGATGCGCGACTACCTCCTGGCCTCGCGCGCCGTGGACCCGGACAAGCTCGAGCAGTTCCGCATGGCGCACATGGCGGAGGGCTTCGAGTCCGACAACCGCCACTCGATGCTGCACTCCGTCGCGTACGTGGCCTTCCAGGAGCTCGCGACCCGCGTCTCGCACCGCAACACGGGCCACCAGTCGGGCGACCCGGTCTGCGACCGCATGCTGGCGCGCATCGCCACCGACGAGAACCTGCACATGGTCTTCTACCGCAACCTCCTGGGCGCGGCCTTCGAACTCGCCCCCGACCTGACCATGCAGTCCGTGCGTGACGTGGTCGTCAACTTCCGGATGCCCGGACACGGCATGCCCGGCTTCGAGCGGGCCGCCGCGCAGATGGCGATCGGCGAGATCTACAACATGCGCATCCACCACGACGACGTGATCCAGCCCGTCCTGCGCTTCCTGAAGGTCATGCAGATCGGCGGGCTCGGCCCCGAGGGTCTCAAGGCGCAGGAGGAGCTTGGCCTGTACATGAACGGGCTCGACTCCGAAGCCTCCAAGTTCGACGAGAAGCTGGCCGCGCGGAAGGCGCGGATGGCGGCTCGGGGCAAGTAGCCACTCCCCTCCCCCGCAGGGTCAAGAAGCGGGTGGAGCGTCACTCGTACGAAGTGCAAACCGCCAGTGCGGCGTCCCGGACGTCCGGGACGCCGTGACCCCGCAGGGACCTGAGCAAGTCCCGCCACGGCCCGGGCCAGTTCGTCCGCTCGCCCAGGCCGTCGGTCAGCGCCAGGGCGAACAGCCCGTTCGCGTGGCCGCCCGCCGCCGCGAGGCGGTGCGCCACCGGTAGCAGCGAGGCTGCTTCTCCCGTGTACTCCGTGTCCGCGAGGCGCTGACCGAGCGCTGTCGCGGACCGCATCGCCAGCGCCGGGCGCCCCTCGTGCAACCGGGCGAGCCGGAGCAGGGTCTCGCCCACCTCGTCGGGCTCCCCGTCCACGTCGAGCGCCGCCACGAGGATCTCCGCGGCCTGCGGCACGTAGTCCGCGTACCCGGCCAGGAGACCGCCCGCGGCCACAGCGGGCTCCCGGTGCGTCTCGCCCCCTCCGGCCAGCCTCTGCGCCACGTACTCGATCCGACGTCGCGCGGGCAGATCCCGGTCCGGCTCGTCCGGCAGCGCGCCCGCGTCGGGGCCCGCGAGCGCCGCGAGCGCCCCGCACAGCGCCTCGCCGCCGCGCGGCGCGGTCGCCGCCGCCGTCACCAGGCCCCGCGCCGCGACCTGCCACGTGGCGCGCCGGCCGAGGTCCGCGGTCGCCTCCGCGAGTACCGAAGCCGCGTCCGGCGACCACGGGGCCCACCGCGCCAGTGCGGCAAGCGCGAGGGCGGCCGCTTCGTCGTCGTCCGTGCCCACCGCCTCGCGTACGAGGCGTGCGTACCGCTCGCGGTGCTGTCGCGCCAGGTCGAGCGGCCGCACCCGCAGCACGGCCGTCCGCAGCACCGGCTCTCCCCCGGCGGCGTCCCGCAGCAGGTCCCACACCCGCTCCTGGCCGAGCAGCCCGCCCGCGAAGGCGACGCACGCCGCCCGTACGTCGCGGTGGGCGTCCGGCGCCTCGTAGGCATCGGCGAGCAGCGCTGCCGCATCGGATGCGGGAAGGCGTACGGCCGCGAGGCGTGCGGCCTCCTTGCGGCTCGTCACCTTCGTGCCGGGCCCGCTCAGAACCTCCCGCAGCTGCGCCGCGAGCCGGGAGGGCGCGACATGGCGTGAGGCCCCCGTCGCCGCGTACACCGCGACCCGCGCCCGCTCACCGCCCGCGTGCGCGAGCAGCTCGGGCAGCGCGTCCCCCGGCCGGGAGGTGTGGGCGAGGGCGCCCAGGGCCGCCTCGGCGAGCACGGTGTCGGGCGATGCGGTCCAGCGGCGTACGGTCTCCTCCCCGGCGCCGGGAATGTGGGCACTGCGCGCGATGGCCACCGCGCGGGCCCACTGCGGAAGACCCACGTCATGGGCGGACCGCTCCAACTGCCGTGCGAACGCCCGCTGTTGGCGTGGCAGCCAGCGACGGGCCAGACGGGCGTCGGCCGGTACGGTCCAGGCCGCGCCCTTCGTCAGGAACCGCCCGTACGGCGGTGTGTCGGAAAGGAGTTGGTCGAGCAGGTCCGTGCGGCGGGCGCTCAGGACGGAGTGGACCGGTTCGAGCACGGCGGTGGACGGCTCCTGGGTCAGGACGCGGGCGACGCGTTCGTCACGGGTCGCGGCCGGCTCCAGCCAGAGGCCGATCGCCGTCGACACCGTCGCGTTGCCGCCGAACCGGATGGCCTGCCACAGGAGTTCCTGCAACTCCGCCATCCCGGCGGCGCGCCTGCCGACCGCGCGGGCCAGCGCGAAGGCGAGGCTGTAGTCGGCCTTCTCCGCGCCGGCCTCGATCCATGGACGCAGGGCCTCGAACACGTCGTGCTCCTGGCCGCGGCGCAGGGTGTGGTCCAGGCGCCCGAGGTCGGCGCCGCCGGTGTTGCCGGAGATGCGGACGAGGGTGCGCAGCGCCCAGCTCACCAACTCCCTTTGTCCGCACGCCGCGTGTTCGCGCAGGACGGCGACGGCCAGGCGGCTGAGGCTGTTGCGGGTGGCGTACGAGGAGTCGCGGGCCGCGACGGCGTCCGCGGATATCCGGTCGAGGAACGGTTCGGCGTCGGCTCCGAAGAGGGCGGGCCCGGTCTCGGCGAGCGCGGCCAGGGCGGCGGACCGGACGGGGTCCTGCTCGTTCGCCAGGCGGGTCATCTCTTCGAGTACGAGGGTGACTTGCTCCTGCTCTCCGGAGCGCGCGGCGTTGCGCACCAGCAGCGGCCACGCCTCGGCGCGGTCCTCGGCGGCGGGCCGCCGGGTCGCCGCCACGAGACGGTCGCGCACCTCTCCGCAGGGCAGGAACGACTCGGCGAGCAGCACGGAACTGCGGTGCGCGCCGCGCTCCTTGGCCCGTTCGGCCATCCGCCGCGCCTCGTCGGCGACGGCGCTGCGGGGCAGTGCGCCGAGGATGACCCCGTCGACGTCGGCGAGCCCCGCGCCGCGCCCCTCCACGGCCCGCGCGTGCACGGCGGCACGTTCGGCGGGCGCGTGGGCGAGCATCAGCCGGGCGAGGTCGCCGGAGTCGTCGGCCACGGAACGGGCGTAGGCGAGGAGTTCGGGTGCGCCGGAGCGGGCGAGCTTGTGCAGCACGGAGGGGGTGAGCGCGCCGCCGCGCCGCAGCGACCACCCCCAGGTCCCGGCAAGGATCGTCAGGACGCGTCCCGGCGCCGCGTCGGCGAGGACACCGAGATGCGAGCCCAGTCGGTGCGGGAAGGCGCTGGGCGCGGACTGTTCGAGGAGGTCGAGCACCCGCTCCGGTTCCGTCCGCGCGGCGGACGCGACCCCTGCCGCGTACCGCTGCCACCACCCGTCCCGCAGTGCATCGGGCAGCGCGGCGAGCTCCGCCGCGGCCACGTCGAGCAGCGGCCCCGCGTGCCGCTTCGCCAGCGGCCGCCAGCTCCGTACGGCATGAAAGAGCTCCGGAAGCAGGCGCTCCACCACAGGGTCCGAGCAGCCCGGCAGGAGCCTGGCCGCCTCCGCGTCGCCCCAGTCGCGCCGCAGCGGGCCGATGAGGCGATCGGCGAGGTCGGTGCGGTGCCCGGCGACGATCGCCCGCAGCAACTGCCGCCGCACCGCTTCGGGAGCGTCGTCGAGGGCCGCCTCGAACGCGGCGTCCGGCACCCCATGGCTCCGGGCCACCCGCAGCGCCTGCCCGCGTACGAAGGAGTCGGGGTCGGCGATCCGCGCTCCGGTCCACTCGGCGTCACCACCGGCGCAGGCCAGCAGGACGGCCACTCCGCGCTCGTACGGCCCTCCGTCCTCGAGCTCCTCCAGGACGGGCCGCAGCGCACCGCGCGCCGCGAAGTCCCGCGCGCTCTCGGCGACCTCTCGCAGACGCCGTGGATACGGCAGGGGTTCGAGGTCGGAGAGCAGATAACGCGCGGGGGTCTTCTCGGGCAGTGCCATGCGCGGATTCTGCCCGCAGGGACCGCTCCAAGGACAGCGAATTGCTTCGCCGAGGGGGGGCGGGACGGCTGGAGTCGAACCAGCGTGTTCCGGTTCTGGAGACCGGCGCGACAACCTCTGCGCTACGTCCCGCCTTGCTGCGGATCGTACCCTCCGGCTGTGCCCCTTAAGGGGCGCGGTCCCCTCAGCGATGCACACTCCGCACGGCGGCGACGTCCGCCGGGACGGAAGGCGGGGGAACCTGCGCGGCGAACGCCGCCAGCCGTCGCTTCACGCTCGCCGCGATGCCCTGCCCGAGGACGAACCGCGTGGGCGAGAAGGCCCGCCCCGCGGTGTCAAGGAGCCGGTGGGCCTCACGGCTGCGCATCCCGGTGTGGCCGAGCACCAGATGCGCCAGGCGGTGCTCGGCCCCGGCAAGGCTCTCAGCGATGGCCGCGGCCCCCGCGTCGTCGATGCGGTTGTCGGCCGCACCCAGAGCCCCCGCCGCCCGCACCCGGCCGAGGTCGAGCAGCTCCACCCCCGCGGACACGGCCGCCGCGACAAGGCGAGCGGCGCCCCGCGGCCCGATGCCGTTGCTCGCGACGGAGAGGCGTTCGAGCACACCCCGCGGGGCACGCTCAAGCGCGTCCGCGATCAGCAGCGCTCCCCCGTCCCCCAACCCCGCCGCCGATACGTACAGTTCACGCACCCCGCCCCCGGCGACCAACTCGGCGAGCGGCACCGCGCCCGCCGTCCCGAGCGCGTTGCCGCCCAGGAAGACCCGCTCGACGCGCCGCCCGGTGTCCGCCGCCGCGAGCAGCGCGTCGACGAGGACCGCGGCTCCGGCCGCGTCGAGCCCGGTCTGCACCAGGTCGAGCGTGCGCAACGTACTTACGGACTCGATGAGTTCGCCCGCGGCGGCACCTCCCCGCGGCCCCAGCGGATTGCGTTTGAGCCAGACGCCGGTCACGACCTGCGGCGAGGCCCGCAGCTGGTCCGCGACGCGGCAGGCGCCGCCCGCGGTGATGCCGTTGCAGCCCAGGTAGAGCGTCTCCACGCCGGTGGGACCGGCCGCGCCGGTCACGGCATCCGCCGCGACGGCCGCGCCCTCGTCCCCGAGGCCGTCCGTGCCGAGCAGCAAGTGACGTACGGGAGAACGGTCTTGCGCTCCCTCACCCCGGAGCGCGTCGGCGACCAGCGCTGCGCCGTCGGCCCCGAGCGACTGCTTGCACAGGTCGAGGCGTCCGTCCGGAAGCACCGTCCCCGCCGCGAAGTCCAGACGCCCCTCCGCGGGACGTCCGCCGCGCAACCAGGCGAGCAGCGGCTCCAGTTCCGCCGCGGGCCGGGGCACGACCGGGGGAACGCCCGCGAACTGCCCGCTGCCGGGCTCCACGCCTACCACTCCGCCTCCCGGTAGTCCTTCAGGAAGACCCCCGAGACCGGTGCGCCCGCCTCGCCCCGCACGATCGGGTCGTAGATACGGGCCGCGCCGTCCACCACGTCCAGGGGCGTGCGGAAGCCCGCGCCGGCGATGCGGTCCTTCTTGGGGGCGGGGTTCTCGTCGGTGATCCAGCCGGTGTCGACGGCACACATGTGCACGCCCTGCCGGGCGAGTTCGGCCGCGCTCGTACGGGTGAGCATGTTCAGGGCGGCCTTGGCCATGTTCGTGTGCGGATGCCCGGCCATCTTCTTGCGCACCGCGAAGCGGCCCTCGACCGCCGTGACATTGACGATGTACGTACGGGGGCGGGGCGAGGCGAGCAGCAGCGGAAGGAGGCGGTCGCAGAGCAGGGCCGGGGCGAGCGCGTTGACCAGCTGGGTCTCCAGGACCTCGGCGGGGTCGAGCTCGCCGAGCCGGGCGGACCAGGAGTTCTCCGGCGAGGGATCGGGCAGCAGACCCGCCTCGTCGGCCGTGCTCAGCAGATCGGCGGCGCCCGGGACATCGGACTCGGCCAGGGCATCGGACTCGGCCAGGACCAGGGCGAGCGCTCCCGAAGCCCCCGAAGCGGCGGAAGCGTCCAGCGCCCGCATCGGCCGGAACCCCGGCGCACGACGCGCCCCGGCAGGCAGCCCCGCCGGCTCCCCGGCCGCGAGAGCCGCGTACGACTCGGGCGGTCTGCGTACCGTCTGCGCCGCGTTGTTGACCAGGATGTCCAGCGGTTCGCCCTCCTGCCGCAACTCCTCGCACAGGCCCAGGACTTGGCGTGGGTCGCGCAGATCCACGGCGAGCACCGTGAGCCGGTCGAGCCACTTCTCGCTGCCCGGCACGGCGCGGAAGCGGCGCCGTGTGTCGTGCGGGAAGCGGCTGGTGACCAGGAGTTCGGCGCCGTCGCGCAGCATCATCAGGGCCAGCTGGAAGCCGATCTTCACGCGGCCGCCGGTGAGCAGCGCGCGGCGTCCGCTCAGATCCGTGCCGAGCGCGCGCCGTGTGCGGTTGTCGGCGGCGCACGCGGGACAGAGCCGGTGGTAGAAGGAGTCGACCTGCCGATACGACGCCTTGCAGACATAGCAGGGCCGTGGCTTGCGGAAGACCCCGGCGGCTCCCTCGGCGACCAGCGGCGCGTCCTCGCGGCGGTCGCCGGCTCCGGTGGCGGTCGCCGCCATCACGGCCGCGTCGGCTGCGGAGAGTTCGGCCCCGCGCGCCTTGCGTCTGCGCAGCCGCCCGTCGCGGGCGAAGGAAGCGGCGACCTGCTCGGCCCGCAGCCGCACCGGATCGTCGACCGGCAGCGCGCGGAGCCTGCCGACCACGTCGTGGAAGACCGCGAGGTCCGCCTCGCCGATCCCGCCGCTCTCACCCATCAGCCCCGCCCCGCCCGTACTGTCCGCTCGTGGTCCCGGCCGGATTCGAACCGGCGTATCCGCCCTGAGAAGGCGGCGAGTCTGCCTCTGCTCTACAGGACCTCGCACACGCGCGGACCAGGAGACTCCGGCCCGCCCGCGCCACCGGATCTTAACCACGCGACGACCGCCGCGCCGAACGGATTTACGACCGCCCGCCCCGGTGCAACGGTGGGCACGGGGGTGGAACCCATGGCTCAGACCCACGAGTGGATGTTCTACGAGGTCATGTGGCGAGGCTGGGCGGGACGGGATCGGATCCCCTACCCCGTTCCGTGGTGGGCGCAGGCGGCCTTCCGGCGCTGGAGCGACGACTTCGACCGGGGGACGTACGAGTCCAAGGAGGCGGCCTTCGCGTCCAACGCCCTGTACCGCTACTGGCACATGGTGGGCGTCAAGGATCACCGCCAGGAGTCCCTGATCGGGCAGGCGGGTGAGATCGAGCCGGTCTACGACAAGTACTGCCTGTCGTTCTTCTTCTACTCACCGTCGACCGGCGCCGTGCGCCTGCCGCAGCTGACGACCCACGGGGCCGTCGGCCAGCGCATGGAGGCGGCGCATCTGCCGGTGGTCCTGACGACGTTCCGCACCGCCGACGGCACCGAGTTCGTGCAGCGGACGTTCGGCACGGCCGTCGGGCCCCGGCAGCGGGACCTCGTCGTGACCCGCCTGACCGTGGGCAGCGCGACCGGGCAGCCGCGCGAGGGCTGGCTGTGCGCGGCCCTCATGCCCGCCGGGCCGAGCGGCTTCCAGCGGCACGACCGCAACGGCCGGCAGATCACCGACCGGCGCCTGACCTATCTGCGCCATCTGCCCGACGAGGCGAGGGTGGAGACCAACAGCGGCTGGGGTCCTGTGTTCGACACGCCTCCCGAGCAGTACGGCGTGTACGGCAACCCGGACTTCACGTACGACCCCGGTTCCTATCTGACCCGCAACGCGTTCCACGACCTGGTCACGGGCGGCAAGCTGAACGGCGCCGTACAAGCGCAGGACCAGGTCGCGGGGCTGTGCAGCGCGGCGTTCGCCTGGCCCTACCGGATCGTGGACGACGAGCTGTTCGAGCTCGACGTACGGCTGCCCGTCGACCTCTACAGCGGCGGCGCCGATCTGGCGGAGATCAGGGCCACGCCCGCCGCCGCCCTGGAGGAGGCCAACCGCGTCTTCTGGACGGGCAAGCTGATCGCGCAGGGCGTGCAGCCCGAACTGCCGCGTCCGGTGGCGCACTTGGCGGACCAGTTCCGTCAGTGCCGCTCGCAGCTTTTGATCCTCTCCGACCACGGCGAGATCCATCCCGGCCCCACCGTGTACGACTCCTTCTGGATCCGGGACTCCTCCGTCGAGGCCACGGCGTGCTCCCTGGTCGGTGACGCGGCCCTGGCCGAGCGCCAGTTGGGCACGCACTACCCGCTCAAGTTCAACCGCGGCGCGGGCCGGATCGGGCCGTGCGCCGAGTACGGCTTCTACGGCGGGCCGCACGAGAGGGACGACCGGGAGTGGGACAGCAACGGCCAGGCGCTGTGGGCGATCGGCCGCTTCGACCGGACGCACGGCCGCTCCACGTCGTTCGGGGCGAAGCTCTACACGCCCTACGTCGTCGACGCGGCCCGGTGGCTGCGCGACAACCGTGATCAGTACGGTCTGCTGCACAGCGGCTGGAGCGCCGAGCACCTCGGCGAGCGCGACAAGCCGCACTACTGGGACGACCTGTGGGGCCTGGCCGGTCTGTACGAGGCCGCGCGGCTCGCGGAGCGGATCGGCTCCCCGGACGTGCCCGAACTCTGGGGCGCCTTCGACGACCTGAAGCGGGCGACAGCGGCCTCGGTGCGCTGGGTCCTGGAGGAGCAGCGCAGGCGCGGCGCGTGGGAGACGTACATCCCGACCGGGCCCGCCGACGTCGGCAGGCTCGACTCGACGATGATCGGCACGGCGGCGTTCTTCCATCCGCTGCGGCTGCACATGGGCAGCAAGCTGGGCGAGGACATCGACCGGGCGGCCCGCTGGACGCTCGACACGATGTACGCGCACTTCGTGACCGGCGGCTTCCGGCACGAGGCGGCCTGGAACGCCTACGGCCCCTACCTCACGACGCAGTTGGCGCACGCCTATCTGCTGTGCGGCGACACCGTCCGGATGGACGCGCTGCTCGGCTGGATCATGGGCGCTTCGCTGCCGCGGACCGAGGAGCGGGCGGTGGCGCTCGGCGCGTGGAACGAGCAGCACGCCTTCCCCATCGCCTCCGACTACCGTGAAGTCCCCTCGCGCCCTTGGTACATGGGGGACATGCCGCACGGCTGGGCGGCGGCGGAGTATCTGCTCCTGGTCCGCGACATCCTCTTCTTCGAGGCCGACGAGGACCGCGACCCGCATCTCTACATCGCTGCGGGCATACGTCCGCACTGGGTGCCGGACGGCGCTTCGGTGGCCGTCGCCGACGCACCGAATCTGTTCGGCACGCCCTTCGGCTACCGGCTCACCCATGACGCGGACGACAGGAAGGTCACCGTGGACATCACGCGGGCGCCGGAGCGCGTGCGGTACGTCTACCCGTGCCGGTTCGGCCCGGT
Organism: Streptomyces sp. NPDC046925; assembly: GCF_040644915.1. Taxonomy (NCBI): domain Bacteria; kingdom Bacillati; phylum Actinomycetota; class Actinomycetes; order Kitasatosporales; family Streptomycetaceae; genus Streptomyces; species Streptomyces sp. NPDC046925. The sequence goes on along the minus strand of NZ_JBEYWZ010000001.1, from coordinate 971,424 downwards.
GCGGGCGGTGACGGCGGACGGCCGCGATCTGGCGGTGACGGGGGACGACGTGCACATCCCGGCGGGGACGAGGAGGTTCACGGTCACGTACGGCTGAGGAGGTTCGCGGTCACGTACGCCTGAGGAGGTACAGGGTCACGTACGCCTGAGCTGGAGCCGCTCCTTCTCGGAGAGGCCGCCCCAGACGCCGAACCGCTCGTCGTGGGCCAGGGCGTACTCCAGGCAGGCGGGGCGCATTTCGCAGAGTTGGCAGATGTACTTGGCCTCGCGCACGGAGCTGCCCGGTTCGGGGAAGAAGAAGTCTGCTCCCGTCTGGGCGCACAGGGCCTGCTCCTGCCAGGCGAGTTCCGGCTCGGCTGTCATGTGGATCTGCATGCGACCGATGCTGGCAGGGCGCGCGAAACAAGGGATCAACGAACGATCAACGCTGCGACGTGCGCTGTTTCGGGCTCCTGCTGCCTGCCCATGGCGTTGGCGGGCGAAACGCGGGCGGGCCGTTCATGTGCCGGACGGGACGGGTCCGTTTGCGGCCTCGCGCCCCGTCCCGTCCGGCCGCGGGTTCCTCAGCCGGTGCTCGGCGCCTCCGGCTGCATCAGCGCGAACCGCGCCCCCGACGGGTCAGCGAGCTTGGCGAAGCTGCCGACGCCCGCGAGGTCCATGCGCGCCACCCGCACCGTGCCCCCGGCCGGCTCGACCTCGGCGAGCACCGCGTCTATGTCGGTCACCTGGAAGTACGGGGTCCAGTACGCCCCCGCCGAGGCTTCCTCCGGGGCGTCGGAGAGCGGCCACACGCCGCCGAACATGTCGTCCTCGGTGCCGCCCGCGGGGTGCACCATCGTGTACGAACCGCCCTCGAAGGCCTGGGTGGAGGTGCCCCAGCCGAACACGGAGCCGTAGAACTCCCGGGCGGCTTTGATGTCCGGGGTGTAGAGCTCGGTCCAGCACAGGCTGTTCGGCGCGTCGACCAGGTCGAGGCCCTTGAGCGTGCCCGGCTGCCACACGGCGAAACCGACCCCCTGGTCGTCCCTGAGGACGGCCATGCGACCGAGGTCGCCGACGTCCATCGCCGCGTACACCGTCGCGCCGCCGGCCTGTTCGACCGCCTTGGCCGTCGCCTCGGCGTCCGGCGTCTTGAAGTAGAGCGTCCAGGCGGGAGGGGCCTGATCGGCGGTGACGGTCATGGCGCCCGCCACGGTCTTGCCGTCCGCCTGATACATGCCGTATCCGCCGAATTCGGCGCCGCCCGGCCGGAACTCCCAGCCGAAGAGCGCGCGATAGAAGGCATGGGCGCCGTCCGGGTCCGGGGTGCCGAGCTCGACCCACGAGGGGGCTCCCGCGACATAACGGGTATTGAGCATGATCGACTCCTTTGTCGCATCTCTCTTCCGTCCTCCCGAGTCTTGCACCCGGCACTGACAGTGCGCGCCCGCTGCCACCTTGTGAAGGAAACGGGATTTTGAGAGCGCTCTCAGCCACAACTCTTGACGCCCGAATACGCCGACGCGACAGTGGTCGCACCACAACGCCAGCCACCCCCCACGGCTGCACAACATCCCCCCACATCCCGGGAGTTCTTCCGTGATATCGCGTCGAGTGTTCCTGTCCGCTGCCGCCGGTGCCACCGGAGCCCTCACCTATCCCCTCTGGGGAAGCGCCCTCAGCCCCGGCGCCAAGGCAGCCCCCGCGACCTGTGAAATCGCCCTGCAGAACAAGTCGTTGCCGGGCAAGGTGAACGCCTACGTCACCGGACACGAGGAGGGCACCGACCGCTGGGTCCTGCTGAAGCCGGACGGCGGTGTCTACCGTCCCGACTCGCCTTCTGCCCCCGAGACCCCGCTGCCCGTCGACTGCGCGATTCCGCTCGGTGCCGCGGGTTCGGAGCCGAAGGTCCTGACGCTGCCTCACATGTACGGCGCGCGCGTCTACTTCGTGCGCGACGACAAGCTGGACTTCTTCCTCAACCCCGGCCCGTCGCTGGTCGAGCCCGCGTTCGCGACCAAGGAGGACCCCAACTACGGGCGCACCTGGTCGTTCTGCGAGTTCACCTTCAACACCGAGCAGCTGTACTCCAACATCAGCTACGTCGACCTCGTCACGGCCCTGCCCATCGGCCTGACCCTGGAAGGGGACGAGAAGCACACGGTGGCTCCGCTGCCGGATGGAGCCGTCGACAAGATCGCCTCCGACCTCGCCGCCCAGGAGGCCAAGGACGGGCAGCCCTGGGGCGACCTGGTGATCCGCGGCGACGGCGACAAGGTCCTGCGGGTCATCTCGCCGCAGAACCTCATGGCCCCGTACTTCGACCGCCCGAACGAGATGCCGTTCAGGGACGTGTTCGACGGCTACATCGACGAGGCGTGGAAGAAGTACGGCGGCACCGACCTGAAGATCGACCTCCAGGGCGGCCGGGGTGTGTTCACCGGCCGGGTGAGCGGCGACACGCTGACCTTCAACGGCGGGCACACGTTCTCGAAGCCGACGTCGAAGGACATCTTCACCTGCAACCACGGCCCCTTCGCCAACAACCCCGACGACCCCGACGACAAGAAGGGGCTGCTCGCGCGGCTCGCGGCGGGCTTCAACCGCAGCATCATGCTGTCGCACCCGGAGCAGCCGAACGGGGCCGGCGCGGGGGACTACTACAAGGGTGACGTGACCAACCACTGGTCCCGTATCGTCCACGCGAACTCGCCCATCGGGTACGCCTTCCCGTACGACGACGTCCGGCCGGACGGCGAGCCCGACGTGTCCGGTGCGGCGCACGACGGCAACCCGCGACGGTTCACCGTGAGCGTCGGGTCGTAGCCTCCCCGCCACGACCGACACCGCACCGCCCCGTCGCGCGCTGGTCGCGACGGGGCGGTGCGGCGTTGCGGCTTTTCGGCGGAGCTACTTGCAGGTGTTGCCCGTGGCCGGGTTCAGCGCCCCGAGGACGTTGATGGAGTCACCGCAGACGTTGACCGGGATGTCGACGGGGACCTGGAGGAGGTTGCCGCTGAGGACGCCGGGCGAGTTCGCGGCCACGCCCTCGGCGTTGGCGCCGGGGCCGGGGTCGGCGGCGGCGGTGCTGGCCCCGCCGATGACGGTGACCGCGGCGAAGGCGGCTGCTGCCAGGATTGCGCGCTTGCGCATGGTGTTACCTCCGGATGAGGGGAAGTGCTGAACCGAGCCTCGCCCGATCACCGCGGGACAAAAACGCGGATGGTCCGTGCGGGGGAAAGAGGACACCCGTTAGTGGGATAAACAGCTGATCCCGAGCCGCGAGAAGCGGGGCAGGGGGCAGGAGGGGAGCCCGGATCAGCGCGGAACGGGGGGCTGCCCCGCACCCCGGCACATCCGTAACACGCGAGGCCCGCGCCTCCTGCCCCTCCGAGCAGAGCAGCCCCCACCGGGAGGCGGCCGGGCGGGCCGGGCGGGCCCGGGAAGCGCGCCGGGGACCGCGGGAGAGGCGGGCCGGGAGGACCCGGGAGACGAGCCGTGCGCCGCCGGACAAGTGGGTGGCCGGGCGGGCCGGGACGCGAGCGGGGCACAGCCGGAGAGACGAGCCCGGACAACCCCGCAGCCGCCCCAGCCACAACCGGAAAAGCGAGCCCGCAGGGCCGGGACGCGATCCGGACACAACCGGAGAGACGAGCCCGGACAACCCCGCAGCCGCCCCAGCCACAACCGGAAAAGCGAGCCCGCAGGGCCGGGACGCGATCCGGACACAACCGGAGAG
>NZ_JBEYWZ010000001.1:0-967609 GCF_040644915.1 Streptomyces sp. NPDC046925 | reverse complement strand
GAGACGAGCCCGGAGAACCCGGCAGCCGACCCGATCAACCCGGGAGACGAGCCCCGGGGGTCGGGGAGGTGGGCCGGGCACAGCCGGAAAGACGAGCCCGGAGGGCCGGGGAGCCAGCCGGGCGGCGCAACCCGAGAAGCGGGCCGGGCGCGGTCGGAGGGGCTGGCCCCGCGGGTAGGCCCCCCGGGGGCGGAAGCGGGTGGGGCTCTACGCCGAGCCCCTTCGTACCAGCTTCGTCGGGAGGACCACGCTTTCCGTCGGGGTCTCGCCCTTGTCGAGGAGCATGCGGGCCATCAGGCGGCCCATCTCCTGGATGTCCTGGCGCACCGTCGTCAGCGGCGGGTCCACCTGCTCGGCCACCGCCAGCATGTCGTCGAAGCCCACCACGGCGACATCCTCGGGCACCCGCCTCCCCCGCTCCCGCAGCACCCGCAGGGCACCCGAAGCCGTCAGATCGTTCGCGGCGAAGACCGCGTCGATGTCAGGAACCCGGTCGAGCAGCTCACGCATCGCCCGCTCGCCGCCCGCCGGGGTGAAGTCGCCCTGCGCGACGAACCTCTCCCCCGCGTCCGGCAGCACGTCGCGGAAGCCGTCGAGGCGGTCCACCGCCGACGTCTGGTCGAGCTCCCCGGTGATGTGCGCGATGCGGGTACGGCCGAGGGAGACCAGGTGGCGCACCGCCTCCCGCGCACCGCCGCGGTTGTCGCAGTCCACGTACGGAGAGGTCACCGTGCCGTCCGGCCACCCCGGACGGCCGCCGAACACCGTCGGCACCCCCGCGCCCTGGATGATGCCGGGCAGCGGATCGTCCAGGTGCAGGGAGAAGACGAGGGCGCCGTCCACATGTCCGCCGGACAGATAGCGTCCGACCCGCTCGTGATCGTCGCGCCCCTCCGTGAGCAGCAGTACCAACTGCACGTCGCGCGACGTGAGCTCCTTGCTGATGCCCCTCAACTGCAGGGCGAAGAACGGGTCCGCGAAGACCCGCGTCTCCGGCTCCGCGATCACCACGGCGACCGCGTCGTGACGGCGGGTCACCAGGCTGCGTGCGGCGCGGTTGGGCACGTAGCCGAGTTCGTCGACCGCCTTCCTGACCTTCTCGGCGAGCACCTCGCGCACCCCCGCGTCGCCGTTGACCACACGGGACACCGTGGCCCTCGAAACTCCGGCCCGGGCGGCCACGGCCTCCAGGGTGGGGCGCGGGGCGGCGCTCGGCGGCTCGGTCACGTGGGGCTCCTCGGGGACGTCCTGCTGGTGCGCCGGTCAGGATACGACCGGCGGGCGTGCCGAGAAGATCCCCCCTGCCCGCGTCACCTCCCCGCGTCCGCCCTGATCAGCTCGGCGGCCTTCTCCGCGAGCGCCACCGTGGGAGCGTGCGTGTGGCCGCGCGTGATGCGCGGCATGACCGACGCGTCCACGACCCGCAGCGCCGTCACGCCCCGCAGCCGCAGCTCCGGGTCGGTGACCGACTCCTCGTCGCTGCCCATCCGGCAGGTGCCGACCGGGTGGTAGAGCGTCTCGGACGCCCCCCGGATCGTCCGGGCGAGCGTCGCGTCGTCGACCGTGCCGGGGTGCGGCCCCATCGGGCCGTCCGTGTACGGGGCCAGGGCGCGGCCGGCGAACAGTTCCTCCGCGCGGCGCACCCCGGCGACCAGGGTGCTGACGTCGGCCTCCGCCGTCAGATAGCCGGGGTCTATGTAGGGCGCGGAGCCGACGCCCGGCCCCTTGGGAGTGATGCGGCCCTCGCTCTCCGGCTGGAGCAGCACCACGCCGATGGTGATGCCGTGTTCGGTGGGCGGGGTCAGGCCGTGGTTGACGAAGGGGACCGGCGCGTAGATCAACTCAATGTCGGGGGCGGTCAGTTCGGGCCTGGTCCTGATGAAGGCGACGGCCTCGCCGACGTTCGACGTGAGGGGGCCTCGACCGCCGAGCAGGAAGCGGCCCACGTTGGCCGGGGAGTCCGCGCCGGTCAGCGTGACGGGCTGCGGGCAGCGCATGGTGACCACGTAGGAGAGGTGGTCCTGGAGGTGGCGGCCCACGCCGGGGGACGCGATGCGCGGCTCGATGCCCGCCTTCGACAGGTCGTCCGGGTCTCCGACGCCGGAGGCCTGCAGAAGCTGCGGGGAGCCGATGGCGCCCGCGCTGAGGATCACCTCGCGGCGGGCGATCAGTCTGCCGGGAACACCGTCGGCGATGACTCCGGCGACGCGTGTCCCGTCGAACTCCAGTCTGCGGACGCGTGCTTCGGTGAGGATGTGCAGGTTGCGGCGGCGCCTCGCCGGTTTCAGGTATCCGTCGGCCGCGCTCCAGCGGCGGCCGCGGCGCTGGTTGACCGGGGTGAGTGCGAACCCGGTGTGGTCGGGTTCGTTCAGCTCCGTCAGCTCGCGCAGGCCCGCGTCGCGGCAGGCGTCGAGGAACGCGGCGGTGGACGGGTTGGCGGCGCGGGGCGGGGAGATCCAGAGCGGCCCCTCGGTGCCGTACACACTGTGCGCACCGGTGCCGCCCGTCCACCGCTCAGCGCGTCGGAAGTAGGGTTCGAACGCCTCGTAGGACCACTCGGGCCCGGCGGCCTCGCCCCAGGCGTCGTAGTCGTCGCGGTGGCCGCGCACCCACATCATGGCGTTCAGCGAGGACGAGCCGCCCAGGGTGTGCCCGCGCGGCCAGTACAGCTCGCGGCCGCCGAGCGCGGACTGCTTCGTGGTGGAGTAGTCCCAGTCGTAGCGCGTCTTGAACAGCTTCGGAAAGGCCGCCGGAATACGGATCTCGGGCTTCCGGTCGCGTGGCCCCGATTCGACGAGCGCCACCCGCACCGCGGGGTCCTCGGAGAGCCGGGCGGCAAGGACGCATCCCGCGGAGCCGGCACCGACGATGACGTAGTCGTACACGCTGTCCTTGCTCAACTCGACTCCCTTGAATGGCTGTTCGCGAAGGGTGCTCACAGGGGACGTAGGGGCGTTGCGCGTGGATGAGCCGTACCAGAAGTACACCCAAAGTGGACCTCTGGGTAAAGGGATGGCGCCTGGAGCGGACTGTCCTACAGGATCTCCACATGACGACCAGAAAGGCCGATGCACAGCACCCCGTCCAGCCCCCCGCGATCCCGTCCGCAGCGGCGACACCACTCACCCCGTACGCCCGGCTGCCGCGCCGCCATCACGACCGCCACATCGCGCACAGCACCGTCGACGCCTTCGGGCAGGCCCACTGGCTCCTCACCGCGCGCGAGCCGGGGCGCGAACCGGGGCGCGGACGCGGCGCGATGAAGCCGTACGACGCGCTGGTCGTCACCGCCGGTCCCGACGGACGGTCACAGGAGACGGAGTTGAGCGCGCTGCGGGCGCGCTTTCCGCTGATCGACGCGCTGCCCGACGGAGGCTTCGTCGTGGCGGACGCGCGCAGCCGCAGGTCCGAGCAGCACGTCCAGGTCTTCGACGCGCTGGGACGCGAGTCGTGGGCCTTCCGCGTCGGGGACGCCGTCGAGGACCTGCTGGCCGACCGGGCGGGCCAGTTGTGGGTCGGCTACTTCGACGAGGGCGTCTTCGGGGACGACGATCTCAGCCGTCCGGGCCTGCGGCGCTGGAGCGCGGGCGGTGAACCCCTGTGGGCGTACGAGGCGGCACAGGGCGCGAGCGAGATCTGGGACTGCTACGCGCTCAACGTGGCCGAAGAGGGGGCCTGGGTCTGCGCCTACGGCGACTTCACCCTCCTGGAGGTGCGCCCCGACGGCTCGGTGCGGCAGCGCGCGAACAGCACGAAGGGGGCCACCGCCCTGGCCGTGCACCAGGGCCGGGTGACCTTCCTCGGCGGCTACCGCGACGACCGGGACCGACTGGTCGACGCCGCACTCCACCACCGGGAGGTCCGCCCCTACGCCTCCGGCCGCCTCGTCGGCCCCGACGGCGCCCCGCTCGGGCGCCGCAGAACGGTCAGCCGCGGCCCGCGCGTCTACGTACAGGAAGAGCCGTACACCGCGTGGACGGTGCTCGACATCAGCACGCAGGGCGGGGCCGGTTCCTAGTTCCTAGTTCCTAGCCGTGATGCTCGTGGCCGGAGGCCTCGGTGTCTCCGGCCTCCTTCTCGGCTGCGGATGACTTCTTCGCGTCCCCGGAGGACTTCTTCGCGGAGGACGCGTGATGCGCCTCGTAGTCCGGGATCGTGCCGTCCGCCTTCTTCACCAGGAAGAGGCCCGCCATTCCCATGTCCGAGTGGCTCTGCACATGGCAGTGGTACATCCAGGCGCCCGCGCCCACCCCCTCCCCCGCGATGACCTGGAAGCCGAAGGAGTCGCCCGGCCCGCAGATCTTGTCGTCGAGGATCTGGCTCGGGTCGTCGGGGCCGGTCAGCAGGCCCGTGCGGTTGTCCGCCCAGCGGTGACCGTGCACGTGGAACGTGTGGTAGTACTCGCCGTGCGTGATCGAGACGAACTCGATCCGGTCCCCCACCGTCGCCTCGAAGTTGGGGGCGTCGTGGCCCGCCTTGTTGTTGATCGTCATGTCGTTGAAGACGATCGTGAAGGTCTTGTCCGGCAGCAGGTCGCCCTTGCGGCGCACAATCAGCGCTCCGTAGAGGCCCTTGCGCACGCCGCCCGTCCCGTGGTCGGTGCCGACCACGTGGTCGTGGTAGTGCCAGTAGCCCGCCGTGCCCGGCCGCCAGGTGCCGTCCTTGCGGCGGCCCGGCGCGTGCGTGCGCCAGGTGTACGTGCGCTTGCCGCCCGGCTCCACGTGGCTCTTGGTGTGTCTGGTGCCGTCGCTGGATATCTCGTAGTCCATGCCGTGGACGTGCAGGCTGGCATCGACGTCCATCAGGTTCTCGAACTCGATGTGCAGGGTGTCGCCCTCGTTCAGCTCGATGAGCGGACCGGGGATCGACGCCTTGCCCTTCTCCAGGCCGTAGCCCATCTGCCCGTCCGGCAGCTTCTCCGCGTACATCTTGATGCGGCGCGTCTCACCCCCGGCCGGCGCGGTCTTCGGCCCTTCGGCGGTGCTCGCCTCGGGCGCCGCGGCCAGCGACAACGATGTCACCCCGGCCGTCGCGGCCACCCCGCCCACGAGCATCCGCCGGTTGAAGCTCCGTCGATCCATGCCGAACTCCCCACTGCGGTACGGAGACTAGCGGGGCGCAGGTGGCCCCCGAGACGGCCACACGGTATCGGGGGGAACCTCGTTTATCCACACGCAGGACAAAGTTCGCGGAATTCCGTCCGTACCTATTGGCGAGTGGCAAAAAGAGGTCTAGCTTCATCCGCGCCTGTTGCTGTGACCGACGAGGGGTGGGTGTACTCATGCGGCTCACACCGCATCAAGAGCCCTTGGCTGTACGAGGGTTGAGCAGAGTCAGACGCAGATCGAACCCCCGGGACCAGGGCCGGAGCCCGGACCGGAACCGTAACCGGACCGGCTCGCGCCGGGCCTGGGCCGCCGCCCTGCTCTCCGGAGCCATGGTCACCGGCGCGCTCTCCACACAGTCCGCGACCGCGCGGCCGTATCCCGAACCGCCGTTGACAACGATGTCCCTTCCCTCGCCGCCCGGCCAGGCGAACGTACGCGTCCTCGTCTTCCACGGATCGGCGGCCGGCGGCGACGAGTCACCGGTCGTGAACGCCGGTATCGAGGCCATCGAGAAGATCGGCCAGAGCGGCCCGGCCGCCGAGCGGTTCAAGATCGTGGCGACCGACGACGCGTCCGTCTTCACGAACGAGGCCAAGCTCGGCAAGTTCAACGCCGTCGCCTTCCTGACCGGCGGCGGCGACATCCTCGACCCCGAGCAGGAAGCGGGACTCGAGGCCTACATGGAGGCGGGCGGCGGCTTCCTCGGCATCCATGACGCGGCCCGCGCCGAGCCGTACTCGAACTGGTTCACCGGCCTGATCGGCGCTCGCCCGGCCGATTCCAGCCCGACGAACGTACAGCGCGCCACCGTCGAGGTCGGCGACCGGGAGCACCCGGCCACCAAGGACCTGCCCCTGCAGTGGAAGCGCCCCGACCAGTGGCTGAACTGGACGAAGAACCCGACCGGCGAGGTCCACACCGTGGCCCGCGTGCGCGAGTCGACCTACCAGCCGGGCGCGAGCAAGAACGGTGCCGACCACCCGGTCTCCTGGTGCCGTGACTACGACGGCGGGCGCTCCTTCTACACCGGCATGGGCGGTACGGCGGCCTCGTACGACGAGACCGACTTCCGCCAGCATCTGCGCGGCGCCCTGAACTGGACGACCCGCATCTCCCGCGCCGACTGCAAGTCGACGATCACCGCCAACTACAAGGCGCAGCGCCTGACCCCGGCCAACCAGCCGGGCCAGAACGACCAGATCGGCGAGCCGCACGGCCTGGTCACCGCGCCCGACGGCAAGGTCCTCTACATCGGCCGGGGCGGCGCCGACTCCTCGCAGCCGGTCATCACCGACTGGAACAACCCGGACATCGGCAAGGGCAAGGGCGAGATCCACGTCTATGACCCCAAGACCAAGAAGTCGACGCTCGCCGGAGCGCTCACCGTCTTCGGCAACAAGGGCGGCGGCGACGAGCTGATCAAGGTCGAGGAGGGTCTGCTCGGCATCGAGCTCGACCCGAAGTTCGAGCAGAACGGGTGGGTGTACCTGCACTACACACCCCATTCGAAGATCAACCGCGAGACGCACATGGCCGAGCGCTACGTATCGCGCTTCACGCTCGACCGCACCACCGACAAGCTGGACATGGCCAGCGAGAAGGTGCTGCTCAAGTGGCCGGTGCAGATCCACAGCTGCTGCCACGCGGGCGGCGGGATGGCCTGGGACTCCAAGGGCAATCTCTACATCGCGACCGGTGACAACAACTCCTCGCAGTTCAGCGACGGTTACTCGGGCAACAACCCGCAGCCCAACTTCAAGGGTGTCTCCTTCGCCGACGCGCGCCGCACCGCGGGCAACACGAACAACCTCAACGGCAAGATCCTGCGCATCCACCCCGAGGACGACGGGACGTACACCCTCCCCTCGGGCAACCTCTTCACCGGCAAGGAGCCGGACGAGGGCGGCGGCAAGACGCGCGGCGAGATCTATGTGATGGGCGTCAGGAACCCGGCGCGCATCTCGGTCGACAAGAAGACCGACACGCTGTACGCGGGCTGGGTCGGGCCTGACGCGGGCGCGCCGTCGACGACGTGGGGCCCGGCGAAGTACGACACGTTCGCGGCGATCACCCACGCGTCCAACCGCGGCTGGCCGTACTGCATGGGCAACAACCAGCCCTACCGCGACCGCAATCTGCCGGACCCGACGAAGCCGCTGGGCTGGTACGACTGCAAGAACCTCAAGAACGAGTCGCCCAACAACGACGGTCTGGTCAACATCCCGCCGGCCGAGCCGAACAACATCTGGTACTCGCCGCAGGGCGGCGGCGTCGACTACCCGCGCGACGCGAAGGGCGTCCCGAGCTACAAGACGGAGGAGCAGAAGATCCTCCTGCCGTGGCTCAAGGGCGGCGGCCAGGCCACGATGAACGGTCCGGTCTACCGCTTCGACGCCACCAGCACGAGCGCGGACAAGTGGCCCTCGTACTGGGACGGCAAGTGGTTCGTCGGTGACTTCTACGACTCCGACCAGCCCCGGCACGCGGTCCTGACCGACCCGAAGACGGTCGGCAGCGGCGGCCTGCCCGTGCACGCCGAGTCCCTGAAGAAGATCATCCCGATCGGCAACGACGGCATCAAGAACCTCATGGACTGGAAGTTCGCCGCCGACGGTTCGCTCTACGTCCTCGACTACGGCCGCGGGTTCTTCACCTCGGACTCCAAGTCGGCGCTGTGGCGCGTCACTTACTCGGGCGGCGAGGCCACACCGGCCGCCAAGGACCTGGCAAGGAAGACCGGATGATGCCCACCGTGAACAAGCGAAGACTCTGGACGGCGCTGTTCGCGTCGCTCCTGATGGTGCTCGGCCTGACCTCGACGGCGGCGAGCCAGCCCGACCGTCCGGGCGCGGCGGCGGCCCAGACGCTGACCTGGACCGCCAACAACGCGATCGACAAGTACGCCTCCGCGCCCACCACGGCGGTCGCGGGCGCGACGACGATCGTCTTCGAGAACAGTGAGGCGACCGGCAACGACACCGGCATGCCGCACACGCTGACGTTCGACGTCTCGGACCCCGAGTACAACAACGACGTGCCGCTGAACATCATGGCCAACCCGAACGACGACCAGGGCGGCAAGCACACGGCGGAGGTCACCCTGACCCCCGGCCGTTACCGCTACCACTGCACGATCCCCGGCCACGGCTCGATGCAGGGCATCCTCGTGGTGACCGAGGGCGGCGGCGAGGACACCACCGCTCCCGAGACGTCGGCCAAGGTCGAGGGACAGACCAACGCCGACGGCGCGTACATCGGTTCCGCCACCGTCGCGGTGACGGCGACCGACGAAGGTTCGGGCGTCGACAAGACCGAGTTCGCGGTCGGCGCGGACGGCGCCTGGCAGCCGTATACGGCGCCCGTGGTCGTCGACCAGATCGGCACCCACAAGATCCGCTATCGCGCGAGCGACAAGGCGGGCAACGTGGCGGCGGAGAAGGCCGTCGACTTCACGGTGGTCGCGCCCGACACCAACGACAAGACGCCCCCGGAGACCTCGGCCACGGTGACCGGCGAGAAGAACGACAAGGGCGAGTACCTCGGGATGGCGACCGTCACCGTGACGGCGTCCGACACCGGCTCCGGTGTCAACAAGATCGAGTACGCGGTCGGTGACGGCGGCGAGTGGACGGCGTACACCGCGCCGGTCATGGTCCACGCGGCGGGCGCGCACAAGATCCGCTACCGCGCGTCCGACAAGGCGGGCAACCAGGCGGCGGAGAAGGCCGTCGAGTTCACCGTGGTCACGCCGCCGGTGGAGGACAAGACGCCGCCGGAGACCAGCGCGAAGGTCGAGGGCGACAAGAACTCGGACGGCGCGTACGTCGGCAAGGCGAAGGTGACGGTCACCGCGACCGACGCCGACTCCGGTGTCGACAAGGTCGAGTACTCGCTCGACGGCGGTCCGTACCTCGCGTACACCGCGCCCGTCGTCGTCGACCGCGTGGGCCGGCACACGGTGGCCTACCGCGCGAGCGACAAGGCGGGCAACACCTCGGCGGCCAAGGACGTCTCGTTCACGGTCAAGGAGGGCGGCGGTGTCCCGGCGCCCAACTGCGCCGAGTTCGACGAGCGGTTGACGGTCATCGTCGGCACGGTCGACACGGGCATCCCGAACCGGGTCACCAACAACCGGTGCCGCATCAACGAGATGATCGAGGACGAGAAGGAGTGGACGTCCCACGCGCTGTTCCTGAAGCACGTCAAGAGCGTCACGGACAAGCTCCTTGCGGCGGGTGAGATCGACAAGCGCGAGTACAACAAGATCAACAAGGCGGCCAAGCAGTCCGGCATCGGCAAGCCCGGCCAGACGGACGGCTACCGCAAGATCTTCGACGGCACCCAGGAGTCCCTGGACAAGTGGGAGCAGGTCGGCGGCGGCAAGTTCGGCCTGAACGAGGACGGTTCGATCACCAGCAGCACCACCGTCGAGGGCATGGGCATGCTGTGGTTCCCTGAGCGCAAGTACGGCGACTTCTCGCTGAAGCTCCAGTGGCGGGACGACGCGCCGGGCAACGGCAACGCCAACGGCGGTGTCTTCGTGCGCTTCCCGCAGGTCCACGACCACCCGGAGGAGTCTCGTCCGGAGTGGGTCGCCATCAAGTACGGGCACGAGATCCAGGCGCTCGACCGGCCTGACGGCGACATGTACAAGACGGGGTCGATCTACGGCTTCGACCGGGTGGGTCTCGCCGGTGCCGGCGTCACCCCGAAGGGCACGTGGAACGACTACGAGGTCAAGGTGGTGGACCAGCACTACTCGATCTACCGCAACGGCGTCCTGATCAACGAGTTCGACAACACGGGCGGCCAGGACTTCACGCCGCCGCGTGGCGACGACCCGGGCACGGACGGCCGGCGCTACTCGTCCGGCTATGTCGGCGTGCAGGTACACGGGGTCACGGACGTGATCTCGTACCGGGACATCAGGATCAAGGAGCTGTAGACCAAGGAGGTTTGACAGCCCGGCGGTTCCTCCCTGCCGATCGACCCGGCTTCGGCGCCCGTGCCCCACAGGGGTGCGGGCGCCTCTGCTGGTTCGGAGACTGACCGCCTAATTCTTCAGATCGGACCGATGCCACGCCTACCGGATACCGGTTACACCCCGCCAGTGACATCGCCACGGCGCCACGTGGAGGGCGGCTCGCCCTGTGTGCGCCCCTCCGCTGCTCCCCCTGTTCTTCCGTTCGCCGACCGCAAGGGCTGTGCAGCACCGACTCGCGGTGGGACCGTGGACAGAGCGCACTTCGGGCGCACGGGGGCGGGGGGAAGCACATGCATATCCGAGTCCGACGAGGGGCTGCACTCCCCTTCGGCGCCGCGCTTGCGACAGCGCTGATCATCGGCACGGCGGGCTGCGGTGGTACTGGTTCCGGTTCACCGGATGTACCGCCGTCCCCGGACCCGGTGTCGACCGAGCCGGACAGCTCCCTGGAACCCTCGAACACCGACGACGAGTCCGCCGACAGCGACAGCGACAACGACAACGACAACCTGAACGGCGGCGACCCCGGCATCAGCGAGGTCCCCGACCCCCCGATCGACTCGGCCGGTGCGGAGCCTCAGGCACCGGGGATCACTCCTGGAATCCCGGCGAGCCCGCTCCCGGGATGTGACGACACACCAGCGTTCGGTGAGACCGCCGAGCCACCGGCTCTGTGCCGTATCCAGCCCTCGAGTTCGACCTCCACGGAACCGGACTTCGCGCCGGAACCCACGCCCACAGAGTCCTGAGCTGCCTGATATGGGCAGGAGCGCTCCAGGGACACCCGACCGACAACCGGCGTCTACCGTGCGCCAGCGAAACCTGCGGGCACAGCGGACAAGCAGACGACGGGCCATGACCCGACCCACACGGGCGCGGGTGATCGGTACGCGACCTCCGCCACCTGATCCGGACTTGATACCAGCACCGCCCCAAGGCCAGGGCGCCACTCCCACGCCCCCCGTACATCAGAGCCACGAGACAAGCCCGGAACTGCTCAACTCGCTTCTCGGAGCGGGTTCGTTCGTCGGCGCCCTGATGCTTTACACAGGCTTCATCCACAGCAGTGCCTACTACGGCTATTTCCACCTGGACACGTTCGCCATCGGCTTCGACACTCTCGAACTGGCACTGCGCAGCCTCCGGCTGGTCACCTTCCCGGTACTGATCGCCCTCGCTCTCATGGTCCTGGGCCCGCGCCTGCCAGACCTGCTGGTCTCCTCCGGGCTGTCGCCGCGCGCCGCCGCCCGGCTGCGCAGTGCCGGGCACGCGGTGGCCCGCACACACCTGGCCCTGGTCGCCGCCGGCGTGGTGCTGATGTTGCTGTGGCGCTTCATCCAGCCCTTCGGATGGCTGCCCCCGCTCTTGGTGGCCGGAGGACTGCTGCTAGGGCAGAGCGGTCCGCAGCGGAGGGTGCGATCCGGCACGAATCCGCTGTGGGGACGGGCGATTCCGATCACCGTCGCTGCGCTCTTCCTTATGTGGGCGGTGGCCCTGGTGGCCGGACAGCTGGGACGGCAAGACGCACGTGCGGAAGCTGATCGGGTCGCACGCAGGGTCTCGGTGATCGTGGTCAGCGAGGATCGGCTGAGCATCGCCCCCGGCCCGGCCGCACCCCGCGCCGAGGACCTGGGGAAGGGCAACCACTATCGCTACCGCTACACCGGCCTGCGACTACTGGTGGAACGCAACAACCGGTACTACCTGTTGACACTTGGCTGGCGGCACGACCGCGATCCGACCTACGTGGTGGAGGATGACGACAGCGTGCGCATCGAGTTGCATCCCGGGACCCGACGGCGCTGATCCGAGTGCCCTATCGAAGCCGGCCGACGTCGGTGGGCAGCAGATTGCCGCGGCCCTCTGGTCGCTGTGCACGGCTGCTTCCGCAAGCACGCAGCTGCCGGGTATTCACTCCTCGTGCCTCGCCCGGCTCGGCTGGACCCGCTTCGGCTCGCCCGGCATCTTGGGGTACTCGGGCGGGTAGGGCAGGTCGCCCATGCCGTGGTCGCGTTCGTCGCGGGCGGCGAGGTCCAGGAGGGGTTCCAGGGAGAAGGCGTGCTGCTCCATGTCCGCGTGTACGTCGCCGATCTCGGCGAACCGCTCCGGCATCGTCGCGATGTCGAAGTCCTCCGGCACCGCGTCGTCGACCTCGTCCCAGCGCAGCGGCGCCGACACGGGGGCGTTCGGGCGGGGCCGCACCGAGTAGGCGGAGGCGATGGTCCGGTCGCGGGCGGTCTGGTTGTAGTCGACGAAGATCCGCTCGCCCCGTTCCTCCTTCCACCACGCGGTGGTGACCGCGTCCGGCATGCGCCGCTCCAGCTCGCGTCCGCAGGCGATCGCGGCCCGCCGTACCCCGGTGAAGTCCCACCGGGGTTCGATCGGCACGAAGACGTGCAGGCCGCGTCCGCCGGACGTCTTGGGCCAGCCCCGGATGCCGAACTCGTCGAGGAGCGCGCGCAGTTCATGGGCGACGCGTACCGCGTCCGCGTAGTCCGTGCCGGGCTGGGGGTCCAGGTCGATGCGGAGTTCGTCGGGGCGGTCGAGGTCGTCGCGGCGTACGGGCCAGGGGTGGAAGGTCAGGGTGTTGTACTGGGCGGCCCAGATGACCGCGGCGATCTCCGTGGGGCACATTTCGTCGGCCGTGCGGCCGCTGGGGAAGGCGATGGTGGCGGTGGGGATCCAGTCGGGGTGGTTCTTGGGGACGCGCTTCTGGTAGAAGAACTCCCCGGCGACCCCGTCCGGGAAGCGCTGGAGCGCCGTGGGGCGGTCCCGCAGGGCGCGGACGATCCCGTCGCCGACCGCGAGGAAGTACCGGGCGACGTCCAGCTTGGTGAAGCCACGCTCCGGAAAGACGACCTTGTCCGGACTGGACAGCCGCACCACCCGCCCACCCGCATCGAGCTCGACCGCTTTACCACCCATACGGCCACGCTATGCGTAAGGGACGAAATGCGCACAGCGGGCGCAAAGCGGCGTATGGCCACAGAATCGAGCCATGGATCTGCCGGTGATGCCCCCCGTCAAGCCCATGCTCGCCAAACCCGTGGCGAGGATCCCGCCCGGCATGCAGTACGAGGCCAAGTGGGACGGCTTCCGCGCGATCGTCTTCCGTGACGGCGCCGAACTGGAGATCGGCAGCCGTACGGGGAAGCCGCTGACCAGGTACTTTCCCGAGCTGACCGAGGCCCTGCTCGACCGTCTCCCGGCCCGCTGTGTCCTGGACGGCGAGGTCGTGATCGCGCGCGACGGGCGGCTGGACTTCGACGCGCTCAGCGAGCGGATCCACCCCGCCGCGTCACGGGTGCGGACGCTGGCCGAGCGGACGCCCGCCTCCTTCGTGGCCTTCGACCTGCTCGCCCTGGATGACGCGGCTCTCGTCGACACGCCCCTCACCGAGCGCCGCGAGCGGCTGGCCGAAGCCCTTCAGGGCGTGCGCGCGCCCGTACACCTCGCGCCCGCCACCACGGATCCGGAGCTGGCACGGACGTGGTTCGAGCAGTACGAGGGGGCAGGGCTCGACGGTGTCATCGCCAAGCCGCTCGATCTGCGCTACCGGCAGAACGAACGCCTCATGTTCAAGATCAAGCACGAGCGCACGGCGGACTGCGTGGTCGCGGGCTACCGCTTCCACAAGAGCGGCCCGATCGTCGGCTCGCTCCTGCTCGGCCTCTACGACGACGGAGGCGTGTTGCAGCACGTCGGAGTCTGCGCCGCGTTCTCCATGAAGCGGCGCGCGGAGCTGGTGGACGAGCTCGAACCGCTCCTCATGGAGTCGGCCGCGGGCCACCCCTGGGCCGCCTGGGGCGACGAGGCCGCCCACGAGTCCTCCCGGATGCCGGGCGCGCCGAGCCGCTGGTCGGGCAAGAAGGACATGTCCTGGGTGCCGCTGCGCCCCGAGCGCGTCTGCGAGGTGGCCTACGACCACATGGAGGGCGGGCAGCGCTTCCGGCACACGGCCCGCTTCCGCACCTGGCGCCCGGACCGCACCCCCGACAGCTGCACGTTCGCGCAGCTGGAGGAGCCGGTCCGGTACGACCTGGCGGACGTGCTGCGGTAGGCCCCTTCTGCCGGACCCGGCCTTCGACCTGACGGACCTAGCCTTCGACGCCCAGCTGCCGCAACAGCTCACCCCGCAGCGCCGCGTACTGGGGGCTTCCCTGACCGCGAGGCGCGGGAAGATCCACCGGTACGTCGGCCGCGATGCGCCCCGCGTCCAGGACGACCACGCGGTCGGCGAGGGCGATCGCCTCGTCGACGTCATGGGTGACCAGGAGCACGGCGGGGCGGTGTGCCTCGCAGAGGCGTCGCAGCAGGGCGTGCATCCGGATGCGTGTGAGCGCGTCCAGTGCGCCGAACGGCTCGTCCGCGAGGAGGAGCCGGGGCTCGCGGACCAGGGAGCGGGCGAGCGAGACCCGCTGCTGTTCACCGCCGGACAGGTCCGCGGGCCAGGCGTCCTCGCGGCCCGCGAGCCCCACCTCGGTCAGCGCGGCGCGCCCGCGGTCCCGCGCTCCGGGGCCCGTCAGGCCCAGTACGATGTTGTCCAGGACCCGCTTCCAGGGCAGCAGCCGTGCGTCCTGGAAGACCACGGAGACATCGCCGGGCGCCGAGAGGTCCCCGCTGCCCTTGACCTCGTGGTCGAGTCCGGCGAGGGCCCGCAGGAGCGTGGACTTGCCCGAGCCGCTGCGCCCGAGGAGCGCCACGAACTCGCCTGCCGCGATGCCCAGTTCGAGGCCGTCGAGAATCTTCCGGTCTCCGAAGGAGCGGACGAGACCCTCGATACGGACCGCAAGGCTCTCGTCCGTCACCCGCTCGTCCGTCGATGCCTCGTCCGCGGGCCCCTCGTCCGTCGGCCTTTCCTCCGTCAGCCCGCCAGTGTGCGTCGCCATGACAGTGCCTTCCTCTCCACGAGCCGGACGAGTGCGTCCGAGATGAGACCGAGGAGGCCGTACACGACGAGGCCGACGATGATGATGTCGGTCTGCCCGTAGGTGCGGGCGAGCTCCATCATGTAGCCGATGCCGCTGGTCGCGTTGACCTGCTCGACCACGACGAGCGAGAGCCACGCCGCGGTGACCGCGAACCGCATGCCGAGCAGGAAACCCGGCAGCGCTCCCGGCAGGACGACGTGCCGCACGAACCCGGCCCGGGAGAGCCCGACCGTTTCGGCGAGTTCGGCGTAGCGGCCGTCGATCGTGCGCAGCCCGTTGTGGGTGTGGATGTAGACGGGCACGAAGACGCCGAGCGCGATGGTGATGACCTTCATCGACTCGCCGATGCCGAACCAGAGGATGAGCAGCGGGATCAGCGCGAGCGAGGGGATGGCCCGCTTGATCTGCACGGGGCCGTCGATGATGCCCTCGCCGATCCTGCTGAGCCCGGCAATGACCGCGAGGACGAGGCCCGCCGCCGTGCCGAAGAGCAGCCCGAGAAGGGCCCGTTCGGCGGAGGTGGCGAGGTTCGACTGGAGCCGTCCCTCGGCGATCAGGTCCCCCGCCGTGCTCACCACGGTCCAGGGTGCGGAGAGGTTACGGGCGTCGATGAACCCGGCGGCCGACCCCGCCGACCAGACCGCGAGCAGCAGCAGGGGGCCGATCGCGCGGCCGTACGGGATGGCCTTGCCGGGACCGAGCCTGCGACGGCGTGTCCTGCCGGGCGCCCGGGCCGCGGGTTCGGTACGGGCGGCGGGTTCGGTACGGGTGACTGTCTTGGTCAGAGCTGGTGCTTCTGCGCTCATGTTCCCTCCCCCGCACCGGACTTGAGGGCGTCGGCCGCGACCGACTCGTAGCGCCGGTCGAAGAGGACCCCCGCGTCGAAGGGCTTCTTCCCCGTCTCCTTCGCAAGCAGATCGACCGTCTTCTGCTGACGCGCGACGGCGGAGGTCCAGTCGGCCGGGAAGTCGGGGTGGCCGACGCCTTTGACCAGGTACTCGCCGTCCTCGCGGGTCAGACCCTGGTCCTTGACGTAGTAGCCGTCGATCCACTCGTCGGGGTGCTTGTCGGCCCATTCGGCGGCGCGCGCCCAGTACTTCACGAACTCCCGGATGGCCGCCGCCTTCTGCGGGTCCTCGACCGACTCGGTCGGCACCCACAGATGTCCGGGGTCGTCGCGCAGTCCGTGCTGGATGGTCTTCGCGCCGTCCTTGCCGTACTTCGCGGGGTAGCGCTTGATGTTGACCCCGCCCAGCGGCGCCGCGTCGACCTGGCCGTTGCCGAGCGCGGAGGGGTAGACGTCGCCGGTGCTCGGCAGTTCGACGAGTTCCACGTCCTCCTTGGTGAGCCCGGCCTTGGCGAGGATGCGCAGGACGAGGGCGCCCTGCGCCTGCCCCGGGCTGTAGGCGATCTTCTTGCCGCGCAGGTCCTTCAGCCTGTCGATGTCCGCGCCGGGCGCGATGCCGAGTTCGTACACGGGGTGCTTCAGCGGGTCCTTGCGGTATTTCGCCGCGACCAATTTCGTGTCGAGGCCCGTCCAATGCGCGTGAATGGACGGTATTTCCGCCGCGGAGCACACGTCCAGGGAATTCGCCCGGAATGCCTCGGAGCACTGGGGGCCGCCGCTGATGTTGGCCCATTTCACCTTGAAGGGCAGCTTGTCGAGCTGTCCGGAGAGTTTCAGGGCGACCTGGGCGTCCGGCGCGCCGATGGTGATCGTGGTCTTCGGATCCACTTTCTCCGGGATCTTGGCGGAGACCTGCTTGGCGTCGACGGTCGTGGTCGACGAGGTGTTCCCGGCGCACCCGGCCAGGAGCAGCGGAGCGACGAGGGCGGCGCCGAGCGCCGCCCGTACATGTGTGGGCATGAATTCTTTCCCGGAGTGTGGACCTTCACGGAGGGGGAAGAGCCGCAGGAAATTCCCTGAGGCCTCGCACGAGGAATCGCGTGTTCCGAAGGTCAGCTACACAGGGCGGCGGCGACGCGCATCAGATCAACAGCGCGCCGCTGCTTGAACCGCCGGGATATTCGCATGGCGTCGAAACTAGCCACGGCCCCGCGAGAGGGTCAAGTCATCTCGCACGGCCCGGCTTTCCGGAAACGCAGCCTTCGTACTCCTGCCATACGGACGACACACCACGCCATGTCTCTGTGGCGGGCGCGCATTCACGCCAAAGTCGGCGCCCCCGCTTCCGCACCGCTTCCGGGTCACCGGCCATGAACGTAAGCTCCAGCGCCCGACACGGGAGTTACTCAAGGTAAGGGGGCCGGTACATGGGGCATTCGGAAGCTGCGGGCAGCACGAGACGTACGTTCGTCGCCGGGGCGGCCGCGGCGGGCGGCGCGGTGGCCCTGGGGGCGCGAGCGCTGCCGGCGGCGGCCGGTGAACGCGCACCGCGGGCGGACCCGGCGAAGCAGGCCGTCGCCGTGCTCGGCGGCGGCGTCGCGGGCCTGACCGCCGCCCATGAGCTGGCCGAGCGCGGCTTCGCCGTAACCGTCTACGAGCGCCGGGCGCTCGGCGGCAAGGCCCGCAGCATGGACGTGCCGAACAGCGCGAAGGGCAACCGCCGGCCGCTGCCCGGCGAGCACGGGTTCCGGTTCATCCCGGGGATCTACCACAACCTCCCCGACACGATGCGCCGCATCCCCTTCCCCGGCCACGCGAACGGCGTCTGGGACAACCTCGCGGCGCCGCGCGAGATGTCCTTCGCGCGGACCGGCCGCGAGGACATCCGGATGCCGATCCCCTGGCCGAGCAGCAAGCCGGAGAAGCTCACCCTCGACGACATCGCCCGTGCGCTCACCGCGCTCCTGGACACGGCCTTCAACCTGCCCGCGCACGAGGCCACGTACTTCGTGAACCGCGCTCTCGTCTTCCTGACCAGCTGTGACGAGCGCCGTGACGACACCTGGGAGGCGACTCCCTGGTGGGAGTTCGTGCGCGCGGCGCAGATGTCGAAGGACTATCAGCGCATCCTCGCGATCGGCGTCACCCGCAACATCGTCGCCACCAAGGCCGAGGTGGCGAGCACCCGTACCGTCGGCACGCTCGGTGAGGCCTTCGTCTTCAACCTGCTGGGCCAGGGCGCGGACGGCCCGCCCGACCGGCTCCTGAACTCGCCGACGAACGAGGCGTGGATCGACCCCTGGGTGACCCATCTCAAGGCACTGGGAGTCGAGTTCAGGACCGGCTGGAACGTACGGCAGCTGGGCTTCGCGGACGGCCGTATCTCCAAGGCGGTCATCGAGGATCCCGGCGGCGTGCGCCGCGACGTCACCGCGGACCACTACGTCCAGGCCATGCCGGTGGAGCACGCGCGCAGGACATGGAGCGCCGAAATGAAGCGCGCGGACTCGCAGTTGGCGCGCTGCGACAAGCTGGAGACCGACTGGATGACGGGCATCCAGTTCTATCTGACCGAGCGCCCGCCCCTGGTGAAGGGGCACTTCAACTGCATCGACTCTCCCTGGTCGCTCACCGGCATCGCGCAGGCGGGCCACTGGGAAGGCCGCGACTTTCCCGCGGAGTACGGTGACGGCGTCGCGGTCGAATGCCTCTCCGTGGACATCTCCGAGTGGGACAAGCCGGGAATCCTCTACGGCAAGACGGCCAAGCAGTGCACGCGCGAGGAGGTGGCCAAGGAGGTGTGGGCGCAGCTCAAGGCCGCGCTCAACGACACCGGCAAGGTCGTCCTGAGCGACGGCAAGCTGCACTCGTGGTTCCTGGACCCCGGCGTCGACGGCATCGGGACGCCGAACCCGACCAACGAGGACGAGCTCCTCATCCACCCCGTCGGCACCTTCCACAACCGCCCGTCGGCCGCCACGAAGATCCCCAACCTCTATCTCGCGGGCGACTACGTGGCCGTGCCGATCGACCTCGCGACGATGGAGGGCGCCAACACCTCGGCACGCCAGGCGGTGAACGCCCTTCTGGAGAGGGCCGGTTCGGATGCCGAGCCGTGCACGGTGACCTCCCTGTTCCGTGCTCCCGCGATCGAACTCCTCAAGCGCCACGACCGCACCCGCTACCGGCTCGGCCTGCGCAACGCCCTCGATCTGGGCTGAGGGGCTGAGAGACCGAGGGGCGGGAGAAGGGCAGGAGCGGAGGGGAGGCGGACGGGGTAGGGAGACCGTATGGGAACGCGGATACGGGCACAGGCACGGACTCGACGTACGACGATGGCGGCGGTGGCGGCCGTCGCCGCCGTCCTGGGCCTGGCGCCCGGCTGCACCATCAGCGACGCCGACGGAGGCGCCGGGGAGGCGCCCGCGGGCGGCGGGCGCGTACTCGCCGTGAAGATCGACAACGTGGGCCCGGCACGCCCGCAGACGGGCCTCGACGCGGCCGACGTGGTGTACGCGGAACAGGTCGAGGCGGGCCTCAGTCGCCTGATGGCGGTGTACGCCGACCGGCTGCCGCCCGTCATCGGCCCGGTGCGCAGTGCGCGGGAGACGGATCTGGAGCTGCTGAGGCAGTTCGACGATCCGGCTCTCGCGTTCTCCGGAGCGCAGTCCAAGCTGCTGCCGCTGATCTCGGACGCTCCGCTGCGGCCGCTGTCGCCGGGCAAGGCACCGGGTGACGCCTACTTCCGCAGCGGCGCCAAGCCCGCGCCGCACAACCTCTTCCTGCGCCCGAAGGCTCTGAAAGCCGACGTGGGCGAAGGGGGCCTGGAGAGCACCGGTTTCGTCTTCGGCCCCCGGCCCGAGGGCGGCACCCCCGAACGCGAGCACACGGTCAGGTTCCCCGCGGCGCGGTTCACCTTCGACTGGTCGGCCGGGCAGAAGCGCTATCTGGTCTCCATGGACGGCGCGCGGGCGCGCACGTCCGACGGCAAGACGCTGGGCGCGTCGACGGTCGTCGTGCAGTACGTGAAGGTGCGCGAGTCCCGCTTTCACGACCGCTCGGGCAACGTCACGCCGTTCACCGAGACGGTCGGCTCGGGCAAGGCGCGGGTCCTGCGGGACGGCCGCGCCTACGAGGCCCGCTGGGAGCGCTCGTCCCCGGACGACGGCACGGAGTTCACGACGGCGGACGGCAGCGGGGAGCTGCCGTTCGCGAAGGGGCAGGTGTGGGTGGTGTACGCGAAGGAGTGACGCCGGCCCGGCGGGTCAGCCGCCCGCCGGGGCGTCAGCCGCCGCCGGGACGATGGAGTCCGCGGGGTTGCGCAGGCCCTCCGCCGCGTCCGAGACCCGCTGGATCAGGTCGAAGAGGACGTGCTGCTCGTCCGCGGAGAGCGGCCCGAGGAAGACCTGGTTCATCCGGGCCGTGCGCACGGTCAGCTTGCGGTGCGTGCGCTTGCCCTCGTCCGTGAGGTGCAGCAGATACCGGCGGCCGTCCTGCGGGTCGCGCACCTTGTCGAGCAGCTCGCGGCGGATGAGGCGGCTGATGACCTCCGCGATGGTAGAGCGGTCGAGGCCGACCCTCTCGCCGACGGTGCGCTGGTCGAGGCCGGGCTCGGCGACGAGGGCGTTCAGGACGGCGAACTGCGGCGAGGTGATCTCCTCGGAGACCATGGTGTTCCACAGCAGGTAGTGGGCCTGCTGCAGACGCCGGGCCAGGTGCCCGGGGTGGGTGGTCAGGTCCACCGCGGCCATGTGTTCCTCCACTGCCTTCACTGCCCTGCAGGGCAGATTTTTCGTAGGTGCACTGAACAGTACTCGCCCTTGACGGCCCGCGTGGCGAGTGGCAGCGTAAGTTCCGCCTCACAGGGAACCTCGCAGAAATAGTCAGTGCGCTGATTAATGTGCGGGGCATCGAAGGCCCGGAAGAGACGGGGCCCGACGGATGGACACGGAGCCGAGAGACATGACCCTCACCGAACCCCTGCCCGACGGGCTGAGCCAGCGGGAGATGGACGCGGAGGTCGCCGAGGCGCAGGCTGCGGCCGCGCCCCGCGACCACCCGCCGCGCGACTATCCCCCGTACCGCAGCAGTCACTTCCGCTTCCCCCGGCAGCCGCTGGTCCCGCTGCGCGACCCGGAGGCGGTGGAGCTGAGCGGTCCCGCGTTCGGCGTCACCGACGTCACGGCCCTCGACCGCGACCTGACCCGGCAGCACATGGGCGAGCCCCTCGGCGAGCGGATCACCGTGTCCGGCCGTGTCCTGGACCGCGAAGGGCGGCCCGTGCGCGGCCAGTTGGTCGAGCTGTGGCAGGCCAACGCGTCCGGCAGGTACGCCCACCAGCTCGACCAGCACCCGGCGCCGCTCGACCCGAACTTCACGGGCTTCGGCCGCTGCCTGACCGACGACGAGGGAACGTACGCCTTCACGACGATCAAGCCGGGCGCGTACCCGTGGCGCAACCACGTCAATGCCTGGCGCCCCGCGCACATCCACTTCTCGCTGTTCGGCACGGCGTTCACGCAGCGCCTGGTGACGCAGATGTACTTCCCCGGCGACCCGCTGTTCGCCTACGACCCCGTCCTGCGCTCGGTCACCGACGAGTCGGCGCGAGCGCGCCTGGTGTCGGCCTACGACCACGATCTCTCCGCCCCCGAGTGGTCGCTCGGCTACCGCTGGGACATCGTGCTCGACGGCCCGTCCGCGACGCTCTTCGAGGAAGGCGACCAGCTCTGATGTCGTACGCTCCCACCCCCTCCCAGACCGTCGGCCCCTTCTACGGCTACGCGCTGCCCTTCCCGCGCGGCGGCGAGGTCGCCCCGGCCGGCCACCCGGACACGATCACCCTGCACGGGTACGTCTACGACGGTGCGGGAAACCCCGTGCCCGACGCCCTCGTCGAGACCTGGCAGCCCGCGCCCGACGGTTCGCGCACCGGGGCGCCCGGCTCGCTGCGGCACGACCCGGTCACCGGCGAGGTCATCGGCCGTGACGGGGTCGCGTTCACCGGCTTCGGGCGCGTCCCGACCGACGCGGACGGCCACTGGGCGGTGCGTACGCTGCCGCCGGGCGGTGTCTCGTACATCGCGGTGGCCGTGTTCGCGCGCGGTCTGCTCCACCACCTCTACACGCGCGCCTATCTGGTGGACGAGCCGGGCGACGCGCTCCTCGGCGCGCTCGATCCGGCGCGGCGCGCCACGCTCGTCACCCGCCCCGAGGCGCAGCGCACGTACCGTTTCGACATCCGCCTTCAGGGCGAGGGCGAAACGGTGTTCCTGGAGTTCCAGTGAGTCTTGACGGTACGGACGCAGGCCTGCTCTCCCCCGGCCGAGCGGGCTCCGCGGCCGAGGCCGCGACGGGCGACGCCGCCTTCCTCCGGGCGATGCTGGACGCGGAGGCGGCGCTGACGCGGGCTCAGGCGGCGGTGGGCCTGGCCCCTGCGCAGGCGGCGACGGCCGTATCGGCGGCGGCCGACGCCGGCCGCTTCGACGTACGGGATGTGGCGCTGCGCGCGCGGGCGGGCGGCAATCCGGTGATCCCGCTGGTCGCGGACCTGACGGCGGCGGTGCCTGCGGACGCGGCGCCGTACGTGCACCGGGGCGCGACGAGCCAGGACATCATGGACACGGCGATGATGCTGGTCGCGCGGCGCACGCTGGACCTGATCCTGGCGGACCTGGCCCGCACGGAGTCGGCCCTCGCCCGTCTCGCGTCACGGCACCGCGACACGGTGATGCCGGGCCGCACCCTGACCCAGCACGCGGTCCCGACGACGTTCGGCCTCAAGGCAGCGGGCTGGCGCTCCCTGGTCCTCGACGCACGGGACAGGGTACGGCGGGTGCGCGAGAGCCTTCCGGCTCAACTGGGCGGCGCGGCGGGGACGTTGGCGGCTTTCGGAGCCTATGCGGGCCCGACCGCGGAGGGGCTCTGCGCGGGCGGCATGCCCGGGGAGAAGCTTGTGTCCGCCTACGCACGGGAGCTGGGGCTCGCCGAGCCGCCGCTTCCCTGGCACACCCTCCGTACCCCGGTCGCCGACCTCGCCGCGGCTCTCGCCTTCACCGCGGGGGCGCTCGGCAAGGTGGCCGCGGACGTCCTCACCCTTGGCCGTACGGAACTTGCCGAGCTGTCCGAGGGAGCGGGGGGCGGCTCGTCCGCCATGCCGCACAAGGCGAACCCCGTTCGTTCCACCCTCGTCGCGGCCGCCGCCCGCCGCGCCCCGGCCATGGCGGCGACACTTCTCGCGTCGATGGCCGCCGAGGACGAACGCCCGGCGGGCGCCTGGCACGCGGAGTGGGAATCCCTGCGCGACCTCCTGCGCACGGCCGGCGGCGCCGGCCACCACGCGGCGGAGCTCACCGAGAATCTCCGGGTCCATCCGGAGGCCATGCGCGAACACCTCGGCCTCACCCACGGGTTGATCGTCTCCGAGCGGCTCACGGCCGAGCTGACCCCCCTCCTGGGCCGGGCCCGCGCGAAGGAACTGCTCACGTCGGCGGCCCGCCGCACCCGCGACGAGGACCGCCCCCTCGCGGAGATCCTCGCCGAAGAGCCCGGCCTCGCGGCCGTCGACCTCACCCGACTCACCGACCCCGCCCGTTACACCGGCTCCGCCGGAACCCTCACGGACCGAGCCCTGGAGCGACGATGACCGCCAAGCTGCCGCACCACACCTCCGAGGGCGCCCCGACAGCGCCCCCTCTGCTCCTCGGCTCCTCGGTCGGCACCTCCACCGCCCTGTGGGACGCCGTGGCGCCCGAACTGTCCGCCACGCACCGGGTCGTACGGTGGGATCTGCCCGGCCACGGCAAGTCCCCCGCCGAGCTGATCGGCCCGGGGGCGAGCGTCGCCGACCTGGCCGCGCTCGTCCTCGCGCTCGCCGACTCCCTGGGCATCGACCGCTTCGCGTACGCGGGCGTCTCCCTCGGCGGCGCCGTCGGACTGCATCTGGCCGTGCACCACCCCCAGCGGGTGCAGAGCCTCGCCGTGATCTGTTCGTCGGCGCACTTCGGCGGCAGCGCCCGCTGGCAGGAGCGTGCCGCGCTCGTGCGCCGCGAAGGCCTCGCCACCCTCGCCGAGAGCGCGCCCGAGCGCTGGTTCACGTCCGGTTTCACGGTGCCGGGCCTGGTGGACGACCACCGGAACGCCGACCCCGGCGCGTACGCCGCGTGCTGCGACGCGCTGGCGGCGTACGACATCAGGGACGCCCTCGCGACGATCACCGTGCCGACGCTCGTGGTCGCGGGCCGCGAGGACCCGGCGACGCCGCCCTCCCATGCGCGCGAGATCGCCGACGCGGTACCGGGCGCATCGCTCACGGAGCTCGCGGGCGCCTCCCACCTGGCGCCCGCGGAGCGGCCGGAGGCCGTGACCGCCGCGCTGCGCACGCACCTGACGGGCACGGCGGCGAGCGGCATGGCCGTACGCCGGGCGGTCCTGGGCGACGCGCACGTGGACCGCGCGCAGGGGAACACCACGCCCTTCACGGCCCGCTTCCAGGACTTCATCTCCCGCTACGCCTGGGGCGAGATCTGGACCGACCCGACCCTCGCGCACCGCGAACGCAGCATGATCACGATGACCGCCCTGGTCGCACACGGCCACTACGACGAACTGGCCATGCACGTCCGTGCGGCCCGCCGCATCGGCCTCACCCCCGAGGAAATCGGCGCGGTACTGCTCCAGACAGCCGTCTACTGCGGTGTCCCGGCGGCCAATTCCGCGTTCGCGGTGGCGCAGCGGGTGCTCGCGGAGGAGTAACGGCCGCACGGGCACCGTTTAGGCTGCTGCTGATCAGGGGGCACGGGGATCAGGAGAGCAGGGGGACGAGGGCCGATGAACCACGCGACTGAGGTGTTCAAGCCGTTGCAGGCGGACGATCCGCCCACGGTGGCCGGCTACCGCCTCGCCGCCCGGATCGGCGCGGGAGGCATGGGCCGCGTCTACCTCTCGCACACGCAGGGCGGCAGGCCGGTCGCGATCAAGGTGGTACGGCCGGAGCTGGCCGACGACCCGGCGTTCCGGCGGCGGTTCAGCCGGGAGATAACGGCGGCCCAGCGGGTCCGCGGCGCCTACACGGCCGAGCTGATCGACGCCGACGCGGACGGCGTACCGCCCTGGCTCGCCACCCTGTACGTGCCGGGCCCCTCCCTGGCGGACGCCGTCACCCGGAGCGGACCGCTGCCGGTGCCCGCGGTGCTGTGGCTGATGGCGGGCGTGGCCGAGGCGCTGCAGGCCATTCACGGTGCGGGCATCGTGCACCGGGACCTGAAGCCGTCGAACGTGCTCCTTGCCGCCGACGGGCCGCGCGTCATCGACTTCGGCATCTCGCTGACCTCCAGTGCCACATATCCGCACACGGTCACGGGCACCGCCGCGGGCACGCCCCAGTTCATGGCCCCCGAGCAGGCGTCCGTGGGCGAGGTCACCGCGGCCACCGACGTCTTCGCGCTCGGCCAGACCGCGGCGTTCGCCGCACTGGGCGAGCCGCTGTACGGGGACGGGCCCTCGGTCAGCGTGCTGTACCGGATCGTGCACTCGGAGCCCGATCTCTCGCTGCTGCCCGCGCAGCTCCGTCCGCTGTTCGCCCGCTGCCTGGCCGCCGATCCGGCCGAGCGGGCGACCCTGGCGGAGATCGTCGACTGGTGCAGGAAGCGGCTCGGCGGGGAGGCGGCCACGGGCGCGGGGCCTGCCGTCTGGCGGGAGATCACGGGCCCGGAGGTGCGGGTTCCGGCTCCGGCCCCGCACCCGACCCGGGTGCATACGCAGCCGTTTGGCGCGCCTGCGTTGAACGCACAGCCGTCGAACGCGCCTCATGTGAACGCGCCTCCCTTGAACGCACCGCTGCTGTTCGCGCCGCCGCAGCAGACGGTGCCGACCGATGCGGACCGGCGACGGGTCCGCCGAAGACGCACCGCGCTCATCACGGCGGGCGTGACGGCGGGCGCGCTGCTGCTCGCGGGCATGACGTGGACGGTCATGGACGCGATGGACGTGCTGCGCCACCGGGACACCTCATCGGAGTCCGGTTCGGGCTCGTCCGACCGTGCGCCGACGTCCGGGGCGGAGTCAGGGTCGGCGTCCGGGGGGTCTTCGCGAGAGGGCGAGAACTCCTCGGCGGACGGCAGGAATGCGGGCTCCGGCGACAAGGGCGACCGGGCCGCGGACGGGTCGCTCCCCTCCTCCGGCTCCTCGTCGCGCGCTCCGGCGAAGCCGCAGGCCGTCGCGTACCCCCAGGAGTGGTTCGACGAGAAGAACTCGGTGAGCCTGCGAGAGCCGGTCCGCCGCAAGGACCGCAAGGGGGACATCCGCTTCGACTGCGGGGCGGACAGTTGCTCGCTGCAGAGCGACAAAAGCGTGATCAGCCTGCTGTATGCCAAGCCGGGGGCCACCCTCGCTTCCTGCCGCATCGCCCTCGACGGCGCCGACAGCCACAATCTTCCGCTGGCCGCGGTGGCGGCCGGCAGCGAGATCTGCGTCAAGAACTCCCAGGGCGACATCGCGCTGCTCGTGGTCCAGGTGAAGTCGACCGCGTTGCCCGATGCGGGGATCAGCTTCCTGACCGCGGACATGACGGTCTGGCAGGCGGACTAGGGGTTCCTGCACCTCGGGCACCCCGGCTTATGTACTAGGTGGCGCTCCGCTCGCTCGCCTCGCGAAACCGCTGCTCCATCGCGTCGACGTACGCGTCGTCGCCCGGCCGCCCCGCCCGCAGCAGGTGCCACCACTGGTCGATGCTCCAATTGGCCGGTTCCGTCGTCGCGATGAACTCCTCCACGAGCGAGAGGAAGCGCCCGGGATCGGCGTGAAAGGGGAAGTGGCCGGCCCCCGGGAAGATTTCCAGGCGGCTGTCGGGCATCGCCTCGTGCGCGGTGAACGCGTGGTCGACCGGCAGGACGCCGTCCCGGTCGCCCCAGACGAGGAGCGTGGGCATGCCCTGGGCGAGATAGCAGCGGTCCAGCATGGTGACCACCTGGCCGCGCCAGTCGACGACGGAGCGCAGCGTGCGGATGAACGCGGCCCGCGCCCACACGTCCGGCAGCGCGTCGACCAGGCCCATGAGTTCGGGCGCGTCCTGCCCCAGGCCGGTGTCGAGCAGCCGGAGCAGGGCGACGACCGCGCGCACCGGCAGGTCGGCGCCGGGCAGTCCGAGCAGCGAGAGCAGCAGCGCGGCGCCGGGCAGCGAGACGCCCCGCAGCACGGGAGTCACCTGCGGTCCCACGCCTCCCGTGCTCACCAGGACGAGCCGGTCGACGCGTTCGGGGAACTGGTAGGCGAACTGCATCGCGACGCCCCCGCCGAACGAGTGCCCCACCAGGGTGACCCGCTCGACGCCGAGCACGCCGAGCAGATCCCGGACGCCGTTGGCGAACGCGGCCACCGAGTAGTCGGCCCGCGGTTTCTCCGACGCGCCGTGACCGAGCAGGTCAGGGGCGATCACCGTGTGATGGCGGGCCAGTCGGGGGATCAGCGGGGACCAGGTCGCCGATGAGTCGCCTATGCCGTGGATCAGCAGGATCGCCGGCCCCTCCCCCGCGACGCGGTACGCGCGCCGGTAACCGTGCACGGTGCGAAACCGCAGGACGGCCTCGCTCTCGTCGCCGGTGGGAAGCCGCCTGGGCTGGAAGGGCAGGATCCGCGCCATGGGCCGGAGTGTAGGCGGGCGCCACGGACCGGTGGTTTCGGATGGGTTTCGGGTGGCGCAATACGGACGCACCGGTGAAAGCCGTCACGCGACGGCGTAGTACCCCAGGAACATGTCGACACCGGCCACGATCAGACGCTCCGTCAGGTCGTCGCTGATGTCGGTTCCGTACGAGCCGAAGACCAGGTGCGGGAAGACCAGCAGGGAGTAGAGCTGGATGACCGCCGCTTCCATGTCCGGGACGGTGAGCCGCCCCCGGTCGGCGAGTTCGCGCAGGGCGCCCGCGATCGCGGGGTGGTGGCTCTCCGGGCCGCGCTCCCCCCAGGCCGTGCCGAGCGAGGGGAAGCGGTGGATCTCGCGGGCCACGAGATGGCGCAGGGCGTTCATCTCCTGGTCGGTGCGGATGACGTGGACCCAGGCGCGGGCCACGTCCAGGAATGCCTCGCGCAGGTCGTCCGCGTCGGTGAGGCCGTCGAGCGCGGCGACCGAGGAGGAGGCGTCGAGGGGTTCGTCGAGTGCGCCCGCGATCACCGCGACGAACAGCGCCTCCTTGCTGCCGAAGTGGTTGTAGACGGTCACCTTGGACACGCCCGCCCCGGCCGCGATGGCGTCCATGCCGACGCCGAATCCCTCGCTCAGGAACAGCGAGCGGGCCGCCCGGACGATCGCCTCGCGCTTGCGCTCCGCGCGCGGCCCCGTGGGCCCCGCGTTCTTTGCCTCGCGGCTTGCCTCGTCTCGCATGCGGCGCACTTTACCAGCGAACTGAACTGAACGGTTGAGTTCACATGAACTGGGCAGTACAGTTCAGATGCGTTACCACCACGGACTCCGGCGACCCCCGAGGACCTGCCATGACGCATCCCCGCCCGACCCCTGCCACCGCGCCCCACCCGGCCGCGCCTCCACCCTCCGGGCCACGCCCCTGGCCGGCTCTCGCGCTCCTGTGCCTCGCCCAGTTCATGCTCGTGCTCGACGTGACCGTCGTGAACGTCGCGCTGCCGAGCATGGCCGCCGACCTCGACCTCGACCGCACCGCGCTGACCTGGGTCGTCACGACGTACACACTCTGCTTCGGCGGCCTGATGCTCCTCGGCGGACGGCTCGCGGACGTCCTCGGGGCGCGCCGCACCCTGCTCGCCGGGCTCGCCCTGTTCACCGTCGCCTCGCTGGTGACCGGCCTGGCCCCCGGACCGGCGACCCTCCTCGCGGGCCGTACCGCGCAGGGCGTCGGGGCCGCGCTGCTCTCCCCCGCCGCCCTCGCGATCGTCACCACGTCCTTCCACGGCCGCGACCGCCATCGCGCCCTTGCCGTGTGGTCGGCGATCGGCGGCGCGGGCGCGGCGATCGGCGTCCTCCTCGGCGGCATCCTGACCGACGGCCCCGGCTGGCAGTGGATCTTCTACGTGAACGTGCCCATCGGGGCGGCCCTGCTCCTTGCCCTGCCCGCCGTCGTCCCCGCCCGCGCGCCCCGGCCCGCCCGTCTCGACGTCCCCGGCGCCCTGCTCGTCACCGCGGGCACGGGCTCGCTCATCTACGGGCTCGTCGCGGCGGGCGACACGGGCTGGTCGGACGCCCGGACCCTGGTGCCGGTGGCCGCCGCCGCGGTGGCGTACGGAGTGTTCGCCGCCGTCGAGCGGGCGCAGCGCACACCGCTGATCGACCCGGCCGTGCTCCGGCGCCGTCCGGTGGTCGCGGGCTCGTATCTGATGCTGGTGGCCACGGCGTTGCTGATCTCGCTGTTCTTCCTGGGGTCGGTCTTCCTCCAGGAGGTACGCGGCTACAGCGCCCTGCGGACCGGCGTGCTGTTCCTGCCGGTGGCCGTGGCCACCGGGGTCGGCGCGCACCTGGGCGGGCGGTTCCTCGGCAGCCTCGGAGCCCGGCCCACGGCGGCCGCGGGCCTCGCGCTCGCGGGGCTCGGCACCGGCCTGCTCACCGGTGCCGGTCCGGACAGCAGTGCGTGGGCGACGCTCGCACCGGGCATGGCCGTGGCCGCCCTGGGGCTCGGCGCGGTGTTCGTGGCCGCCACCACCACGGCGCTGGGATTCATCGCACAGGAGGAGGCGGGAGTCGCATCCGGAGTGGTCAACACCTGCCACGAAGTGGGCGGTTCGGTGGGGGTCGCCGTGGTCTCGACGGTCGCCGCCGCGGGGATCGACGGCGGGACGAGCGGCGGCTTCTCGGACGCGTTCACGCTGTGCGCCGTCGCGGCGGCGGTCAGCGCTGCCGCCGCCTTCGCGCTCGTGCCGCGCGGGAAGCCGCGGTCGACCGGCGGACCGCACGTGCACTGACCCTGACCGGGCGGGGCACCCACACGCCCCGCCCGGACAGGCGCGCGACGTACATCTGATCCAAGGGTGGCTGTCGCGCCACGTCACCGAACGGTCACGCACGTGAGCTTGCCGGCGGTTAAGTTGCTTGGTGACCGTGCGAGTTACGCAGCCATGTGAGGACTCTGCCACTGTGACGGGAGCCGGAGTACGCGGACGGGTACTGCCCGTGGTGCTGCTCGCCGTGCTCCTGGTGGCCGTCCAGTGCTTCGCGCACGGGGTCAACGCATTCGCGTCCGGCGCACCGTCCCGTACACCGCCCGCCACGGCGGCGTACGCGCAGTGCGGCGAGGACACGCACCCGGGCGAGACCTCCGAGCGCTTCCGGACCCGCGGCAGGCCGCACTGCCGTGACCTCGCCCGCGACACGGCCCCGCAACCGCGGGCCGAGGCGGTCACGACCGCGGACGGCGGCACGCGCGCGTGGCGCCCCGTCGCCGTCCCCCGCCACGAGACGAGACCCGCGGGCCGCGAGCTGCCCGCACTTCTGCAGGTCTTCCGCTGCTGACCGGCTCCTCCGGCACGGCCACGCCGTCGGGCCACCCCGCCCGACGCGTCGCCGCGGCCGGACCCGGACACCGGTCCACGTCACACCGATGCGCCCCCCACGGCGCTCAGGAGTCACCGACATGCAGCCTTCCCCTGTCTCCGTACTCGACCGCGCCCGCTCCGTGTTCAGAGCGTCCGGCAACGCGCGGCACGATGTCATCGCCTCCGTGGTCGTCTTCCTCGTCGCCCTGCCGCTGTGCCTGGGCGTGGCGGTCGCCTCCGGAGTTCCCGCCGAACTCGGCCTGGTCACCGGCATCGTCGGGGGTCTGGTCACCGGTCTGCTGCCCGGCAGCAGCCTCCAGGTCAGCGGTCCCGCCGCCGGACTGACCGTCCTCGTCCACGAAGCCGTGCGGGAGTACGGTCTCGCGGCGCTCGGCGCGCTCGTGCTCGCCGCGGGGATTCTCCAGCTGGCCATGGGCGCGCTCCGGCTCGGCCGCTTCTTCCGCGCCATCTCCGTGGCCGTCGTCGAGGGCATGCTCGCCGGGATCGGCCTCCTCCTGATCGCCGGGCAGTTGTACGCCATGGCGGACCGCGAGGCACCCGCGAGCGGCCTCGCCAAGATCGCCGGACTGCCGGGGATGCTCACCGGGATCATCGGCACGGAGCGCGCCCTGACCGCCTTCGGGCTCGGCGTCGGCACCATCGCCGTGCTCGTGCTCTGGCCCCGGCTGCCCGCGAAGGTCCGCGTGGTGCCGGCGCCGCTCGCCGCAGTGGCGCTCGCCATGGGCGCCTCGCTGCTCTTCTCCCTGCCGGTGGCCACCGTCGACGTGCGGGGGCTCATCGATTCCGTGCAGCCGCCGGACGCCGCCGCGTTCGGGGGTCTCCTGAGCGTCGGCGCCCTCGGCACCGTCCTCGCCTTCGCCCTGATCGCGTCGGCGGAGAGCCTGTTCAGCGCGGCGGCGGTCGACCGTATGCACGAGGGTCCGCACACGTCGTACGACAAGGAACTGATGGCCCAGGGCGCGGGCAACACCGTGTGCGGTCTGCTCGGCGCCCTGCCGATGACCGCCGTCATCGTCCGCAGTTCGGCCAACGTGCGGGCGGGCGCACGGACGAAGGCGTCACGCGTCCTGCACGGCGTCTGGCTGCTCCTCTTCGCGGCGCTGCTGCCCGCCGCGCTCGGCCTCATCCCGATGGCGGCCCTCGCGGGTGTCCTCGTGCACGCGGGCGCCAAGCTGGTCCCCGTACGGCAGTTGGCGACACTGTGGCGCGAGCATCGCGGCGAGGCCGTCGTCCTGGTCGTGACGGCCGTGGCGATCGTGTCGGTGAACATGTTCGAGGGAGTCCTGATCGGCCTCGTCCTCGCCGTCATAAAGATCGCCTGGGAGACGCCGCACGCGCGCGTGGAGGTCGTCGACAAGGGCGCGGGCCCCATCCGCGTCCTCCTGTCGGGTCACGCCACGTTCCTGAGCCTCCCCAAGCTCCTCGACGCGCTCGAAGCTCTGCCCCGGGACCGCCCGGTCGAGCTCGACCTGGCGGGGCTGCGGCATCTGGACCACGCGTGCCGTACGTCCCTGGAGACCTGGGCGGCGCGGCACAGCGCGGAGGGCACGGCTCCGGTGTGGGTGGCGTCGGAGAGCTGAGGGGCGGCTGGCTGCCGCGGGTCTGACGGTCGGCTTGCTGCCGCAGGCCTGAGGGTCAACTCGCTGCCGCAGGGCGGTCTCCGTCGGAGGTCGTCCTGCGGCAGGCCACCTCACCGCGCCCCGTACACCCGCTGGGGCGCCTCCGCGTCCGCGAGGAGTTTCAGCGCCGTCTCGCCCGCTTCCGCCGGGGTCCAGCGAGCCCCCTTGTCGGCGGTCGGTCCCGGCCGCCAGCCCTCCATGACGGTGATGCGCCCCGCTTCGGCCTCGAAGACACGGCCCGTGACGCCGGCGGATGCCTCCGAGCCGAGCCACACCACGACCGGCGACACGTTCTCCGGGGCCATCGCGTCGAAGCCGCCTCCCTCGGGCGCGGCCATGGTCTGCGCGAAGGTCTGCTCCGTCATCCGGGTCCGCGCGGCGGGCGCGATCGCGTTGACCCGTACTCCGTAGGAGGCGAATTCGGCGGATGCGGCCATGGTGAGCCCGAGAATCCCGGCCTTGGCAGCGCTGTAGTTCCCCTGCCCGACGCTGCCCAGAAGCCCGGCGCCCGAACTGGTGTTGACCACGCACGCGTGCCGCGCGCGCCCCGCCTTCGCCTCCCCGCGCCAGTACGCGGCCGCGTGCTTGAGCGGCAGGAAGTGCCCCTTCAGATGGACGCGCATCACTGCGTCCCAGTCGTCCTCGTCGAGGTTGACCAGCATGCGGTCCCGCAGGAACCCCGCGTTGTTGACCAGCGTGTCCAGTTGTCCGTACGTGTCGATCGCGGCCCGCACCAGGGACGCGGCGCCCTCGGGTGTCGCGATGTCGCCTCCGTGCGCGAGGGCTTCGCCGCCCGCCGCGCGGATCTCCTCGACGACGTCGTGCGCGGGACCGCCGGACGCTCCGGAGCCGTCGGCCCCCACGCCCAGGTCGTTGACGACGACCTGGGCTCCTTCGGCGGCGTACGCGCGCGCGTGCGCACGGCCGAGGCCGCGGCCCGCACCCGTGACGATCACGACGCGGCCCGCGCAGATGCCGGGGCCCGGCTTGTCGGCTGAGGTCATGCGGAACTCCTCGGTTGCGTTCGGTGGTTGACGGACGCCGCGTCCAGGAACGCGGGGCGTTCGCCGCCCCCGTGCAGATGCAGGGCGGCCCCGCTGATGTAGCGCGCGCCCTCGGAGGCGAGGAAGACGCACGCGTCCCCGACGTCCGACGGATCGGCGAGGCGGCCGAGCGGGACGGTCCGGGCGACCTGCGCGATGCCGTCCTCGTCGCCGTAGTGGAGATGGGCGCTCTCGGTGCGGGCCAGGCCCAGGACGACGGTGTTCACGCGCACCTGCGGCGCCCACTCGACGGCCATCGTGCGCGCGAGGTTCTCCAGGCCCGCCTTGGCCGCGCCATAGGCACCGGAGCCGGGTGAGGGCCGGGAGCCGCTCACGCTTCCGATCATCGTGATGCTGGCCGCGCCCGCGCCGGGCCCCCGGCCGGACTCCCGACCCATCCTTTGACCGGTTTCCTGACCGCGCATCACCTCGTACGCCGCCAGGGAGGCGTACAGCGGGGCAAGGAGGTTGAGTTCGACGATCTTGGCCTGGCGGGCGGGTGCGGACTCGGCGAGCAGTCCGAAGGGGGTGCCGCCCGCGTTGTTCACCAGCGCGTCGAGGCGTCCGTGGTCGGCGGCCACATCGGCGAAGAACGTGTGCGCCGCCTCCGCGTCGCGCAGGTCGAGCGGCCGGAACTCGGCGGTCGCTCCCGCCACTTCGACCGGGTGGTCCGGCGGTCTGCGGGCGCAGACGACGACGCGCGCTCCGGCGGCGAGGAAGCTGCGCGCGATACCGGCGCCTACGCCCCGGGTGCCGCCGGTGACGACGACCACCTGTCGGGTGTCAGTCATCGCTGCTACCTTTCCAACTAACAAATGTTTGATTGAAGGGCCTGGTTGAAAGGTAGCGGATCCTCTGATGTCTGTCTCCACCTCGACCCCGGACAAGGGCGTCGCCGTCGTCACCGTCGACTTCCCGCCCGTCAACGCCCTTCCCGTGCAGGGGTGGTATGACCTCGCGGCAGCGGTGCGCGAGGCGGGCCGCGATCCCGGCACGCGCTGCGTCGTCCTCGCCGCGGAGGGCCGCGGTTTCAACGCGGGCGTGGACATCAAGGAGATGCAGCGCGACAGCGGCCACAGCGCGCTGATAGGCGCCAACCGCGGTTGCTACGAGGCGTTTTCGGCGGTGTACGAATGCGAGGTCCCGGTCGTGGCCGCGGTGCACGGCTTCTGTCTGGGCGGTGGCATCGGTCTGGTGGGCAACGCGGACGCGATCGTGGCGAGCGAGGACGCGACCTTCGGCCTCCCCGAGCTCGACCGCGGCGCGCTCGGCGCCGCGACGCACCTCGCCCGCCTGGTCCCGCAGCACCTGATGCGCGCCCTGTACTACACCTCGCGCACGGCCACGGCAGCCGACCTGCACGCGCACGGCTCGGTATGGCGGGTCGTCCCTCGTCCGGAACTGCACGCTGCGGCGCTGGAGTTGGCCCGTGAGATCGCCCGGAAGGACGGGACACTGCTGCGCTTCGCCAAGGCCGCGATCAACGGCATCGACCCCGTCGACGTGCACCGCAGCTACCGCTTCGAGCAGGGCTTCACCTTCGAGGCCAACCTGAGCGGCCTGGCCGACCGCATCCGCGAGGACTTCGGACAGGAAACCGGTAAGCCCGGCACGTCCGGTAAGCCCAGCAAGTCCGGCAAGGAAGAGAAGGGCAGGGCATGAGGGACAAGACCATGACGCCCGACGCGATCGCGGGGCGGCTGCGGAGCGGGATGACGCTCGGCATCGGCGGCTGGGGCTCGCGCCGCAAACCCATGGCGTTGGTGCGGGCCCTGCTCCGCTCCGGGATCACGGACCTCACCGTCGTCGCGTACGGCGGCCCGGACGTCGGTCTGCTCGCCGCGGCGGGCAAGATCCGCAAGCTGGTCACGGCGTTCGCGACGCTCGACTCGATCCCCCTGGAGCCACACTTCCGCGCGGCACGCGAGCGCGGCGCCTTCGAACTCGTCGAGCTGGACGAGGCGATGTTCATGCAGGGCCTGACGGCCGGCGCCCAGCGGCTGCCGTTCCTGCCGATCCGCGCGGGCCTCGGCTCGGACGTCCTGCGGGTCAACCCCGGGCTACGTACGGTCACTTCGCCGTACGACGACAGGGAGGAGCTGGTCGCCGTACCCGCCCTGCGGATGGACGCGGCGCTGGTCCATCTGAACCGCGCCGACCGCCTGGGCAACGCCCAGTATCTGGGCCCCGATCCGTACTTCGACGACCTGTTCTGCGAGGCGGCCGACACGGCGTACGTGTCGTGCGAGCGCATCGTCGAGTCGAGCGAGCTCACCGGGCAGGCGGCGC
The DNA here is from genome assembly GCF_040644915.1 of Streptomyces sp. NPDC046925. Lineage (NCBI taxonomy): Bacteria > Bacillati > Actinomycetota > Actinomycetes > Kitasatosporales > Streptomycetaceae > Streptomyces > Streptomyces sp. NPDC046925. Next base: position 932,271 of record NZ_JBEYWZ010000001.1, on the reverse strand, counting down.
CGCAGACGATGCTGATCTCCCGGCACGCGGTGACGGGCGTGGCCGAGACGCCCAAGGGCGCGCACTTCACGTCGTGCGTGCCGGATTACGACCGCGACGAGCGCTTCCAGAAGGCGTATGCCACCGCCGCGGGTGATCCTGACGCCTGGAAGGAATTCGAGGACCGCTTCCTGACGGGCGGCGAGCAGGACTACCAATCGGCTGTCCAGGCCTGGCACAAGGAGCAGCGATGACGCAGACCGACCCGGCGGTGGCGGGCACCGCTTCCGACACGGCCGTCACCCGCGCCGAGTACTGCGTGATCGCCTGCGCCGAGGCCTGGCGGGACGCCGGTGAGATCCTCGCCTCGCCCATGGGCACGGTCCCCTCGATCGCCGCCCGCCTGGCCAAGCTGACCTTCTCGCCGGACCTGCTGCTCACGGACGGGGAGGCGCTGCTGATCGGCGACGTGCCCGCCGTGGGGGCGCCTTCGGCGGTGACGGAGGGCTGGCTGCCGTACCGCAAGCACCTGACGATGGTCATGGGCGGCAGGCGTCACGTGATGATGGGCGCGAGCCAGATCGACCGCTTCGGCAATCAGAACATCTCCTGCATCGGAGACTGGGAGCGGCCCAAGCGCCAGCTGCTCGGGGTGCGCGGCGCCCCGGTCAACACCCTGAACAACCCCGTGAGTTACTGGATTCCGCGGCATTCGAAACGTGTCTTCGTCGAGAAGGTCGACATGATCAGCGGTGTCGGACACGACAGCGCGGCGGCCGCCGGCCCGTCCGCGACCCGCTTCCACGACCTGCGCCGGGTCGTGTCGGACCTCGGTGTCTTCGACTTCGGGGCGGCGGACCACGCGATGCGTCTGGTGTCCCTGCATCCGGGCGTGACAGGTGAGCAGGTGCGCGAGGCGACCGGGTTCGCGCTCGCCATGGCGGACGACGTTCCGTACACCCGCGAGCCGACCGCGGAGGAACTGCGGTTGATCCGGGAGGTGGTGGACCCGCGCGGTCTGCGCGAGCGCGAGGTGCGCGCATGACGTCGGCCCCGGCGCGCATGGAGACGGCGCTGACGAGGCTGGTCGGCGTCCGGTATCCGATCGTGCAGACCGGCATGGGCTGGGTGGCGGGCCCCCGTCTGGTCTCCGCGACGGCGAACGCGGGCGGGCTCGGCGTCCTGGCCTCGGCGACGATGAGCGTCGAGCAGTTGCGCTCCGCCGTCCGGGAGGTCAAGTCCCGTACGGACGAGCCCTTCGGGGTCAACCTCCGGGCCGACGCGGGTGACGCGCGTGAACGGGTGCGGGTCATCGTCGACGAGGGCGTGCGCGTCGCGTCCTTCGCGCTCGCCCCGTCGAAGGAGCTGATCGCGGAGCTGAAGGACGCCGGGGTGGTGGTCATCCCGTCCATCGGCGCGCGTCGGCATGCGGAGAAGGTCGCGGCGTGGGGCGCTGACGCGGTCGTCGTGCAGGGCGGCGAGGGCGGCGGGCACACGGGCGAGGTCGCGACAACCGTGCTGTTGCCGCAGGTCGTGGACGCCGTGGACATACCGGTGATCGCGGCGGGCGGCTTCTTCGACGGCCGGGGTCTTGTCGCCGCGCTGGCCTATGGCGCGGCGGGCGTCGCGATGGGCACCCGCTTCCTGCTCACGTCGGACTCGACGGTGCCGGACGCGGTCAAGGCACGCTATCTGGCCGCTTCGGTCAAGGACGTCACGGTGACCACGCGGGTGGACGGCCTCCCGCACCGGATGCTGCGCACGGAACTGGTCGCTTCCCTCGAGAAGTCGGGGCGTGCGGCGTCCCTGGCGCGGGCCGTCCGGCACGCCGCGGCGTTCCGGAAGATGTCCGGGATGGGCTGGGGCGAGATGGTCAGGGACGGCCTCGCGATGCGGCACGGCAAGGGGATGACGTGGAGTCAGGTCCTGCTCGCCGCGAACACGCCCATGATGCTGAAGTCGGCCATGGTGGACGGGGTGCCGGATGCGGGGGTCATGGCCTCCGGTCAGGTGGCGGGGGTCATCGAGGACCTGCCCTCCTGCGAGGAGCTGATCTCGGGCGTGATGGCCGAGGCCACCAGGGTGACGACCCGACTGGCCTCCCTCACCCCGCCCGCACCTGCCTCTCCCCTCCCCGCAGCGGAACCTCCGCGCGGGGCCCCGCTCCTCGACCGCGAGCAGGGCTGAACCGCCAGCCCGCACTCACCCACATCGCTGCGGGGAGAGCACCGCGCGACTCACACCCCCACCATCTCCAGCGACGCCCGTGCCCTGGCCGCGAGGCCGTCCGCTCCGCATGACTCGGCCAGGGACAGGCCCCGGGCCAGTTCGCTCGCGGACCCCGCCGCGATGCCGTACTCGACTCTGGCGACCGCGTGTTCATAGGCGCACGGCGAGGCCTCCAGGCAGGCGACGGCCCGTGCGTACAGTTCGACCGCACGCGACCCGCTCTCCATGGCCGCCGCGCACCGCAGCGCCTCGCCGATCGCCGTCTCCGTGCCGAAGCGTTCCGCCTGGATCCGGACGTTCTTGACCAGTTCGGCGGCCCGCAGCGGGTCCTCCATGGCGAGCGCGCGGGAGAGATCGTTCGCCCAGGGGGCGACGATCGTGTTGTAGCGGCCGCGTTCGCTCGCCGTCTTCGCCGCCACCTCCAGTTCGGCGACGCCCTCCGCCCGCTGTCCCGTGGCGATCAGCAGACGGCCCCGTACGGAGTGGATGTCGGGCAGGAAGATGGTGGAGGGGTAGGGCGGCGCGATGCCGTAGTGGGAGGCGATCTCCTGGGCCTCGCCGATCTTGCCGCGGGCGAGCAGCGTCTCGATGAGCTTGCACGCCGCGTCCCAGTGCATCGGGAGCCCGCTGCCGACGCGGTCGGAGAGGCGCAGGCTCTCCCGCAGCGAGGCCTCCGCTTCGGTGAGCCGTCCGCGCCTGCGGTAGACCAGGCCGAGCCAGGCTTGGGCGACGGCCAGATGACCTCCGCTCCAGCCCGCGGCCTCATAGGCGCGGACCCCCTCGGCGAAGACGCTCTCGGCGCGGTCGAGGCGGTCGGTGAAGATGTACGAACCGCCCAGCATCGTCAGGAGCTCGAAGCCCCACTCGGTGTCGGTCCAGCCGAGCCCCGGAGCGAGGCGGCCGTTGACGAGGACGCGGTCGCACAGCTCGACGATCTCCTCCGCGCTCTCCCCGCGGGTCATGGCGTCGAAGGCACGCAGGATCAGCAGCGCACGCTCGGAGTTGTCGCGCCCTTGCAGCGGCCCGGCCAGTGCGGCGAGGCGCCGCGAACGGCCCGTCGCGTCCTCCTCGCGCGAGTGGATGCCCTCCCACATGTAGTGGACGCCGTGCAGTCGCATCCGGTGGGGTCCGGGTTCCAGCATGGCCGCCTCCGCGTCGACGACGCGCAGGGCTTCCTCCAGCTGGTCGTTGTGCACGAGGGCCTGGGAGAGGCGGCAGACGGCGTCCACCCTCAGCTGCCGGTCGACCCCCGCCGTGGAGAGGGCCTCGCGCAGGTGGCCGATGGTCGTGACGGGCGAGGTCAGGAGCGTGGCGCAGCCCAGCTCGTAGAGCACGCGTGCGTGGAGCTCGGGCAACGGCGGTTCCGCGAGCGCGCGTTCGAGGCAGCGCCGGGCCGCGTCCGGCGCGCCGACGGCGAGGTGTTCGGCAGCCGCCTCGCGCAGCTGCTCGACCAGTTCGGGGTCGTCGTCCGGATGGACCTCCAGGAGGTGCCGGGACGCGGCGGCCGCGCCACGCCCGGACAGCGTGACGGCCCAGGCGGCCTGGCCGTGCATCGCGGTGCGGGTGGCGGGCGGGATCGAGCGGTAGACGGTGCTCGCGATGAGCGGGTGGACGAACTCCAGGCCCTCTTCGCCGCCGAGCAGGATGCGCGCGGTGCGCAGCCGCTCCGCGCACCGCTCCGCCTTCTCGCGGGGCAGTCCGGCGAGGGAGGCGGCGAGGTCGTGCGAGATGGCGGTGCCGAGTCCTTCGAGGCGTGCGACGAGGCCGCGGCCGCGCGCCGAGCGGTTCAGGGCGCGCAGTTCACCGGCGGAGCTCTCCACCGGCTCCAGCTCGCTGTCCTGCACCTTGGCGAGCAGTTCCACGGATTCGTACGGATTGCCGCCGGTGACCGCCCACACCTCGCGGCAGAACGGGGCGTCCGCGTGCTCGCCGAGGGTGGCGCGGGTGAGCCCGGCCGCCGCGTCCGGGGTGAGCGCGCGCAGGGGCGGCGAGGGGCTGGCCGCCGCGCCGACTGCCGCGAGGTGGCGGGCGCTTTCGCCGGCGGCCTCGTCCGGGCGGTGGGCGACCACCACGAGGACCGGGAGGTCGTCGAGGCGCTGGGCGAACGCGGCCAGCCAGTGCAGGGTCTCCTGGTCGGCCCAGTGCGCGTCGTCGATGAGCAGGACGAGCGGCCAGTGCAGTCCCGCCAGGCGCACGACCGCCTCGACGAGGCCGTCGCACACACCCTGCGGATCGGCCTGCCTGCCGCCGGGCTCGGCTATGCCCAGTGCGGGGCCCGCGATCGCGTACCAGTCGCCGAGGTACTCCCTGGCCTCTTCGGGCGTGAGGGCGACGAGAGCCGACTGCAACAGCTGCCGTACGACGTTGAAGGGGACGGAGGTGACGGTCTCGCCGCCTCGCGCGGACCACACCGTGGCCCTCCCCTGGGCGATGCGGCGCACTTCGGCCAGCAGCGCCGTCTTGCCGATGCCCGCCTCGCCCTGGAAGACGAGAAGGCCGCCCGCGGTCGTGGAGTCGGAACACAGTTCGTCGACGGCGCGTGCGACCGCCGCGAGTTCCGCATCGCGCTCCCACAGCGGGGCCCAGGTGGCACCTCCGGGCCGTCCCTGTGTCATCGCGCTACCTCCCGAGGTCGCTCAGTCGACGTACAGACATCGAGACTAGCCGGGGAGAGGTCCTCGCGGGGCGGGGTCCGGCCAGCAACTCCCGCAACGAGTGAGGGAAAAGCCGACGCGAGAGCCGGGGCCGGGCCCGGAGCGGCGCCCGGTCAGAGGCGCTCGATGATGGTCACGTTCGCCTGGCCGCCCCCTTCGCACATGGTCTGGAGGCCGAACCGGCCGCCGGTGCGCTCCAGTTCGTGCAGGAGCGTCGTCATCAGTTTGACGCCGGTCGCGCCGAGGGGATGGCCGAGGGCTATCGCTCCTCCGTTGACGTTGACCTTCTCCGGGTCGGCGCCGGTCTCCTTCAGCCAGGCCAGGACGACCGGGGCGAAGGCTTCGTTGATCTCGACGAGGTCGATGTCGCCGATGCTCATGCCGGTCTTCTTGAGGGCGTACGCGGTGGCGGGGATCGGCGCGGAGAGCATCCGGATCGGGTCCTCGCCGCGCACGGAGAGGTGATGGATGCGGGCACGCGGCGTCAACCCGTGTTCGCGCACGGCCCGTTCGCTCGCGACGAGCAGTGCGGCGGCGCCGTCCGAGACCTGTGAGGAGCAGGCCGCGGTGATCGTGCCGCCGTCCAGGACGGGCTTGAGGCCCGCCATCTTCTCCAGGGTGGTGTCGCGGCGCGGGCCCTCGTCGGCGGTCACGTCGCCATAGGCGGTCAGTTCGCGGTCGAAGCGGCCCTCGTCGATCGCGCGGACGGCCCGCTGATGCGAGCGGAGCGCGAACTCCTCCATGTCGCGGCGGGATATGCCCCACTTCTCGGCGATCAGCTGGGCGCCGTGGAACTGGTTGACGGGCCGGTCGCCATAGCGGGCGCGCCAGCCCTCACTGCCCGCGTACGGGCCTTCGGTGAGGCCCAGCGGTTCGGCGGCCTGCCGGGAGGCGAAGGCGATGGGGATCATCGACATGTTCTGTGTGCCGCCCGCGACGACGAGGTCCTGTGTGCCGGACAGGACGCCCTGCGCCGCGAAGTGCACGGCCTGCTGCGAGGATCCGCACTGCCGGTCGATCGTCACGCCGGGCACCTCTTCGGGCAGCCCTGCCGCCAGCCAGGAGGTGCGGGCGATGTCCCCGGCCTGCGGCCCGACCGTGTCCAGGCAGCCGAAGACGACGTCCTCGACGGCGGCGGGGTCGATGCCGGTGCGCTCGACGAGTGCCGTCAGGACATGGGCTCCCAGGTCGGCGGGGTGGACGGCAGAGAGACCGCCCTTGCGCCTGCCGACGGGGGTACGGACCGCTTCGACGATGTAGGCCTCGGCCATGACTGCGTACTCCTCGTGCTCCTCGGTCGGTGCGGTCGCCGGGATGGCGACGCGCCTTCTACGTGCGTACGGCGATGCCGTCCAGGACCATCGAGAGGTACTGGCGGGCGATCTCCTCGGGGCTGTGGCCTCCTCCGGGGCGGTACCAGGACGCGGCGACCCAGACGGTGTCGCGCACGAAGCGGTAGGCGAGCCGGATGTCGAGGTCCTCGCGGAAGACGTGTTCGGCGACTCCGCGCTCCAGGGTCGTCAGCCAGGTCTTCTCGAAGCGCTGCTGCGATTCCGTGAGGTACTGGAAGCGCGCCTGGGCGACCAGGTGCCTGGACTCCTTCTGGTAGATGGCGACGGCGGAGCGGTGCCGGTCGATCTCCCGGAAGGACTCGGTGACCAGTGCCTCGAGGGTTTCGCGGGGGCCGAGGTGCGACTGGAGCACGGTGTCGTACCCGTCCCACAGCTCGGTGAGGAAGGTGGAGAGGATCTCTTCGAGCATCGACTCCTTGGAGTCGAAGTGGTAGTAGAGGCTGCCGGCGAGCATGCCGGCGGAGTCCGCGATCTTGCGGACCGTGGTCGCGTTGTACCCCTGCTCGGCGAAGACGTCGGCCGCGATGGCGAGGAGTTCGCCGCGGCGCTCCGGCGCGGGGCTCACCGCGGCCTTCTTGGCCGGAGCCTTCTTGGACGGCGCCTTCTCGGGGCTGGCGCTGGTGTTGGTGCTGGTGGTGGGGCTGGTGCTCGTGCTGCTCTGCTTCGGTTTCGACACACGGTCATTCTCCGCCTAGGCGTGCTGGTTGCTGACCGAGACCGTCTCCCCCGTCATGTACGAGGAGTACGCGCCGGCGAGGAAGACGATGACGTTGGCTATCTCCCAGGGCTCGGCATACCGCCCGAACGCCTCGCGCGCGGTGAGCTCTTCGAGCAGCTCCGGCGAGGTGACCTTCGCGAGATGGGGGTGCATGGCGAGGCTGGGCGCCACGGCGTTGATCCGGATGCCGTGGGGGGCGGCCTCGACGGCGGCGCAGCGGGTGAGGGCCATGACGCCGGCCTTCGCCGCGGCGTAGTGCGCCTGGCCCGCCTGGGCGCGCCAGCCGAGCACCGAGGCGTTGTTCACGATCACTCCGCCACGCCCCGCGGCCCGCATGCGGCGCAGGGCGGCTCTGGTCGAGCGGAACGTGCCGTTCAGTGTCACGTCGATGACCTTGTCCCACTGCTCGTCGGTCATCTCGGTGAGCTCGGCGGTGCCGCCGAGTCCCGCGTTGTTCACGACGATGTCCAGGCCGCCGTGGCGCTGCTCGGCCAGGTCGTACAGACCCTGCACGTGGGCTTCGTCCGTGACATCGCACGGCGTGCCGTCCACCCGGTCGGCGCCGAACTCCCCGGCAAGCGCCTCCACCGTCTCCTTCGTGCGGCGCGGGTGGGCGTCGCCGATGACGATGCGCGCGCCTTCCTCCAGGAAGCGCCGGGCGGTGGCGCCGCCGATACCGGCTCCGGCCGCGGCGGTGATGACGGCGGTGCGGCCCGCGAGCAGATCGTGCCCCCGGACATACGCGGGTGCGTCCACGCTCGGCCCCCTCAGCTCTCGACTCGCTCTCGACGACTGGCTCGACCTCAGGGTAATCTACCAAACACTTGTTAGGGAAGGCTGCCGGAGAAGAACCAGGGACGAAGCCGGCGAGGAACCGACCGAAGAGGTGGGCCACTGATGGACCTCGACTTCACCGCCGGGGAAGGGGAGTTCAGACAGCGCGCACGCGACTGGCTGACGGGGCACGTGCCCCGTGAGCCGCTGCCCTCGCTGGAGACCCGGGAGGGCTTTGCGGCCCACCGCGCCTGGGAGGGCGAGCTCGCGGCGGACCGCTGGTCGGTGGTCTCCTGGCCCGAGGAGTTCGGCGGGCGGGGCGTCGACATCGTCAAGTGGCTGGTGTTCGAGGAGGAGTACTACGCGGCGGGCGGCCCCGGCCGGGTCTCGCAGAACGGCATCAATCTCCTCGCGCCGACCCTCTTCGACTTCGGGACCGCCGAACAGCGCGCGCGGGTGCTGCCCGAGATGGCGAGGGGCGAGGTGATCTGGGCGCAGGCCTGGTCCGAGCCCGGCTCCGGCTCGGACCTGGCGTCGCTGCGCTCCACCGCGCGCCGCACGGACGGCGGCTGGCTGCTCAGCGGGTTGAAGACCTGGTCGTCGCGGGCCGCCTTCGCGGACCGCGCGTTCGGCCTGTTCCGCAGCGACCCCGCCGTCGACCCCGCCAAGCCGCACCGGGGCCTGACGTATCTGATGTTCCCGCTCGACGCGGACGGCGTGACCGTCCGCCCCATCGGGCGCCTGGACGGCAAGCCCGCCTTCGCCGAGCTCTTTCTCGACGACGTCTTCGTGCCGGACGAGGACGTGATCGGCGAGCCGGGCCAGGGCTGGCGGATCGCCATGTCGACGACGGGCAACGAACGCGGTCTGACGCTGCGTTCCCCCGGCCGCTTCGTCGCCTCGGCCGAGCGACTGGTGCGGCAGTGGCGCGCCGACGGCGACCCCGCGGACACCGCGCTGCGCGACCGGGTGGCCGACGCCGTGATCGGGGCCCGCGCCTATCAGCTGTTCACCTGGGCCAACGCGTCGCGCTTCGCCGCGGGCGAGACGATCGGCGCGGAGTCGAGCCTGAACAAGGTCTTCTGGTCCGAGTACGACATCGCGCTGCACGAGACCGCGCTCGACCTCCTGGGCGCGGAGGGCGAGTTGGCGGACGGCGGCGAATGGGCGGAGGGGTATGTCTTCTCGCTCGCCGGACCGATCTACGCGGGCACGAACGAAATCCAGCGCGACATCATCGCCGAGCGGCTGCTCGGACTGCCGAAGGGACGCCGCTGATGAGGTTCCTCCTCGACGCCGAGCAGCGGGAGTTCGCGCGCTCGCTCGACGCGATGCTGACGGCGGCGGGCACTCCGGCGGTCGCGCGGGCCTGGGCCGCCGGGGACCACGCTCCGGGGCGTGCCGTGTGGGGGCGTCTCGCGGACGCGGGCGTGTTCACCCTGACCGTTCCCGAGGAGTACGAGGGGGCGGGGCTGCTTCCGGTCGAAGTGGCCGTCGCCTTCGTGGAGCTGGGGCGGCATGCGGTGCCGGGGCCTCTGGTCGAGACGGTGGCGGCGGGCGCGCTGCTCGCCCGCCTCGCCGAGCGGGGCGAGGCGGCTCCGGCCAAGCGGCTCCTGCCGCCCCTGGCCTTCGGGGAGGCCGTCACGACGCTCGCCCTCCCCGAAGGGGGGCCGTTCGCGCTGGACGCGGACGCGGCGACGGTGCGGCTGACCGCCGCGGACGGCGAACTGCGCCTGGCCTCTGGGCACGCGCGCGTGGAGCGTTCGCTGGACCCGGCGCGGCGCCTCGCCCGGCTCCGGCCCGGCGAACTCCTCGCCTCCGGCCCTTCGGTGACCCAAGCTTCCCGGTACGCGGCCGACTGGGCCGCGCTCGCGACGGCCGCGCAGGCGCTGGGGGTCGGACTGGCGCTCCTGGACAAGACGGTGGCGTACGTGAAGCAGCGCACCCAGTTCGGCACCCCGATCGGCGGCTTCCAGGCGGTCAAGCACCGCCTGGCGGACGTCCTGATAGGCCTGGAGTTCGCCCGCCCCCTGCTGTACGGGGCGGCGCTGACCCTGGAGACGGCGGATGTGGCAGCGGCGAAAGCAGCGGCGAGCGAGGCCGCGTACAGCGCCGCGCGCGCGGCACTGCAACTCCACGGGGCGATCGGTTACACGGAGGAGTACGACCTGTCCCTGTGGCTGACGAAGGCACGGGCACTGCGCACGGCCTGGGGCAGCCCCGCGGAGTGCCGACGCCTGGTGCTGGCCGGGGGCCGGGGGGCCGACTGACGCGGGCTCGGGTTCGGGCTCGGGGTTCGGTTCGCTCTCACGCATACTCCCAACCCCCCTCACCCACCTCCTCGCGAGCGATGCGGTGCCACTCCTGGGTGCCGCCCGCCAGAGGCCACGCCCACGTGGGGCGGTGGCCCGTGCGGAGCTGGTCAAGGCGGTGGGCCAGGGCCGGGCCCGCGAATTCTGCGCCGTCGGGGACGTGGGGCCCCTGCGCGGCACGTAGTTCGGTGAACCTCGCCAGCTCGCTCTCGTAGGTCGCCACGGCCCGCTCCGTGCCGGTGTCCACCTCGTCCTGCGGGGCGGTCCGCCGCAGTTCGAGGACGGCCGGTTCCACGGACTCGGCGATCGCCGCGGCGAGCCGGGCGTGGCCGTCCAGGATCAGATGGCAGTCGAGACCGCTCACCCACCAGAGCAGCACGGGCGGCAGCGTGCCGTCCCTCGCCTGCTTGCGGTACGCCTTGACCCGGGCGTCGTCCGCATCGGGCATGGCCCGCAGCGGAAAGATCTCCCACGAGCCGCTGTGGATCCACCAGTCGATGTACCCGTCGGGGTCACCCTCGACGAGCAGGGAGCTCCAGTACTCTCCGTGCGGCCAGCCTCGGTGATTGGGCCGCAGGAGCAGCGCCGGGTCCGGGGAGAGCACCCAACGCCCGTCGTGCAGGGGACTGTCGGGCGATGAGGCGAGCAGCGACGCGAAGTGGTGGGCCCAGCGCTGCGGGCAGCCGCCGTATCCGCGGGCCGTCCGCGCGCGCAGCGGGGGGACGAGGGAGCGGTGGCGGCCGGTCCGGCAGAAGTCGACGCCCTGGCGGTCCGGGTCCACCAGGGCGAGGAGCAGCGGGACCGCGTCGGCTCCGCGGGTCAGGAGCAGACGGTTGCCCGCGGTGCGCAGGCACAGGCCGGGCCGCGGCTGGTCCCGCACCTGAAGGAGCAGGCCGTTCCAGGAGCCGTCGGATCGGGTGAGGTTCGCGCGGCGCACCCCTGGGCGCACCCCTGGGCGCGGACCGGCCGACGGTCCCGTGGTGCTGCTGGTGCCGGACATGGACCAGTCGCCTCCCTTGCCTCGGTACCGTACCTCCGCATCCGAAACTGGATCGTACGTGCGAGTGCACATGCCGCGTCATCGCTGCGATGATCAAACCCACTGGCCAGGAGAGCCGAGCGAGAGGGGCAAGCACGTGCGCGTAATCGGGCTGATGTCGGGGACTTCGTACGACGCCATCGACGCCGCGGCGGCCGACCTGACGATCGACGGCGACCGTCTGCTGCTCTCTCCGCTGGGCCTCATCACCAGGGGATACGACGAGGCGCTGCGGACGGCGCTCGGCGCCGCGCTGCCGCCCGCCGCCACCACGCTCGCGGACGTCTGCCGCCTCGACACCCGCATCGGCCAGGCCTTCGCCGCGGCGGCGGCCGAGGCGGACCGTGAACTGTGCGACGGGCGGGCCGAGTTGGTGGCATCGCACGGGCAGACCGTCTACCACTGGGTGGAGGACGGCCACGTGCACGGCACCCTGCAGATCGGGCAGCCCGCGTGGATCGCCGAGCGGACGGGGCTGCCGGTGGTCTCCGACTTCCGGCCCCGCGACATCGCCGCGGGCGGCCAGGGCGCCCCGCTGGTCAGCATCGTGGACCGGATGTGGCTGCGCGGCAGGCCGGGCTCCCCCGCCGCGCTGAACCTCGGCGGCATCGCGAACATCACCGCCCCGGACGGCACCGCCTTCGACACGGGCCCGGCGAACGCCCTCATCGACGCCGCCGTTCGCGAACTGACCCGGGGGCGGCTCACGTACGACCCCGAGGGCGAGACGGCCGCGCGCGGCACGGTCGACGAGGGGCTGCTCGCGGACCTGCTCGGCGAGCCGTACTACGCGCGGCCCGCCCCGAAGACCACCGGCAAGGAGCTCTTCCATCTGCCCTACCTCCAGGCGGCGCTCGCCGGATACGAGGCCCTCGCCCCGCAGGACGTCGTCGCCACGCTCACCGTGCTGACGGCCCGCACGGTCGCCGACGCCGTCAGGTCGGTCGGTGCCTCCGAGGTCATCGCCTCCGGCGGCGGTACGCGCAATCCCACGCTGATGGCGTTCCTGCGGGCCGAGTTGGGGGGCGGTATCCCGGTGCGCACCTCCGACGAGCTCGGACTGCCGTCCGCCGCGAAGGAGGCGTACGCCTTCGCGGTGCTCGGTTTCCTGACGGCGCACGGGCTGCCGGGGACGGTGCCGCAGAGCACGGGGGCCCGGCACGCGAGCGTGCTGGGGTCGATCACTCCGGGGCGGGCCGGCATCCAGGTGCCCGCACCGGCGGGCGGCGGGCCGGTGCGCCTGGTGGTGGACGGACTGGGGTGAACTCGCCCCGGCCTCCCCGCGAAGGGGGCGGCCGATCCATGGCCTCCGTAGAGGCCCCCTCTCATCCCACTTTCACCGAATGCTCATACCCTGGCGCTCATGACCCAGGTAACCCCTCCCGGCTGGTATCCCGACCCCGGCCAGACAATTGACGGTCCCCGTACCGAGCGCTGGTGGGACGGGAACGTATGGACGGACCAGGTCCGCGCGGTGGGTTCCGCCGCCGGGTGGGGTTCCGCTCAGGCGGCTCCGCACACTCCTGCGGCCCCGACGGCTCCCCCGGCCTATCCGCCCGACGCCGCGACGGGCTCCCCCGCCGGTGCCCCCGGCTCGTATCCGGGCGGATATCCGGGTTATCCCTCCTATCCGGGGCAGCCTTCCGCCCCGAAGCGGGGCCTGCGCACCGCCATAGCCGTCGGCGCGGCCCTCGTGGTCCTGGCCGGGATAGGCGGCGGCGTCTACTTCCTGACCTCCGACGACGACGGGGACGGCGACAGCGCCGCGAAGGCCCCCTCGTCCTCCGCCCCGGCGAAGCCCGGTCAGCCTCAGGACCCCCGGAACCCGCAGGACCCCGAGCAGTCCCAGCCTCCCGGCGGCTCCCCCGAAGCACCCTCGGAGGAGGGGTACGCCGCCGACATGGCCAGTGGCCTCAGCCTCCCCGTGCCGGACGACTGGACCGGCGCGAGCGGCGAGAACGGCGGCGCCTCGGTGACCACGGGCCCCTACCCGTGCCCCAGGGAAGCCTCCAAGACCTGCACGCGCGGCGGCGCGTACCTCGGGCTCGCCAAGGGCTTCAAGATCGACGCCAAGACGGCGGAGGAAGCCGCCAAGGCCGACATCGCCGTCAATGCCAAGGAGTCCTACGGCGGCAAGACCTACGGCAAGATCACCTCGCACAAGGAGCTGGAGTCCAAGGAGGTGACCGTCGCGGGACAGAAGGGCTACCTCGTCCGCTGGAAGGCCGTCACCGAGAAGAGCGACGACGGCTACGTCCAGTCGCTGGCCTTCCCGTCCCCGGTGATGAAGTCCGAGCTCGTCATCGTCCGCTTCGGCATCGACGTCAACGACAAGTCCCCGAAGCTGTCCGTGATGGACGAGATAACCAAGGGGATCAAGGCCTCGTCCGGCGGCGGCAACGGCCAGGAGGTCTGAGGACGGGCGGGCGGAACCACAGGGATTCCGCCCGCCCGGCCACGGGGGGCCACGCCACCCCCGTCCCCACGGTGCGGCGCGGCGAGGCAGATCGGGGCCCGTCATCCAAGGGACCCCGGTCCACGATCAGGTGGGTCTGGTCAGACCCAGCGCGGGCAGCACGCACGCCTCCACGAACTCGGACAGGTACTGCTCGTCCGCGTGCTTTCCCTCGAGGACCGGGCGGGCCCGGACCACGCCCATGAGCTGCGCCGTGATGAATTTCGTGGCCGGATGGTCCGCCGCGATCTCGCCGCGGGCCACTCCGCGCTCCACCAGGTCGTCGAGCGCCCTGGTCTCCGGCTCCACCAGCGCCTCGCGCAACGCGCTGCGCAGATCCTCGTCCTGAAGCACCGCGTGGCTGAGCGCCTGCACGAGCATGCTGTCGCGCGTCGACCACTCCCCCGCGGCCTTCGCCGCCTCGCGCAGATCACCGGCGAGCGTGCCGGTGTCGATGCCCGCGAAACGCACGCAGCGGTTGGCGCGCAGCGCGGCGGCGACGAACTGGGGCTTGGTCTTCCACTGGCGGTAGAGCGTGGACTTGCTGCACCGGGTGGTCGCGGCCACGCCTTCCATGGTCACGGCGTCGTACCCGCACTCGCGGAGCTGGTCGAGGACCGCGTCGTAGAACTCCTGCTCACGCTCGGGCGTGATCTTGGAGCGGCGCGACGAGCCCACGGGGTCCGCTGCCGCTGCGTCCACTGCCTGGTCCGGCGACGTCATGACTCTTCTCCTCGGTGCGACGGCTTCGACCGGCGCTATCGATACGCAAGTGTACCGGTACGGCTCCGTATCGGTACACTGGCGTATCGGTACACTGGCGTATCGATGAGTAGGGCGCTTCCTCGCTGAGCGGTGCGCCCGTCGCCGAGCGGGGCCGCTCTCCCACTCGATACCCGCGCCGAGCACCCGCACCACACACCCGCACCACCCAGTCATCACGTAAAGGGGCCGGGGGATGAAATCCCGAACCGAGCCCGCAGAAAGGGAACCGGACATAGCCGTCCGGGAGCCGGACACATCTGCCCGACCGCCCCTCGTCCGCGAGCTCCTCCTCGTCGCAGGACTCTTCCTCGTCTACAAACTCGGCAGGCAGCTGGCCAACGGCCACACCGCTGAGGCCTTCCGCAACGCCCACCACGTGTGGAACGCCGAACGCACCCTGCACCTGCCGGGCGAGGGCGCCGTACAGGACGTGCTGCTCGGCAGCGACACCCTCGTGCACGTCGCGAACACCTACTACGCGACCGTGCACTTCCCGGCCACCGTTCTGTTCCTGGTCTGGCTCTACCTGCGCCGGCCCCGGCACTACGTCTGGAGCAGGCGGGTGCTGGCCGCGCTGACCGCGGCGGCCCTCGTGCTGCATCTGACCTTCCCGCTCGCGCCGCCCCGGATGCTGCACGCGGCGGGGCTCGTGGACACCGGGCAGGTGTACGGACCGAGCGTCTACGGCGCCGCCCCGCAGACGGACACGATGGCCAACCAGTTCGCCGCCATGCCGTCCCTGCACTTCGGGTGGGCGCTGATGCTCGCCGTCGGGCTCATCGCCGCGACCTCGTCACGGTGGCGGTGGCTGTGGCTGCTGCACCCGCTGATCACCCTGCTCGTGGTCGTCGGGACCGCCAACCACTACTGGCTCGACGCCCTCGCGGTGACCGCGCTGCTCGGCATCGCGCTCGCCGTGATCCAGCTGCCGGGCCACGGGCACTCCCTGGTCGTACGGCGGCACGCGCCCGTCCGCCGGCTGGCCGCTCCGGGGGTACGACGATGAACTCGACGCTCCTCGCCGTCGCGCTCTCCCTCGTGTCGGCCGCCGCGTACGCCTGCGCCGCCGTGGCCCAGGAACGCCTCGCGTCCCGCGTCAGCGGCGACGGCTTCCTGCGGCTGCTCGGCAGCGGGGCCTGGTGGTCGTCCGTGGGGCTCAACGCCTCCGCGGCGCTGCTGCACGTGGCGGCCCTGAAGTACGGCCCGCTCACCCTGGTCCAGCCGCTCGGCGCGCTCACCCTGGTCGCCGCCGTGCCGCTGGGCGCGCGGCTCGCCGGACGGCGGGTGACGCCTCCGGAGTGGCGCGGCACCGGGCTCACGCTCATCGGCCTCGGCGCCCTGCTCCTGGCCGCGTCCGGGCCCGCTCCCGACGACACGCTGACCCTGACGGAGGCGCTGGCCGTCGCGGGCACCACGGTCGCCGTGATCGGCGTGCTCTCCCGTCCGGGTACGCGGCCGGGGCTGCGGCACGCGACGGCTTCCGGGTTCGCTTCGGGTGTCGCCTCCGCGCTCACACAGACCGTGACGGTCGCCGCCACGGACCGCTCGGGTCCGCTGCTCAGCCCGCAGGTGATCGTCGTGGCGGTACTCGTCGCCGCGTTCGCCGTGGGCGGCCTCGCCCTGTCCCAGACCGCGTACCGCGGGGGCCTCGGGGCACCACTGGCCGTCGTCACTTTGGCCAACCCGGTGGCCGCGGCCGCCATCGGGCTCGCCCTGCTCGGCGAGCGCCTCCAGGGCGGCGTGGCCGGCCTCTTCCTGGCGGCGGGGGGCGCGGCGATCGCGGCGTACGGGGTCGTGGCCCTGACCAAGTCACCGCGAGCCGAGACGCACACAGAGGCGCCGCCGGAACTCTCCCCGGAGGACTTCCTGCCGTCCGTCCCGAGCCAGGCAGAGCCGGTCGCGCTGCACGTGCGGTAGCCCCGGGAAAAGCAAGGGCCCCGGCCCCCTGAGCACAGGGGGCCGGGGCCCGTTTCCGCGAGGGGCGGACTCACCCGAAGCCGCGGGAGTCCTGCTTCAGTGCCGTGTCGACCGTCAGGGCCGTCGCCACCACGAGGCTCAGGAGCGGCTCGGGCAGCTGGTAGTGGATCTGCAGGACGTAGTTGTCCGCGGTCGTGAACATCGTCTTGGCGAGGCCTTCCCAGGTCTTCGTGATCCGGGCGACCTCGTTGTCCGCGTGGTCGACGATCGAGAAGTTCCAGGCGCGCCAGTTCTCGGCCTTGATCGCGCCGGCCTGCTGGCCGTTGACCATGATCGCGAAGTTGATCTTCCCGATCATGTTCTGCTGGACGATCTCACCGATCGGCTGACCGTCGGCGCGCTCGACGATGACCCGCGACTTCACGAACTTGCGCGGCCGGGTCAGGTGGAGCACCGGCTGGCCGTACGCGTCGCGGATCTCGAGCTTGTGCGTCATGAACTGGTCGACGCTGGAGACGAAGCGCGCGACCTTCTTGAGCGTGCTCTGACCGATCTGGACGACCGAGCCGAGCGTGTTGCCCGACTGGTCCATGACGCTGTACTCGTTGGTCAGCTCGATGAGCTTGGCCTTCTGGTTCACCACGAGGACCGGCTCGGTGAACAGCGTGCCGCCGCCCTGGGCCGTGGTCGCGACGCCAGCCTGCTGCTGGACCTGACGCTGCACCTTGGCCGGGTCGGCCTGCGGCGCCGCCTGCTGGGGGTGACCGTACTGGCCCTGCTGCTGGCCGAACTGCCCTTGCTGCGGGCCGGGCTGAGCCTGCGGCTGGCCGTACGAGGCCTGCGCCTGCTGCGGGGCCTGCTGCGGCTGGGCCGCCGGGGCCTGCTGCGGGACCTGCTGGGCCTGCGCGGCCTGGCCGCCGCCCTGCTGGTCCGCGCTGGTGTGCTGGGTCCACTGGGAACCGTCCCACCAGCGCAGCAGCTGGGGTGCGCCCTGGGGGTCCGGATACCAGCCTGCAGGAGTGTTCGATTGCGTTGTCACCCGCGCACACTACCCCGATGGGACGGGCGGTTCGCCAGCGTTTGGCGGGACCTGTGATGTCGGCCTCACCGCACGCCCCTTCCCCTGACGCCGCACGGGCTGCGCCCGCGGACGGACTACAGCCGGACCTCGATCTCCAACGGCGCCCGAGCCTCCCTGAGTTCCACCGCGGCGACCCGCCCGGCCGCCCGCACATCGGCCCGCGCGCGCTCGAATCGGTCCAGGCTCGCGCGCGGCCCCGAGACGACCACCCCCGCCACCTCTGCCCGCATGGACAGCCGCGCCTCGGACTTCGCCCGCCGGATCGCCGCGATGGCCTCCGAGGCCGTCGCGAGGACCCCGGCGTCCGCCCCCGCGGGAACCTCCGGGGCGGGCCACGCCGCGCGGTGGACCGAGCCCCGCGCGTACCAGGACCACACCTCCTCCGTCACGAAGGGAAGGACCGGCGCGAGCAGCCTGAGCAGCGCGTCGAGCACGGTCCGCAGCGTCGCGCGCGCCGATCGACTACCGGCGCCCTCGCCCTGGTCGCCGTACGCCCGCGACTTGACCAGCTCCACGTAGTCGTCGCAGAAGCGCCAGAAGAACCGCTCCGTGCGTTCGAGGGCCCGCGCGTAGTCGAAGTCGTCGAAGGCCGCCGTCGCCTCCTCGACGGTCGCGGCGAGTTCGGCGAGCACCGCCCGGTCGAGCGGCTCGGTGGCCGCGGCCGGGCCCGCGGGGCCGGCCTCCCCGCCGAGGCTCAGCACGAACTTGCCGACGTTCAGGACCTTCATGGCCAGGCGGCGGCCGACCTTCATCTGGCCGACGTCGAACGCCGTGTCCGTGCCGGGCCGTCCGCTCGCCGCCCAGTAGCGGACCGCGTCCGAGCCGTGCCGCTCCAGCAGGTCCCCCGGCGTGACCACGTTCGCCTTGGTCTTCGACATCTTCTTGCGGTGGGGGTCGAGGATCCAGCCGGAGATCGCGGCGTGCCGCCACGGCAGTTCGCCCTGCTCGGCGTGCGCGCGCACCACCGTCGAGAACAGCCAGGTGCGGATGATCTCGTGGGCCTGCGGCCGGACGTCCATGGGGAAGACCCGCGCGAACAGGTCCGGGTCCGAGCGCCAGCCGCCCGCGATCTGCGGGGTGAGCGAGGAGGTGGCCCAGGTGTCCATGACGTCCGGGTCGCCGATGAAGCCGTGCGGCACCCCGCGCCGGTCGTCCTCGTAGCCGGGCGGAGCTTCCGCGCTCGGGTCGACGGGCAGCGCGGAGGCATCCGGGACGATCGGCCGGTCGTACGTGGGCTCGCCATGGCCGTCCAGCGGGTACCAGACCGGGATCGGCACGCCGAAGAAGCGCTGGCGGCTGACCAGCCAGTCGCCGTTGAGACCGCCGACCCAGTTCTCGTAGCGCACCCGCATGTGCGGCGGATGCCAGGCCAGCTCGCTGCCGCGCGCCATCAGTTCGTCCCGCAGCCGCTCGTCGCGTCCGCCGTTGCGCAGATACCACTGCCGGGTGGTGACGATCTCCAGGGGCCGCTCGCCCTTCTCGTAGAACTTCACGGCGTGCGTGACGGGCCGCGGCTCGCCCCGGAGTTCGCCGCTCGCCCGCAGCAGTTCCACGACCCGCTCCCGCGCACCGTGCGCCGTGGCGCCCGCCAGCTTCGCGTACGCCGCGACGGCCTCCGGCGTCTCGATCCCGCTCGGCGGCTGCGCCAGGAAGCGGCCGTCCCAGCCGATCACCGGCCGTGTGGCGAGCCGCAGCTCACGCCACCAGGTGACGTCGGCCGTGTCGCCGAACGTGCAGATCATCGCGATCCCCGTGCCCTTGTCCGGGACCGCGGCGCGGTGGGCGACCACGGGGACCTCGACGCCGAAGAGCGGGGTGCGGACCGTCGCGCCGACCAGGTCCGCGTGGCGCTCGTCGTCGGGGTGGACGACCAGGGCGACGCAGGCCGGGAGCAGTTCGGGCCTGGTCGTGTCGATCTCGACCGGCCGGCCGTCCGGGCCGTGGAAGGTGAGCCGGTGGTAGGCGCCGGGCCGCTCCCTGTCCTCCAGTTCGGCCTGCGCGACGGCGGTGCGGTAGGTGATGTCCCACAGCGTGGGCGCCTCGGCGATGTACGCCTCGCCGCGCGCCAGGTTGTTGAGGAAGGCGAGCTGCGCGGTGGCGCGCGCCTCCGTGCCGATGGTGCGGTACGTGTGCGACCAGTCGACGGAGAGGCCGAGCGTCCGCCACAGTGCCTCGAAGGCCTTCTCGTCCTCGACGGTCAGGCGCTCGCACAGCTCGATGAAGTTCCGCCTGGAGACGGGCAGTTGACCTTTCGGTGATTCCGGTGGCTCGAACGACGGGTCGTAGGGCAGGGCGGGATCGCACCGCACGCCGAAGTGGATCTGGACCCGGCGTTCGGTCGGCAGGCCGTTGTCGTCCCAGCCCATCGGGTAGAAGACTTCCTTGCCGCGCATGCGCTGATAGCGCGCGACGGCGTCGGTGTGGGTGTACGAGAAGACGTGGCCGACGTGCAGGGAGCCGCTGACCGTGGGCGGCGGGGTGTCGACGGAGAAGACCTCGTCACGTGTCCTCGCGCGGTCGAAGACGTATACACCCGACGTGTCCCATCGCCTCGACCATTTTTCTTCGAGCCCGTCGAGAACAGGCTTGTCGGGGACGCCGTCCGCGTTCGCGCGATGGGTGGAGGTCATGCCTGTGCATGCTAGGCGCCGGAGAGATTTGACGGCCTCCGGTTTTCGGCGGCAGGCTCTGGCGAATCTCGGGGAGGGCATGACAATGGAATCAGCACGTGCGTCGGCGGCGCGGCAGGACGTGGCGGCGCGGGTCGCGGGGCCGTTCATCGAGTCCAACCGGCCGCGGTCCGTCTTCGCGCCCTGGTGGATGCCGCCGCTGACGGGTGTCGTCGCGGGCGTCCTCGCCTACGTGAGCGCCGACGACACCCTCGCGCGCACTCTGGTCCCGCTCGCCGTCGCCCTGCTGGGCTGGCTGCTCGGCGCCGTCTGGCCGCGCCTGAGCGCGCCTACGCTCTGGCGGTTGAGCGGCACGGGCCTCCAGCGGCTGCGCGGCGGCCGGACCACGGCGACGTACCCCTTCTCGCGGGAGCGGCCCCTGCTGCTCAGCGCGATGGCCCTCGAAGTGCGCGCGCCCACCGACTACGGCTCGACGAAGGTCGGCAACCTCTGCGCGATGGGCCTGGAGGACATGGCCATCGCCATGTTCCCGTTCTGGGTCACCACCCGTCGGCTCGGCGCCCCGCTGCGGCTCTTCGACGGGCCCGGCGAACCGGAGGGCAACGCGGCCGCGCGTGAGGCAAGCTTCTCGCGGCGCGAGGCGGCGCTGCTCGCGGCATCGGCCGAGGGCCCGCTGCCCGCGCGGGCGGCCGGGCCGGTCGAGCTCTCGCGGCCCGGACCGGAGGTCCGCTCGCGCAAGCTGGGGCGGCGGATCGGCTTCTGCGTGGTGGGGCTCGTCGGTCTCGGCACGGTCGCCGTGCCCTCGGAGGGCATCGAGGAGCGCGTTGCCCTCATCGCCTCGCTCGCCACGGTGGTTCTGGTGTGGGCCGCAGGTTCCTTCTACCGCGTCCTGCGCACCCCGCCCGCGCACTGGACCGTCAGCCCGCAGGGCATCACCGCACGCGACCCGTGGTTCGGCACGACGGAGCTGCCCGCGTCCGCGATCGCCGGGATCGTGCCCACGGAGCTGACCCGCGAGAGCGGCGACGGCAAGGTCAGCGTCTCGCTCATCCTGCAGTTCTACGGCCACGACCTGACCCTGATCGGCACCTCGTACTCGGGTGAGGTACCGCCGGACGAACTGCTCGCCGTGCTCCGCTCGCGCGGCTACCGCGTGATCCAGGACCAGCCGCGCAGCAACGCCTACGACATGGACCCGGACTTCCTGCCGCACCGGATGCTGCCCGAGGCACGCTTCACGCTCGGCGTCGACCACGTGGGCTGGGAGGGCGAGCACGGCGCGATCCGCATCCCGCGCACGGAGATCGGCGGCCTCGAGCTGCACACCCGGTCCGGGCATCCGTGGCTGCGGCTGCGTGACACACAGGGCCGGGAACTGCTGCACGCGCCGCTCGGCGCCCTGCGGGTCGCGCGCAGCGAACTGCGCGACGAGGCAAGGGCGTTGGGCTACCCGGTGAGTGACCCGGAGCGGGACGCGTACGAGTCGGCGGCGTTCGCCGGTCTCTCGGCACCCACGCCCGGGTCCGCCTCGGCCCATCCCGCGTACACGCCGCCCGCTCCCCCGGCGACGGCGGCAGCAGCGGCAGCGGCCGCGCCCGCCTCCGAGGTGACCGTGGGCATGCCGGGCGGCACCCGCAAGTGGTACTACATCGCCGGTGTGGTCGCCGGTGTCATCACCATGGGCGTGCTCGCCTTCAAGCTGCGCTACCTCTTCGACAGCGGCCTGATCCTGGCGGCCTGGGGTGTCCCTGCGGGCGCCGCGGTCGGCGCGTTCGGCGCTTGGGTGTACGACCGGCGCCGCCCCGCCCTCGTCCTCGGCGCGCACGGCATCCGGATGGCGGCCGACGGAGGCCGGGGCAAGGCCGAGTGGCAGCACGCGCGCCCTGCGATCGGCGGTGTGGGCGTCGACGACCACGACGACAGCGTGGAGACGCTCCTCGTCTGGTCGCCGACGGGCCAGGTCATCCGCAAGGAGAGCCTGAACGTCCCCGACCCCGAGGAGCTGCGGCTCGCCTGCGAGCGGACCGGACTGCCCTGGGGGCGGCCCGACCTCGGCGCGTGGGGGCCGCCGCCGGAGCTGTAGTCCGGCGGCGGCCGCACACGGTCAGGCGGTGGCGATCGCGGGGTCGCTGACCCCGGCCAGGCCGTTCTCCACGTGCCCGGCGAAGCGCCGCAGGAAGGTGCCGTCGGCGTCGGACTTCACCGTCACGTCGTACCAGCGCTTGCTCGCGCGCAGGTCGACGGTGTGCTGGACGGTGCCGCCCGCCTTCACCTTGAACGTCTGGGCGCCGCCGCCGTAGGCGTTGGACACGCTGAGGTCGACGTCGGCGCCACCGGTGTTCGTCAGGGTCAGCTTGAGGTTGCCCGTGGTCTTGTCGTGGCGGGCGGTGACCTCGGGTCCGGCGGTCTTGCCGGGTCCCTTGAAGACGCGCAGGAAGCCGTTCGGACCGAACACCGACAGGTCGTACGCGTCCTTCGAGTACTTCGTGTTCCAGGTGTCGGAGAGCTGCTTGCCCGCCTCCGTGGTGTACGTCCAGGGGCCGTCCGTGCGGTTGTCCGAGCGGACGTGGAAGCAGGCACCCGCCGCGTCGCCGCCGCTGAACGTGAGCGTGAACTTGCCGTCGGCGGGTACCGCCTTGCCGTCCACCAGCGGGGCGTAGGGCAGCGGGCGCGCGGGCCGGGAGCCGGACTCCTGCTTGGGCAGGGTCCCCTTCGCGGGCGCCTTGGGCACGTAGTCGGGGTGGCGCTCCTTGTCCGGCGGCTCGTAGGCGGAGGTGTCCGGCATCTCGTCGGGGTCCATGTCCTTGCCGCCGAAGTCGAAGGCGGAGGTCAGGTCGCCGCAGATGGCGCGGCGCCACGGCGAGATGTTGGGCTCGCGCACGCCGAAGCGCTTCTCCATGAACCGGATGATCGATGTGTGGTCGAAGACCTCGGAGTTCACGTAGCCGCCGGTGCTCCACGGCGAGACGACGACCATCGGGACGCGCTGGCCCAGGCCGTAGTGTCCGGCGCCGTACTGGGCGTCGCCGGGGAAGTAGTCGAGCTTCGTGTCGACGGTGGACAGACCCTGGCCCGCGTCCTTGGGCACATACGGCGGGACGACGTGGTCGAAGTAGCCGTCGTTCTCGTCGTACGTGATGAACAGCGCCGTCTTGCTCCACACCTCGGGGTTGGAGGTGAGGGCGTCAAGGACCTGGGCGATGTACCAGGCGCCGTAGTTGACGGGCCAGTTGGGGTGCTCGCAGAAGGCCTCGGGCGCGGCGATGTAGGAGACCTGCGGCAGCTTGCCGGCCTTCACGTCGGCCTTCAGGATGTCGAAGTAGCCGTCGCCCGCCTTGGCGTTCGTACCGGTGCGCGCCTTGTCGTAGAGGGGGTCGCCGGGCTTGGCGTTGCGGTACTTGTTGAAGTAGAGCAGCGAGTTGTCGCCGTAGTTGCCGCGGTAGGCGTCGTCTATCCAGCCCCAGTGCCCGGCCGCGTCCAGGCCGTCGCCGATGTCCTGGTAGACCTTCCAGGAGACCCCGGCCTGCTCCAGGCGCTCGGCGTACGTCGTCCAGTCGTAGCCCGCCTCCTGGTTGCCGAGGACGGGGCCGCCGCCCTTGCCGTCGTTGCCGACGTGGCCCGAGAGCATGTAGTAGCGGTTGGGGTCGGTGGCCCCCATGAACGAACAGTGGTAGTCGTCGCAGACGGTGAACGCGTCGGCGAGCGCGTAGTGGAACGGGATGTCGTCGCGCGTCAGGTACGCCATCGTCCGCTCGGACTTGGCGGTGATCCAGTTGTCGTACGCGCCGTTGGCGAAGGCGCTGTGGCCGCCCGCCCAGTCGTGGTCGAGACCCGCGATGAACTGCATGCCGAGGTCTTCGGCGTCGGGGTGGAAGGGCAGCACCTCCTTGCCGCCGCCCGACTGGTTCCAGACGGGTTTTCCGCTGGGCAGCGTCACGGGGCGCGGGTCGCCGAAGCCGCGTACGCCCTTCATGGTGCCGAAGTAGTGGTCGAAAGAACGGTTCTCCTGCATCAGGACGACGACGTGCTCGACGTCCTCGATGGAGCCTGAGCGGCGCTGTGCGGGCAGGGCGGCGGCGCGGGCGATGCTCTGCGAGAGCGTCGCGAAGGCTGCGGTGCCGCCGGCGAGTTGCATGAACCGGCGCCGATTGAGTTCTGGCATGAGTGGTTTCGACCTCGTGGTGTGGTGTGGGGGACGTGAGCGGGTGCAGTGTGTCAAGGGGAGCAAGGATGAGGGAAGGGGCTGTGACCTGGACGTGAAGAGAAGTCCAACCCTTCGTGGGCAAGACACAAGCCCGAGCCTATGAGCCCTTAATTCCCTTGTCGGGCACATATGTTGCGACATGCCCGCCTTGCCCCTCCTCGCCTTTGATCCCGCACTCGCCCCGCACCCCTGTTCGGCACACCGCCGTTCAGCTCGTGAGGACGACCAGCTGCCGGGTCGCCCGGGTCATCGCGACATAGCGGTCGACGGCCCCCTCGATCCCTTCGCCGAAGCGGTCGGGGTCGACGAGGACGACGAGGTCGAACTCAAGCCCCTTCGCGAGCTCCGGGGTCAGCGACCGCACGCGCTCCGTCGCCGGGAAGGCCGGGTCTCCGATGACACAGGCGATCCCGTCGGCGTTGGCGGCGAGCCAGGTGTCGAGCACGGAGTCCAGGTCGGACACCGGCCCGCGCACGACGGGAATGCCGCTGCTGCGGATGGACGTCGGCACGTTGGCGTCCGGCAGCGCCGCCCGGATGACCGGCTCGGCCTGCGTCATGACCTCTTCCGGCGTGCGGTAGTTGATGCTCAGGGACTCCACACTGATGCGGTCGAGCCCGATCCGTTCGAGGCGCTCCTGCCAGGACTCCGTGAATCCGTGCCGGGCCTGGGCCCTGTCCCCGACGATGGTGAAGCTCCGCGACGGGCAGCGCAGGAGCAGCATCTGCCACTCGGCGTCGGTCAGCTCCTGCGCCTCGTCCACGACGACGTGCGCGAACGGTCCCGCCAGGCGGTCCGGGGCGGCGGGCGGCAGTTCGGACTCGTCGACCAGGCTGACCTTGGCGTCCTGACCGCGCAACATCGTCACCAGGCCCTCGCCGTCGTCGCCGTCGGCGCCGGAGGCCGACGCGGCGTCGATGAGGTTGTCGACGACCTGCGCCATCTGCTCGCGCTGGGCGGCGAGGACGGCATCGTGGCGCCGCTTTCGCCGGGCCGCCTCCGGGTCGCCGAGCCGCTGCCGCGCCGCGTCCAGGAGCGGCAGATCGGACACCGTCCAGGCCTGCGGTGCGTCCTTGCGCATGAGCGCGCGCACCTCGTCCGTGGTGAGCCAGGGCGCGCACATCCGCAGGTAGGCGGTGTTCGACCACAGGTCCCCGACGAGGTCCGCAGCTTCGAGCAGCGGCCACGCGCGGTGCAGCGTGGAGACCAGCTCCTCGTCGTGCCGCAGCGCCCTCTCGAAGAGCTCGCCGGGAACGTCGCCGCCGAGCTTGTCGAGGAGGATCGCGACCAGCTCCTCCCAGATCTGCTCGCGCGCCTCGTTGTGCGCGGTGCCGTGACCCGCCGCTTCGAAGGCCTCGGCCCAGTCGTCGGCGCTCAGCCGGACGTCGGCCCAGTCGGTCGAGACCGTCATCCCGGTGGCGGGCGGCTCCTCGTAGAACCTGACGGCCTTCTCGATCGCCTTCACCATGTCCGCGCAGGATTTCAGGCGGGCCACCTCCGGGTCGGTCTCGGCCGCCGCGTCGGCTCCCTCGTCGACGAGGTCCTTCAGGATGCAGGTCTGCACGCCCTCCTCTCCGAGACTGGGCAGGACGTCGGCGACGTAGTTCAGATAGGGCCGGTGCGGGCCGACGAACAACACGCCACCGCGGCTGTGACCCAGGCGCGGGTCGGAGTAGAGGAGGTAGGCGGACCGGTGCAGGGCCACGACGGTCTTGCCCGTACCCGGACCGCCGTCGACGACGAGAGCGCCCCGGGAGCCTGCGCGGATGATGGCGTCCTGGTCGGCCTGGATGGTGGAGAGCACGTCCCGCATCTGCGAGGACCGGTTGCCGCCCAGGCTGGCGATGAACGCGGACTGGTCGTCGAGCGCGGCGTGCCCCTCCAGACCGTCGGCGGTGAACACCTCGTCCCAGTAGTCGCTGATACGGCCACGGGTCCAGCGGTACCTGCGGCGGCTCGCCAGGCCCATCGGGTCGGCGTGGGTCGCCGCGAAGAACGGCTCGGCGGCGGGGGCGCGCCAGTCGAGCAGCAGCCTGCGCCCCTCGCTGTCGGTGAGGCCGAGCCGTCCGATGTAGACGGGCTCGGGGTCGTCGGCGGTGACGATGTGCCCCAGGCACAGGTCGAGGCCGAAGCGGCTCAGGGCCCGCAGGCGACCGGTCAGGCGGTGGATCTCCAGGTCACGGTCCATCGCCTCGCGGCCGATGCCGCCGGGCGCCTTGCGCTGGACGTCGAGACGCTCCGACACCTCGGCGATCGTCTGCTCGAGGCTCTGTGCGATGGCCGCGAAGTGCTTCTCGTCGTGGGCGATCAGTGCCGGGTCGGCCTTGGCGGCGAGGGTGGCGGGAAGGTCGAACGCAGACAGCAACGCAGGCACGTGGTGGATCTCCTGTTTCCGCAGGCAGTGGCTTCGGCCTGCGATTGTGCGGCAAGACCCGGGCCTTGCCGCAAGGCCCCCTGTGCGCTATAAATTAAGAGTGGCAAGGAGTGGGAACACCTCCTTGCCTCTTCTTTTTCTCCTGTGACCTTCTCTTCCAAGGTTCTCTTCTGCCGCCGCACTCTAGGTGCCGTGGGCAACCATGCGCGAGGATGTGCCGGGCCGACGCTTCCGCAGATCAGAGATCGAGGAGAGTCATGACCCCACGCATCCACGGCACCTGTGCCCCCGGCTTCGAAGGCGTACGCGCGGAGTTCGAACGGAACTTCGCCAAGCGCGGGGATCTCGGGGCGTCCGTCGCGGCCACGGTCGACGGGGAGTTCGTCGTCGACCTGTGGGGCGGTGACGCGGACAAGAAGGGCACGCGCGCGTGGCAGCCCGATTCGCTGGTCAACGTGTACTCCACGACCAAGGGGATGACCGCGCTGTGCGCGCATCTCCTCGTCGACCGGGGCGAACTCGACCTGGACGCGCCGGTCGCCCGCTACTGGCCGGAGTTCGCCCGGGAGGGCAAGGCGGACATCCCGGTGCGCTGGCTGCTGAGCCACCGCTCCGGGGTGATCGCGCCGAGCGAACCCATGACGTCCGACGACCTCTACGACTGGGAGAAGGTCTGCGGGGCGCTGGCCGCGACGGCGCCCTGGTGGAAGCCCGGAACGGCGCAGGGGTACCACGCGGTGAGCTACGGCTATCTGGTCGGTGAGGTGGTCCGGCGGATCACGGGGGTCTCGCTCGGTACGTTCCTGCGCGGCGAGGTCACGGAACCGCTGGACGCCGATGTCTTCGTGGGCACCCCGCAGAGCGAGCACGGCCGGTGCGCGGACCTCGCGGCTCCCCTGGCCTCGGACGGGCCGCGCAGCGCGCTGGGCTCCGCTCCCCCGCCCGCGCCGCCGGTGGGGTCGATCGACGAGCACCCGATGGCCGTCGTCACGCTCGCCCTGCAGTACCTGCCCGTGGGCAACGTGAACAGTGCGGCCTATCGCTCCGCCGAGATCCCGGCGGCCAACGGACACGCGTCGGCGCGCGGCCTCGCGAAGGTGTACGCGGCGCTCGGCGGCGGGGAACTGCTGAGCCCCGCGGCTCTCGAGCGGCTGCGGACGCGGCAGGGGGAGCCCGACGAGCCCGATCTGGTGCTCGCCGCGGGCACGGAGTGGGGCGAGAAGTGGGACTGGGGGCTCGGCTACATGCTGAACCGCTACGGCCAGGCCGGGCCCAATCCGCGGGCCTTCGGGCACGGGGGCGCGGGCGGCTCCTACGCCTTCGCCGACCCCGAGAACCGGGTCTCCTACGCGTACGTGATGAACCGGATGGGCGGCGGCACCTCCGGGGAGGATCTGCGGAGCGTGCATCTGGTGGGGGCGCTGTACCGGGCGCTGAAGTAGGGGGTGGCGGGTCGGCGCACCGGGCGCCGGGGCCGGAGTCACGGGGCGCGGGGCCGGGGAGTCGTAGTCTGCCCCCATGGAGCAGCACACCCCCCGCCACCGCCCGAGCGGGCAGTACGCCGCCGCCGACTCCCGCAGAGCGGCCATCATCGACGCCGCTCTCGTGCTCTTCGCCAAGGCGGGCTATCTGAACTGCTCACTGGCGAAGATCGCCGAGGAGGCCGGTACTTCCGCCACCGTCATCACCCATCACTTCGGGTCGAAGCAGCGGCTCCTGATGGCGGTGCTCGAAGCCCGCGAGGACCGCACGGTCCGTACGTTCGGACGGCTCGGTCCCGACTCCGGGGGCGACTCCGCCGACGACGTGCGCGCGCTCTTCCGTGAGGTGCTCGCGCTCGCCACGTACAACCTCACCCAGCCGGGGCTCATCCAGCTCTACACCAGGCTGTCGGCGGAGGCGGGCGACCCCGCGCACCCGGCACACACCTACTTCGCCGAGCGGTACGAACGCGTCGCCCGCTTTCTCGCCTCCGCGCTGCAACGCTCGGTCGACGCGGGGCAGTTGCGGGACGACATCGACCCGGAGAGCATCGCCCGCGAGATCCTCGCCGTGTCGGACGGACTCCAGGTCCAGTGGGCCGTCGCCGAAGGGCGCCTGGATTTCGTCGGGTTGTACCGCGCCCACCTGGACCGGCTCACCCGGGCCCTCACCACGGACGGAAAGGGCCTGGACGAGCCGGCCTAGGGGCTGCCGGGCCGCCGCGTCAGCCGAACTGGCCGACCTTGTAGTCGCCCGCGGGCTGCTGGTTGATGACGTTGAGGCGGTTGAAGGCGTTGATGACGGCGATCTGGGTCACCAGGGCGGCGAGCTGGTCCTCGTCGTAGTGCTTGGCGGCGTTCGCCCACACCTCGTCGCTGACCCCGCCGGCCGCGTCCGCGATGCGGGTGCCCTCCTCCGTCACCTCAAGGGCCGCGCGCTCGGCCTCGGTGAAGACTGTGGCCTCGCGCCAGGCGGCGACCAGGTTCAGGCGCACCGAGGTCTCCCCCGCGTGCGCGGCGTCCTTGGTGTGCATGTCGATGCATCCGGCGCAGCCGTTGATCTGACTGGCGCGGAGCATCACCAACTGCCGCGTGGCGTCCGGCAGGGCCGACTCCCCGAGCGCCTTGCCCGCGGCGACGAGGTGCTTCAGGGCCTTGCCCGCGACGGGGTTGCCCATGAGGTTCAGGCGAGCTTCCATGGTGTGCTCCTGTGTCGTCGGTGCTGGTTACACCCCTATGACGGAACAGCCCCCGCCGTCTGTGACACGGCCGGAAGTGACCTGCGTCTCCCTGCCGTCAGAAGCCCCCTAGCGCGCCGCCCCCGTCAGCCGGATGTCGCGCGACGACGAACCGACGTAGACCGCGCGCCGCCCTTCGGGGCGCACCCAGCGTCCGCGGTCGGTGTCCCAGTACGACAGCTGCCGCTCGGCGACCCGCACCGTGACCCGCCGCGACTGCCCCGCACGGAGTTCGACGCGGTCGAAGGCGGCCAGCGTCTTCGGGGCCATCTCGACGTCGGCACCGCGCGGCGCGCCCACGTACACCTGCGGGACCTCCGCGCCCGTGCGCCGGCCCCGGTTGGTCACCGTGAACGACACCTCGTAGCCCTTCCCCGCCCGGCGCACGGACAGGTCGCGGTAGCCGAACTCCGTGTAGGACAGGCCGTGCCCGAAGGGGAAGAGGGGTTCGGTGCCCGCCTTGTCGAAGCCGCGGTAGCCGGTGAAGATGCCCTCGCTGTACGTGACCACGCCGTCGACGCCGTAGTAGCGCTCGGGGTGCGCCGGGTCCAGCACGGGGTGGTCCGTGTCCTTCTCCGGCCAGGTCACCGTGGCCTTGCCGCACGGGTTCGCGCGGCCGGTGAGCAGGTCGGCGGTGGACCAGCCGCCCTCCTGGCCGACGTAACCGGTGTGCAGGATCGTGCCGACCTCGCGGCGCCAGGGCATGGTCGCCGGGCAGCCGGTGGTCAGCACGACGACCGTACGCGGGTTGGCCCGGGCGACCGCCGTGATCAGTTCGTCCTGGTGGGCGGGGAGCGTCAGCGTGGTGAAGTCTCCGCCGCCGCCCACCGAGCCGCCCGAGCCGTTGAACGCGAAGACGACCGGGGTGTGAACGCGCCGGGCCAGCTTGGCCGCGGCGGCGATCGACGCGGTGCGCTGCTGCGGTGTCACCCAGGCGAACCGCACCTGGACCGGGCCGCGTTCGGCGATGGCGGCGGACCATCCCGTGGCCTTGACGGTGACTCGGTAGGACCTGCCGCCGGTGAGTTCGACGGGGTCGGCCTGGCCGTTGTCGAGTCCGTCGGTGGTCGGGACGATCGAGGACCACTTGCGGGCGAAGCTGTCGCGGGCGCCCGCCGCGGTCGTCAGCTCCAAGCCGTCGAGGCTCAGCGAGACGGCCGCGCCCCAGCCCTGGATCTTGAGCGCGTACTCGCCCGTGACGGGCGGCACGAAAGTGCCGGTCCACTCGGCCGTCGTACCGACGGGAAGCGCCTTGTCGCCGACGAAGTCGATCGTCTTGTCGGTCTTCTTGTCGGTGCCGCCGCCCTTGCGCGTCAGGCCGTCGGGGAACGCGGACGCGGGCACTGCCGTGCCCGTGAGATCCACGCCGACCTCGTGGGCGATCTTCCGCTTGGTGCTGCGGCGCAGCGCGTCGAGCGGGCTGACCAGGCGCTCCTCGAAGCCGTACGCGCGCTCGCCCGAGACCGATGTGGCGACCTGGCCCGCGGTCGGGCCGATGAGGGCGAGGTCGCGCAGGGCGGCGTGCGACAGCGGGAGCCCGCCGTCGTTGGCGAGCAACACCGCACCCTGTACAGCGACTTCGCGGGCGACGCGGGCGCCCGCGCTGACGTCGATCTTCTTGCGGGCGGGGACGCGGCTGCCGTCGAGCATGCCGAAGGCGTCGTACCGGCCGAGGATGCGGGAGACCGCGGTGTCGAGGGCGCTCTCGGGGATCGAGCCGTCCTTGATCGCCTTCTTCAGCGGCTCCCCGTAGAAGGAGCCGTCCCACATCTGCATGTCCTGCCCGGCTTCGAGCGCGGCCGTGGAGTGGGTGGCGCCCCAGTCGGAGGTGACGAAGCCCTCGAAGCCGAGTTCGCCGCGCAGGATGCCGGTGAGGGTGGTTCTCTGCTCGGAGTTCCACTTGCCGTTGAGGTGGTTGTACGCCGACATGACGGAGGCCACTCCGGCGCGGACGACGGCCTCGAACGCGGGCAGGTACAGCTCGTGCAGCGTCCGGTCGTCGACGATGAAGTCGTACGAGTTCTCCGGCTTCTCGCGGTCGAACTCGTGCAGGCGCTGGTTGTTGGCGAGGAAGTGCTTGGCCTGGGCGAGCATGCCCTGCGCCTGGACGCCCTCGACCTGGGCGGCGCCGATCAGGCCGTTGAGGTAGGGGTCCTCGCCCGACTGGTCCTTGTTGCGGCTGAAGAAGGGCGTGCGGGAGAGCTCGATCTGCGGGGCGAGCAGCACGTCCATGTCCAGGGTGCGGCCCTCGCGGCCCATGACCTCGCCGTACTGACGGGCGAGTTCGAGGTTGAAGGAGGCGCCGAGCGTGGCGACCGGCGGGAGGCCCGTCGCGGACTTCGTGACGTTGACGCCCGCGGGGCCGTCGCTCAGGCGCAGTTCCGGTACGCCCAGGCGCCGGACGCCCGGCAGGTATCCCGCCTGTCCCAGTCTGCGCGGGTCGGTGGCGCCGTGGACGAGGCTGATCTTCTCGTCCAGGGTGAGGCGGGCGACGAGCCCCCGGACGCGGCGCGTGGCGGCGGCAGCGGCCGGGGAGTTTGCGGTTCCGGTGCCTGTGCCTGTGCCTGTGCCTGTGGCGGCGGCTGCGGTGCCTGTTGCGGTGGCCCCGGCGCCAGCGGCACCGGCGGCTGTGGCGGGCGTTGCCGCGGCGATCGAGCCGGCGGCGGCCACGAAGGAGAAGGCGGCTGCGGTGCCGCCCAGTTGCTTCATGAGTTCACGACGTGTGGTGGCAGACATGGCGAAATGGCCTCCGAACGCGGCTCTGGGCATGCCGAACTGCGTCGACGACGCCAAGAGCTGAATGCGTCATCCGCGCCAGTGCGGTATTACGGGGCCTGAGTCTTGATTGGTTGAACACGCAAGGTCAAGGCTCGCGTCGGCAAAACTTTGTGGGTCGTTCAGTTTCTGGGCGGGACTCTCAGGGCCGCTCCGTCGGCACACGCGCGCATCCACGCACCCGCACACCCGCTCCGGTCATTGCGACCTCGTGAACGCTGCGGCGCCCGGGGAATAGCGGGGCGATCATGACGGTCGTCCAAGGTGACACCCACGTCGATTCATGGTTCACGGTTCGAAGCGAGGGAGCACATGTCCAAGGCGTACGTATTCACCCGGTTCGGCGGCCCCGAAGTGGAAGCCTTCGTCGAGCAGGACCCGCCGGAGCCCGGTCCGGGTCAGCTCCTGATCGCGGTGCGGGCGGCAGGGGTCAACCCGGTCGACTGGAAGCTGCGGGCGGGCAAGCGGAGGCCGGGGGCGCCGCCCGCCGAGTTCCCCGAGGTGCTCGGCAGCGAGGTCGCGGGCGTGGTCGAGGCGGTGGGCCCGGGCGTCGAGGGGTTCGCGGTCGGCGACGAGGTCTTCGGCAACCCGGACACCGGCGGCTACGCCGAGCACACCCTCCTGCCCGTCTCCCTCGCCGCGCACAAGCCCGCGGGCCTGACCTTCACGGAGGCCGCGGCGCTGCCGGTCGCGGCGGCGACGGCGTACGACGGGGTGCGGCAGTTGGACCTGCCGGCCGGGGCGACGCTGCTGATCACCGGGGTCGGCGGCGGTGTGGGCGTGGCCGCGGCGCGGCTGGCCCGGCACTACGGGGTGCGGGTCGTGGGTACGGCGAGCGCCGGCAAGAAGGAGTTCGTCGAGTCGCTGGGTGCGGTGCATGTGCCGGCGGGAGCGGGGGCGGGGGTGACGGGCCCTGCGGGCGGCCTCGCGGGCGGTCTTGCGGACCGGGTGCGGGCGGCTGCGCCGGGCGGGCGGGTCGACGCGGTCTTCGATCTGGTCGGGGGCGAGGATCTGGTGGCGGTTGCGTCTCTCCTCCCCGACCGGGAGGGCAAGCTGATCACTGCCGCGGCCAAGGAGACGGTCGGTGAGCTGGGCGGGGCGGCGGTCGCGCGGGCGCGGACCAGTGAAGTGCTGGACGCGGTGGCCGGGCTCGCTGTCGACGGGGTGCTGCGGCCCGAGGTGTCGGCGACGTATCCGCTGGAGCGGGCCGATGAGGCGTTGCGTGCGGTGGAGGGCGGGCATACGCGGGGCAAGGTCGTGATTGAGGTGGGGGCATGAGGGGGGCTGGCCTCGCGGCCTCGGGCGGTGTGGGGGTCGGTCTTGAGGCGGACGCCGTCGAGGGTGGCCTTGAGGTTGCCCACCCTCTGGACAACCCCGCGTACGCCGCGTTGAACGGGCCGCATGCGCGGTTCGCCGAGCGGCGGGGGCGTGTGGTGCGGTATCAGCTGGACGTGTCGCCGTGGCTCGGGCTGCCCGACGCTCCGGAGGCGGGCGACTGGGCGGATCTCGCGGCGCTGGTCGGGCCCGGCGAGGAGGTTCCGCTGGCGGGTGCGGGGGTGGTCCTTCCTGCGGGGTGGGAGCTCACGTTCGACATGGAGGGCGTGCAGTTGGTGGACGAGGGGGTGGTTGCCGCGCCTGATGCGGAGGCTGTGCGGCTCGGGGCTTCGGATGTGCCGGAGATGCTGGATCTGGTCGCGCGCACGCAGCCCGGTCCTTTTCTGCCGCGTACGGTCGAGCTCGGTACGTATCTCGGCATACGTCGAGGGGGTGCGCTCGTCGCGATGGCCGGGGAGCGGTTGCATCCGCCGGGGTGGACGGAGATAAGCGCGGTCTGCACTGACCCGGCTCACCGGGGTGAGGGTCTCGCCTCGCGGCTGGTCCTCGCGGTGGCGCACGGGATCCGGGCCCGCGGGGAGACTCCGTTCCTGCATACGTCGGCGCGGAACACGACTGCCATCCGGCTGTACGAGTCCCTGGGCTTCCGGCTGCGCCGCAGAACTCGCTTCCTGAAGGCTCGGGTGCCGTTGCCGGTGGGGGCGGGCTGAGGCACGGCGCTGCTCCGTGTGTGGGTGCGGGGGCGCGCCGGTATGTCCGTCCTCGCCATCCGCCGGTGGGCGCCTGCTTTCTTCGGTTCGGGAGTGCTGCTTGCCGTGCTCCGGGCGGAAATACCGGCACACCCCCTCCCGTCTCGATGCCGGGTGCGGGCCGTCACCAACTGGCCTGCTCCTACGCCCGGTCGTGACGCGGCGAGACGGGCGGGAAAGCTCCTACGGGACGCCCAAGGCGGGGCGCTTCTACATCTCTGCGCGGACCTCGCCTGCTCCCTCTACCTACGTACAAGGCAAGAAGACCACGAGGAGAGCCTCACGCTGGAGGAGCAGAACGCACGCACCGTGGCGAATCTGCACGGCTTCATCGACAAGGTTCTCGAAGGCTCGAAGTCGGCGGCCTGAAGCTCAGGTCTTCCGGGGATCGACCACCTGCAGCATGAGTGCCGCGCCGGGCGCCGCGATGCCCGGTCCGCCTGCCTCGGCCCACGCGAGTATGTCGTCGATGGACTCGTCGTCCATGGCAAAGCCGACCCAGACGGCCCGGCCGCCTCTCCGGCGTCCTTCTCGCGAGGGCTGTACGACGATGATGTTCGCCTGCCCGCAGGGCCCGAGGCACTCGCTCGTACGCACCGCGAACTTCCCCGCGGACTCCGCGGCAGCGGCCCGCATCCGCGCCAACTGCCAGTCGTGGTCGATGCCGGGGTGCTTGCGTGCGTCGCCGCAGCAGCAGCCCCGGCACACGACGAGTGTGCAGGGGCGGGCGGCGGCGGATCCGATGGAGATGACGGGACTCATCCGCTGATCATCGCAGCCCCGCCCCCAGCCCCTCACAGCACGTTCGGTGCAGAGCAACCCGTGTGCGACGCAAAACCACCGACGCCCCGCACCCGGCAACGAGACGGGAGGGGGTGTGCCGGTATTTCCGCCCGGAGCACGGCAACCAGCACTCCCCAACCGAAGCAATCAAGGGCCCACCGGCGGATGGCGAGGACGGACATACCGGCGCGCCCCCGCACCCACACCCGAGCCGACGCCGCAACACGCCCCACGCACCCGCACCCACACACGCAGCGGCGCCGTGGCCCGGGCGGGATCAGGTCAAGTAGTCAAGACCCGGATGCACCTCCCGGTACCCCTCCACCAACCGCCGCGCCACCGCCACCGAATCCACCAGCGGGTGCAGCGCGAACGCCTTGACCGCAGTTGTGCGTGAGCCGCTTTCCGCGGCCGAGAGCACCTCCCGCTCCACCGCCTTCACCCCGCACACGAGCCCCGTCGCATGCCCCGGCAGCGCGTCGACGGACATGGGATGGGCGCCGTTGGCGTCGACGGAGCACGGCACCTCGATCACCGCGTCGGCGTCCAGCGCCGCGAGCGTCGTGCGATTGCGGACGTTGAGGATCAGCGTCGTCCGCTCGTCCCGCGCGATCGCCCGCATCAGGGCGAGGGCCACCTTCTCGTACCCCCCGGACTCCAGGTCGTCCGCCGCACGCTCCCCGGCCCCCGCGGCCTCCCGGTTCTCGGACATGTACGTGGCCTCACGTTCCGCCCGCGTCGCGTCCCACGCCGCGAGCGCCGAGGAGGCGGCGGCTTCCGGCCCGCTCAACTCCGCGTAGAAACGTGCCTGTTGGTCACGCAGGAACGCACCCCTCGTCTGCTTCGCCTCCTGGTAGGCCTGTACCGCCTCGCGGTTGAAGTAGTAGTAGTGCAAGTACTCGTTCGGGACGGCGCCCAGAGACTGGAGCCACTCCACGCCGAACAGCCGCCCCTCCTCGAACGAGCCGAGCAGCTCCGCGTCCCCGAGGAGCCGCGGCAACTCGTCGCGGCCCGCGATCCGCAGGCCCCGCAGCCAGCCCAGGTGGTTGAGTCCGACGTAGTCGATGAACGCCTCGTCGGGGTTGCCGCCCAGCATGCGCGCCACGCGGCGCCCCAGGCCCACCGGCGAGTCGCAGATGCCGATGACGCGGTCCCCGATGTGCCGGGACATCGCCTCGGTGACCAGGCCCGCGGGATTGGTGAAGTTGATGACCCACGCGTCGGGGGCGAGCCGCCGCACCCGGCGGGCGATGTCGACGGCGACGGGCACGGTCCGCAGCCCGTACGCGATACCGCCCGCGCCGACGGTCTCCTGGCCCAGAACCCCCTGCGCGAGAGCCACCCGCTCGTCGGCCGCCCGCCCCTCCAGGCCGCCCACCCGGATCGCGGAGAAGACGAAGTCCGCTCCCCGCAAGGCCTCGTCGAGGTCGGTGGTGGCGGTGACGGCGGGCGCGTCCGGCACCCCGGACGCCGCCGCCTGCTCGGCGAGGACGCGGGCGACCGCGCCGAGCCGGCCCGCGTCCAGGTCGTGCAGCACGACCTCGGTGACCCGGCCCTCGGCATGGTCGCCGAGCAGCGCGCCGTACACGAGCGGAACGCGGAATCCGCCGCCACCGAGAATGACCAGCTTCACGTCTCAACCACCTTCTGTCGGAACAGGTGTCGGCACAGCCACCGGATCATCTCCGGAACACCTGTCGACCTGTCAGAACTCACCCGTGGACAGAGGTCACGTTACGTACGATTGCCCGGCAGCGATCGACCCCCCACGGAGGTAGCGCACCGATGACACCCCTCAAGACGACCGCGAAGGCGTCCGCCGCCCTGCTCGGCGCCCTCGCGCTGACGCTGACGACCGGCACAGGCGCATCGGCCGACACCGCTCCGAGATCGCCCGGCGGCTGGCAGGAGTCCGGCGTCTCGACCGTCAACTCCCTCACCGGCAGCCAGGGCCTGGCGAGCCGCGCCGACGGCAGCCTCCTCTACCGGGGTCTGGCCTCGGTCCCGCTCGACCTGCGGATGAAGGGCTGGACCCACATAGGCGACCCGGACATAGCCGACGGCCACACGGTCGACGCCTACCAGGGCGGCGACGACGCGAAGTCGAAGATGTTCGCGGTCACCACCCCCGGCGGGAAGCGCTACCTGTACGAGCACAAGCTCGACGCGGGCGAGAAGCTCAACAACTCCTTCGCCGCCGTATCGCCGGACAACAAGTGGCTGGTGTCGGGCGAGTGGGGCGACCAGGACCGCCTCCAGGTCTTCCCCGCCCCGCTCCTGAACTCCTCCACCCCGCCCACCGGCGGCGCGCTCTCCCAGGCCGGTCAGATCTCGCTCGACAAGCCGGTGCGCGACATCCAGGGCTGCGACTTCGTCTCCGGGACCCGCCTGGTGTGCGCGTCCAACGACGGGTCGAAGGAGCTGTGGCCCGAGGACCGCCCCGTGCTCCAGGTGGACCTGGAGCACGCGCTCGACGGGAAGCCCGTCACGGGCAAGGTCACGAGCCTGTTCGCCGTCCCGCAGCGCAGCATCTGCTCGGGCACCTTCGAGACGGAGGGCGTCGACTACGACACCGAGCGCCGCACGCTGCGCGCCGAGGTCGTGCCGCCGGTGCCGTGTCTGGTGACGACGTCGGTCTACTCGTACAAGCCGACGACCGGCTGACCCGCACGCGGCACCAGCGCGCCGGACGTGTGCGGGCGGGCCCGGCGGGGGATGGTCGTGATCATGACACAGCAACACCGGCACGATCCCGTGCCCGACACGCTCCCCGCCAGGACCGGCCGACCCGTCCGGCAGCTGCTCGCCGCGTCGGTGGGCAACGCCGTGGAGTGGTACGACTGGTACGCGTACACGTTCCTCGCGACGTACATCGCCGACCAGGTCTTCCCCAAGGGCGCGGACAACTCCCTCGTGCCGCTGCTCTCCACGTTCGCCGTCTTCGCGGTCGGCTTCTTCATGCGGCCGGTCGGCGGACTGCTCATGGGCGCGGTCGCCGACCGGAGGGGGCGGCGTGCCGCGCTCACGGTCACCATTCTGCTGATGGGCGGCAGCAGTCTGCTGGTCGGTCTGACCCCGACGTACGCGTCCGTGGGGGTGCTCGCGCCGGTCGTACTGGTCCTGGCACGACTGCTTCAGGGGCTGTCCGTCGGCGGTGAGTTCGCGGCGTCGACGACGTTCCTCGTCGAGTCCGCCGGGCCCGGCAGGCGCGGTCTCTTCTCCAGCTTCCAGTACGTGTCGACGAGCGCGGGCCAGCTCGCCGCGTCCGGAGTCGCGGCCCTCCTTGTGAGCACGCTCTCCGAGGGGCAGATGGACGGCTGGGGCTGGCGGCTGCCGTTCGTCGTCGGCGCGGTGCTCAGCCTGGTCGGCTTCTGGATCAGGCAGGGCGCGTACGAGACCCATCAGGCACCGCAGGACGCCTCCGAACGCCCCGGCCTGTTCGACGCGTTGCGCAAGCATCCGCGCCAGTCGCTGCTGATCTGCGGCATCACGGCGGGCGGCACGATCGCGTACTACACGTGGACGTCGTACCTTCCGACGTACGCCGAGCTCAACACCGACATCAGCAAGAGCCAGGCCCTGCTGTCCGGCACCCTCTCGCTCGCGTTCTTCGCGCTGCTCCAGCCGGTCGGCGGCCTGCTCTCCGACCGCTTCGGCCGCCGGCCGCTCCTGCTCTTCTTCGGCCTCGGCTTCGCCGTCCTGAGTGTGCCGCTCCTGCGCTCCCTGAACGGCTCGTTCGGCTCGCTCCTGCTGGTGCAGTGCGCAGGCATGGTGCTGCTCACCGGCTTCACGTCGATCTCGGCGGCGGTGAACGCCGAGGTGTTCCCGGCACGGGTACGAGCCGCCGGCATCGGCTTCCCGTACTCCCTCACGGTCGCGATGTTCGGCGGCACGGCCCCGTACATGGGCACCCTGTTCAAGGAACTCGGCCATCCCGGCCTCTTCCCCTGGTACGTGGCCGTGCTCTGCCTCGCATCCTCGGCGGTCTACCTCAAACTCCCGGAAACCGCCCACAAGGAGCTGGAGCGCTAACAACAGCCGCAGCCGCAGCCCTAGTCGGTCACAACTGCATCACTGCTTGCACAAATTACCTTCACATCTGACAGTGCAGGACTAGCGTCGTGCCTCTTTCCCGCACCTAGGGGGCATCATGGCCGACCCGCGTCCCACACCACCGTCAGCACCCAGACCCGCACCGAAGTGGGCACGCAAGCGCTTCGCGCTCCCCGCCCTCGCCCTCACCTTCCTCATAGGCCTCGGGGCCGGTCTCGGTGACGACGGCAGCACCTCCACGAAGGCCGCGGCCAAGGAGGCGGGCCCGACGCCGACCGTCACGGCCACGGCCACCGCGACCGCGACCGAGACGGCGAAGCCGGAGCCCGCCCCCACGGTCACCAAGACCATCAAGGCGACCAAGACGGTGAAGGCCACGGTGACCGCTCGGCCGGAGGCAGCCGACCCCGGCTCGGCCGACAGCGGCACCGGCGGGGGCGGCAGCGTCTCCTACGGCAACTGCAGCGAGGCGCGCGCCGCGGGAGCCGCGCCCGTCCACCGCGGTGAGCCCGGCTACGGACCGCACCTGGACCGCGACGGTGACGGCGTCGGCTGCGACACCTGAGCGGCTACGACTGACGGGGTACGGGACCGATCGAGCGGCCGGCCCACTCCGGAGGTGTTTCCGCGAGGCTCGTGAGGTGGTCGCGGATCTCGGCCGGGAAGGGGGTGGAGCGGCCCTCGTTCTGGTCCACGTGGATGGCGAGGAGTTCGGTCGTTGCCACCGGGGTCGCGTCCGGGGCGATGTCCGTGCCGGGCTCCTCGACCACGTACAGCTCGTGGGTGAAGCGCGCCTTCTTGGCGTCCGCGCCCAGGATGCGGGTGCGGACGGCGAGGTGGGCGCCCTCCGCCACATCGTCGAGATAGCGGATGTGCGCCTCGACCGTGTAGAGGGAGCAGCCGGTGGACTCGCGGTAGCCCGCGTGCAGACCGGTCTCGATCATCATGGCGTCGGTGGCGTAGCCGAAGACGAGGACGTAGAACGCCTCGCTCATGTGGCCGTTGTAGTCGATCCACTCGGGCCGTACGGTCCGGTGGAGGAGGGGCAGCGGCTCGACGGTCGTGGACTCGCTCACTTGGTCTCCTCCTTGGTGCGCTGCTGCGGCAGGCGGCCCGTCGCCCGCAGTACGTCGATGACCCCCTGGTCGCGCTCGGCCACCAGGTCGGCGATGGTCCGGCCGTCCGCCGCGTCGTCGCATCCGGCGACCACGGCGTCGTACAGCTTCTTGTCGAGTTCGGGTGCTTCGAGGCGCGTCCACGGCGACTTCAGGGACGGGCCGAAGTGGTCGAGCATGTGGGCCATGCCGCCCTCGCCGCCCGCGAGCGCGAAGGTGAGCATGGGGCCCATGAACGCCCAGCGCAGGCCGGGGCCTTCGGTGATCGAGTCGTCGATCTCCTTCACCGTGGCCTCGCCGTTGGCGACCATGTGCAGGGCCTCGCGCCAGAGGGCTTCCTGGAGGCGGTTGGCTATGAAGCCGGGGACCTCGCTCGCCATGGTGATCACGGACTTGCCCGCGACCTCGTAGAAGCGGGAGGTCCAGGTGACCGCGTGCGCCGCCGTCCTGTCGCCGCCGACCACCTCTACGAGGGGGATCAGGTAGGGCGGGTTGAAGGGGTGGCCGACGACGAGGCGGCCGGGGTCGGTCGCCTCGGTCTGCATGTCGGTCATCGGGTAGCCGGAGGTGGAGGAGGCGATGACCACTCCGGCGGGAGCGGCGGCGTCCAGCTTGGCGAGCAGGTCGCGCTTGAGCTCCAGCTTCTCGGGCGCGCTCTCCTGCACGAACTGGGCGTCGGCGACCGCCTCTTCGAGGGTCGCAGTGACGGTGAGGCGGTCCGGCGACGCGCCTTCGGCGAGGCCGAGCTGCGTCAGCGCGGGCCAGGCCGCCTCGACCAGGCGGCGGAGCTTCTGCTCGGCGTCGGGGGCCGGGTCCCAGGCGGTGACGTCGTAGCCGCGGGCGAGGTAGTGGGCGACCCAGCCGCCGCCGATCACTCCGGCGCCGACGCAGGCGATACGGCGTACGTCTTCGGGGGCGCAGGGGGCGGGGGGTGTGGTGATGTCGTTCATGGAGGGGGTGGTCCTACTCGTCGTGGGGGGTACGGATCAGGCGCGGGGCTTGAGGCCGAGCTTCTGGCGGGCCTCGTCCGGCGTGGCGACGCGCGAGCCGAGGTTCTCGGTGATCTGCACGGCGCGCTCGACGAGTTGGGCGTTGGAGACCTTGTTGCCCTTGCCGAGGTAGAGGTTGTCCTCGAGCCCGACGCGGACCTGACCGCCGAGCAGGATGGACTGGGCGACCCACGGCATCTGCATGCGACCGAGCGCGAAGCTGGCCCACTGGGCGCCTTCGGGAAGCATGTTGACCATGGACTGGAGGACGCCCGGATCGGCGGGGGCGCCCCACGGGATGCCCATGCAGAGCTGGAAGACGGTGGGGTTGTCGAGCAGCCCTTCGGCGAGGAGCTGCTTGGCGAACCAGAGCTGGCCGGTGTCGAAGATCTCCAGCTCGGGCCGTACTCCCAGCTCCTGGATGCGCTTGGCGCCCTGACGCAGCATGTCGGGCGTGGAGATGTAGAGGTTGTCGCCGAAGTTGAGGGAGCCGCAGTCCAGGGTGCAGATGTCGGGGAGCAGGTCCTCGACGTGCGGGAGGCGGTCGATGCCGCCGACGAGGTCGGTGCCGGGCAGCTCGCCGAGCTCCTTCAGCGGCTGGACCGGGTCGATGACCAGGTCGCCGCCCATGCCCGCCGTCAGGTTGATGACGACGTCGGTGCCGGTCTCCTTGATGCGCTCGACGACCTCGCGGTACAGGCGGGGGTCGCGCGAGGGGTCGCCGGTCTCGGGGTCGCGCACGTGGATGTGCACGACGGCGGCGCCCGCCTCGGCGGCCTCCACCGCGGAGGTGGCTATCTGCTCGGGGGTGACCGGGACGTGGGGGCTCTTGCGCACGGTGTCGCCCGCGCCGGTGAGGGCCGCGGTGATGATGACGTCTTGGTTCACGGGCATGGTGAACTCTCCCTCTGGGGTGGGGTGTTGGTGGTGTTTCTCTATACGGGTCTAGGCGTGATGACGGATCGATGCGTGAGACGTCTCTATGCGTACGGGGCTACGTGCCGGGCACAGCCGTGAGCGTCGCGTCCACGTACACGAGCAGCGCCTCGTGCATGTCGTCGGGGGTGGTGGCGCCGTCCGCGCCGGAGGTGGCCCCGTCCGTACCTGGGGTGGTGGCGAGCACCTGGGTGGCGAGGCCGTCGATCAGCGCGGTGAGCCGCAGGGCCGCCGACTGCGGGTCGACGAGGCGGAACACGCCCTGGTCGACACCGCGCCGGATGACGTCGGCGACGGTCGCGCGCCACTGCCGGTAGTAGTCGGCGTGC
Organism: Streptomyces sp. NPDC046925; assembly: GCF_040644915.1. NCBI lineage: Bacteria > Bacillati > Actinomycetota > Actinomycetes > Kitasatosporales > Streptomycetaceae > Streptomyces > Streptomyces sp. NPDC046925. Next base: position 890,005 of record NZ_JBEYWZ010000001.1, on the reverse strand, counting down.
AGCCGTCCCACGGCGGTGGAGCGGGCGGCCTCCGCCCACAGGTCCAGCCAGACGCTCCACTGCCAGCGCTGCTGCGGGGTGCGGGGGATCTGGAGCTCGACGAGCTGGCGCAGTTCGTCGGCGGCGTCGGCCGCGTCGGCGACGCGGGCCGCGCGGCGGGCGGTGTCCTCGTCCATGCACCAGCGGACGGCAGCCTCGAGGAGGTCGTCGCGGCCGGGGAAGTGGTAGTGGATGGCGGCGGTACTCGTGGCGCATGCCTCGGCGATGTCCGCGACGCGTACGGCGTGGAATCCGCGCTCTGCCACGAGCCGTACGGTCTCGCGGACGATCTGGAGGGGGCGGCCGCCCTCCGCCGGGGCCGCGGGGGCGCGGTCACGGCGGGGCGGGGGTGTCACGTCCCGGGCCGGGACCCGGTCCTGCGCGCCGGTGCCCAGGAGCCAGCCCGCGTCCACGCCGCCGGTGTCCGCGATGCGGGCCAGCTCCGCCGCGGTGAAGCGGCGGGTGCCGCCGAGCGAGCGGGAGAGCTTGGAGGGGTCCATGACGATGCGGCGGGCGAATTCGCGCTGGGTCGCTCCGGCGTCGGCGATGACCTTGCGGACCCTGTCCGCGACCTCGGGGTCTTGCTGCATGGGCGGTCACGCTACCCGGACGTTGCGCTGATCGCAATCCGCGAGGTGAGCTTTTCCGCTTCTACCTCGCGAATTGCGATCCTGACTGACGTCTCAGTTATCGCAATGCCCTGCCGCATCAGCACCCGGCGGCGGCGTGCCCCGCAGCGGTCAGGGCAGGTCAGGTCCGGTCCTGGACCCCCTTGACGAACTCGTCCAGGTACGGGTCGGCGATCTTCACCTGGCCGTGCTGGTGATGCTCGGCCGGGTCGACGGTGATCGCCCGCGCCCGTTCCGCCAGGGACTCCATCGCCGCGCGTTCCCGCGCCGCCCCGGCGTCGTCCCCCTCCTCCGCGAGGGACAGCGCCGCAAGGCCGCGCTCAAGCGCCGAGCCCCACAGTTCCGTCGCGTCCAGCCACTGCTTCGCGTCGTGCAGGAACTGCTCGTCCGGCACTCCGGCGCGCAGCACCGCGGGGACCTTTCCGATCTCCCTGGCGGTGGGCCGCAGCGCGCGTACCGCCCCGGCGGGGTCACTCTCGTACCGCTTCCAGAAGGCGTCCAGCTTCGGCCCGAGGACGGGTGCCTGCGGCTGCCAGTTCGTCTCGCCGAAGGTGGGCGCCGCGTGGTTGAGGTCCACGAAGGTCTGCACCGCGTCGGCGACCCGCGCATCACCCCCGGCGAGATACAGCGCCGCCTGCCGTCCCGATCGCGCCCGGTCGTATCCCCTGTCGTTCCAGGAGAAGTCGTTCATGGTGAAGACGGCGAGCTTGCTGGCGCCCTCCTGGTTCATCGGGTTGGACACGATGCCGCTGAGGTGGCCGGACAGGCCGGGCTCACGCTTGTCGTAGGGCGCGAGCAGCAGCCGTCCCGCCGTACGCGCGAAGTCGTTGACGGGGTAGTTGTCCCAGACGAACACCTTCCGCCCGAAGAGCTCGGCGGCCTTCTCCGCCTGGGAGTTGGTGATCTCCGGCGGGACCACGTCCGTGCCGGTCCACATCACCTCGACCGCGCCGTCGAGTTCGGCCCGCATGGTCTGCTTGTACGCGGTGTCCGTGAGGTCCCCGTACTCCGTGGGCACCATTTGCAGCGGATTGGCGTCCTCGTGCCGGGCGATGAACTCCCGCTGGATGGTGTTGAGGAGCCCCACCTGCGCCTTCGCCGCGGGACCGCGGCCCGGCTCGCCGTACTTCGCCTTGTCGGCCTCGCAGTTCCACTTGGTGTAGCTGATGTCGTCGAGCGGGACCGAGAAGGACCGCACCCCCAGGTCGTACATCGCCTGGAGCTTCTCCGTCAGCGCCTTGACGTCCGCCGGGTCCGAGTAGCAGATGGAGCCGCCCGGCGAGACCGCGAAGGTGAAGCGCACATGGTTGGCGCTCGCGCGGTCGATCAGCTTGCCGAGTTCGGCGAGCTTGTCGGCCGGGTAGGGCTCGCGCCACTTCTCGCGGTGATAGGGGTCGTCCTTGGGCGCGTAGACGTACGTGTTGGCCTTGGTGTCGCCCAGGAAGTCCATCTGGTCGAGGCGTTCGGCCTCGGTCCAGGGCGGGCCGTAGAACCCTTCGATGCTGCCGCGCAGCGGCATGGCAGGGAAGTCGGAGACCTCCGCACCGGCTATGCGCCCGTGCGCGATGAGCTGTCCGAGGGTCTGTGCCGCGTAGAACTGCCCGGTCGCGTCCTTGCCGCCGAGCGCGACGGTGCGGTGCTCGACCCGCAGCGCGTATCCCTCGTCCTGTTCCGGCACCTTCGTCCCGCCGAGCGCCTTCGCGATGTCGGGCCGGGCAGCCGGGCCGAGCAGGACGGTCAGCGGGGCCCGGCCCGACGCCCTCGCCCGTACGTCGACATCGCGCACCCCGTGGGCGCGCAGCGTCTCGGTGACGCGGTCGCGGGCCGCCTCGTCGGTGTCGTCGCCGACGACGAGTTCGGCGCGCCGGGCCAGCCGTATGCCGTCGCCCGCGCGGGCCATGTGCTGCGGGGTCGGGGAGACGACGGGGAGCCCGCGGGCCGTGGTGTCCTCGCGCGCCGGCGGAGGCGCGGCGGCGGCCGACGGCGCCAGGGGGATCGCGAGGGGGATCGCCAGGACGGCCAGCGCGAGGAGCGCCGTTCGAGGTCTGAGAGCGCGAGTGGTGCGGGGCATGGAGCCTCCGAACTTCGGGACGGGGATACGCGAACAGACGGACAGGCGGAGAGACGGACAGGCGGACAGGCGGACAGGGGGTCAGTCGCGCGTGTGCGCGCCGTACAGGTCGAGGTCGCCGTCGAGTTCCAGGGCGATGACCGTGCACAGCGGGTCGAGCTGGTCGTCGGTGAGGTGCACGTACTCCCAGCCGGGTACGTCGCCGAGGCCGCCGATCCGCTCGTGCCGGACGGCGGTGTCCGTGCCGAGCACGCGGGCGGACGTCACGCCGTTGCGCACGCCCCGCAGCACCACGTACTCGTTGGGCCGGTCGAAGAGGAACAGATACAGGGTGCGGCGGTCGGCGGAGAGCGTCGACGGGCCGTAGAAGTGGCCGTGCGGAAGGCCGCGTCCCGTGCCGTGGACCGCTCCGGTGTGCCGGGACGTCCACTCCCCGAGGGCTTCGAGGCGCTCGACCTGCTCGGGGAGCAGCGTGCCGTCCTCCTTCGGGCCGACGTCGAGGAGCAGATTGCCGCCGCCCGCGATGGTCTCGACGAAGATGCGGACGAGCTGGCGCGGTGACTTGTGGTGGGTGTCCTGCGGCTGGTAGCCCCAGGAATCGTTGACGGTGAGGCACAACTCCCATGGCTGGGCGGGCGGTTCGATCGGTACGCCCTGCTCGGGGGTCGCGTAGTCGCCGTGGCCGGTGAGGCGGCCGTTGACGACGGTGTGCGGACGGAGCGTGCGGATCTCCTCGGCGAGTTCCGCCATGCGCCACTGCTCGGGGCTGCGCTCCCACTCGCCGTCGAACCACAGGAGGTCCGGTTCGAAGCGTTCGAGGAGTTCCCGTACCTGTACGCGGTGGAAGGCGAGGAAGTCCGCCCACCTCTTCTCGGATTCCTCGCCGGCGGCGGGCATGGAGTAGGGGTTGCCGCGCTCGGCGGGGTCCTGCCCGTCGGGGCGCACGGTCGCGTAGTCGGGGTGGGACCAGTCCAGGTGCGAGTAGTACAGGCCGACCTTGATGCCGCGGGCGCGCAGGGCGGTGACGTACGGCGTGATGAGGTCGCGGCCGGCGGGGGTGCGCTTGACGACGGACAGGTCGTTGGCCGCCGTGTCCCAGAGGGCGACCCCGTCGTGGTGTTTGGCGGTGAGGACGGCATAGCGGGCGCCCGCGCGGACGAAGAGATCGGCCCAGGCCCCGGGGTCGTACGCGGAGGCGGTGAAGCCTTCGAGCTGCGCCATGTAGCGGTCGTAGGGCACCCGGTCGTCGAAGAAGGACCAGGACTCGGCCACTCCGTCCACGCTGTAGATGCCCCAGTGGAGGAAGATTCCGAGCTTGGCGTCCGTGAACCACGGCTGAATCACGCGAGCAGGCTAGGTCGAGAAAGATGGCATGTACAAGGGGGCGTCGAAAGGGAAATTCCGGTTGGCCGTGTCGCGACCATTGACCGGCCTAGAGACCAAGTGATTTATTCACTTCATGAGTTACGGCAGTCAACCCTCCCTGTCCGAGCGCCTGGCGGACGACATAGTCGAGATCATCCGCACGGAACGCCTCACGCCCGGCGACGCGCTTGCCTCCTCCCGCGAGCTGGCCCGCCGCTTCGAGGTCACCACGCCGACCGTGCGTGAGGCACTGCGCAGGCTGGAGGCCACCGGGGTCGTGGAGTTCCGGCACGGCTCGGGGACGTATGTGGGGCCCGGCGTGGACCGCAGGCTCCTGGCCAACCCGCATCAGCCGCGCAGCGACCGCGCCTCGGTCCTCGAACTGGTCGGGGCCCGTCTCGTCCTGGAACCGGCGATCGCGGCGGCCGCCGCGCGCAGCGGGGCGAAGGACGGCATCCGGCAGCTGTCCCTCGCCACCGGCAACGCCCTGCTCCCGCCCGAGGAGTCCCTGCGCCAGTCCGTGCACTTCCACGTGGCGCTCGCGGAGGCCAGCGGCAACACGCTGCTCAGGGAGGCCGTCGAAGCCCTGCTGTACGTGCGAGCGCGGGAGCAGGTGGAGATCCGGCACCGCTACAACGACCGCGAGCGCGACCACGCCGAGCACGTGGAGATCTACGAGGCGGTACGGTCCGGCGACGCCGCCGCGGCGGAGCGCCTCACCCGCGAACATCTGACGGCGATCCGCGACGCGGTCCTCGCGGCGGACTTCCCCGGGGAGGGCTCCCGATGAACGACACTCCGCGCCAACTCCCGCACCACCTCGCCGAGATGACCACGGTCGAGGCCGCCGAAGCCGTCCGCGCGAGCCCGCTCGTCATCATCCCCGCGGGCGCCTTCGAGCAGCACGGGCCCGGTATGCCGCTCGCCACCGACACCATCCGGGCCGAGCACGTCGCCGACCTGGTCGCCTCGCGGCTCGCCGGGCGTGCCGTCATCGGGCCCTCGCTCGGCATCGGGGTCTCGCCGCACCATCTGGCGTTCGCGGGCACGGTGAGCCTGTCGACGGGGACCCTCGCCGCGCTCGTCCGTGACTACGTCGACAGCCTGCACCGGCACGGCTGGCGGAACGTGCTCGTGATCACGGGGCACGGCGGCAACAACGCCACGCTCGGCACCGTCGCGCAGGACCTGCTCGTCACCCATCCCGGCCTGCGGTTCGCCTGGACCCCGCTGACCACGCTCGCCCCGGACGCCGTCGCCGCCATGCGGCCCAGCGAGGTGCACGGGCACAGCGGGGAGGCGGAGACCGCCCAAATGCTGCACCTCGCACCGGAGTTGGTGCACACCGACCGTCTCGCCCCCGGTTCCGTCACCCGGGACGACCTGGACCCGCTCTCGAAAGTCGCACGCCGCGGCGGCCACCCCGCCCTGACCTTGCCGTACGACCGGCTCAGCCCCAACGGCGTACTCGGCGATCCGCGCCGCGCCACGCCCGAGGACGGCCGCGCGATCGTCGACGCCGCCGTCCACCGCATAGTCACCTTCGCCAAGGAGTGGCTGGACGCCACCGACTGACGCTCCGTCAGCACCTTTCTCCCTCACCCTCAGCCGTCGGCGCCCCGCGCCGCCGGCGGAAGGAGCCTGCCTTGAAACGCGCACTGTCCCGCACGGCCGCCTCTGTCATCGCCGGACTCACCCTGCTCGCGGGGGCGAGCCTGACCCCTCCCTCGTACGCGACGCCCTCGTACGCGACGCCCTCCCACGCGAAGACCGGCACCCCCGGCTGCCGCGCGGCCCACCCCCAGCCACCCGGCACCACCGCCCCGCACACCCTCACCAGCGGCGGCCTGACCCGCACCTACCAGCTGCATCTGCCCAAGGCGTACACCGGCGACCGCAAGTGGCCCGTCGTCCTCGCCTTCCACGGCCGCGGCAACACCGGCGGCGGCACCGAGGAGTTCAGCAAGCTGTCGTCGCTGCCCGCGATCGTCGCGTACCCGGAGGGTGTCGTCGGCACCGGTGACGGGCAGCGGCAGGCGTGGCAGGGCGCTCCGTACGCCGCGCCCGGCGTGGACGACGTGGCGTTCACGGGTGATCTGCTGGACTCACTCCAGGCGCGCCTCTGCGTGGACGAGCGGCGGGTGTACGCCACCGGGAAGTCGAACGGCGCCGGGTTCACCGCGCTCCTCGCCTGCCGGATGTCCGACCGCATCGCCGCCATCGCCCCTGTCGCCGGGGCGTTCTATCCGGGCACCGGCGAGAACTGCCGCCCTTCGCGCCCGGTCCCGGTCATCGATTTCCACGGCACGGGGGACGCCACCATCCCGTACGGCGGCGACCCCGACCGAGGCCTGCCCGCACTCGGTGACTGGCTCACCACCAGGGCCGGCCTGAACGGCTGCCGCACCCGCACCCCGGACCGCGCGACCGCCCCGGACATCACCGAGTCCCGCTGGACCGGCTGCGAGGACGGCGCCGACGTCCGCCATGTGGCCGTCACGGACGGCGGCCACACCTGGCCCGGCGCCGACAGCTACAGCGGCGGCGGATACACCACGCAGAGCATCGAGGCCCACGAGGTCCTGTGGAACTTCCTGCGCCGCCACCACCTGCGCTGAGCCACCACCCCGCTCCCCCTCGCGCCCAGCCGCACCCCGTCCCCTCCCGCAACTCCCGCAACTCCCGCAACTCCCGCAACTCCCGCAACCACCCATCCCCAGCGGAGCCGCCGCCATGTCCTCCCCGACCCCTGCCCTGCCGGACGCGCCACCCCCACCGCCCGAAGGGCCCCCGCTCCCCCGCCTCATCCGCGCGATGGCCGTCGTCGAACGCGCCGGGAACGCGCTGCCGCACCCCTTCTGGCTGTTCTGGATACTCTCCGGCATCCTCGCCGTGATCAGCGCGGTCCTCGCCGGCTTCGACGTCTCCGTCGTCGCGCCCGGCGACGGCAAGCAGGTCTCCGTGCAGAGCCTGCTCAGCGGGGACGGGCTCGCGATGGCCGTCTCGACGATGATCGAGAACTTCGCCGCGTTCCCGCCGATGGCGACCATCGTCGTGGTCATCATGGGTGTCGCGGTCGCCGAACGCAGCGGATTCCTGGCCGCGTTGATGAAGGTCGGCGTCTCGCGGGTGCCCGCGTCCTGGGTGGTCTTCGCGGTCGCCTTCGCGGGCACCGTCTCGCATGTCGCGTCGGCCGCCGCCTACGTCATCCTCGTACCGCTCGGCGGGCTCGCCTTCCGTGCCGTGGGCCGCTCCCCCGTGCTCGGGATCGTCGTCGCCTACACGTCGATCGCGTCCGGCTACGACGCGAGCCCCGTGCCGACGCCGAACGACGCGATCTTCGCCGGGATCACCACGGCGGCCGCGAAGATCGCGGGCGGCGACGACGCGTATGTCTCGCCGCTGAGCAACTGGTTCTTCAACATCGCCTCCTCGCTCCTGCTCGCCGCCGTCATCACCCTGGTGACCCGTTTCGTCCTGAGCAAGCGTCCTGACCTGGACGCGGACCCGGACGCCGATCTCGACGACATCGACGCGCTCACCCTCAGCGACCGCGAGCGCTCGGCCCTGCGCCGAGCGGGCCTCGGCTTCCTGGTGGCCGCCCTGGCCCTCACCGCGGCCGTCGTGCCGGTCTCCTCGCCCCTGCGCGGCGAGGGCGGAAGCATCGTCGAGTCACCGCTCCTGGACGGCATCGCGGCGATCGTCGGCTTCCTCTTCGCGCTCGTGGGCGTCGTCTACGGGCTCCGCTCGGGATCGGTGGGCAAGCTCGGCGACGTGCCGAAGCTGATGGTCGAGGGCGTCAAGCAGATGGCTCCGGTACTCGTCCTGTTCTTCGCGATCGCCCAGTTCCTCGCCTACTTCGACTGGACACACATCGGTGACGTCCTCGCCGTCAAGGCCGCCGAACTGCTCGAACACAGCCAACTGCCCATCGTGTTCGTCTTCCTGCTCATCCTGCTGCTCCTGACCGTCGTGAACGTGATGGTCACCAGCGGGTCCGCGATGTGGGCCCTGGCCGCGCCCGTCCTCGTACCGATGCTGATGCTCGTGGACGTGCCGGCCGAGACGACACAGGCGCTGTTCCGCATCGCCGACTCCGGTTCGACGGCCATCACGCCCATGAGCCCGTACTTCGTGATGGCGCTCGGCTTCCTCCAGCGGTACCGCAAGTCGGCGGGGCTCGGCACCCTCGCCTCGTACACGCTGCCGCTGGCCGTCGCGATGACCGCGGCCTGGACGCTGCTCTTCCTGGCCTGGTGGGCGCTCGGCATCCCGCTCGGCCCTGGCGCACCAGTGCGCTGACGTCACGCGATGGTGTGACGCCGCGGCATCGGCCGCATCGGCCTTCCTCGCGCGGGTAGTGCTCCGCTGCCCGTAAGCCACCGCGCGAGGAGAACGCCGTATGCCGCAGCCCTTCGAACTGCCCGCCTTCTATCTGGCGCACCCCGCGAGCCTCAACTCCCATGTGGAGGAGGCGAGGGAGCACTCGGGGAGGTGGGCGCGTGACATGGGGATGCTGGAGGGGTCGGGCGTCTGGGAGCAGCGGGATCTGGACGCCCACGACTACGCGCTGCTGTGCGCGTACACCCACCCGGACTGCGACGGTCCCGCGCTGTCCCTGATCACCGACTGGTACGTGTGGGTGTTCTTCTTCGACGACCACTTCCTCGCCCTGTTCAAGCGGACCAGGGACCGCGAGGGCGGCAAGGCCTATCTCGACCGGCTGCCCGCCTTCATGCCGATGGACCTGTCGGCGCCCGTCCCGGAGCCGCAGAATCCGGTCGAGGCGGGTCTCGCGGACCTGTGGGCGCGCACGGTGCCGCACATGTCGCGGGACTGGCGGGCCCGGTTCGCCGAGAGCACCGAGAATCTGCTCAACGAATCACTGTGGGAGCTCGCGAACATCGACGAGGGCCGGATCGCGAACCCCGTCGAGTACATCGAGATGCGCCGCAAGGTGGGCGGGGCGCCCTGGTCGGCGGGGCTCGTCGAGTACGCGACGGGCGCGGAGGTCCCCGCGGCCGTCGCCGGTTCCAGGCCGCTGCGTGTCCTCAAGGAGTCGTTCTCCGACGCCGTCCATCTGCGCAATGACCTCTTCTCGTACCAGCGGGAGATCGAGGAGGAGGGGGAACTCTCCAACGGCGTGCTCGTCCTGGAGAAGTTCCTGCACTGCACCACGCAGGAGGCGGCGGACGCCGTGAACGACCTGCTCACCTCGCGGATGCAGCAGTTCGAGAGCACGGCGCTGACCGAACTCGGGCCGCTGTTCGTGCGGACCGCGCTGCCCGCGAAGGAGTGCGCGGACGTTCTCGCGTACGCCAAGGGCCTTCAGGACTGGCAGTCCGGCGGGCACGAGTGGCACATGGTCTCCAGCCGGTACATGAACCAGGGCGGCGCCGCCCCCTCACCGCTCGCGGGACCCACCGGCCCCGGCACGTCGACCGCCGGGATCAAGGCGCTGATCGCCGCCACGGGCGCGAAGCGGCTGCGCAACTACCAGCATGTGCCCTTCCAGCGGGTGGGGCCTTCCCGACTCCCGGACTTCAAGCTGCCGTTCCAGACGCGGCTCTCGCCCCACCTCGCGGCGGCCCGCCCCCGCACCGTCGAGTGGACGGACCGGATGGGCATGCTCGGGCCGCAGCCCGCAGTGCCCGGTTCCGGCGTCTGGGACGCGCACAAGCTGCACGGCTACGACTTCCCGCTCTGCGCGGCGGGCATCCACCCCGACGCGGACCTAGAAGGCCTCGACCTCAGCTCGCACTGGCTGACGTGGGGCACGTACGGGGACGACTACTTCCCCGCGGTCTACGGCAGGCCCCGCGATCTCGCGGGAGCGCGGCTCTGCAACGACCGGCTCTCGCTCTTCATGCCGCTGGACCTCGCCGACATGCCATTGCCGGCGACCGCCCTGGAGCGGGGCCTCGCCGATCTGTGGACGCGCACGGCGGCGCCGATGGACCGGGAGGCGCGCCGCACGCTGCGCACCGCCGTCGAGGTCATGACGGCCGCCTGGCTGTGGGAGCTGGACAACCACGCGCAGAACCGTATCCCCGACCCCGTCGACTACATCGAGATGCGCCGCCTCACCTACGGCGCCCCGCTGACGATGAGCCTGTGCCGCCTGGGCCACGGCCCTCAGGTCCCGCCGGAGATCTACCGCACGGGCCCCGTCCGGAGCCTGGAGAACGCGGCCGCCGACTACTCGGCCCTGATGAACGACGTCTTCTCGTACCAGAAGGAGATCGAGTACGAGGGCGAGCTCCACAACGGCATCCTCGTCGTCCAGAACTTCTTCGGCTGCGACTATCCGACGGCCCTCGACATCATCGACGACCTGATGACATCGCGGCTGAACCAGTTCCGGCACGTCGCCGCCCACGAACTGCCCGTCCTGTACGACGACTTCAAGCTGCCGCAGGAGACGCGGGACATCCTCGACGGCTATGTGCGCGACCTGGAGAACTGGATGGCCGGCATCCACACCTGGCACCGCGACTGCCGCCGCTACCGCGAGGAACACCTCTCGCACGGCCCACTGCGGCCCCCGTCGGGCCTCGGCACGGCGGCGGCACGCCCGCAGTGGCTGAGGGAGTCGCTGCCCCGCCCCTGCTGATCACCCGGTGTTCCGCGGCTGCGGCAGGATCTGGCGCAGCCGTGGGTCGGGGTGGCGTTCGCGGCGCCATTCTCGCGGGTAGCCGACCGAGACCTCCTGGAAGCGGACGCCGTCGTGCCAGGTGGTGCGGGGGATGTGCAGATGGCCGTAGACGACCGCCGACGCCTCGTACTTCACGTGCCAGTCGGCGGTCAGTTCCGTGCCGCACCACAGGGCGAACTCGGGGTAGGTCAGGATCCGGGTGGGGTCGCGCACCAGCGGCCAGTGGTTGATCAGGATCGTGGGGATGCCGGGCGTGCGCCGGGCGAGCATCTCTTCGGTGGCCGCGACGCGGGCGCGGCACCAGTCGTCGAGGCCGGGATAGGGGTCGGGGTGCAGGAGCACCTCGTCGGTGCAGACGATGCCCGCCTTGTGCGCCGCCTCCAGGGCGTCCTTCTTCGCGTACGTGCCTTCGGGGCGGAACGTGTAGTCGTAGAGCAGGAACAGCGGCGCGACGGTGACCGGACCGCCGTCGCCGCGCCACACGGGGTAGGGGTCCTCGGGGGTCACGGCGCCCAAGGAGCGGCACAGGTCGACGAGATGGCGGTAGCGCTCGTCGCCGCGCAGCTGGATCGGATCGTCGCGGGGTGTCCACAGCTCGTGGTTGCCCGGCGTCCACACCACTTTGGCGAAGCGGTCGGTGAGGGTGCGCAGCGCCCATTCGATGTCGGCCATGCGCTCGGCGGTGTCTCCGGCGACGATCAGCCAGTCCTCGTCGCTCTGAGGACGCAGGGACTCCAGGAATTTCCGGTTGTCGGCGTACGCGACGTGCAGATCGCTGATGGCGTACAACTTCGGCTTTTTCGAGGGTGCTTGTGTCACTCCGTGAGGCTAACCGCGGGGCTGTCGTCAGTGGTGGATTTCGCCGCCGCCGTGCTGGATCTCCAGATACTCCTCGGGGGTCGCCTTGGGCACCTGTGCCGACGGCCCGAACATGGCACGCCCGAGGCGTGCCCGGAGCCGCTCGCCCCGGGTGACCTTGCGCGCGACGCCGTGTGCGTCGACCACCGGGCCGATCTCGTACGGCTTGGGCTGCTCGTGGGCCGTCAGTTTGTACAACTCGCCCTGGGTGAGCGGGACATGGACCTCCACGTACTCGCCGTGGGGCAGCCGTTTGATCGTGCCGCTCTCCCGGCCGTGCAACACCTTCTCGCGGTCGCGTCGCTGCAGCCCCATGCACCACCGATGGGTCACGAAGAAGGCGAGCACGGGCCCGACGAAGACGGCACCCCGCACGAACCAGGTGATCGCGTTGATGGAGAGATGGAACTGCGTGGCCCAGATGTCGTTGCCGCCGCCGACCATCAGGACGCCGAACAGCGTCAGCCAGGCCACCCCGAGCCCGGTGCGCACCGGGGCGTTGCGCGGCCGGTCCGCGATGTGGTGCTCGCGTTTGTCGCCGGTGACCCAGGCCTCGATGAACGGATAGACGGCGATCGCCGCGAGGATCAGCGGGAAGAGCATGAAGGGGATGAACACGCCCAGTTCGGCCGTGTGCCCCCAGAGGTTGATCTCCCAGGTGGGCATCACCCGGATCAGGCCCTCGGAGAAGCCCAGATACCAGTCGGGTTGGGCGCCGGTGGAGACAAGGTCCGGGCGGTAGGGCCCGATCACCCACACGGGGTTGATGGTGGCGATCGCGCCCATGAGCCCGAGCACGCCGAAGACGAGGAAGAAGAAGCCGCCGGCCTTGGCCACGTAGATGGGCAGGAACGGCGCCCCGACCACGTTCTTCTCGGTCTTTCCCGGCCCGGCGAACTGGGTGTGCTTGTGGTAGAAGACCAGGATCAGGTGGGCGACGACGAGCCCCAGCATGATTCCCGGCAACAGCAGCACATGGACGCTGAAGAGCCGCGGAATGATGGCGTCGCCGGGGAACTCCCCGCCGAAGAGGAAGAAGGAGATGTACGTCCCCACGATCGGGATGGCCAGGATCGCGCCCTGCGCGAAACGGATGCCGGTGCCGGAGAGCAGGTCGTCGGGGAGCGAGTATCCGGTGAGGCCGGTGATGATCCCGAGGAACAGCAGCGTCCAGCCGAACAGCCAGTTGATCTCGCGCGGCTTGCGGAACGCGCCGGTGAAGAACACCCGCATCATGTGCACGAGCATGGCGGCGACGAAGACGAGCGCGGCCCAGTGATGGATCTGCCGGATCAGCAGACCGCCGCGCACTTCCATGCTGATGTCGACGGTGGACTCGAACGCCCGGGTCATCTGGATGCCCTTGAGCGGCGTGTAGACACCGTCGTAGATCACTTCGGAGCCGCTCGGCTCGAAGAAGAGCGTCAGCCAGACGCCGGTGAGGATCAGGATCAGGAAGCTGTAGAGGCAGATCTCCCCGAACATGAAGGACCAGTGGTCGGGAAAGATCTTGCGCATCTGACTCTTGGCCAGGGTGTGGATGCCGAGGCGGCCGTCCGCCCAGTCGGCGACCCGCTCCCCCTTGCCGGCCGGAGCTCGCCGTTTGCTGTCCCGGGTGTGCTCGACGCTTTCGCTCATGCGACCCCCCTCAGGCGGCTACCAGGCTAGATCAAGGGATACCAGGAGCCAACGGGCTTTTCTGGACTGGTAGTCGGGGATCAAGGGGCGGCCTGGTGGGGCTGATCGCGGGTGGTCGCGGGTGGCTGCGGGTGGTCGCGATGGCTCGTCTCGGACGGCCGGGAAGCCGATTGCCCGGTCACCGTGCCGTGTGAGACATTCGCCCTTTCTCGCGCTCGTCTCCTCAAGGAGCCCGTCATGACGCTCGGCACGGTGCCAGGCCTGGTCCTCGGCGACGCCTCCCGCACTTCGACGCGGGAGCCGCACCGCCTGTTCTGAGGCTGTTCTGGGCCTGTACTGAGCCTGTTCTGGGCCTTACTGGGCCTGTTCCGAGCCGAGCGCTCCCGCTCCTCGTCGAAGTGCTGTTCGTGCCCCTGCACGTTCACTCTCTGAGGAGTACTCGTGTCCGAGATCCACCGGATGCACCGACCCCGCCCTGTCGTCGTGGCCGACGACCGCATGAACGCGTCCACCGCCTACCGCCTGGCCTGCGAAGGCACCTCCCTGCTGTGGCAGGGCGACTACCACCAGGCCCGCCAGCTGCTCCGGGCCCTCGGCCGCCGGATCGACCGCAAGGCGCCGCCGGCCGCCTCGTCCGCGAACGCGGCCTTCCATCTGCAGCGCCGCGCCAGCGGCCACCGGGCCCGCGTGCTCGGCAGGCTCCTCGTGCCGTTGGGCGCGGACTACACGCTCGCCCTGCGCAGGGCGCCGGATGTCCGGGCCGCCTGCGAGGAGGCGTACGGCCCTCCCGGCACGACCGCGTCGGTGGTCTCGCTGCGGGAGCTGCTCGGGGTGATCGGCGCGCACCAGTGGCGTACGAAGGGGGTGGACGTCCCCGCGCTCGGCGCCCGCATCCATCCGCACTACGGGGTGTTCTCCCCGGTCAGGGGCGAGTACGTCGACCTGGTGGCGCAGGCACCGCTGCCCCGCCCCGTCTCGCTCGGCGGACCGGCCTTCGACCTCGGCACCGGTACCGGCGTCCTCGCCGCGGTCCTGGCCCGCCGGGGCGTCAGCCGTGTCGTGGCCACCGACGACAACCCCCGCGCGCTGGCCTGCGCCCGTGCCAACATCAGCCGCCTCGGCCTGACCGGTCAGGTGGAGATCGCCACCGGCGGCGAGTTGTTCCCGCCGGGTCGCGGCGCCCTCGTCGTGTGCAACCCGCCCTGGATTCCCGCGAAGCCCAACTCCGCTCTGGAACACGGCGTCTACGACCCCAAGGGCGCCATGCTGCACGCCTTCCTGACGGGCCTGGCCGCGCGTCTGCTGCCAGGCGGCGAAGGCTGGCTGATCATGTCGGACCTGGCCGAACACCTGGGCCTGCGCGCTCCCGGCGCACTCCGCTCGGCCATCGCGGCGGCGGGCCTGCGGGTAGCGGACCGCCTCGACACCCGGCCCCGCCACCCGCGCGCGTCCGACCCCGCGGACCCCCTGCACGCGGCCCGCGCGGCAGAAGTCACGTCACTGTGGCGGCTGGGGCATGGTGTCTGACGGCCGGGCCCGCGGAGCACGCTCCTGCTCCTCCTCCTGCTACTCCTCCGCCTCCTGCTACTCCTCCGCCTCCTGCGACTCCTCCGCCGCCCGCTCCTTCTCGACCTCCCGCACGAGGTCGATCGCCCGCCCCAGCGTCGTGAGCCGCGCGTCCGGGCTCTCGCCCGCCGGGTAGAAGCGGACCGTGTCCACGCCCGCGTCGCGCCACACCCTCAGCCGCTCGCGCACCATGTCCTCGGTGCCGATGAGGGTGGTGGCGAGGACCATGTCGTCGGTGATCAGGGCCGCGGCGCCGTCGCGGTCGCCGGACTGCCAGCGGGTGCGGACCTCGGCGGCGGTCTCCGACCAACCCTGCCTGCTGTAGGCGTTGTTGTAGTAGTTGGTGGTGGCGGAGCCCATGCCGCCCAGGCTGAAGGCGAGTTCCTTCTTGCGGCTCGCGACCATGGTGCGCAGCGCGTCCTCGTCGTCGGCGAAGGCCACTTCCGCGCCCTGGCAGATGTCCAGGTCCCCGCGGGAGCGGCCGGAGGCGGCCAGGCCCGCGTCGAGGTGGTCGAAGTAGGCCTCCTTCGATCCCTCGGGGACGAAGCTCGTGCCGAGCCAGCCGTCGGCGATCTCGCCGGTCAGGCGCAGCATCTTGGGCGAGAGGGTGGCGAGGTAGACGGGCAGTTCGTGTTCCGCGCGCATGGACAGACGCATGGGTTTCGCGTCGCCGCCGGGCAGCGGAAGGGTGAACTCCCGCCCCTCGTAGGAGATTTTCTCGCCGGTGGCCGCCATGCGGACGATCTCCACCGTCTCCCGCATCCGGGCGAGCGGCCGCGCGAACGGCACTCCGTGCAGGCCCTCGATCACCTGCGGTCCTGACGGGCCGAGCCCGAGGATGAAGCGGCCGTCGGAGATGTTCGAGAGGGTGATCGCCGCGCGGGCGATGGCCGCCGGGGTCCGGGTAGCGAGCTGGATGATGCCGGAGCCGAGCAGCATGCGTTCGGTGCGCGCGGCCAAGTAGCCGATGGGCGAGGGTGCTTCGGAGCCCCACGCCTCGGCGACCCAGCAGATGTCCATCCCCAGCTTCTCGGCCTCGGTGACGAAGTCGACGGTCTCCCGCCAGTTCGCCCCGGACGCCTCGACGGTCGTCGACGTACGCATCACGCGCCCGCCTCCGCAGCTCCCGAAGCCTCCCCGGCCCCGGACCCCTCGGCCAGCTTTCTGATCGCGTCCAGCGTGGCCGTCATGTTCTGCTCGAACTCCCGCATCCGTACGTACACGATCTTCTGTTCCTTCTCCGGCATCCGGTCGATGGCGTGGGAGAGGCCCGAGCGGCCCGGCCCGAGGCGCACCCACTGGGTCAGTTCCGTGCCGCCGTCGTCGGCGGCCGTGAGGCTGAACCGCCAGAGGGCGCTGGGCCGTTCGGGGTCTTCCACCGCCCAGGCGAAGACGCGCTGGGCCTCGTACTCCACGACGTACGACGTGGTCTCCCACACGCCGAGCGACGCATGCTCGCTGCGTCCGGCGAACCGGGCGCCGAGCGCGGGTCCGGCCGCTCCGTCCAGCCATGCGACCGACCGCAGCTCCGTGCTCAGGCCGGGCATCAGGGTGATGTCGCAGACGAGCTCCCACACGCGTTCCGGTGCCGCGGCGATCCGTGTGCGCACCTCGGCTGTCGGCGTGTCCGCGTACCGCGCGCCTGTCCACTCCATCGTGGGTCGCCTCTCTGTAGCAGCTCTCTGGTCTGTGGCAGCTTTCTGATCGCTGAGCACGAGAGTTGCGTAGATAGACTCACTCGTCAAGGGTGGGCATCCCGACAGCGGGACAGGGGTTCAGCGGCTGAAGCGGTCCTTGATGTCGGGCCGTTCGGCAAGGCGCGCGGGGTAGCCGGGGCCGAGGCGCGCGTGGGTGTCCGCCGCCGACATCGGCTCCTTGCAGTGACCGCAGACCACCTCGGCCTCGCTCTCGTGCCCGCAGCGGTCGTGCTCGAAGACGACCGGCGCGCCCGCGTCGCCGCTCAGCCAGCGGTTGCCCCAGCTGTTCATCACGGCGAGCACGCCGAAGAAGTCGCGGCCCTTCTCTGTGAGCACGTAGTCGTAGCGCACCGGCTCGTTCTGGTAGGCGCGCTTCTCCATCAGGCCTTCGTCGACCAGGCGGCGCAGCCGGTCGGTCAGGGTGTTGCGGGCGATGCCCAACTCCTGCTGGAAGACGTCGAACCGCTTGATCCCGTAGAACGCCTCGCGCAGCACGAGCGGCGTCCACCAGTCGCCCAGCAGATCCATGGTGCGGGCGATGGAGCAGGGCCAGTTGGCAAAGGAGGTCCGCCTCATGCCGCAAGGATACGAGAAGGGGCCATGGATCCCGGTGGGTCTCGGTACCGGACTCAGCAGACCGCGGCGGGTGCCGACGCCCTCACGTGACGTTCGACGCAAACTCGGCGCCCCCGTTGTGGAGCGGCCCGGCGGACTGATCAGGTGGCGGGAACCGCACACTGCCCCAGCCGCACGAACCCGCACAAGCCGGAGGCCCCGTTGCTCTTCTCATCCGTGGACGATGTCGCCGCGCGGCTCGCCGAGACGGGCTATCTGGCCTCGACGGCAGTCGCCACCACCGTCTTCCTCGCCGACCGCCTGGGCAAGCCGCTGCTCGTGGAGGGTCCGGCGGGTGTCGGCAAGACCGAGCTCGCCAAGGCGGTCGCGGAGGTGGCGGACGCCCGCCTGGTCCGCCTCCAGTGCTACGAGGGCGTGGACGAGTCCCGCGCGCTCTACGAGTGGAACCACGCCAAACAGCTCCTGCGCATCACCGCGGGCCGCGACGAGTCGTGGGACGAGACGCGCACGGACATCTTCAGCGAGGAGTTCCTGCTCCCGCGCCCGCTGCTCACCGCGATCCGCGGCAGCGACCGCAAGGTGCTCCTGATCGACGAGACCGACAAGGCGGACGTCGAGGTGGAGGGGCTGCTCCTGGAGGTCCTGAGCGACTTCCAGGTCACCGTCCCCGAGCTGGGCACCATCACCGCGGAGAACCGCCCCTTCACCGTCCTCACCTCGAACGCGAGCCGCGAGCTGTCCGAGGCGCTGCGCCGCCGCTGTCTCTTCCTCCACATCGGCTTCCCCGACGAGGAGTTGGAGCGCCGCATCGTGCGCCTGAAGGTGCCCGGGCTCGACGAGGCGCTCGCGCGGTCCGTCGTCCGCGTGGTCGGCGCGCTGCGCGCGATGGACCTGCGCAAGGTGCCGTCGGTCGCGGAGACCATCGACTGGGCCCGTACGCTCCTCGCGCTCGGCGCCGACTCGCTCGACGAGGACGTCGTACGCGACAGTCTCGGCGTCGTGCTCAAGCACCAGGACGACGTGCTGAAGGCGGCGGCCAAACTGGACCTGGACGCCGTATGAACCCCTCGGCCACCGGAGTTCCGGAGCGGCTCACCGCGCTCGTGCAGGCGCTGCGCTCGCACGGCATCCGGATCGGCACGGGCGAGACGGTGGACGCCGGGCAGGCGCTGGAGGCCTTGGGCCTCGACGACCGGGAGCGGATACGGGAAGGCCTCGCCGCCGCGCTGCTGCACGGCGAGGGGCAGCGGCCGGTGTTCGACCCGGTCTTCGACCTGTACTTTCCGCGCGGGGTCGGCGCACCGGACCTGCTGGACGATTCCGGTTCGCAGCGGGAGTTCGACAGGGACGATCTGCGGGACCGCCTCGCCGCCGCGCTCGCCGCCGACGACCAGGCGCTGCTTGCCCGGTTGGCCGCCGAGGCGGTCGACGGCATGGGCGGATACGGAACGCGGCCCGGTTCGGGCGGCAGCGGCGGTTCGGACGGCTGGTCGTCGCACCAGACCCTGTCGCGGCTCCGCCCGGAAACTCTCCTGGCCCGGATCCTGGCCGGTATCCGCGAGGGAACGGCCGAGGGCGAGTTCACCGACCGCCTCACCGCCGACGAGATCCGCCGCCGCATCGAGAACTTCCGCGGCCAGGTGGGCGCCGAAGCGCGCCGCCGGGTCGCCGAGCGGCGCGGCGCGGACGTGATCGCGCGGCGCGCCATCGCCCCGACCGCCGACCGGGCCGACTTCCTCCTCGCGGGCCGCGCGCAGCTCGACGAGCTGCGCAGGACGGTCCAGCCGCTGGCCCGCAAACTGGCGACGCGCCTGGCCGCACGGCGCCGCCGCGCGGCCCGCGGCCACATCGACCTGCGCAGAACGCTGCGCGGTTCGCTGTCCACGGGCGGCGTCCCGATGCGCCCCGTCCTGCGTCGCCGCCGCCCCGCGCGCCCCGAACTGGTCCTCCTGTGTGACGTGTCCGGTTCGGTGGCGGGCTTCGCCAACTTCACGATGCTGCTCGTCCAGGCGCTGCACGACCAGTTCAGCAAGGTGCGGGTGTTCGCCTTCGTCAACCGCGTCGACGAGGTGACCGATCTGATCGCGCGAGGCACGGCCGACCCCGAGGGCCTGGGCGGCCGCATCATCTCGGGAGCGGCGGTCACCGGCTACCACGGCAGCAGTGACTACGGCACCGCCCTGGGCGAGTTCGCCGAGCGGTACGCCGAAGCGGTCACGTCACGCTCCACGGTCTTCGTGCTCGGAGACGCCCGTACGAACATGAGCGACCCGAACGTCCCCGCGCTGCGTGCGATCACCTCCCGCGCCCGCAAGCTGTACTGGCTCAACCCGGAAGGCCGCGCCCAGTGGCAGACGGGCGACTCGGCGGCCGGTACCTACGCGGAGTTCGTCGACATGTACGAGTGCCGCAACGCCCGGCAGCTCAGCGCGCTGATCGGACGCCTGCTGCCGGTCTGAG
Organism: Streptomyces sp. NPDC046925; assembly: GCF_040644915.1. Classification (NCBI taxonomy): domain Bacteria; kingdom Bacillati; phylum Actinomycetota; class Actinomycetes; order Kitasatosporales; family Streptomycetaceae; genus Streptomyces; species Streptomyces sp. NPDC046925. The sequence continues at coordinate 870,451 of NZ_JBEYWZ010000001.1, read as the reverse complement.
GCCCGGCGGGCGGCCGACCGTAAGCTGTCCGGGCGGGGGCCGGCGGCAGTGGCGAGGAGGACGTGTGGCAGGCGACGGGCTCAAGGAGGAGATCCGGGCTCGGATCGGTGAGGTGCGAGGCGAGCTCGTCGGGCTCAGCCGGCGGATCCACGCCCATCCGGAGATCGCCTTCGAGGAGCGGCAGGCCGCCGGGTGGTGCGCGGACGTGCTGCGCGGGCACGGCTTCGCGGTGACCGCCGGGGCGTACGGGCTCGACACCGCCTTCGAGGCGACCCTGGGGTCGGGTCCCGTGACCGTCGCTTTCGCCTGCGAGTACGACGCGCTGCCCGGCATGGGGCATGCCTGCGGGCACAATCTGATCGCGGCGGCGGGCGTGGGGGCCGCGCTCGGGCTCGCGCCGTTCGTGGAGCAACTGGGGCTCACCGTGCGCGTGTTGGGGACTCCCGCCGAGGAGAGCGGCGCCGGGAAGGCGCTGCTCCTTGATGCCGGGGCCTTCAAGGGGGTCGACGCGGCGATGATGGTGCACCCGTGTCCGTTCGAGGTGGCCGACTTCCACTCGTACGCCATGGGGGCGCTGTCGGTGACGTATACGGGCAAGTCCGCGCATGCCGCGCTCAACCCGCAGGACGGGCGGAACGCGGCCGACGCGCTGACCGTGGCCCAGGTGGCCCTCGGACTGCTCAGGCAGCAGCTGCCCGGCGAGTGGAAGGTGCACGGGATCACCACCGAGGCCGGGACGGCGCTCAACGCGATCCCCGAGCGGGCGAGCGCCGCGTACGCGCTGCGCACGCCGTCGGTGGAGGAACTGCGCGAGCTGCGGGAGCGGGTGGCCGACTGCTTCCGGGCGGGGGCGCTCGCGGCCGGGTGCGCGGTGGAGCTCGAGCAGCCCGCGCCCGACTATCTCGACTTCCGCTCCGACGCCGCTCTCCTCGCGCTGTGGGAGGCGAACGCCCGCGCCGTCGGACGCCCCGAACCGCAGCGGCGCGGGCCCTTCGCCTCCACGGACATGGGCAACGTCTCGCACGTCGTGCCGTCCATCCACCCGGTGCTCGACATCAGCGGGGGCGGCTGCGGTCCGCACCAGCCGGAGTTCGCCGCCGCTGCCGCCACACCGGCCGCCGAACAGACGATGATCGACGGGGCGGTGGGGCTCGCGTGGACAGCCGCGGACTTCGCGGTCAGCCGGACTGCTTGACCGTCTTCGCGGGGGCCTGCGCGGTCACCGGCTTCGCGGAGGGTACGACCACCGGGGAGCCGTCGCCCGGCGCCCGCAGGATGTCCGCGTCGATCCCGTACAGCTCCTTGACCAGTTCGGCGGTCACCACGTCGCGGGCCGGGCCGTTCGCGACGATCTTGCCCGCGTTCATGGCGATGACGGTGTCGGCGTACCGGGCGGCGCTCGCCAGGTCGTGCAGGACCATGACGACGGTGCGGCCCGCGGCTGCCACCTCCCGTACCAGGGAGAGGACTTCGACGGCGTGCCCGAGGTCCAGGGCGCTGGTCGGCTCGTCGAGGAGCACGATCGGCGTCTGCTGGGCGAGGACCATCGCGAGCCAGCAGCGCTGCCGCTGGCCGCCGGAGAGGTGGTCGAGGCGGCGCGTGGCGAGGTCCGTGGTGCCGGTGGCTTCGAGTGCTTCGCGTACGGCGGCCTCGTCCTCGCGCGACCACTGGCGGAACAGGCCCTGGTGGGGGTGGCGGCCGTAGCGGACGAGTCCGGCGACGGTGACGGCCTCCGGGGCCTGCGGGGACTGGGCGAGCAGCGCGATGCGGTGGGCGGCGCGGCGCTGGGTGAGCTGCCACACGTCCTCGTCCCCGGCCCGTACCGTGCCCGAACTCGGCTTGTGCAGGCGGGAGACGGAGCGCAGGAGCGTCGACTTTCCGCAGCCGTTGGGGCCGACGATGGCGGCGACCTGTCCGCCGGGGACGGTCAGGTCGACGCCGTCCACGGCGGCCGGGTGGCCGGGATAGCCGGAGGTGAGCGCCTCGACGGTCAGTTGCACGGGGTCAGGCCTTTCCGGTCTGCTCGGAGTTCTTGCCGAAGAGGACCCACAGGAGGAAGGGTCCGCCCAGGACGCTGGTGATGACGCCGACGGGGATCTCCACGGGGGCGACGACGCGGCCCAGTGCGTCGGCGGCGCCCACGAGGGCCGCGCCGACCAGGGCCGAGCCGATGACCGGGACCCGGGTCGGGCCGCTGAGCCGGCCTGCCACGACGGGCGCGGCGAGCGCGACGAAGGCGATGGGTCCGCCGATGCCGACGGCCACGCCGGACAGGGCCACGGCGAGCGCGAGGGTCACGGCGCGCACGCGGCGGACGTTGACGCCGAGGGTGGCCGCCATGTCGTCGTCGAAGCGCAGGAGTTGGAGGCGGCTCCCGGCGACGAGGGAGAGCGGGACGAGGACGAGCAGGACGAAGGACAGGGGCGTGCCGACGCTCCAGTCACGGCCGCTGAGCGAGCCGACGGTCCAGAGGAAGACGCCGCCCGCGGTGTTGTCGTTCTCGCGGGACATGACGAGGTCGGTGACAGCGCCGATGACGGTGGAGACGCCGATGCCGACGACGAGGATGCGGTATCCCCCGCTGCCGGCGCCGCCCGCGCAGGCGACGACGACCATGGCCGCGGCGGCGGCGCCGAGCGGCCCGAGCCACCAGTCGCCGATCATCCCGGTGGACGAGCCGACGACGGAGGCGACGACGGCCGCGGTGGCCCCTTCGTTGACGCCGATGATGTCGGGGGTGGCCAGGCGGTTGCCCGCGAGCGTCTGGGTCAGGCATCCGGCGATGCCGAGCGCGGCGCCGACCATGAGCCCGACGGCGATCCGCGGGAGCCGGAAGTCCTGCACCAGCATGACGGTGGCGGAGTCGCCGGTTCCGAGCAGTCCGGAGAGGCTGTCGGAGAAGCTCATTCCGGTGGAGCTGGCGAAGGTGGCGAGCGCGACGACCACCCCGATGAGCAGCGTGAGTCCGACGGCGGCGAGGGCGCTGCGGTAGGGGAAGAGCCAGGAGAAGGTCCCGGCGCGCACGGCCTTGGAGTCGGGCGGGGTGATGTCGGCCGGCACTGCTTCCGGGGCTTCCTGGGCTTCCGGGGCCCCCGACTGCGATGTCTCTGGAGCGCTCACGCGGCGACCCCCGCCGTGGACATCCGCTGCGAGCGTGCGATCCAGATCAGCAACGGCCCGCCGATGAAGGCGAGAAGCACGCTCACCGGCGTCTCCCAGGGGCGGATCACGACTCTGGCGAGCAGGTCGGCGGCGATCATCACGTTCGCGGCGACCAGCGCGGAGAGCACCAGCTGGCCCGCCATCCGGGGTCCTGTCACGGCGCGGGCGGCGTAGGGGGCGAGCAGGCCGAGGAAGGCGATGGGTCCCGCGAGGGCGACCGCCGAGCCCGCCAGGAGCGTCACCGCCCCCGCGACGATCAGGCGGATGCGCCCGGGGTGGTGGCCCAGGGAGCGTGCGCTGTCGTCGCCGAGCGCGAGCGCGGCCAGCGGGCGTACACAGCAGAAGGCGATCACGAGGCCGGCCGCGATCAGCGGGATCAGGGGGTAGGTCTCCGACGTCTTGATGCCGGCCAGCGAGCCGATGGTCCAGTAGCGGTAGGTGTCGAAGGTGGCCTGCTCGCCGAGCAGGACGTACGAGGTCATGCCGTGGAAGGTGGCGCCGAGCGCCGATCCGGCAAGCACGAGCCGCAGCGGCGAGCCCGCGGCCCGCCCGGAGGCGGCGAGCAGGAGCACCACCGCGCTCGCGGCCATGCCACCGGCCAGGGCCCACACCAACACGCCGTAGGCCGAGGTCACTTGGAAGTAGGTGAGGCCGATCACGACGCCGAGCGCCGCCCCGGAGTTGACCCCGAGGAGACCCGTCTCGGCGAGCGGGTTGCGCGTGACGGCCTGGAGGAGGCAGCCCGCCGCGCCGAGGGCGACGCCGACCAGGACGCCGGCGAGCGTACGCGGGAGGCGTACGTCCATGACGGCGAGCCGGATCTGGGCGTCGGCCCGCGCGGAGGGGTCTGCGGTGAGGAAGTCCCAGGCGCGGCCCATCGGCGTCGACCCGGATCCGACCAGGAGCGAAAGCAGGCCGAGCAGCAGGAGCAGGACGACGAGGCCGAGGGCCGCCCACAGCGTGGGGCGATGCATCTTCGCCAAGTCCGGTATCGGAGGTCTGGATCCGGACGTTGGGACCGGCCCCCCTTGCGCAACCAACATGAAGTTAGCCTAACCTAACCTTGACCTGGAGCCCCGAGTCGGGGTGCGGGCGAACTCCCTGTTCCCTCAGGGGGATTTCGTCATGCCCCGGCACGGCCAGGGATAACCCTTATGTCCGGTCTGACCCCCGGACTACAGAAGCATGGAGATCACGGACATGTCCTCGAACCACACCCCGCGTACCCGGCTGACCGCGGTTGCGGCCCTCACTCTGGCCTCCGCGCTCGCCCTCTCCGCCTGCGGTTCCGACTCGTCCGACGACTCCGGCTCCGGATCCGGCGACAAGGCCAAAAACGCCGGTAAGAACGTCACCGTGACCGACGCCTCCGGTGCGGAGGTAAAGGTTCCGGCCAATCCCCAGAAGGTCGTCGCGCTGAGCGAGATGGACCTGGACTCCGCCCTCGCCCTGAAGGTCGAGCCCGTCGGGCTCTCGGCGGGCAGAGGCCAGAAGGGCGCCCCCGAATACCTGGCCGACCAGGCCAAGGACATCCCGGTGGTGGGCGCGGTCACCGGGCCCGACGTCGAGAAGGTCCTCCAGGCCAAGCCGGACGTCATCCTCGCGGGCCAGCTCGCCGACCAGCAGGTCCTCAAGCAGCTCAAGGCGATAGCCCCGACGGTCGTCACGATCGACAGGACCAAGGACTGGAAGAAGTCCCTGGAGCTCACCGGCAAGGTCCTCGGCAAGTCCAACGAGGCGAGCGCGTTCCTGAAGGACTACGACACCAAGGCCGCCGAGGTGAAGAAGAACCTCGGTGACAACGCAGGCGCGAGCGTCTCCGTGGCGCGCTACTCCGCCAAGGGCACCGCCGTCATGCAGCAGGGCGTGTTCATCTCCGACGTCCTGAAGGACCTCGGCTTCAAGCGGCCCGGCATCCAGAACAAGAAGGGCGAGGGCCACTCGACGCCGCTCAGCGACGAGGACCTCAAGCAGATCGACGCCGACTGGCTGTTCATCGGCACGCTCGGCTCCGCGGGCCCGGACGCCAAGCTCTTCGAGGAGCTGAAGGGCAAGGCCGCCTACAAGCAGCTCGACGCCGTCAAGAAGGACCACACCACCGAGATCGACGGCTCGAAGTGGACCAGCCTGGGCGGCGCGCAGGCCGCCGTCTCCGTCCTCGACGACGTCGAGAAGGCGATGGGCAAGTGACTCCCGGCATATCCGACGCCGGCACGACCGGCTCAGGCACAACCGGCTCGGGCACGACCGACCCGGAGCTCGCGGGCCGGGTGGCCCTGGTCACCGGCGCGGGCCGGGGCATCGGACAGGCAGTGGCCCGCGCGCTCGCCGAGCGCGGCGCGCGGGTTGTGGCCGCCGACCGGTCACCCGACGTCACGAAGCAGTACGCCGGGGAGCGGGACGCCGGGGAGCAGTACACCGGGGAACAGGACGCCGGGCAGCGGGACGCCGGGCAGCAGGCGGATGGCGGTCTCATCACCGGCCTGGTCCTCGACGTCACCGACGCGGCGGCCGTGGACGCGGCGTTCGAGGAAGTCGAGCGCACCGTTGGGCCGTTGGACATCCTGGTCAATGTGGCGGGCATCCTCAGGCCCGCCCCGGTCGTCGAACTCACCGACACCGACTGGGCGGAGACCTTCGCCGTCAACACGAACGGCGTCTTCCACACCTCGCGCGCCGCGGCCCGCCGCATGACCGCGCGGGGCAAAGGGTCCATCGTCACCGTCGGCTCGAACGCCGCGGGCGTGCCCCGTACCCAGATGGCCGCTTACGCCGCGTCCAAAGCGGCGGCCACGATGTTCACCAAATGCCTCGGCCTCGAAGTGGCCCGCGACGGCGTGCGCTGCAACGTCGTGTCGCCCGGCTCGACCCACACCGACATGCAGCGGCAGCTGTGGACGGACGATCACGAGCAGGCCGAGGCCCGCGTCATCGGCGGCGACTCCGCCTCGTACCGGGTCGGCATTCCGCTCGGCCGGATCGCCGATCCCTCCGACATCGCCGAAGCGGTCGCCTTCCTGGTCTCCGACCGGGCCCGGCACATCACCATGCACGACCTGTACGTGGACGGCGGCGCCACCCTGCGCGCCTGAAAGCCGCGCCGCTCTCCCCTACTTGACGAGGAGTCATCCGTGACACCCCCCAATGACGTGGTCGCACTCGACGCCCCCACCACCCCCGGGGCCGTCGGCGCGGCGACCGCACTGCTCGACGCCTACCGACCCGGCGACACCCGGTTCTTCGCGTCGCCCACCCGCACCCTCCTCGCCCACGGCACGGCGGCCGACGTCCCGCACGACGAGCGGCCGTTGGCGGAGCGGGTAGCCGCGACCCTCGACGCCCAGCTGCGCGCGGGCAACCAGGCCCCGGTCGTGGTCGGCTCCATCCCCTTCGACCCCGCCGAGCCCGCGGTGCTCGCCGTGCCCGAGGCGGCACGCTGGGCGCCCGCCCTGCGCACCGACCCGCTCGTCGCGCTGCCCACGCCGCCGCCGGCCACGGCGGGCGGCTGGCAGGTGCGCGAGGTTCCGTCGGGCGCGCAGTACGCCGCATCGGTCGAGGCCGCCGTGGCCCGCATGAAGAGCGGCGAGTTCGACAAGGTCGTCCTGGCCCGCACCCTGGAGCTGTCCGCGGGCGGCCCGCTCGACCTGCCCGCCATGCTCCAGCGCCTGGCCCGCCGCGATCCGCGCGGCTACTCCTTCGCCGTGCCCACGGGCGCGGGCCGCACCCTCCTGGGCGCGAGCCCGGAGCTGCTCGTCTCCCGGCACGGCAACCGGCTCACGGCCAACCCCCTCGCCGGTTCGACGCCCCGCTCGGCCGACCTCGCCGAGGACGTGCGCCGGGCCGCCGCGCTGCTCGAATCGGCGAAGGACCTGCACGAGCACGCCGTCGTGGTGGACGCCGTGCACAAGGCCCTTGCCCCGTTCTGCGGCGACCTCGACGTGCCGGAGCGGCCCACCCTGGTCCGCACCGCCACCATGTGGCACCTGTCGACGACGGTCACCGGCGAGCTCGCAGACCCGGCCACCTCCGCCCTGGACCTCGCCACCGCCCTGCACCCCACTCCGGCCGTCTGCGGTACCCCTACCGGGCACGCCCGTGACGTCATCGGCGAGCTGGAGCCCTTCGGGCGCGGTCACTACACCGGCATGGTCGGCTGGAGCGACGCGCGCGGCGACGGCGAGTGGGTCGTCACGATCCGCTGTGCCGAGGCCGAGGAGACGGAGAGCGGCAGCGGACGCCTTCGGCTCTTCGCGGGCGCGGGAGTCGTCGCCGACTCCTCGCCGGAGGCCGAACGCGCCGAGACCGGCGCCAAGTTCCGTACGTTTTTGGATGCGGTGGGGGTCGACCGATGACGACGACGGACAGACACGAGGCGGACAGCCGCAGAGACGCGCCGCCCATCCCCGAGGTGTTCGCCGAGCGGTACCGGGCGGCCGGGTACTGGCGCGGCGAGACGTTCGGCGGCATGCTCCGCGAGCGCGCCGACGCGCACCCGGCCCGGGTCGCGATCACGGACGGGGAGCGGAACTGGACGTACGGCGAACTCGACGTGCGCGCCGATCAGTTGGCTGCCGGGTTCGCGGCACGCGGCATCTCCAAGGGTGACCGTGTCGTCGTCCAGCTGCCGAACGTCGCCGAGTTCTTCGAGGTGATCTTCGCGCTCTTCCGGATCGGCGCGCTGCCGGTCTTCGCGCTGCCCGCGCACCGCGAGACGGAGATCCACTACTTCTGCGAGTTCACCGAAGCCGTCGCCTACGTCATCCCGGACAAGGCCGGCGGCTTCGACCACCGCGACCTCGCCTCGAAGGTGCAGGCCGAAGTGCCCACCCTGCGCGAGGTGTTCGTGGTGGGCGAGCCGGGCGAGCACACGGCCCTGGCCGACGTGCCGTGCGAGCCCAAGCCGATCGACGGACCCGAGCCGTCCGACCTCGCGTTCCTCCAGCTGTCCGGCGGCAGCACCGGCGTGCCCAAGCTGATCCCGCGCACCCACGACGACTACATGTACTCGCTGTGGGGCTCGAACGAGATCTGCGGCGTGACGGAGGACTCCGTCTTCCTCGTGGCGCTGCCCGCGGCCCACAACTTCCCGCTCTCGTCGCCCGGTTCGCTCGGTCTGCTCTACGCGGGCGGCCGTGTCGTGATGTGCCCGCAGCCCGACCCGGACACCGCGTTCCCCCTCATCGAGCGGGAGCGCGTGACGATCACCGGTCTCGTCCCGCCGCTCGCCCTGGTGTGGACGGACGCGGGGCGCACCACGCCGTACGACATCTCCAGCCTTCAGGTGCTCCTGGTGGGCGGCGCGAAGTTCAGCGAGTCGGCGGCCCGGCGGGTCGCCCCCGCCCTCGGCTGCACCCTCCAGCAGGTCTTCGGGATGGCCGAGGGCCTGGTCAACTACACGCGGCTCGACGACCCGGCGGAGACCATCGTCACCACGCAGGGCCGCCCCATATCGCCGGACGACGAGGTCCGCATCGTCGACGACCTCGACGAGGACGTGCCCGAAGGCCGGGCGGGCCATCTGCTGACCCGCGGCCCGTACACCATCCGCGGCTACTGGCGCGCCCCCGAGCACAACGCCCGTTCGTTCACCGCCGACGGCTTCTACCGCACCGGCGACATCGTCAGCCGCACTCCCACCGGGCATCTGATCGTCGAGGGCCGGGCGAAGGACCAGATCAACCGCGGCGGCGAGAAGATCGCACCGGAGGAGGTCGAGAACATCATTCTCGCCCACCCCCACGTCCACGACGTGTCGGTCGTCGCCGTCCCCGACGAGTACCTCGGCGAGCGGACCCTCGCCTACGTCATCCTGCGCGCGGACGCCGAACCGCTCAAGCCCGTCGTGATCAAGAAGTTCGTACGGGAACGCGGACTGGCAGCGTACAAGGTCCCCGACCGCGTCGAGTTCGTGTCCGCCTTCCCGCAGACCGGCATCGGCAAGATCAGCAAGAAGGACCAGCGGACGACCGCCGCCGCTCCGGGCAGCTGACGGCCGCCGCGCGGCCGACCACCGCGCGGCAGCCCCTGCCCGGCAGCACCCCGGTCCACGCCAGCATTCCTGAATTCCCGAAAGGCCCCCACACCATGGCGCTCCCCGCCGTCACGCCGTACCCGATGCCCTCGTCCGACGAACTGCCCGCCAACCGGGTCGCGTGGACCATCGACCCGCAGCGGGCGGTACTGCTCGTGCACGACCTGCAGAACCACTTCCTGACCGCCTACACCCCCGACACCTCGCCGACCACCGAACTGCTCGCCAACGTCGGCGAGTTGGCGAAGTCGGCACGGGCGGCCGGCATCCCGGTCCTGTACTCCGCGCAGCCGGGCGGCCAGTCGCCGGCCGAGCGCGGCCTCCAGCAGGACTTCTGGGGCCCCGGCCTGCCCGACGACGAGCACGCCAAGGCGATCGCGGGCCCGGTCGCCCCCGAGCCCGGCGACACCGTCCTCACGAAGTGGAAGTACAGCGCGTACGTCCGTACCGACCTCCAGGAGCGCATGCGCGAGGCGGGCCGGGACCAGATCGTCATCGTCGGCGTGTACGCGCACATCGGCGTCCTGATGACCGCCTGCGACGCGTGGATGCGGGACGTGCAGGCGTTCGTCGTCGCGGACGCCGTCGCCGACTTCTCCCGCGAGGACCACGACATGGCGCTGCGCTACGCCGCAGGCCGGTGCGCGGTCGTCACCACCACCGACACGGTTCTGAAGGGGATCTGACATGGCGCTGAGCGTGGAACTGATACGGGCCGACGTCGCCGATGTCCTGGGCGAGGAGCCCGCCGACATCCCTCTGGACGAAAACCTCGTCGACTACGGGCTCGACTCGGTGCGCATCATGTCGCTCATCGAGCGCTGGCGCCGTGAGCACGACATCACCGCAACCTTCGTGGACCTGGCCGAGCAGCCCGCGATCGAGGCCTGGGCGAAGATCCTTGGAGCCTCGGCATGAGACTCACCGCTGCCCAGTCGGGCATGTGGTTCGCGCAGGCGCTCGACCCCGGAAGCCCGGCCCAGAACACGGCCGAGTGCCTGGAGATCCACGGTCCCGTCGACCCGTCACTGTTCGCGCAAACGCTGCGCCAGGTGGTCTCCGAGGCCGACGCACTGCGCGTACGGATCATCGAAGGGGCGGACGGACCGCAGCAGTTGGAGGTCGTCGAACCGACGCTTCCGCTGAAGGTGCGTGACCTGCGCGCCGCCTCCGATCCGGACGCCGAGGCGCAGGCGTGGATGTGCGAGGACCTGGCCACGCCGTTCGACCTGGCGGCGGGACCGCTGTTCGCGCACGCGCTGTTCCGCGTCGGCGACGAACGCTGGCTGTGGTACCAGCGGGTGCACCACATCGTGATGGACGGCTTCGGCTACTCGCTGCTGGCCCGCCGCACCGCCGAGGTCTACACCGCCCTCGCCGCCGGCGAGACGCCGGGCGAGAGTCCCTTCGGGCGGCTCGAAGACCTGGTCGCCGAGGACACCGCCTACCGCGCCTCGGAGACCTACGAGACGGACCGCCGCCACTGGGACGGCGCCTTCGCCGACCGCCCCGACGCCCCCAACCTGGCCGGACGCACCGCGCTGCCCTCGCGCACCTTCCACCGCCGCAGCGCCCACCTCTCCCCCGAGGCGACCGCCCGGCTGCGCGAGTCGGCGTCCTCGATGCGGGCGACCTGGCCGGAGGTGCTCGTCGCCGCGCAGGCGCTGTACGTCTCGCGGGCCACCGGCTCGGCCGAGGTGGTGCTCGGCCTGCCGATGATGGGCCGCATGGGTTCGGTGGCCCTTCGCGTGCCCGGCATGGTGATGAACGTACTGCCGCTGCGGCTCACCGTGACCCCGCAGGCGACGTTCGCCGAGCTGACCCGGCAGGTGGTGCTCGGCATCCGCGCCGCCCGCCGCCACCAGCGCTACCGCTACGAGGACATCCGCCGCGACCTGGGTCTCCTCGGCGAAGGCCGCTCCCTGGTGGGGCCGCTGGTCAACGTCATGCCGTTCGACTACGGCCTGACCTTCGCGGGCGCCCGCACCGACGCCCGCAACCTGTCCGCGGGCCCGGTCGACGACCTCACCGTCAACGTCTACGACCGCGCCGACGGCAGCGGCCTGCGCATCGACTACGACGGCAACCCCGCCCTGTACGAGCCGGACGAACTCGGCCTGCACCAGGCGCGGTTCATGGAGCTCCTGGAGCGCATCGCCGAGACGGAACCGCACACGCCGCTCGCCGAGCACACGATCGCCCGACGCGCCGAACTCACCCTCGTCGTCGACGAGTTCAACGCCACCGCGCAGCCGGTGCCGCCCACCACACTGATCGGCCCGATCGAGGCCCAGGCCGTACGCACCCCGGACGCCACCGCCCTGGTCTTCGGCGACCAGGAGCTGACGTACGCCGAGCTGAACGCCCGCGCCAACCGGCTCGCCCACCATCTCGCCGAGATCGGCGTACGTCCGGGCGCGCTCGCCGCGGTCGCCGTGCCCCGCTCCCTGGACCTGGTCATCACGCTCCTGGCGGTGCTCAAGGCGGGCGGCGCCTATCTGCCCCTGGACCCGGACTATCCGGCGGACCGTCTCGCGTACATGCTGCACGACGCGGGACCGGCCTGCGTGATCGCCGACCGCGCCGACCGGGTGCCTGCCTCGGGTGTTCCGCTCGTCGCCCTTGACGGCCTGGACACCACGCCGTACGGCTCCTACGACCCGCCTCGCGCGCTCACCCCGCACCACCCCGCGTACGTCATCTACACTTCCGGTTCGACCGGCCGCCCCAAGGGCGTCGTCGTGCCGCACTCGGCGATCGACAACCGGCTGCGCTGGATGCAGGCACAGTACGAACTCACGCCCGGCGACCGCGTGTTGCAGAAGACGCCTTCCGGCTTCGACGTGTCGGTGTGGGAGTTCTTCTGGGCCCTGCGGGTGGGCGCGACGCTCGTCGTCGCCGAGCCCGGCGGCCACAAGGACCCGGCGTATCTGGCCCGCGTCATCCGCGAACAGGACGTCACCGTCTGCCACTTCGTGCCGTCGATGCTCCAGGTGTTCCTGTCCGAACCGGCCGCCGCCGACTGCGCGGGTCTGCGGCACGTCTTCTGCAGCGGCGAGGCCCTGCCGCGCGAGACGGTGCGGGAGTTCGGGCGCGTCCTTGACGGCGTACCGCTGCACAATCTGTACGGACCGACCGAGGCCGCCGTCGACGTCACGTACCACCCGTGCGACACCGCAGGCACCGGCCCCGTACCGATCGGCAAGCCCGTCTGGAACACCCGCCTGTACGTCCTGGACGCGGCGCTCCAGCCGTGCCCGCCCGGCGTACAGGGCGAGCTGTACCTGGCGGGCACCCAGCTGGCAGCCGAGTACCTGGGCAGGCCCGAGCTGACCGCCGCCCGGTTCGTCGCCGACCCCTACGGCCCGCCCGGCACCCGCATGTACCGCACGGGCGACCTGGCCCGCTGGACCGAGCACGGCGAGATCGAGTACCTGGGCCGCACCGACCACCAGGTGAAGCTGCGCGGCCTGCGCATCGAACTGGGCGAGATCGAAGCCGAGTTGGCAGCCGACGCCACAGTGGGCGCGGCCAGCGTCCTGGTCCGCGAGGACCGGCCCGGCGACCAGCGGCTCATCGGATACGTGACGCCCTCCGACACCGGAGCCGCCCCCGACCCCGAGGAGCTGCGCGCCCGCCTCGCCCGGTCCCTGCCCGACTACATGGTGCCGGGCGCGATCCTCGTCCTCGACGACTTCCCGCTCAGCCCGAACGGCAAGCTGGACCGGCGCGCCCTGCCCGCCCCCTCCTTCGAAGGCTCGGCCGAGGGCGGCCGGGTGCCCAGCGGCCACCGCGAGGAGACACTGACACGACTCTTCGCCGAGATCCTGGACGTGCCCCAACTCGGCGTGGACGACGCGTTCTTCGACCTCGGCGGCACCTCGCTCCTGGCGGCCCGCCTGGTCGCCAGGATCCGCGACACCCTGGGCGCCAAGCTCACCATCGGCACGCTCTTCACCGCCCAGACCCCGGCGGCACTCGCCGCCCACCTGGACGCGGACCACAGCGAGGCCGACCACGCCCTGGACGTGCTGCTCGCGCTGCGCGCGGGCGGCGACCGCACCCCGCTGTTCGCCTTCCACCCGGCGGGCGGCATCAGCTGGTGCTACTCGGGGCTGCTCTCGCGGCTCGACCCCGGCCAGCCGGTGTACGGCCTCCAGGCGCGCGGTCTGCGCGGCGAGGGCGAACTCCCCTCCACGATGGAGGAGATGGCGGCCGAGTACGTCGACGCGCTGCGCGCGGTACGCCCGCACGGCCCCTACCGGCTGCTCGGCTGGTCGGTGGGCGGCGTCCTCGCCCACACGGTCGCCGTGCTGCTCCAGGAGGCGGGCGAGGAGGTCGAGTTGCTCGCGCTGCTCGACGCCTATCCGTCCGACCAGTGGCGCGACGCCGTGGTCCCGGAGGAGGCGGACGCCCTCACGGCGCTCCTGCGGATGGCCGGCTACGACCGTACGGACGAGCTGACCCGCGAGGACGTCCTCGCCACGCTCCAGCGCGAGGGCAGCGCCCTGGCGGGACTGCCGGACCGGACCCTGTCGGCGGTGCTCGACATCGTGGTCAACAACGCCCGTCTGATGCGCGAGCACGAGCACCGCGCCTTCGACGGCGACGCGCTGTTCTTCACGGCGGCCGCGCCGCGCGCCGAGGACTGGCTGACCAGGGAGGCCTGGGCGCCGTACGTCAGCGGCTCGATCAGCAACCACGACGTGGACTGCCTGCATCCGGAGCTGACCCAGCCGCGCCGCCTCGACGAGGTCTGTGCCGTCATCGCCGCCCGTCTCAAGGAGCTGGACCACGCATGACGACCGCACCCGGCCCCTTTGACCCGGCCGACACCGACGACGGCGCCGAGCCGTCCCATCTGGTCCTGGAGAACACGCTCGGCGAGTACTCCCTGTGGCCGCTCTTCCGCCGTGTGCCCGAGGGCTGGCACACGGTGTACGGCCCGCAGACGTACGGTCGCTGTGTGGCCCGCCTCCAGGATCCGCCCGCGTGAGCGAGATCCACCTCGTCCGCCCGGCCCCGCTCGACGTGTCGCTCCTCGACGCCGACGAACGGCGCCGGGCGGCGGCGTTGCGGCGCCCGGCGGACCGGGAGCTGTACGCGGCGGCGCATTCGGAGCTGCGCCGCCATCTCGGCGACCGTCTGGCCGTCGATCCGGCCGCGGTGGAGCTGGTGCGTCTTGCGTGCCCGCTGTGCGGCGGCCCGCACGGCCGCCCCGCCGTGGCCGAAGGCGCGGGCCCGCACTTCTCGCTCTCGCACACGGACGGCCTGGCCCTGCTCGCCTTCGCGGACCGGCCGGTCGGCGCCGACGTGGAGAGGCTGCCGTCCGCAGACATGCTTGCCGATGTGATGACGTCCCTGCACCCCCGCGAGCAGGCCGAGCTGGCCGAACTCCCGCACCCAGAGCGGCCCTTGGCCTTTGCCCGCTGCTGGACCCGCAAGGAGGCGGTCCTCAAGGGCACGGGCGAAGGCCTCGCCGGCGGCGGGATGGCGGCGCTGCTCGTGGGGACGGGGCCCACACCCCTCGGCGTCCGGGGCTGGACAGTGCGGGACGTGGCCGTCCCGGACGGTTACGCGGCGGCGGTCGCCACCGCGGACCGGTCGCCGAGCAGCCCGACGAGTCCGTCCGCGAGCTCGGTGCGCCAGCACAGGTAGTCGTGCCCGCCGTTGAACTCGCGGTACACGGCGTCGTCGTAGCCCTTCTCGCGCAGCGTGGCGCGCAACCTGCGCATGGCGGGCAGCGCGACCCACTCCTGCTCGCCGGCCGAGATCCAGAACCGCACGGGCAGCCTCTCGCTCGCGGCGATGTGCCCGGTCAGCCACTCGGAGCGTTCGAGGTCGGGCCCGTCGGGCCACCAGAAGGAACCCGACTGCGCGAGGACGCGGCCGAACCGGCCCGGCGCGATCACTCCGGCGTACGCGGCGGTGAGGCCGCCGAGGCTCTGGCCCGCGACGACCGTACGCGCCGGATCGCCGGTCAGGGAGAGCCGCTCGCCCGCCCAGGGCAGCAGTTCGGTCTCCAGGAATTGCACGAAGCGTTCGTTGCAGGCGAGTTCCTCCCAGCGCTGGTCGGCGCCGAGGGATTCGGGCAGCAGGGCGGCAAGGGGCGGGATACGGCCGTCGGCGATGAGGTTGTCGAGGAGAGCCGCGACATCCAGGCCCGGCTGCCACATCTCGCCGTCCATGAGCACCAGGACGGGCAGGTCGCGCCCGCCGCCCGCCGGCTCGTACAGATGCACCCGCCGTTCGTTGCCGAGCAGTTCGCTGCGGACGGTGTGCGTGCTGACCGTGCCGCGCGCGACTCCGTCACGGCGCCGCCAGTCGTCGCCGGCCGGCGCCTGCGGCAGCTCGACGTACGAGACCGGGTCGCCACCCCAACGTCGTGCCAGCGTGCGCGAGTTGAGAGGATCGGCGCGCTGTTGCTGCCGCAGCCAGGGCCAGTACGCGGCGTCGTCCGTCCGCGGCCCGTCCCCCTCGTCGACGCACAGGCCGTAGGTGGCACGCCAGTCGGCGCGCATCCGGACCGACCAGTGCCAGATGTCGGTGCCCGGCACCCGCTCCATCAGATTGCGGGCCAGATCACGCGGGTCGACGATCTTGTTGGGCATCACCAGGACGGCGCGCGTCGCATCCGTGCCGCGCCACAGGAAGGTGACCACCCGCTGCCCCTCGTCGCCCTGCGGGTCGGGCTCGACGACGGGCGCCCCGCCTGCCGCGCGCACGGCGTCCCAGAAGCCGCCGCGCTCCACGGCCCGCTTCACCCACGCGCTGTCCGCGCGCTCGACGGGCCGCGGCCGCGGGATGCGGGGCGGCCTGCGGGTCGCCCCGTCGGGAGGAGCGGTGTGCGGCATCGGGGAGCCTCCGGGAGTTCACTTCGTACGCAGAGCTAAGGGTGACCTTACTTGAGTCGGCCATCCCTGCGATGACCAGGGTTGGGCCGCCTCCTCACGCGCGGCGGCCACCGGTACATTGCCGCTTATGTCGATACCGAATCCCCAGCCCGGCCAGCCAGGCCAGCCCGGTGCGCCCAACCCGTACCAGCAGACCCCCAATCCCTATCAGCAGCCGCCGGGCACCCCGGCCCCACAGCCCTACGGCCAGCCGCCGGGCCCCTACGGCCAGCAGCCCGGGCCCTACGGCCAGCCGCCCGCCCCGCCCGCTCCCCCGGCGGGACCGCGCAAGCCCACGCCGGGCTGGGTGTGGGGCATCGGCGGTGCCGTCGTCGCCTCGGCCCTGTGGGCGGGCGGGCTCTTCGCCACCGGCAACCTCGGCGGGAGCGACGACGCGAAGGCGGACCTCGCCGGATACCAGTACAGGAAGAACCTCTGCGACGTCTCCCCGCTCGACGGCTTCAAGAAGAAGTACGAGATCGACTCGGACTCCACGTCGACCACGCACTACGGCTCGCGGCAGAAGGGGTTCGACATGAGCTACTGCAGCCGCAAGCTCAAGGACCCGGAGGCGGACACCGACTCCTACACGAGCATCTACGTCTACTCCACGGCCCGCTGGCACAAGGCGACCGACCCCGCGGGGGAGTTCGCCTCGGAGCAGAAGGCCTACGAGGACCAGTCCCAGAAGACGTACAGCTACAAGACCAAGGCCGTCAGCGGCATCGGCGACGAGGCGTACCTGGTCACCGATACGAGCGGCACGGACGAGAAGTCCCTGAACGGCATGACCCTCGCCGTGCGCGACGGCTGGTTCACGGTCGAGATGCGCTGGAGCTTCTACGGGGGCGGCCCGGACGACAAGGTCGAGCCGCCGACCGCGTCGGAGGTCGAGGAGATGCTCAAGACCGACGTGCGCGCGGAGATGGACGGCCTCAAGAAGGGCTGAGCCGGGGCCGGGGGCGCGGCGGGCGGTTCAGGGGCGCGGCAGACGGTTCAGGGGCGCGGCCACGGGCGCCCCTCCAGGATCTCGATGTCACCGTTGAAGCGCTGGAGGAAGCCGGCGAACGTCGCCACATCCTCCGCCGACCAGTTGTCCATGACCTTCTCCAGGCCCTGGACGTACTCGGAGCGGTCGGCGTCGAGCAGCCGCGCGCCCTCGGCGGAGATACGGAACTTGCGGGCCATGCCGCCGTCGGGGTCGGGGATGCGCTCGACGAGTCCGGAGCGCATCATCGCGGCGGTCTGCCGGTTGAGGGTGGAGGCGTCCAGGCCGAAGGCTTCGGTGAGCTGGCCGATGGACATCGGGCCGTCCATCTGGATGCGGCTGAGCAGGATGTACGCGCTGCGGTCGAGGCGCCCGCCGGAGGAACGCGTGCGGGGGTTGAAGAGATGCGAGTGCCGGTTGAGCAGCATCGTCTCGAATTCGACCTGGCCGACGGGCTTCTCCGTGCGGCCCATGGGCTTGTTATTGCGGCGACCGGGCTTGTCCATGACGCCATTCTACGCGGCATATGCATAATGCACTTAACGCGCATAGTGCACATCGTGGCCGGGTCTCTCACTCCCCGACGAGGTCGAGCGAGGCACTGTCCCGGACGAGGCGTGCGCCGAGGGCGCGGATGATCTCGGTGCCGAGCACGGCCTGGCCGCGGGCGTTGAGGTGCATGCCGTCGGTGCTCCAGATCGACTCCTCGCGGCCCGTCGGGTGGTGCTGCATGACGACGTGCACCGCGTCGAGGCGCCGGGCCACCGTCCGCATGCGCCGCCCCAGGACACCCAGGCGCTCACGGGCCACGTCCCGGTAGCGCGGGTCGAAGTGCGGGTTGCCGATGACGTCGAAGAATCCGGAGGTCACCAGCGTGCCGACCTCGCTCAACGGCGTGAAGAGCGCCTCGAATTCGCTCTGCGCGGCCTCGGGGTCGAAGGCCTTGCGCAGACCGTCGTTGGCCCCGCACAGCGCGATCACCAGGTCGGGCCGGAAGTCCAGCGCCGCCTCCAGCTGGCTCTCGCGCACCTGCGCGGTCATCAGATCGCGCCGCCCCAGGTTGAGGTGCACCAGGTCCGGCCGCACCTCGCGGAGGGCGTCGATGACCAGGCTCCACCAGGGCGCGTCGCGGTAGCCGGGGCGCGGCTCGCCGATGCCCTGCGCGACGCTGTCCCCCACGATCGCCAGCCGGGACCAGGGGGCGCCCCGGAGCAGCGCCGCCCCCTCGGCGGGTAACACCACGTAGGGGTCGTTCTGCTCCGTGTACGGGTCCTTGTACTCCGTCACGCCGGCCGTTTCCATGTCCGGGTCCTCTCGTGAGCCGCGGGTCGTGCCGACCGACACTGGCACCCGGCAGCCGGGCCGCGCTGGCGGGAAAACGACATCACCGCGAGGCCCCGTGCCGTGTGCCTGCCGGGGCCACTCGCGTCAGCCGCATCTCAGTGCCGTGCCAGCCGTGACGTGAACGATGAGCGCGAGTCAGTCCTCCCCTCGTCGAACCCTCATCGACCCCTCATCGAAGGAGCCCGGTGTGATCGTCCTCGGCTACAACGGCTTCACCCACGGCGCCGACACGTTCGGGCGGCTCTACGGAGCGACCGGGATCGACCGGCACAGCATCCTGGGCCATGACGCGGCCGCCGCCCTGCTGGTCGACGGGGAGTTGGTGGCCGCCGTCGAGGAGGAGCGGCTGAACCGCGAGAAGAAGACCTCCGCCTTCCCCGCCGGCTCCCTGCGGTGGTGCCTGGACACCGCGGGCGTACGCCTGGACGAGGTGGACGTCGTCGCGTTCCCCTGGTCGTTCTCGCCCGGCCTCGTGCACACGATGATCCAGGACATCGGCCGCAGCGAGCTGTCCGTCGAGGAGAAATTCGACCGGCTCAGGCGGTTCGGCGAGCTCTACGCGGGCCTGGTCGGCAAGGAGGCCATCCACGCCGACTTCAGGCGGCGTACCGGCCACGACCTGCCCGCAAAGAAGCTCGTCCCGGTGCCGCACCACATGGCCCATCTGATGTGCGGCTACCACCTGTCGGGCGAGCAGGACACGGCGTTCCTGGTGAGCGACGGCCGCGCCGAACGGCTCTCCTCCGTCATGGGCGAGGTGCGCGACGGGCGGGTACGGCTCTTCGAGAAGTCGGCGATCGGCGTCAACAACTCACTCGCCCTGCTCTTCGGGGAGATCACCCGCTACCTCGGCTTTATGCCCAACAACGACGAGTACAAGGTGATGGGCCTCGCGGCGTTCGCCCCGCCTCCGTCGGACAACCCCCTGCTGCGGCACGTGGTCGAGCTGCGCGAGGACGGCCGCTACCACCTCGCTCTCGCCAACGACCCGAGCGGCACGCGCGGTTACTATCCCCTCCTCGACCGGCTCTTCGGCGGCGACGAACGGCGCCGCGAGGAGACGGAGTTCCGTGCGACGGTCGCCGCGGCGGCACAGCAGATGGTCGAGGAGGTCACCGCGCACCAGCTGCGCGCCCTGGAGGCCGGCACCAACCTGACCCGGCTGGTCTACGAGGGCGGCCTCGCCCTCAACTGCGTCAACAACTCCAAGCTCCTGGAGAACTCCCGCTTCACCGACATCCACGTCAGCTTCGGCGCGAGCGACCCGGGCGTGGCCATCGGCGCCGCCGTCTACGCCGCCGGTCTCGCCCCGCGGCCCCGCCCGGTTCCCGCGACGCCCTATCTCGGCCCTTCGTACGACGACGGGCAGATGCTGCGGGCGCTGCACGCGCACGCCGACCGGGTGGAGTGGACCGAGCTCGACGAGGACGCGGTGGCAGGGCAGACGGCCAAGCTGCTCGGCGAGAAGACCGTCGTCGGCTGGTTCCAGGGGCGCGCCGAGTACGGCCCGCGCGCCCTGGGCAACCGCAGCATCCTGGCGAACCCCGGGTTCGCCGACATCAAGGACATCATCAACACACGGGTCAAGCACCGCGAGCCGTTCCGCCCCTTCGCGCCGGTCGTCCTGGAGTCCGAGGCGCACCGGGTCTTCGACATGGGCGAGAAGACGTCGTCCCCGTACATGACGTTCGTCTTTCCGGTGCGGCCCGAATTCCACGACGTCATCCCCGGCGCGATGCACGTCGACGGCACGTCCAGGGCGCAGACCGTCACCCCGGAATCGAACCCGAAGCTGGCCGAACTGCTCGTCCGCTTCACGGAGTTGACCGGTGTTCCGTGCCTGGTGAACACGTCGTTCAACATCGCCGGTGAGCCGATCGTCTGCTCGCCCGCCGACGCGCTCGCCTGCTTCCTGCACACCGAGATCGACGCCCTGGTCCTCGGGCGGTTCCTGGTCGTCAAGAAATGACGCACATCGACGTGGCAGACACGACAGACACGGCACAGCGGGAGCAGCGGGGCCGCCAGTCGGTGGGCGCGCTCCTCGAAGCGGCGCTGTCCTGTCTCACCCGTACGCCCGGCCGTGAGGCACCGCTGGCGGAGGCCTGCATCGCCTCCGTCGAGTGCGCGCTGCAACTCGCGGCGATCGCCGAGCGGGCGAGGCGGATGCCGGACGACGAGGCGCTGGGCCGCGGGGCGCGCGAGGCACTGGCCGCCGCCCGCGCCTCGGTCGTCGCCGCCACCTGCGCGGTCCGGTCCATCGAGGACAGGCGGCGCGGCCTGCCGGGGCGCGGGGCGTGAACGGGGCGGGCGCGGCGGACCACCGCCGGGACTGCGGCGTGTCCCTCACCCGGCGGCTCGCCGAGTGGGCCGCGGGTCTGCGATACCCGGACCTGCCCGAACGGATCGAGGCGTATGCGACCAGCGAGGTCATGTCGCATCTCGCGGTGCTGCGGGCGAGTCTGGGCCATCCCTTGGGGCGCAAGCTGGTCCGGGCGTTCGGCTCACCGCTCTCGCACGACCCCTGCCGGGCGGCGCAGGTGATGGCCGCGCTGTCCTCGTGCCTGTACTACGAGGACAGCATGTACGCGGGCCACGTCACGCACGCTTCCGTCGGGGTTCCGCTGGCCTTCAGGCGCTGTCAACGCCTGGACGGGCGGGCTCTGTTGACAGCGGTGGTCGCCGCGAACGAGTGCGCAGCCCGGGTCACCGCCGCGGGCGCGCTGGGTCCGCTGCGCGGGCAGGGCACCTCGTACACCCAGCTCATGGGCACCGTCGCGGCCCGCCTGCACGGTGCGGGGGCCCCGGCCGGGCTGTGGACGGACGCCTGGGGTCTCGCCCTGGCGATGCCTCCGTGGCCGCTGCGGCGGGCGCTGCTCGGCAGCGAGGCCAAGGTGCTGTCGGCGGCGGTCCCGGTGCGGACCGCGCTCGACGCCTGCGACGCGGCGGCCGCCGGGCTGCGGGGGGCCGAGGACATCCTGGAGCATCCCGGCGGGCTGCTCGCCAAGTTCTCCCACGTGCCGTCGCCCGAAACGGTCACGGCCGGGCTCGGCACCCGCTGGCACACCGAGACCCTGACCTTCAAGTTGCGCCCGGCAGGCGCGTACGTGGACGCGGCCGTCGACTGCGCGGCCCAACTGCACGCCCGGCTCTCCCGCGAGGACATCCGCGGCATCGCGGAGATCGTGGTCTCGGCGCCCCGGCTGACCATCGCCATGGACCAGGAGGGCGCCGCGTACGTCGACCGGGAGCGCTCGGCGATCATGGCGCTCAATGTCTGTGTCGCCTACAACGTGGCGACCGCCCTGATCTCCGGTTCCGTCGCTCCCCGCGACCTGGCCGAACCGGCGACCGCGGATCCCCTGCGCTGGTCCCTCGCCGACCGGGTCCGCCTCGAGTACGACGCCGGGCTCTCCCGCGAAGTGCTGCGTGCCACCGCCCCGTTGGGCGAGGCACTGCGGCAGGCCGGGGCGAGCGGCCGGCAGTGGCTCGCGGACTTCACGGGTGAGAGTACGGCCGCCGCCGGGGTCGCCGGACCGCCGAGCAGCACGTTCCGGGAGGCCGACAAGGCGGTGGGGGGGCGGCTCCGGGTCACCCTGCGCGACGGCCGGGCGGTCACCGCCTCGTGCGGGCGGCCGAAAGGGGCCGCCGGGCCCGGGACCCGGCGCACGCACCGCGAACTCGTCCGGGACAAGCTTGCCTCGTCCGGGACGTCGGCCGAGGTGATCGACGGCCTCGACCGTCTCGCCTCGCTGGACGCACGGCAGGTCGACGCCCTCGTGAACAGGGCGCTGTCCGAGCCGCTGCCCGCGACCGAACCGCCGCCCGGTTTCGGTCCCTTGCTCGAGTCCGGTCTGCCGCGCCCTTCCTGAGCGGCCCGGACGACACCCGATCCGACTGCCGCTGAGGACGCGGCAGCCGGCGGAAGGGGATACCTCACCATGTCCGATCACACGCCACGGTTCACCTATCCGGCCCGGCGGACCGACCCGCTCGTACCGCCCGACGAGTACGCGCGGGCGCTGCGCGAGGAACCGGTGTGTCCGATCACCCTCGCCACGGGCGATCCCGCCTGGTTCGTCGCCCGCCACGACGACGTACGGACCGCTCTCTCCGACCGGCGTTTCAGCAGGGAGGCGCTGTTCCGCCCCGGCGCCGCCCGCGCCCAGGTGGTCGAGCCCGACCCGGACAGCATGCTCACCATGGATCCGCCGCGCCACACCCGGCTGCGCAAACTCGCCAACCGGGCCTTCGGGCCGCAGCGCGTGGAGCGGCTGCGGCCCTGCATCGAGAAGGTCGCAGCGGAGTTGCTCGACGCCATGGAGGCCGGTCCGCCCGAGGGCGACCTCGCCGAGAGGTACGCGCGCCCGTTCGCGCTGCGCATCATCTGCCGCGCGCTCGGGGTGCCGTTCGAGGACTACGACAAGTTCGGCGCCTGGACGGACCGGTTCATGTCGCTCACCAAGTATCCGCCCGAGGAGATCAACCGGGCCAACGTGGACATGCGGGCCTACTTCGCCCGGCTGATCGGCCTGCGTCGCGAGGAACCCGGCGACGACCTGATGAGCGCTCTCGTCCGCATCCACGACGCGGAGGGCGAGCCGTCCGAGCCCGAAATCGTGGGCCTGGGGGCGCTGTTGCTGCTCGCGGGGCACGACACCACGGTGACGGTGCTCTGCGGCGGGACGGTGACCCTGCTCGGCCACCCCGACCAGCTCGCGCTCCTGCGCGAGGACCCGGGGCTCTACCCCGACGCCGTCGAGGAGGTGGTGCGTCTCGGCGGCCCCGGCGGCGGCACCTCCATCCGGATCACCACCAGCGACGTGGAGCTCGGCGGCACGGTCATTCCCGGGGGCTCGGCGGTGCTCGCCTCGGTGGGGACCGCGAGCCGTGACCCCGAGGTCTACCCCGATCCCGACCGCTTCGTGATACGGCGCGAGAACCGTACTCAGGTGGCCTTCGGGCAGGGCCCGCACTTCTGCATCGGCGCGAATCTCGCGCGGGCCGAACTGGCCATCGGGCTGCGTGCGTTGTTCGAGCGGTTCCCCCGGTTGCGGCTCGCGGTGCCTCCGCAGCAGCTGCGCTGGAAGGACTTCGCGGCTCTCGGGGGCTGGGAAGAACTGCCGGTCGCGTGGGGGTGAGTGCGCGTGACGCTCCCGCCACCGGACCCGTCACCGGGCCGGTCATCGGACCCGCTACCGGCGCCTCCCCCGCCCCCTCCCACGGATCCTTCCACGGCCCCTCCCCCGGTCGCGTTCTTCGACGTCGACGAGACGCTGATCTCGGTCAACAGCATGGCCCGGTTCCTGCGCCACCACCTGCGGGCCCGCGGCCGACCGCGCGCCGCCTTCGACGACGCGGTGCGCGGGCTGCGGGCGCTCGGGGCGGGCGGTGCGTCGCGGGCCGAGATGGCGCGCGCCTACTACCGCCTCTACGCGGGCTGCGACGAACGGGAGCTCGCCGCCGGGGGCCGGGACTGGTTCGCCGCCGAACTGCGCGCCGGGGGCCTGTTCCTGGCGGACAGCGTGGCGGCGCTGCGGGAGCACCGGCGCAGAGGCGAGGCGGTCGTTCTCGTCTCGGGGTCCTTCGCGCCCTGCCTGGACCCCGTCGCGAAACGGCTCGGCGTCAATGCCGACGCGGTGCTCTGCGCGCGGCCCGCGACGGTCGACGGCGTCCTGACCGGCATGGTCGACGGCACGATGACCGGCGAGGAGAAGGCCGTCGCGGTGCGCGCCCTGCTCCGGGAGCGCGGCATCTCCCCGGACCGCTGTCATGCGTACGGCGACCACGCTTCCGACCTGCCGATGCTGCGCGCCGTGGGCCACCCCGTGGTGGTGGGCGTGGACCCGGTACTGCTCCGGCATGCCGGGGCCGGAGGATGGCGGCGACTGCCCGGCGCGGTCGTCTCCGCGCGGCCTCGTCGCATTCCCGCCAGCACACGAACCCGGACCTCGCGAGAGTGAAGGGCGTCCCTCGCATGACGGCCGTCCATACGACAGCCGTCCCTCCTATGACAGCCGTCCCTGGGACGGCTGTCCCCGCAACGACCGTTTCTACGGCGAAGGATCGGTGGGCCGATGGTCCGGAACCCGGCGGATGGTGCCGAGCGGCCGAGCTATCCGGTGGTGGTGACGCTCGCCGCGGGCGCCATCTTCCTCTCGATCCTCGACGCCACGGTGGCGAACCTCGCGGTGACGGACATGCACGACAGCTTCCCCGGCGCCTCGGTGACCGATCTGACCTGGGTCATCTCGCTGTACGCCATCGTGTTCGCCTCGTTCCTCGCGCCCGCGGGACGCCTCGCGGACGTGGTGGGACGGCGCCGTCTCTACGCCGTCGGCATGGGCCTGTTCACCGCCGCCTCGCTGCTGTGTGCCGTGGCTCCCGGCCTCCCCGCTCTGCTGATCGCCCGTGGTGTGCAGGGGCTCGGTGCGGCGGCCATGATCCCGGCGTCGCTCGCCGTGCTCCTGGTCGATGTGACACCCCGGCGCAGAGGGGCGGCGATCGGGCTCTGGAGCGCCGCCGCGTCCGCCGCGGCGGCGGTCGGGCCGAGCCTCGGCGGCATCCTCATCGACGCGGTCGGTTGGCGTGCCGTGTTCTTCATCAACATCCCGCTCGGCGTCGCACTGCTCGTGGGGATCAGGGCGGTACGCGGCTCGGCCCGCGGCAACCAGGGCCTGCCCGATGTGCTCGGCACGCTCCTCCTCGCGGCGGGCACCGGGCTCGTCGTCCTCGGCATCACCCGGGGGCAGGAGTGGGGCTGGGGCGGCCCGCGGGTAGCGGGGTGTCTCGCCGCAGGCGCCGCCCTGCTCGCGTCGGCACTGGTACGGGCGGGCCGGCATCCGCGGCCCGCCCTGCGGACCGGGCTGTGGCGCAGCAGGGACTTCGCCCTGGCCAACCTCGTCTCGTTCTTCTTCGGCGCGGCGCTCTACGCCTGGCTCCTGGTCGGGGCGCTGTTCCTGGTGGAGGTCTGGCAGTACTCGCGGACGGCGGCCGGTGTGTCGATGATCCCCTCGGCGTTGCTCTCCGCGTCGGTCGCGGCGCTGGTCGGCAGGTCGCTGGGCAGGCGCAGGCCACACCTGGCGGTGTTCTGGGGTGCGACGGCCCTGGTGGTCGCCGAACTGTGGCTGGGTCTGACGCTCTCCTCGCAGCCCGCGCTGTGGAGCATGTGGATTCCGGTGGGGCTGCTCGGCGGTGCGGGGATCGGCGCGATCAGCACCGGGGTGAACAGCGCGGCGGCCCTGTCCGTGAAACCGGCGGACTTCGCCGGAGCCACGGGGCTCAACATGGCGGTACGGCAGATCGGCGGCGCCCTCGGTGTGGCGGCGCTGGCCGCGATCCTGCCCGCGCAGACCTCGCCCGAGCCGGGCCCCTACAGCCGCGTGGTGTTCTTCAGCTGCGCCGCGGCGGCCGTCGCCGGGCTGCTCGGGCTCGGCTTCTCGCAGCGCCGGCGCGGGAGGCGGGGCTCCTCGGGACCGCCGGGAACAGCCGCCCGCGGGGCTGCCGCGCCCGCGACCGCCGCCGACGCGTGCGGACCCGCCGCCGCACCTCTCGCCCCGCGCCGGTCGCCCTTGTTCCGGAGACCGTCGTGAGCGGCGCCGGCCCGCACGAACCGTACGAATGCCGTCGCGGCGCCGTGAACGACGACTGCCCCGCCCTGGTGCGCGTACCGTGGCGGCGGTTCGTCGTCCTGGGCGGCAGCGGCGCCAAGTGGTCGCAGCCGGGCGGCTGTTCGGGCTGCGGTACGCCGGGCGGCTGTCCCGGCTGCCGGCCCTGGGCGGATCACGTGGCCGATGTGCTGCGGGCCGTCCGCCCGGATCTCGCCTATCTCAACCTGGGCCGGCGTGATCACTCGACGGCGCAGGTCAGGGCCAGGCAGCTGGCCAAGGCGCTGGCCTTCAGAGGTGATCTGGCCGCGGTCGTCGCCGGGGGCCCAGAGGCTCTGCGCGAGCCCTTCGACGTCGACGCCACCGAGGCGGAGCTGAGCCGCATCGTGGGACCGCTGCGGGCTTCAGGCGCCGACGTGCTCGCCCTGGGCCCGTACGGCCCCGGCCTGCCGGCACCGGTGGCCGGGGAGCACCGGAGCGGACCGCGGCAGCGGCTGCGGCTCCTCTCCGAGCGCACCCGCGAACTGGCCGTGCGGCACGGCGCGTTGTACGTCGACGTGACGTCCCGGACCGTCGCCTCGGCCGTCATCCGCCGCCTCGCGGACCACCTCGCCGCGACGGAGTCCGCCGCGTAGCCGACCGTGTCCGGCCGCATCCGGTCCTATCCGGTCGTGTACGCCCGCTGAGAACCGCGTATCAGCGGGCCACCAGTGTGCCGTGGAAGGTTGCGGGCACTTGCTGCCGACGGCCGGACGGATTCACATGGCAATTCCAGACGTCCACGCGAAAGTGTCCGAGCTCCGGTGCGTGGTGGAGCGGTTGGAGTCGGGGCCCGGCGAGCGGGCGACCGGGGCGCAGCACGCCAAAGGGAAACTCACGGTGCGCGAGCGTATCGACGCGTTCCTCGACCCGGGGACGTTCACCGAGATCGAGGCGCTGCGGCGGCACCGCGCGACGGGTTTCGGAATGGAGGACAAACGGCCGCACACGGACGGCGTGGTCACCGGCTGGGGAAAGGTGTTCGGCCGGAAGGTCTTCGTGTACGCCCATGACTTCCGCATGTTCGGCGGCGCTCTCGGCGAGGCGCACGCCGAGAAGATCCACAAACTGATGGACCTGGCCGCGGCCACCGGAGCCCCGCTGGTGAGTCTCAACGACGGGGCCGGTGCGCGGATCCAGGAAGGCGTGTCGGCCCTTGCCGGGTACGGCGGGATCTTCCGGCGCATCACCCGCAACTCCGGTGTGATCCCGCAGATCAGCGTGGTGCTGGGCCCCTGCGCCGGTGGCGCCGCGTACTCCCCCGCGCTGACCGATTTCGTGCTGATGGTGCGCGGCACGTCGCAGATGTTCGTCACGGGCCCGGACGTCGTCCAGGCGGTCACCGGAGCCGAGGTCACGCACGACGCGCTCGGGGGCGCCGACGTGCACGCGACGGCCTCCGGGGTCGCGTCGCTCTCGTACGACGACGAGGAGACCTGTCTGGAGGATCTCCGCTTCCTCTTGACGCTGCTCCCCTCCAACAACCAGGAGCCGCCCCCGTGGGAGCCGCCGACCGACCGCGCCGATCGCGGGACGAACCGGCTCCTGGAACTGGTTCCGGCCCGTCCCGGCCGCTCGTACGACATGCGTGCCGTGCTCGGGGAAATCGTCGACGACGGCGAGTACTTCGAAATCCAGCCCTCATGGGCCGCCAATGTCGTCTGTGCGCTGAGCCGTCTCGACGGCCATGTCGTCGGCGTCGTCGGCAATCAGCCCGCGGTCATGGCGGGGGTGCTCGACATTCACGCGAGCGAGAAGGCAGGCCGCTTCGTGCAGTTCTGCGACGCCTTCAACATCCCTCTGGTCACCCTGGTCGATGTGCCGGGATTTCTGCCGGGCGTCGACCAGGAACACCGGGGAATCATCCGGCACGGCGCCAAACTCCTGTACGCCTATTGCAACGCCACTGTCCCCCGCGTCCAGGTGATTCTGCGCAAGGCTTACGGCGGCGCGTACATCGTGATGGACTCCCGCTCGATCGGCGCCGACGTGTCACTGGCCTGGCCGACCAATGAGATCGCGGTGATGGGCGCCGAGGGTGCCGCGAACGTGATCTATCGCCGGGAGATAGCCGCCGCGGCGGACCCCGAGGCTTTTCGCGCGCAGAAGATCAAGGAGTACGAGGGTGAACTGATGCACCCGTACTACGCCGCCGAGCGAGGTCTGGTCGACGAGGTGATCGACCCGGCGGACACGCGAGCGGCATTGATCCGCTCCCTGGAGATGCTCCGCACGAAGAACGCTTCGCTGCCTTCGCGCAAGCACGGAAACCCTCCGACCTGAACCGGGCTCGTGCGGACCAATCCGGATGGGTCCGGCTTACGAAGAACAGGCGGAAATCATCACGTCGGCTTCCGACACGTCGGAGAGACGGGGGACTCGCATGCAGATCAGGCTGCTCGGCCCGATTCAGCTGATCGAGGAGAATGTTCCCATCGTGCTGCCCGGGGAGAAACTCAGAACAATCATGGCGGCGCTGGCTCTCACGCCCGGCACTCCCGTACTCGCCGTCGACCTCCTCGACGAGCTCTGGGGCGACAAGCTCCCGAAGACCGCGGGGAACTCCCTGCAATCGCATGTCGCACGCCTTCGCCGCATCCTCGCCCAGCAGACCGGAAAGCCGAGCACCCGGGCTCTCGTGCGCACGTCGCATTCCGGGTACGTGCTGAACGTGGACCCGGCGGACGTCGACGCCCTCTGGTTCACCCGGGCCGTGGACCTGGCGAGCCGGCACATGGGCGTCGACCACGAACTGGCCGTCAAGCTGCTCGGCGACGCGTTTGCCGTCTGGCGCGGCCCCGCCCTGCTCGATGCCGGGGACGGCATGATCTGCCGTATCGCCTATGCGCGTCTCGAGGAAACCAGGCTCATCGGACGGGAGTTGTTCATCGAGGCGCATCTGCGCCTGGGCAGGCATCAGCAAGTCGTTCCCGAACTCGAACAGCTCCTCACTCAGCATCCCTTGCGCGAGCGTTTCTGCGAGCAATTGATGACCGCTCTGTACCGCTCGGGCCGGCAGGCGGACGCCATCAGCGCCTATCGCAGGGTGCAGCACAATCTCGCCACGGAACTGGGGATCGATCCGGGTCCCGGAATGCAGCGGAAGTTCCGGGAGGTACTGCAGCAGGAGGAGAATCTCCTGCGCGGTTCATCGGGCGGAGGAGCCGCCACCGCGGCCCCGAACACGGCAGCCCCGAAAACTCCGGTGCCGGACGCCTTGACGTCAAATGGATTTGGTCACCCGCAGGATATGCCACACAGCGCGTAGGCTGGCCGAACCCTCGAAGGCGAGATACTCGGGCAGCACCAGCTGCGGACCCCACTTCTCCTTGTACGCGAGCTGACCGGCGGCCGGATAGACGGATTCCCCCTTCTCCGCGAGGAACCGCAGGAGCTTTCCCGTCAGGGCACTTCTCGACGCCAGTTCATGGGAAGCGTCCAGGCCGGTGAACGGGGTGAATCCAAAGTGCAGCCACTCGGCCCGCTCCCGCGAAAAGGCCTGTATGGCAGAGGCGTTGACGGCCTCCATCACGCCGGGCCCGGCGTCCGGCACGCGCCTGCTGAGATCGTGCAGCCAGCCGGAGCGCGATCCGTACGCGGGAGAGTAGGAGATGTAGGCCACCGGCCGGCCGTGGAGCGTGCCCAGGAACAGGCGCCGATGCCGTTGGACGGGGCCGCCGACCTCTCCGACCAGGAACTCGATCTCCTTGACGTGCCTGCCCTTCGCGCGCAGCCAGGCCGCGTCGATCCCCTCGACGCCCGCCCGGTGATCGGCGAACGCGACCTCCCGGACGTCGAGTCCACTGCGTGTGGCCCGGGAGATCTTGTTGCGCAGCTTCATGAACCGTGAGCCGCGCAGGGTGAATTCGGGGAGGTGGACCGAGTAGGAGGAGCCCACCTGGTTGAGCACGAATCCCGCCGCCTCGTACAACTCGGCGTCGGCCCGCTGCAACTGGATTCCGGCGATCGTGCGCCTCCGGTCGCGCGCGTACTGCCGGAATTCGCGCAGAACCGCCTCCTGGCGGTTCGCGGGCCCGAAGACACCGCCGAACTGGATGAGGAAGCGGCCCGCTTCCCGGTAGGCGACCAGCTCACCGCCGCCTCCCAGAAACAGTTTGTTCCCGGCATTGAGGGCCAGAAAGGCACTGGGGTTTTCCGCGTACCTCTGCACGGCGGTCAGTGCGGCCTCCGCGTTCTTGTGCGACGTTTCCGGCACCCGGCTCATGCTGCGCACGCTCGCTCCCGTCGGCTGACCACAGTTTCGTGCAATGTGCCCCGAGCCCGCCGCATTCGGCTGAAGACGACATGTCAGTCGATTTTCAGTGGGCTTTCAGTCGGCGCTGTAACGATCGCCGACGTGAACCGCACCGGCCGTCCGGGTCCGGTCGCACTCTGAAGGAGTGAGCGTGGGAAGTACGCATGTGACCCGAGCGAATGCACGACGCCGGTTCCAGGACGGCACGCATCCGGATTCCCCGCGCCTACGTTCCTATCAGTCCTACGTCAACGCGCGACGGATACCCGGCGACGACTGGGTCTACGTCATCGACGCGGATTCCCTCCTTGACGACGTATTCGCGAACCTCACCCTGAAACGGAAACTGGAACAGGGCCGCACGCCGCCGGACGACCTGCCGGCGTGCGTCGTGGGCCGGGTCGTCAAGGCCGACCGCGCCACGGTCGAGCGGGCCGTCGAAGCCGCGGCCGCAGCGGCGCCCCTCTGGGGCGCCGTCCACCCGCGCACCCGCATCGACACCGTGGGGCGGCTCCTGCACGCGCGCCTCGCCGAACACGCCGAGGACATAGCCGCCATCCTCGTCGAGGAGGGCCACCCGCTGGCCCTGGCCCGCTGGCAGGTGTCCGGCATGCTGGAGTGCTTCGGCCCGGAGTCGATCAGCTTCTACCGCTCCCAGATGCTCCAGGAGTTCCACCGCGACGAGCGCCGCCTCCAGGTGCGCAGGCAGCCCGACGGCGTGGTCTGCCTCAACCCCCCGCAGAACGCGCCCCTCTCCAGCGCCCTTCTCGGCGTGACGGCCCTCATGGGCGGCAACGCCCTGGTGGTGCGGGCCCCGCGCAGCGCGCCGCTCGGCGTCATGTACGTCATGCAGGAGATCGTGGCGCCCGTCCTGGACCAGGTGGGCGCTCCGCCCGGCACCCTGAACGTCGTCTGCGGCGACCCCGCGCCGATACTGAACTGCTGGCTCGGGCATCCCGCGGTGGACGACATCATCTACTTCGGCGGCAGCGACAACGGCCGCAAGTTCGAGGCGCGCTGCATCGCCGCGGGCAAGAAACCGATCCTGGAACTCGCGGGGAACGACGTCGTCGTCGTGTGGAAGGACGCCGACATCGCCCTGGCGGCCGAAGCCCTCACGGAGAGCTTCTACGGCTCCGGGCAGCTGTGCATGATCCCCAACCAGGTGCTCGTGCACCCCGAAGCGGCGGACGCGCTGGTGGAGTCCCTGGTCCAGCAGATCGGCCACATCCGTCCGGGCCGCCCGTGGGAACCCGACGTGCTCCTGACGCCCGTACTGCGCAACGAGAAGTTCTTCGGCTGCCTCAAAGACGCCCGCGCCAAAGGCGCCGACGTGGTCTGCGGCGGACACGCCATGCGGCTCGACGAGACCCGCGACCCGAGCGGCATCTTCCTCGAACCGACCGTGATCAAGGTGCGCGGCGTCGAAGAGGCGCGCGAGCTGGAGGCCGTACGGCACGAGACGTTCTTCCCGCTGCTGCCCCTGATCGTCGCCGAACCCGGTACGGACGCCGCGCTGACGGCCCAGTTCATCGGGTTCGTGAATTCGAACCACTACGGCCTGCGCAACTCCCTGTGGGCCAAGGACCCGGAGGTCATCGACGCGTTCGTGGCCCGCGTCCGCACCGGCGGCCTGTTCAAGGTGAACGACTCGCACATCGGGTTCCTGCCCTATCTGCCCACGCACGGCGGGACCGGGCTCACCGGCGGCGTCTTCGGCGAGGCCAACTACCCCATCCTGCGGACCTCGCACCTCCAGGGCGTGAGCATCAGCCCCGGTTCGCGGCCCAGGGACGCGGTGTTCGGCGCCTGGCAGAACCTGAACGCGTACAAGGAGACGACGTCATGCGCTCGATGAACACGGCCCGGCGCACCTGCGAGGAGTTCCTGCCCGGATTGCTGGCCGAGCTGGAGAAGATCCCGCTGGCCGATCTGGAGAAGCCGGGCAGCCCGGCCGTCGGACTCTTCCGCGCGCACGGGGGCCCCGGCCTCGTCATCCCCGTGACCTACTCGGGCAGCGGCGCCACGCCCCTCCAGGCGGTGGCCGTCACCCGCGCCCTTGCCGCCGCCGCGCCGTCCCTCGCGGTGGCCACCACCATGCACCACTTCTCGGTGGCCACGCTGTTCTCGCTCGCCGACAGCCTGCAAAGCGGCGGAGTGGAGTGGGCGCTGCTCGAAGGGATCGTCGAACAGCGGCTCCTGGTGGCCTCCGGGTTCGCCGAAGGGCGCCCCGGCCGCGGCATCCTCAGCCCCACGGTCGAGGCCAGGCCGACGGAGAAGGGCTACCACGTCAGCGGCTCGAAGAAGCCGTGCAGCCTCGCGCGTTCCATGGACCTGCTCACCGCGAGCGCCGCCCTGCCCAACGCGGACGGCACGAGCGACATGGCGGTGCTCCTCGTGCCGCGCCAGGCGCAGGGCCTGACCGTGCGGCCGTTCTGGTCGAGCTGGGCGCTTGCGGGGGCCGAGAGCGACGAGGTGCGGCTCGACGACGTCTTCGTGGACGAGCAGCAGGTGATGCGCACGCAGCTCGGCGACGCGGGCGAACTGGACGAGCTCCAGACGGTCGGCCTGATCTGGTTCGAACTGCTCATCACCGCCTCCTACGTCGGCGTGGCGGGCGC
Organism: Streptomyces sp. NPDC046925; assembly: GCF_040644915.1. Taxonomy (NCBI): domain Bacteria; kingdom Bacillati; phylum Actinomycetota; class Actinomycetes; order Kitasatosporales; family Streptomycetaceae; genus Streptomyces; species Streptomyces sp. NPDC046925. The sequence continues at coordinate 837,511 of NZ_JBEYWZ010000001.1, read as the reverse complement.
CCTGGTCGAGCGTGTCCTGACCGCCGGTCGCGGCACGCGCACCGAACGGGCCGAACTGCTCGCCCGCTACGAGACCGCGACCCTCCTCACCGAGGGCACGGCCCGCATGATCATGGACGGGGCCGTGGGCAACGAAGGACTCGGGCGGGCCCTGGTCGCACGGTACGGGGCGCAGGACGCGATCCGTGACGCCGTGGGCCGGGCGGTGGAGCTGCTCGGCGGGATGGCGTTCATCGGCTCGGGCGACATCGCGTATCTCGCCGCCGCCTCGCACGCCCTGTCCTTCCATCCGCCGTCCCGCTCCAGCTTCGCCGAACCCTTCCTCGATCACGTCGACGGCCGTCCGCTGCGGCTGGCATGAGGAGCGTCATGACCACTGGTACGACCGCGCAGACCCCCGGCCGGAACGACATCGGCCGTGAACACATCGACCGCGAAAACATCGGACGGCTCTACCGCACGCGCCTGAGCAGGGGCCGCGCCACCCTCGGCGAACTGCTCGGCGGCGAGATCGAGACGGAGTCACAGGGCGCCTGGGTGACCACGGCGACCGGCCGGCGGCTGCTCAACTGCAGCGGCTACGGCGTCCTGCTCATGGGCGCCCGGCACCCCACCGTCGTACGCCATGTCGAGGAGCAGCTGCACCGCAACCCGGTGGCCACCCGCGTCCTGCTCGAACCCCTGACGGCCCTGGCCGCCGACGCCCTGGTGGCCAAAGCCCCGGCGGGACTCGACCGGGTGCACTTCGCCTGCTCGGGCGCGGAGGCCGTGGAGACCGCCATCAAGATCGCGCGCACCCGCGGCAAGGACCGGCTGATCGCGACGCGCGGCGGCTATCACGGCAAGACCATGGGCGCGCTCAGCCTCACCGGCAAGGACCTGTTCCAGGAGCCCTTCCGCCCGCTGCTCCCCGACACGGCCCATGTGCCCTACGGCGACGCCGGGGCGCTGGCCGAGCAGCTCGAGGCGGCAGCAGGGCGCGCCTGCGTGGTGATGGAGCCGGTCCAGGGCGAGGCGGGCGTGATCGTCCCGCCGGACGGCTATCTGCGGACGGTGCAGACGCTGTGCCGCGCCCACGACGCGCTCTTCGTGCTCGACGAGATCCAGACCGGACTCGGCCGCCTGGGCTCCTGGTGGGGCGCGGACGAGGAACGGCTGACCCCGGACATGCTCCTCACCGGCAAGGGCCTGGGCGGCGGCATCATGCCCGTCTCGGCGGTCATCGCGACCCCGGAGGCGTTCGGCGCCTTCGACCGGGACCCGTATCTGCACACCTCGACCTTCTCCGGCATGCCCCTGGCGATGGCCGCCGTGCGCGGCGCCCTCGAAGCCATCGCGGAGGAGGACCTGGTGACCCGGGCCCGCGACCTGGGCGCCGAACTGCTCGACGGCATCCGCCGGATCGCGAAGGAGCAGTTGGGCGCTCTCGTACGGGAGGTGCGGGGCCGGGGACTGCTCCTGGGCGTCGAGTTCGCCGAGCCGGGGGTGGCGGGTGACCTGCTCGTCGAACTGATCAGGGAGGGCGTCGTGGCGAACCACTCGCTCAATTCCCATCTGGTGCTGCGCTTCACCCCGCCCGCCGTCCTCAGCCCCTCGGAGGTGCGGTTCCTCCTTGCGGCGTTCGAACGTGCCTGCCGTGTGCAGGCAGCCCGCCATGTCCCGACCCAGGAAGGTGGCGCCGCCCATGCGCAGCGTTGACGTGACCATCGGTGTGCCCGGCATCGCCGCACAGGCGGTGTACGACCGGGTGAAGGAATTCGCCCGCTATCCCGAACTCGCCGATGTGGTCCGCTCGGTCACCGTGCACGCCATCGGCGAGACGGAGGAGACGAGTTCCTGGGAGGTGTACTTCCGCAACGGCATCCTGCGCTGGACCGAGTCCGACCGCTTCGACCGGCCCGCGCTCACCATCGCCTTCGTGCAACTCGACGGCGACTTCGAGGTGTTCCGAGGGACCTGGCAGATCGCCGACGCGGGGGACGAGGTACGGGTCGGCTTCCGCGCGGAGTTCGACTTCGGCATCCCCAGCCTCGCGGGCATCCTGGAGCCGGTCGCCGAGCGGGTCATCAAGGAGACGATCGCCCGCGTGGTGCTCGGCCTGTTCGCCTCGGGCCGGGTGGTGGGCGACGAGGCCCTGGCCCGCGCCGTCACAACCGTACCCGCCGGGCCTTCGGCACCCGTCTCCCCCGCTCAGGTCGCGTGATGGACACCAAGAACCTGTTCATGACACCGGTGACCGCGCGGCTCGTGCGGGCGGAGTACGGGCTGGGACTCGTCGTGGCCCTCGTCCTGTTCTTCGCGCACCTCGGGCAGGTGCGCTGGCAGGCCGCCCTCATCCTGTTCGTCTACATCGATCTGATCGGCTACCTTCCGGGCGCCGTTCAGTACCGCCGTCACAAGGGCCGCATCCACCAGGGCTATTACGTCGCCTACAACGTCATGCACTCCCTGGTCACCCAGGGTCTGCTGACCATCGGCTGGATCTGGCTGTGGGGCTTCGAGTGGGCGTTGCTCGCGCTGCCCATTCATCTCTTCGGCGACAGGGCGCTGTTCGGCAACTATCTCAAGCCGTTCGGTCTGCACTTCGAGCCCCGGACGCACCAGGCGTACCGCCGCTTCCGCAGCGAATTCGAGGCCGCGAGCACGGCGGGCGCCGCCGGACGCGATCCCGCGAGCCCGGGCCGGCTGCCATGGCCCTAGCCATCCGACGCGCACGTCCGGCGAGTGGCGCCGCGGGCGACACGGCGGTGGTCACCGCGATGCGTCACTTCGTCGCCGGGGTGACGGTACTCACCTGCGGGGTGGGCGACGAGGCGCAGGGCGTGACGGTCAGTACGTTCAGCACCGTGCCGGGCGACCCTCCGATGGCCTGTGTGGCGCTGCGTACCGGGAGTCGGGGGCTGCGGGCCCTGGCGAACTGCCCGGTCTTCGTCGCCAACGGCCTCGCGGCGGCGCAGGAGCCGCTGGCCAGGCACTTCGCCCGGCGCGGCAGGCCCCGTGGTCTGGCGCAGCTGCCGCCGGACGCCTGGCTCGGCGACCCGTGCGACGGCGTGCCGCGGCTGAGTGGGGCGGTGGCGTGGCTGGAGTGCAGGCCGGAGCTCACCGTGCCGCTCAGCGATCACGAGCTGGTGGTCGCCGAGGTCGTCTCGGCGTTCCACACGGGCGGCACGCCTCTGGTCACCTTCGCGTACGACCTGCGCTCCGGGCCTTCCGCTTCCGGCGCCTCCACGGAGAGGGATTCCTCATGACGACACCACCCACGCCACCGTCCACGACACCGCCCACGACCGCGCCGGCGGCCATTCCCTCCGAGGCGGACCCCGACAAGGCCCCCTCGCTCCTGGACGGCGCGGAGAGCCTGGAACTCACCCCGGCCGTCTGCGATCTGCGGTACTGGCTCAATGCCGTACCGCACGGCACCTTGCGCAGCGGCGGCATTCTCGGCCACGCGGCGCACGTACGGCCCCTGGACGTGGTCAGGGAGCCGGGGCCGCTCAACAGTGCCCTCACCCAAGAGCTCGCCTACCGCTCGGTGGCCGAGGAGAAGGCCACCCGGGCCATCGGCCATCTGACGGCGCTGGCGCCCGACAACGACTGCATGGAGTTCTACGCCACCCAGCTGATCGACGAGGCCCGCCACGCCATGGTGTTCCGCAGCCACCTGCTCGAACTCGGCGTCACGGAGCACGAGTTAGCCGACACAGTGGCCCGTCTCGCGGCCACGGACCAGGAGCAGATCCTCGTCCCCCTGGAGAACCTGGGGCTCCGGGTGCTGCGCGACGAGCGGGACTTCATCGGCGGCGTACTGGTCCTCACGGTGCTCGTCGAAGGCGTACTGGCGCCCGCCGCCGAACTCAGCGAGCGCAAGTGGCGGATCTTCGACCCGGCGGCCGCCGACATCGAGCGGGGCGCCGCCGTCGACGAGATCCGGCATCTGACGGTCGGCAGCGCCATCGTCCGCGATCACCTGCGCGCGAACCCGCACGACAAGGAACGCCTCCTGGAACTGATCCGCGAGGGGTACGCCCTGTGGGCCGAGCTGCCGACCACGGAGCAGCTGACGCACCGCGAAGAGCTCTTCCAGCAGGGCATCGAGCGGCACGGCGGCCTCCTGGGCGATCACGAGATCTGGCCCGGCCGCCGCCTGGCGGACACCACCACGCGGGAGCGCATCGACACCGGACAGGACTGGGCCGCACGCCTGCAGCGGACCCGGCTCGCCTACATGGGCCTGGAGGAAGCGATATGAGCGCCAATCTGCAGGAGCTCACCCAACTGGTGCGGCGCGAGGGCCTTTTGGACTCCCAGCCCGTCTACTACACGTTCAAGATCGCCACGAATCTGCTGCTCCTCGCCGCAGGATGGACGCTGTTCGCGCTCCTCGGCGACAGTTGGTGGCAGCTGGCCGTGGCGGCGTTCCTCGCGGTCTGCTTCGGCCAGACCGACCTCATCGGGCACGACGCCGGCCACCGCCAGATCTTCCGTACGCGACGGCCCGGCGACCTGATCGGCTACACCCACGGCAATCTGCTCACGGGCGTGAGCTTCGGCTGGTGGGTCGGCCACCACACCAAGCACCACAACTATCCCAATCATCTCTCGCTCGACCCGGACATCCTCCGCCGCCAGGTGATCTTCGACGCCAAGGACCGGTCGAAGCGCACCGGACCCGTCGGCCGGTTCATCGTGCGGCACCAGGCGTGGATGTTCTACGTGCTCATCCTGATGGAGGGTCTGCGCCTGCACATCTCCGGCTACGTGGCGGCCCGCAAGGGCGTGCTCAAGCGCCACGTGGCTCTCGACCTCGGTCTGCTGACGCTCCATCTGGCGGTTTATCTGACGGCGGTGTTCACCCTTCTCTCGCCGGGTGTCGCCGTGGCCTTCCTCGTCGTCCACCAGGGCCTGTTCGGCTTCTACATGGGAGTGATGTTCGCGCCCAACCACAAGGGGCTCCCCGTACGGGACGGGGAGGACGAGAAGCTGGACTGGCTCACGCGGCAGGTGATCACCTCCCGCAATCTGGCGCCGGGCCGCATCACGGACTTCTTCTTCGGCGGGCTCAACTACCAGATCGAGCACCACCTGTTCCCGTCCATGCCCCGCAGGAACCTGCGCCGCGCCCAGCCGCTGGTCAAGGAGTACCTGGTGCGGGGCGGCCTCCCGTACGCCGAGGAGCGGCTGCTGCGCTCCTACCTCAGCGTGGCCGGCCATCTCGGCGAGGTCAGCCGGGAGGTCGCCGTACTGGAGCGCGCCCCGGCGGTCCGGGGGACCCGGTGAGCGCCGCCGCCGCGGTGCTGTGCGGCCTGGGCACCTGGCTTCCGCCGCACGCGGTCACCAATGACGACCTGGCGCGGGAACTCGACACTTCCGACGAGTGGATCCGCAGCCGTACGGGCATCGGGACGCGCTTCATAGCCGCCCCGTCCACGGCCACGTCGGACCTGGCGGTGGAGGCGGGCAGGCGTGCGCTGAAGTCGGCGGAGAGCGATTCCGTGGACGCCGTCGTGCTTGCCACCACCACGCCGGACCATCCCTGCCCGGCCACCGCGCCCCTGGTGGCGGCCCAGCTCGGCCTCGGGACCGTGGCCGCCTTCGACGTGGGCGCGGTCTGCACCGGGTTCCTCTACGCGCTGGCCACCGGCGCGGGTCTTGTCGCCGCGGGCACGGCGGCCAGCGTCCTTGTCATCGGCGCGGACACCTACTCGCGCATCCTCGACCCGGCCGACCGCTCGACCCGCGCCATCTTCGGCGACGGCGCCGGTGCGGTGGTGCTGCGGTCCGGCGGCGCCGACGAGCCCGGTGCGCTCGGCACGCCCGTGCTCGGCAGCGACGGCACCGGCAGCGACCTCATCACCGTCCGCTCGGGCGGCTCGCGCGCACCGCTGCACGGGGTCGGCGCGGGGGCTGAAGGGGCTGTGGGGGCCGGGGACGCCGTGGGGCAGGCGGGGCACGCGGACCCGTACTTCCGGATGGCGGGCAAGGCGGTCTTCCGCAACGCCGTCGAGCGTATGGCCGATGCCTCGCTGACCGCGGCGCGGCGAGCCGGCTGGGAGGTGACCGACATCGACCGGCTCGTCGCGCACCAGGCGAACCTGCGCATCCTGCACGCGGTCGCGGACCGTATGCGGCTGCCGCGCCGGCGGTGTCCGGTCCACCTCGACCAGGTCGGCAACACCGCGGCGGCCTCCATCCCGCTGGCCCTCGCGCACGCGGCGGCGACGGGCCACCTCGCACCGGGACACCGCACCCTGCTCACGGCATTCGGCGGCGGTCTCACCTGGGGCGCCTGCGCCCTCCGCTGGCCCGCACTCACCCCCATGTGACCCCAACCACCGCTCTTCCAAGCTCATTTGGCCACCCGTACTCACTTACTGAGGAGCACGACATGAGCAGCACGTACGACCGTCTCGTAGGCCTGCTGACCAAGGGGTTCGGCGTCGAGGCCGACGAGGTCGCACCGGAGAACACCTTCGAGGACCTGGAACTGGACTCACTGGCGCTCGTGGAGCTGACCCTGGCGGCACAGGAGGAGTTCGGCATCACCCTCACCGACGACGACCTGCATGCCAAGAACACCATGACCGAGGCGGCCGGGGTGCTCGACGCCAAGCAGGTGACCGTCAAATGACGGCGGCCGATGGCCGGTTCGACGCGGCGGTCACCGGCATCGGCATGGTGACCCCCGCGGGCCTCGGCACCGCCGCGTCCTGGGACCGCATCAGAGCCGCGGACGGCACCGCCGCGCAGCGGGTGCCCGCGCTCTTTGGCATCCCCGCCGACATCGGCTGCCGGGTTCCCGGCTTCGACCCGGTGGCGGCGGTCGGCAAACGCAAGGCCTGGCGCCTGGACCGCAGCAGCCAGTTCGCCGTCGCGGCGGCGGCCGAAGCGCTCGCGGACGCGGGCCTCGACCCGGCGACCTGGGACGGCGCACGGGTGGGAGTGGTCCTCGGCAGCGGCATCGGCGGGGCTTCGACCTGGGAGAAGCAGCACCACGTCCTGCTCGAACAGGGCTCGGAGAAGGTGTCGGCCCTGCTGATCCCCATGCTCGCGGTCAACATGTCGGCCGGTTACGTCGCCATGGAGTTCGGAGCCCGCGGGCCCAACTTCGTCACGGCCACGGCCTGCGCGTCGGGCAGCACGGCCGTGGGCGCGGCACGTGAACTGCTGCGGGGCGGACACTGCGACGTCGTCATCACGGGCGGCACCGAAGCCTGTCTCATCCCCTCGATCATCTCCGGCTTCCAGCAGATGGGGGCGCTCTCGGGGCGCCGCGACCAACCCATTTCCGCCTCACGGCCGTTCGACGTCGACCGCGACGGGTTCGTGCCCGCAGAGGGCGCCGCCGTCCTGATCTTGGAACGCCCGCAGAGCGCACGGGCCCGCGGAGCACAGGTGCGGGCCCACATCAGCGGATACGGGGCTTCGGCCGACGCCCACAACGCCACCGCGCCGGAACCCTCGGGCGCCGGGGCGGAGTTGGCACTGCGGGCGGCACTCAAGGACGCGGGCGTCGATGCCCGAGCGGTGGACCACGTCAACGCGCACGGCACCTCGACTCCCCTCAACGACCTGACGGAAGCCCGCCTGATCCGCCGGGTGCTCGGCGGTCGGCCCGCCGTGACCTCGGTGAAGGGCGTGACGGGTCACTCCCTCGGAGCCTCGGGAGCCATCGAAGTGGCCGTCGCGGCCCTCACGGTGGAGCAGGGGATCATCCCGCCGACCGCCAATCTGGACAGCCAGGATCCGGAGATCGACCTGGATGTCGTCGCCAAGGAGGCTCGTCCCGCCGACGTGGAGGTCGCCGTCAGCCACTCCTTCGGGTTCGGCGGCCAGAACGCCGTGGTGCTGCTGACCCGCCCCTGAGTCGTGACGACAGCTGATGGTGCCGGAACCCGGGGTGGGTCCGGCACCATCCGCTGCCGTGCACTTCTCTCTACTGTCAGTGCCTTTGCTGTCCGCGCCTCTACTGTCCGCGCCTCAGTCCGTGCCTCTGTCCGTTCCTTGGCCCGGACTGCCCCTCGGCGATCGCCCGGTGGACTTCGTTCTGCCGCGCCTGGAGTTCACGACGCTCGGCGTCGAGCGCCTCGGCCTGCGCCTCGTCCGCTGCCATGAGCTTGAGCAGGTCACGGTCGGCCATGTCGAGGACGCCCATGTCGGCGTACGCCTGCTGGACCCGGGGCCCCCACAGTCCGATGTCCTTGACGCAGGGCACGATCCGCGTGAAGAGCCGCGACCGGAAGGCCCGCATACGAGGCCCCCGGTTCATGTACTCCATGCACTCCTTCATGTCGAAGCCGAGCGTCTCCCACACTTCCTGCATGCGCAGCCGGTCACGCATCAGATAGCAGCCCTCGACGATGAAGTCCTCGCGCTCCGCGATCTCCTGGCGGGTCAGCTCCTTGTAGTAGTCCCGCAGCGCGAGCCGCCCGAAAGCCACGTGCCGCGCCTCGTCCTGCATGATGTAGGAGAGGATCTGTTTGGGCAGCGGCTTGTCCGTCCGGTCGCGCAGGATGCCGAACGCCGCGAGTGCAAGACCCTCGATGAGCACCTGCATCCCCAGATACGGCATGTCCCAGCGGGAGTCGTTCAGGGCCTCCCCCAGCAGTGACTTCAGATGCGGGCTGATCGGATAGCTCATGCCGATCTTGTCGTGCACGAAGCGCGTGAACAGCTCCGCGTGCCGCGCCTCGTCCATGACCTGGGTCGCCGCGTAGAACTTGGAGTCGATGTCCGGCACCGACTCGACGATCCGGGCGGAGCAGATCATCGCACCCTGCTCCCCGTGCAGGAACTGGCTGAACTCCCAGGCGGCCATGTGCCGTCGCAACTCCTGCCGCTCCCGCCCGTTCAACCGGGAGTACTGCCGGGACCCGTACAGGGCGAGGGTGTTCTCCGGCGTGCCGAGGACGTCGTACGGATCCACCTCCAGGGACCAGTCGATCCGCTTCGTGCTGTCCCACTGCTTGTCCTTGCCCTTTTGGTAGAGGCTCAGCAATCGCTCCCGATCCGTGTCGTACTCCCAGGTGAACGTGTTCCGTCCCCGCATCGGGAACGACCAGGCGGCGCCGGTGTCCGTCTGCTGGTGGTCGCCGGTTGCGCTCATGAGCACTCCCCTTTACGCGGGACGAATGGTGGTCGGGCCGGATGCGTCGGTCGGGGACAGCACCGGCAGCACTGCCGGAAGGACGTCCAGTACGTAGCGGGTGCGTCCGCGCTGGACCTCGCCGTCCCGCTCGAAGGTCAGGGGGGCGCCGTCGGTGCGCTCGATCTCGATGCGGCGACCGCGCCGGTAGAGCACCTCGGGCCGTACGAGATGGCGGCCGTCGCGGGTGAGCGCGGGGAGCTCCCGGGGGTCGAGGTCGCCGGTCACCACACAGACGTCGAGCAGACCGTCGTCCAGGACCGAGCGGGGCAGCAGGAGGAAGCCGCCGCCCCGGTAGCGGCCCCCGCCGACGTTGGCGAGGATCACGCTTCCGTCGTGGATCACCTCACCGTCGACGACGACCCTGGCCGGGTGCGGTGCGAAGTCGCGCAGGGTGGCGGCCACGGCCTCCTGGTAGCGGGCACGGCCGGTGAGCCGGGTGAGGCCCGCCGCCGTATCCAGCGCCTCGGCGACGAGACCGGAGCAGGCGCCCAGCAGAACCGTGTCCCGCGTCTGTTCGACGCGCGCCATGTCCACCTGCCGGATGCGCGGTCGCGCCCCGCCGAGAGCGGTGCCGAGCGACGTGCGCCAGGGGCGGTCCTGCCAGATCTCCTTGTAGAAGGAGTTGCCCGTGCCTGCCGGGACGCAGAGGAGGGCCGGGCCGACAATGCGCGGGTCGGCCGCGACGGCCGCCACGATGCCGCCCGCCACCTCGCTCGCGGTGCCGTCGCCGCCGACGGCGAGCACGGCGTCCGCGCCGTCCCGCGCTGCCTTCACGGCGAGCATCCGGGCGTGCCCCCGATAGGCGGTCCGGACCACGCTCACCTCTGCGACGAGCCCCCGGCACGCCTCGGCGACGTCCGAGACCGGAATCGAGGCAGCGCCCCCTGCCCGGCCGTTCGCCACGATCACTGCGGTGCGCGCCCAGTGGCGCATGCCGTGCTCCCTTCGCCGGGAGTGTGCTGCCGTGGTGGGCGGAGAGAGCAGGATTTGAACCTGCGCGGAGCGTGAACCCCTGACCGGAGACGGGCCCCGGCCCCCATTGGGCCGCTATGGGTATCTCTCCTCGCCGGCCCGCACGGTCCGCGACCGACGTGAAGACGATGGCACCCCCGGCTTGCAGCCCACTGACACGACCGTCTCAGGCCGACCACCGCCGCTGCCGCGAAGTGTGTCCAGAAATGCAGAAAACCCCTGGTGAACAGGGGTTTCAGCTGATCAACTGGTGTCCGAGGGGGGACTTGAACCCCCACGCCCGATAAAGGGCACTAGCACCTCAAGCTAGCGCGTCTGCCATTCCGCCACCCGGACTAGGTGTCTGCCGTTCGCGGGGTGTTCCCCGCGGCGACATGGACAACAATACCAAGCTTTCGGAGTGCCTTTCACCTGCGTATCCGCACGTCGCCGGACCAGCACCCGGCGGCCCGCACAGAGGCCCCCGAAGACTGACCGCGAGTGACGGAACGACTACCGAGGGCCGTGTTTCCCGTGCTGGTGCCGGGGCATGCGGTGCGGTCGCCGCGTGGGAGCGACCGCACCGCACGGCGGGCTCACGCCATCAGGTGGTAGCTCGGGAAGTTGCCCGGCGGCCGTTCCGTCGCGGGGCCGTGCGTGACCGCCCGCACCAGCAGCTCACCCCCGACGAACGCGCCGCGCCAGGACGCGCCGAACCCGCCGAACAGCTCCTCCCTGTCCCCGCGCGAGCGAGGCTTCCCGTGGCCCGTCTTGAAGGCGCGGATCTGCGGCGCAAGACGTTCGTACGTCTCGCTGTCGTCGGTGGAGAGCGTGGCGACCAGCGCTCCGTTAGACGCGTTCATCGCAGCGAGCAGCTCCGCCTCCGTGTCGACCAGGACGATGGTGTCGACCGGGCCGAACGGCTCCGCGTGGTGCAGCGGAGAGGAAGGGGGCGGACCCAGGAGCGTGACGGGGTGGACGTACGCGTCCGTGTCCTGGCCCGGCAGGAAGCGGCCGGCCGACGGGGCGCCGCGGTACAGCGGCACGGCACCGCGGTCGATCGCCTCCGTCACCTGGTCGCCCAGCTCCTTGGCCTTGGCCGCGTTGATCAGCGGGCCGAAGTCCAGTTGCGGGAACGGATCCTCGGCGTGCTCCACCGCCAGGGGGTGGCCGACGCGGACGGTGCGCACGGCCGGGAGGTAGGCGGCGAGGAACTCGTCGAAGAGTCCGCGCTGGACGACGAATCGCGGATAGGCGGTGCAGCGCTGTTTGCCGTAGTCGAAGAGCTTGGGGATGACGGCGCCGAGCGCGTCCCAGTCGCTGTAGTTCCAGATGCCCCAGGTGTTGAGTCCTTCCTGTTCGAGGATGTGCCGCTTGCCGAGGTCGGCGACGGCCGTGGCGACGGCGGCGCCGGTGTCACGTCCGCCGACGAAGGAGACGCAGCCGATCTCGGGTGCCCGGACCAGCGCTTCGGACAGTTCGCCCCCGCTGCCGCTGACGAGGGTGACGGGAATCCCTTCGCGTGCGGCCAGGGCGCACGCGAGGGTCAGGCAGGCGACGCCGCCATCGGTCGGGGTCTTGGCGATGACCGCGTTTCCTGCGAGTGCCTGTACCAACACTGCGTGAACGAGCACACTCATCGGGTAGTTCCAGCTCGCGATGTTGGATACCGGTCCGTCCAGCGGGGTCCGGCCTTCGACCATCGGCTCGATGCCGTCGACGTACCAGCGCACGCCGTCGATGGCCCGGTCGACGTCGGCTCGGGCAAGCCGCCAGGGTTTGCCGATCTCCCAGACGAGGAGGAGTGCGAGCAGGTCGCGGTGTTCGGTGAGGGCGTCGAGGGTGGCGGCGACGCGGGCGCGCCGTTCGTCGAGCGGGATGTGCCGCCAGGCGCGGTGCTGGTCGAGCGAGGCCCGTACGGCTTGGTGGGCGGTGGCGGCGTCGAGGCGCGGCGGGCCCGCGATGGGGCTGCCGTCGACGGGGGACGTGGCGGGCAGGACCCGGCCGTCCGCCTGCCAGGTTCCGTTCCAGAGGTTCAGGACGTGGTCGTCGGGGAAGGCCTCGGGCGCGACGGCGAGGCAGCGTCGCCAGGCGTCGCTCCAGGCCGTACCGGCTTTGAGGACGAGGGGGTTGGTGAGGGTGGGTGCCATTCGTATGTCTCCGCTCACGGTGCACAAGTCGGGGCGGGAGGTGCATGGCTCGCGCGGGCGCCGCTCAGTTCGCGGCCCGCGTGGATGTGCTGGAGGACGGTAGTGCAGTCAGGCCGTGCCACCTATGAGTGACATCACGCCCCGAGCTGGTTGAGGACGAGTTGTGCTGTTTCCGTCGGCGTGGCGCCGACCCGTACCCCGGCGGCTTCCAGTGCCTCCTGTTTGGCGCGCGCGGTGCCGGAGGAGCCGGAGACGATGGCTCCCGCGTGTCCCATGGTCTTGCCCTCGGGCGCGGTGAAGCCGGCGATGTAGGCGACGACCGGTTTGGTGACGGCCCGTTGGATGTAGGCGGCGGCACGCTCTTCCGCGTCGCCGCCTATTTCGCCGATGAGGACGATCAGTTCGGTGTCGGGGTCGTCCTCGAAGGCGGCGAGGCAGTCGATGTGTGTGGTGCCGATGACGGGGTCGCCGCCGATTCCGACGCAGGTGGAGAAGCCGATGTCGCGCAGTTCGTACATGAGTTGGTAGGTGAGGGTGCCGGACTTCGAGACCAGGCCGATGCGGCCGGGTTTGGTGATGTCGGCGGGGATGATGCCCGCGTTGGCCTGCCCGGGCGTGATGAGTCCCGGGCAGTTGGGTCCGATGACGCGGGTGCCGCGCTCCTTGGCGTACGCGTGGAAGGCGACGGCGTCGTGCACGGGGATGCCTTCCGTGATGACCACGGCGAGGCCGATTCCGGCGTCGGCGGCCTCGGTGACCGCCGCCTTGGAGAAGGCGGGCGGCACGAAGACCACGGTGACGTCGGCGCCCGTGGCCTCGATGCCCTCGCGGACTGAGCCGAAGACGGGCACGGCGCGGTCGTCGAAGTCGGCGGTGCGTCCTGCCTTGCGGGGGTTGACGCCGCCGACGATGTCCGTGCCGGCCGCGAGCATGCGGCGGGTGTGCTTCATGCCCTCCGCTCCGGTCATGCCCTGGACGAGGACCTTGCTCTCTTTGGTGAGGTAGATCGCCATGTCCCGGCTCCTTAGGCAGCGTTGGTGTGTCCTGCGAGTTCGGCGGCGCGGCGTGCGGCGCCGTCCATGGTGGTGGCCTGCTGGACGAGGGGGTGGGAGAGGGCGTCGAGGATGGCGCGGCCGCGTACGGCGTTGTTGCCGTCGAGGCGGACGACGAGCGGCTTGGTCAGCCGGACGGATTCCAGGGCCTGGACGATGCCGTCGGCGACGGCGTCGCATGCGGTGATGCCGCCGAAGACGTTGACGAAGACGGACTTGACGGCGGGGTCGGAGAGGATGACGGAGAGTCCGTCGGCCATGATCCGGGCGGAGGCGCCGCCTCCGATGTCGAGGAAGTTCGCGGGGCGGGCTCCGCAGCCCGCGACCACGTCGAGGGTGGACATGACGAGGCCCGCGCCGTTGCCGATGATGCCGACCTCGCCGTCGAGCTTCACGTAGTTGAGGCCTTTGGAAGCGGCTGCGGACTCCAACGGGTCGTCGTGCGCCGTGTCGTCGGCGCCCCAGCGTGCCTGCCGGAAGCGGGCGTTGTCGTCCAGGGTGACCTTGCCGTCGAGGGCAAGGATCTCTCCCAGGTCGGTGCGGACGAGGGGGTTCACCTCGACGAGGAGTGCGTCCTCACGGATCAGTACCTGCCACAGCTTGACCAGGACGTCGGCCGTGGCTTCGGGAAGTCCCGCGGCGGCGGCGATCTCGGCCGCCTTCGCCCGGTCCACTCCGGCCGCGGGGTCGATCTCCACGCGCGCGACGGCCTCCGGCCTGCCGGCCGCCACCTCCTCTATCTCCATGCCGCCTTCGGCGGAGGCGATGGCGAGGAAGCGTCCTGCCGCGCGGTCCAGTACGTACGAGACGTAGAACTCGCTTTCGATCGCAACGGGTTGGGCCACCATCACCTTGTGCACGGTGTGGCCCTTGATGTCCATGCCGAGGATCTGGCGTGCCGTGATCTCGGCCGCAGCGGGGTCCGCGGCGACTTTCACGCCGCCCGCCTTGCCTCGCCCGCCGGTCTTCACCTGCGCCTTGACGACGACGCGGCCGCCCAGGCGTTCGGCGCCCGCGCGTGCCTCCTTCGCCGTGCCGGCGACTTCTGCTTGCGGCACCAAGATGCCGTGTTCCTCGAAGAGTTCCCTTGCCTGGTGCTCGAACAGGTCCATTCCGGCTCCTGACGCCGTGTCGTTGCGGGGAGCGAACCCCGCGCCTCCGAAAAGTGCCGCACGCCCCCTGGACACCACTGACCGGATGCGGGATAACAAGCTTCATACAGTATTCGTCGACTGTATGCAATCTACCGCGAGAGCACCTACGAGCAGCGTGTGAGCGCTCCAACTCCCCTACGAAGGGACAGGACTTCGCCATGCCCGACGGCAGCAGCGACACGACCCAAACCCACATCTCCGGTGGGCATCTGGTCGCCAAGGCACTCAAGGCAGAGGGTGTGGAAGTCATCTACACCCTGTGCGGCGGCCACATCATCGACATCTACGACGGCTGCGTCGACGAGGGGATCGATGTCGTCGACGTACGCCACGAGCAGGTCGCCGCCCACGCGGCGGACGGCTACGCGCGCCTCACCGGCAAACCGGGATGCGCCGTGGTGACCGCGGGACCGGGAACCACGGACGCCGTCACGGGCGTCGCCAACGCCTTCCGCGCGGAGTCCCCCATGCTGCTCATCGGCGGCCAGGGAGCGCACACCCAGCACAAGATGGGGTCGCTGCAGGACCTTCCGCACGTCGACATGATGACACCCATCACCAAGTTCGCCGCGACCGTGCCGGACACGGCACGCGCCGCGGACATGGTGTCGATGGCCTTCCGCGAGTGCTTCCACGGCGCTCCCGGGCCGTCCTTCCTGGAGATCCCACGCGATGTGCTCGACGCCAAGGTGCCGGTGGACAAGGCCCGGGTGCCGCAGGCCGGGCAGTATCGCGCCTCCACCCGCTCGGCCGGCGACCCCGAGGCGATCGAGAAACTCGCCGACCTGCTCGTGCACGCCGAGAAGCCCGCGATCCTGCTCGGCAGCCAGGTGTGGACGACGCGGGGCACCGCCTCCGCCATCGAACTCGTGCGGACCCTGAACGTGCCCGCCTACATGAACGGCGCGGGCCGCGGCACCCTGCCGCCCGGCGACCCGCACCACTTCCAGCTCTCGCGGCGGTACGCCTTCTCCAACGCCGACCTCATCGTCATCGTGGGCACGCCCTTCGACTTCCGTATGGGCTACGGGAAGCGGCTCTCCCCGGACGCCACCGTCGTACAGATCGACCTCGACTACCGCACCGTCGGCAAGAACAGGGACATCGACCTGGGCATCGTCGGTGACGCGGGGCTCATCCTGAAGTCCGTCACCGAGGCCGCGTCCGGTCGTCTCAACGGCGGCGCGTCCAAGCGCAAGGAGTGGCTCGACGAGCTCCGCGCCGCCGAGCAGACGGCGATCGAGAAGCGGCTGCCGAACCTGAAGTCCGACGCCTCGCCGATCCACCCCTACCGTCTCGTCAGCGAAATCAACGACTTCCTTACAGAAGACTCGATCTACATCGGTGACGGCGGCGACATCGTCACCTTCTCCGGCCAGGTCGTGCAGCCCAAGTCGCCCGGCCACTGGATGGACCCCGGTCCGCTCGGCACGCTCGGCGTCGGCATCCCCTTCGTGCTCGCCGCCAAGCAGGCGCGGCCCGACAAGGAGGTGGTGGCCCTCTTCGGAGACGGCGCCTTCTCGCTGACCGGCTGGGACTTCGAGACGCTCGTCCGCTACAACCTGCCCTTCGTGGGAATCGTGGGCAACAACTCCTCGATGAACCAGATCCGTTACGGCCAGAAGGCCAAGTACGGCCAGGAGCGCGAACGCGTCGGCAACACCCTCGGAGACGTCCACTACGACAAGTTCGCCCAGATGCTCGGCGGCTACGGCGAAGAGGTCCGCGACCCCGCCGACATCGGCCCCGCCCTGCTGCGGGCCCGCGAGTCGGGCAAGCCCTCGCTGATCAACGTATGGGTCGACCCGGACGCGTACGCCCCCGGAACCATGAACCAGACCATGTACAAGTGAGGAGCCCGCGCGATGACGACCAAGGCTCTTGAGGGCGTACGCGTCCTCGACATGACACACGTCCAGTCCGGGCCCTCCGCCACCCAGCTGCTCGCCTGGCTGGGCGCGGACGTGGTGAAGCTGGAGGCGCCCTCCGGAGACATCACCCGCAAACAGCTGCGTGACCTCCCGGACGTCGACTCGCTCTACTTCACGATGCTCAACTGCAACAAGCGCAGCATCACCCTCAACACCAAAACCGAGCGCGGCAAGGAGCTCCTGACCGAGCTGATCCGGCGCTCCGACGTGATGGTGGAGAACTTCGGGCCGGGCGCCGTGGACCGCATGGGCTTCACCTGGGACCGCATCCAGGAGATCAACCCGCGGATCGTCTACGCCTCCATCAAGGGCTTCGGAGAGGGCCCCTACACCAATTTCAAGGCCTACGAAGTGGTGGCACAGGCCATGGGCGGCTCCATGTCGACCACGGGCTTCGAGGACGGCCCGCCGCTCGCCACGGGCGCCCAGATCGGCGACTCCGGGACCGGCATCCACGCCGTCGCCGGGATTCTCGCCGCCCTCTTCCAGAGGGAGAACACCGGCCGCGGACAGCGCGTGAACGTGGCCATGCAGCACGCCGTGCTCAACCTGTGCCGGGTCAAGCTGCGCGACCAGCAGCGCCTGGCGCACGGGCCGCTCGCCGAGTACCCCAACGAGGACTTCGGGGACGAGGTGCCGCGCTCCGGCAACGCGAGCGGCGGCGGGCAGCCCGGCTGGGCGGTCAAGTGCGCGCCCGGCGGCCCGAACGACTACGTGTACGTCATCGTGCAGCCCGTGGGCTGGCAGCCGCTCACCGAGCTCATCGGGCGTCCCGAGCTGGCACAGGACCCCGAGTGGGCCTCTCCGGAGGCGCGCCTTCCCAAGCTCGGCAAGATGTTCCAGCTGATCGAGGAGTGGTCGTCGACGCTGCCCAAGTGGCAGGTCCTGGAGCGGCTCAACGCGCACAACATCCCGTGCGGCCCGATCCTCTCCACCAAGGAGATCATCGAGGACGCCTCGCTCGCCGCGAACGAGATGGTCGTCGAGGTCGCCCACCCCCAGCGCGGTTCCTTCACCACGGTCGGCTCCCCGCTGAAGCTGTCGGACTCCCCCGTCGACGTGGTCAGTTCACCGCTGCTCGGCGAGCACAACGCGGAGGTCTTCGTCGGTGAGCTCGGCCTCGGCGACGAGGAACTGCGCCTCCTCAAGTCGAACGGAGTGATCTGATTGATGGCCGAAGACCGCGCACTGACGGTGCGGGCGCTCCTCGACTCCGTGCGCGCCGGGGGACGGACGTCGCTGACGGCGCCCGAGGGCAAGATCCTCGCGGACGCGTACGGGATCGCCGTACCCGGCGAGGAACTGGCGACGGACGTGGACGAGGCGGTGGCGCACGCGGCCCGCTTCGAAGGGCCCGTCGTCATGAAGATCGTCTCCCCCGACATCCTGCACAAGACCGATGCGGGCGGCGTCATGGTCGGGGTGGAGGGCGCCGCCGGCGTACGGGCCGCCTTCTGCGAAATCGTCGACAACGCGCGCGCGTACGCGCCGGACGCGCGTATCGAGGGCGTGCAGGTGCAGGAGCTGCTGCCGTCCGGGCAGGAGGTCATCGTCGGGGCGGTGACCGATCCGACGTTCGGGAAGGTCGTCGCCTTCGGGCTCGGCGGCGTACTCGTCGAGGTCCTCAAGGACGTCACGTTCCGCCTCGCGCCGGTCGACGCGGACGAGGCCGCCTCGATGCTGGACTCGATACGCGCCGCCGAGGTCCTGCGCGGTGTGCGGGGTGCCCCTGCCGTGGACCGGTGGGCCGTGGCCGAGCAGATACGCCGGGTGTCGCAACTGGTGACCGACTTCCCGGAGATCGCCGAGGTGGACCTCAACCCGGTGATCGCCACTCCGGAGGGGGCCGTCGCCGCCGACATCCGGGTCATCCTCTCCGAAGGAGCCGTGCAGCAGCGCCGTACGTACACGCGCGAGGAGATGCTCGCGTCGATGCGGCGGCTGATGGAGCCCCGCTCGGTCGCCGTGATCGGCGCCTCCAACGAACAGGGCAAGATCGGCAACTCGGTGATGCGCAACCTCATCGACGGCGGCTTCTCCGGCGAGATCCATCCGGTGAACCCCAAGGCCGATGACATCTTGGGCCGCAAGGCGTACAAGAGTGTCACGGACGTTCCCGGTGAGGTGGATGTGGCGGTCTTCGCGATCCCCGCCAAGTTCGTGGCGTCGGCCTTGGAGGAGGTGGGTCGCAAAGGCATCCCCAATGCCGTCCTGATCCCCTCCGGGTTCGCCGAGACCGGCGAACAGGCGCTCCAGGACGAGATCGTGCGGATCGGCGAGCGGCACCGAGTGCGGCTGCTCGGCCCGAACATCTACGGCTACTACTCGACGTGGCAGGACCTGTGCGCCACGTTCTGCACGCCGTACGACGTCAAGGGCGGGGTCGCCCTGACGAGTCAGTCCGGTGGCATCGGGATGGCCATCCTCGGCTTCGCGCGCACTACGAAGACGGGCGTTTCGGCGATCGTCGGGCTCGGCAACAAGTCCGACCTGGACGAGGACGACCTCCTCACGTGGTTCGGCGAGGACCCCAACACCCGGTGCATCGCGATGCACCTGGAGGACCTCAAGGACGGCCGCGCCTTCGTGGAGGCCGCGCGGGCGACCGTTCCGAAGAAGCCCGTCGTGGTCCTGAAGGCCGGACGGACGGCCGCCGGGGCGAAGGCCGCCGGATCGCACACGGGCGCGCTCGCGGGCGACGACGCCGTGTACGACGACATCCTGCGGCAGGCGGGTGTCATCAGGGCGCCGGGGCTCAACGAGATGCTGGAGTACGCGCGCGCGTTGCCGGTGCTCCCCACCCCGCAGGGCGACAACATCGTGATCATCACGGGGGCGGGCGGCTCCGGCGTGCTGCTCTCCGACGCGGTGACCGACAACGGGCTGCGGCTCATGGAGATCCCCGACGACCTGGACGCGTCCTTCCGGGCGTTCATCCCGCCCTTCGGGGCGGCGGGAAACCCCGTCGACATCACCGGGGGCGAGCCCCCGTCGACGTACGAGGCGACGATCCGGCTCGGCCTGGAGGACCCGCGCATCCACGCGCTCGTCCTGGGCTACTGGCACACCATCGTCACCCCTCCCATGGTCTTCGCCGAACTGACGGCGCGCGTGATCGCGGAGTTCCGCGAGCGCGGCATCGAGAAGCCCGTCGTGGCATCCCTGGCGGGCGACGTCGAGGTGGAGGAGGCCTGCCAGTACCTCTTCGAGCGCGGGGTCGTGGCGTATCCGTACACGACGGAGAAGCCGGTGGCCGCGCTCGGCGCGAAGTACCGGTGGGCCCGGGCGGCCGGTCTGTTGGGGGGCGGTCGATGAGGTGACCGGTGTTGGGGCCGGACGGCGGTGCGCGTCGGCCGGCCCCGGGACCCGTGCGCACACGAAAGGAATTGGACAGGGGGCGCTGGCCAGGATCTTTTCGACGCAAGGGGTGCTGAACCAACATGACGACAACCGACATACACACGTCCGTCCCCTTCCGGGAGGTGACGGACGCGAACGGCCGGATGTACCGGGTCGGCGAGACCGACGTGGACATCATGGGCCGCAAGCGCAAGTGGATGGTCATCCTGCCGTGGGTCGGCATGATGGGCATCAGTTCGGCCGAGTACGCGTTCGCGTCGGCCGAGGACACCCTGCGCCACGCGCATGCGTGGGGCGACACCGCCATCTTCTGGATGCTGGGCGTCTGGGTCTTCTTCCAGGCCGCGGTGGCCTTCCCGGCGGGCAAGCTCCGTGAGAGCGGCAAACTTCCGGCGCGCTGGGCCATGATGTGCGGCGCTCTCGGCACGCTCCTGGGATATCTGTCACTGGCGTTCGCGCCGCATGTCGTCGTCGCCTTCCTCGGCTTCGGCATGTTCAGCGGTATGGGCGCCGGCATGGTGTACGCGACGTGCGTGAACATGGTCGGCAAGTGGTATCCCGAGCGAAAGGGCGGAAAGACCGGATTCGTCAACGGCGGATTCGCCTACGGCTCGGTGCCGTTCGTGTTCATCTTCACCGGCTACATGGACCTGACGAACTTCCGCTGGGTGCTTGTCTCCGTCGGCCTCTTCCTGGCGGCGATGGTCGCCGTGGCCGGTTACTTCTTCCAGGACCCGCCGAAGAACTGGTGGCCGGCCGACGTGGACCCGCTGCGGCCTCCGACCGACCCGCGGGCCAGGCGCGCGCTTGCGATGAACCCGCCCGCCGTGCGGCAGTACACGCCCAAGGAGGCGTGGCAGACCGGCCGGGTCGCACTGATGTGGTTCTGTCTGCTGTGCACGTCGGGCGTGAACATCTTCGGCATCGCGTTCCAGGTGGACATCGGCAAGGAAGCCGGATTCGCCGGTGGAATCGTCGCCACAGCGATGTCGCTGAAAGCCATCGTCAACGGCACGGGCCGAGGTGTCATCGGCTGGCTCTCGGACCGCTATGGACGCAAGCGGTGCCTGATCTTCGTCTGTATCGTGCTCGGTCTCTCGCAGTACGGAATTCTGTGGGCGGCGAACATCGAAAACCTTCCGCTGTTCCTGATCTTCTCCAGCATTTCCGGATTCGGCGGCGGCGCCATCTTCCCGATGTTCGCGGCGATGACCGCGGACTACTTCGGCGAGAACAACAACGCCTCCAACTACGGCCTGGTCTACAGCTCCAAGCTGGTCTCCGGGCTCCTCGGCTCCGGCATGGGCGCCATCGTGGTGAGCAACTGGGGCCACACCGGGGCCTTCACGCTGGCCGGTTCCATTTCCCTGTTCGCGGGATTCGTCGCGCTCTTCCTCTCGCAGCCCGGAAGGCCGAAGGACAAAGGCATCACACCCAATCCGCAACCCCTCGGCGAGGAGATGGCCTGACCCTCTCGTACGTCCAGCGGCCGCCCCGTGCACTCAGGTGCACGGGGCGGCCGCTTCTGTGTCCGTCGCCGCAGGACCGGCGAGCCGGGGTCAGTCCCCGCAGCGCTCGTTGAGCGAGTGCAGGTGCTCGCTGGACTTGCGGGCGAAGGCGAGGGACTCGACCGGGTTGTCGTGCTCGGTCTGCCAGTGGTGGTAGCGGCGGCCGTCGTGGGTCCGCGCGGTCACCTTGGAGAGGAACTTCTTGTAGTCGATGTCGCCGTCACCGACGTCCGTCATGCGGTAGCCGTCGCGGGTCGTCTCGTCGCGTATGCCGTCCTTGACGTGGAACAGCGGGTAGCGGTGCGGCTGCTTGAGGACGTAGCTGAGCGGCTCGAAGGGCGCCGGTGTGCCGTCCGCACGCTTGCCGAAGCGGAACTGGGCCGAGAACGCCCAGAAGATGTCCATCTCCAGAAAGACGAAGTCGGGGTCGGTCTCCGCGAGCAGCACGTCGTAGAGGCGGACCTTCGGCTTGTCGGTGGCGAAGGAGAACTCTTCGGCGTGGTTGTGCTGGTAGAACTTCATGCCGCGCTTGCGTGCGGCCTCTCCGTAGGTGTTGAAGTCCTCGGCGGCCCGCTTCCAACCGTCGACGGTCGAGCCGTAGCGGAACGGTCCCGACGCGGTGCCGATGTGCTTGAGGCCGAGTGCCTCGGCGTCGTCGAGGACCTTCGTGAGGTTCTGCGCGAAGGTGTACGCGTTCGGGTTGTTGTCGTCGTAGTAGCCGACGTGGCTGCCGATCGGGTTCAGCCCGTGGTCGCGGGCGAGCCGCTTGAGCTGGGCGAGGGTGATGGCGCCCGCCGAGCCCTGGGTGTATCCGGCGAACTCGATCTCGTCGTATCCGTACTTCTCCAGCTCCGCGAAGACCGGCGCGAATCCGAGGGTGGAGACCTTGTCGCGCAGGCTGTAGAGCTGGATGCCGAGGCGGCCCGGGGGCAGGACGGCACGGCTGCGCCCCTTCTTCTGCGCGGCGGTGGCGGGGGACGCGACGGCGGGGGCTGCGGCGGCCGCCGTGCCGATCAGGGCGGCGGCGGTGGCGCCCGCGGCGACACCGAGCACACCGCGTCTGCTGAGTCTCTGGGCCAGCTCGGGGTCGGCGGACGTGTGGTTGCGGCTCATGCGGTTCTCTCCCGGGATCGAGTCAGGGATGGGTTCGAATAACGGATCAGGGGTGGATCAGGGACGGACCCTGATGGCACGGTCCGAGCCCTCTGGTTCAGTGGAGATCAAGCCGAACCAGCAGATCCAGCAGATCCAGCGATGCCGGCTTGCCGGTGCGGGCCGCCAGGACTCAGTCCAGGCCCGCGAGGTGGAGCAACAGCGATTTCACATCGGTGGCCGCGACGTGGTCACCGACAGCGCGGGGGGTGGAGCACAGAATGAGCGGTCCGGAATCGGGGTCCTCGCTCGCGGGGAGGCGGCCATGGCTGCCGCGAATAGGTGACGGGTCCAGGGGCACGACCGCCATGCGGTAGCGCATGCCGAGCTTCTTGCGGGCCAGCGCCTTCGCCGCTTTGACCTTCACGTACGGGTCGAGCGGGTCCATGAAGAGCTCGACGGGGTCGTAGCCGGGTTTGCGGTGGATCTCGACGAGCTGCGCGAAGTCGGGCGCGCGGGCGTCGTCGAGCCAGTAGTAGTACGTGAACCAGGCATCGGGCTCGGCGACGGCGACGAGTTCGCCCGAGCGCGGGTGATCCAGGTGGTTGGCCTTCTTGCCCTCGTCGTCCAGGAGTTGCTCGATGCCGGGCAGGTCGGCCAGGGCCTGGCGGGTGACCTCCAGATCCTCGGGCCTGCGCACGTAGATGTGGGCGATCTGGTGGTCCGCGACGGCGAAGGCACGCGAAGCCATCGTGTCGAGGTACTCCATGCCGTCCTGGGTGTGCACTTCGAGCAGTCCGGCGCGGCGCAGGGCGCGGTTGATGTCGACGGGCCGGTCCACGCGGGTGATGCCGTACTCGGACAGGGCGACGACGGTGCGGCCCTCCGCCTTCGCCTCGTCGAGGAGGGGAGCGATGGTCGCGTCGAGTTCGGCGGCGGCCCGGTGGGAGCGCGGGTCGTCGGGGCCGAAGCGCTGCAGGTCGTAGTCGAGGTGAGGGAGGTAGCACAGGGCCAGGTCGGGGTGGCGGGTGCTGATGATGTGGCGGGTGGCGTCCGCGATCCAGCGGCTGGAGACGATGTCGGCGCCGGGGCCCCAGAAGTGGAACAGGGGGAACGTGCCGAGCTTTTCGGTGAGTTCGTCGTGCAGGGCCGGGGGCCGGGTGTAGCAGTCGGGTTCCTTGCGGCCGTCGGCGTAGTAGACGGGACGGGGGGTGATGGTGATGTCGGTGTCGGCGCCCATGGCGTACCACCAGCAGATATTGGCGACGGTGTAGCCGGGGTGGGCGCGGCGGGCGGCGTCCCACAGCTTGTCGCCGGTGACGAGGCCGTTGTGCTGACGCCACAGGAGTACGTCGCCGAGCTCACGGAAGTACCAGCCGTTGCCGACGATGCCGTGCTCGGCGGGGGTGGTGCCGGTGAGGAAGGTGGACTGCGCGGCGCAGGTGACGGCGGGCAGGACCGTGCCGAGCGTGGCCCGGGAGCCGGACTGGCCCAGGGACTTGAGGTGCGGCATGTGGTCGAGGAGACGGGGGGTGAGGCCGACGACGTCCAGGACGAGGAGGGGTGTGGGGCTCATGGCAGTTCCTTCAGGCCGAGGTCCGTCAGGAGATCGCGGGCGAGGGTGAGTTCGGCGGCGATTCCGTCGGCGAGCTGGGGGCGGGAGCGGGGGCGCAGTTCGGGCGGCAGCGCCTGCCAGGTGTAGGTCTCGACCTCGAGGTGACGGGTGCGGGGGGCGGGCCCGCCGACCAGCTGGGCGAGGGTGTCCTTGAGCACGGGAAGCGTGGAGGTGAGGGGCGGCGCGGGAGCCGCGTGCAGGGGGACGTGGAAGTGGGCGCGCCAGGGTGCGCTCTCGGGCAGGGCGTCGCCGGCGAGGGATTCGCCGAGGTCGTCGGTGCCGTGCAGGCCGGCGGCGGTCCGGGTGCGGGTCTGGTGCAGGAAGCGGGGTTCGTCGAAGGCGGCGAGTGCCTCGCGTACTTCGGGCAGATGGGGGTGTTCGGCGTGCAGGGCTGCGGAGAGCTGGGACTTGACGACGGGGATGCCCGCGGCGGCGAGGGCGTCGAGCGCGGTCTGCGGGTCCTCGAAGGAGGTGGCGAGGTGGCAGGTGTCGACGCAGACACCGATGCGGTCGTGGCCGATGGCGGTGAGCGGGGCGATCGCGTCGCCGGTGGTCTCCACGGTGCAGCCCGGTTCGGGTTCGAGGCCGATGCGGATCGACTTGCCGGTCAGCTCGGCCAGCGCGTCCAGGCGTTGGGCGAGTGCGGTCAGCGCGGAACGGGCGGCCTCGGCGCGGGTGGCGTCGAAGGGGGTGCGCCAGGCGAGAGGAAGGGTGGAGATGGTGCCTTCCGCGACATCGTCCGGGAGCAGCGCGGCCAGCAGGCGGGCCAGGTCGGTCGTGTGGGAGAGACGCTCGGGGTCGGTCCAGTCCGGCTTGTAGACGCGGTACTTGACCTCTTCGGCGCCGAACCCTTCATACGGGAATCCGTTGAGGGTGACGACTTCCAGGCCGCGCCGGTCGAGTTCCGTGCGCAGACCGCGCAGCGCGGCCGGATCGGTGACCAGGGCGTGGGCGGCGTCCTTGGCGAGCCACAGGCCGATGCCCAGGCGGTCCCTGCCGAGCCGTTTGCGTACGGGTTCGCAGTGGTCGCGGAGTTGCGCGAGGACGCCGTCGAGGGTCTCGGCCGGGTGGACGTTGGTGCAGTACGCGAGGTGGACGACGCTGCCGTCGGGGTGCCGGAAGCGCATGGCTCACGCCCCGCCGCGGAGGATGGAATTGCCCTCGTGAGTGGCTTCGGTGTCCGTGACGTCGAGCGCGAGGCGGCCGCTGAGTCCGTAGAAGGCGACCGGGTTGCGCCACAGGACCAGGTCGACGTCGTCCTCGCTGAACCCGGATTCGAGCATGGCGTCGGCGACCTTGCGGGTCTTGAGCGGGTCGCTCTTGCCCCAGTCGGCGGCCGAGTTCACCAGGACCCGCTCGGGCCCGTGGTCGCGCAGGATGGCGACCATCCGCTCCTCGTCCATCTTGGTGTCGGGATAGACGGAGAACCCGAGCCAGCAGCCGCTGTCCTTGGCCTCCTTGACCGTGGTCTCGTTGAGATGGTCGATGAGGACCCGCTCCAGGGGCAGCGCGGACTCCCGGACGACGTCGATGGTGCGGCGCAGTCCTGCGAGCTTGTCGCGGTGCGGGGTGTGGACGAGCGCGGGCAGCTCGTGGTCGGCGGCGAGCTGGAGCTGGGCGGTGAGCGCGGCGTCCTCGGCGGGGGTCATGGAGTCGTAGCCGATCTCGCCTACGGCGACGACGTTGTCCTTGACCAGATACCGGGGCAGTTCGTCCAGGACCGGGGTGCAGCGCGGGTCGTTCGCCTCTTTGGGGTTGAGGGCGATGGTGCAGTGGTGGGCGATGCCGTACTGCGCCGCGCGGAAGGGCTCCCAGCCGAGGAGGGAGTCGAAATAGTCGAAGAAGGAGGCGGGTGAGGTGCGGGGCTGGCCCAGCCAGAACGCGGGCTCGACGACGGCGCGGACGCCCGCGGCGTACATGGCCTGGTAGTCGTCGGTGGTCCGGGACGTCATGTGGATGTGGGGGTCGAAGATGCGCATCAGGACTCCTGCTCCTCGCCGGTGGAAGGGGTCGCGGGGGCCGCGGACGCCGCTGTGGCCGCGGGGGCCGTAGCGGCGGCCAGGGCCAGGACGCGGTGCAGATCGCTGGGGACGGTGCGACCGGCGGCGGTGCGTTCGCCGGCGTAGTCGTCGAGCATGCGGGCGAGCTCGGCGTCGGCGTGGGCCCGGCGGTCCAGTTCATCGACGGCGTCCAGGGGGACGCCCGTGAACAGGCACTTGAGAACCGCGTGGCGCCAGTCGTGCGGGGCGAGGTGCCGGGCGGCGTACGGGCCGACGGCGGCGGCGACGAGCCGGGTGTCGTTCGTACGCAGGGCGTCCTCGACCAGGGGCAGTGCCTCCGGGCCCCGGACCAGATGGGGCAGGGCGTGCAGGACGGCGCGGCGTTCGGCGGCGGTGCCCTGTCCGTAGACGCGGGTGAGGGTGGCCGGGTCCGCGTCGGCCGCGTGCAGGAGCAGCACGCGGGCGGCGTCGGCGTGGTCCTGGCCGCAGCGTCGCCCGGCTTCGGCGAAGCGCAGTTCCCAGGTGGGGGTGGTGCTCTGCGCCGGTCGGCCGGGGTGGGCGGCGGCCTCGGCGGTGGCCTGGTCCAGCCAGGCGCGGGCGGCACCGGGGAGGGCGGCTTCCAGGTGGGTGCGGAGGTCGTCGATGACGGGGGCTTCGGTCACGTGGTGCCTCCTCCGGCCGGGGTGGGGAGCGGGGCGGTGCGGGACGGGGTGCGGACGGTTTCGGTCACTGCTTCGGCCGCCGCTTTGTGCAGGAACTCGATGGATCGGGAGGCGAGTTGGGGGCCCGCGTGGGAGTGGCGGGGCAGTTCGACGACGGTGAGGCCTTGGTAGCCGGTGGAGGCCAGGGCTTCGAGTACGGGCGGGAAGTCGATCTCTCCGTCCCCGAACGGGAGGTGTTCGTGGACGCCGCGGCGCATGTCCTCGATCTGGACGTGGCGCAGCCAGGGGGCGGCGGCGCGTACGCAGTCGGCGGGTGACTGCGGTTCGAGGCACTGGCAGTGGCCGATGTCGAGGGTGAGGCCCAGGGCCTCGGGGCTGCCGAGGTCGTGACGGAGCCGGTGGAAGTCGGCGAGGGTGGAGAGGAGGTGGCCGGGTTCGGGTTCGATGGCCAGCGGTACGCCGCTGCCGTGGGCGGCGTCCACCACCGGGCCGATGGCCTCGGCGAGCCGGTGCCAGGCGGTGTCCTCGGGGGTGCCTTCGGGGGTGATGCCGCTGAAGCAGTGCACGGCGTGGGCGCCCAGGTCGGCGGCGACCTGGACGGCGCGGATCAGCAGGCGGACGCGGGCGGCGCGCGCGTCCGGGTCGGGGTCGAGGAGAGAGGGGCCGTGTTTGCGGCGGGGGTCGAGGACGTAGCGGGCGCCGGTTTCGATCGTCGCCGTCAGACCCAGCCGTTCCAGGGTGCGGGCCACGTGGCGGGTGCGGGCGGCGAGGTCGGGGGCGAGCGGGTCGAGGTGCATGTGGTCGAGGGTGAGACCGACGCCCGCGTAGCCGAGGTCGGCGAGAAGACCGAGGGCGTCGTCGAGCCTCAGGTCGGTCAGCCCGTTGGTGCCGTAGCCGAAGCGGAAGGGGCCGCTTGCCCGGTTGTTCGTACCCGTCATGTGACGCTCACCTTCCGGCCGAACTTGCGGGCCGCCGGGGCGAGGGCGGCGGTCAGCAGTGCGATGCCCGGGGCGCCCGTGCGGGCGGAGAGGGCCGCCTGGAGCGGGATCATCGCCCGGATGCCGCCGCCCACGGCTCGCTGGGTGAGCTGGGGGGACGGGTTGAGTGCGGCGTGGAAGAGGGGGCGGGCGGCGGTGGCGGCGTACGTGGCGGCGAGCGCGGCCTGCACGACACCGCTTACGCCGATCCGCCGGGGGCTGCCGGTCCGCTTCAGGGCAGCGCCGCGCGTGGAGCCCGGCAGGCCGCCGGCGGCTGCAGTCCGGCGGCCTGTCGGGAGTTGAGGGGGTCCGGCGGTGGGGACGCCGTCGGTGCTGGTTCCGGTGCCGGTGCCGGTTCCGGTGCCGGTGCCGGTGCCGGTGCTGGTTCCCGTGCCGGTGCCGGTGCCGGTGCTGGTTCCCGTGCCGGTGCCGGTGCCGGTGCTGGTTCCCGTGCCGGTGCCGGTGCCGGTGCCAATTCCGGCGGGAGCGTGAGCGCCGGCACTGGTGCCCACGCCCTTGTCTGCCGGGCGGCTGCCGCCAGCCCCGCGGGTCTCGCCGCCGACCCTGGCCAGCAGTTGGGTCAGGGCCGCTGTGGCGGCGAGCGCGCACAGGGGGGCCGCCGTGGAGCCGCCCTGGGCCTCGCGGCGGGAGACCGCGGTCACCGCGAGGGTGTGGGCGCCCAGGACGAGGGCGGTGGGGACCGCGGCGCGGATGCCGGGGTCGCGGGAGACGACCCGGTCCCCCGCCGGGTGGCGCCGCGTCGCGGCTCTGGCTGCCCCCGCTGACGTGGCCGCCGCTCCCAGCAGCAAGTCAAGGGCGCGGGCCGCCGCCATGGCTGCCGGGCCGGCCGGGGTGTGTTTCAGGCCCAGGTCGTACGCCCATACCGTCGCCGCCAGGCCACCGGCCACCGTCAGGGCGGGGCGGCCTGCGGCGGCGGCCAGGGTCAGGCCTCCTGCCGTCAGTGCCGCTGCCGCGCCCAGCGCGACGGACGGGGTGATGCGGCCGGAGGGCAACGGGCGGTGAGGGCGTTCGATCGCGTCCTCCGCGCGGTCGGCCCAGTCGTTGAGGGCCATGCCCGCCTCGTAGAGGGAGAGGGACGCGGCGATGGCGAGGAGGGTGCGGCGGTTGGGCTGCAGTCCCGTTGCCGCCGCGCCGGCGAGGGCGTCGCCGGGCACGGTGAACAGGGCCGAGACACGCAGCAGTTCGGCCCAGTCGCGCCCAGTACCCAGACGCAGGCCCCCACCAGCACCGGCCCCGACACCCACGCCAACCTCAGCCCCGCGCCCGACCTCGGCCCCAGCTCCGGCCCGAGCGTCAGCGCCAGCCCCGATCCCGACCCCAGCCCCCCTCAAGCCGACACCCCCCGCAGCCGTGAGGCAAAGCCCGTCAGTGCTTCGTACTGTTCGGCGAGAGCTGATGAAGAGCCGTCGTCCGGGTCCTTGAAGTAGAAGCCCAGTTCGCCCAGCGGGCCGGAAAGGCCCCTCTCGTGGGCGCGGGCCGCCAAGCGGGCCAGGTCCAGGATCAGAGGTGCCGCCAGGGCCGAGTCGCAGCCCTGCCAGGTCGTCTGGAGGACCATCCGCGCGCCGAGGAAGCCGTCGAAGGCGATGTGGTCCCAGGCGGTCTTCCAGTCGCCGAGTGAGGGGACGTCGTCGATGTGGACCTCGCCCTCCGGGGCGGAGCCCAGCGTGTCGGCGAGGACCCGCTCCTTGCCCGCGTTCTTCGCCGCGGCCGCGGCCGGGTCGGCGAGGGCCGCGCCGTCGCCGCCGCCCAGGAGGTTCGTGCCGGACCAGGCCCGTACGGCGAGCGCACGCTGGGCGAACATCGGGCCCAGGACCGAGCGCAGGAGCGTCTGTCCCGTCTTGCCGTCACGGCCCGCGTAGGGAAGCCCGGACGAGGCGGCCAGGGAAGCGAGCGCCGGGTGGTGCAGCCCCGAGGACGGGGTGAAGTTCACGTACGGGCAGCCCGCCCGCAGGGCCGCCGCCGCGTAGAGAGAGCTAGCGGGCAGCCGCCCCTCGCCATCCGCAGGCACCGGTTCCGTAGAAGCCACGTTCACCACCACCGCACGGGCGAGCCCCCGGCGGCGTACGAAATCGCGGAGGTCGGCGGCGAAGGACTCGATCAGTTCCTCGTCCGTCCTGGTGTCGGAGTCCCCTCGGCGCGGCCCGCCGGGGCGTATCTCCGCGTCCGCCGCGGCCAGTTCCGCGCCCACCGCCGACGGGAGCCCGTACGGGAGCACACCCCCCGCGGCCAGCTCCTCCGCGCGCTTGGGCAGCGGGCACTCCACCGTGTCGTGGCCGCCGAAGACGAGCGACGACAACGTTGGCAGACCGCAGTCCGCGAACGGCGGGGTCTCCGTGACCATGCCGGTCGGCGGATGGAGTCCGGCCGTGACGGCCGCGCAGCCCGCGACAGCCGTCGTGGCGACCGAACCGCGCGCCCCGATCAGCCACACCCCCGTGAGACCGCCGAGATCGCCACCCGAAGCGTCGGAAGAACCAGTAGAAGGAGAGATGGGCACGGCTGCCTCCTGTCGTACACGCGCAGAACGCGCGGGGGAGATAAGACGGCGGACGCCAGAGAGAAGGGTCGGGGATAAGACGGCGGGCGGAGGTCCGGCGTCCTCCGCCCGCCGCCGTCTAGCGGCCCACCCCGCTCGCGGTGCGGGCCGGCAGGTCCTTCACCCGGATGTCGCGGAAGGAGACCTGGTCATCGGCACCGTGGTTCTGGATGCCGATGTGACCGTCCGTCAGGCTCCTCGCCGGATCCGTGTTGGTGAAGTCGTTGATCTTCACTCCGTTGAGATAGATCCGAAGGCGTTCGCCCTCGACCCGGAGTTCGTACGTGTTCCACTCCCCCGGCTGGTTCAGCGCCTGGTCGCGCTTCTTCAGGTCGGCGGACTTGAAGCCGTAGACGGAGCCGGTGGTCTTCTCCGGGACGTCGGTGGCGTCGATCTGGATCTCATAGCCGTTGTTCACGGCCGACCAGGGGTCGTCGGAGGGCGGGAAGCCCACGAAGATCCCCGAGTTGTCGTCGCCGTCCATGCGCCAGTCCAGCTTGAGGGAGTAGGAGCCGAGCTCCTTCGCCCCGTCGTACCAGAGCATGCCCATGCCGCCGACGGTCGTGAGGGTCCCGTCCTTCTCGTTCAGCTCGAACGAGCCGGGACCCGCCTGCTTCCAGGCCTCCAGAGACCCCGCCGTGCCGTCGAAGATCGGCGTGTAGCCCTTCTCCGGGCGGCAGTCGGCCTGCGAGGCGCCCGTCGCCCAGCGGATGCCGCCGAGCAAGTGGGTGCGGTAGGCCGGGTCGGCGAACGACTCCTTGGTGTGACCGCTGCCCGTGTAGAAGGAGCGACCGCCCTGGTAGTTCTGGCACCAGGCGATGGGATGGTCGCCGGACATCGAACCGCCCGTGTAGGACGACTCGTCCAGCGAGGCCAGGACGTGGGCGCGGTCCCTCGGATTGGTGCGGTAGTTGTACCACTCGTCGGTCCGGTCCCAGATCCCCGGCAGATGTGCCGTGGACGGATGCCCGTGGTCCTCGACCTGCACCTTCGCGGGCTGGATCGCGGGGTGCGACTGGAAGTACGCGCCCGCGAGCCCACCGTAGAAGGGCCAGTCGTACTCGGTGTCGGCGGCGGCGTGCACGCCCACGTACCCGCCGCCCTTCTTGATGTAGCCCTCGAAGGCGCTCTGCTGCTTGCCGTCGAGGACGTCACCGGTCGTGGAGAGCCAGATCACGGCGTCGTACTTCGCGAGGTTCTTGGCCGTGAAGGCCTTGGCGTCCTCGGTCGCGTCGACGGTGAAGCCGTTCGCCGCGCCGAGTTCCTTGATCGCCGCGATGCCTTCGGGGATCGAGTCGTGCCGGAAGCCCGCGGTCTTGGAGAAGACCAGGACCCTCTCGCCCGCCTTCGAGCCCGCCTTCGAGCCCGAGGGCTCCGGCTTCGAGGCCGCCGGACCCGACACACAGCCGATGAGCAGGGCGGCCGTAGCGGTGGCGATGGTGATACGTGCGGATGCCCGCATGGTGGGGTGGCCCCTTTCTCAGCTCGTGGTGATGGTGAAGTCGTCGAGGTCGAACAGCGCTCCGGTGCCCTTGCCCTTGAAGACCAGGAAGAGCGTGGTCGTCGACTTGGGCGCCTTGGAGATGGCGGTGCTCACGTCCGCGTACGTCTCCCACCCGCCGGTCGGCTTGACCGTGGCCCTGCCGAGCACCTTGCCGGTGGCCGATCCGCTGCGGACCTCGAGGGTGCCGCCCGCGCCGGCCGACGCGACGCGCGCGGTCAGCTTGGTGGCGTTGCCGAGGATGTAGGGGTTGAAGGAGACCCAGTCGCCGTTGTTGATGTCGCCGACCGTCTTACCGCCGTGCGCCGGGGTGTGGTTCACCACGGAGACGCCCTTGGACTCGTTGAAGTGCTCGCCCTGGCGGTGCTTGGGCTGGACGACGTTCTGGTCGTGGGTGGTCAGCGCGGGCTGGCCATTGGCACCCTTGTCGGTGTACTCGGCGTCGAAGACCCCGAAGATGTTGGCGTTCGGGTCGTGCTCGCCGTCCGCCGACGTCTGGATGGTGCCTTCGCAGCCGTTGGCCGAGGTGACCGGGTGGCCGTGGCTGTCGTGGCCGAGGATGTGCGTGACCTTGACCTTGGTGCAGTCGATCGGGCCGTCTTCCTTGTCGGTCACCTTCACCTTGAAGGGCACCTTGTCGCCGAAGGTGAACAGCTGTCCGTCACCGGGGAGTTCCAGGGTCACCTTGGGCGCGGTGTTGCCGACGGTGATGTGCGCGCTGGACGAACCGGTTCGCCCGGTGGAGTCCTTGACGGTCACGGTCGCGGTGTAGACGCCGTTCTTCTTGTACGTGTACGAGGGGTTCTGCTGAGTCGACTTGCCGCCGTCGCCGAAGTCCCACGCGTAGGTCAGCGTGCCGCCCTCGGCGTCCGTGGCCTTCGCGGTGAACTTCGTCGTGAGCGGGGCCTGGCCGCTGGTCACGGACGCGCTCGCCTCGACGACCGGGGAGTGGCCCTCGGTGGCGTTCTCGATGCGGAAGAGACCGGAGTTCTCGTCGCCGCCGAACCAGGCCGTGCCGTAGTCGAGGACGTACAGGGCGCCGTCGGGGCCGAACTCCATGTCCATGATCTGGGTGCCGGTCCACGGGAACGGGTTGATCTTCGAGACCGTACCGTCCGCGTTCTGCTCGATGCGCTTGATCCAGCGGCGGCCGAACTCGCCCGCGAAGAAGTCGCCGTCGTAGGCCTCGGGGAACTTCACCGGGGAGGTGTTCGCCGCGTCGTAGCGGTAGACGGGTCCGCCCATCGGGGACTCGGAGCCGGAGCCGAGCTCGGGCACGGAGTCGCCGTCGTAGGGGATCCAGGCTTCCTGTGCGGGCGGCAGGTCGGTGAGGCCGGTGTTGTGCCGCGAGTCGTTCTTCGGCGCGGCGCAGTCGAAGGCGGCGCCGGAGGTCTTCGTCTCGAAGTCGTAGTCGACGTAGGCGTCGTTCTTGCCGGTGCAGAACGGCCAGCCGAAGTTGCCCGCCTTGGTCACGCGGGCGAACTCGACCTGTCCGGCCGGGCCGCGCTTGGGGTCGGCGGCGCCCGCGTCGGGCCCGTAGTCACCGACGTACACGATGCCGGTGGGCTTGTCGACGCTCATGCGGAAGGGGTTGCGGAAGCCCATCGCGTAGATCTCGGGGCGGGTCTTCTCGGTGCCCGGGGCGAAGAGGTTGCCGTCCGGGACCGTGTACGAGCCGTCGTCGGCGACCTTGACGCGCAGGATCTTGCCGCGCAGGTCGTTGGTGTTGCCCGCACTGCGCCGCGCGTCGAAGGCGGGGTTGCGGTCCGCGCGCTCGTCGATGGGCGTGAAGCCGTCGGAGGCGAAGGGGTTGGAGTCGTCGCCGGTCGAGAGGTAGAGGTTGCCGTCCTTGTCGAAGTCGATGTCTCCGCCCACGTGGCAGCAGGTGCCGCGGCTCGCGGGGACGTCGAGGACCTTCTTCTCGCTGGCGTTGTCCAGGGTGCCGTCGGCCTTCAGGACGAAGCGGGAGAGGCGGTTGACGCCGTCGAACTTCTTGAATTCCTCGGCCGTGCCGTTCTCCGGGGCGTCGCCGGCCGGGGTGTCGAGCGGGGGCGCGTAGTAGAGGAAGATCGCGCGGTTCTCGCTGAACTTCGGGTCGAGGCCGACGCCCTGGAGTCCCTCCTCGTCGTGGCTGTAGACCGGTATCTTGCCCGCGACCTTGGTGTTGCCCGCGGCGTCCGTCAGGCGCAGTGTGCCGTCACGGGAGGTGTGCAGGACGGAGCGGTCGGGCAGCACGGCGAGCGTCATGGGCTCGCCCGTCTCGGGTTCGCCCTTGGCCAGGGTGACTTGCTGGAAGTCCTCGGCCGCGGCGGCCTTGCCGGTGGACTTTCCGGTGGACTTTCCGGCGGCCGCCTTGTCCGCCTGCTCCTGTGCGGCGCGGACGGCCTCAGGGTCGGCGGCGTTCGCCGCGGGGGCGACGAGGGTGAGGCTGGCGCCGGCCAGCAGGGTGCCGGTGAAGAGGGCGAGGGTCTTGCGGAGTCTGAGGCGTTTCCTGTGCACGGTGTTCCTCCGGAAGGGGGACGGTCGTACGCGGGTGTGTGCGGGGGGGCGCTGGGCGCCGGGGTGCGCCGTCACCCCGGGAGGTTCATGTCCTGTACACATCAGGGACGGTAGCCACGTTTGTCTTGGACGGAAAGCCCTTGCACAGCAATTGAGTTCAGCTTTTTCCTTGGGCAGGACAAAGTGACTCGGCGTCAGAGCAAGGGCTCTCCGCCCCGCTGCCTGGCGGCAGGGAGCACGACCACCTGGCGGGCGGGGAGCCCGACCGTCCGGCGGCGGGGAGCCCGACCACCCGGCGGCAGAAGTCAGTTGCCGCCGAACGCCGCGTCGAACGAAGCCGTCGGCGGCTCGAAGTCGAACGCCTTCAGGCGCTTCAGCGCCTCCGGCGCCCCCTGGAGGCGGTCCATCCCCGCGTCCTCCCACTCCACGGAGATCGGCCCCTCGTAGGCGATCGAGCGCAGCATCCGGAACACGTCCTCCCAGGGGACGTCCCCGTGGCCCGCCGAGACGAAGTCCCAGCCGCGGCGCGGGTCGCCCCACGGCAGGTGCGAGCCCAGACGGCCGTTGCGGCCGTCGAGCCGGCGCCGGGCCTCCTTGCAGTCGACGTGGTAGATCCGGTCCCGGAAGTCGTAGAGGAAGCCGACCGGGTCCAGGTCCTGCCACACGAAGTGCGAGGGGTCGAAGTTCAGGCCGAAGGCCGTCCGGTGGTCGACGGCCTCCAGGGCGCGGTGCGTCGTCCAGTAGTCGTAGGCGATCTCGGAGGGGTGCACCTCATGGGCGAAGCGCACGCCCTGTACGTCGAAGACGTCGAGGATCGGGTTCCAGCGCTCGGCGAAGTCCTCGTAACCACGCTCGATCATCGCGTCCGGCACCGGCGGGAACATCGCCACCAGGTGCCAGATCGACGAGCCGGTGAAGCCGACGACCGTGTCGACGCCGAAGGCGGCCGCCGCGCGCGCCGTGTCCTCGATCTCGCGGGCGGCCCGCTGCCGGACGCCCTCCCCCTCGCCGTCGCCCCAGATGCGGGCGGGCAGGATCGCCTGGTGCCGCTCGTCGATGATGGCGTCACAGACGGCCTGTCCGACCAGGTGGTTGGAGATGGCCCGGCACTTGAGGCCGTACTTGTCCAGGAGCTGGCGGCGCGAGTCCAGGTAGGAGCGGTCACTCAGCGCCTTGTCGACCTCGAAGTGGTCGCCCCAGCAGGCGAGTTCGAGACCGTCGTAGCCGAAGTCGCGGGCGAGGCGGCAGACCTCCTCAAGGGGCAGGTCGGCCCACTGGCCGGTGAAGAGCGTGAAGTCGCGGGGCATGAACAGGCCTCCTCAGACCGTGGCGGGAGTGGAAGCGACGGGGGTGTAGACCGAGTTCTTCTCCGCGCTCTCCTCCACCGCGGCGAGCACCCGCTGGACGGAGAGACCCGCGGCGAAGGACGGCTCGGGCTGCGTGCCCGTGGCGATGGCGTGCAGCAGGTCGCGGGCCTGGTGCACGAACGTGTGCTCGTAGCCGAGGCCGTGGCCCGGCGGCCACCAGGCCTCCAGGTACGGATGGCCGGGCTCGGTCACCAGGATGCGGCGGAAGCCCGATGACGTGGCGGGCTCGGTGTGGTCGTGGAAGGACAGTTCGTTCAGGCGCTCCAGGTCGAAGGCCAGCGAGCCGTCCGAGCCGTTGAGTTCGAGCCGCAGCGCGTTCTTGCGGCCTGCGGCGAACCGGGTCGCCTCGAAGGAGGCCAGGGCGCCCGACGGGAAGCGCCCGGTGAAGACCGCCGCGTCGTCCACGGTGACCTGACCGACCGCGGTGCCTCCCTCCGCCGTGAGCCCGCTGGACGCGCCGTCGAGCAGCGGCCGCTCCCGTACGAAGGTCTCGGTGAGCGCCGAGACGCCCGCCACCGGCTCCCCCACCAGGTATTGCGCGAGGTCCACGATGTGCGCGCCCAGGTCGCCGAGGGCGCCCGAACCCGCACGGTCCTTGCGCAGCCGCCACGTCAGCGGGAACGCGGGGTCGACCAGCCAGTCCTGGAGGTAGGTGAGGCGCACGTGCCGCAGTGTGCCCAGCCGCCCCTCGGCGACCATCTGCCGGGCGAGCGCGAGAGCGGGAACGCGGCGGTAGTTGAAGCCGACCATCGCCACCTGCCCCCGCGCCCGGGCCCGCTCGGCGGCCTCGACCATCGCCTCGGCCTCCTCGACGGTGTTGGCGAGGGGCTTCTCGCACAGCACGTGCTTGCCCGCGTCGAGCGCCGCGATCGCGATCTCCGCGTGGCTGTCGCCGGGCGTGCAGATGTCGATCAGATCGATGTCGTCACGGGCCACGAGGGCGCGCCAGTCGGTCTCCGCCGACGCCCACCCGAGCCGGTCCGCGGCGGCGCGCACGGCGCCGCCGTCGCGTCCGCAGACCGCCGAGAGGACCGGTTGCAGGGGCAGGTCGAAGACGCGTCCGACGGTGCGCCAGCCCTGGGAGTGGGCGGCGCCCATGAAGGCGTATCCGACCATGCCCACCCCCAGTGGCCGCTTACCGGTCCCAGCCTCGTGTTCCGTCTCACGCATGCGGTACTCCTCCTCGTAAATGCTCGGTGGGGGGTGCGGCTGCGCGCATCACTTGAAGCCGGTGGACATGTACTTGCCGACGTTTTCCTTGTCGACGACGGCGGAGTAGCAGGTGACGAAGGACGGGATCTCGAACTCCGCCATCCCGCTGATGCCCTTGCCCTGGCCCAGGGCGCGCGCCAGGTCGATCGCGGAGGCGGCCATGGTCGGCGGGTAGAGCACGGTGGCCTTGAGCACGCTGTCGTCGGACTCGATGGCCTGGAAGGCGGAGAGCGCGCCCGCGCCGCCGACCATCAGGAAGTCGTCGCGGCCCGCCTGCTTGATGGCGCGCAGGGCGCCCACACCCTGGTCGTCGTCGTGGTTCCACAGGGCGTCGAAGTTCTTCTGCGCCTGGAGGAGCTGCGACATCTTGGACTGGCCCGATTCGACGGTGAAGTCGGCGGCCTGCCGGGCGACCTTCTCGATGTTCGAGTAGTTCTTCAGGGCGTCGTCGAAGCCCTTGCTGCGCTGCTTGGTGAGCTCCAGGTTGTCGAGTCCCGCCAGCTCGACGACCTTGGCGTTCTTCTTGCCCTTGAGCTTCTCGCCGATGTAGTGGCCCGCGCTGAGACCCATGCCGTAGTTGTCGCCGCCGATCCAGCAGCGGTAGGCCTGCGGGGTGGCGAAGACGCGGTCGAGGTTGACGACGGGGATGCCCGCCTTCATGGCCTTCAGGCCGACCTGCGTGAGCGCCTTGCCGTCGGCCGGCAGGATCACCAGGACGTCGACCTTCTTGTTGATCAGCGTCTCGACCTGGCCGATCTGGGCGGCGGTGTCGTTCGAGCCCTCGGTGGACTCAAGGGTGACGTCGGAGTACTTCTTCGCCCGCTCCTTGGCGTTGTCGTTGATCGCGTTGAGCCAGCCGTGGTCGGCCTGCGGGCCCGCGAAGCCGATGGTGACCTTCTTGCCGGGCTTGTCGTCGGCGACCGGCTGGTCCTTGCTGTCCGACCCCTCGTCCTTGGGTTCGTTGCTGGTGCAGCCCGTTATGAGAGCACCGGTGGACAGGGCGGCCGCTCCGAAGAGCAGTCCTCTGCGGCTCGTGATTTCTGGCATGGCGGTGAACCCTTCGGGTCTGCGGATCAGTGGGTTGAGGACGTACGTCGCTGGACGAGCACCGCGGCGACGATGATCGCCCCCTTGGCGATCTGCTGGACGGCGGTCTCCAGGTTGTTGAGCGCGAAGATGTTCTGGATCGTCGTGAAGATCAGCACGCCAAGGACGGAACCGGTGATGGTGCCGCGGCCGCCGCTGAGCAGGGTGCCGCCGATGATCACGGCGGCGATGGCGTCGAGTTCGTAGAGGTTGCCGTTGGTGTTCTGGCCCGACCCGGCGAGGATGATCAGCAGGAAGGCCGCGATCCCGCAGCAGAGGCCGGAGAGCAGGTAGAGGTAGAGGCGCTGCCTGCGTACGTCGATACCGGCGAGGCGGGCCGCTTCCGCGTTGCCGCCGACCGCGACCGAGCGGCGTCCGAAGGTGGTGCGGTTCAGGATCAGCCAGCCGATGACGGTGACGGCCGCGAAGACCAGGACGAGCGGCGGGATGCCGAGGATGTAGGAGTCGCGCTCGCCGAGCTTGAGCACGCTGTCCACGGTGACCATCTGCGTCTTGCCGTCGGTGATCTGCAGGGCGAGGCCCCGGCCCGACGCGAGCATCGCGAGCGTCGCGATGAACGGCACCACCGCGCCGTACGCGATGAGCATGCCGTTGACGAGGCCGCAGGCCATGCCGACGATCACCGCGGTGAAGAGGATGCCGACGAAGCCGTACTCCTGGGTGGCGACCGTCGTCGCCCATACCGAGGCGAGCGCGACGATCGCGCCGACCGACAGGTCGATGCCGCCGGAGATGATCACGAAGGTCATGCCGACCGTGACGACGCCGATGACGGACGCCTGGGTGAGGATCAGCTGGACGTTGTCGGCGTCCAGGAACGAGTCGGGCTGGGTGATGCCGCCGATCAGGACCAGGACGGCGAGCACGCCGAGCAGGGACAGCGTCCGCACGTCGGCACGTGCGGCGAGCGTCCGCAACGGGCTTGCGCCGTCCGCCGGTTGTGCCTTCGATGCGGCGGGCCGTGGCGGCGATGCGGGCTGCGTCATGACGCCGGGCTCCCTTCGAGTACGAGGTCGAGTACGCGGTGTTCGTCGAGGTCGCGGGCGGGCGCCGTATGGACGACGCGGCCCTCGCGGAGGACCAGGACACGGTCGGCGAGGCCCAGGACCTCGGGCACTTCGCTGGAGACGAGCAGGACGGCGAGGCCGTCGTCGGCGAGGCGGCGGATCACGGCGTACAGCTCGGCGCGGGCGCCGATGTCCACGCCGCGGGTCGGCTCGTCGAGCAGCAGGACGCGGCAGCCGCGGAGCAGCCAGCGGGCCAGGACGGCCTTTTGCTGGTTGCCGCCGGAGAGCGTGCGCACGGGCGCGGTGGGGTTGTCGGGGCGCAGGGAGAGCTCACGGGTGGCGGTCTGCGCCGCCTTGCGCTCGCCGCTCCGGTCGATCCAACCGCCGCGCGAGAAGCGGGACATGGAGGAGACGGAGACGTTGTTGGTGACGGACTCCAGCATGAGCAGGGCCTGCGCCTTGCGCTCCTCGGGGGCCAGGCCGAGCCCGGCGCGCACGGCGGCGCGGACGCTGCCCGACTTCAACGCCTTGCCGTCGACGACGACATGTCCGGCGGTGGACTTGCGGGCGCCGTAGATGGTCTCCAGGATCTCGGAGCGCCCGGAGCCGACGAGTCCGGCCAGGCCGACGATCTCGCCGGGGCGCAGTTCGAGGTCGAGGGGTTCGAACTCCCCTTCGCGGGAGAGGCCCTTGACCGTCAACACCGGCTGCGACGTGGGCGGTTCGACCGGTCGGTCCGGGAAGACGTACTCGACGTTGCGGCCCGTCATCAGGGCGACGACCTCGCGGGTCGGGGTCTCCTTCGCGGGCAGTCCGCCCGCCACGGCCCGGCCGTCCTTCAGGACGGTGACGCGGTCGCCGATGCGGCGGATCTCTTCGAGGCGGTGGGAGATGTAGACGACGGCGACGCCGTCCGCCGTGAGGTCGCCGACGATGCGGAAGAGGTTGTCGACCTCGTCCGGGTCGAGGGCGGCCGACGGCTCGTCCATGACGATGAGGCGCACTTCGTGGGAGAGGGCGCGGGCCATGGACACGATCTGCTGGTGGGCGGCCGAGAGGTCGCCGACGAGCGTGCCCGGGTCGATCTCCGCGTGCCCGAGTCGCTTGAGCAGAGCGGCTGTCGACGCTTTCGCCTCGCGGCCCTTGACGACGAACCCGGCCGCGGTCGGCTCATGTCCGAGGTGGACGTTCTCGGCGACGGACAGGCCCTCCACCAGGTCGAGTTCCTGGTAGATGGTGGCGATGCCCAGGCGCATGGCGGCGATGGGCGATTTGAGGACGGTGCGTTCGCCGCGCCAGGTGATCTCGCCGTCGTCGGGCTGGTGGGCCCCGGCGAGGACCTTGATGAGCGTGGACTTGCCGGCGCCGTTCTGGCCGAGGAGGCAGTGCACTTCGCCGGCCTGGACCTGGAGGTCGACGCCGTCGAGGGCGCGGACGCCGGGGAACGACTTGGTGATGCCGGACATGGTGAGCAGCGGTGGTTCTGGTGCCATGACTGTTCCCTTGGGCGGGTCGGCGGGTGCGGCCGGTTGCAGGGCAGGGCGGGGTAGGGCGATGGCCCCCGGGAGGGGCGGGGCATGTTTCTGAGCAGGGCGGGGCAGCGCGCTGTACCGGGAGAGGTGCGGTGCGGGACGTGCGACGTACGGACGGTGCTACGGGTCGTGCGTACCGGTCAGGCCGGCGAGAACAGGTGGTCGCTGATGAGCCGGGCGCCGCCGATGACTCCGGCGGTCGGCCCCAACTCGCCCAGGACGATGGGGAGGTTGCCGGTCGCCAGGGGCAGCGACTGGCGGTAGACCTGCGTGCGGATGGCGGCGAGCAGCGTGTGGCCGAGGCCGGTCACACCGCCGCCGATCACCACGAGGCCGGGGTTGAAGAAGCTGACGAGACCCGCGATGACCTGCCCGGTGCGGTTGCCGCCCGCGCGGATGAGGTCGATCGCGGTGGCGTCACCGGCGGCGGCCGCCGCGGCGACGTCGACCGCGCTGAGCTTTCCGGCGGCTTCCAGACGGCCGGCGAGCTCCTGGAGGAGCCCCTGGCCGACGGCGTCCTCCGCGTCGCGGGCGAGCGCCGCGCCGCTGAAGTACGCCTCCAGGCAGCCCTTGTTCCCGCAGGCGCAGGGCCGCCCGTCCGGTTCGACCTGGATATGGCCGATGTCGCCCGCGCTGCCGGTCACCCCTCGGTAGACCTCACCGCCGACGACGATTCCGCAGCCGATGCCGGTGCCGATCTTGACGCAGAGGAAGTCGCCCACGGAGCGTGCGACGCCCGCGTGCTGTTCCCCCATCGCCATCAGGTTCACGTCGTTGTCGACCATGACGGGGCAGCCCAGGTCCTGGCTGATGGCCTCCCGTACGGGAAAGCCGTCCCACCCCGGCATGATCGGCGGGGCGACCGGGACGCCCTCGGGGAAGCGGACGGGGCCGGGGACGCCGATTCCGGCGCCGTCGAACCCTTCCGCGAGCCCGGAGGCCTTCAACTTGGCCGCCATGGCGAGGACTTGCTCGAAGACCGCGACGGGGCCCTCGCGCACGTCCATGGGCTGGTTGATGTGACCGAGGACCTCCAGCTCGGCGTTGGTCACCGCTACGTCGACCGAGGTCGCGCCGATGTCCACGCCGAGGAAGCGAAGGCCCGGGGCCAGGCGGATGTTGTGGGAGCGGCGGCCGCCGCGCGAGGCGGCGAGTCCGTCGGCGACCACGAGTCCGGTCTCCAGGAGCCGGTCCACCTCGACGGCCAGCTTCGACCGCGAGAGGTCGACCTGATCGCCCAGCTGGGCACGGGAGTTGGGCCCTCCGTCACGCAGCAGCCGCAGCAGTCGCGCCTGGTGCGCATTGGCGGGTCGAGCCGTCATACGTCTCACGCGCCCCTCCCCGCCTCGTGGGCAACTCATGTCGTCCGACTCGCCCCGCCGCGGCGGATTTCCGTCGTCGCGTCGGGCTTTCGAGGGGAACGTAGCAGCGCCTGCCGGGAGTGGGAAGAAGTTGCGCAGGAATTACCCATGACTTTCTCCAGTCACAGGACAAAGACGCGGACAGAGCGGTCCTCCGCATGACCTCAGGGGTAATGGACCCGCCGTGACATCACGGGCACGGTGGTCGCATGACGTCCGACACGCACACAGCCGATCTCCTGGCCGCCCTGCCCTTCGCCGTGCACCTGGGCATCACCCTCG
This sequence comes from Streptomyces sp. NPDC046925, assembly GCF_040644915.1. Taxonomy (NCBI): domain Bacteria; kingdom Bacillati; phylum Actinomycetota; class Actinomycetes; order Kitasatosporales; family Streptomycetaceae; genus Streptomyces; species Streptomyces sp. NPDC046925. The sequence goes on along the minus strand of NZ_JBEYWZ010000001.1, from coordinate 795,489 downwards.
ACGAAGCAACGCGCGACCGCGCCGAGGGAACCCTGCCCTGGTCGGCGGAGCTGTGCACGGCGGGCGGGGTCCTGCACGGCGGGGCCCTGATGACGCTCGCCGACACCGTGGGCGCGGTCTGCGCCTACCTCAACCTGCCCGCGGGAGCGAGCACGTCCACGGTGGAGTCCAAGACGAACTTCTTCCGCGCCGTGCGCTCGGGCAGCGCCCGCGCCGTGGCCCGCCCGCTGCACGTGGGCGGCTCGTTCGTCGTCGTACAGACGGAGGTCCGCGACGCGGACGGGCGCGCGGTCGGGCAGACGACGCAGACGCAGGCGGTCCTCGCACCCCGGAAGGGCTGACGCGCCGGGGGGGGCGAGGCGTCAGGCGTCGCGCTCGCGCCGGTGGTAGGTCTCGCGGGTGTGCTCGGTGTGCGCGCGCATGATCTCGGTGGCCTTGCTCTCGTCGCGCTCGGCGATCGCCGCGATCAGCGCACGGTGCTCGATCCAGGACTGCTTTCCGCGCTGCCGTGCCACCGGCGTGTAGTACCAGCGCACGCGGCGGTCCACCTGCCCGGCGAGTTCCGCGAGCACGACATTGCCGGCGAGCTCCATCACCTTGGCGTGGAACGCGGCGTTGGTGGTCACCACCAGGTCGACCTCGCCGTCCGCGACGGCCTGCTCCCCCTTGGCGCACAGCTCTTCCAGGGCGGTGATCCCGGCGGTGCCCGTATTGGCCGCGGCGAGCCGGGCGGCCTCCGCCTCCAGGAGCGTGCGGACCGTGAGCAGCTGGTCCGCCTCCTCCTCGGTCGGCTCGTGCACGAACGCGCCCTGCGCGGGGCGCAGATCGACCCAGCCCTCGGTGTTGAGCCGCTGCAAGGCCTCGCGCACGGGCTGCCGCGACACCCCGAGATGCCCGGCCAGTTCGCTCTCCACGAGGTGCTGGCCCGGCTGGAGCGCGCGGGTCGTGATGAGCTCGAGCAGCGCTTCGTAGACCCGCTCGCGGAGCGGACCCGGCCGTTCGAGCTTGGGCACCGCCCCCTGCGGCAGTCCTGTGGACAACATCGCGGTCCCCTCCTCGACGATTGCCTTTTGTCTACAGTCTACTGAGCACAATGGCCAGCACCAGGGGGAGTTGACCCGGTCACACGGCCGGGAAGCGCTGATCCGTGCGCTGCGGGACCGCTACGGGCAGCGGATGACCTGGCCCGCGTACGAGAGGTTCCCGCCGAAGCCGAAGAGCAGCACCGGGTCCCCGTGGTTGATCTCGCCGCGCTCCACCAGCTTGGACAGGGCCAGCGGGATGCTGCCCGCAGAGGTGTTGCCGGAGTTCACGACGTCCCGCGCGACGACCGCGTTGACCGCGCCGATCCGCTCGGCGAGGGGCTCGATGATGCGCAGGTTGGCCTGGTGCAGGACGACCGCGGCCAGGTCCGCCGGAGTGAGACCGGCCCGCTCGCAGGCCTTGCGGGCGAGCGGCGGCAGCTGCGTCGTCGCCCAGCGGTAGACGCTCTGCCCCTCCTGCGCGAACCGCGGGGGCGTGCCCTCGATACGGACGGCGTTGCCCATCTCGGGCACCGAACCCCAGAGCACGGGGCCGATGGCGGGCACGCCGCCCGGCTCGCACGCCTCGACGACGGCCGCGCCCGCGCCGTCCCCGACCAGGACGCAGGTGGTGCGGTCCGTCCAGTCGGCGACCTCGGACATCTTGTCCGCGCCGATCACCAGGACGCGGGTGGCGCCCCCTGCCCGGACGGCGTGGTCGGCCGTGGCGAGCGCGTGCGTGAAGCCCGCGCACACGACGTTGATGTCCATGGTGGCCGGGGACGGGATGCCGAGCCGGGCCGCCACCCGCGCCGCCATGTTCGGCGAGCGGTCGATCGCGGTGGAGGTGGCGACCAGGACCAGGTCGATGGCGTCGGGCGTCAGGCCCGCGGAGGCGAGGGCCTTCGCCCCGGCGTGCGCGGCGAGCTCGTCGACCGGCTCCTGCGGGCCCGCGATGTGCCGGGTGCGGATGCCCACGCGGGAGCGGATCCACTCGTCGCTGGTGTCGACCATGCCCGCCAGGTCCTCGTTGGTGAGGATCTTGGCGGGCTGGTAGTGACCGACGGCGGCGATGCGTGAGCCGTGCATGAACGGGTCCCCCTTGGTGCCGGAGATGCGGGACCGTCCAGTCTGGTCAGCGACTCACCAGTAACAGGACACGTAAAGCGACAGGAAACGGGCGCGGGGTTTGGACACTTCTCATCATCGCGTCACCCGGTAAAAAGCTGGGTGGCCTTGTGTACGAGTTCATACAGCCCATATGCGAGCGGAACGCCCACCCAGAGCCAGGCGCCGACGATCAGCGCCCGGCGGCGGGGCGGACTACTTGGCGGCGTGCTGGTCGGTGCCGTCATGGGCTTCCTCCTTCGGGTCCTTCGGGGCGGGGATGTGGTGGCGGGCGTGGACGGGACGGACGAACTCGTTCGCCACGAAGCCGACGACGAGGAGGCCGATCATGATCGTGAGGGAGAGGCCGTAGAGCCCGGCCCCGCTCTTGCCCGCTTCCTCCTGGCGGTCGGCGACCCAGTTGACGATCAGCGGACCGAGGACGCCCGCCGTGGACCAGGCGGTGAGGAGACGGCCGTGGATCGCGCCGACCTGGTAGGTCCCGAAGAGGTCCTTCAGATACGCGGGGATCGTCGCGAAGCCGCCTCCGTAGAAGGAGAGGATCACCAGCGCGCAGACCACGAAGAGCGGTTTCGAGCTGTCCCCGAAGCCGGCGATCAGCAGATACATCAGGGCGCCGACGCCCAGGTAGACGCGGTAGACGTTCTTGCGGCCGATCAGGTCGGACGCCGACGACCAGCCGATGCGCCCGGCCATGTTGGCGGCGGAGAGCAGGGCGACGAAGCCCGCCGCCGCGGCGGCCGAGACCGGCGTCGAGGTGTCGGAGAAGAAGTCGGTGATCATCGGCGCCGCCTTCTCCAGGATGCCGATGCCCGCGGTGACGTTCATGCAGAGCACGATCCACAGGCACCAGAACTGCGGGGTGCGCACCGCGGCCTTCGCGGAGACCTGCGGCCCGTCGAGCACGCCGGGGGCGCCGGGCTTGCGCGCCCCTTCCGTACGCGGCACCCGGACCAGGAACACGCCGAGCGCCATGAAGACGGCGTACGTCAGGCCGTGCACGAGGAAGGCGAGCGCGATGCCGTCCTTGTCCGTGCCGAAGGAGTCCAGCATCTGCGCCGACCACGGGGACGCGATGAGCGCGCCGCCGCCGAAGCCCATGATCGCGATGCCGGTCGCCATGCCGGGGCGGTCGGGGAACCACTTGATCAGGGTCGAGACGGGCGAGATGTAGCCGATGCCGAGGCCGATGCCGCCGACGAAGCCGTACCCGAAGACGATCAGCCAGAACTGGCCGGTCGCCGCGCCGAGCGCCGAGATCAGGAAGCCGGACGAGAAGCAGACGAGGGCGACCGTCATCGCCCAGCGCGGTCCGTTGCGCTCCACGAGCGTGCCGCCGAAGGCCGCCGAGAGACCGAGCATGACGATGCCGAGCTGGAAGGGGAGCGCGCTCTGCGTGCCGCTGAGGTCGAGCGCGGATTCCAGCGGGGGTTTGAAGACGCTCCAGGCATAGGCCTGGCCGATGGAGAGATGTACGGACAGGGCGGCGGGCGGTACGAGCCAGCGACTCCATCCCGGGGGTGCGACGGGAGGCTTCATGATCCCAAACAGTAGGAACCGACCGGAGAGTTGGGAAGGGGGTCAAGCCGAATCCGTCGACGGTATGCAATGTGCCGCGCGACCCCTTGCTGCCCCAACTTCCATACTGTAGACAATATTCCATCGACAGTCATGACATGCGATGTCGACCTCTGAGCCTTCTTCGGAACCCTCGACCGAACGGAGCGCGCCACCGTGAAAGTCGCAGTCCTCGGCGCCGGTGCGATCGGCGCCTACGTCGGAGCCGCGCTGCACCGCGCCGGTGCCGACGTCCATCTCGTCGCCCGTGGACCGCATTTGGCGGCCATGAGGCAGCACGGAGTACGTGTCCGCAGCCCGCGCGGCGACTTCACCGCACGGGCCCACGCCACCGACGACCCGGCCGACATCGGCCCCGTCGACTTTGTCTTCCTGGGCCTGAAGGCCAACTCGTACGCGGCGTGCGGGCCGCTGATCGAGCCTCTTCTGCACGACACGACGGCGGTCGTCGCCGCCCAGAACGGCATCCCCTGGTGGTACTTCCACCGGCACGGCGGCCCGCACGACGGCCACCGCGTCACGAGCGTGGACCCCGACGGCGCGGTCAGTGCGGTGATCGCGCCCGAGCGGGCCATCGGATGCGTGGTGTACGCGGCGACCGAACTGGAGGGGCCGGGAATCGTCCGGCACCTGGAAGGAACCCGCTTCTCCGTCGGGGAACCCGACCGCTCGCGCTCCGGGCGCTGTCTCGCCTTCAGCGAGGCCATGCAGGCGGGCGGCCTGAAGTGCCCCGTCGAACCCGAACTGCGCGGCGACATCTGGATCAAGCTGCTCGGCAACATCTCCTTCAACCCGATCAGCGCGCTCGCCCGCGCCACGATGCGCGAGATGTGCCTGCACGGCGGCACCCGGCGCGTCATCGAGATCATGATGAACGAGACGCTCGCCGTCGCGGCGGCCCTCGGCTGCCGCCCCGACATCTCCGTCGAACGGCGCCTGGCGGGCGCCGAGCGCGTGGGCGACCACCGCACCTCCACACTCCAGGACCTGGAGCGCGGCAAACCGCTGGAACTCGACGTGCTGCTCGCGGCCGTCGTGGAACTCGCGGAGATCACCGGGGTCCCGGTGCCGACGCTCCGCACCGTCCACGCCATCTCGGATCTGCTGGCCGACCGCATGAGGAGCGCGGCATGAACGAGACCACGAGGAGCCCGGCATGAGCAGGAAACGGGACCGGTCGACCAAGACGTACACCCGCCTCACCCACCCCCTCGTACGCGACTCGCGCGACGAGCCGTTCCGCAGGGCGACCTGGGACGAGGCGCTGTCCCGGACGGCGGCCGGGCTGCGCGAGGCGCACGGCGCGTTCGGGATGTTCTCCTGCGCCCGGGCGACCAACGAGATGAACTACGTGGCGCAGAAGTTCGCCCGCGTGGTGATGGGCACGAACAACGTCGACTCCTGCAACCGCACCTGCCACGCACCGAGCGTCGCGGGCCTGTCGGCGGCCTTCGGGTCGGGCGGCGGCACGTCTTCCTACGAAGAGGTCGAGCACACCGATCTGATCGTGATGTGGGGCTCCAACGCACGCTTCGCGCACCCGATCTTCTTCCAGCACGTCCTGAAGGGGATCAGGAACGGCGCCCGGATGTACGCCGTCGACCCGCGCCGCACCAAGACCGCCGAGTGGGCGGAGAGCTGGCTCGGCCTGAACGTCGGCACGGACATCCCGATGGCGCACGCGATCGGCCGCGAGATCATCCACGCGGGCCTGGCCAACCGGGCGTTCGTCGAGCGGGCCACGTCCGGCTTCGAGGAGTACGCGGCCCTGGTCGAACCGTGGACGCTCTCGCTCGCCGAGAAGGTGACGGGCGTACCGGCCGCCGCCATAAGGGAGTTGGCGCACGCCTACGCACGGGCCGAACGGGCCCAGCTGTGCTGGACGCTCGGCATCACCGAGCACCACAACGGCACGGACAACGTCCGCGCGCTGATCAATCTCTCGCTCCTGACCGGCCACGTGGGTCGGTACGGCTCGGGCCTGCAACCCCTGCGCGGGCAGAACAACGTGCAGGGCGGCGGCGACATGGGGGCGATCCCCAACCGCCTTCCCGGCTTCCAGGACATCCTCGACCCGGACACCCGGCTGAAGTTCGAGACGGCCTGGGACACGGTCATCCAGCCGCGCTACGGACTGAACCTCACCGAGATGTTCGAGGCGATGGAGGAGGGCTCGCTCAAGGCCGTCTACTGCATCGGCGAGAACCCGGCGCAGTCGGAGGCGGACAGCGAGCAGGCGGTGCGGCGGATGCGCGCCCTGGACTTCTTCGTCGTCCAGGACATCTTCCTCACCAAGACCGCCGAGCTCGCCGATGTCGTGCTGCCCGCGACCGCTGCCTGGGCGGAGACCGACGGCACGACGACCAACAGCGAGCGGCGCGTACAGCGGGTGCGCAAGGCCGTGCGGCCGCCCGGTGAGGCGCGCGAGGACATCGACATCCTCTGCGACCTCGCCGAACGGCTCGGTCACGACTGGAAGTACGCGGACGCGCAGGCGGTCTGGGACGAGCTGCGGTCGGTTTCGCCGGACCACTGGGGCATGACGTACGACCGTCTCGAATCGTTGCAGGGCATCCAGTGGCCGTGCCCGTCGGAGGAACGGGTCGAACCGACCTATCTGCACGGGAGGTTGTGGGACGCGGATCCCGCGCGGCGGGGCGAGCTCGCCCCCTTCGGACTCGTGGCGCACGATCCGCCGGTCGACCTCACGGACGAGGCGTTTCCGATCCGCCTGACGACGGGACGGCGCCTCGACTCCTACAACACCGGGGTACAGAGCGGGAGTTTCGCCTCGCCGCTGCGGCGGGGCGAGTACGTCGAGCTGTGCCCGGAGGACGCGGAGCGGTACGGGGTCGTGGTCGGCGAGGAGGTCCGGGTGTCGTCGCGGCGCGGCGCGGTGACGGCGCCGGTGTGGGTCGACACCGGCCTTCGGCCCGGTCTGGCCTTCATGACCATGCATTTTCCCGACGAGGTCGACACCAACCAGCTCACGATCGAAGCCAATTGCCCCATCGCGGGCACGGCGGAGTTCAAGGCGTCGGCGATACGTATCGACAAGCTGACCGAGCCAGTTCGGCAGTGATCAGTTCGCCAGTGAGGTGAGGGTGACGTATGGATCTGCACTTCGGTGACAGCAAGCCGACGGACGAGGAGCGGGCGGCCGTCGACGCGGTGCTCGGGCCGCCGGAGTCCGCGTGGGAGGTCCCTTCGGGGATGATCGCCGACCGCAGCGACGCGGATCTGCGGTGGGCGCGGGGCGGGCGGGCGGCGCGGGAGCGGCGGGATGAGCTGTTGCCGGGGTTGCACGCGCTCAACGATCGCGTGGGGTGGGTGAGCGAGGGGGGCCTCGACTACCTCTGCCGGCGGCTGATGGTGCCGCCGGCGGAGGGGTACGGGGTGGCCACGTTCTACTCCATGTTCTCGGTGCGGCCGCGTCCCGCGACGGTGGTGCGGGTGTGTACGGATCTTGCGTGTGGGGGCGGGGCGGAGTTGTGCGGGGAGGTGGAGGCTCGTCTTGGCCCCGCTGCCGGGGTGGCCGTCGAGCAGAGCCCCTGCCTGGGGTTGTGCGAGCGGGCGCCGGCCGCGTTGGTGGTGCGGGCCGGTGCCGGTGCGCCTGCGGCGCCTTGTTCCCCAACCCCGCCCCTTCCCGAAAACTCGCTGGCGCGAGGGCCTGAGGTCACGGCCAATCGCCTTGACGGCTCGTCCTCAAACGCCGGACGGGCTAAACCCCCTTCAGCCCGTCCGGCGTTTGAGGACGAACTCGGCGGAGCCGGTGATCGACAGCAACCAGGGCCCCCGCGCCAGAGCGGGTTTTCGGGAAGGGGCGGGGTTGGGGACAAGGAATACGTCACCGCAACCATCGCCCCCGCCACACCCGAAACTCTCGTCCAAGCCGCCCTCGCCCCGGAAGACGCCCCGCAAGAGCCCCCCGCAGCCCTCGCCGTCCCCCAAGCAGGCCAACAAGGCCTCCTGCTGCTCAGCAGGATCGGCAGAGTCGACCCCACCTCCCTGGACGACTACCGAGCCCACGGCGGCTACACCGCCCTCCGCACCGCCTTCGCCATCGGCCCCGCCGCCGTCATCCGCGAAGTGACCGACTCCGGCCTCCTCGGCCGAGGAGGCGCCGCCTTCCCCACGGGAAGGAAGTGGCAGGCCACCGCGGCCCAACCGGACCACCCTCACTACCTCGTCTGCAACGCGGACGAATCCGAACCCGGCACCTTCAAGGACCGGGTGATCATGGAGGGCGATCCGTACGCGCTCATCGAGGCGATGACCGTCGCGGGGTACGCGACCGGCGCCCACCTCGGCTACCTCTATCTCCGCGGCGAGTACCCCCGCGCGCTCCGGATGCTGGAGCACGCCATCGCGCAGGCCAGGGCCCGCGGCTTCCTCGGGGACGACGTACTCGGGCAGGGGTACGCCTTCGACATCGAGATCCGGCGCGGTGCGGGAGCGTACATCTGCGGGGAGGAGACCGCCCTTTTCAACTCCATCGAGGGGTATCGGGGGGAGCCGAGGTCCAAGCCGCCCTTCCCGGTGGAGAAGGGGCTCTTCGGGAAGCCCACCGCCGAGAACAACGTCGAGACCCTCGTCAACGTGCTCCCGATCCTCACCATGGGCGCACCGGCCTACGCCGCCATCGGCACGGAGAAGTCCACCGGGCCCAAGCTCTTCTGCGTCTCCGGAAGCGTCGAACGCCCCGGCATCTACGAACTCCCCTTCGGCGCCACCCTCGGCGACCTCCTCGCCCTCGCCGGAAAGCCGGACAACCTCCACGCGGTCCTCCTGGGCGGCGCGGCCGGAGGCTTCGTACGGCCCGACGAGCTGGACATCCCGCTCACCTTCGAGGGGACGAGGGACGCGGGCACCACCCTTGGCTCCGGTGTCGTCCTCGTCCTGGACGACACCGTGCCGCTCCCCCGGGTTCTCCTGCGCATCGCCGAGTTCTTCCGGGACGAGTCCTGCGGACAGTGCGTGCCCTGCCGGGTCGGCACCGTCCGCCAGGAGGAGGCCCTGCACCGCATCGTCGAGCAGACCGGGGCCGCTGCCGCCGGTGACATCGCGCTCCTGCGGGAGGTGGGGCGGACCATGCGGGACGCCTCGATCTGCGGGCTCGGCCAGACCGCGTGGAACGCCGTGGAATCCGCCATCGACCGTCTGGGGGCGTACAAGTGACCGCCGTACCGCTGGGAATCCCGCGCCGCCTCGTCGAGTTCACGCTCGACGGACAGGACACCCGAGTGCCCGAGGGGTCGACCATCCTGGACGCCTGCCGGGCCGCGGGCAAGGACGTGCCGACCCTGTGCGAGGGCGACACCCTCACCCCGAAGAACGCCTGCCGGGTGTGTGTCGTCGAGGTCGAGGGCGCCCGGACACTGGCCCCGGCCTGCTCGCGCCGCGCCGAGCCGGGCATGACCGTCCTGACCGACACCGAGCGCACCCGGCACAGCCGCAAGGTCGTCCTTGAACTGCTCGCTTCGTCCGTCGACATGTCGACCACGCCGAAGGTCGCGGGGTGGCTGAAGGAGTACGACGCCAAACCCGACCGCTTCGGGCCCGACGCCGCCCGGGTCAACGAGGAGCCCAGGGTCGACAACGACCTCTACGTGCGCGACTACGACAAGTGCATCCTCTGCTACAAGTGCGTCGACGCCTGCGGCGACCAGTGGCAGAACACGTTCGCCATCTCCGTGACGGGCCGCGGCTTCGACGCCCGGATCGCCGTCGAGCACGACGGTCCGCTGACCGACTCCGCGTGCGTGTACTGCGGCAACTGCATCGAGGTCTGCCCCACCGGCGCGCTCAGTTTCAAGTCCGAGTTCGACATGCGGGCCGCCGGGACCTGGGACGAGGAGCGGCAGACCGAGACGACGACGGTGTGCGCGTACTGCGGAGTCGGCTGCAATCTGACCCTGCACGTGCAGGACAATGACATCGTGAAGGTCACCTCACCGCATGACAATCCGGTGACCCACGGCAACCTCTGCATCAAGGGCCGTTTCGGCTACCAGCACGTACAGAACCGGGACTGATCGACATGGGACGAGTCACGGAGCGCCGCCGCGTCATCCGCATCCGCGAGGGAGGCGTCAGCGAGCGCCCCGACACGCTCGTCGCGGAGGAACCGCTGGAGATCCGGCTCAACGGAAAGCCCCTGGCCATCACGATGCGCACGCCGGGTGACGACTTCGCGCTGGCGGCGGGCTTCCTGGTGAGCGAGGGGGTCCTTGCCTCGGCGGACGAGCTTCAGTCCATCGTCTACTGCGCGGGGGCGACGGCGGACGGCTCGAACACGTACAACGTGGTCGACGTGAAGACCGCTCCGGGGCTCGTCCTGCCCGACATCAATCTCGAACGCAACGTCTACACCACCTCGTCCTGCGGCCTGTGCGGCAAGGCGAGCCTGGACGCGGTCCGTACGACGGCCCGCTGGGTCATCGACGACACGGACGGCGGCTCCGCTCCCCCGGTCCGGCTCGGGACCGAGCTGCTCGCCTGCCTCCCCGACCGGCTGCGCGCGGCGCAGCGGGTCTTCGACCGGACCGGGGGCCTGCACGCGGCGGCGCTCTTCTCCGAGGACGGTGAACTCCTCGACATACGGGAGGACGTGGGCCGGCACAACGCGGTCGACAAGCTCGTCGGGCGGGCCCTCCAGGACGGCCGCCTTCCGCTGTCGCGTGCCGTGCTGCTCGTCTCCGGGCGCGCCTCCTTCGAGCTGGCGCAGAAGGCCGTGATGGCAGGCATTCCGATGCTCGCCGCCGTCTCCGCACCCTCCTCCCTCGCCGTCGATCTGGCCGCCGAGACGGGCCTGACCCTGGTCGGTTTCCTGCGCGGCTCCTCCATGAACGTGTACGCGGGCGAGCACCGGATCGCCATGGGGGCCGCGGCCTCCAGGGGCTGACCGGCCGCTCCCGCTGCACGGCGGCGGGACCCCGGCCGGCGGGGAGCGCCCCCTGCGCCGGCGGGGTCCCGCCTCGCTCTATGCCCCGGTGTCGGGAGAGGTGCCCTCGGAGGTGCCCGAGATCCGGGTGAGCAGGGCCAGGAACTGCTCCCGCTCGGCGGCGGTGAGGGGTGCCAGGAGTGCGTCGTTGGCGCGCCGCGCCACCTCGGCACAGCGCTCCAGGGTCCGCTCGCCCTTCTCCGTGATCGTGATCGCGTTCTTGCGGCGGTCGGCGGGATCGGGCGCGCGCAGGACGAGTCCGGCGTCCTGCAGATCGTTGATGACGCCGACCAGGTCCTTGGGGTCGAGCGAGATGCTGCGGCCCAGTGCGGCCTGTGCGACGGAGCCCTGGTCGGCGACGGCGGAGAGCGCCACGTGGTGCCACATCTTCATGTCCTCGCCGGCCAGCGCATCGGCGACGAGTCCGCGGCCGCGGGCCGCCGCGCGCCCGAGGAGCCAGCTGGGGAGCGTGCGGATGGCGCTGGGGGCGGGCGGTGTCTTGGGCATGGGGTGACCCTACCCAAGAATCGTTGGACTTCCCAATGAAAGTGTGCGTACCGTTGGGCGTCCCAACGATTCTCCCGTGTCTGGAGTGTGCATGCGTCGCGTTCGGTACGAACACAGCGGTGGCCCCGAGGTCCTCTTCACCGAGGACGTGCCCGTACCCGCGCCGGGGCCCGGCGAGCTCCTCGTGCGCGTCGGCGCGGCGGGCGTCACGCTTCCCGTCGTGCGCAAGGTCCGCGAGCCCCGCGATCCGATCCCGCTCGGCGGGGAGATCGCCGGAGAGGTGGTCTCCACCGGCGACGGCGTGAGCGGCTACGCGGCGGGCGACCGCGTCACGGGGCTCTGCTTCGGGCACGGATACGCCGAGTTCGCGCTTCTGCACGTCACGATGGCGTCGCCCGTCCCGCACGGGGCGAGCGCCGTCGACGCCGTCGCCCTCGTCCGCAGCGGACTCGTCGCGTACGGCGCGCTCGACGCCGCCCGCCCCGAACCCGGCGAAGCCGCGCTGATCACCGCGGCGGCCGGCGGGGTCGGCCATCTCGCCCTGCAACTGGCCCGGTTGAGGGGTGCCGCACGGGTCGTGGGAGCCGTGTCGGGAGCCGGGGCGGCCGGCAAGACCGACCTCGTGCGCTCGCTCGGCGCCGACGAGGTCGTCACGTACGGCGAAGAGACGTGGGGAGAGCCCGTCGACTACGTCCTCGACGCCGTCGGCGGCGAACTGCTCACGCCCGCCGTGCGGGCCCTGGCACCGCACGGGCGGCTCGTCGCGTACAGCTCGGGCGGCGGCACCCTCCAGGCCTACGACCTGCTGGTGGGCGCCAAGTCGGTCACCGGCTTCCAGATGGGGCTCGTCGCACGCGGGCGGCCCGAGGCGTACGAAGCCTGGCGGCGCGAGGTGTGGACGCTCTTCGGCACCGGAGCGCTGCGTCCCTTCGTGCACGCGGAGTTCGCCCTCGAGGACGCGGCGAAGGCGCATGCGGCGATCGAGACACGGAGCAACCTCGGAAAAGTCGTACTGATTCCCTGACGCTGACCAGGCCGCACCCATTCGTGCCACGCACGCTTCTTGTGGGGTGTCGAGCCACCCCAGTAGCGTCTGTGAGGCGAACGTTGGACGTGGGATGTCAGGATGTCCAGTCACCTTGAAGGGTGGACCGCGCCATGCCATCAGCTCTCCGTGTACGCCTCAGATCCTTGCGCACCGCCGTGGCCGCGCTGGCCGTCGCCGCCTGTGCCGGGGCGCTGCTCCCCGGGCCTTCGGCGCAGGCCGCGCCGGACGCCCGCGCGACGGGATTCGAGCAGCAGGTGCTCTTCAAGGCCTCGCAGGATCCCGGTTACGCCTGCTACCGCATCCCCGCCGTGGTGAAGACGGTGAAGGGCACGCTTCTCGCCTTCGCCGAGGGGCGGGTGAACGACTGCAGCGACGCGGGCGACATAGACATCGTGGTCAAACGGTCGCACGACGGCGGCCGCACCTGGAGTCCGCTCCAGGTCGTGAACGAAGGCGCGGGCGACACGCACGGCAACCCCGCCCCGGTCGTGGACCGCAGGACCGGCCGCGTCGTCCTGGCCGAGACATGGAACACCGGGCGCACGGACGGGCAGAACTGCGCCGTGCCCTGCGACCGCACCCCGCACCTCCAGTACAGCGACGACGACGGCCGCAGCTGGTCGGCGCCGCGCGACCTGAGCGACCAGATCCTGCCCGAGGACTGGAACTCGTGGTACGCCACCGGGCCCGTGCACGGCCTCCAGCTGACCCGCGGCCGGCACGCGGGGCGGCTCGTCTTCACCGCCAACACCGAGACGTGGAACGGCAGTCGGGTCACCGCCAACCACGCGGCGCTGATCGTCAGCGACGACGGCGGCGACAACTGGAAGATCGGCGCCACGGACTCGTACCCGATACCGGCCGACGGCACCTTCCGGCAGAAGCCGTCGGAGATGACCGTCACGGAGCGCCCGGACGGGGCCCTCTACGTCAGCGGGCGCGAGCAGGACGGCACCGATCTCGGGCACCGCACCCACACGGTCAGCCGCGACGGGGGCAACAGCTTCACCGCGCCCTTCAAGGCCATTCCCGATCTCTACGCACCCCAAGTCCAGTGCTCCACGCTCCAGTTCGGCAAGCGCATGCTGCTCGCCTGCCCCGGTGACCCCGACCGGCGCCGCACGATGCAGATCCGCTCCTCGTACGACGGCGGCCGCACCTGGGAGAGCGTGGACCGCGGTACGACGGTGACCGCGGACTGGTCCGGCTACTCCGACCTGGTGCGGGCCGACGACGGGCACGTGGGTCTGATGTACGAGGGCGGCGCGGTCGACGCCCGGGACGAGATCCGCTTCGCGCGCTTCACCGAGGACTGGCTGCAGCCGCGCCGCGGGCCCGACCCGACGACCACCGACCGCGCGCCGCGCGCGAAGGGCGCGGCCGTGCTCGGCGGGGCGTCCACGACCGAGGGGCGGTTCGGCGGGGCCGTCTCCTTCGACGGCACGAACGACGCCGTACGCCTGCCCTTCCGCAGAGAACTGCCGCTCGGCAACAAGGACTTCACGGCATCGCTGTGGTTCCGCTACTCCGCCACCAGCGGTGAACAGCCCCTGCTGTGGATGGGCGGCATCGGCACCAACCAGCCGCAGGTGTGGCTGCGGGGCGAGCCCGCGAGCAACCGCGTCACCGGACTGATCACCACGCGCGAGGGCGCCACTGCCCCGAAGTCCGCGTCGGTGCGCACCACGAGCGCCTACAACGACGGCCGGTGGCACCACATCGCGCTGCGCCGCGGCGGAGGGCAGCTGACGCTGTCCGTCGACGGCACACGGATCACCACCGCCGACGTGCCGGGCACGGTGACCCGCAACTCCGGATACGGATTCCACGTCGGCCAACGGATCGACAGCCGCGCCCACTTCACCGGAGCCATCGATGAAGTACGCGTCTACGACCGGGCATTGAGCGACGACGAGCTGACCCGGCTCGGAAGTGACGGCGGCGCCAAGGCTCCTGTGACGCGGGACACCGTGGCATGGCTCCCCATGGACCACATCCGCCCGAGCAACTAACGTCCCGCACGTGTCCGTCGACCAAGGTCAACGCGGAGGCCGGAACGCGCGCAGGACCTGGATCGTCCTGCTGCTCGCCCTGGCCTGTGCGGCCGTGCTCCTCATCGCCCTCCCGGAAGACCGGGAGGGCGATGACGCATGCCAGGCGCGGACCGTCTCGTCCTGGGCCGCCGACGACAAGGTGACCGGGGCGTTCGCCCGCTACGGCGACGACACGACGCGGGCGGACGACTGGACCGGCGGCGACGGCACCCACTCGGTGCGGCTGCCGGACGGGCGGCTCCTGTGGCTGTTCTCCGACACGTTCCTCGGCCAGGTCCACGCACCGCCCAACCCGGCGGGCCAGCCGCACACCTGGCGTGACACGACCGCGCCGATGGTCCGCAACTCCGCCGTGGTGATGTCGCGTTCGGGCACCTTGCAGCGCACCCTGCCCGCCCCGCTCTTCCCCGACCCGGCACCGCAGCAGTGGCGCTGGCCGGTCGCGGCGAAGGTGGAGCCCCGCTCCCCCGGCTCGTCCGACGAGGTCGTACGCGTCCTTCTGTGGACCCGCGCCACCGGGACGGGCCCGTGGATCTACGGCGTCCCGACCGGCACCGAGGTCGCCACGCTCTCGCTGCCCGATCTGCGCGTCGAGGGCATCGTGAAGGTCTCCGACCAGAGTTCCGTTCCGGAGCCCGACAAGCGCGTCCTGTACGGCACGACGACGGTCGACGACGGCGACTGGACGTACGTCTTCGGCGGCAACGACGGCAAGGCCGCCGCCCGCCCCGCCTCGCACGCCTATGTGGCACGCGTCCCCAAGGGCAGACTCGCGGAGCCCGGCGCGTGGCGGTACTGGGACGGCGACGACTGGACGGAGTCCGGCAAGCCGCGCCACGTCCTGGGCGACGGCGAACGCAAGGGCGTGGGCAGCGCGTTCACGGTGGTGCGCGTGAAGGGCACCTACGTCCTGTTCACCATGGCCGCGGGCACCGAGGGCCTGACCAACGTGACCTCGTACTGGGCGTGTGCGCCCACCGGCCCCTGGCACGGCCCCGCGAAGGGCTTCTCGACGCCCCTGCCGAAGGACGGCGCGGCCGAGCAGGACATGGCCGCGTACAACCCCCAGGCCCATCCGGCGCTCAGCGGGAACGGACGGCTGCTGCTCAGCTACGACGTCAACTGGCTGGACGCGGCGCCCCAGAGCGCGCAGGCCAACGTCAGCCGGAACGTGTCCCTGTACCGACCGCGGTTCGTGTCTCTGCGGCTCGCGACGGCTCGGTGACGCCGGGGAAGTCCTCGGGATCGCGCGAGCGCCGCTTGGCGATCACCGCGCAGACCATCAGCTGCATCTGGTGGAAGAGCATCAGGGGCAGCACGGCGAGCGAGGCCTGGGCCCCGAACAGGACGCTGGCCATGGGCAGTCCGGCCGCCAGGGACTTCTTCGACCCGGCGAACTGGATGGCCACGCGGTCGGCGCGGTCGAAGCCCATCTTCTTGGCCCCGTACCAGGTGAGGGCGAGCATCACGGCGAGCAGCACCGCCTCGACGCCGAGCAGCGCGCCGAGCCGCAGCGGCGTCACCTGGTGCCAGATGCCCTGCACCATGCCCTCGCTGAACGCGGTGTAGACGACGAG
Organism: Streptomyces sp. NPDC046925; assembly: GCF_040644915.1. Taxonomy (NCBI): domain Bacteria; kingdom Bacillati; phylum Actinomycetota; class Actinomycetes; order Kitasatosporales; family Streptomycetaceae; genus Streptomyces; species Streptomyces sp. NPDC046925. The sequence goes on along the minus strand of NZ_JBEYWZ010000001.1, from coordinate 779,632 downwards.
CAGGATCGAGCCGCGGTCGACGTAGCCGAGCACCTTCTTGTGGCGTGCGACGAAGCCGCCGATCCAGCGGCGCAGGAACTGGCCCGCGAGGAACGGCACGAGGAGTTGCAGCACGATCTTCAGGACCGAGTCGGCGGAGAACCCGCCCCCGCTGTTGCCGAGCAGGGCCGCCGCGAGCAGCGGCGTGATGACGATTCCGGCGAGCGAGGAGAAGGAGCCCGCGCAGATCGCCGCGGGGACGTTGCCGCGGGCCATGGAGGTGAAGGCGATCGACGACTGGATCGTGGAGGGCACGAGCGTCAGGAAGAGGAACCCGCTGTAGAGGGCGGGCGTCAGGACGTACGGGACGAGTCCCTTGGCCGCGAGCCCGAGCAGCGGGAAGACGAGGAACGTACAGGCCAGGACGGTGACGTGGAGCCGCCAGTGCTTGAGCCCGTCGAGGGCCTCGCGGGTGGAGAGCCGCACCCCGTAGAGGAAGAAGAGGAACGCGACGGCGGCGGTGGACGCCCCGCCCGCGATGTCGGCGCCGACGCCGCGCGCGGGCAGCAGCGCGGCGACACCTACCGTGCCGAGCAACGCCAGGATGTAGGGGTCGATCGGCATCCAGGAGGGCCAGCTCGGGCGTTTCACTTCGCTCCATCGGTTCGGTTCGCATCGTGCCCTCTCGATGATCCTCCTGATCACCGCAATCGGGAATCCCGGATACCGCTCTGACTGTCATCACGTTCCGCGATAGCCGCGCTAGCCTGGTGACCATGTACGACCCCGCCCAGCTCCGTACGTTCCTCGCCGTGGCCCAGACGCTGAGCTTCACGCAGGCCGCCCGGCGTCTGGGGCTTCGCCAGTCCACGGTGAGCCAGCACGTGCGCCGCCTGGAGGACGCCACCGGACGCCAGCTCTTCGCGCGCGACACGCACTCGGTGGAGCTGACCGAGGACGGCGAGGCGATGCTCGGGTTCGCGCGGCGGATCCTGGAGGTGCACGAGCAGGCGTCGGCTTTCTTCACCGGGACGCGGCTCGGCGGGCGGCTGCGGTTCGGGGCCTCGGAGGACTTCGTCCTGACCCGGCTCACCGACATCCTGGAGTCGTTCCGGCACGACCACCCGGAGGTCGATCTGGAGCTGACGGTCGAGCTGTCCGGCACGCTGCACGAGAAGCTGGACGCGGGCAAGCTCGATCTCGTCCTGGCCAAGCGGCGCCCGGAGGACCCGCGCGGCGAGCTGGTCTGGCACGACGAACTGGTGTGGATCGGCGCCGAGCGGCTGCGGCTCGACCCCGAGCGGCCGGTGCCGCTCGTCGTGTTCCCGCCGCCGGGCATCTCCCGCGCGCTGGCCCTGGAGGCCCTGGAGCGGCGCGGGCGTGCCTGGCGGATCGCCTGCACGAGCGGCAGCCTGAACGGCCTGGTCGCGGCGGCCCGTGCGGGGCTCGGTGTGATGGCGCACTCGCACGGCCTGATCCCGCCGGGCCTGGTCCGCGTCCCGGAGCGGGCGGGCCTCCCCGAGCTGGGCGCGGTCGACTTCGTGCTTCTGCACGGCGAGCGGCGGGCCTCGGCGCAGGGAGCGGCGGACGCGCTCGCGGCGTCGATCCTGGCGGGCGGGGACCGGCTGCACCGGCGGCGGCAGCGGTGACGGACGGCCTCAGCGCAGGTGGGGCCGGTAGGTGAGCTGCTTGACGCGGCGCATGAACGGCGCGCTCTCGACGTGCTGGACACCGTCGAGCCGGCCGAGCTTCCCGCTGAGGTAGGCGTAGAGCGCGGGGATGTCGCGGGTCACGGCCGTCGCCATGATGTTCGAGGGCCCCGCGACGGCGCTCGCGTGGGCGATCTCGGCGTGGGAGGCCAGCGCCCTGCCCACCGAGTCCAGGGCCCGGGGGGCGGTGGTGATCCAGAGCATCGCCCCGACGTGCAGGTCGATGAGGGTGTTGGCGTACTCGATGTCGATGTAGATCGCGCCGGATGCCAGCAGAGCGCCGAGGCGGCGCTTGACCGCGGACTCCGAGCGTCCGGTGGCCCGCTGGAGCTCCGGGTAGGTCGCGCGGCCGTCCTCTTCGAGCGCGGCGACGAGCGGCTCGTCCTCCGGCTCGATCCGCGGGCGTCCGTCGGCGCCGACGGCGGAGGGGCCGCTCGTCGTGGCGGGGCTCAGGGCGGCGCTCTCCGCGCCGGTGAGCGGCCCGTGTTTCATCAGCCAGCCGTCGGGGCCGCCGAAGAAGCGGTGCAGGACCTGCTGGGCGTGGATGTCGATGATGTGCGGGGTGCGCGGGAGCTTGCCGAGCAGCAGGTCGTCCTGGTCGGTGCGGGTGCGGGGCCGGGTGCAGCAGACGACCTCGGTGCCGCCGGAGGTGAGGCCGATCCACGCGGTGTCGGGGCGGCGGGCCAGGGCGGCGGCGATGGCCTCGGCGCCGTCGGGGGCGCAGCGAAGGCGCAGCATCCACTGGTCGTGGCCGAGCTTCTCGTGGTCCCGGACGGCGACGACCCGCAGGCTGCCGTCGGAGACGAGCCTGCGATAGCGCCGTGCCACGGTCTGGTCGGAGACACCGAGGACGGCGGCGATCTTGGAGAAGGGCGCGCGTCCGTCGATCTCCAGCGCCTGGAGGAGTCGGACGTCCAGCGAGTCCTGTGCGGCCAGGATGTGGGATTCCGCGACTGCGATGCCCATCGGTGTCGGATTCCTTCGTTCTCACATGGCTGGTGACGTCGATCGTCCGGCCGGCCTCCATCGTACGAGGGTCACACCGAATCGCACGAGGAGACTGGACATGCGTACATGGGGGCCGCTCACAGCGGTATGCCTGGGGACGTTCATGCTGCTGCTGGACGTGACCATCGTGGTGGTGGCACTGCCCGACATGGCGAGGGCGCTCGACGCCTCGCTGAGTGATCTGCAGTGGGTGATCGACGGCTACGCGCTCGCCCTCGCCGCACTGCTGCTCGGCGTCGGGGCCGCGGCGGACGTGCTCGGCCGGCGACGGCTCAACGTGGCGGGGACGGCGCTCTTCGCGCTCGCCTCGCTCGGCTGCGGGCTCGCCACGAACGCGGACGTCCTGGTGGCCGCCCGCGCCTTGCAGGGGCTCGGCGCCGCGGCGATGTTCGCGACGACCCTGCCACTGCTCGGCGCCGCCTACCAGGGGCGGGACCGGTCGGTCGCGCTCGGCGTCTGGGGCGCGGTCAGCGGGGCCGCGGCGGCAATGGGGCCGATCGTGGGCGGGCTGCTCACCGAGGGTCCCGGCTGGCGGTGGATCTTCTTCGTGAACCTGCCGGTGAGCGTCGCGGCGATGTGGCTGACGCTGCGCGTGGTGCCGGAGTCGAAGGGGCAGGCGGGCCGGCGGGTCGACTGGGCGGGCACGGTGACGTTCGCGCTCTTCGCGGGCGCGCTGACGTACGGGGTGGTGCGGGCCGGTTCCGAGGGCTGGACGTCGGCGCCCACCGCGGTGACCCTCGCGGTCGCGGTGCTCGCGCTCGCCGCCTTCGTGGCCGTGGAGCGCCGCGTCGCGCATCCGCTGCTGGACCTGAGGCTCCTGCGCGTGCCGTCCTTCACGGGCGTCCTGGTCGGCGCGATCGGGTACAACGCGGCCGCGTTCGGCCTGATGCCCTATCTGTCGATCTGGCTCCAGACCGTGCTCGGGATGAGCCCGGTGACCGGCAGCCTCGTCATGCTGCCGCTGGCCGCGACCTCGTTCGTGGTGGCCGCGATCGGCGGACGGCTCCTGCACGGGGTGCCCGCGCGGCTGACGATCGGCGTGGGTCTGCTCCTGATCGGCGCGGGCGGGGTCGCGCTCGCGGTGCTCGACGCCGGGTCGTCCTGGGGCGCGCTCGTGCCCGGGCTCACGCTCGCGGGCGTCGGCACCGGCCTGGTCTCGCCGGCGCTCGGGGGCGCGGCCCTCGCGGCGGTGCCGCCCGCGAACTCCGGGATGGCGGGCGGTGCGGTCAACACCTTCCGCCAGCTCGGGTACGCGCTCGGCGTCGCCGTCTTCGGCACGGTCCTCACCTCGCGCATGCAGGACACGCTCGGCCATGACGCGGCTCACACCGTCGCGGGCGGCGGCGCGGCGGCGATGCGTGGCACGCTTTCCGATCATGCGGTGCGGACGGCGTTCGCCTCCGGCCTGAACGCGGCGGCGGTCGTCGCGGGCGTGGTGGGTCTGGCGGCGGGAGCGGCGGTCCTGGTCATGGTGCGGTCGGCGCGCACGGCTCCGGGAGCTTCCGGCAGCGCACCGGAAGCGAAGGTTCCGGCACCTGCCGAGCCGGTCGCCGCGAGCCAGTCACAGCCGTAATCGCTGCGTACAGATTCGGTGGAGATTACGCCACCGAAACTTACTGAACCGTAAGTATTCTGTCCCGCCCTCTCCCCTTGTGGCCGGATTTACCCGTGTGACCAGCGTGAATGGTACGTACCGAGGGGTCGGTCACCCCTCTCCCGCCGGGCTCCGCGGTGGGGTACCGTCACCGGCGCTGTGCGGAGCGCCACAAGGAGCATCATTGCGCGAGTTCACGAACCCTCCGATGGCGTCGGCGCCGCTGGTGGGCGGCCTTGCCGACGTCGTGTTCGACCATGCCCTCGCGGATCCGCTCCACATCGCCTTCGGCCGCAAGACCGACGGCGAGTGGCGTGACGTCACATCGGCGGAATTCCGCGACCAGGTGATGTCGCTCGCCAAGGGACTGCTCGCCCAGGGCGTGCGCTTCGGCGACCGGGTCGCCATCATGTGCCGCACCCGCTACGAGTGGACGCTCTTCGACTACGCGCTCTGGACGGTCGGCGCCCAGGTGGTGCCGGTCTACCCCACGTCCTCGGCCGAGCAGGTCTTCTGGATGCTGCACGACGCGCAGGTGTCGGCCGCCATGGTCGAGCACGAGGACCACGCGATGACGATCGGCTCGGTGATCGACCGGCTGCCGCAGCTGCGCAGGCTGTGGCAGCTGGACGCCGACGCCGTGGACGAGCTGAACCGCGCGGGCGCGGACGTCGACGACGAGGTGGTCAACCGCCACCGGCGCGCCGTCACGCCCGACTCGATCGCCACGATCATCTACACCTCGGGCACCACGGGCCGCCCCAAGGGCTGTCTGATCTCCCACGCGAACTTCATGTTCGAGGCCCAGACGGTCATCCAGCGCTGGGAGCCGGTCTTCCACTCCCGGCGCGGCGACGAGGCGACAACGTTGCTCTTCCTGCCCCTGGCACACGTCTTCGGACGGATGGTGCAGGTGGCCGGGGTCAGCGGCGGGGTCAAGCTGGGCCACCAGCCGAGCCTGAACGCGGCGGCGCTCATCCCGGACCTCGCGGCGTTCCGGCCCTCCTTCATCCTGGCCGTGCCCTACATCTTCGAGAAGGTGTTCAACGCCGCGCGGCGCAAGGCCGAGAAGGACGGCAAGTCGGGCCCCTTCGACAAGGCCGTGGAGTGCGCCGTGCGGTACGCGGACGCGATGGAGGCCAGGGCCTTCGGTACCGGACCGGGGCCTTCGGCCGCCCTGCGCATGCAGCACTCGCTCTTCGACAAGCTCGTCTACTCCAAGGTCCGCGACGCCATGGGCGGCCGGGTGCGGCACGCGATGTCGGGCGGCTCGGGGATGGACCGGCGCCTGGGCCTGTTCTTCTCGGGCGCGGGGGTCGAGATCTACGAGGGCTACGGCCTGACCGAGTCCACCGCGGCCGCGACCGCCAATCCGCCCGAGCGCACCCGCTACGGCACGGTGGGCCAGGCCATCCCCGGCACCACCGTGCACATCGCGGACGACGGCGAGATCTGGCTGAACGGCGGCAACGTCTTCCAGGGCTACCTCAACAACCCCAAGGCCACCGACTCGACCCTGCACGACGGCTGGCTCGCCACCGGTGACCTGGGCGCGCTCGACGAGGACGGTTACCTCACGATCACCGGGCGCAAGAAGGAGATCCTGGTGACCTCCGGCGGCAAGAGCGTCTCGCCGGGGCAGCTGGAGGAGCGGGTACGCGATCATCCGCTGGTCGCGCAGTGCATCGTCGTGGGCAACGACCGGCCCTACATCGCGGCGCTCGTCACCCTGGACGGCGAGGCCGTCGAGCACTGGCTGACCATGCGGCGCAAGCCGTCGATGCCCCCGAACGACCTGGTGCGCGACCCGGATCTGGAGACCGAGGTGCGGCGGGCCGTGGTGGCCGCCAACACCCTGGTCTCGCAGGCCGAGTCGATCCGTACGTTCCGGATACTGGCGCACCAGTTCTCGGAGGAGCACGGGTTGCTGACCCCTTCGCTGAAGCTCAAGCGCAAGGCCATCGAGACGGCCTACTCGGCGGAGGTCGAGGCTCTGTACCGGGCGTGAGGTGAGCGCGGCGAGTTTCTGACGGTTCATCAATTACCGCCGCGTCAGTTATTGACGGTTCATCAGGTCGCGCACAGAATCACCCTCACTTCGTCGGAGGGGGCTGACCCGTGTCGCGTTCGATCCGCACCATCACCGCCACCGTGGCCGCACTGCTGCTGGCCACCGCCTGCAACTCCGCGTCCAACAGCAGCGGTTCGAGCGGCGGCGACAAGGCGGGCGGCTCCGTACGCGGGGTGAGCGCCGACTCCGTCAAGGTCGGCGGCATCGTCTCCATGACGACCGCGAGCGGTTACAGCAAGAAGGACACCGATCTCGGGGCCAAGGCCCGTTTCGAGCGCGCGAACGCCGAAGGCGGCGTGCACGGGCGGAAGATCGACTACCTGGGCGCGGAGGACGACGGCCAGGACCCCGGCAAGAATCTCGCGGCGGCGCGCAAACTCGTCCAGCAGGACAAGGTGTTCGCCATCGCGCCGATGAGCTCGGTCACCTTCTCGGGATCGGACTTCCTGCAGAAGCAGAAGGTCCCCACGTTCGGCTGGGGCACCATCCCGCCGTTCTGCGGCCCCAGTTACATGTACGGCTTCGGCGGCTGCATGGTGCCGATGCCGGGCGGCACCATCACACAGAGCTGGCCCGAGGGCCTGAAGAAGGTGACGGAAGGGTCGAAGGGCAAGTCCGTGGCGATCCTCGCCAACGACAACGACGCGGGCACCTTCGCCATCCGCACCTACAAGCAGAGCTTCGCCGCCGCCGGTTACAAGGTGACGTACGCCAAGTCGACCGTCCCCGCGACCTCCGTGCCCAGCGACTGGTCGGCGTACACCAAGGAGATCCTGCGCTCGGATGGCGGCAAGGCGCCGGACGTCGTCATCTCCGTGATGCAGACCCCGTACAACATCGGCCTGTTCACGGCCGTCAAGCGCTCCGGGTTCAAGGGTGTGATCACCGACCCGACCGACTACGACCCCGGTCTGCTCGCCAAGAGCGCGACGAAGAAGGCGCTCGACGGCGTGCACATCCTCCTCGCCTTCCAGCCGTTCGAGCAGAACACCGCGGCGATGAAGCAGTTCAAGGCCGACATCAGGAAGACGGCGGGCGAGGATGTGCCGCTCAACATGCACATGATGACCGGCTATATGTCGGCGGACCTCTTCCTCGCCGTCGCCGAGAAGGCGGGCAAGAACCTGACCGTCGACTCCTTCCAGGAGGCGGCGAACGGCTTCGCCGACAAGGACACGATGGTCGGCGACCGCAGCCTGCCCAAAGGCCAGAAGGAGTCGTTCGGCTGCGGCGCGCTCGTCCAGCTCAAGGACGGGAAGTACGAGGTGTCCGCGCCCTTCACGTGCTACGAACCCATCCCCTTCAAGTAGACGTCTGAGTAGAAGGGCGGGGCAGCCATGTCCGACCTGCTGGGATTCGTGCTGAGCGGTCTCGTCTCCGGCGCCCTGTACGCGCTGCTCGCGACGGGCCTCGTCCTGTCCTACTCCGCGTCCGGCCTCTTCAACTTCGCGCACGGAGCGACCGCCTACCTCTGCGCGCTCGCCTTCTACGAACTGCACTCCGGCTTCGGCTGGCCCGCCGTGCCGACGGCACTCCTTCTCGTGTGTGTGGTGGCGCCCGCGCTCGGCTGGGGTCTTGACCGGCTGATGTTCCGCAAGCTGGCGAGGGTGGGCGAGACCGCGCAGATCGTGGCGACGATCGGGCTGCTCGTCGCGCTGCCCGCGCTCGGTCTGTGGGCGGTCGAGCTCCTTGAGGACGCGGGAGCGCCCGTCAAACCGGCCGAGAACCAGTTCGGGCTGCCGGGCGTCGGGCCGAGCCCCGCCGAGAACTGGCAGCTCATGGACGGGGTCGGTATCGACTCCGACCAGCTGATCACCTGGGTCGCGACGGCCGTGGTCGCGATCGGCCTGTGGGTCCTGATGCGGCACACACCGCTGGGCCTTCGGCTGCGGGCCGCGGTGGACAACCGCTCGCTCGTGGAGCTGCGGGGCATGAGCGCGGACCGGCTCTCCTCGGTGGCGTGGATGCTGTCGTCAGGTCTTGCGGGGTTGGCGGGTGTCCTTGCGACTCCCTTGCTGGGGTTGTCGTCCCACGACTTCACCCTCTTCCTCTTCGTGTCGGCCACCGCCGCCGTACTCGGGCGCTTCATGTCGATTCCGCTGGCGTTCGCGGGCGGGCTCGGACTGGGTGTGCTGCAGAATCTGGTCGCCGGGTACGCGGATTTCGCGGAGAAGATCACCGGCTTCCGTACGGCCGTCCCGTTCCTGATCCTTTTCGCCGGGCTGCTCGTGATGACGCGGCGGCAGCGGACGGCGGGCACGGCGGCGGTGGACGCGCCGCCGATCGACTATCTCGCCGGGAAGTCGTGGCTGCGCAGGTGGGGGCCGTGGGCGGTGGGCGGCGTGCTGCTCGCGCTCTCCTTCTATACGGTGACCACGCCCTTCTGGAGCGGCATCCTCGCGCAGGGTCTCGCGATCTCGCTGGTCTTCATCTCCTTCACCGTGGTGACGGGGCTCGGCGCGATGGTGTCCCTGGCGCAGGCGACGTTCGTGACGGGCGCGGCGCTCGTGGCGGGGCTCCTGATGAGCCACGGGTGGCCGTTCATCGCCGCGGCCCTCGTGGGAACGTGCGGGGCGGCGGTGCTCGGCGCCCTGGTCGCGCTGCCGGCGCTGCGGTTGGGTGGGCGGTCCTTGGCTCTCGCCACGCTCGCCCTGGCGTTCCTCGCCGACCAAGTCCTCTTCCAAATGGGGTGGTTGAGGAACGGTGACACCGGGTGGGAGATTCCGCGTGCCGTCTTCGGTCCCGTCGACCTGGGCGACGACCGGGCGATGGGCGTGGCGATGGTCGTCCTGGTGGCGGTGGCCGTCGCCGCGCTGAGTGCGCTGCGGGGGTCGGCCACGGGACGGGCGATGCTGGCGGTGCGGTCCGCTCCGGCCGCCGCCATGGCCTCCGGCGTCTCGGTGGTGCGCACCAAGCTGCTCCTCTTCACCCTGTCGGCGGGGATGGCGGGGTTCGGCGGCGTGATGTACGCGTCGTTCAACACCCGTATCACCGCGACGGACTTCACCGCGATGACGGGGCTCGTGTGGCTCGCGGTGGTGGTGGCCGCGGGGGTGCGCAGGCCGCAGTTCGCGGTGGTGGCCGGGCTCGTCTTCGCGATCGTGCCGCATCTGATCGCGGACTACGTGACGGAGTCCGTGCAATTGCCAGTGATCTTGTTCGGGTTGGCGGGGCTTGCGCTGGCCAATGATCCTGACGGGTACTGCGCGGCGGTTTCGGTACGGATGCATCGGCGGCGCGTGGCGGGGGTTGCGGCCCGTGGGGGTCCCCCCGCACGAAGCCCGGGGGAAATCGAGGACGGACTCGCCGGAGCCGGTGACCGACGGCCACCGGTGGCGGCGGAGCCGATTCCGGGCAGGGGCGGGATCGAGGAAAGGACACCCGCTCTGGCCCTGCGCGACGTCCACGCGGGCTACGACGGCACCCCCGTCCTGCACGGAGTGACCCTCACCGTCCGCCCCGGCGAGATCCTCGCCCTCCTCGGCCCCAACGGAGCGGGCAAGTCCACGACGTGCCGAGCCGCCGCGGGGCTGATCACGCCCGCCGACGGGGAGATCCGCGTCGCCGGGCAGGACGCCACGCGCACCGGCCCCGTCCACCGCTCACGGGCGGGAGTCGTCCTTGCCCCCGAAGGCCGCGGCATCTTCCCCTCCCTCACCATCGAGGAGAACCTCGCCCTGCACCTCCCGGAGGGGGACGCCCGCGATGCCGTGTACGCCCGCTTCCCCGGCCTCGCCGCACGGCGAAAGGTCACTGCGGGCTCCCTCTCCGGGGGAGAACAGCAGATGCTCTCCCTCGCACCCCTCCTCCAGCGTCCGCCGAAGGTGCTCATCGCCGACGAACCGTCCCTCGGCCTCGCACCCCGCGTGGTCGACGAGGTCTTCCGCCTCCTCGCCGAACTCCGCGACGCGGGAACGGGGTTGCTCCTGGTGGAGGAGAAGGCCGCCGAGATCCTCGGCATCGCCGACACCGTCGCCTACCTCGCACAGGGCCGGGTCTCCTGGTGCGGCCCGCGCTCCGAGGTCAGGGCGGATCAACTGACCGAGGCCTATCTGGGCATAGCCGCGCGGGGCCGCACGGAAGGAGTGGGCCGGCCATGAGCGACCGCATCCTCGAAGCCCGCGGCATCGGAGTCAGCTTCGGCGGCATCCATGCCCTCACCGACGTGGACCTGAGCCTGCGCCCCGGCGAGGTCTGCGGACTCATCGGGCCCAACGGCGCGGGAAAGACCACGCTGTTCGACGTCGTCTCCGGCATCCGCCGCCCCGACCGTGGCCGCGTCCTGCTGGAAGGCACCGACATCACCCGCCGCTCCCCCGTCTGGCGCGCCCGGCACGGCATGCGCCGCACCTTCCAGCGCCAGCAGCTCTTCGGGCAGCTGACGGTGGCCGACAACCTGCTCGTCGCGCAGGAGTGGCGGGGCGGCGGTGGCGGATTCGCCGCCGATCTCCTCGCGGCGCCCACCCGGCGCACGCAGGAGAGGGGCAGGCGGGCCCGCGCCTCGACCGTGCTGAAGGAGTGCGGACTCGAGAGCCTGGCCGGCGACTACGCGGGCGCGCTCCCCGTCGGCCGGGCCCGCATGGTGGAACTGGCGCGCGCGGTGGCGGACCCGCCGGGAGTGCTGCTCCTCGACGAGCCCGCTTCCGGCATGACGGCCGGCGAGCGAGCCCAGCTGTCGGCCGTCGTCCGGCACCTCGCGGAGGAGGAGAACTGCGCCGTGCTCCTCGTCGAGCACAACGTCGCCTTCGTGATGGAGCTCTGCGCCCGCGTGGTGGTGCTCGACCTGGGCAAGGTCCTCGCCGAGGGCACGGCGGCCGAGGTACGCGCGGACCCCGCGGTGCGGGACGCGTATCTCGGAACCGCCGCGACCTAGCACGCCGCGATCTCAACCCCCGTACTGGGCAACGATCTTGGTGAATTCGTACGGTGCCTGCGACACGCCGCTGCACGAGTCCCCTGCGCTGCCGCCGGACGAGCAGTCGCGGTCGCGGTTGACGGCCCAGAAGGAGTACCGCGCGATGTGGTGCTGCTGCGCGTAGGCGAGGATCTTCTTGAAGTCGTTCGTGGTGACGGTCTCGCCCGCCACATCGGTCTTGCCGTTCATCGAGGAGACACCGATGCGCTTGTACGCGTCGGCGTCGCTGTAGCCGTAGGCGCTCTTGACCGTGTTCTTCAGGCCTTCGAGGGCGCTGACCGACGCGTCGCCCATGGAACCGCTGTGGCTGCCGAAGTCGAAGGGCATGATCACCCAGGCGTTGTTGTCGAGTCCGGCCGCCGCGCCGCGCTTGATGAGGTCCTTGCCGGTGGCGTCGGGACCGCTCGGGGTCGTGCCCATGGTCACGTAGGTGACGATCCCGGGGTTCTTCTGCTTCACGATCTTGAGGGCGTCGACCACGCGCTGGCGCACGGTCGCGTTGCTGAACTCGGTGTCCTCGATGTCGATGTCGAACGCCTTGAGTTTGTAGGCGTCGATGACCTTCTGGTAGGCCCCGGCGAGCGCGGTGGCGCTGGAGCACTTCTCGCCGAGCTTGGCGCCGCTCCAGCCGCCGACGGAGACCACGATGTCGCCGCCCGCGCCGCGTATGGACTTGATGGCGGACTCGTCGGAGCCGCCCTTCAGCGGGCGGCTGCCGTCCCAGGCCGGGTTGCAGCCGCCGTCGGACAGGATGAAGGCGAGCGTGAACCACTTGACGCCGGTCGCGGCCATCACGTCGGTGGGCTTCTGCGGGCTGCCCCAGCCGAGGTACTCGTACGGGGCGGCGTGGATGGTGCCGGACGCCTTGGCCGACACCGCCGCCGATGCCTCGGGGGGTGCTGCGGACGACTGCGCCGCCAGGGCGAGGGAGCCTGCCGTGGCGAGGACTCCGGCGGCGGTCAGTGCGGTGAGTGTTCTGCGGGAGGTCGTGCGGGGGGTGTGTGACATGGGGGGTGTGCTCTCCTTTGCATTGTCAGGAAAGGTTCCTAACGATTCGAAGACGCGGGAGTCCCCTGTTGAGGGGGTACAGCAGGGTGCGGTGAGGAGTTCACCGGGCGTTCACATGAGTGTTCTGCGTTCAGCAGCGTGCAATAGAGTCGCGGTATGACGGAACGCGGTCAATGGTTCGGACCAAAAAACGCGGCCGCACTTCACTCGCACGTGGTCAAGGAATGCTGTACCGCATGTGATCGTTGACCATGGGAGTACCACCCGACGACTTAAGGATCGAGAGCTCGTGAGCAAGGTCCCCCCGATCATCCTGAACAATGGCGTCGAGATGCCGCAGCTCGGCTTCGGCGTCTGGCAGGTCCCGGACGACGAGGCCGAGACCGCGGTCGCGACGGCGCTGGAGGCCGGGTACCGCAGCATCGACACCGCGGCCGTGTACGGCAACGAAGAGGGCACCGGCAGGGCCATCGCCGCTTCCGGCATCGCCCGCGACGAGCTCTTCGTCACCACGAAGCTCTGGAACGCCGACCAGGGCTACGACTCGACGCTCCGCGCCTTCGACACCTCCCTGGAGAAGCTCGGTCTCGACCAGGTGGACCTGTATCTGATCCACTGGCCGCTGCCCTCCAAGAACCTCGCCACGGACACGTACAAGGCCTTCGAGAAGATCCACGCCGACGGCCGCGCGCGGGCCATCGGTGTCTCGAACTTCCTGCCCGAGCACCTGGAGAAGCTGCTCGGCGAGACGTCGGTCATCCCGGCCGTCAACCAGATCGAGCTCCATCCGCACCTCCAGCAGCGCGCCTCCCGCGAGTTCCACGCGGAGCAGGGCATCACCACGGAAGCCTGGTCCCCGCTCGGCCAGGGCAAGGGTCTGCTCGAGGTCCCGGCGATCGTCGCGATCGCCCAGAAGCACGCCCGCACGCCCGCCCAGGTCGTCCTGCGCTGGCACATCCAGCTGGGCAACGTGGTGATCCCCAAGTCCGTGACCCCGTCGCGGATCAAGGAGAACATCGACGTCTTCGGCTTCGAGCTCGACCCCGAGGACATCTCGGCGATCAGCGCCCTGAACGAGGACCGCCGCCTCGGCCCGGACCCGGCCACGTTCGACGTGGTCTAGAAACTCCTTGAAGGGCGCCGAAGGGCGCCGTCGCCGGTGTGCACCGGCGGCGGCGCCCTTCAACTCTGTGCGGGTGCCTAGCCCTTGACCCCCACATGCACCGTCTGCGCCGACAGCAGGAACACGTCGGGCCGGTGGTGCAGGCTCTGTTCGTCGTTCGCGTCCAGGAGGCGGTCGACGGTGGTCAGGTCGTCGGCGTCGAGCGTCTCCGCGTGCATCTCGCGGCGGCGCGAGAGCTCGGTGACGAGGTGGGTGCGGGTGGCCTCGGAGACGGGGGCCGGGAGGTCCAGGAGGAACGAGCGGGTGCCCGCGTGACGCAGGCCCGCTTCGGTGAGGAGCGCGGGCCAGTCCTCCGTGACCGCCTTCGCGCCCGGCAGTTCCGCGCGCATCCGCGCGAACCATGTCTCGTCCGCCAGGTCGAAGCGGGTCTGCAGGCCCGGTCGGCCGAAGCCGATGTCTCGGGGCAGGCTGCGGGGGTTCAGGCCGCCCTCCAGGAGGGCGATCGCGCCGCCCGGTGCGAGGCGGTCGGCGAGGGCGGCTAGCGCCGCCTGCTGGTCGCCGACGTGGTGCAGGGCCCGGCCGATCCAGAGGAGGTCAGCGGGCGGCAACGCGCCGATGCCCTCCGGGAGTTCGGCTTGCAGGGTGCCGACCCGGTCCGTCAGGCCCTCCCGGTCGGCCCGCGCCCGTGCGCGCTCCAGGAGCGGCTGAGCCGGGTCCACCGCGATCACCTCCGCCTTGGGGAAGATCTCGGCGAGGAGGAAGGAGACCGAGCCCGATCCGGCGCCCACGTCCGCGATCAGGGCCGGCTCCGGCTGCCAGGTGCGCAGCCATGCGGCGATCTCGCGGTTCTGGTCCGCCGCGAGCTGTGCGTTCCGCTCCAGCATCGGGCCCATCGTGGCCCAGTCGATGTCCTCGTGGTGGTGGCCGTGTGACCCGCCGTGCTTGTGGCCGTGCGCCTCGCCGTGCCCGTGATCGTGACCGTGAGCCATCGTTTGCCGCCGCCTTCGTGTGGGTTCGGAAGTAGGGCCGGAGCCGTTTCCCAGCCTGCGCCGCACCCCCTCTCCTGGCCAGTCGCCTTGCGGTTTCGGCAAACGCGGTGGGCTGTGCGGGGGTGTGCGCGTCAGGAATAGCGTTGGTGCAGCTGCTCCGCCGTCGACGCCAACCTCGCCCGTAGTTCCGGGGGTTCCAGTACCTCGATGTCCGCGCCCAGGCGCAGGAAGTCGTCGTGGGCGTGGTCGACGGACTCGATGGGCAGCACGGCCCTGATCCAGCCGTCGCCGTCGGCTTCGGTGCGGCCCGTCGCCTCGGCCGCGCGGGCAGCGGGGCCAGGCAGGCGGGGCACGGCGTGCGGGGCGAGACGCACGACCGCCTCGCCCTGCTGGAGCCGTGCGTGGAAGGCCTCCTGGTACGACTCCCAGTACGCCGCCAGGTCGAAGTCGGAAGGAACGGTGAACTCCTCCTGCGCCGCGTCGAGTCGCAGGATCTGGTCGACCCGGTAGGTGCGCGGCGGGCCGCCGGATTCCGTGGCCGCAGCGACGACGTACCAGCGGCCCGCCTTGAGGACGAGGCCGTACGGCCGCAGGCTGCGCTCCACTTCGGTGGGGGCCTGCCAGCGGCGGTAGCGGACGTGCAGGACCCGGCTGTTCCAGACCGCGTCGGCGACGGCGGACAGGTGCGGCACGTCGTCGGGGCGCGCGTACCAGCCGGGGGCGTCGAGGTGGAAGCGGGCGCTCACACGGTCGGCGTGCGGGCGCAGTTCCGCCGGGAGCGCCGCGCGCACCTTGAGCTGCGCGGCGGCGAGGACCGGGCCGAGGCCCAGGTCGGCGGCGGGGCCCGGCGCGCCCGCCAGGAAGAGCGCCCGGGCCTCCGGCGCGGACAGGCCGGTGAGCCGGGTGCGGTAGCCGTCCAGGAGGCGGTAGCCGCCCGCGTGGCCTGCGTCCCCGTAGAGCGGGATCCCGGCGGTGTGCAGGGCCTCCACGTCCCGGTAGACCGTTCGCACCGACACCTCGAGCTCGCCGGCCAGCCGGGCAGCCGTCATCCGTCCCCTGGTCTGGAGCAGCAGGAGGATCGAGACGAGCCGGTCCGCCTTCACCGCGCCCCCGCCCGGGCGTTCTTCGCGTATGTCCGCAACTTCACTGACACAGGATGTCAGTGAAGTGGGCCTAGCGTCCCTGACATGCCCTTTCAGGAGAAACTGCGGTACTCGCCGCCGCCCGTCGAGGTCGCGGGACGCCGCGTCAAGCGCTATCACGTCACCGCGGATGCGGCGGGCATCGATCCCGGCGTGGAGAAGGCGGCGTACGCGTTCCTGCCCGGGCTGCTGCCCGAGCCGGACGGTACGCCGCCCGCGACGTTCGTGGTGCTGCACCGGGGCGGGGACAGCGGTGCGTACCTCAACGCGTACAGCTGGGTGTGGGACAACGTCCTGCACTGCCGTGTCGCCGTCGCGGGCCAGCCGGCGCTCGGCTGCCCCGACCGGGATCCGACGCACTTCATGCTCCTGGACCGGCCGCTGATCGGCTGCGTCTGGGAACTGCCGCCCCTGCTCCACGAACGCGACGCCTGGGTCCGGCACATGCTCGCCCCCGAGCGCCCCGCCCTCGATGCCTACATCAACGACACCCTGCCCGACGGCACCACAGGAGACCACCGCCCATGAGCAGCCCGCACGACTTCGACTTCTTCTTCGGCGACTGGGACGTCGCGCACCGCCGCAGGAAGGACTTCCTCGACCCGGCGGGCGAGTGGGAGGAGTTCACGGCCGTCAGCCGCTGCTGGAGCCTCTTCGGCGGAGCCGCCAACATCGACGAGATGGACTGTTCCGGCGAGGGCTTCATGGGGCTCACGCTGCGGCTCTTCGACCGCGAGACCGAGGACTGGTCGCTGAACTGGTCGTCGAGCCGCAGCGGCAAGCTCTTCCCGCCCGTCTTCGGCCGGTTCGGCGCGGACGGCCGGGGCGAGTTCCACGGCGACGACACGTACGACGGCAGGCCCGTGCGTGTCCGCTTCGTCTGGTCGGGCATCTCCGCGCGCACCGCCGTCTGGGAGCAGGCATTCTCCGTCGACGGCGGGCAGACCTGGCTGGACAACTGGTCGATGCGGTTCACCCGGCGGGCGGTTTCCGGAACGACCTGAGGGTGAAGTGCGGGTCCGGGCGCGGTACTTCCTGGTCGGGGAGGCTCGCGAGAGCGCGGGTGATCCGTGCGGCCAGAGGGCCGTCGGACGGGATCTGGGTGAACCAGCCCCGGTGGACGTCGGCGATCGTCGAGCGGGGCGTGCGGCCCTGGCCGTGGCCCCGGAACCAGGCCTCGCCCGCCGGTGTCAGGCCGCGCGCGGCCGCGTACGCCGCGACCGCCCCGGCGCCGTCGACCGCGGGCAGCACCGGGCGCGGGGCGAGTGCCGCGTCGATGTCGCTGCCGACGTCGTGCGCCGCGGCCTTGTCGACGGTCGTGACGAACACGCCGCCGGGCCGCAGCACACGGGCGCACTCGGCGACGACCGCCGCCCCCTCATCGGTACCGGACAGCAGATGCAGCAGCCACACCGCGCACACCGCGTCGAACGACGCGTCGGCGAAGGGGAGTTGACGGCTGTCGCCCAGGACGACGGAGCCCGGCAGCCGCCCCGACGCCATGCGCGCCATGCTGGACGCCGAGTCCACGCCGGTCACCCGCAGGTCCGCCCCGGCGAGGCGCCGGGTGACCAGGCCCGTGCCGCAGGCGACGTCGAGCAGCGTGCGGGCGTCCGGCGGCAGCAGGCTCCGGACCGCGGCGGCAGCGGCGTCGGCGCGGGGCTCGCCGCCGCGCGACGCGTCATAGCGGTCGGCTTCCCTGCTGTAGTCCAGCATCGGCGCTCAGACCGCTCCGTGCCCGACCGCCGACTCCTCGACCCTGCGGGCCAGGTCGAAGTCGAGCGTGGTGATGGCGCCGTCGGCGCTGTGGGTGTTCACGGCCAGGGAGACAGTGTTGTAGCCGAGCGTCAGCTCGGAGTGGTGGCCGAGCTCCTCCTGGATCTGCGCGACGTGGACGACCATCGCGGTGGCCGCGAAGTGCGAGCCGAGCTGGTACGAGCGGGTGATCCGGCCGCCTTCGAGCGACCAGCCGGGCAGCTCCGCGAGCCGCTCCTCGACGTCCTTCTGCGACAGCGGTTCGACTGGCATGACCGCGCCCCTTTCCCGTGCGAACGCACTCGTGAACGAATGGACGGACGTATGTCCCTCAGCCTGCCACACCGCTCCCCGCCCGGCCCTGAACAGGCCACCGGCCGCGCGACCCGCGCCGCGGACCCCGGCGGATCGCGCACCCCTTCGATTACTGTCTGGGTATGACAACTGCCGTGCCCATCAGGGAAAGTACCGGTGTCGGCCCGCTGCTGCGCGGCTGGCGCGAACGGCGCAAGGTGAGCCAGCTGGACCTGGCGCTGCGCGCCGACTCCTCCGCGCGGCACATCAGTTTCATCGAGACCGGCAGGTCACGCCCGAGCGAGGAGCTCGTGCTG
Organism: Streptomyces sp. NPDC046925; assembly: GCF_040644915.1. Lineage (NCBI taxonomy): Bacteria > Bacillati > Actinomycetota > Actinomycetes > Kitasatosporales > Streptomycetaceae > Streptomyces > Streptomyces sp. NPDC046925. The sequence goes on along the minus strand of NZ_JBEYWZ010000001.1, from coordinate 761,728 downwards.
CGCCTCGCCGAGCACCTCGACGTACCCGTGCGGGACCGCAACTCCCTGCTTCTCGCGGCGGGTTACGCGCCCCGATTCCGCGAGACCCCGATGGACGACCCTTCGATGGGCGCCCTGCGGGAGGGCCTCGATCAGCTCCTGCGCGGGTACGAGCCCTATCCCGCCCTGGTCGTCGACGCGGCGTACGACGTGGTCGCCGCGAACAACGGCATCGCGATGATCCTCGACGGCGTCCCGGAGCACCTCCTCAAGCCGCCGCTGAACGCCATGCGGCTCACGCTGCACCCCGAGGGCCTGGCCCCCAAGATCCGCAATCTGCGCGAGTGGCGGGGGCATCTGCTGCACCAGATGGAGCGGCAGATCGCGTTGCAGCGGTCCGACGCGCTGCGTGCGGTGTACGAGGAGGTGGCGGCGTATCCCGTGGCGGATCCCGGTGTCGATGTCATCGATGGCGACGGGCCGCCGAACGGCCTGCCCTACCTCGCGCTGCCCCTGCGCATCGAGCACGACGGACACCTGCTCTCCTTCGTCTCGTCGATCTCCACCTTCAACACCCCCATGGACGTGACGGTCGCCGAGCTGGCCATCGAGACGCTGCTCCCGGCCGACCCGGCGACGGTCAAGTTCCTGCGGTCCGCGGGTTCCTAGGGCATGCGGAACAAGCAGAGCGGCGGCCTGCCCGACGACGCGGACCTGACCCGCGCCGACTCGCTGGCCCGCGAGATCTTCTCGGGCGTGGCCAACAAGTGGGCGCTCCTGATCATCAACGCCCTGGCCGACCGGACGCTGCGCTTCACCGAGCTGCGGACCGCGGTGGACGGCATCAGCCACAAGATGCTCGCGCAGACCCTGCGCGGCCTGGAGCGCGACGGCGTCGTGCACCGGACGGTGTACGCCACCGTGCCGCCGCGCGTCGAGTACCGCCTGACCGAGGCGGGCGAGGGGCTGCTCGCCACGGTCGACGGCATGTGCGCCTGGACGCACCGGTACCTCGCCGAGATCGAGGCCGCCCGCAGCCGCTTCGACGCGCGCGGGGCAGGGAACGAACAGCCCTAGTTGCGCAGGGCCCGCAGCGCCGCGTACTGCACGGCGGCGAAGGCGCCGACGACCACGGCCTGGAGCGGGATCCACACCGCGCCCGCCGTGGTCGGCGAGAGCCAGGCGATGACGGCGACGACGCCGAGCACCGCCCAGATCGCGTTCACCTCGATCACCGCCCGGACGGCGAGCGCGGGCGGGCTCTTGCGCGACGCGAGGTGGCCGACGCCGGCGCCGTACACCACGAGGGCGACACCGAGGCCGAGCAGGAGCCCCGCGTCGACGCCGAGGAAGCGCCCCAGCGGGCCCGAGGCAGCCGCGTACGCGAGTCCGTTCCCGGCGGTGACGACCGCGTCCAGGGCGAGGAAGCGGCGCAGCATGGTCTTCGGGTCGTTCGTGCGGGCCAGTGCGGTGAGCGGGAACGCAGAGTACGTCGACATGGGAAACCGGCCTCCGTCAGCAGAAGGGAGCAGCAGGGAACAGCAGGAAAAGATGGCCGGATCCGGGCCGGAGTGCGCCGGACCGGATCCGGTAGGAACAACCTTGCCGGGCCCGCCGGCGGGGGTCGATTACCTCAGGGGTAAGGGGGCGCCCTGCGAGCGGATGGTCCGTGGCGCCTCCCGCAACCCGTACGGCGGAAGCCGCCGTGTGCTGCCGCCGCCCCGCGCCTAGGTTCGTTGAAAGGCAGACTTAGGGAGCTCAAGGGTGACAGAGACGACCGAGCCCGGTGCCGCGCTGCTGCGTGCGGGCAAGTTCTTCCGCCGCGGCACCGCCGCCCCCGACCTGCACAGCATCGGACTCGTCGGCGGCCGCGACGCGGACGCCTTCTACCGGGACCGGTGGAGCCACGACAAGGTCGTGAACTCGACGCACGGCGTGAACTGCACGGGATCCTGCCGCTGGAAGGTGTACGTCAAGGACGGCATCATCACCTGGGAGACCCAGCAGACCGACTATCCCTCCGTGGGCCCCGACCGCCCCGAGTACGAGCCGCGCGGCTGCCCGCGCGGCGCCGCGTTCTCCTGGTACACGTACTCGCCGACCCGGGTGCGCTACCCGTATCTGCGCGGTGTGCTCCTGGAGATGTACCGCGAGGCGAAGTCCCGCCTCCGGGACCCGGTGCTCGCCTGGGCGGACATCCAGAGTGATCCGGAGCGGCGCAGGACGTACCAGCAGGCGCGCGGCAAGGGCGGCCTGGTGCGGGCGAGCTGGGACGAGGCCGTCGAGATCATCGCGGCCGCGCACGTCCACACGATCAAGACGCACGGCCCCGACCGGGTCGCGGGCTTCTCGCCCATCCCCGCGATGTCGATGGTGTCGCACGCGGCGGGCGCCCGCTTCATGTCGCTGATCGGCGCGCCCATGCTGTCGTTCTACGACTGGTACGCGGACCTGCCGGTCGCCTCGCCGCAGGTCTTCGGCGACCAGACCGACGTACCGGAGTCGGGCGACTGGTGGGACGCCGCGTATCTGATGATGTGGGGCTCGAACGTCCCGGTGACCAGGACTCCGGACGCGCACTGGATGGCCGAGGCGCGCTACCGCGGCCAGAAGGTCGTCGCCGTGTCGCCGGACTACGCCGACAACACGAAGTTCGCCGACGAGTGGCTGCACCCGCACCCCGGCACGGACGGGGCGCTCGCCATCGCGATGGGCCACGTCATCCTCAAGGAGTTCTTCGTCGACCGGCGGACGGACTTCTTCACCGACTACGTCACCAAGTTCACCGACCTGCCCTTCCTGGTGACGCTGACCGAGCGCGACGGCGCGTTCGTCCCGTCGAAGTTCCTGCGCGCCACCGACCTGGGCGAGAGCGGTGAGGGCGACGACTGGAAGACGGCCGTCCTGGACGAGCGGACCGGGCAGCCCGCCGTCCCGAACGGCTCGCTGGGCTTCCGCTGGACCGAGTCCGGCAAGGGCAAGTGGAATCTGGAGCTCGGCGGGATCGAGCCACGGCTCTCCCTGCACGACTCCGACGTCGCGACGGGCGTCGAGGTGCTGCTCCCGCGCTTCGACACCGAGGGCGGCACGCACGGCCAGGGCCGCGGTGAGATCGTCCGGCGCGGGGTGCCCGCCACGCGGCTCGGCGGCCAGGACGGCCCCCTGGTCACGACGGTCTTCGACCTGCTGCTCGCGCAGTACGGCGTCGGCCGCGAGGGCCTGCCGGGCGAGTGGCCTTCGTCGTACGAGGATGCCGACGCGCCCGGCACCCCGGCCTGGCAGGAGGCGCACACCTCGGTGCCTGCCGCGAAGGCGGTGAAGATCGCGCGGGAGTTCGCGCGGACCGCCGAGAAGTCGCGCGGGCGCTGCATGATCCTGATGGGGGCGGGGACCAACCACTGGTTCCACTCCGAGACGATCTACCGTGCCTTCCTCGCGCTGCTCCAGCTGACCGGCTGCCAGGGCCGCAACGGCGGCGGCTGGGCGCACTACGTGGGCCAGGAGAAGTGCCGCCCCGCGACCGGCTGGGCGACGCTGGCCAGCGCCAACGACTGGAGCAGGCCGCCGCGGCAGATGATCGGCGCCGCGTACTGGTTCCTGAACACCGACCAGTGGCGCTACGACAAGTTCGCCGCGGACGTGCTCGCCTCTCCGCTGGGCGAGGGCAGGTTCGCGGGGATGACGGGCGCCGACTGCCTGGCCCTCTCGGCGCGTACGGGCTGGATGCCCTCCTATCCGACCTTCGACCGCAACTCCCTGGATCTCGGCGAGACCACCGACGATCCGGTGGCCAACGTCGTCGACGAGCTCAAGGCGGGCACCCTCAACTTCGCCTGCGAGGACCCGGACGCACCGGAGAACTGGCCGCGCGTCCTGACGCTGTGGCGCGCCAACCTGCTCGGCTCGTCGGCCAAGGGCGCGGAGTACTTCACCAAGCACCTGCTCGGCACGCACTCCTCGCTGCGGGCCGAGGAGGCGTCCCCCGATGAGCGGCCCTCGACGGTGACGTGGCACGACGAGGCCCCCGAGGGCAAGCTCGACCTGCTCGTCTCGCTGGACTTCCGCCAGACGTCTTCGACGCTGCTCTCGGACGTGGTCCTGCCCGCCGCCACCTGGTACGAGAAGCACGACCTGTCCTCCACGGACATGCACCCCTACGTCCACTCCTTCACCCCGGCCGTCGACCCGCCCTGGCAGGCCCGCACCGACTTCGACACGTTCAAGGCGATCGCGGAACGGCTGAGCGAGCTGTCCGTCGACCATCTCGGCGTACGCAAGGACGTCGTGGCCACCGCGCTCCAGCACGACACCCCCGGCGAGACGGCGCAGCCCGGCGGTGTCGTCCTGGACTGGCGCAAGGGCGAGTGCGAGGCGATCCCGGGCAAGACGATGCCGGGCCTGACGGTGGTCGAGCGCGACTACACCGCGATCGGCGCGAAGTTCGCGGCGCTGGGCCCGCTCGCGGAGACGCTGGGCCTGCCCGCGAAGGGCATCGCGCTGCGGCCCGACCAGGAGGTCGACGAGCTGCGCGAACGCAACGGCGTCGTACGCGGCGGACCCGCCGACGGCCGCCCCGCCCTGGACACCGCGATCAAGGCGGCGAACACCATCCTCGCCCTGTCCGGCACGACCAACGGCCGGCTCGCCACCCAGGGCTTCCACACCCTGGAGGCGCGCACCGGCCAGGAGATGGCGCACCTGGCGGCCGAGCACGAGGGCAAGCGCATCACGTACGCCGACACCCAGGCCGCCCCCGTGCCCGTGATCACCTCGCCCGAGTGGTCGGGCAGTGAGTCCGGTGGCCGCCGCTACACGGCGTTCACGCTCAACACCGAGCACCTGAAGCCCTGGCACACGCTCACCGGACGCCAGCACTTCTTCCTCGACCACGACTGGATCCACGAGCTGGGCGAGGCGATGCCCGTCTACCGGCCGCCCCTGGACATGAACCGCCTCTTCGGGGAGCCACGCCTCGGCCCGGACGGCGAGAAGGAGGTGACGGTCCGCTATCTCACCCCGCACAACAAGTGGTCCATCCACTCCGAGTACCAGGACAACCTCTTCATGCTCTCGCTCTCCCGGGGCGGCCAGTGCATCTGGATGTCGCCGCAGGACGCGGAGGCGATCGGCGTGAAGGACAACGACTGGATCGAGGCGGTCAACCGCAACGGCGTGGTCGTCGCGCGGGCGATCGTCTCGCACCGGATGCCGGCCGGAACGGTCTACATGCACCACGCGCAGGAGCGCACGGTCAACGTCCCCAAGACGGAGACCACCGGCAAGCGCGGCGGCATCCACAACTCCCTGACCCGCCTCATCCTCAAGCCGTCCCATCTCATCGGCGGCTACGCCCAGTTGTCGTGGGCGTTCAACTACCTGGGCCCGACGGGCAACCAGCGCGACGAGGTGACGGTCATCCGCCGTCGCAGCCAGGAGGTGCAGTACTGATGCGCGTAATGGCACAGATCGCGATGGTCATGAACCTCGACAAGTGCATCGGCTGCCACACCTGCTCCGTCACCTGCAAGCAGGCGTGGACCAACCGCGACGGCATGGAGTACGTCTGGTTCAACAACGTCGAGACCCGCCCCGGCCAGGGCTACCCGCGCCGCTACGAGGACCAGGAGAAGTGGCGGGGCGGATGGGAGCTGAACAAGAAGGGCGCCCTGAAGCTCAAGAACGGCGGCCGTATCAAGGCGCTCCTGGAGATCTTCTCCAACCCCAAGCTGCCGGAGATCAAGGACTACTACGAACCCTGGACGTACGAGTACAAGAACCTCACCGACGCCCCGCTCGGCGACGACTACCCCGTCGCCGAACCGCGTTCGCTGATCAGCGGCAAGCCCATGAAGATCGAGTGGTCGTCGAACTGGGACGACAACCTCGGCGGCGTCACCGAGCACGGCGACCTCGACCCGATGGTCGCCAAGACCCGCGAGAAGGCCGCCGAGAAGGTCAAGTTCGCCTTCGAGCAGACCTTCATGTTCTATCTGCCGCGGATCTGCGAGCACTGCCTGAACCCGGCGTGCGTGGCGTCCTGCCCCTCCGGCGCGATGTACAAGCGCGAGGAGGACGGCATCGTCCTGGTCGACCAGGACCACTGCCGGGGCTGGCGCAAGTGCGTGACCGGCTGCCCGTACAAGAAGGTGTACTTCAACCACCGCACCGGCAAGGCCGAGAAGTGCACGATGTGCTACCCGCGCCTGGAGGTGGGCCTGCCCACCGTCTGCTCCGAGACGTGCGTGGGCCGCCTGCGCTACCTCGGAGTGATCCTCTACGACGCCGACAAGGTGACGGAAGCGGCGTCCGTGCAGGACGACACGGCGCTGTACGAGTCACAGTTGGGCGTGTTCCTCGACCCGGAGGACCCGGAGGTGCGGCGCGAGGCCGAGCGGGCCGGGATCGGCCACGACTGGATCGAGGCCGCACGCCGCTCCCCCGTGCACGCGCTGATCAGCACGTACAAGGTGGCGCTCCCGCTGCATCCGGAGTACCGGACGATGCCGATGGTCTGGTACATCCCGCCGCTCTCCCCGGTCGTGGACGCGCTGAGCGAGACCGGGCACGACGGCGAGGACCTGGACAACCTGTTCGGGGCCATCGACACGCTGCGCATCCCGCTCGAATACCTCGCGGAGATCTTCACGGCCGGAGACGTGGGCCCGGTGCGGGCCTCCCTGGAGAAGCTGGCGGCGATGCGGGCGCACATGCGGGCCATCAACCTCGGGGAACGGCCCGACAGTTCGGTCGCCGACGCCGTGGGCATGTCGGGCCAGGAGATCGAGGAGATGTACCGCCTCCTCGCCATCGCCAAGTACGAGGACCGCTACGTCATCCCCACCGCGGCGGTCGGAGACGCGCAGCGCCTGGAGGAGTCGGCGGTGCCCGACTCGTGCAGCCTCGACCACGCGGACGGTCCGGGGATGGGCGGCGACGGGCCCTTCGGCCAGGACTCGGGGCGCAAGCAGCTGCCGCTCGTGACCATCGAGAGCTTCCACGCCATGCGGGAACGGCAGACCTCCGACGAGCAGCCGTCCGCGACCGAGACCGCCGCCGAGAGGGACACCCTGTGAGCGACAACGCCGTGCTGTACCGGGCAGCCGCGCACTGCCTGTCCTATCCGGACGAGGAGTTTCGCGCACTCCTGCCCCAACTGCGCGCAGCGGCACCACAGTTCGAGGACTTTCTGGCACACGCGGCGGCGACGAAACCGTCCGAACTCGCCGCGCACTACGTCCAGGTCTTCGACTTCAAGAACCGCCACAGCCTCTACCTCAGCTGGTGGCGCGACGGCGACACACGGCGGCGCGGGATGACCCTGGTCCGCTTCAAGGAGGTCTACCGGGAGCACGGCATGGAGTTCACCGGCGAGGAACTGCCGGACTTCCTGCCCGCGGTCCTGGAGTTCTCCGCGCACGCGGGCCCCGTCCTCCTCCAGGAGCACCGGCCGGGCCTCGAACTGCTGCGGCTCGCCCTCACCGATTTCGGCACTCCCTACGCGTGCGTCCTCCAGGCGGTGTGCGCGACGCTGCCGGGCCCCTCGCCGAAGGACAGGGCCGAGGCGCAGGCGCTTGCCCGGTCGGGGCCGCCACGGGAGGACGTCGGACTCGAACCCTTCGCAATGATCGGGGAGCACTGATGAGAACGCTGCTGTGGGGCGTCATCCCGTACGTGGTCGTCGTGCTCCTGGCGGCGGGCCTCGCCTGGCGCTACCGCTACGACAAGTTCGGCTGGACGACGCGCTCCTCGCAGGTCTACGAGTCGAAGCTCCTGAACATCGCCTCGCCCATGTTCCACTACGGCATCCTGTTCGTCCTCGTCGGGCATCTGGTGGGCCTCTTCCTGCCGGAGTCGTGGACGGACAAGGTGGGCATGAAGGAGCACACCTACCACCTGTTCTCGCTGTACGGCGGCACGGCGGCGGGCGTCCTGCTGGTGCTCGGCATCCTGCTGCTGCTCTACCGCAGGCGCACGAACGCGCCCGTGTTCCGGGCGACGACCGCGAACGACAAGCTGATGTACCTGGTGCTGTTCGCGGCGATCGTGCTCGGCATGGTCGCCAAGCTGACGCACGCGTCGGGCGACGGCTACAACTACCGCGAATCCATCGCCCCTTGGGCGCGCAGCCTGTTCACCCTCCAGCCGGACACGGACATGATGGCGGGGGTGCCGGTCATGTACCAGATCCACGCGGTGGTGGGCATGGCGCTGTTCGCACTGATCCCGTTCACGCGGCTCGTGCACATGTTCAGCGCGCCGGTGCAGTATCTGTTCCGGCCGTACGTGGTCTACCGCAGCCGGGATCCGCAGCGGGTGGGGGCGCGTCCGGAGCGGCGGGGGTGGGAGAAGACGGGGTCTTGAGCGCTCACCCCCGCCGCCGGAGCGGGGGCTAGCCTTCGGTGCCCTTCCCCTTCCCCTCCCCGGGCTTCTCGTCGTCCACGATCTCCGCGTCGACGACGCCTTCCTCGGGAGGGGACTCCGCAGTCCCCCGGGCACTCTCGCCCGCAGCGGCATACATGGCCTGGCCCATGCGCTGGCTGACCGTGGCCAGTTTCTCCGCGCCCGCGCGCAACGCCGCCGTGTCGTCGGCCTTGTCCTTCAGGAGCGCCTTCAGCTCGGTGGCCGCCGCCTCCACCTCGGTCCTGGTGTCGGCGGGTATCCGCTCCTCGTTCTCCCGCATGAACCGCTCGGTCTGGTAGACGAGTTGCTCCGCCTGGTTGCGGGTCTCCGCCGCGTCGCGCCGCTTGCGGTCCTCCTCCGCGTGCTCCTCGGCCTCCCGCACCATGCGGTTGATGTCGTCCTTGGGCAGCGCGGAACCGCCCGTCACCGTCATGCGCTGCTCACGCCCCGTCGCCTCGTCCTTCGCCGAGACGTGCATGATGCCGTTGGCGTCGATGTCGAAGGTGACCTCGATCTTGGGGACGCCGCGCGGCGCCGGGGGCAGTCCCGTGAGGTCGAAGACGCCCAGCTTCTTGTTGTACGCGGCGATCTCCCGCTCCCCCTGGAAGACCTGGATGCCGACCGAGGGCTGATTGTCCTCGGCGGTCGAGAACGTCTCCGAACGCCGGGTGGGGATGGTCGTGTTGCGCTCGATGAGGGTGGTCATGATGCCGCCCTTGGTCTCGATGCCGAGGGACAGCGGCGTCACGTCCAGGAGCAGGACGTCCTTCACGTCACCCCGGATCACACCGGCCTGGAGCGCCGCGCCGAGCGCCACCACCTCGTCGGGGTTGACCCCCTTGTGCGGCTCGCTGCCGGTGAGTTCCTTGACCAGTTCCGTCACTGCGGGCATCCGCGTCGAACCGCCCACCAGGATCACGTGGTCGACGGCCGACAGTTTCACGCCCGCGTCCTTCACCGCCTGGTGGAAGGGCACCCGGCAGCGTTCGAGCAGGTCCGCCGTCAGCTCCTGGAACTGGGCGCGGGTCAGCTTCTCCGCCAGATGCAGAGGGCCTTCGGCCGACGCCGTCACGTACGGCAGATTGATGTCGGTCTCGCTCGACGACGACAGCTCGATCTTCGCCTTCTCCGCGCCCTCCCGCAGGCGTTGCAGCGCCATCTTGTCCTTGGCGAGGTCCACTCCGTGCGCGTTCTTGAACTGCCGCACCAGATACTCGACGATCCGCTGGTCCCAGTCGTCGCCGCCGAGTTGCGTGTCGCCGTTGGTGGCCTTGACCTCGATGACGCCGTCGCCCATCTCCAGGAGCGAGACGTCGAAGGTGCCGCCGCCGAGGTCGAAGACGAGGACCGTCTGGTCGTCGCCCTTGTCGAGGCCGTACGCGAGGGCCGCCGCCGTCGGTTCGTTGATGATGCGCAGCACCTTCAGGCCCGCGATCTCACCGGCCTCCTTGGTGGCCTGGCGCTGGGTGTCGTCGAAGTACGCGGGGACGGTGACGACCGCGTCCGTGACGTCCTCGCCGAGATAGGACTCGGCGTCACGCTTGAGCTTCTGCAGGACGCGGGCGGAGAGCTCCTGGGCGGTGTAGCGCGTGCCGTCCACCGAACCTTCGTCGGGGAAGCGCCAACTCCCGTCTCCCATATGCCGCTTGACGGAGCGTGCGGTGCGCTCCACATTGGTGACCGCCTGCCGCTTGGCGACCTCTCCGACGAGGACGTCGCCGTTCTTCGCGAAGGCGATGACCGAGGGCGTGGTGCGCGCTCCCTCGGCGTTCGCGACGACCGTGGGATCACCGCCCTCCAGGACGGCCACCACCGAGTTCGTCGTACCGAGGTCGATCCCGACTGCACGTGCCATGTCCAGTCTCCTTCCACCGCGAGCCCGTTTCCCGGCGTACTCCGCCCTCCATCACAAAACTTGAGCGGCATATTGTCAATGCCGCACATGACGGTGCCGCCGCCCCCTGAGGGACGGCGGCACGGTCCGGACCACGTCAGGCGAGCTTCGCCGACAGCGTGATCGTCGTGCCCGTCAGCGCCTGGCTCACGGGGCAGCCCGCCTTGGCGGCCTCGGCGGCCTCGGTGAAGGCGGCCTCGTCCAGACCCGGCACCTCGCCCTCGACGGTGAGGTGGATGCCGGTGATGCCGGTGCCGGGCTGGAAGGTCACGTCGGCGGAGGTGGTCAGCCGGGTGGGCGGGGTGCCCGCGCCCGTCAGACCGTGCGACAGCGCCATGGAGAAGCAGCTGGAGTGCGCGGCGGCGATCAGCTCTTCCGGGCTGGTCTTGCCGTTGGCCTCCTCGGCGCGGGAGGGCCAGGAGACGGCCTGCTCGCCGATGCCGGACGAGTCGAAGGCGACGGTGCCCGAGCCCTCCGTCAGAGAGCCTTCCCAGACCGTGTGCGCGGAGCGCGTGGTAGCCACGATGCAGATCCCTTCAGTGCGGTTCCGTGATGCGTTGCGGAACTTCCGTGCGCCCATCCGATCACACCCCGGCCCGGCACACGCCGCAGACCGGCCCACGGGTGGCGGTTACTGATGCGTCAGAGGCGCGGCGGCAGCTCCGGTGCACGCCGCTATGGCCTGAATGGCAACTGGGCAAGGGAGTCGTGCGGTGACACTTTGAGGCCCCCTCGCTCGGACGAGGAGATCACTCAGGGGGTTTGGCCATGCGCATGAACTACTCGGACCGCGGTCCGTCCCCGCTGGAAGGGGCGAAGCCGGGGGCCGTCGGTACCCGCGACTCGACGTTCGGCTGGTGGGGCGCCTTCAGCATCCAGAAGTTCGTCAACCAGAACCCTCTCTTCCACACGCACGCCGATGCCACCGGGTGGCTGGCGTACCTGCAGCAGTTCTACGACCGCAACTTCTGGTTCGCGGACGGCGGGGCGCAGGTCTGGGCGTACGAGGAGACGTACGACAACTGGCAGGACCGCTACGGCATGGACGCGGTGGTCGCCGTCTACCACTCGGGCCACGGCGGCATGGACAACAACGGCGTCTTCTTCGCGCCGCTCGGCGCGGTGTGGGACGGGCGCAGCGACGCGGTCTCGAACCGGATGGCGCTGGGCAACGAGAAGGTGAACTACGTCTTCTGGTCCACCTGCACCTCGCTGCGGGTCCTCGGCGGGCACTCCCCGATCCGTACGTGGGCGGGGCCCAACATCGGCTTCCGCATGATGTTCGGGTTCGAGACCGTCAGCATCGACAGCCCCGACTACGGAAAGAAGTTCTGGGAGAAGTGGCGGGCCGGGCAGACGTTCACCGACGCCTGGCTGAACGCGAGCTGGGACATCTACAAGGGCCAGGCGCCCTCGGTCTGCGCGGTCGGCGCCAACCAGGCGGAGGCCACGGCCAGGCTGAACGGCGAGCGGACCCTCTACCGCGAGCACGTGCCGGACAACTGGTACGCGTGGCGCTGGTACTACGCGCGCGACAGCCTCAGGGAGCCGCGGACGCAGGCGCCGGGCAGCCCGCAGATCGTGCAGCTCGCGCCGCGCGACCCGGCCGAGGAGCTCACCAAGCTGGGCCGCATCGCCGAGTTCCCGTCGGCGGCGCTGCAAGAGGTGCAGGTCGAGCGGCAGGGCGTGCTCAGCGCCGCCTCCGGCGACCGGACCATCTCCACGGCGCCGCACGCCGTGCGGTGGGTCAAGCTCGCCGAGGCCAACCACCGCAACCAGCGGCAGCTCCCCACGGACCGGGCGGTCGAGGCGGCGCGCGCGTTCGCCGAGCAGCACGCCGACGGCGCCGAGCTGGTCGTGGACAGCGTGCACGACCTGATGCAGAACTCCGGGGCGAAGGACGGCTCCGAGCTCGGCAGGCCGGTGTCCCTCGAAACGCATGTGACGTTCCGGCAGGTCTTCGACGGCATTCCGGTCATCACGCCGGACCGCGGTGTCATCCGTGTCGTCCTGGACAATGACGCGACCGTCGTCCAGGCGCAGATCTCCACCCGCGAGGCCACCGGCACGACGCGCGAGCCGAGCACCGACATCGCGCCGCCTCCCGCGGGCGGCAAGGCCGCGGCGGCAGCGGCGCCGCGGGCCCGCGACCCGCGCGAGGCCCTCGCAGCGGCCCAGCGGCAGCTGCTCGCCGAACTCGCCGCCGTCACGGCCGGCGAGAGCGGCGGCCAGGGCGCGAAGGGTGCGAAGGCGCAGCGGGAGCCGCAGGTCAGGGACGTGCCGGGGACGTTCGACGTCGGCTATGAGATCGAGGGCAACGAGGCCTATCCGGCGGCCCGCAAGCTGATCGAGATCGGCCCGCCCGACGGCATGTTCACCACCCGCCGCTGGGTGGTCGCACCGCTCGCCAGGTAGCCGGGGGACAGCACGGGCAGCAGGGGACGACGGGGCAACAGGGGAACCCCGGACCGACGGGGGTTGGGGGGTCAGTGGGTGGCGGTCCGCTCCTTGCGGGCCGCCATCCACGCGTAGACGAGCACGCCCGCGAAGAGGAACAGGACGCCCTGGTAGACGGCCGCGTAACCGGACCCGGCGACGAGCCACATGGAGAACCCGCACGCGATGCCCGCGAGGACGCCGTCCCGCACGAGGCGGGCGCGGTCGACGCGCTCGCCCTGCCCGGAGACCAGGAAGTAGAGCTGCGCGGCGGTGGCCAGGAGGTAGGGCACGGTCGCGGTGAACGTGGTGATCAGGACGAGGGACTCGAAGACGCCGCTCGATCCGGCCGTGTAGTTGTAGACGGTCAGGAGCGAGGCGAGGACGACGGTGACCAGGACGCCCACGGTCGGCACGCCCCGCTTCTTCTTGCCGAAGGCCGCGGGGAAGAGCCCGTCCTTGGCGGCGGCGTACGGCGTCTGGGCGCTCAGGAGGGTCCAGCCGTTGAGGGCGCCGAGGATCGACACGACCGCCGCGAGCGCCACCGCCGTACCGCCCCAGGAGCCGCCGAACATGACGTTGACGGCGTCCGAGAAGGGCGCGGTGGAGCCCACGAGCTTGTCGTGGGCGACGGTGCCGAACACGGCGACGGTGCCGAGCAGGTAGACGAGGGCGGCGCCCAGGGTGCCGAGGATGGTGGCGCGCCCGACGTTGCGCCGCGGGTCGCGCACCTCGCCGGCGCTGACCGCGGCCGATTCCACGCCCAGGTAGGAGAAGAGCAGGATCGCGGCGGATGCGGAGATCGCACCGGCCGGGCTGTCGCCGCTCGCCCGGAAGGGACCGAGGTTGGCGCTGTCGAAGAAGAACAGCCCGCCGACGGCGACCAGCATCAGCGGCAGGAACTTCAGGACGGTGGCGACGACCTGGACCGCGCCGACGTAGCGGGTGCCCGCGAAGTTGGCGAGCGCGGGAAGGAGTTGCAGTACCAGGGCGGCCAGGCAGGCGGTCCACCGGTGGTCGTTGACCGGTATCAGGACGTCCAGATAGCCGACCGCGGCGACGGCGAGCGCGGCGTTCGACACCCAGGCGGTGGCCCAGTAGGACCAGGCGGCGAGGAATCCGGCGAAGTCACCGAAGGCGGCGCGCGCGTAGACGTAGGGGCCGCCGGTGCGCGGATCGCGCTGGGCGAGCCGCCCGAAGACCAGGGCGAGGGCGATGGCGCCCGCGGTCAGGACGCCGAACGCGACGAGGCTGATGGTCCCGAAGGGGGCGACGGAGGCCGGGAGCAGGAAGATGCCGCCGCCGATGATGTTGCCCATGACGAGGCAGGTGGCGATGGGGAGGCCGAAGCGGCGAGCGTGCCTGCTGTGCTGGTCCGCGGACTGCTCCGCGGGCTGCCCTGTCCGCTGTTCTTCCTGGTCGGGGGCCGGAGCCGACTGGTTCACGGTTCCGGTGTCGTGCATGGGGGGTGGTGCCTCTCGTCGTGCCGGACGCCCGGGATCGCCGGGGCGTCAGACATGGTCGGGCACGGCGGGAACCCCGCAAAATCAGTGTGTTTTGTCCTGCACGGCGGGGTCGGGAACCGCAAAAGCTGTGTCGCCGGCGCCCTCGTGCCGGGGATCCTTCACACCCCCGCCACCCCCTCCCACCAGCGGAACCTCCGGCCCCTGGTACTCGCCGAGCCATCGCCGCAGCACCTCGTGGACGCGCTCGGCGCCGACGAGTTCCTGCCCGTCGTCGACCGGTGCGGAGAGCACGAGGGGCGACAGGAGGAAGGGATGGCCCTGGGCGCCGCCGAGCCCGCCGTGCGAGCCGATCTGCTCCTCGAAGGCGAGGACTTCGCCGTCCTGCGGGTCGTACCAGGAGTTGACCATGATGTCGGCGACGTGCGGGAAGCCGTCGGTGCGGCGCACGGCGTCGGCGGCGCCGGGCCCGAAATCGGTCAGCGGCCCGGGGTCGCCGCTCTCCTCGTCGAGGTAGACCTCGCCGCCGCGCGCGCCGAGGACGACGGGGCCGCGGTCCTCGCCGCGCACGAGGAGGAAGCCGACGCCAGGGTGGTTGGCGAGGGTGGGCAGGAGCGCGGGGTGGCGCAGGTCGATCTCCTCGCGGGTCATGCGGTGCGGGACGTCGGGGAAGGAGACGAGGCCGAGGTTGCCGGAGGCGAGCACGACGGGCTCCGCCTCTTCGGCGGGGCGGTCCTTGCCGGCGCCCTCCTCGACGGGGCGGCGCAGCGCGGCGCGCACCGCCGAGCGGGCCTCCGCGCCACTGTGGGTGCGCCGCGCCTTGCGCGGTACGGGCAGGCCGCAGCCCGCCCTGACGAGGTCGCCGAGGGTGAGGCCGTAGCGGGCGCGGAAGGTCTCTCCGGGGCTCTGGCCGTGGTCGGAGAGGATCACGATGCGGTAGGCGCGGGGGGCGTGTTCGGCGACCTTCGCGATCAGCGCGAGGGAGCGGTCGAGGCGCTGGAGGACCTTGTCGACGTCGCTGCCGCTGGGCCCCGAGTGGTGGGCCACCTCGTCGTACGCCACGAGGTCGGCGTAGACCGCGCTGCGCCCCACGAGCATGTCCCCGATCACCGCGGCGACCACGACGTCGCGCTCGACGACCGTCGCGAAGGCGCGGATGAAGGGGTAGAGCCCGCCGCGGCCGATGCGCGGGCGCCGCTTCTTCATCCGGGCGCGGGTCGATTCGCCGATCTCGCGGCCGACCTCGGCGACGAAGGACAGGGCGGTGCGGACGGCGTTGGCGGGATCGGAGAAGTAGGCGAAGTACCCGGCGCGGGAGCGGTTCTCCTTGCCTCGGCGTGCGGCCATGGAGAGCACGAGGGCGATCTGTTCGGCGCCGCCGCTGAAGAGGTTGCCGCGGCTGGCGCCGTCGAGGGTGAGCAGGCCGCCGTCGCCGGTGCGTTCGATGGCGCGGCGCTGGAGTTCCGCGGCGGACGCGGGCCGGTTGGAGACCATGACCTCGCCGGTGTCCTTCTCGTACCAGCGGAAGGCGGGAACGTCGTGGTTCGAGCCGTGCAGGATGCCGAGCTGGCTCGCTCCGGTCTGGCTGGACCAGTCGGTGCGCCAGGGGGTGAGGCGGTGGCTGGGCTCGCCCCCGTGACCGAGCCAGCCCGCGATGGTCGGCATCAGGCCGTTGTCCGCGGCGGCCCGCAGGACGTCGTGGCCGACGCCGTCGAGCTGGATGAAGACGGTGCCGGGCGGCACGGGGCCGCTCTGCCCTTCGGTACGGCGTCGTCTGCGGTCGGCGAGGCGGTAGAGACGGCGGCGGTAGGCGTCGTCGTCACGGACGGCGAGGGCACCTCCGGTGGCCGAGGCGACGGCGGACATGACCGCGGCGACGACGACGGCGGTCTCCGGGTTGGCGTCGCCGCGGCCGTCGGGGATGAGCCGGAGGGCGAGCAGCAGCAGCGAGCCGTTGAGGGCGAAGGCGAGCAGGCCCAGGACGAGGGCGGGCACGAGCAGCAGGGCCCGGACGAGCAGGGGCCACACCAGCGAGGAGAGCAGGCCGAAGGCGCCGGCGCCGAGGGCCGCCGTGATGGCGATACGGGTCGCGCTGTCGCCGTTGTCGGACTGGAGCTGGAAGTCGGGCAGGATTCCGGCGAGCGCGAGCATGGTGAGCGTGCTGACCAGCCATACGGCGACGGAGCGCCAGACCACGCTGCCGACCGCCCGCCATCGCTCTCGCCCCACGCCGCGTCGCCTCACTTTTCCTGACAGATCCGGACACCAGCGTGTCACAGGGTCAACGGCCGGGCGGCGCCAGGTCAGCGACCGTCGTACCCCGCGGTCGGCATGGACAGCCGGCGGTGGACACAGGCCTTCATCACCGCGTCGTACGACGGCTCCGCGAGGCCCGCCGTCTCGATCCGCACCCCGCGCCGCCCGCACTCCGCGGTGAACTCGTCCGGCGAGCGCAGCGCGCTGTCCAGGACCCGGCGGCTCGGCACGACGAAGAGGTCCACGAGCCCCTCGTCGACGTCGGCCCAGAGCACGGCGTGGTCGGCGGGCAGCCCGCGGACGACGAGCTCACGGGTGACGACGTAGCCTCTCTCGGCGGCCCAGCGCGCGCACATCGCGTGCTGGCTGCGGGAGTCCACCAGGAACGGGTCGGCGTCCAGCTCCTCCAGCGGTGTCAGGCTGGCGATCGCGGCGACCCGCACCACTGTCGCGCTCGCGGCATCTCCCATCGCGTCCCCCTCACCTCTGGCGTCCTCACCACTGGCGTCAGCCGAAGACCCTACTCCTGGCCGTAGGCTCGTAAACAGTCGCATGAAGGAGGAACCGGAGTGCCGGTGGAGATCACCTGGTGGGGTCATGCCACCTGCACGGTCGAGGATTCGGGTCTGCGGGTGCTCACCGACCCGCTGTTCGCCCGCCGCCTCGCCCATCTGCGCCGGCGCAGAGGCGCGCTCCCCCCTGCCGGGGCGGCCGTCGCCGACGCCGTGCTCCTCTCCCATCTGCACGCCGATCATCTGCATGTGCCCTCCCTGGCACGGATCGCGCCCGGCACCCGGGTGCTGCTTCCGCGCGGCTCCCGGCGGCAGGTGCCGGGGCTCGCGCGCAGGCTCGCCCATCTGGACCTGGTCGAGGTCGTGCCGGGGGACGAGGTCCGGGTCGGCGAGCTCTCCGTGCGGGTGGTGACGGCTCGGCACGACGGGCGGCGGCTGCCCGTGGGACCGCACGGCACGCCCGCCCTGGGTTTCGTGGTGCGGGGCGAGGCGCGGACGTACTTCGCCGGGGACACCGGGCTCTTCGACTCGATGGCCGACGAGGTCGGCGACGTCGACGTGGCGCTGCTTCCGGTCGGCGGCTGGGGGCCCTATCTCGGCCACGGCCACCTCGACGCGGCACGCGCGGCGGTCGCCCTGGCCAGGCTCGCGCCGAGAAGCGCGGTGCCGGTGCACTACGGCACGTACTGGCCGATCGGCATGGACGCCGTGCGGCCGCACGAGTTCCACACGCCGGGCGAGGAGTTCGTGCGCCAGGCGGCGCGGCTCGCGCCCGATGTGGCGGTGCACCGCCTGGGGCACGGCGAGAGCGTGCGGCCCGAGGTCCCCGGGGGAGACTCCCGGTGATCCCCTCGCTGTCCTTCGGCGTGACGCCGGAGTCGACGCAGCAGGCCGTCGGTTATCCGTCGCTGTTCCTGCTCATCGTGCTGGGTGCGCTGGTGCCCGTGGTGCCCACCGGCGCGCTCGTCAGCTCGGCCGCCGTGGTGGCCGTGCACCAGACGGCGCCCCTCTCGCTGCTCCTCGTGTTCGGGGTGTCGGCGTTCGCCGCGTTCCTCGGGGACATCGCGCTGTACTGGCTCGGCCGGCGCGGCATGCACTCGAAGAACGGCTCGCGCTGGCTCGCGGCGATCCGTGACCGCGCTCCCGAGGACCGTCTCGCGCAGGCGCAGGAGAAGCTCGCGGACCACGGCGTCCTGGTGCTCGTCCTGTCCCGGCTCGTGCCCGCGGGCCGGATTCCGGTGATGCTGGCCTGCCTGATGGCGGAGATGCCGCTGCGCCGGTTCGCCCGCGGGGACGTGCCCGCGTGCCTCGCCTGGGCCCTGACGTACCAGCTGATCGGCATTCTCGGCGGCTCCCTGTTCAAGGAGCCGTGGGAGGGCGTGGTGGTGGCGGTCGCCCTGACGGTACTGATCAGCACGGCGCCCGCGCTGTGGCGCAAGGTCCGCAAGGTCCGCAAGGCGGCGTCCTAGGCCGCGCGGAGGTCGGCGAAGGCCGCCCCGAGGGCGCTCAACGCCCGCTCGACGTGCGGCAGTTCGCGGGCGTCGGGCGCGTCGAGAGCGGCCATGCGCTCCTGCCGGGTCGAGCCGAGCAGCGGCCAGGTGGACAGGCGTACGCGCAGTTCGTCCGGGTCGTCGCCGAACCGGTGGCCGCCGGGTGCGGGCATGGCGAGGCGTTCGCCGAGGAAGTCCTCCAGGTCCTGCGAGTCGCCGACGCCTCGCGCGGCCAGTTCCTCGCGGAGGGGGCCGAGGTCCGCGTAGAGGTGGCGGCCCGCCTGCGGCGGCAGGGCGAGCGCGCCCGCCGCCACCACCTCGCGCCGGACCGCGGCGGCCACGTGCGCGTGCAGGCGGGTCGCGCGGGCGAGGCGGTCGATCACCTCGTCCGGCTCGCCGAGGGCGTACGACGCCACCGCCCCGACCGGCGCCGCGAGGCTCGCGCCGAGCGCGGTCAGGACGTCCAGGGTGCGGTCCCGCAGCGCGGCGCCGCGCTCGCCGGAGGGGAAGCGGGCGACCGCGGCGGGCCAGCCCGGCGGCAGGAAGGCCCCGCAGAGATCGGTCAGGACCGTCACCCGCTCGGGAGCCATCTCGGCGGGGCCGACGAGCATGGTGTCGTGCGGCCGGTGCAGGGTGTCGCGCCAGGTCTCGTCGCTGACGATGTGCAGCCCCTCGCCCGCCGCGGCCTCCACGGCTTCGTGCAGCACTTCCGGCGGCGGCACGGTGGCGGTCGGGTCGTCGGCGACGGAGAGCACGAGGAGACGCGGGGTGCCGCCCTCGGCGCGGATACGGCGCACGGTCTCCAGGAGGGCGTACGGATCGGGCACTCCCCCGCATTCGGCGGGCGTCGGCACGTGGTACACCGACCGGCCGAGGAGCCGCACCTGCGGCTCCCACCATGCGGGGCAGGGCCGCGGGAGCAGTACGTCGCCGCCGCCGATCGCGGCGGTCAGGGCGAGCAGCAGGGGCGCGGCTCCGGGCGCGGCGATGACTTGGTCCCGCTCCCCGCGCAGGCCCCGCCGGGTCCAGTAGCCGCTCGCGGCGTCCAGGAGGGCGGGGCCGCCGCCGGGCACTTCGGCGTGGGCGCGGCCCGCGGCACCGGCGAGCACGGCGCAGAGCCCCGGCAGGACGGGCAGACCCGGCTCCGGCAGGGGCGGTCCGTACCGGACAGGGCCACGGCCTTCGGGTTCCGTCCGCATGCGTCCATCGAAGCGCGGCGGGGCGCTTCGCGCGCGCGGGAGGCCCCGGCCGAGTGGTTCCGGCGGGGCGCGGGGCGGTCAGTCCTCGGCCGCCAGCCGCGACAGGTCCCGCTCGAGGCCCCTGCCCCGGGTCTGGACCACCGCCGCCGCGACATCGCCCAGCTTGCGGTTGGTGGTCTGGGAGATGCGGCGCAGCATCGTGAAGGCCTTGTCCGCGTCGCAGGCCAGGGCGTGCATGATGATGCCGCAGGCCTGGTCGATCACGGGGCGGGTGCGCAGGGCCGTGCCGAGGTGGTCCAGTTCGGTGAGGGCCGCGCGGTAGCGGCGGTCGCGGACCAGGCCCGTCGTGGCGAGGTCGCCGAGCGCCTGAGCGGGGCCGTGCCGGACGTCGTCCAGGGCGCCGGGGCGGAAGCTGAACAGGGACAGGGTGACCGTGAGCCCGGCGCGCTGGAAGGGGAGCGTGATGCTGGAGCGCACGCCCGAGTCGAGCGCCATGGCGCGGTATTCAGGCCACCGTTCGTCCCGCAGCAGGTCGCCGGTCTGCACCGGCGCACCCCGCTCCTGCGCGGCCGGTATGGGCCCGTCGCCGGAGCGCAGCTGCACGGAGACGAGCCCCGCCAGGTCGGGATGGGTCACCGCCGCGGGGTGCTCGCTGCCGCCTTCCGATACGGTCGTGCCGGCGCCGCAGCATGCGCTGGTGCAGCGCACGGCCTGTTCGGCCAGTTCGGAGAGCCTGCGTCCCGGCATCGCTGATTCCGGTCCCGCCAGGTCCGGTTCGGGTACGAGGGCCATGATGGTTTCCTCCTCCTTAGCACCGCGTTCCCGTGACGCCCTCCGGAAAACGGCCCCAGCGGATACGTTCGGCACATGGCCAAAACGGAGGAGTTCGGTGAAGACATCGCCGATTTCGTGCGCCGCGTCACCGAGTTGAAATCAGCTCGTTCCGTGCCGACGGACGATCTCGGCACGGTCCTCGACGCGGCGATCTTCGAACTCGACCATGTCGCCGAGCACTTGATGCCCCTCTACGAACAACTCGCCGCCGAAGGGCATCTGGGCGGCAGTGTGCCCGACCGGGACGAGCAGCGGCTCCTGCGGGCCATTTTCCAGCGCCTCCCCCTGCCCGTCGTCCTGGTCGACCGGGAGTCGGTGGTCCGGCGGATGAACGTCGCGGCGACCGGCTTCACGGGCGCGCGCTCCGGCTATGCGACCGGCAGACCCCTGACCGGGTTCCTGCTGCACGCGGACCGGGTCGCGTTCCGCTCGCAGACCGCCGCGGTCGCACGCGGCGACGGCGACCGCAGCCTCACCGTCCATCTCCAGCGCGCACCGCATCTCCCGGTCCGTGTGACGCTCACCGCGCTGCGGCCGGGCGCGGAGCCGCGTACGGCGGTGCTCGTGGTGTTGCAGCCGGGCGTGCGGCCCAGCGGCGCGCGCGGGGCGCCGCAGGAGACCTTCCGGGCCCACGCGCCCGCCCCCGACCTCGGCGAGGCGACCCGGCACGCGGCCCGTCTCGACCTCTCGGACGCCATGACCACCGCCCTGCTCACCGCTCCCGCCGGGGATGGTGCGGCCGTGCTCGATCGCGCGGCCGGTGTGCTGCATCCCCGGTTCGCGGACTGGGTGATAGCCGACGAAGGGGCCGCGCGGCAGCGGCGTACGACCGTCCTCGGACCGAAGGACGCACCGGTCGGCGACGTCCTCGCACAGGACCCCGCCGCGTGCCCCCTCGTCGCCGAGGCGGCACGCGGCGGAGCGCCCGCGCTCCAGGTCCGTCCGGAGGACCCGGAGTCCTTCGGCCGGGACGCCTCCGGCGCCCCCGTGCTCGTACGGGCGCAGGTGACGTCCCTGCTGTGCGTGCCGCTGAGGGAACGTCCGGACGCTCCGGTGCGGGGTGTCCTCACGCTGTTCAGGAGCGGGGCGCGGCTGGCCTTCTCGATGGCCGAGGCGCAGGCGGTCGACGTGATGTCCCGCCACATCGCGCTGGCCATGACCCGGCGTGCGGGGCGCCGGGCCGCCGACCGGGGCAAGTCGGCCGCGAATTAGGCCGCGTCCTGCATGACCTGGTCGCGCAGGCGGTCGCAGCAGCGGCTGATGAGCCGCGAGACGTGCATCTGGGAGATGCCGAGCTGCTCGGCGATGCGGCTCTGGGTCATGTCGCCGAAGAAGCGCATGTAGAGGATGTCGCGTTCCCGCTCCGGCAGCGCGGCGATGCGCGGCTTGACGGCCTCGCGGTCGATGACGACGTCGAGGGCGGGGTCGGGCGCGCCGATCGCGTCCCGCAGCGCGTATCCGTCCTCGCTGCCCGGCAGTTCGGCGTCCAGGGAGAGCGCGGTGAAGCTGTCGAGGGCTTCGAGTCCGGCGGCCGCGTCCTCCTCGGACAGCTGCGCCTTCTCGGCGACCTCGACGAGGGTCGGCGCGCGGCCGGGGACGGTCTGGGCCAGCTCCTGGCGGGCGAACCGCACCCGGTTGCGCAGGTCCTGTACGCGGCGCGGCACGTGCAGGGTCCACATGTGGTCACGGAAGTGGCGCTTGATCTCGCCGGTGACGGTCGGCACGGCGTAGCTCTCGAAGGCGCTGCCGCGCTCGGGGTCGTACCGGTCGACGGCCTTGACCAGGCCGAGCGCCGCGACCTGGCGCAGGTCGTCGAGGGGTTCGCCGCGGTTGCGGAACCGGCCCGCGAGCCGTTCGGCCATCGGCAGCCAGGCCTTGACCAACTCCTGGCGCAGTGCGTCACGTTCGGGGCCGTGCGGCATCTCGGTCAGCCTGCGGAACGCGGCTGCCGTGTCGGGGGCGTCGTCGTGCGGACGGCGCTTCGTGTGTGGCGCGTCGGATCGCATGATGCGTCGCAACTCCCTTGTGGGGTGCCTTGGGTTGAAGGGTCACCGTGGGATGCGCGCGGGGCCGCGACGGGCACACCCGGGCGAGCGGAGCCGCTCCCACGGACGTGCCTCCGGTCCGAAGCACTGTCAAGTTCGCCTGCCCCGAGCCTCCGGGGACAAACACACGCGTGCCGCGCGGGCGGTGCCCGCCGGGAGCGGGCACCGCCGAGGCGCCGTCATGGGCAGTGCTCCGGCCGGGTCCCCCCGCCGCCCCGGGACAAACCCCGTGTTCCCCGGGAGATACCCCGCATGGACCCGCCGTACATGGGTACTGCGGCGGGACCCGGACACTCCCACAGAAAGGGCCCAGCCATGGCTGTTGTCGTAAGGGACGTCATGACACCGGGAATCGTGGCGGTCGGACCCGATGCCTCACTGGTGGAAGCGGCGCAGCTGATGCGCGCGCAGGGCACCGGCCATGTCCTGGTGGCCACGGCCGGCCGGGTGGTCGGGGTGCTCACCGACCGGGACATCGCGCTGCGGGCCGTCGCCGACGGGGCCGATCCCCTCACCGTCAGCGCGCAGGCCGTCTGTACGCCCGATCCCGTGACGGTGGCCCCGGATGACGCGGTGGCGTCGGCGGTCAGCCTGATGCTGCAGAACGCCGTGCGCAGGCTGCCCGTCGTCGAGGACGGTCAGCCGGTGGGCATGGTGACGCTCACGGATCTCGCCGCGTCGGCCTGAAGCCGGGCGGAGCCCGGTGAACCCCGGTGCCCCCGTGGAGCACGGGGGCACGGAGCACGGGCCCTGCCCTCGGACCGGGCGGGGTCCTGGCCCGGTCCGGAGGGAGCGGGTCCGGTTGCACGGGTGGTGCAGGGGGAGCGACCGGACCCGCGGCGCGGGCCCGGCCCGGCCTGAGGCCGGGCCGGATCGTCCCCGGAGGTTCCGTCACGGTCGTTGCCCCCGGGGCGGGTGATGGACCCACGGGCAGCGACCGGCCCAGCCGGTGACAGGTGAAACGATAAATCCCGCGCCCCCCGGGGCACGATCCGCTGAGCGCAGCCACTGTCCGCAGAGCGCACGGCCCCTGCGCCGCGCGCACGAACCCGCCCGTCACCGGAGGTTCAGCTCCGCAGCGTCTCCGACGGCAGCTCCCCGAACCGGGCGTGGTACTGCTCGGCGAACCTCCCCAGATGGCTGAAGCCCCACCGGTGCGCCACCTCGCTCACGCTGAGCGCGCCGGGCTCCGCCTCCCGCAGTTCGTCGCGCACGCGGGTCAGCCGCACGTCCCGTACGTACGCCATCGGCGACATGCCCACATAGCGGCGGAACGCCTCCTGGAGCCAGCGCACCCCGACCCGCGCCTCGGCGGCGAGCCCCGCGGGCGTGAAGGGATGCTCGGGCCGCTCGTGCACGGCGTCCATGGCACGTTTCACCGGCGTCGGGCGCAGTCTCCCGGCAGGAGCGGCGAGTTCGGCGCGGAAGGGATGTTCGACGGCGAGCAGCAGGCCGCTCAGGATCGCCTCCTGGAGGGGCGCCGCCACCAGCGGCGACGTGTAGAGCGACGGCTGGCCCCGCGCCCCGGCGGCCGGCTCCTCCAGCAGATCCTGCATGACCGTCGTGACGAGCCTGCTCCAGCCGCGGCCCGGGCCGCAGGTGGTGTCGAGTTCGGGGGCGAGCGTCAGCGGGGCGCGGACGGGCCTGCCGAGGAGCTGTTCGAGACGCTGCTCAAGGGCCTCGCGGCCCATCTTCACCGCGAGCACCCGGCAGTCTCCGGTCCACCGCTCCACCACCGTGTCGCCGACGGGCTGGAAGACCCCGGCCCGCTCGGCCGTCGCGACGGTGCCCGCGCCGCGGCCCTGCCGGAAACTCATGTGCCCGCCGAGCGGGATGTTCACGTGGTAGGCGCCCAGTTCGCCGAGCCGCATCCGCACGTCGGCGCCGCAGCTCAGCTCGCCGACGGTGAGCGCACCGAGCTGCCCGATGTCGAACTCGGCCCGGAAGGTCCGCGGACCCTCGATGACATCCATGTAATTGCTGTAGAACGCGGCACCGATCATCAGCCGTGCCTCGTTCACGTCCGCGGTCCTGAAGGACGTATTCACGTTCAATGCCTCAGCACTCACGCGTGACCCACCCGCTCCCCCGACGCCACT
Organism: Streptomyces sp. NPDC046925; assembly: GCF_040644915.1. Taxonomy (NCBI): domain Bacteria; kingdom Bacillati; phylum Actinomycetota; class Actinomycetes; order Kitasatosporales; family Streptomycetaceae; genus Streptomyces; species Streptomyces sp. NPDC046925. Next base: position 737,121 of record NZ_JBEYWZ010000001.1, on the reverse strand, counting down.
CGTGCTCCCCCGCGGCTACACCTCGCGCCCCAGCAGACTCAGCAGCTTCGTCTGCTCGTCGGCGCCCTGTGGTGGTTCCACCGCCGGGGCGAAGAGCCCGGTCTTCGCCAAGTCCGCAGCGTACGGCTTGATTTCCCGCAGCGAGAAGGAGACGAGGTCATCCGGAAGCTTTTCTTCCGCGCCGATCGCCCGGGAGAGGTCCCAGGCGTGCACGACGAGGTCGCTGATCATCTGCCCGCAGTAGAAGTCCGCGTCCGACGCGCCGGAGGAGAGATGGACCGTGCGGTCCAGGGCACCTGGCTCGCGAAACGCCTCGCGGGACGCCTCGGCCGCCGTGTCCCAGGAGGCCACCGGGTCGGGGCCGAGCATGTCGCCGTCGAAGGCGTCGCCGACCGAGTCGATGGTGGCGCCGTCACGAACGAGTGAAGGCACCCACAGCTGTTCGGTGGTGAGGTGGTTGACGAGGTCGTGCACGGACCAGTCGGTGCACGGCGTGTCCGCGTCCCACTGGTCGCCGCCGACCGCGTGCACGCGGTCGGTGAACAGGTCGAGGGCGGCCGCGTGCCGGGCGAGGAGCGAGTGGCCCGCCTGGTCGGGCGGGCCCGGTGTGCCAGTCGTGTCTGCCATACCCGCCATTGTCCTCCCGGCGCCGGGAGGCGCTACCGCTTGCCGTCCCGCCGCAGCCGGATGGCGCTACCGCGCGCGCTCCACCCGCCGCTCGTCCCACACCGGCTCCTGCGTCTCGCGCACGAGACCGTCGCTGCCGAAGACGAGATAGCGGTCGAACGAGCGGGCGAACCAGCGGTCGTGCGTCACGGCGAGCACCGTGCCCTCGTACGCCTCGAGGCCGTCCTGGAGCGCCTCGGCCGATTCCAGGTCGAGGTTGTCCGTGGGCTCGTCGAGCAGCAGGGCCGTGGAGCCCTCGAGCTCCAGGAGCAGGATCTGGAAGCGCGCCTGCTGGCCGCCCGAGAGCCGCTCGAAACGCTGCTCGGCCTGCCCGGTGAGCTCGTAGCGGCGCAGGCGCGCCATGGCGGGCCCCTTGGCCTGGGCGTGCTCGCGCCACAGGATGTCGAGCAGCGTGCGGCCGAAGAGCTCCGGGTGGGCGTGGGTCTGCGCGAAGTGGCCCGCCACGACCCGCGCGCCGAGCTTCCACTCGCCGGTGTGCGCGACGTCGCCGCCCGCCAGAAGGCGCAGGAAGTGCGATTTGCCCGAGCCGTTCGAGCCGAGGACGGCGACCCGCTCGCCGTAGAAGACCTCCAGGTCGAACGGCTTCATCAGGCCGGTCAGCTCAAGGCCCTTGCAGGTGATCGCCCGGATGCCCGTGCGTCCGCCGTGCAGGCGCATGGTGATGTCCTGCTCGCGCGGCGGCTCGGGCGGCGGCCCCGCCTCCTCGAACTTGCGCAGGCGGGTCTGCGCGGCGGCGTACCGCGAGGCGAGCTCATGGCTGACGGACGCGGCCTGGCGCAGGCTGAGCACCAGCTTCTTCAGCTGGGCGTGCTTCTCGTCCCAGCGCCTGCGCAGCTCCTCGAAGCGCGCGAACCGCTCCTTGCGCGCCTCGTGGAAGGTGGAGAAGCCGCCGCCGTGCACCCAGGCGTCGGCGCCCGCGGGCCCCGGCTCGACGCTGACGATCTTCTCGGCGGCGCGGGAGAGGAGTTCGCGGTCGTGCGAGACGAAGAGGACGGTCTTGCGCGTCTCCTTCAGCTTCTCCTCGAGCCAGCGCTTTCCCGGTACGTCGAGATAGTTGTCCGGCTCGTCCAGGAGCAGCACCTCGTCGCCGCCGCGCAGCAGGGCTTCGAGCACCAGGCGCTTCTGCTCGCCGCCGGAGAGCGTGCGGACCTCGCGGAACTGCGCCTTGTCGTACGGGATGCCGAGCGCGGCGGTGGTGCACATGTCCCAGAGCGTCTCGGCCTCGTAGCCGTGCGCCTCGGCCCAGTCGGAGAGCGCCTGGGCGTACTGGAGCTGGGCGGCCTCGTCGTCGACGGTCATGATCAGGTGCTCGGCGACGTCCACGGCCTTCGCGGTCTCGCGGATACGGGTGTTGGACACGGAGACGAGCAGGTCGCGCACGGTCGTCTCGTCGCGTACGGAGCCCACGAACTGCGGCATGACGCCGAGGCCGCCGCTGACGGTGACGGTGCCGCCGTGCGGCTGGATCTCGCCGGAGATGAGGCGGAGCAGCGTGGTCTTGCCCGCGCCGTTGGCCCCGACCAGGGCGACGACGGCGCCCTCGCCGACCCGGAAGGAGACATCGCCGAGCAGGGCTCGGCCGTCCGGCAGGTAGTACTCGATGTGCGCGGCTTCCAGATGTCCCATGCGGGGATTGTCCGTGGGCGGTGCACGTTGCTGCAAATGCGTTTCGCCTCCCCTCTCCCTGGCCGGGTCCCGCTTTCCCGGCCCGCCGGACGCCGGGTGGGTCGGTTTTCCGACGTATCGGGCGGCGCTTTGCGACGTATCCGGCGGCGCGGGCGAGGAACCCGCCCTCCGGGGTACTCGCCGTCCATGCCTCTGCGAACCCGTCTCATCGCCCTGGACCACCGGACCTTCGACGCCGTCGCCACCCGGCACTGGCCGGGCGCCGACCGCTTCCTGCCCCGGCTCAGCCGCAGCGCGAACCACGGACTGCTCTGGTTCGGTGTGGCCGCCGGGATAGCGGCGACCGGCTCGCCCCGCGCCCGGCGTGCCGCGCTGCGCGGGAGCTCGTCCCTCGCGCTCGCCTCCGCCGCCGTCAACACCCTGGGCAAGCGCTCGGTGCGCCGGGCGAGGCCGCTGCTGGACGGGGTGCCGCTGATGCGTCAGCTCAAGCGCCAGCCGGTCACCACGTCCTTCCCCTCGGGGCACTCCGCGTCGGCCGCCGCCTTCGCCACCGGTGTCGCGCTGGAGTCGCGGGGGTGGGGCGCGGGCGTCGCTCCCGTCGCCGCCGCCGTCGCGCTGTCCCGCGTCTACACCGGCGTGCACTTCCCGAGCGACGTCCTCGCGGGGGCCGCGCTCGGCGCCGGTGCGGCCTTCGCGGTGCGCGGCATGGTGCCGACCAGGGATCTGCTGCCGCCGCCGGGCAGGCCCCGGGTCGACGCCCCCGCGCTGCGGGGCGGCGAAGGCCTGGTGCTCCTGGCCAACACCGCCGCCCGTGCCCCGGAACGCACCGAGGCGCTGCTGGAGGCGCTGCCGCTCGCCGAGGTCGTGCGGTGCGGGCCACAGGAGCTGGGGGCCGAGCTGGAGAAGGCCGCCGGGCGGGCACGCGTGCTCGGGGTGTGCGGCGGGGACGGCACCGTCAACGCCGCGGTGCCGGTGGCCCTGCGGCACGGGCTGCCGCTCGCGGTCCTGCCGGGCGGCACCCTCAACCACTTCGCGTACGACATCGGGGTCGAGGACCCGCGGGATCTGTGCCGGGCCGTCGAGGCGGGCGACGCGGTCGCCGTGGACGTGGGGCGCTTCAGCTCCGAGGGCGGCCCGCAGGGCTACTTCCTCAACACCTTCAGCCTGGGCGTCTACCCCGAGCTGGTGCGGCTGCGCGACCACTGGGCCCACCGCATCGGCAGCCGGGCCGCCGCGGTCCTCGCCGCCGCCCGGCTCCTGCACTCCGACCGGCAGCCGCTGAGCGCCGAATTCCGCGGCAGGCAGCGGGCGTTGTGGCTGCTCTTCGCCGGTAACTGCACCTATCACCGGCTCGGCTTCACCCCGGGTCGCAGGCTCGACCTGGCCGACGGGCTGCTCGATGTACGCATCGTGCACGGCGGCCGCAAGCCGGGCACGCGACTGCTCGCCGCGGCGCTCGCGGGGCCGCTCAGGCGCTCGCCCGCGCAGGCCGCCGCGCGGCTGTCCGGGCTGCGCGTCGACGGCCTGGAGGAGGGGACCGTGGCGACGTACGACGGTGAAGTGACCGCCGTACGCGACGGGTTGCTCATCGACAAGCTGCCCGAGGCGCTGACCGTGTACCGACCCCTCCCCGCAGGGCGGTGAACACAGGGCGTTGACCACATATTGATACACGGGTCTCATTATTCGACATGGCGGCGTAGCGTTCGGTGCACCGCAGCGAGCGGCAGCGAACGCGAAGGAGTCCCGCCATGCCGGAGGAGACCGCCGTATACACGCACGGACACCACGAGTCCGTGCTGCGCTCCCACACCTGGCGGACCGCCGCCAATTCGGCCGCCTATCTCGTCGGATCGGTGAAGCCGCACATGCGGATCCTGGACATCGGCTGCGGCCCCGGCACCATCACCGCCGACCTGGCCGAGCTGGTCCCCGACGGCCATGTCACGGGCGTCGACCACGCACCCGGCATCCTGGACCGAGCCCGCGCGACGGCGGCCGAACGTGGCCTGGAGAACGTGGAGTTCGCGGTCGCCGACGTACACGCCCTGGACTATCCGGACGACACGTTCTGCGTCGTCCATGCCCATCAGGTGCTCCAGCACGTCGGCGACCCGGTGCGCGCCCTGAGCGAGATGCGGCGGGTCTGCGCGCCGGGCGGCATCATCGCGGCCCGCGACGCGGACTACTCGGCGATGACCTGGTACCCCTCCTCCCCCGTCATGGACGACTGGCTGGAGCTGTATCTGCGGGTGGCCCGCGCCAACGGCGGCGAGCCGGACGCGGGTCGCCGTCTCAAGTCCTGGGCGCTCAAGGCCGGTTTCGGGGCCGGGGACATCACCGCGAGCGCGGACACCTGGTGCTACGCGTCGCAGGAGGAGCGCGCCTGGTGGAGCGGCCTGTGGGCGGACCGCACGGTCGCCTCCTCGTACGCCGCGCGCGCCGTCGAGGGCGGGCATGCCGACGCCGGTGAACTGCGGGCCATCGCCGACGCGTGGCGGGAGTGGGGAGAGCGCGAGGGCGGCTGGTTCGCCGTGCTGCACGGGGAGATTCTCTGCCGCAAGTGACGCGCGAGGACGGCTGAGGACGGCTGAGGACGGCTGAGGACGCCCGAGAACGCGTGAGGGCACTCACAGGTTGTCAATTACCTGCGTAGAGCGGGCAGTTGGGGATACTCGGGTCGGCAGGAGGTAAGACACTATGGTTCCCATCCTGCTCGTCCTGCTGCTTGCCCTGCTCCTCTTCGGCGCGGGGTTCGCCGTGAAGGTTCTCTGGTGGATCGCCGTCGCCGTGCTCGTGATCTGGCTGGTCGGATTCCTGATGCGCAGCACGACGGCCTCCGGGACGAGGTCCCGCTGGTACCGGTGGTAGCCGGCCGGCGTGCGCGGTCACACTCGTCCGGCAGGTCACACTCATCCGGCAGGTCCAGGAGCCCGCGGGCCTCAGCCCGCGGGCTCCTCCGGTCCCGCCACGGCTCCCGGATCGACGAAGCTGTACGGGGGCAGCGGGCCCCGCACCCGCAGGTCCAAGTGGGGCTGGTCCGCGCGGAGTTCGTCCACCGCGCAGAGGAAGCCGCCGGCCGAGTCGCGGTGCACGAGGAAGGAGAGGTCGGTGAGCCAGCCCGGCCCCTCGGGTCCCGCACAGACCGCTTCGGTGGTCGGTTCGAGAGCGCGCCGCACGTGGTCGGCGTCGCTCGCCTCCCGCGCCCGCACGGTCGCCGCGACCTTCTCCCCGAGGTCCAGTTTCTGCTCGTGACTGCCGCCCCCGAGCAGCTGGTTGGCCTCGACCATGGCCCGTAGTTCCGGGTTCTCGCCCAGGACCTGATGCAGGACGGCCCGTTCGTTGTGGGAGGCCTTCACGTTGTACTCGACCCTGCTGTCCAGGGCGTGCAGCCGCTCCGTGTAGTGCCCGTACCGCCGCGCGAGGACCGTACGGACCGCCTCGTCGTCGGGCGCGAGACTGCCGAAGCGCAGCGGGAGCACGGCGCCCGGAGCACCTGCCTCGAACAGGACGCGGTGGTGCGCCTCCAGGTCGCGCCGCCCGGGCCGCAGATCTTCGGGAACATCGCTGACCAGCGCGGCGAGCTGCCCGCACCGCACCATCCGGACGGGGAGAGGCGGTGTGCCGATGCCGCCCGTGCCGTCCGGCAGATCCGGGTGCGGTCCGGCGACGATGCCGTAAATGTAGGTGCTCACTGATCTCGCTCCTCACTCCACCGCAAGGATTCCGAGTGACCCCGCCCGCCGGTGCCAAACCTCAGCCGCGCAGCGCGCGCAGTTTGCGGCGGGCCGGGCCCAGGGCGCGCCCCGAGCGCAGGAGGCCCGCCCACGGGTCGGTGCGCGCCTGCTCGACGGCGTCCGCGATGGTCCAGCGGCGGGCCGAGAGCGCGGGATCGTCGATGGCGTCCCAGGCCACGGGCGCGGCCACCGGGGCGCCCGGTTTGGCGCGGACCGAGTAGGGGGCGACGGCGGTCTGCGCGTAGCCGTTGCGCTGGACGTCGAGGTAGAGACGGTCGCCGCGGTCCTTCTTGCGGGCGGCCGTGGTGAGCTGCTCGGGGTGGGCCAGGGCGAGGGTTTCGGCGACGTCCTTGGCGAAGTCGCGTACTTCGTCGAAGTCGTGGCGGCCGTTGAGGGGCACGATGACGTGCAGTCCGCGCGAGCCCGTGGTCATCAGGGCGGACGGAAGGCCGATGTGGTCGAGCAGTTCGCCGGTGAGCCGTGCCGCCTCGCGCACCGGCCCGAAGTCGTCCTTGGCCGGGTCGAGGTCGAAGACCAGCCGGTCGGGGTGGTCGACACCGCCGCCGCCGACCCGGGACATCCAGCGGTGCAGGGTGAGACAGGCCTGGTCGGCGAGGTAGAGGAGGGTGGCGGTGTCGTCGCACACGGTGTGCGTGACGGTGCCGCCCTCCTTGGCGACCTCGGCGCGGGTGATCCAGTCCGGGTAGTGGTCGGGGGTGTCCTTCTGCATGAAGCGGGGCCCGTCGACGCCGTCCGGGTGCCGTTCCAGCATCAGGGGACGGCCGCGCAGGTGGGGCAGCATGAATGGAGCGACGGCCCGGTAGTAGTCGGCGAGGTCGCTCTTGGTGTACCTCGGGTGGTCCTCCTTGTCGCCGGGCGGGAAGAGGACCTTGTCGGGGCGGTGCAGCTGTACGGTGCGGCGTCCCGCCCGCAGCGTTCGCGCGCTGGTCATGTGGGGTTCCTTTCATGCTGCGCCGGGGTGCTGACAACACCTGAGGACGGGGGCCGGCAGGCGTGCCACGGGCTTCGTGCCCCGCAAGGATTCGGGGGAACGGTTCAGGTCGGACCGTAGTGAGCGAGGCACGCCATGGTGAACGGAACGCGGAGAAATCCGGTGCAGCCGCGACGGGAGCGGACGGGCGGCGCGCTGCCGTCCGCTCCCCCGCCCGTCCACGCCGCTTTCGCGCTCTGGATCACCGCGGTCATGGCGGGCTTCTTCGAGACGGTGCTCATGACGGGCAGGCTGATCGCCGACGGCGACGCGTCCGCCGGGGAGCTCTCGGGCGGCCTGCTGCTGCGGATGGCCGTGTTCTCGGCGGCGGTCCTGGTCGCCGTCCAGCTGCGCCGCGGCCACCACTGGGCCCGCCTGACGCTCGCCGCGGGGCTCGGCGTCCTCGGCACGCTGTCCCTGGTCGTCGAGCCCGTCGGATGGCTGGCCGACCACCCGCTGAGTGACGCCTTCCGGGACGCGGGTGCGGTGGACGTCCTGTTCGGCGCGAGCCGCGTGCTGCATCTCAGCGCGGTGCTCACGGCGATGGTCCTGATGTTCCGGCCCACGGCCAACGCCTGGTTCAGGGCGCGGGCCGCGGCGCCGGACAGGCGCTGACGTGGACCGGGCTCACCGCACGACCGCCTGCTCCACGAGCAGCCGCGCCGCCGCCGCGATGGACTCGGCGTCGATGCCGGCCGCGTGCAGTTGCTCCTCGGGGGACGCCGAGCCGGGCATCGTGTTCACCGCGAGCCGCACGAGCCGCGGCACCGGGCCCCCGTCGGCGAAGGCCTCCGCGACGGCGTCGCCGATGCCGCCCTCGGGCCGGTGGTCCTCGACGGTGAGCAGGCAGCCGGTGCGCTCCGCCGCCTCGCGCAGGGTCGCCCGGTCGACCGGTTTGACGGAGTACAGGTCGATGACGCGCACCTGGATGCCCTCGCGGTCCAGGTGTTCGGCCGCGGTCAGCGCCTCGTGCACGGTCACGCCCGCGGCGACCAGCGTGAGCCGGTCGGCGTCGGACGAGCGCAGGACCTTCGAGCCGCCGATCGGGAACTCCTCGCCGGGTCCGTAGATGACGGGGGTGTCCCCGCGCGACGTACGCAGGTACCGCACGCCGTCCAGGTCCGCCATCTGCGCGATGAGCCGTCCCGTCTGGTGGGCGTCGCACGGATACAGGACCGTCGAGCCGTGCACGGCGCGGAGCATCGCCAGGTCTTCGAGGCCCATCTGGGACGGCCCGTCCTGACCGATGGCCACACCCGCGTGGGAGCCGACGAGATTGATGCCGGCGCCGCTGACCGCCGCCATCCGGATGAAGTCGTGGGCGCGGGTGAAGAAGGCGGCGAACGTGGCCGCGTAGGGGACCCAGCCGCGTACCGCGAGGCCCACGGCGGAGGCGACGAGTTGCTGCTCGGCGATGTAGCACTCGAAGTACCGGTCGGGGTGCTCCTTGGCGAAGTACTCGGTGCGTGTGGAGTCGCCGACCTCGCCGTCCAGGGCCACGATGTCGCCGCGCGCGGTCCCGAGCGCGGTGAGCGCCTGGCCGTAGGCGTCGCGGGTGGCGACGGCGTCGCCCACCTCGTGGCGCGGCAGTTCCAGGTGACCGGTGCGGGTGGCGTGCAGGGCCCGCGCGGCGGCGGGCTTGCGCACCTCGACGTGCACGTCCTGTACGCCGCCCAGCTCCTCGATCGCCGCTTCGGCGTCCGGCAGCGGCTTGCCGTGCATGCCCTCGTGGTCCTCCACGGAGGCGACGCCCTTGCCCTTGAGCGTGCGGGCGAGGATGACCGTGGGCTGCCCCTTGGTGGAGGCGGCTTCGCCGAAGGCGCGCTCGACGTCGTCCAGGTCGTGGCCGTCGATCTCGACGACGTGCCAGCCGAAGGCGGCGAAGCGGCGGGCGTAGGCGTCCAGGTCCCACGCGTGCCGGGTCGGGCCGCGCTGCCCGAGGCGGTTCACGTCGACGACGGCGGTCAGATTGTCCAGGTGCTCGTACCCCGCGTGCTCCGCGGCCTCCCACACCGAGCCCTCCGCCAGCTCGCTGTCACCGCACAGCACCCAGACCCGGTAGGGAATCCGGTCGAGCCGCTTGCCGGAGAGAGCCATGCCGACGCCGATGGGGAGCCCCTGCCCGAGGGACCCGGTGGCGACCTCGACCCAGGGAACGCGGCGCGGCGTCGGATGCCCTTCCAGGCGGCTGCCCTGCTTGCGGAAGGTCAGCAGCTCGCTGTCGGTGATCACGCCCGCCGCCTTGTACGCCGCGTACATCAGGGGCGATGCGTGGCCCTTGGAGAGGATGAAGCGGTCGTTGCCGGGATGGTCGGGCCGGTCGAAGTCGTAGTGCAGATGACCCGCAAGGAGTACCGCCATCAGGTCGGCGGCGGACATCGAGGAGGTGGGGTGCCCCGATCCGGCGGCGTCCGCGGCCCGGACGGAGTCGACCCGCAGCTGCTGGGCGAGCCGGGCGAGTTCACTGGTGGTCATGGCGGGTCCTCCTGGGGGTGGGCTGTCGGATCCGGCGGTCCGTCGGTGGCACGGCCGCCGGTCGCGCCGGCCGTCGTTCACCGGCTCGCGCGGCCTCCCGACGACCCCGGCACGCGGGACCCTCGGTTCCCCCTGCGAACCGCCGCCAAACTCGGCCGGACACCGGCACCGGAGGGCGCGCGGACTCCGTTTGTGCACCGGGCAGAGGGATACCCGTACGACGCGCCGCCGCAGGTGCCGGGGCCCTGGCCCGCTTCCACCGCCTCCCGCGGCCCCCCACTTCCGCATGTGATCCAGGACGGTCCCCATGAAGGACGCAGTGCCCGTCGAAAGCCTCGCCATGTCCGCCTATCTGGTGCCCGCCGACGCCCCCGAGGCGGACGGCACCTTCGCGTGGGAGAGCACGACCGTCGTGTTCGTCGAGCTGACCGCGGGCCCCGCCACGGGCACGGGCTGGACCTACGCTCCCGCGTCGACCGTGGCCCTGATGGCCGAGCGGCTGGCCCCGGCCGTCACGGGCCTGGACGCGCTCGACATTCCCGCCGCGCACGCCGCGATGACGAAGGCGGTCCGCGACACCGGCCGTGCGGGCGCCGCCGCCGGCGCCGTCTCGGCGATCGACATCGCCCTGTGGGACCTGAAGGCGCGCCTCCTGGAGATTCCGCTCGTACGTCTCCTGGGCGCGGCCCGCGACGAGGTGCCCGTCTACGGCAGCGGCGGCTTCACGACGTACCACGACACCCATCTGGCGGCGCAGCTGAACGGCTGGGTGCACGGCCAGCGCATACCCCGCGTGAAGATCAGGATCGGTGAGGCGTGGGGGCGTGCGGTCACCCGTGACCTGCTGCGGGTGCGCACCGCGCGTGAGGTCATCGGCGCGCACGCCGAGCTGTACGTCGACGCGAGCGGCGGCTACACCCGCAAGCAGGCGGTCCGGGTGGGGCGGGTCCTGGCGGAGCACGGGGTGGGCTGGTTCGAGGAGCCGGTGCCCGAGGAGGACCTGCGGGGGCTCGCGCTGGTGCGGGACGCGCTGGTCTGCGACGTGGCGGCGGGCGGGTACGGCCACGAGCTGGCGTACTTCGCCCGGATGGTCCCTTCCGTGGACTGCCTCCAGCTGGACGCGACGCGCTGCGGCGGCCTGACCGAGTGGCTGCGCGCGGCGGCCCTCGCGCAGGCGCACGGGATCGAGGTCTCGGCCCGCTGTGCCCCGCACGCGCATGCCGCGGTCGCCGCCTGCGTGCCGAATCTGCGGCACATCGAGTGGTTCCACGACCATGTGCGGATCGAGTCGATGTTCTTCGACGGCGCCCTCGACCCGACGGGCGGCACCGTCCGCCCCGAAGGCGGCGTCGGCCACGGCCTGGAGCTGCGGCGCACGGAGGAGGTCGAGGAATACCGGGTCGCGTGAGGAGCCGCCGGCCTGACACGCTCGGCCGATGCGCACAACGGAAGCACTGCTCGTCGGAGGCCGCTCAGGTGCGGGCAAGTCCTCGGTGGGCCTGGAGGTCGCCGCGCTGCTGCGGGCGGCCGACGTGGGGCACGCGTACATCGAGGGCGATGCCCTGGACGCGGTCCACCCGGCGCCCGAGGGCGACCCCGACCGTTCCCTGATCACCGAGCGCAACCTCGCGGCGCTCTGGGCGAACTACACGGATCTCGGCTGCCGCCGTCTCGTCTACACGAACACGGCGAGCGTCCTCGGCAGCGAGGAGCGGCTGTTCGCCCGTGCGTTGCGCGGACCGCGCGTCATCCGGGTGCTCCTGACGGCGTCGGACGCCACGGTCGAGGAGCGTCTGACGGCCCGCGAGCTGGGCTCGGAGCTGCAACAGCAGCTGCGCAGAAGCGCGTTCATGGCCCGGCATCTGGAGGAGCACGCGGCCGAGGGCACACTGCGCGTCGCGACGGACGGGCGGCAGATCAAGGACATCGCGGCCGATGTGGTGGCCGCCACGGGATGGAACTCCCGGAAGTCGCCCGAAACGATCACGGAGGGCGGCCGGGCCAACTAGGCTCGCCCGTATGGAGATCCTGGGAGCCACGCTGCGTATCTGCGTCGAGGACCTGGAGTCCTCGGTCGCCTTCTACGAACGCCTTGCGGGCCATACCGCGCAGCGCTTCGAGCGGGAGGGCGTGTCCGTCGCGGCGGTCGGCTGCTTCCTGTTGATGAGCGGGCCCGAGCGTGAGCTGGAGATCCTGCGGAAAGTCTCGGCGACGATCGCGGTACCGGACGTCGACGAGGCGTACTCCGTCCTGAACGCGTCCGGCGCCCGGGTCATCGCGGGCCCCGTGCCGACGCCGGTGGGCCGCAATCTCATCGCGGTGCACCCGGACGGCACGGTCTTCGAGTACGCGGACCGGCGCCCGGCGACCTGACCGGTCTGCCCGTATCCTCCTCTGCCCGTATCCTCCACGGCAGGCAGGCCGAACGGAGGACGGTGCACGTGGCGGGCAGTACGGCGGACGGTACGGCGGGCGGTACGGAACGGGTGTCGCTGAGCGCTCAGGCGCGCGAGGCCGTCCGGCAGCGCATCGTGGACCGCCGCTATCCGCTGGGCGCGCGCCTGGTCGAGCGTGAGGTCGCCGAGGAGCTGCGGATGTCGCGGGTCCCGGTCCGCGAGGCGCTGCGCGCGCTGGTCGCCGAGGGGCTGCTCGAACTCCTGCCGCACAGCGGGGTGCGGGTGCGCCGCCTGGAGCGTTCCGACGTACGGCACTTGTACGAGGTGTGGGAGCCGCTCGCCGTCCAGGCGTCCCGGCTCTCCGCGCGCCGGGTGGCGGCGAGCGCGCCGGACGAGCCGCCGGAGCTCGCCGCGCTGCGGGCGACGCTCGGCCAGGCCGAGCGGGCGTCGGACGTGGACGACGGGCCGCGCGAGGTCGCCGCGCACACGGCCTTCCACGAGGGCATCGTGACCCTTTCCGGCAATCCCCTCCTGGCCCGCACGATGGAGCAGCTGAGCTGGCAGCTCCAGCTCCTGTTCGGCATGCGCGCGGAGCCCGATCACATGCGGGCCCAGCACGACCTCATCTACCGCCTGATCGCCTCCGGCGACGAGGAGACGGCCGCGGCGAGCACGCTGCTGCATGTGCGGGACAGCCAGGCCGTCGCGCTGCGGGCACTGTTCGAGGAGAGCGGCGACGCCCGACAGCGATAACGCTGTATACCAACCCCCTCAAACTTCACCACCGCTCTGACTTACATCGGCCATAAACCGGCACATAGCTGCGCATTCATCCTGCCCATCCTTGCGGGCCACTCCAGCTTGGTATACAAACTGCGGACGCGTTCCCTCCGCAACCCGTCCTGGAGCAGCCCCATGTGCGTCGAGTCCATCCCTCCGCCCTCCTCCCGGCTCACCCGGCGCGGCGTCCTCGCGGGTGCGGCGGCGCTCGCCGGGACGACGGCCGCGCTGACCGCCGCCGCACCCCGGGCGAGCGCGAGCACCGCCGCACGGCGCGAGGGGGCGCGGACCGGCGGCGATCTCGTCGTCGAGGGCGGCACGCTCCTCGATCCCGCGACCGGCGAGGTGACCGAGGACGCGGTGGTCGTCATCGCGGACGGCGTCGTCCGCTCGGCGGGCAGGCGCGGCAGGACCGAGGTGCCCGAAGGGGCCGAGGTGCTGAACGCGCACGGCCGCTGGATCCTGCCGGGGCTCGTCGAGGCGCACATCCACCTGAACACCGCCGCCGAGGCGCAGGACGCCGTGCGGCTCGGCGCGACCAGCGCCCGCAGCGGCTCGACCAACTTCTACCAGGACATCGCCGTACGCGAACTGGCCCGCCAGGCGCCCGGCCGGGCACCCCGCCTGCGCGCCGCCGGAATCTTCGTCACGCCCGACCTCGGCGACACGATCCTCGCCGACCCGGAGCTGACCCCGCTGGCCAGGCTGCGTGAGGGCGTGCGCTCCCCCGAGGCGCTGCGCCGCGTCGTCGAGGTCAACCTCGCCCGTGGCGCCGACGTCATCAAGACCCGCGTCAACGAGCGCGCGGGCCTGCCCGAGCAGGACCCGCTGGCCCAGGTGTACGACCGCGAGCAGCTGTCGGCCGTGGTCGCGGCGGCCCGGCGCGGCGGCAAGGGCGTGCTCTGCCACAGCTACAGCGAGAAGGGCTGCCACGACGCCGTCATGGCGGGCATCCGCTCCCTGGAGCACGGCGCGTTCGTCGGCGAGCACACCCTGCACGAGATGCGGCGCAGGGGCACGTACTTCACGCCGACCCTCACCGCGATCGCCGGTCTCGCCGAGTCGTCGGACCCCGTGCTCGCCGAGCGCGGCCGTCAGTACCTGCCGGTCCTGAAGCGGGCCGTGCTCGCCGCGCACGAGATGGGCGTGCCGCTCGCGGCGGGCACCGACTCCTCCGGCGGCAAGATCAAGCCCATCGGCCGCGAGGTGGAGCTGATGCACGCGGCCGGGCTCTCCGCGCTCGACGCGATCCGCACGGCCACCACCGGTGCCGCGAAGCTGCTCGGCCTGGAGCGCACGGCGGGCCGTCTGGCGCGCGGCTTCGCCGGTGACGTGCTCCTCGTGGACGGCGATCCGCTGTCCGACGTGACGGTTCTCAAGAAGCCCGTACGCGTGGTGCGTTCGGGCGTCGCGCTCTGAACCCCGCCGAGTTCACACCCCTGAAGGAGACCTCCATGACGCCTCTCTCCCGTCGCGGCATACTCGCCGGCGCCGCCGCCCTCGCGGGCACCGGAGCAGCCCTTTCGGCCGCGTCCCCGGCCTCCGCCGCTTCCGGCGGCGGCAACGGCAAGCACCCCCGGGCCGTGGTGTTCCGCAACGTCCGTCCCTTCGGCGCGAAGACCCCCGTGGACCTCACGGTGGTCGACGGCCGGATCACGGAAGGCCGGGCGCCCAAGGGCGCCGAGGTGATCGACGGCGGCGGTCGTGTCGCCCTGCCCTCGCTCGTGGACGCCCACATCCACCCGGACAAGACGACGTGGGGCAGCTCCTGGGTGACGCGGAAGCCGGCGAGCGGCATCGCCGACTACTGCGAGCAGGACGTGGAGATCTTCAAGAGCCAGAAGCGGCCGGTCGGCGAGCGGGCGTACGGCCTGATGTCGCACGCCGTCACGCGCGGCACCCGCGCGATGCGCGCCCATGTGGACGTGGCACCCGCCTACGACCTCGCCGGGGTCGAGGGCGTGAACGCGGCCCGAAAGCGCCTCGGGCACGCCCTCGACGTGCAGATCGTGGCCTTCCCGCAGCACGGCGTGATCCGCACCCCCGGCACGGCGGAGCTTCTGGAGGAAGCGGCGCGTTCCGGCGCGATCGACCTGGTCGGCGGCATCGACCCGATCAGCTTCGACAACGCCATGGACGAGCAGCTCGACCTGGTCTTCGGTCTCGCGGACCGTCACGGCGTCGGCGTGGACATCCATCTGCACGACCGCGACGAGAAGGGCACGAAGGTCCTGCGGGCCATCATCGAGCGCACCAAGGCGCTCTCCCTGCGCGGCAAGGTCACGGTCAGCCACGTCTTCTGCCTGCCGAACCTCTCCGACGGCGACCTGGGCGAGATGGCGGCCGACCTGGGCGAGCAGGACATCTCCCTGACGACGGTCGCGCCGAACGAGTCCCTCGTCCTGCCGATCGCGAAGCTGCGCGAGCACGGGGTGCGGGTCGGGCTCGGCTCGGACGGGGTGCGCGACGCGTGGAGCCCGTTCGGCAACGCGGACATGCTGCACCGCGCGCACATCCTCGGCTGGGTCACCGACGTCCGCCTCGACGACGAACTGGCCGCTTGCTACGACGTGGGCGCGCACGGCGGCGCGGACGTGATGGGCCTGGACCACGCGGACCTGAAGCCCGGCGCCCCCGCCGACTTCGTCCTCGTCCGCGGCGAGGGCGTGCCGCAGGTCCTGGTGGACATGCCGCAGCGGGACATGGTGGTGCACGGCGGCCGTGTCGTGGCCAGGAACGGCGAGCTGGCGTAACGACCACCCGGGGGCGGCTGCCCCGCCCCCGGGTACCCTCACTCCTCCGGCGCCGCCCGCATCCGGTAGTCGTACCTGGCGGGCACTTCCTCGTCGGTCGTCTCGCGCCACAGTTCGCCGAGCACTTCGGCGCCCTCGCGCAGGTCGGGCACTTCGAAGCCCTCGTCGAAGATCGCACGGGCCGCGTCCCGCTCCCCCTGCGCGAGGAGCAGCTGGACCTCGACGAGGCGGAAGCGGCCCTCCGCGCGCGTGGACGGCGGCAGGCGGTCCCACACGCCGCGCGCCGCGTCCTGCCGGCCGGCCGCGAGGAGGACGGCTATCGCCTCCCTGCCGAGGGCCGCGCTCGCCGACGTCCACAGGACACCGTCGTCGCGCCGCTCCTGGCACAGGTCGTCGAAGGCTTCCGCGTACCGGTCGGCGGCGCGCTCGATGTGGCCCGAGTCCTGGTCGGCGACGGCGAGGCACCGCAGCAACGGCCAGCGCGACGGGGCGAGTTCGAGGCCGCGCTCCCAGCTGCGCACCGCCTGCGCCCGGTCCCCCGCATGCCACTGGGCCACGCCCAGGTGGTACTCGGCGACCGGCCGCGCGGGCGCCGTCTCCAGCATGTCCCGCCAGTGCGGGGCCACCAGGGTCGGCCCCGGCGGCGCGACACGGCGCGGCTCCGGGACGGCCCCGGAGTGCAACAGCTCGAGCCACGGCTCCTGTTCGGGGCCCAGCGTGGACTCGGGGAACGGCGTGCCCGGCACCTTGTACGCGGCGCGCAGGACTTCGAGCGCGCCCCAGCCGGACCCGGTGGCGAGCACTTCTCCGGGCTCGGTGTCCGCGCACGGCCGCCACGCGTCGTACGCCTCCTCCACGGCCACCCGCGGCAGCGCGTCCGCGAGCCGGGCCCGCACCTCCTCGCGCGCGGCCCGCCAGTCGCCGCCGTGCACGGGACCCGGCTCAGCGGACAGCGGCCCGTACGACTCCAGCCACGCGAACTCACTCTCGGCGTCCAGGCGTACGTGCTCCAGCTGGGTCCGCGCCAGGCCCGCCTGGATCTCCGCGTACCCGCCGGTGCCCGGCTCCGTCAGCCACTCCTGCCAGCGCTGTCCGCCCGTGCCCGACCCCCACACGAAGAGCTTGCGGCCGCGCAGCAGGTCGGTGGAAGTCTGGACGAGGCCGTGCCCGTCGTCGTCGAGCGCGGCGATCCAGCGGCGTGCCCGGTCGGGTACGTCGTAGAAGTAGTCGGCGGCGTACTCGCTGCGCGGCGGGTACGTCCGGTCGACCCCGTCGGTCACCGGCACCGGCACCTTGCGCAGGCCCCCCGCGTACCCGAAGTGCCAGGCCTCGTCGGCCGGGACGATGACGCGGCGCTCCTGGGGCACCGCGATGTTGGACCACCAGTAGACCGGCACCGCCTTCTCGTGCGGGTTGCGGACGCGCACCCCGACGTGGAGGAAGTCGGAGCCTTCGGGCAGCCACAGGTCGACCTGGAACGGCACGTCGCGCAGCCGCTCCCACTCCCAGAGCCGCAGCATCTCGCCGCCGTCGGGCGCCGTCACGCGCGCGGCGTGCAGCGGGGCGCAGGAGAGGGTCGTATGGCCGGTGGCGCCGATGTTCCATTCGATGCCGCCGGAGAACCAGGCGCCGTTGAGCGCGAAGGCGGCGGGCTGCAACACCGGGTTGCGGTAGAGGAGTTCGCGCCCTGTCGGCTTGTGGAAGAGGGAGTGGACACGGCCGCCGAAGCCCGGCAGGACGGTGGCGCGCAGCCGGTCGTTCTCGATGACCAGCGTGTCGATCGCCGTGTCGGTCCGCTCGCGCCCGTACCCATCCAGGACCCGCGTCGGCAGGACACCACGCAGCGGCTCGTACCCCAACTGCCGGGCCATGTCACGCGGCAGCCCTTCTCTGCCGCGCTCGTCCAGGGTGTGCACTTCGCGCAGCGGCCGCAGCGGCGGCAGGGGGTTCTCGGGGCCCAACGGGGCTGCGGGCAGCGTCAGTACGTCACGTCGCACGGTGGTCGTCACGATCACCATGGAACACGGTCGGCGCCGTCCCGACCAGGGGCTATCCAAGTCAGGATTACGCAAAAGCGCGCGGGGCGGCCCCGGCGCGGCTACTCCGTGGCGGTCAGCGCCCATCGTTCGTGGTCGCGCCAGGCCCCGTCGATGTGGAGGAAGTCCGGCGAGAAGCCTTCGAGGCGGTAGCCGCAGCGGCGGGCGAGGGCGATCGAGGCGGTGTTGCCGGGCTGGACGTTGATCTCCAGGCGATGGAGCTTCAGGACGTCGAAGGCGTACCGCGTGACGAGTCCGACCCCCTCGCTCATCAGACCGCGGCCCGCGGCGTGCGCGAAGGCGCCGTATCCCAGTGCCCCGCACAGGAAGGCGCCCTCGACGATGTTGTTGATGTTGACGAACCCGGCGATGGCGCCGCCGGTCGTGCTCCCGCGGCCCCGCTCACCGCCCCGCTCGCAGACCAGGAACCCCACCCTGCCCCGGCCCTCGATCAGCGCGCCCGCGTACGCCTGGTACGCCTTGTCCGTGGTGGGCGGGAAGAGCCAGGGGCTGTGCAGCTCCCGGCTCTCGCGCGCGCGTGCGGTGAACTCGGGGCCGTCGGCGTAGGTGTAGGGACGTATGACCGTGTGGGGTCCCTCGGCCAGGGGGCGGGTGGTGTCGGGCATCGGGCCACGCTACTCGCTGCCCGGCCGGAACCCCGCCCCCACCAGCCCCGCTCTCACCTGCGCCGCTCTCACCTGCGCCGCCGGACGAAGTACGCCCCGCACAGCGCGCCGATCAGGCCGGTGCCCAGCAGCGCCACCCACAGCGGCATGGTCACCTCGGGGATCAGCAGTCTGATCTTGGTGTGGCCAGTGTTCTCGAAGATGAAGACCAGCGTGAGGACGGCGACCACCAGGACGACGATCCTGCCGGGCGTCAGGAAACCGCCGACGCCGCCCTTGGAATCGCCCTTGGAGCCGCCCGAGGAGGTGTTGGGGCTCATGCGTGGTCCTTCCGTCGGAGCTTCGACCGGCCTCCCCCGGTCACCAGCATGGGCGGCTGGGCCGGGTTCGCGCGCGGTGGATGCCCCTGCGGGGCGCCGGTGTGGGCCGTACGGGTGAGTCCCGGGCAGCGTCAGCGGACGACGGGCAGCTTCAGCACGCCGGTGTCCCCGGGAGCGCTGGTGACGGTCACCGGCTTCACGCCCCGGTTCCCGCCGTACGCGTCGTCGCTCGCCGCCACCACGAACCGGAGCTTGTGCCCCGCCTCGTACCGGTGCACGATCCCCGGCAACGACACCGTGAACGGCTTCGTCACGTCCGGCACCCGCACGGGCGAGACGAGCCGGTGCACGAGCGTCTTCCTGCCGTCGGGGGCGACGTCGTACAGCTTGGCGAAGAGGACCAGCTTGTCGGCCGCGTCGCCGGAGTTCTGCACCTTCTCGGTCCGGGGCGAGACGACCTTGAGGGTGGCCTTCGCGGAGCCGACGACGTCCACGGCGGCGGGCAGCGGCTCGGTCGTCCAGTCGAGGTAGGTGCCCTTGGTGTCGTGCGGCGCGGGGTCGGGCAGGCCGATGAGTCCGGCGAGGGAGCTCTCGGAGTGGCTCGTGGGGATCAGCCAGTTCCGGTACTCGCGGCTGCCGCGGGCGACCTTCTTGCGGTGGTCGACGAGCTTGCCGTCGCCGGACAGATACAGCTTCTGGCTCAGGGCGGGCACCTGCGCGGCGGTCGCGTAGGAGCCGTTCGGGCCGCTGTCGGCGGGGACCCAGTCCCGGTGGTAGGCGAAGGCGGGTCCGGTGTCGGCGGCCTTGTTCTGGCGGAGGTAGCGGTCGAACCACGCGAGGACGCGCTTGCCGACGTAGCTCGTCTCCAGGTTGCCCTCGGAGAGGTTGAGCTCACCGGACGCCGGGTCGGTGAGCCCGCCGCTGTGGCCCGCGGACTGCCAGATCATCTTGGCGGTGGTGCCCTGCGCCTTGAGCGTCTCGTACGTCGCCTGCGCCTCGTTGAGGTTGAAGAGGCTGTCGGCCTGGCCCTGGATCAGCAGCGTCGGCGCCTTGACCCGCGGCAGATAGGAGACGGGCGAGACGCTGCGCGCATACTCCTGCAAGGCCTCGGTCTTGTCGGCGGGGTAGCGCCCGGAGTTGAGCGTACGGATCGTCTCGCAGGCCTGCGTGGCGAAGTGCAGGCAGGTGAGGGAGTTGATGCGGGAGGGGTCCAGGCTCGGTTCGAGGAGCGGCTGGCCCTCGCCGATGAGGTAGAAGCCGTTCATCCACTGCCACTTGGACGCGCCCGGAACGCTGCGGTCGGAGGCGTTGTTCGGGTCGAGCGAGTAGCTCAGGTCGTTCCAGGTGATCATCGGTACGAGGGCGTCGACCCGGCGGTCCACGGCGGCCGTCGCCATCTGGATCGCCCCGCCGTACGAACCGCCGATCATGCCGACGCGCGGGTCGGCCCCGGCGTCCCTGGTGACGTAGTCGACCGTCGTGCCGTCGTCGGCCGCGCGCTTGCCCGCGAGGAAGTCGACGAGCCCGGAGGCCGCCCTGCCGTCGGTCTCCGGGTCGTCGAGGGAGATCAGGCAGCCGGACTTGCCGAAGCCGAGCCCGGAGTAGACGAGCCCGACATAGCCGCGCTCGGCGAAGGCCTTGCCGGTGGCCGCGGTCCCGCCATCCGATTTGCTGCCGCCGAAGCCGTTGGTGGTCAGGACGGCGGGGGCGGGGTGCGCGGCGTCCACCCCGGCGGGGCGGTAGAGGTCGGCGTCGACGGTGCACTTCCTGCCGCCCGCGTCGAGCGTGAACTTCAGCGCGGTGACCGTGTACCGGCCCGTGGCGCTCGCGGGCCCCGGAGCGGCGAGCGCGAGGGGCGCGGCCAGGGCGGCGCCCACGGCGAGGGCGAGCGGGGCGCGGGCGCGGGAGAGGGCACGACGGGATGCGGTACGACGGGACACGAGACCTCCACGCTGAGGACAACCGACTACCGACCGGTAAGTAACCGGCCAGGGTCATGTTGTGACACGTGTCAGGTGCGGGTCAACGCTCGTGACAGGAGTTTCCCGTCGGGAATTGACGGAGATTCAGTGAGGACGGAGCCCCGTCGTGACCAGGTGGCCCCTACGCCAGCGCGGGCACGTCAAGCGTCAACGTCGCCGCGTCCGCGTCCAGTTCGGCCGCCGCCCCGAACGGAATCGTCAGCGCCCCGTCGCAGTGCCCGAACCCGAACTCCTCGACGACCGGCACCCCGAGACCGCCGAGCCGGTCGAGCAGCATGGCCCGCACGGTGTCGTACGGATCGCAGTCCACCCACGAGCCGAGCGCGACCCCGCGCACCCCCTCCAGCCAGCCGGCGCGCGCGAGTTGGGTGACATAGCGGTCGAGGCGGTACGTCTCCTCGCCGATGTCCTCCAGGAAGAGCAGCCCGCCCCGCGCCGACGCGCGCACCCCGGGCGCTCCGATGTCCGCGGCGAGCAGCGAGAGGCAGCCGCCGAGCGTGACGCCCCGCGCGCGGCCCGGCACGAGCGCCCTGCCGCCCGTGGCGATCGCCTGGACCTGCTCCGGCGCGAAGAGCGTGGCCCTCAGGTGCTCCTGCGCGCGGGTGTTCTTGAGGAAGTCCAGGGCCGCGGTCATCGGGCCGTGCAGCGTGGCCAGGCCCATCCGTGCCGCGAACGCCTCGTGCAGCGTGGTGATGTCGCTGTAGCCGACGAACACCTTGGGTCCTGCCGCCCGCATCGCCGTCCAGTCGAGCAGTTCCGCCATCCGCAGCGCGCCGTAACCGCCGCGCGCGCAGAGCACCGCGGAGACGGTCGGGTCGCACCACGCCTCCTGGAGGTCGCGGGCGCGGTCCGCGTCCGTGCCCGCGAGGTAGTCGAAGCGCGGGTGCCGGGCAAGGACGTGCGGGGCGACGACGGGTTCGAGGTCCCAGCCGCGCAGGATGTCCAGGCCCGCCTGGAGCCGCTCCTCGGGGATGGGGCCGCTGGGCGCGACGACGGCGACCCGCGCGCCGGGGACCAGCCGCGCGGGGCGTATGAGGGGGTTCACTTGGAGAGCTCCAGGACAGGGGTGGCGCCGGCCAGGTTCAGCCGGAACACCTGGGCGTACAGGGAGAGTTCGGCCTCCAGTGCGCGGATCAGCGTGTCCACGCGACGGAATCCGTGCCCCTCGCCCTCGAAGGCGATGTAGGCGTACGGCACGTCCCGCCCCTCCAGATCGGAGACGAACCTCTCGGCCTGTTCGGGCGGGCAGACCACGTCGTCAAGGCCCTGGAGCAGCAGGAAGGGCACGCTCACCCGGTCGGCGTGCTCCGCGGGCGAGCGCTCCACGTACCGCGTGGGCACCTCGTCGAACGGACCGATCAGCGAGTCCAGGTACCGCGACTCGAAGTCGTGGGTGCCGCCCGCGGCCCATTCCGTGAGGTCGAGGACGGGGTAGATGATGGTGGCGCAGGCGTACACGTCCGTCGTGGTCAGCGAGGCCGCCGCGGTCCAGCCGCCCGCGCTGCCGCCCCGGATCGCGAGCCGGTCGCGGTCGGCGGTGCCCTCGTCGGCCAGGGCGAGGGCGACGGCCGCGCAGTCCTCGACGTCGACGATGCCCCACTGCTCGCGCAGGCGGTTGCGGTACGCGCGGCCGTAGCCGGTCGAGCCGCCGTAGTTCACCTCGGCGACGCCGATGCCGCGCGAGGTGAAGTAGGCGATCTCCAGGTCGAGCACGAGCGGGGAGCGGCTGGTGGGGCCGCCGTGCACCCACACGACGTACGGCGCCAGTTCGTCGTCGGGGGCGACGCGGGTCGGGTGGTGCGGGGGGTAGACGTGCGCGTGGATCTCACGCCCTGCCGGGCCGCTGAAGGTGCGGATGCGCGGTTCGGGGTAGTAGGCGGTGTCCACGGGGTCGTCGTGCGCGGCGCCGATCACGCGGGCCCGGCCTGTGCTGGTGTCCAGTTCCACGACCTCGTACGCGCTGCGGGGGCTGGCCGCGACGCCGACGGCGCGGGTGCCGTTCACGGCGACGGTCGCCGACCACTCCGTCCAGGGGCCCGCCGCGTCGACGACCTCGCCGGTCTCCGGGTCGAGCACGCCGAGCGCGGTGGCGCCCTTGCCGTGCACGACGGCGACGAGGCCGCTGGCCAGGGGCGCGAACCAACCGGAGCCGAGCTGCCACAGGGGGCCGCCGAACTCCTCGTCGCGCGGACAGAGCGGCGCTCCGTTCCCGCCGTCCGCGGGGTCCGTGCGGTAGAGGTTCCACCAGCCCGTGCGGTCGCTGACGTACAGGAGCCGTCCGTCGGGCGCCCACTCCACCTGCGCGACGGACTCCTCCGGGCCGCCCGCGAAGACCCGCGGCGCACCGAACGTGCCGTCGTCGCGGACCGCGGCGACGAGGAGTTCCGTGCCGTCCCAGGGCATCCGGGGGTGGTCCCAGGCGATCCACGCCACGCGGGCGCCGTCCGGCGAGAGCCGGGGCCCGGTGATGAAGCGGTGCCGGTCGTCGGAGAGTTCACGCAAGCCCGAGCGGTCGTCGGCCGCGGAGCCGTCGAGCGGCACGGCGACCGCGACCCGCCGTACGTCGGTGGACGCCTCGCCGGTGAACTCCTCCAGGACGCACCACACCTCGCCCCGGTCCGGGTGCACGCACGGATCGACGAACCGCAGGCCGCCGCCCACACCGGAGAGCGGGGTCAGCGGGCGCGGCGCGGCCCCTGGCGTGTCGGGCTCGTACGCGTACAGGCGCTGGTCGGCGAAGTTCGCGAACACGACGAGAGGACCGCCGGGCCCCTCGGCCCCGGCCCAGGAACGGCCCCCGTACTCGATGACCCGGCTGCGCACGTTCCACGGCTCGGGCAGCACGGACTCCTCCGCGCCGTCCGGGCGCCGCCGCACCAGGGCGCGCCTGCCTCCTTCGGCGGGCCTCGGCTCGGTCCACCACGCCTCGTCCCCCACGAAGCCCACGTGACCCGGCAAGCCGTCGTGGGCCGCGGCGAGCGCCGCGTCGATGGGCGACGGCCATGATCCGTAAGCCTGGGTCTCCATCATGTCCTTCTCTTCCCCCATGATCGGTTGTGTTCCCTAGGCCGTTCTCAGGTAGCGGTCGAGTACCCGGACCCCGAAGTGCAGCGCGTCGACCGGCACGCGCTCGTCGACGCCGTGGAAGAGCTTTTGGTAGTCGAAGCCCTCCGGTGTCTTCAGCGGCGTGAAGCCGTAGCCCGTGATGCCCAGTCGTGAGAACTGCTTGGCGTCCGTGCCGCCGGACATGCAGTACGGCACGACGTGCCCCTCCGGCGCGAACTCCTCGACTGCCGCGCGCATCTTCGCGTACGTCGAGGAGTGGACCGGCGCCTGCAGCGCCACCTCGCGGTGGTGGAACTCCCAGTCGACGTCGACTCCGGTGAGCCGGTCAAGGGTGGCGGCGAACTCTTCCTCGCCGCCGGGCAGAAAGCGGCCGTCCACATGGGCGACGGCCTCTCCGGGGATCACATTGATCTTGTATCCGGCCTGCAGCATCGTCGGGTTGGCGCTGTTGCGCACGGTCGCCTCGACGAGGGACGCGGCCGGGCCGAGCTTCTCCAGGAGCGCGTCCACGTCGAATGCGGGGTCGTCCAGGTCGGCCTGTTCCCCGTACAGCGCGGCGAGTTCCGTCAGGGCCGCCCGGACCGTCGGGGTCAGGCGCACCGGCCAGCGGTGCTCGCCGATGCGGGTGATCGCGGACGCAAGGCGGGTG
Source organism: Streptomyces sp. NPDC046925 (assembly GCF_040644915.1). NCBI lineage: Bacteria > Bacillati > Actinomycetota > Actinomycetes > Kitasatosporales > Streptomycetaceae > Streptomyces > Streptomyces sp. NPDC046925. Next base: position 712,997 of record NZ_JBEYWZ010000001.1, on the reverse strand, counting down.
AGGGCGTTCTCGTGGTTCACCTTCGAGCCGTGGCCCGCCCTGCCGCGCGCGGTCAGCTTGAGCCAGCCGGTGCCGCGTTCCCCCGCGGCGATGCCGTAGAGCTGATTGCCCCGCCCGTCGTGGAAGGTGAAGGCGCCGGACTCGCTGACGCCTTCCGTGCACCCCGCGAAGAGCGACGCGTGCCGGTCGGCGAGGAACCCGGACCCGTCCTCGGCGCTGGCCTCCTCGTCGGCGGTGAACGCGATCACGATGTCCCGCCGGGGCCGCACTCCCTGGCGCGCCCAGCCACGCACCACGGAGAGGATCATCGCGTCCATGTTCTTCATGTCGACGGCGCCGCGGCCCCATACCTCGCCGTCGCGGATCTCCCCCGAGAACGGGTCCACGGTCCAGTCGGCTGCCTCGGCCGGAACGACGTCCAGATGGCCGTGGAGGAGCAGCGCGTCGGCCGAGGGGTCGGTGCCCTCGATGCGTGCCACAACGTTCGTGCGCCCTGGTGTGCGCTCCAGGAGCGTCGGTTCGAGCCCGGCTTCGGCGAGGCGCTCGGCGGCGTACTCGGCGGCGGGCCGCTCGTGGCAGTCGCCGCCGCCGCGGTTCGTGGTGTCGATGCGGATCAGTTCGGAGGTGAACCGGACGACCTCGTCGAGCGCCTGCTCGTCGACGTGTCCGGATGCCGGTGCGCCGGCCTGCCCGGGGACCTGGCCGGCGCCCTGATGCGTCAGCTGCTCCTCAGCCATACTGTTCCTCCACCGCCGCAGATGCGATCGTCGTGACCGCCTTGAACGTACGAATCCCCTCGTACATGGTGTCGCTGGTGTACGCGATCTTCCGTTCGCCGGTGCGCCGCACGCCCGGCACGACGGTGGACGCCATGGAAAGATGCTCGGCGTCGAATTCCAGTTCCACCGTGAAGGGGCCGCCCCGGACCGGGTCGTGCCGTACGGCGAGCGACGCCGCCTCCCGGGCCGCGGCCCTGATGTCCGCTGCGGTCCGCCGCGGAGTGCGGCAGACCGCCGCGTAGCGCGACACGTGGTCCTTGACGGCGACCTTCAGCGCGCCGGGCGCGTAGCCGAGCGCGTCCTCGCAGGCCAGGTCGTCGCCGGTGACGAGGACGACGGGCACTCCGTACTCGGCGACGACGTGCGCGTTGAGCAGCCCCTCGCTCGCCCGGTCGCCGTTGACCCACACCCCGGTGATCGAGTTGGCGAGGTAGGTGTGCGCGAGCACACCCTCCATGCCGGCGCCCGCGTGATAGCCGATGAACGCGATGCCGTCCACGTCGTCGTGCTGGACGCCCTCGACCATGGAGAGCGACTTGTGCCGCCCGGTGAGCATCTCGGCCCGCTCGTCGAGGTTCTCCAGGAGCAGGTTGCGCATGGTCCAGTGGGCTTCGTTGACGAGCACCTCGTCGGCGCCCCCGTCGAAGAAGCCGAGCACGGCGGCGTTGACGTCCGAGGTGAACATCGAACGGCACCGCTCCCACTGCGGCGTACCGGGCAGCACGTCGGCGGGCCAGGTGACACCAGTGGCCCCCTCCATGTCTGCGCTGATCAGGATCTTCATGCCGCCTCACGCTACGCGTTCGCCCACTCCTGGACCAGATCCGCCTGCCATCGCGTCGCGTGCCGCCGCGTCCCCCTCTCCCGTCGTCCCGGCGCCGGACGCCGCCACCGTGCCGCGCCTCGAACGGAGCCCGACGGCGCTGATCCCGGCGGCGAGCAGGGCCGCCGCGAGCGGGACCCACAGGGCCGCGCGGTAGCCGTCGAGGAGGTCCGCCGGTGAACTCGACGCGGTGGCCCAGACGTTGACGGCGGACGCCGCGGAGAGACCGAGTGCCGCGCCGAACTGGAAGGCGGTGTAGAGCAGCCCGCCGGCCAGTCCCTGCTCCTCCTCCTTGACGCCCTCGGTGGCGACGATGGTGAGGGGTCCGTAGGTGAGGGCGAAGGCGAGGCCGAGGATGATCAGGCTCGGGAACATGGCCGGATACGTCCAGTCGGAGCCGACCGGCAGGAACAGGGCGTAGGAGAGCGCGGCGAGCAGCAGACCGCCGAAGATCGCCCTGGCGTTGCCGAGGCGCCGCACGATCCAGGGCGTGACGGTGGGCGAGAGGACCGCGTCGATCCCGATGACGATCATCGCGAGGCTGGTCTGGAGGGTGGACCAGCCGCGCAGCTCCTGGAGGTAGAGAACGACCAGGAACTGGAACCCGAAGAAGCTGCCCGCGAAGAACAGTCCCGCGAGGTTGGCGCGGACCAGGGCTCCGCTGCGGAAGATCCCCGGGCGTACGAGGGGCGAGGCGGCGCGGCGCTCGACGGTGACGAAGACGGCGAGCAGGGCGAGGCCCGCGGCCAGGGTGCCGGTGGTGGCGGCGGCGCTCGCGTGGGAGGCGCGTTCCACGCCGAGGACGAGCAGCACGATCGCGGCGGTGACCGACACGGCGCCCGTCAGGTCGACGCTCTGCCCGGTGCGGTCGGGGCGCGGGGAGCGGGGCACAAAGGCGAGCGCGGCGGCCAGGATCAGGGCGGAGAGCACGACGGGCACGAAGAAGACCCAGCGCCAGCCGAACGCGGTGAGCAGACCGCCCACGACCAGGCCGATCGAGAAGCCGCCCGCCGCGGTGCCGGAGTAGATGAGCAGCGCCTTGTTGCGGCGCGGGCCCTCTTCGAAGCCGGTGGTGATGATGGAGAGGCCCGCGGGGGTCATGAAGGCCGCGGCGACGCCGGTGACGAAGCGGGCGACGATCAGCGTCCAGCCCTCGGTGGCGAAGCCGCCGAGACCGGAGAAGACCAGAAAGACGGAGAGCCAGAAGACGAACATCCGGCGGCGCCCGAAGAGGTCGGCGGCACGGCCGCCGAGCAGCATGAAGCCCCCGTATCCGAGGACGTAGGCGCTCATGACCCACTGCAGGGACCCGGTGGAAAGACCGAGGTCGGCGCGGATGGCCGGCATCGCCACGTTGAGCATGGCCACGTCGATGCCTTCGAGGAAGATCGCGCCGCACAGGACGAGCAGGACGCCCCACTCGCGGGGCTTGAAGGAGACCGGAGAGGCGCTCCGCGCCCCGGCCGATGATTCTGTCTGCGCACTCGAACTCACGTCAGTTCTCCGCCTGTTGACCGAAACGGCCGGGGATTTCCCGGCTCACTCACCCTCGATCAGGGCGCGGGGACGGAACAACGGCGAAGATCGCAACGTTCGTTCAACCAGGTTTACCGATCCGAGCAGGCCGGGGGACGTCGATGGAACGCGATGAACTGGAGTGCTTTCTGCTGCTCGCCGAGGAGCTGCACTTCGGCCGCACGGCCGAGCGCATGCGGCTGTCCCGTGCCAGGGTGAGCCAGCTCATCCAGCGCACGGAGCGCCGCGTCGGCGCCCCGCTCTTCGTCCGTACGAGCCGCCGGGTCGACCTCACCGCGCTCGGCCGTCAGCTCCGCGCCGACCTGGAACCGCACCACCGGGCCATCGACGCCGCGGTCGAGCGGGCCGCGGCCACCGCGCGCGGCATCGACGGCGTGCTGCACGTCGGCTTCGGCAATCCGCTGGCGGGCGAGATCGTGCTGCGGGCGACGGAGGCACTGCGCGTCAGCCATCCGGGGCTCGCGGTGGAGATCTGCGAGGTGCCGCTGGGTGATCCGTACGGGCAGTTGCGCAAGGGCGAGTTCGACGTGCAGCTCACGGAGTTCCCGGTGCGCGAGGAGGATCTCGGGGGCGGGCCCGAGCTCCTCGCGGAGCCACGCGTGCTCGCGATCGCCTCGTCGCATCCGCTGGCCGTACGGGACGCGGTGTCGCTCGATGATCTGGCCGATGTGCCGCTCCTGCCGATCGAGGGGCAGGTGCCCGACTACTGGCTGGAGCACCACGCCCCGTCCCGCACCCCGTCCGGCAGGCCGATCGGCCGCGGTCCCGCGGTGACGAACATGCAGGAGGCGCTGATGCTGGTGGCGGGCGGCAGGGGCGCGTTCCTGGCTCCCGCGCACACAGGGACGTACTTCGCCAGGCCCGGCGTCGCGTACGTCCCCTTCACCGACGCCGAGCCGGTGGGCTACGGCCTGGTGTGGCGGGCCGGCCACGGCACCGGGGCCGTGCGGACCTTCGCGCGGACCGCCGGTGAGGCGGCCCGTGACGTGGCTCAGGGGGACGCGCGGCGAGCGGCGCCCGCCGCGACCACCACCCAGACCGCGAGCGCGGGCCACAGCAGCACCTTCCCGCAGGTCCAGAGGGCGGGGACGGCCGCGGCCGTGGAGACGGAGAGCGCGGCGACCGCGGTCATGCCGAGGGGGAAGACGGTGGCCCAGCGGCGGACGTCGTAGCGCGGGCGCGGCCATCGCACTTCGCAGCCGACGAGCACCGCGTACCAGGCGAAGGCGAGGCCGAGCGCGGCCAGGGTGACGATCCGCAGGGCGTCGTGGGCCGGGGTGGCCCACCGCAGCGGACCGTCCGGCACCGCGGCGGCGACCAGCTTCGATCCGGCCAGGGCGGAGATGGCCATGGCCCCGGCGATGATCCAGTGGTCGCCCCGCCCGGTGGCGAGCTGACGGAAGTCGAAGCGGCTGAGCACGACGGCGTACAGGACGAGACCCACGAAGAAGAAGACCAGGGCAGGCCACATCAGCCACGCCTGCCGGTCCGCGACGGCCACGGTGGAGGCCAGGACGACGACGGCCTGGGTGGCCACGCACACCAGATAGGCGGCGCCCGGCACCTTGCTCTGCCAGTGGCGGATCACGTGGGACATCAGCAGCGGCCAGAGCAGCGCGCTGAGGCAGAGCAGGGCCACGGACACGGCCTGGTGCCCGAGCAGGGAGAGCCGGGTGCCGAGTACCGCCGTGGCGGCGACGGCGGTCAGGGCGGGCGGGGTGTCGATCTCACGCAGCCAGCGGTCCCGTTCGGCCAGCAGATGCCGTACGAAAACGGCGGCGAGGAACACCCAGGCCAGCAGCGCGAGGCCGAGCAGCGCCAGCGACGCCCGCTCCGCGCCGGTCAGATGCAGGCCGACGGAGAGCACGGTGGTGGCCATGACCACGGACCCCGCGGCAGGCGGCACCGCATCCGCCCAGCTCATCCGCATGGCGCGACTCCATCGGCGTACAGACCCCTGCCCGAGATCCTGACACGACGCACTGCTCCCGGCATGTCGGTCACGAAGGGCCGGCGTCGTGATCGTCACGTCACCGGCCCAGTACCAGCCACTTCGACGGGAGTTCGATGCGGCTGCCGTCGGGGGTGAACTCGGTGGTGATGAGGGGTAGTTCGCCCGCGGCGACGATCGTGAGCCCGGCCGCCGCCACGTACCGCGGTACCGCCGCGTCCGCGACCTCGCCCGGCGCGATGCCGTGCGCGAAGACGGGCGCCAGCTTCGGCGGCGGGCCCTGCGGGCTGCGGGCAAGGCCCCGTAAGACCGTCCCCGCGGCCTCGGCGAGCTCGACGACGAATGCTCTGCCGCGCTCGCCGACCAGCGCCGCGATGCCCTCGACGAGCGGCCCGCGGTCGTCGGGATCGCACTGGTGGAGCACCCCGCGCATATAGACGTTCACGTCGCCGAGTTCCGCGTGCAGTTGCTCGGCCTCGGATCTCTCCGCGGCGTCGACCTGCCGGAACTCGACCTGCTCCGCCGGATCGGCGCGGCGCGCGTGCGCGAGGGCGGCGGCGGACAGGTCGACGCCCAGGACGCGCAGATAGCGGTCGGCGAGGAACCGGGTCTGGGTGCCGTTGCCGCAGCCGACGTCCACGACGGGGAGCCCGGCGGCCGTCATGTGCGGTTCGAAGAGGGCGAGATGGATGCCGACGGTGAGCGCGGGCTCGGCGTCCCAGAAGACGGCCCCCGGTTCCTCCGGGGCTTCCCGCCAGAACCCTTCCCACGCCTCCTTGTACCGACTCGTGACGCTCATGCCCAGCTCCCCAGGGTGCGACGACGACCGCCGCCGAAGCCGACGGCAAGATCGGTCTACCGCGCGCGGGGTGCACGGACAAGTCACCGGCGCGAGCATTCACCGCGACTTCCGCGCGCGCCCGCCCGGCGCGCGCACCCCGAGCCCCCTCAGACCCTCCCCGCGCGGGACGGCGCGAGTTCGAACCACACGGTCTTGCCCGAGGACGTACGGCTGGTCCCCCACTCCTTGGCGAGCACGCTGACGATCCGCAGGCCGCGCCCGAACTCGTCGCCGGGACCCGCGTTCAGGAGCGTCGGCAGGGTGTGGTCCTCGTCCTCGACCTCGCAGATCAGCGTGGCCCCGGAGCGGACCATACGGAGCCCGACGCCGCCCCCGCGCGAGTGCCGTACGGCATTGGTGACGAGCTCGCCGACCAGGAGCTCGGCGGTCTCGGACCGGTCCTCGCGCGACCAGGCGATCAGCTGGCCGCGCACCAGGTCGCGGGCCCTGCTCACCTCGCTCGGATCGAGCGCGAGCCGCCAGGTCGCGACGTCCTCCTGTGCCACGCCGTTCAGGCGTGCCATCAGGAGCGCCACGTCGTCCTTGCGTCCGCCGCGCCCCGCGTCAGCAAATGTCACGGCGAGCGCCCGGATGATGGTGTCGCAGGCGTGGTCCATGGAGGCCGCGGGGTGCGCCGCGGACTCGGTGAGCGTGGCGAGGCCGACGCCGATGTCCTCGCCGCGCACCTCGACCAGGCCGTCGGTGCACATCAGGAGCCGGTCGCCGGGCGCCACACGGACGGTGACCGCCTCGAAGGGCACACCTCCGACGCCGATCGGCGCCCCGGTCGGCAGGTCCAGGAGCTCGCTGCGGCCGTCGTCGGCGCGGACCAGGACGGGCGGGATGTGTCCCGCGTTGGCCAGGTGCAGCTCGTTCGCGATGGGGTCGTAGACCGCGTAGAGGCAGGTCGCCAGGTAGTGCTCGCCGAGCCGCTGCGCCAGGTCGTCGAGGTTGCGCAGGAGCTGCGCGGGCGGCAGGTCGAGGGCCGCCATGGTCTGCACGGCAGTGCGCAACTGGCCCATCATGGCTGCGGAGTTGAGGCCGTGTCCCATCACGTCGCCGACGACGAGCGCCGTGCGCGATCCGGGCAGCTTCACGGAGTCGAACCAGTCGCCGCCGACCCGGCCGAGCAGCGTGCCCGGCAGATAGCGCGTGGCGATGTCGCAGCCGGTCATGCGGGGTTCGATGTGCGGCAGCATGCTGTCCTGGAGGGTGTCGGCGACACTCTCCTGGTAGGTGTACATGCGGGCGTTGTCGAGCACGAGGCCCGCGCGTGCGGCCAGTTCGGCGCCGGTGACGCGGTCCATGTCGTTGAAGACGGCCCGCTCCCGGTGGCGCAGCAGGATCATGAATCCGAGCACCACATTGCGGGCCTTCAGGGGCACGACGAGCATCGAGCGGTGGTTGATGAGCGGGCGGATGTCGCGCTTCTCGAACTGCGAGGCGATCGCGTTGCCCATCTCCTCGGTGATGCGCGGCACGAGGACCGGATCGCCCGAGGTCATGCACTGGAAGAACGGCGTGTGCGACGGGAACGGCATGGATTCGCCGACGGGCACGACGTCGTCCCAGCGGCCCGGCTCGTCCGTGTGCTCCACGGCGACCCGGTGCCACATCGTCGTCTCGTCCGGCGGGCCCTCGGGGAAACCCTCCCCCGCGATGACCTGTTCGCGCAGATAGGTGCCCGCCACGTCGGTGAAGCGCGGCACCACGGCCCTGCTGACCTCGACGATCGTCCGGGAGAGGTCGAGCGAGGAGCCGATGCGCCCGCTGACCTCGTTCAGGAACTCCAGGTGTTCGCGGACCGCCGCGTATTCGAGGTCCTGGCCCTCGTCGTGCGCGTCCGGTTCGGGCGTGCCGCCTTCGGCGGCGGCCTGCTCGGCGCGCAGCCTGCGGGCCTTGCGCTCGGCGCGCCGGGGCACGCCCCAGTCGGGGGTGACGGGCACGCGGTCGTACTTGCTGAACTCCATGACGGGGTAGCCCAGTTCGAGGATCTGCGCCACGATGCGGGAGCTCTCGCCCACGCTCATGCTGGGCAGGATCTCGGGAAGCCGGCGCGCCAACTCGTCCGCTCCGGGGAAGTCCGTGTGCAGGGCGAACCCCGGTGTGATGCGCTCGACCCGGCCCGGATCCCGGCCCTCCTCGTCGGCGAGGTGTTCGGCGTCGGCCGCGAGCACGAGCAGCCGCTCGGGTCCGGGGCCGACGAGCGGATACGCCCACCACAGGACGTCCACGCGGTGCTGGTCGCCGCCGGGCACGGAGAGCCGCGCGCGCCCGGCCGCGGGGTACGAGATGCCTCCGTCGAGGGAGGTCTCCAGGTCGGGCCCCAAGCCGTCGTACACACCGAAGTTCGTGTGGTCCTCGGGGATCGCGCCGGAGACCGGGAGCAGGTCGGCCGCCGGGCTTCCGACGGCTTCTTCCCTGGAGTACCCGAAGAGTTTCCGTGCGCCGGTGCTCCAGTGCGAGACGGAACCCGCCCCGTCGACGACGACCACGGCGAGCGGGATCCGGCCGGCCATGGCAGGCTGCGCCACCGGCCCGCCCGGGCTGCCGTATTCCATGGCGAACGCTCCTTCCGGCGGCGCCGCGAACGCCCTGCGCCGCCCCCGACCACCGTACGACCGGCGCAGGTTGCCGTGCGGTGCAATAAGGGAATTGAACGGCACGGGAGCGCTTCCGGCCGGTATCTTGCGCTGCCCCGCCGCACCACGCCCCCGCCGCCCGTCACACGGGGCTCTAGTCCTCGTGCCCCAGCTGGAGATCCCGCTCCGTGCGCCCGCCGCCCGCGACCTGGAGCACGGTGGCGACCGGCGGGTAGCCCGCGGCGATGACCGTGTACTCGCCGGACGACAGGTCGATGAACCGGAAGGTGCCGTCCTGACCGGTGGTGAGGGTGTCCACGACGTTGCCCGCAGCGTCGAGCAGCGTCACGCGCGCGTCCTCCACGGGGCGCCCGCCGCTGGCCCGCACGGTCCCGCGCAGGACGGCGCCGCCCGCGAGCTCGACGTCCTGGCGGGTCTCGCGGGACGCCTGCACCGAGACGGGCAGGGCGGCGGGGCGGAAGGCGGGGGCGCTGGCGGCGAGGGTGTACTCGCCGGCCACCAGCTCGGTGATGACGTAGCCGCCCTCGCGCCCGCTGCGGGTGCTCGCGACGACCTCGCCGCGTACGTCGGTGAGGGTCACCGCGGCGTCCCTGACCGGGGTCCCGTCGGCGGTGACCACGCTGCCCGCAAGGCGCCCGGCGCCGCCGAGCACCACGTCGAGCTCGACCGGCCGCTCCCCGACGGTGACGGTGACCGCCTGCGGCTGGTGGCCGCCCGCGGCCGCGATCAGGACGAACGATCCCGAGCCCGGCGTGGAGAGCGCGTACCGCCCGTCGTCGCCGCTCGCGCCGCGGCCGATCTGCTGCCCGCCGACATCGATGAGGGTCAGTGCGGCGCGGGGCACCACGGTGCCGTCGGGGTGCTGCACGGTGCCGCACACGGGCACCCCGGCTGCGTACGAGGCACGGGCCTGCGGGACGGTCGCGGGCTCGGCCGTGGGGGCGTCCTGGGACGCTGCTGCACTGGACAACAGGGGTGTCTCCTTGAGGAAGAAGGTGATCAGCATGCCGAGCACGAGCACCGGCACCAGGTAGAGGAAGATGCGCGGCATCGCGTCGGCGTACGCCTGGATGTAGCCGTCGCGCAGCGGTGCGGGCATCGCGTGGACGAGCTGCGGGGTGATGGCCTCGGGGTCGGGGAGGCCCGCCGAGGCCGGGATGCGGTCGGTGAGCGAGTCCGCGAGCCGGTCGGCGAAGAGCGTGCCGAAGATCGCGGCGCCGACGCTGCCGCCGATCTGCCGGAAGTAGTTGTTGGCGCTGGTGGCGGTGCCGAGGTCGGCGGGGCGCACCGCGTTCTGCACGGCGAGGATCAGCACCGGCATGACGAGGCCGACGCCCGCGCCGAGTACGGCCATCCAGATGCTGTAGTGCAGCCGGGGTGTGTCGACTTCGAGCCGGGAGAGCAGGTACATGCCGATGACGGAGAGGATGCCGCCGATGACCGGGTAGATCTTGTAGCGCCCGGTGTGGCTGATGAGCTGCCCGGAGAGGATCGAGGCGCCGACGACGCCGCCCATCATCGGCAGCATGAGCAGTCCGGACTCGGTGGCGCTCGCCCCGTCGACCATCTGGAGGAAGGTCGGCAGATAGCTGGCGGCCCCGAAGAGCGCGACCCCGACGACCATGCCCACGACGGCGGTGACGTTGAAGACCGAGTCGCGGAACAGGCGCAGCGGGATGATCGGTTCTGCGGCGAAGCGTTCGGCGACGACGAAGAGCACGACGGAGACGACGGCCCCGGCCGCGAGCCCCAGGATGACGCGCGAGCCCCACGCGTACTCGGTCCCGCCCCAACTGGTCAGCAGGACCAGGCAGGTGGACGCGGAAGTGAGCAACAGCGCGCCGATGACGTCGAGTCGGGCCTTGGCGGTGGGCTTGGGCAGCTTGAGAACGAAGCTGACGACGGCGAGGGTGACGAGCCCGAAGGGCACGTTGAAGTAGAAGCACCAGCGCCAGGTCACGTGGTCGGTGAAGAACCCGCCGAGCAGGGGTCCCGCGACCGACGCGAGGCCGAAGGCGGCACCGATGAGGCCCATGTAGCGGCCGCGTTCCCGGGGCGGCACGATGTCCGCGATGATCGCCTGTACGCCGATCATGAGGCCGCCCGCGCCGATGCCCTGGATGGCGCGGAAGGCGATGAGCTGGTCCATCGTCCGCGACCAACCGGCAAGCGCGGAGCCGACGATGAAGATGATGATCGCGAACTGGAAGACGCCCTTGCGCCCGAAGAGGTCGCCGAGCTTGCCGTAGATGGGCAGGCCGACCGTGGACGTCAGGAGGTAGGCGGTGATCGCCCAGGACATCTTGTCCAGGCCGTGCAGCTCACCGACGATCTTCGGGAGCGCGGTGGCGACGATCATCTGCTCGAGGGCGGCGAGCAGCAGCGCGAGCATGAGCCCGACGAAGACCATCCGGACGCGGGCGGGACTGAGTCCCTCGGTCGCCGATCCGTGCTGCCCGGGCGGTGGCGGCTCACGGGGGCCGTCGGGCGCCACGACCGCCACCGGATCCCCCAGTTCGGCGTCCTTCACCAGCGTCGTACCGCCCACGTCCTGCTCCCCTCGTCGCACCTGCGCCGCACATTTCTCGCATTACGCGACAACTGCGAGCAAGCGCGACGAGTCGCCCCTGCGCGGGGTCCGGCACACGTATGCGCCGGTGGGAGCCCTACGCCGTACAACTGGCCCGAACAGAAAACCACTCGAAACGGTGAGCGTGACAACAACCCTGTTGGGCTACCGGAGTTGAGGGCCGGTCAGGTACGGCCCTGCTTCGCCGGTCAGGCGCGGTCCTACTTCTCGACCTGCCCCGCGAGCTTGCCGAGCACCTCGTCGTAGATGCGCCCGAGGCCCTTGGGGGCGAAGGTCTTCTCGAAGAAGCCGCCGATGCCGCCCGCGCCGTTCCACACGGTGGAGACGACCACGCGCGCCTTGCCCTCACCGGCCGGGGTCACGGTCCAGGTGGTGACCATGGAGGAGTTGCGGTCCTTCTCGACGAGCTGTCCGTCGGTCGGCTCGGTGACCTCGAGGAGGCAGTCGCGGATGCGCTTGCTGGTCGCCTGGAGCTTCCAGTGGACGAGCGTCCCGTCGCCGTCGCCGCCCTCGCGCACCTCGTACTCGCTGAAGTGCTCCGACAGGATCTTCGGGCGCACGTTCGCGTAGTCGGCGAGTGCGTCGAAGACGTCCTCCGGCCGCGCCGCGATGATCCGCTCCGTGGTCGCCTCGACCTGCGCCATGGCACTTCCTCCAGCACTCGGTTGTTCGGGGTGTGGTTCGCGGAAAGCCAACCACCCTGCGTACCGGGCCCTCAAATCGGGGTCACCGGGGTACCGGGTCGCGCGATCAAGGGAACGTATGTTCTATTCTGTGGTCAGTGCTACCGAGGAGGCGTCATGCGCTGGGAGAACCTCGCCGACGGTCCGGCACGGGGTGTCGCGGATGCCGCGCTGTTCGGCGCGGACGCGGTCACGACCCGGACCTTCGACACACCCGAATTCGCGGGAATCACCTTCCACGAGATCCGGGCGAGAACGATCGTGAACCGGGTGCCGGGAGCGTCGCGCATGCCGTTCGAGTGGACGGTCAATCCCTATCGGGGCTGCTCGCACGCGTGCGTCTACTGCTTCGCGCGCAAGACGCACAGCTATCTGGACCTGGACACGGGGCTGGGCTTCGACAGCCAGATCGTGGTCAAGGTCAACGCCCCCGATCTGCTGCGCCGCCAACTCGCCTCGCCCCGCTGGCACGGCGAGCACATCGCGATGGGCACGAACGTCGACTGCTATCAGCGGGCCGAGGGGCGCTACCGCCTGATGCCCGGCATCATCGCCGCCCTGCGCGATCACGCGAACCCCTTCTCCATCCTCACCAAGGGCACGCTGATCCTGCGCGACCTCGACCTGCTCAAACAGGCAGCCGCCGTCACGGACGTCGGGATCTCCGTGTCCGTCGGCTTCGTCGACCAGGAGCTGTGGCGCACCGTGGAGCCGGGCACGCCCGCTCCGGAACGGCGCCTCGACGCCGTACGGACACTGACCGAGCACGGCATCGGGTGCGGTGTGCTGATGGCGCCCGTGATCCCGTTCCTCGGGGACAGGCCCGAGCAGCTGCGGGCGACCGTGCGGGCCGTCGCCGCCTCGGGGGCCACCTCCGTGACACCCCTCGTGCTGCATCTGCGGCCCGGCGCGCGCGAGTGGTTCATGGCCTGGCTGGAGCGGCACCACCCGTATCTGGTGCGGCGCTACGAGCGGCTGTACGCGGAAGGGGCCTACGCGCCCAAGTGGTACCAGCGCCGCATCACCCGGCAAGTCCACGAACTGGCCGAGGAGTTCGGCATCGGGCCCGCACGCGCGGGCGCCTCCCGCCGCATCCGCGTACCGGAGCAGGCCGGGCCTGCCGCAACCGCCGCACCGGGCGGCACCCAGCTCACCCTGCTGTGAAGGGCCGCGAGGTCAGGCGGGCAGCCGGGCCAGGGCCGCGGACGCCGCCGCCGCGAACCGCGGGAAACCGCACGCCTGCGTCAGGACGGGCCTGGCCCGCGGGTCCCCCAGCGCCCCCAGGCCCTCCACACAGGCCAGCGCGATCTTCCCGTACGGATCGTGCGGGGCGAGCCTGCGCCCCAGCGTGGTGATGAGCGCGGGCGCCGATTCGGGCGCGCGCAGTTCGGTGAGCAGACGCACCGGGTGCAGGGCGTAGGCAATCCGCAGCTCATTGGTGGCCAGGGCGGCTGCCGCGCGTGCCGTACGCGGGTCGCGCAGCCTGGCCAGGGCGTAGGCGGCGGCAGCGCACCGCGAGGGATCCCGGTGGTTCAGAAGCAGCACCAGGGCCTCGAAGGCCCGGCGGTCCCCCGCAGTGCCGAGCCTGACCGCCGCCAGTTCCCGGGCCCACAGAGGCTGGCCCGCACCGACGAGCACCTCCGCGAGTTCCTCCACATCGCCGGTCGCGACCAGCCTCTCGTAACTCTCCGAGACCCCTGCCTCGCGGCGTAAGCGTTCCGTCACCGTGCGCAACTCCACGTCCATGCGGGGAGCCTATCCGCGATGCAGATCACAAACCCCGGGGACTGGCGCGCTCGTTACTCGCCGGTTAATCTCATGTGAGCGGGGCACACTCCTCGTCAGCAGTTTTCTACCTCGCAGCGGCCTGGTGACGCAGCCGGTGCGAGTGCTTGTCGGTTCGGTGCTCCGAGCACCTCAGCTCCACCCAGTACGACGCGGCTTCGGGACAGAGCCGGTCGACTCCTCACGGGCGTGCGCCTTCCGCCGCCCGGTCACGACACGCAGCAGCTCCCCCTCCGTACGCCGCGCCGCCGTCGCCGCGCACCGCGTGCGCCCCTCAGTCGTCACTCACTTCCTGGAGTCCACCCATGGACACTCCCTTGAACACCGTCGCCGTGATCGGTCTCGGCACGATGGGCACCGGCATCGCCGAGGTCCTGGCCCGCGCGGGACGCGAGGTCATCGGCATCGACATCAGCGAGGCCGCGGGCGCCCAGGCGGTGTCGGCCATCGAGTCGTCGACCGCGCGAGCCGTGCGCCGTGCGCAGCTCACCGAGGACGAGCGGCGTGACGCGCTCGCCCGCATCCGTACGTTCACCGACCTCCAGGCCGCGGCCGACGCCGACCTGGTGATCGAGGTCGCCCCGGAGTCGTACGAGATCAAGCAGCAGCTCATCCGCGAACTCGACGCCGTCGTGCGCCCCGAGACGATCATCGCGACCGGCACGAACGCGCTGTCCGTGACCCGGCTGGCCGCCGAGTCTGCGCGCCCCGAGCGGGTGCTCGGCCTGCACTTCTTCAACCCGGCACCCGCGATGAAGCTGGTCGAGGTGGTCTCCTCCGTGCTGACCGCCCCCGCGGCGGTCGCCTCCGTCACCGACCTGGCGTACGCGCTCGGCAAGGAGCCCGTCGCGGTCGGCGACCGGCCCGGCTTCGTCGCCGACGGCCTGCTCTTCGGCTACCTCAACCAGGCAGCGGCGATGTACGAGGCGAAGTACGCGTCCCGCGAGGACATCGACGCCGCGATGCGACTGGGCTGCGGTCTGCCGATGGGCCCGCTCGCCCTGCTCGACCTGATCGGCGTCGACACCGCCCGCACGGTCCTGGACGCGATGTACTCCGAGTCGCACGACCGGCTTCACGCGCCCGCCCCGATCCTCAAGCAGCTCAGCGAGGCGGGCCTGACCGGCCGCAAGTCGGGGCGCGGCTTCTACTCGTACGAGCAGCCGGGCAGTTCGACCGTCGTGCGCGATGCGCTGACCCCGCCGCAGGACGGCCGGCAGAACGGCGGGCGCACGATCCGCTCGGTCGGTGTGGCGGGCTCCGGGACCATGGCGTCGGGCATCGCCGAGGTGTTCGCCAAGGCCGGTTACGACGTGGTGCTCGCCGCGCGCAGCGAGGAGAAGGCCGAGAAGGCCAAGTCCCGTATCGGCAAGTCGCTTTCGCGCTCCGTCGACAAGGGGCGGATGACGGCGGAGACCGCGGCCAAGACCCTGGACCGGATCACTCCGGCGGGCACGTACGACGCGTTCGCCGACGTCGATCTGGCCCTGGAGGCGGTCGCCGAGGACCTGGAGATCAAGCAGCAGCTGTTCGCGGCCTTCGACAAGGTGTGCAAGCCGGGCGCGATCCTGGCGACCACCACCTCGTCGCTGCCGGTCGTCGCCTGCGCCCGCGCCACCTCGCGTCCCGGTGACGTGATCGGCATGCACTTCTTCAATCCGGCGCCGGCCATGAAGCTGGTCGAGGTGGTCCGCACGGTCCTCACGGACGACGACGTGCACGCGACGGTGCGTCAGGTCTGCGCGACCATCAAGAAGCACCCGGTGGACTGCGGCGACCGCGCGGGCTTCATCGTGAACGCGCTCCTGTTCCCCTACCTCAACAACGCGGTCAAGATGGTCCAGGAGCACTACGCGACGCTCGACGACATCGACGCCGCGATGAAGCTCGGCGGCGGCTACCCCATGGGCCCCTTCGAGCTCCTGGACGTCGTCGGCCTGGATGTCTCGCTCGCCATCGAGAAGGTCCTGCACCGCGAGTTCCGCGACCCGGGCCTCGCCCCCGCACCGCTGCTCGAACACCTGGTGGCCGCGGGCTGCCTCGGCCGCAAGACCGGCCGCGGCTTCCGCGAATATGCGCGGCGGTAGGCCGGAATCGGACGGCGGCGCACCTGAGGAAAGACCGCGCGCGTACTGGGGCGGGCTGCTCGAACCATCGGGCGGCCCCGTCCCGCGGGAGCACTCGGCTGCGCATATGCAGTACGTTCGGGTCATGCCCAAGGCCGCCAAGTCCTCACGTACGCCCGCTACGCCCGCTACGCCCGACGCTCCCGAGAGCGCGGCCGGCAGCCGCGCCGCCGCCCAACGGCTCAAGATGCGCCGGGAACTGGCGGCGGCCGCGATGGAGCTCTTCGCGTCCAAGGGGTACGAGGCGACGACGGTCGACGAGATCGCCGCGCAGGCCGGCGTCGCCCGCCGGACCTTCTTCCGGCACTTCCGCTCCAAGGAAGAGGCGATCTTCCCGGACCACGACGACACGCTGATCCGGGCGGAGGCGGTCCTGAACGCGGCGCCGCCGCACGAGCACCCGCTGGACACGGTGTGCCGGGGCATCAAGGAAGTCATGAAGATGTACGCGGCATCGCCCGCCGTGTCCGTCGAGCGCTACCGCCTGACGCGCGAGGTGCCCACACTGCGCGAGCGCGAGATCGCCTCGGTGGCCCGCTATGAGCGGCTCTTCACGCGCTATCTCCTGGGCCACTTCGACGAGCAGGCCCACCACGACGGCAACGACGACCCGCTGCTCGCCGAGGTCGCGGCGTCGGCGGTGGTGACCGCGCACAACCACGTGCTGCGGCGCTGGCTGCGTGCGGGCGGCCAGGGCGACGTGGAGGCCCAATTGGACCATGCCTTCGCCATCGTCCGCAGGACCTTCGGTTCGGGCATCGGGGCGGGCCGTGACACCACGACGGCTCCGGCCGCGTCGGTGAGCACGGGTGGCGATGTGCTGGTCACCGTGGCCCGTACGGACGCACCGCTGGACGAGATCATGCGGACGATCGAGAAGGCGTTGCGGGAGCAGTAGATTCCGTTTTCGCCACTTTCGTCCTGGGCTTTTGAGGGGGCGCTACCCACGGGTAGCGCCCCCTCTAGCATGCCGCCACACCCCCTGACCTGCACTGATCGATCATCCATCAAAAATTCATGGCACTCAGTGTCTTGCTCACTGGCACGCGGTGTCATACGTTGATGTTGTCCGGGCGGCCGGCGTGCAGAGAACCTTCGTACGCCGGCTGTCCCCGCAAGCCACGGCTCGTGTGCCCGGACGCCTGCGTCACAGGCAACCTCCCGCGCCACACCAAGCGCTGCCGAGCAACACCCTTCGCCGAACCGACGGCACACCCTCACAAGCACCAGCAGCACCCGACGTAACCCTCAAGAGCGTGATCCCCTCAAAGGGGGCCGCACTTCGCCGGAGGCAAAACCGTGAAGGAAATCCTGGACGCGATCCAGTCGCCGGACTCCACGTCCGCCGACTTCGCCGCTCTCCCCCTGCCCGACTCGTACCGCGCGATCACCGTGCACAAGGACGAGGCGGAGATGTTCGCGGGCCTGGAGACCCGCGACAAGGACCCCCGCAAGTCGATCCACCTGGACGACGTGCCGGTCCCCGAACTCGGCCCTGGCGAGGCCCTGGTGGCCGTGATGGCCTCCTCGGTCAACTACAACTCCGTGTGGACCTCGATCTTCGAGCCGGTCTCCACCTTCAGCTTCCTGGAGCGCTACGGCCGGCTGAGCGAGCTCACCAAGCGCCACGACCTGCCGTACCACATCATCGGCTCCGACCTCGCGGGCGTCGTGCTGCGCACCGGCCCCGGCGTGAACGCCTGGAACCCCGGTGACGAGGTCGTCGCGCACTGTCTCTCGGTCGAGCTGGAGTCCTCGGACGGCCACAACGACACGATGCTCGACCCCGAGCAGCGCATCTGGGGCTTCGAGACCAACTTCGGCGGCCTCGCCGAGATCGCCCTGGTCAAGTCCAACCAGCTCATGCCCAAGCCGGACCACCTGAGCTGGGAGGAGGCCGCTTCGCCCGGCCTGGTGAACTCCACCGCCTACCGCCAGCTCGTCTCGCGCAACGGCGCCGGCATGAAGCAGGGCGACAACGTCCTGATCTGGGGCGCGAGCGGCGGGCTCGGCAGTTACGCCACCCAGTTCGCCCTGGCCGGCGGCGCCAACCCCATCTGTGTCGTCTCCAGCCCGGAGAAGGCCGCCATCTGCGAGGCCATGGGCGCCGAGGCGGTCATCGACCGCAACGCCGAGGGCTACAAGTTCTGGAAGAACGAGCACGAGCAGGACCCCCGCGAGTGGAAGCGCTTCGGCAAGCGCATCCGCGAGCTGACCGGCGGCGAGGACGTCGACATCGTCTTCGAGCACCCGGGCCGCGAGACCTTCGGCGCCTCGGTCTACGTCACCCGCAAGGGCGGCACGATCGTCACCTGTGCCTCGACCTCGGGCTACCACCACGAGTACGACAACCGCTACCTGTGGATGTCCCTGAAGCGGATCGTGGGCTCGCACTTCGCCAACTACCGCGAAGCCTGGGAGGCCAACCGGCTGATCGCCAAGGGCAAGATCCACCCCACCCTCTCCCGGGTCTACTCCCTGGAGGACACCGGCCAGGCCGCCTACGACGTGCACCGCAACCTCCACCAGGGCAAGGTCGGCGTCCTCGCCCTCGCGCCCCGGGAAGGCCTGGGCGTGCGCGACCCGGAGATGCGGGCCAAGCACGTCGACGCGATCAACCGCTTCCGGAACGTCTGAGGACTGAGGGTTCGCACATGACAGAGCGTCAGAAGGACCGGCCGTGGCTCATGCGGACCTATGCCGGTCACTCCACGGCCGAGGCGTCCAACGAGCTGTACCGTCGCAACCTCGCCAAGGGTCAGACGGGCCTCTCGGTCGCGTTCGACCTGCCCACGCAGACGGGCTACGACCCGGACCACATCCTCGCCCGCGGCGAGGTCGGCCGGGTCGGGGTCCCCGTCTCGCACGTCGGCGACATGCGGCGTCTTTTCCAGGACATCCCCCTGGACCAGATGAACACCTCGATGACGATCAACGCCACGGCCATGTGGCTCCTGGCGCTCTATCAGGTGGTCGCGGAGGAGCAGGGCGTGGACATCACGCGGCTCCAGGGGACGACGCAGAACGACATCGTCAAGGAGTACCTCTCGCGCGGGACGCACGTCTTCCCGCCGGGGCCCTCCCTCCGCCTGACCACCGACATGATCACGTACACGGTGGCGAACATCCCCAAGTGGAACCCCATCAACATCTGCAGCTACCACCTGCAGGAGGCCGGGGCCACTCCGGTGCAGGAGATCGCCTACGCGATGTCCACCGCCGTCGCCGTGCTCGACGCCGTGCGCGACTCGGGGCAGGTGCCCCCGGAGAAGTTCGGTGACGTCGTCGCCCGCATCTCCTTCTTCGTGAACGCGGGCGTCCGCTTCATCGAGGAGATGTGCAAGATGCGGGCGTTCGGCCGCATCTGGGACCGCATCACGCGCGAGCGGTACGGCATCACCGACCCCAAGCAGCGCCGCTTCCGCTACGGCGTGCAGGTCAACTCGCTGGGCCTGACCGAGGCGCAGCCCGAGAACAACGTCCAGCGCATCGTCCTGGAGATGCTGGCCGTCACGCTCTCCAAGGACGCACGCGCGCGTGCCGTGCAGCTGCCCGCCTGGAACGAGGCCCTGGGGCTGCCCCGGCCGTGGGACCAGCAGTGGTCGCTGCGCATCCAGCAGGTGCTCGCCCTGGAGAGCGATCTCCTGGAGTACGAGGACATCTTCGCGGGCTCGCACGTCATCGAGGCCAAGGTGGACTCCCTCGTCGAGGAGTCGCTCGCCGAGATCGACCGCATCGAACAGATGGGCGGCGCGATGGCCGCCGTCGAGTCCGGCTACCTGAAGTCGCAGCTGGTCTCCTCGCACGCCGAGCGCAGGGCACGCATCGAGTCGGGCGACGAGAAGATCGTCGGCGTCAACGCCTACGAGTCCACCGAGCCGAACCCGCTCACCGCCGACCTGGACACCGCGATCATGACGGTCGACCCGGCCGTGGAGAACCGCGTCGTGAAGGCCCTGGGGACCTGGCGCGACACGCGCTACCAGCCGCCGTTCAACCACCCGCGGCCCTGCAAGGCCCTGGAGAAGCTCAAGGAGGTCGCCGCGGGCACCGGCAACCTCATGGAAGCCACCCTGGAGTGCGCACGCGCCGGTGTGACGACCGGAGAGTGGGCCGGGGCCCTGCGGGAGGTCTTCGGGGAGTTCCGGGCACCCACGGGCGTCTCCAGCGCCCCGGTGGCCGTCACCGCGGAAGCGGGCACGCCGCTCGCCCTGG
The DNA here is from genome assembly GCF_040644915.1 of Streptomyces sp. NPDC046925. Lineage (NCBI taxonomy): Bacteria > Bacillati > Actinomycetota > Actinomycetes > Kitasatosporales > Streptomycetaceae > Streptomyces > Streptomyces sp. NPDC046925. The sequence continues at coordinate 693,065 of NZ_JBEYWZ010000001.1, read as the reverse complement.
TCCGGGACAAGGTCGCACGGACCGCCGCCGACCTCGGCACCGGAAAGCTGCGCTTCCTGGTCGGCAAGCCGGGCCTGGACGGGCACTCCAACGGGGCCGAGCAGATCGCGGTGCGTGCGCGTGACGCCGGCTTCGAGGTGGTCTACCAGGGCATCAGGCTCACCCCCGAGCAGATCGTCGACGCCGCCCTGGCCGAGGACGTGCACGCCGTGGGCCTCTCGATCCTCTCCGGCTCCCACGCGCAGCTCGTGCCCGACGTGCTCGTGCGGCTGCGTGAGGCGGGCGCGCCCGACATCCCCGTCATCGCGGGCGGCATCATCCCCAACAGCGACGCCGAGGACCTGAAGGCGGCGGGTGTCGCCGCCGTTTTCACCCCCAAGGACTTCGGTATCACCGAGATCATCGGCCGTATCGTCGACGAGATCCGGAAAGCGAACAAGCTCGACCCTCTGGAGGTCCCCGCATGACCGCGCCCATCAACCGCCTTCGTCCGCGCCGCTCCTGTCTCGCGGTACCGGGTTCGAACCCGCGCTTCCTGGAGAAGGCCCAGGGCCTGCCCGCCGACCAGGTCTTCCTGGACCTGGAGGACGCCTGCGCGCCGCTGGCCAAGCCGGAGGCCAGGCACACCATCGTCAAGTTCCTCAACGAGGGCGACTGGACGGGCAAGACGCGGGTCGTGCGCGTCAACGACTGGACGACCGAGTGGACGTACCGCGACGTCGTCACGGTCGTCGAGGGCGCGGGCCAGAACCTCGACTGCATCATGCTGCCGAAGGTGCAGAGCGCCGACCAGGTCGTCGCTCTCGACTTCCTGCTCACGCAGATCGAGAAGACGATGGGCTTCGAGGTCGGCAAGATCGGCATCGAGGCGCAGATCGAGAACGCGCAGGGCCTCAACAACGTCAACGCGATCGCCGAGGCATCGCCGCGCGTGGAGACCATCATCTTCGGCCCGGCCGACTTCATGGCGTCCATCAACATGAAGTCCCTGGTCGTCGGCGAGCAGCCGCCCGGCTACCCGGCCGACGCCTACCACTTCATCCTGATGAAGATCCTGATGGCGGCGCGCGCCAACAACCTCCAGGCGATCGACGGCCCCTACCTCCAGATCAAGAACGTCGACGGCTACCGCGAGGTCGCGAACCGTGCCGCGGCCCTCGGCTTCGACGGCAAGTGGGTGCTGCACCCCGGCCAGGTCGAGGCGGCCAACGAGGTCTTCTCGCCCTCCCAGGAGGACTTCGACCACGCCGAGCTGATCCTGGACGCGTACGACTACTGCACCTCCGAGGCGGGCGGCAAGAAGGGCTCCGCGATGCTGGGCGACGAGATGATCGACGAGGCCAGCCGCAAGATGGCGCTCGTCATCTCGGGCAAGGGCCGGGCCGCGGGCATGACCCGTACCTCCAAGTTCGAGATCCCGGAGGCCTGACATGCAGTTCGGCCGCACCTACGAAGAGTTCACCGTCGGGGACGTCTACAAGCACTGGCCCGGAAAGACGGTCACCGAGTACGACGACCACCTCTTCTGCCTCCTGACGATGAACCACCACCCCCTCCACATGGACAGCAACTATGCGGAGAAGACGACGGACTTCGGGAAGAACGTCGTCGTGGGGAACTACATCTACTCGCTGCTTCTGGGCATGTCCGTGCCGGACGTCTCGGGCAAGGCGATCGCCAACCTGGAGGTGGAGTCGCTCAAGCACGTGGCGCCGACCTTCCACGGCGACACGATCTACGGCGAGACCACGGTCCTGGACAAGAAGCCGTCGAAGTCCAAGTCGGACCGCGGGATCGTCCACGTGGAGACCAAGGGCTACAAGCAGGACGGCACGCTGGTCTGCGTGTTCCGCCGCAAGGTGATGGTCCCCACCGAGACGTACATCAAGGAGCGCGGCGGCGAGCAGCCCGGCCGCCCGGAACTCGAGCAGCAGGAGAAGTAGCCATGAGCCGACTCGCGCAGACCGCAGGTCTCACGGACATCCAGCAGGAGATCCTCTCCACCGTCCGGGACTTCGTCGACAAGGAGATCATCCCTGTCGCCACGGAGCTCGAGCACCGCGACGAGTACCCGCAAGCGATCGTCGACGGTCTCAAGGAGTTGGGCCTCTTCGGACTGATGATCCCGGAGGAGTACGGCGGTCTGGGCGAGTCGCTGCTCACGTACGCCCTGTGCGTCGAGGAAATAGCGCGTGGCTGGATGTCGGTCTCCGGCATCATCAACACCCACTTCATCGTGGCCTACATGCTCAAGCAGCACGGGACACAGGAGCAGAAGGACACCTTCCTGCCGCGCATGGCGGCCGGCGAGGTGCGCGGCGCGTTCTCCATGTCGGAGCCGGGGCTCGGCTCGGACGTGTCGGCGATCACGTCCAAGGGCGTCAAGGACGGCGACGAGTACGTCCTCGACGGTCAGAAGATGTGGCTCACGAACGGCGGAACGTCGACGCTGGTCGCCGTCCTGTGCCGGAGTGACGAAGGACACCCCGAGGGCACGGCGCCCCACAAGTCGATGACGACCTTCCTCGTCGAGAAGGAGCCCGGTTTCGGTGAGGTCCGCCCCGGCCTCACCATCCCCGGCAAGATCGACAAGATGGGTTACAAGGGCGTCGACACGACCGAACTCGTCATGAACGGGCTACGAATTCCGGCCAATCGCGTGCTCGGCGGGGAAACCGGTCGCGGTTTTTACCAAATGATGGACGGCGTCGAAGTCGGTCGGGTAAATGTCGCGGCGCGTGGCTGCGGTGTCGCTCAGCGTGCATTTGAGCTCGGTGTCTCGTATGCCCAGCAACGTCACACTTTCGGCAAGGCGATCGCTCAGCACCAGGCGATCCAGTTCAAGCTGGCCGAGATGGCTACCAAGGTCGAGGCCGCACATGCGATGATGGTGAATGCAGCACGCAAAAAGGACTCCGGGGAACGAAACGACCTCGAAGCAGGGATGGCGAAGTACCTCGCCTCCGAATACTGCAAAGAAGTCGTAGAGGACGCGTTCCGGATTCATGGCGGTTACGGCTTCTCCAAGGAGTATGAGATCGAGCGCCTGTACCGTGAGGCTCCGATGCTGTTGATCGGCGAAGGTACCGCCGAGATCCAGAAGATGATCATTGGACGCCGACTGCTCGAAGAGTATCGACTCCAGGGCTAAATGCCCGCTTTGGGGCGGTTTCGTCGAGAAGAAGGTCACACCCTGTCAGCAGTCTTCGGCCGTCGACTCCGCTTCCTGGCTTGCCCAGTTGTGGCTCGCAACCGATACCATCCGGAAAAAGCCGCCGTCCCCCGTTAACTGCGCGGCATCATCCGCTACGAAGGTCATCCATGCCCCACAGCCAAACCTCTGCACCACGCGACAGCCTCGCTGGCGTACGCCTTGCGCGGGGAGCATCGCCGTGGCTCCTGCCGACTGTCGCCACCGCGGCACTCAGCCTCGTCCGCGCGCGTCGCGCGTCCAAGCCGGGCGTTGCTGCTGCCGTAGCCGTACCCGCCACCGCTCTGGCGGCGGGCATGCTGTGGTTCTTCCGCGACCCCGAGCGCGAGATCGCACAGGGCCGGGTCATCTCGCCCGCCGACGGCGTGGTGCAGAGCATCATGCCGTGGAAGGACGGGCGCACCCGCGTCGCGATCTTCATGAGCCCGCTGAACGTCCACGTCAACCGCGCGCCCCTCGCGGGCACGGTGACGTCCGTGGAGCACATCCCCGGTGGGTTCGTCCCGGCGTTCAACAAGGAGAGCGAGAACAACGAGCGCGTTGTCTGGCACTTCGACACCGAGCTCGGTGACATCGAGATGATTCAGATCGCGGGCGCGGTGGCGCGGCGCATCGTTCCTTACGTGCCGCAGGGCACGAAGGTGGAGCAAGGAGAACGGATCGGCCTGATCCGCTTCGGCTCCCGCGTGGACATCTATCTCCCCGAGGGTGTCGACGTGGACGTCGAGGTCGGTCAGAAGACCGTGGCTGGGGTGACTCGAATTGACCGTGGTTGATCCAGAGACACAAGCGGGCTGGGTGCCCGAGGCGGCCGAGGACGAGGCCGACGAGGAGATGCCTCTCTCACTCCGCCTCTCGATAGCGGACACCCTCACGCTCGGTAACGCCACGTGCGGGTTCATGGCGGTGTACTTCACCACCACCGGCATCCTCATCCCGCACCTCCAGGGCAGCAACGAGAGCGGCATGGCCCGGCACTCCGCCGCGACCGCCGTGATCCTGATGCTCTGCGCGGCCGTCTTCGACCTCTTCGACGGGCTCGTGGCGCGCAAGCTGCGGTCCTCGCCGATGGGCGCCGAGCTCGACAACCTGTCGGACCTGATCAGCTTCGGTCTGGCCCCCGCGTACTTCGTACTCGTGTACGGCATGGTCGCCGACGACGCGCACCAGAGAGTCGCCGCGGTGGGGGCGATCGTGGTGCTCCTGGCGGTGGTGCTGCGGCTTGCGCGGTTCAGTTGCGTGACCGTGAAGGACGGCACCTTCCAGGGCATGCCCTCGCCCTTCGGCGCGCTCACGGTCGTCTCGATCGTGCTTCTGGAGCTGCCCTTCGTGGCGACGCTCCTTGCGATCATCGGCACGGCGTGGCTCATGGTCAGCCGGGTCGAGTACCCCAAGCCGCGTGGCCCGCTGGCGGTGGCGATGCTCGCGTGGATCGTCGCGGCCATGGGTCTGCTCGCGGCCTGGGCCTTCGAGGCACCGGGCGGACAGCTGCTGCTCCAGACCGGCTGCGCGCTCCAGCTGGTGCTCGGCGCGGTCATCCCGCTCTTCGCCACGGCCCGCCGCGTGAACAACTTCCGGGGCAACCGGCGTGAGGCGCGGGCGGCGCAGTTGCCGTAGCGGCGCTCGAACGGTTTCGAAGGGGGCCCGAACCAATTGGTTCGGGCCCCCTTCGCGTGCCGTCCATCGCCCTTCGGGCTCGTCCTCAGACGCCGGACGGGCTACACGTCTCAGCCGCCCGCCGTGTAGCCCTCCGTCGCGTCGGCGGCGCCCGGCTCGCGGACCACCTTCATGCCGCCCGTCGCGCTCTTGTCGGGGCGCAGGATGACGCTCTCCTTCGAGGAGGGCGCCTTGGGGTCGCTGAAGTCCTGCGAGACGCCGAAACCCGTGTCGTAGTCGCTGATGGTCAAGAGCGCCTTGTCGACGCCCTCACGCGTGAGGTCCTTGCTCTCGCACGCCTTCTTCAGCGCCTCGCCAAAGATGGACGCCGCGGTCCAGCCGGCGGTCACGCCGTTGTCCAGGGAGTCCTTCGGGTAGGCCGCCTTGTAGTCGGTGACCAGCTTCTTCGCCGCCGCGGTGTCGGCGCCGATCGGGAGGGTCGGCGAGGCCACGTAGTAGTTCTTGGCCAGGGCCGGGCCCGCCTGGGTGCCCAGGAGCTGGGGGGCGAACGCCGAGTTGTTGCCGATGATCGGCACATCGAACCTGCCCGCCGCGGCGACACCCACCAGCGAGGCCGCCTGCCGGGGCCCCGCGCTGATGACGATGCCCTTCACGCCCGCCTTCTTCAAGGCCGCGACCTGCGCCGTCATGTCGTTGTCGGTCGCCTTGATCTTCTGCTCGACGACGGTGAGGCCCGACTTCTTCGCCATGTACCGCGAGCCCTTGAGGGCGTTCTCGCCGTAGTCGCCCTCGAAGTAGACATGCCCGAGCTTGTTGCCCTTCTTGAGGCCCTTCTCCTTCATCAGGAAGTCGATCGCGTTGATCGTCTCCAGGTCGTACGTCGAGCCGACGACCCGGACGTACGAGCTGCCCAGGAGGTTCGCCGACCAGGCCTGCGGCAGGACGAGCGCCTTGTCGGCGTCGACCCGCTGCTCGACCGCGGCGACGAACGGGGAGCCGATGAACTGGGCGAAGCCGAGGACCTCGGGCTCCAGCTCGGTGTACGCGGCGACCGCCTTCTGGGGGTCGTAGGCGTGGTCGCGGACGGTCAGCTTCAGCTTGCGGCCGCAGATGCCGCCGTCGGCGTTGGTCTGCTTGACGTAGAGCTGCTGGGCCTGGGTGACGCTCTTGCCGAGGGTCGCGTAGACGCCGGTCATGTCGGTGAGCACACCGAGATCGATCGTCTTGGCGGAGACGCCGACGCCGGCCTTGACCCCGCCCGCGTCCTCCTTGGCGCCCTCGCCGTCCCCCGCCTTCGAGCTGCAGCCCGCCACCGCGAGCAGCGCGGCGAGCGCCGTCACCGTCGCGGCGGACCTTTTCACCCTTTTCGCCCTTTTCGATGTGCCTGAACTCAATGTTCCTCCCCTGGAGTGTGGCCGGACTTCGGCCTGGAGCGCCGGGCGGCGATGCTGGCCAGACCGCCGGGCAGGAAAAGGACCACCGCCACGACGGCGGCGCCGTACAGATACCGGGACGCCTCGCCCGGTGTGATCCCGCCGGTACCGGGGGCCGAGACCAGGGGCAGCGCGTCGCTGTACCGGGTCAGGAGCTGCGGCAGCAGGGAGACGGCGGCGGCACCGGCCACCGCGCCCGCCACCGAGCCGAGCCCGCCGATAACGATCATGGCGAGGTATTCGAGGGACAGCGTGATGCCGAAGTAGTCCGGCACGGTGCGCTGGAAGACGAGGGCGAGCAGGACACCGGCGAGGCCCGCGTACATCGACGACAGGACGAAGACGCCCGCGCGGTAGCGGGCCACGGGCACCCCGATGACGCCGGCGGCGATGCGGTGGTCGCGGATCGCGTTCATGGCGCGTCCCGGCCGCCCGCGCAGCACGCCGCGAGCGAAGAGCCCGCAGCCGAAGAGCAGGACGAGCCCGGCGTACCAGAGCTTCTCCGACGCCCCGAACGGCACGGCGGCCACGACGACCTCGCTGTCGTCGAAGGTGATGCCGAAGACGCTCAGGGGCGGTACGTCGCGTCCGTTGGAGCCGCCGGTCAGATCGTGGGCGTTGAAGAGCACGTGCTGCCCGATGAAGATCAGCGCGAGGGTCGCGATGCCGAGGTAGGCGCCGCGCAGGCGTCCCGCGATGGGGCTGAACAGGCCGCCCGCGATCCCCGCGACACCGACCGCGAGGGTGGCCGCGATCCAGGTGGGAAGACCGAGGCCGGTCAGGCCGCCCTCGCCGTCCCCCGCGAAGACGCAGTATCCGTACGCGCCGATCGCGAGGAAGAAGGCGTGCCCCATGGAGAGCTGGCCGGTCGCGCCGGTGAGGAGATTGAGGCCGATCGCGCCGATCGCGGCCGCCATGGCGAACAGGCCCGCCTGGAGCCAGAACCGGTCGAGGTAGAAGGGCAGGGCGAGCAGGAGCACGGTCCCCGCGATCCAGACGTACGTGCGCGGGCGGGTCAGCCTCGTGCGGTTGCGGGAGCGCAGCTCGCGTCCGCGGGCCAGGACTTCAGACACGGGTGAGCTCCTTCGTGCCGAAGAGTCCGGCGGGCCGGATGAGGAGGATGACGGTCATCACGAGGTAGGGCGCGAGATCGCCCAGGCCCCTTCCCAGGAACGTGAGCTCGCTCTGGTAGCCGGTGGCGAGCGACTCGGTGACGCCCACGACGAGCCCGCCGACGAGTGCGCCCGTGGTGGAGTCGAGCCCGCCGAGGATCGCGGCGGGGAAGGCCTTCAGGGCGGCCAGTGAGGTGGCCCGTTCGAGCCCCGGCGTCGGGAAGACGGTGAGGAAGAGCGCCGCGACGGCGGCGAGGCCTCCCGCGACCGCCCAGGCGCCGAGCGAGACCCGGCCCAGGCGCACGCCCATCAGGGCCGCGGTCTCCGGGCTCTCGGCGGCGGCCCGCATGGCCACGCCCCAGGAGGTGTAGCGGAAGGCGAGCAGGAAGACGGTGATGAGCAGCGCGGCGGCGACGAACGCGGCGATCCGCGTGTGGGCGATGGAGACCGAGCCGATGGTGAGCACGGAGTCGCCCCAGGGATCGCCGAGCGCGAGCACGTCGGTGCCCAGGCGCCGGGTGAGCTCGGTGGTGAGCAGGATGTCGACGCCGATGGTGACGATGGCGAGGACGCTGTGGTCGGAGCCGCGGTAGCGCCGCATGACCAGGAACTCGATGGCCGCCCCGACGACGGCCGCGCCGGCGATGCCGACGAGCAGCGCCGCCCAGAAGCCGATGTCGTCGTGGAGGACGGCGGTGATGTAGCCGCCCGCCAGGAGCAGCGAGGCGTGCGCGAAGTTCACGACTTCGGTGGCCCGGAAGATGACGACGAAGCCGAGGGCGATGAGGGCGTAGACGGAGCCCATCGAGAGCCCGTTGAGAAGAAGCTCGACGAAGGTGGTCATGAGGCGGCCTCCTCGCCCAGGTAGGCGCGCACGACCGCCGGGTCGTTCTGTACGGCCGCCGGGGCGCCGTCCGCTATGCGCTTGCCGAAGTCCAGTACGGTCACCGCGTCCGCGAGCCGCATCACCACCCCCATGTCGTGTTCCACCAGGACGATCGAGATTCCGAGGCTGTCGCGGACGCCCGCGATGACGGCCGCCGTGCGGCGGCGCTCGTCCGCGGTCATGCCCGCGACGGGCTCGTCGAGCAGGAGCAGCCGGGGCTCCATGCACAGGGCGCGGGCCAGTTCCGCGAGTTTCTGCTGCCCGTACGGCAAGGAGCCCGCCGGGGCGTGGAGTTGGTGCTCGATGCCCACGAACGCCGCTATCTCGCGCACCCGTTCGCGATGCTCGCGCTCCTCGCGCGCGGCCGATGGGAGGCGGAGTCCCGCGGCGACGAATCCCGTGCGTGTCAGGCGGTGGCGGCCGAGCATCAGACTGTCGGCGACCGTGGCGCGCGGCGGCAGGGCGAGGTTCTGGAAGATCCGGGCGACGCCGAGGCCCGCGATGCGGTGCGGAGGCATCGCCGTCAGCTCGTGCTCGCCGAGACGGACGCTGCCGCCGGTGGCCCTGTACACGCCGGACAGGACGTTGAAGCAGGTCGACTTGCCCGCGCCGTTGGGTCCGATGACGGCGTGCACGGTGCCGGGCCTGACGGTGAAGCTGACGGCGTCGAGGGCGGTGAGGCCCGCGAAGCGGACGGTCAGGTCCCGCACTTCGAGGGCGGGCACGTCGTCCCTGTCCACGGGCGGCGCTTCGGGCGCCATGCGGTCCTCGGTCATCGCCGGCCCGCCCATCGCTTCAGCACCGGCAGCGCGCCGGCACCCGCGCCGACGCCCCGCGAGGCGTCGGCCGCGGCGGTCTCGTCGACCACGCCGAGGTAGCGGCGGCGCACCTCGTCGGAGGCGGCGAGATCGTCCGCCGCTCCCGCGAGTGCCACCTCGCCGACGTCCAGGACGTACGCGCTCGACGCGAGGCGCAGCGCGAGGGCCGCGTTCTGCTCGACGAGGAGGACCGCGGTGCCCTGGGCGTTGATCTCCTGGATGGTCTCGGCGATGCGCGCCGCCATCAGCGGGGCGAGCCCGAGCGACGGTTCGTCCAGGAGCAGCAGCTTGGGCGAGGCCATCAACGCCCTCGCCACCGCCAGCATCTGCTGCTCGCCGCCGGACAGGAGCCCGGCCCGCTGGCCCGCGCGTTCGGCGAGCACGGGGAAGAGTTCATGGACGCGGCTCAGGGCCGTGTCCTTCGCGCCCCGGCTTCCCGCGGAGCCGAGCGCGCCCGCCCGCAGGTTGTCGGCGACGGTCATCCGGGCGAACACCTGCCTTCCTTCCGGTACTTGGGAGACTCCGGCGGCGACCACCCGGTCCGCGTGGAGTCCGTCGATGCGCCGTCCGCCGAAGTGGATGGAGCCGGTGGTGAGCGCCCCCCGGTGGAAGCCGAGGGTGCGTGAAATGGCGCGCAGGAGCGTCGACTTGCCCGCGCCGTTGCCGCCGAGGACGGCGACCACGGCGCCGTCCGGTACTTCGAGCGACACCTGGCGCAGTGCGCGTACCGGTCCGTATCCGACCGACGCGTCCTGTACGACCAGTCCGGAACCACCCACCTGGGACCCCCCTGTCCTCTGCCTGCCCTGCTCGTTGCGCGTGGCCGCCGGTGCCGCACGGCCCTGTGCGTGGCGCTCACCCCAGCACCGCCGCGCCCGCCCGTCCACGGCCTGCCTCCGAATCGCTGCGGGTGACCAGCGGTACCGGCCGCCCGTTGTGCACGGGCACAACACCGCGTGTCAGGGGCCTGCCAGGGGTGGTCGGGCGATGGCATCCTCCGCAGCACGGAGACTCGGACGGCGGCGGTGATGGGGGTTCCATGAGCGGACGCAGACCTCGTACGGGCCACGACTGGAAGGTGCTCGAGGAGGCGTGTGTCGCGCTGCTCCCCCGCATCCCCGATCTGGTGGACGAACATCTGCGGCAGCTCTTCGAGCACTCGCCGGTGTACGCGCGGGTGCTTCCGCACGATCAGCAGTGGCGGGAGGCGGAGGAGGCGATGCGGATCGGCATCGAGACCATCTCGGCGCCGCGGGCGTCGCCGCGTCGCGATCTGGAGTACGCGGAGGAGGCGGGCCGGCGCCGGGCCCAGCAGGGGCTGCCGCTGGATCTGGTGGTGCATGCGTACCGCAGCGCGGGCTATCTGGTCTGGGACTCGCTGCTCGACGGCGCCGTGGGCCGGGATCCGGAGAAGCTGGCGGTCCTGATGCGGTCGGCGACGATGGTGTGGTCGGCGGTCGACGCGCAGGCGGCGGCCGCGTCCGACGCGTACCGGGCCACGGAGATGGAGCTGCGGCGGCGCACCGACGAGCAGTTGCAGGCGCTGCTCGACGCGCTCCTTGAGGGCCAGTCGGGGCCGGGGCTCGCCTCGCAGGTGGCCGCGGGGCTCGATCTGCCGGAGCGGGGGCCGTACGCGGTGGTGGTGCTGCGCGCCGAGCGGCGGGACGGACGCGCCGCGTTCCACCGGCAGATCCAGCGGGCCGGGTTCCGCTTCGTCTGGCGGATGCGGACGGACCGCGAGGTGGGGGTGGTGGCGCTCGGTGACGCGGAGGGGCTTGACGAGCTGGCCGCCGCGCTGGAGGGGCGGTGCCCGGGGCCCGGCGGCATCAGCCCCGTGGTGGCGGGCCTGGCCGAACTGGGGCACGCGCGGCGCCTGGCCGAACTGGCGCTGCGTACGTGCCCGCCGGACGCGGCCGGGATCGTACGGCTCGATCAGCGGATGCCGACGGCTCTGGTGGTGAGCCAGCCGGAGCTGGCGGGGCGCCTGGTGTCGGATGTCTTCGGCGAGGTCCTCGCCCTGGAGCCGGCCGACCGGGCGGTGCTCCTGGAGACGCTGGACGCGTGGCTGCTGTGCGAGGGGTCCGCGGGGCGGGCCGCGGGCCGCCTGTACTGCCACCGCAACACGGTGTTCAACCGCCTGCGGCGCCTGGAACAACTGACATCACGCTCACTCGCACGCCCACGGGACCTCATGGAGATGACGCTGGCTTTGGACGCGTACCGGCTGGCGCCGGGCTAGAGCGGCTTCTCTGTCCCCGGCACTCGGGCGCACCGCCATCGCCGGCTCCGCCGAGCTCGTCCTCAAACGCCGGACGGGCTGAATCTTCCAGCCCGTCCGGCGTTTGAGGACATCTTGTCGGGGGTCCAGGGGGCGGAGCCCCATGGTTTCGGGAAGGGGCGGGATTGGGGAAAGCCCCGCAGGGATCGCTTCCCCCCGCCTCCCCGCCTCAGCCCAGGAAATCCCGGGCGATGCCCTCCGCCACGGTCTCCAGAATGGGCCCCGCCTCGGCAATGCACCGGGCCACATCCGGCTCCACGTCGGTGAGCGCGTACGCACGGCGGATGCCCGCCTTGCCGAGCACCTCCGCCGGCAGGGCGAGGCGGCCGCAGACCGCGACGACCTCGACGCCCGCGGCACGCGCCGCCGCGGCGACCCCCGCGGGAGCCTTGCCGTGCAGGGTCTGCTCGTCCAGCGACCCCTCCCCGGTGATCACCAGCGTGGCCCGGGCAAGGGCGGGGGCGAAGCCCAGGACGTCCAGCATGACCTCGATCCCGGGCCGGAAACTCGCCCCGAGCCCGACGAGAGCGCCGTAGCCGATGCCACCCGCCGCTCCGGCTCCCGGCGACTCGGCGTACTCCAGGGCGGCGGAACCGGCCGACTCGGAGAGCACCCGCGCGAAGTGCGCGAGGGCCGCGTCCAGCTCGGCCACGTCCTCGGGGGAAGCCCCCTTCTGCGGCCCGTACACCGCGGGGGCGCCCTTGGGACCCGTCAGCGGATTGTCCACGTCGCTGGCGAGGACCAGGTCCACCGAGGCGAACCGCTTGTCGAGCCCGGACAGGTCCGCCGTGGCCAGCGAGGCCAGCGGGCCGCCGCCGGGCGCCACCGGCTCCCCCGCCGCGTCCAGGAACACCGCGCCGAGCGCGGCCAGCATGCCGGCGCCGCCGTCCGTCGTGGCGCTGCCGCCGACGCCGAAGACGATCGTCCGCGCGCCCGCGTCCAGCGCGGCGCGCAGCAGCTCACCGGAGCCGTACGTCGTGGAGGTGAGCGGGGCGAAGACGCCCTCGGGAAGGAGCTGGAGGCCGGACGCCTCCGCCATCTCCACGACCGCGGTCCCGTCCCGCAGCGCGTATGCCGCGGTGACCTGGTCGCCGAGCGGGCCCGTCACCCGTACCTCACGGCGTTCGAATCCGGCCGCGACCGCCGCGGCGACCGTGCCGTCGCCGCCGTCGGCGACCGGCAGGGCCTCGACCTCCACCTGCGGGGCGACGCGGCGGAGCCCGGCCGTCACCCGCTCCGCGACCTGTACGGCCGTGAGCGATCCCTTGAACTTGTCCGCGGCGATGAGCACATGCCCCGCCGTCCCAGCAGCGTCCGCCACCTTGCATCCCCTTGCTTTCCGGGCCTTGCTCGCGTCAAGGCAGTCGCGCCGCTGCGACCATAACCGCAGGAGGGGCCGCCTGCCCATGGCCGTCCGCATATCGGAGTCCCGTCCCTCCCCTTTAAATCAGGCTAAAAGGCCCTATAGCAGTGCACGAAAGTGCGAGAATGATCGATCAGCAGCCGCCGATCGCACTCTCGATCGCACCCCCGATCGAAAACCAGACAAACGTCTCACGCTCCACGCCGAACCGGTCGCGTTGACCGCGCACGGCGCCCGGAATTCGATAGACCGGACGCATGACCCCAGCGCATACGGAACTCGCCGACCGCGTTCTCGGCGGCTGGATCGGGCGGATCGCGGGCAACATGCTCGGCAAACCGATCGAGCGGGGCGACTACTGGACGCGTGAGCGCATCGAGCGCTATCTGCGGCAGGCCGACGCGCTGCCGCTCACCGACTATCTCCCCCGGCCTCCCTCCTGGGTGGAGGAGTTCCAGCTGCGGCCCGAGTGGCAGAGTTGCGTGCGCGGCGGGGTGCACGGCGGCTGCCGTGACGACGACGTCGACTACGCGATCCTCGGGCTCCATCTCCTGGAGACGCACGGACCCGACTTCAGCACCGAACAGGTCGGCGAGCTGTGGCTGCTGTGCCTGCCCTATCTCCAGACGTTCACCGCCGAGCGCGCCGCGTACCGGAATCTCGCGAACGGACTCAAACCGCCGCTCACCGCGACGTACGAGAACTCCTGCCAGGAGTGGATCGGCGCCCTCATCCGCGCCGACATCTTCGGCTGGACGAACCCCGGCGCCCCGCGCCGCGCCGCTTCCCTCGCCCGCCGTGACGCGGTGCTCTCGCACACCGGCAACGGCGTGTACGGGGCGATGTGGGCGGCGGCGCTCGTCTCGGCCGCGTTCGACGCGGCCTCCCCGCGGGCCGCGCTCGACGCGGCGTTCGGGGTGATCCCCTCGGGCTGCCGTCTCGCCCGTACGGTGCGCCGGGTCGTCGCGCTGCACGAGGCCGGGCTCGGCTGGGAGGAGACCCTCGCCACCACCGAGGCCGAGACCTCCGGGCTCGGCTGGATCCATGTGGTGCCGAACTCGGCCGTCCTGACGGCCGGGCTCCTCTACGGCGGCGGCGACTTCACCCGCACCATCGCCCTGACCGTGCGCGGCGGCCTCGACACCGATTCGAACGGCGCGACCGCCGGGTCCGTCGCGGGGGTGCTGTGCGGGGCAAGGGCGATCCCCGCGCAGTGGCGGGACCCGCTCGAAGACCGGGTGCGCAGTGCCGTGTTCGGCTTCGACGGCGTACGGATCAGCGAACTCGCGGCCAGAACGGTGGAGTTGACCAAGGCCTGGCGCGGCGCCTGACCTCTGCCCCGCGCGTCTACCCTTTCCGGGTGACCACTCAGGATTACGCCACGTACATCGCGGGCCTCCCCCGCATCATCGCCGGGGCCGCCGCGCTCTTCAGGGACTCCGGGGGGCGTGTGCTGCTCGTCGAGCCGAACTACCGCGAGGGGTGGGCCCTGCCGGGCGGCACCGTCGAGTCGGACGAGGGGGAGACACCGCGGCAGGGGGCGCGCCGCGAGACCGCCGAGGAGATCGGTCTGGACGTCGAGCTCGGCGCGCTGCTCGCGGTGGACTGGGTACCGGGTGCGGCGCGGCCGCCGCTGGTCGCCTATCTGTACGACGGCGGAGTGCTCGGCGATGAGCAGCTGAAGTCCATCAGGCTCCAGGAGGAGGAACTGCTCTCCTGGCGCCTCGTGGCCCGCGAGGACCTGGTGGAGTACCTGCCGGGAGAGCTGGGTCGGCGGGTCCTCGCCGGGCTCGACGCGCTGGACGCGGGGACGGGGGCGGTCGAGCTGGAGGACGGGGTGCGGGTCGGCTGAGGGTTCAGAAAAGGGCGTCCGCGTTCGCGGCGGCCGGGGTCGCTCCCTCGAAGGCCAGCAGTCGCTGCTTGCGGTCGAGCCCGCCGCCGTAGCCGGTCAGGGAGCCGCCCGCGCCGATCACCCGGTGGCAGGGCACGATCACGCCGATCGGGTTCTTGCCGTTGGCCAGGCCCACGGCACGGGAGGCGTTGGGCTTGCCCAGCGCGGCCGCGAGCTGGCCGTACGTTCGGGTCTCGCCGTACGGGATCAGCCTGAGCTGCTGCCAGACGGTGCGCTGGAACGGCGTGCCGTCGAGGCGCATCGGCAGGTCGAACTCCGTCAGCTCCCCCGCGAAGTACGCCTCCAGCTGGTTGATCGTCGCGTCGAAGGGACCGGCGTCGCGGTCGCCGAAGGTCTCCTCGGGCGGGCGGTGGCGCTGCTCGGTCATGTAGAGGCCGCTGAGGACGCCGTCGGTGGCGACGAGGGTCAGGGGGCCGTAAGGGCTGTCGATGAGGGTGTGCTGGCGGTACACGGGGCTCTGTCCTCTGCCTGTGGGGAGTCGGTTGGGGCGTCGGTGGGGCTGTTCACGCCGGGATGGTGTTGATGGGGTGGGTGTCGGTGGCCCACAGGTACTGGACCGCGTACGCCCGCCAGGGGCGCCAGGCCGCCGCCCGTGCGGTCAGCGCCGCCGGGGTGTGCGGGAGGCCGAGTTCCTGCGCCGCGCGCCGCACCCCGAGGTCGGTGGGCAGGAAGGCGTCGGGGTCACCGAGCGCCCGCATCGCGATGACATCGACCGTCCAGGGGCCGAAGCCCGGCAGTGCGGTGAGCCGGGCGCGGGCTTCCTCCCAGCCGCTCTCCACGCCGAGCCTCAGCGATCCGTCGGCGAGGTGGCGTACGAGCGTGGTCAGGGTGGTGCGGCGGCTGCGCGGCAGGGCGAGCGTCTCCGGGTCGAGCGCGGCGAGGGCTTCCGGTGCCGGGAAGAGGTGGGTGAGACCGCCCTCGGGGTCGTCGATCGGCTCGCCGTGCGCGGTGACCAGGCGTGCAGCGTGGGTGCGGGCGGCGACGGTGGAGACCTGCTGGCCGAGCACCGCCCGTACGGCGAACTCCGCCTCGTCGACGGTGCGCGGCACGCGGCGGCCCGGTGCCTTGGCCACGAGGGGCGCGAGCAGCGGGTCGGCGCTCAGCTGGCCGTCCACGGCGACCGGGTCCGCGTCCAGGTCGAGCATGCGGCGGCAGCGGCTGATGGCGATGGTGAGGTCTCGCATGTCGGTGAGGCTGAGGCGGCAGGCGATGTGGTCCGGGGCGGGGGTGAGGGCGACGACGCCGTGACCGTACGGGAGGCGGAGCGTGCGGCGGTACGCGCCGTCGCGCCACTCCTCGACTCCGGGTACGGCGGTGGCGATGAGGTGGCCGAAGAGGTTGTCGGGGTTGAGGGGCGCGCGGAACGGGAGCCGGAGGGAGAGGGCGCCGGGGGCGGACATCTTGCGCCGGGCCTTCGGGGCGCGGTCCCGCAGTTCGCTGGGCGCCAGGGCGAAGACTTCGCGGACGGTGTCGTTGAAGGTCCGGATCGAGGCGAATCCGGAGGCGAAGGCGATCTCCGCCATGGGCAGGGTGGTCGTCTCGACGAGCAGCCGGGCCGTTTGGGCGCGCTGGGCCCTGGCCAGGGCGAGGGGGCCCGCGCCGAGTTCCGCGAGGAGCTGCCGCTCGACCTGGCGGGTGCTGTAGCCGAGGCGGGTGGCGAGGCCGGGGACTCCGTCGCGGTCCACCACGCCGTCCGCGATGAGGCGCATCGCGCGGGCCACCAGGTCGGCGCGCTGATTCCACTCGGGTGAGCCGGGGCTGCTGTCCGGCCGGCAGCGCTTGCAGGCCCGGAACCCTTCCTGCTGGCAGGCTGCCGCGCTCGGGTAGAAGCTCATGTTCTCGGGCTTCGGGGGGACTACGGGGCAGCTGGGGCGGCAGTAGATGCGGGTGGTCGTCACGGCGGTGTAGAACCACCCGTCGAAGCGCGCGTCCTTCGACTGCACGGCCCGCACGCAGCGCTCGGCGTCGGTGTGCATGGCGGCGGGGGGCTTGGCGGCGGGGGGCTCGGCGGCGAGGGTTCGGGCGGTGACGGGGGCGATGGACATGCCTCAAGGATCGGCCATGGGGACGGCACTGGCTGGCGAGAATCCGACATGGACCTTGGGCGGGCGGAGGGCCGGGCCCCGGGGCCGGGGTCAGTGCCGGAGGGCGCGCCAGACTGCCTTGGCCGCGTTGTGGCCGGACATGCCGTGGACGCCGGGGCCGGGGGGTGTCGCGGAGGAGCAGAGGAACACCGCCGGGTGCGCGGTGCCGTACGGGAAGAGGGAGAGCTTGGGCCGCAGCAGCAGCTGGAGCCCGCTGGCCGCGCCGCAGGCGATGTCGCCGCCGACGTAGTTGGCGTTACGGGCGACCAGCTCGGCGGGCCCCGCGGCGGCGCGCGCGAGGACACGGTCACGGAAGCCGGGGGCGAACCGCTCCAGCTGGCGCTCGATCGCTTCGGTGAGATCGCCGTCCCAGCCGTTGGGCACGTGCCCGTACGCCCAGAAGACCTGCTTGCCCGCGGGCGCGCGGGACGGGTCGACGACACCGGGCTGCACCGTGATCAGGAACGGCGCGTCGGGCGCGCGGTTCTCCCGCGACACGGCGCGCAACGCGGCACCGATCTCGGCGCTGCTCGCCCCGATCTGCACGGTCCCCGCCTCCCGCGCCTCCTTGGCCGTCCACGGCACCGGCCCGTCCAGGGCGTAATCGATCTTGAAGACGCTCGCGCCGTACCGATAGTTCTCGTAGCTCCGCCCCAGGCCCGCGATCCGGGCGAGCGCGGTGGGCGAGGTGTCGAAGACGTACGCGCGCGCCGGTGGCAGGTCGTCGAGCCGCTTGACCTCGTAGTCCGTGTGGACCGCGCCGCCGAGGTCCTTCAGATACGCGGTGAGCGCGTCCGAGATCGACTGCGAACCGCCCCGCGCGACCGGCCAGCCGCGGGCGTGCGCCGCCAGCGCGAAGACCAGGCCGACGGCACCGGTGGCGATCCCGCCCAGCGGGGCCATGACATGCGCGACGAGCCCGGAGAACAGGGCGCGCGCCCGGTCGTCGCGGAAGCGCCGCATCAGCCAGGTGGACGGCGGCAGGCCCGCGAGGCCGAAGCGCGCGAGGGTCACGGGATCGCGCGGCAGGGCGGTCGACGGCAGCGCCATGAAGTCCCGCAGGAGGGCGTCCCACTTGTCGACGAAGGGCTCGACGAGCCGGCGGTACGCCCCCGCGTCGCGCGGCCCGAACGAGGCGGCCGTCTCGCCGACGGAACGGGAGAGCACGGCGGCGCTTCCGTCGAGGAAGGGGTGCGCCATGGGCAGCTGCGGCTGGAGCCACTCGAGGCCGTACCGGTCGAGGGGCATGGTGCGGAACACGGGCGAGTTGATGCCCAGCGGGTGCGCGGCGGAACAGGGGTCGTGCCGGAAGCCGGGAAGCGTCAGCTCCTCGGTCCTCGCCCCGCCGCCGACGGTGTCCCTGGCCTCGAACACGGCCACCGAGAAGCCACGGCGGGCCAACTCGACGGCAGCGGTCAGACCGTTCGGTCCCGCCCCCACGACGACGGCATCAAGCATCGACGGCACCTTCGGACTCCTTTGTCAGCCGATGGCCTCTGCCGCCCAGGATAGGCCGGGCCACCGACAGTGCCGTGGGCGCGGGTAGCCTCTGACGGGTGACGTCCTGGTTTCGCCGCACTGACGCGGGCCGCGGCGACCGCGACGACTGGTTCGAGACGGGGGACGACGCGATCGTCGTACGCCAGGCGTCGTTCCGCGGCCCGGAGGGATCCGGGCGTCCGGCTGCCGTGGCGGCGTCACGCTCCGAACTGGCCTGGACGCGCGAGAAGTTCGAGGTTTTCGGGGCGCGGTTGTACGAGGCGAAGTACGGCAGGCTCGTGAACGGCCTCGTCAGCGGCGGGGAGCCGGTGTCCGAGGAGGAGTTCGAGGCCGCGTGGCAGCGTGCCCGGCACAGCCGGAACACCACGGCTCCGGAACCGGGCGGCCCGCTCGCGCGGGGCACCCGCCTGACCGGCACGGTCAGCGTCCTGCCGTGGGGCCCGGGGAGGGTCGGGCTCTTCGTCGACCTGGGGCTGCCGGTCGTAGGCTTCGTGGACCTGGTGCACCTCCCGCCCGCCCCCGGGGACTGGCCGGGCGTCGGCACCGTCGCCGAGTTCGAGGTCACCACCGTGCGCTTCCACCTCGAACCGCCGCGCGGCGCCCCGCAGATCAGGCTGCGGCCGACAGCAACTCCACCATCCGGCGGGCCGTGGCGGCATCCCGCGCGGCCGTGAACGGCAGGGCGTTGCCGCCCTCGATCCGGAAGGGCTCACCGGAGACGGTCAGATTGTCGCCCCCGGCCTCCGCGACGAGCAGCAGTCCCGCCGCGTGGTCCCAGGCGAGCTCCCAGGAGAACGCGACCGCGTCCAACTCCCCCCTGGCGACGGCCAGATACTCCAGGCCCGCCGAACCGCAGGGCCGCGGCACGACGCCCTCCACGCTCAGGCCCAGCAGCGCGCGCTTCTGCTCGGGCGTCGTGTAGTCCGGGTGGGACGTGGCCACTTCCAGGAGCTCGCCCGGCGAACCGGCCACCAGCCGCTCGCCGTCCAGCCAGGCGCCCTTGCCGCGCACCGCCACGGCCATCTCGTCGAGCGCCGGGGCATACGTCCAGGAGGCGTGCACCTGTCCGCGCCAGGTCAGCGCGATCAGCATGCAGAATCCGGGGTCGCCGTGCACGAACTGGCGCGTGCCGTCGACCGGGTCGACGATCCACACCGGCGCGTCGGCGCGTATCGACTCGTACAGCGAGGGGTCCGCGTGCACCGCTTCCTCGCCCACGACGACCGAGCCCGGCAGCAGGGTGGTGAGTGCTTCCGTCAGGTGTTCCTCGGCGAGCCGGTCGGCCACCGTCACGAGGTCGTGCGGACCGCTCTTCTGGACGACGTCTTCTTCGGCGAGCTGCCGGAATCGCGGCATGACCTCCGCCGCGGCGGCCTTGCGGAGTGCTTCTTCGACGTCGGGGACGCCACGTACAAGAAAGTCTTCGATCACTTCGATCATGCCTCCATGAGAGCACGCCGGGCTGACAATCCGTGCGGCTCGGCGGTACGGGCCATGGAATCGAGATGAATCCCCCGTTAACCCGCCCGCCTCTCAGTACGGCGACTTCCGCTCCTCCATGTGCCGGCGCAGCTTCTCCGTGTCCTGCGGCGTCCAGCCCTCGCGGGGCACGATCGCCGCCCAGCCGTCCACGGGCGCCGTCCCGTACCGGTGGCCGTGCGGGGCTTGCACGCCGTACGACACCGCCATGTCGACCGAGGTCTGCCAGAAGGTGACGACGGGGAACCACCGGATCGCCGGGGTGACGTCCGGGCCGAGGGGGTTCCTGAGCCACTGGGGGCGGTGCAGGAGCAGGTCGGAGGACCACCAGACGACCGGGTCGGAGGCGTTTTGCAGATAGACGACGCGGGGGTGGTTCCAGGCCGCGTCCGGAGACGGCCGCTTCAGGTCCCGCTCGGGGAACTGCGCGAACCGCACGTTGCGGCCTTCCTCGTACAGCGGTCGCCAGACCGGGCTTCCGTCGTCCCGGTGCTCGCGGATCTCCCGGGACATCGGAGCGAAGTTGGGAGTGCCGACGATGAGCGCTCCGTCGGTCCTGGCCAGCAGATCGTCCACGCCGTCGAACGACGACTCGACGGCGAACCCGCCCAGGCTCTCCCCGGTGACGACGAGTCTGGGCCGGTCGTCCGCGGGCAGGGCGGACCACTTCGCGAGGACCGCGTCCACGAGATGGCGCGTGGCCTGCGCGGCGCGCTCCTTGTCGACGAGGAAGGAGACCCAGCTGGGGAGGTAGGAGTACTGGACGGCGACGATGGCCGTGTTGCCGTCGTGCATGTACTCCAGGGGTTCGCTGATGTCGGCGTTGACCCAGCCCGTCCCCGTGGTCCCGGCGATCGCGAGGACGTCCCGGTCGAAGGCGCCGGTCCGCTCCAGCTCGCGGACGGCGAGCCGGGCCTTGGCCTCGAAGGGGTTGCGGCTGCTGAACGCTTCCGGTGCCGAGGCGCTGACGTACACGCGGACAGGGTCCTTCGCGGGCCGCCCCGTGTGCCGCGTGATCTGCTGTCCGGTCGGCGTCGAGCCCGCGAAGTTGCGGCCCTGGAACCCGAGATCCTGCCAGCGCAGGAGCGAACCCGGCCCGCCGGAGACCAGCGGGGACGTCGGCCGGTGGATGCCCTCCTTGGTGCCGCCGTTCGTCTCGTAGGCGATGCGGTCGGCGAGGTCGATGACGCCGCGCTGGAAGACGACGTCGCGCAGTCCGACCGTGACGATCAGCGCGCTGAGGGCGAGGCCGAGGCCGACGGCGACCGGGAGCGGCACGAAGCGGTGCAGGGCGCGGATCAGCGTGCGCGACCCCAGCCGGATGCCTCGGGCGGCGAGCAGGAACAGGGCCCAGAGCAGGACGGCGATCAGGATGATGGCCGCCGCGTGCCAGGCCGTCGCGGGCGGCAGCCCCTGGAGCTCGCGCAGGCGGCGCTGCGAGTGGTCGCTCTCGGAGATCAGCCAGCCGGTGAGGACGAGACCGAGGATCCAGTACGCCTGCCAGAGGCGCGCCCGCGTCTTCTCGCCGGGCCGCCATCGCAGCAGCGCGCGGCACACCGTGGCGACGACCGAGCCGATTCCGTAGCCGATGGCGGCGGTGATCCCTCCGACGACGCCCTGCAGCAGCCAGGGGCGGGGCACGAGCGAGGGCGTGAGGGAGAGCCAGAAGAAGCAGATGCCGAAACAGGCGGCGGTGAGGTCCGGCCAGCGCCTGACGAGATACCCGGAGTCGGACCGCTCCCAGTAGGGCTTACGAACAACAGCACCAACCCGCCGCACCACTCCATCCCAACGAGCTCTCCCCCCACCTGCCCGACGGGGCTCACCCTCGTCCGCCAGGCGGGGTTCCTCCCCGACCGCTCGTCGGGGCTCCTCCCCGTCCGGTTGACGGGGCGCGCTCTTCGACAACCGTTTCAGCTCCGAGATCCGGCGCGGCCGTCCGGTGACGGGGTCTCCGGGCGTGGGCGCGGTTGCACCGTTCTCTCATGCTCACCCCGCCCCCGATGCCCCGCAATCCGCTTTCCGGTCGCCGCCCGCGGCGGGCGGCGACACGATGGACTCGTGCGCGCCCGACGCCTCCCCTCCCGGTCGTCCCGGCTCCCGCGGCATCCGGTCACGACGGCCACCGCCGTCGCCGCCACCGTCACGGTCCTGGTGCTCGTCAACCTCGCGAACAACCGGTGGGCACAGGACTGGAGCGTGCCGCTCTCCCTCCTCGCGACGGCGGTGCTGCTCGCGATCGTCTACTGCTCCGGCGGCCGGTGGGCCGACGTGGGCCTCGCGCGCGGCACCCTCGTACGCGGTCTGCGGTGGGCGCTGGTGCTGATCGGCGTCGTCGCCGCCGGGTACGCGCTCGCGGCCGCGCTGCCGGTCTCCCGCGGTCTGTTCGAGGACCGGCGGCAGAGCGGCCTGAGCGGGGGCGAGGTCGCCCTGCGGGTCCTGGTGACGGTGCCGTTCGGCACGGTCCTGCTGGAGGAAGTGGCCTTCCGGGGGGTCCTGTTCGGCTTGCTCCTGCGCTCCCGCGGGCCGCTCGCCGCGACCCTGGTCTCGTCGGGGCTCTTCGGCCTCTGGCACATCCTGCCGTCGCTCGGCCTCGCCGATGCCAGTCCCGTGCTCGGCGGCGCCTTCGGACACTCGGTCATCGGGGTGATCGTCGTCGACGCCGGAGCCGTCCTCTTCACCGCCCTGGCGGGCTGCCTCCTGTGCGAACTGCGCCGCCGCAGCGGGAGCCTGCTCGCACCCATGGGGCTGCACTGGGCCACGAACGCCCTCGGGTACGTCTTCGGCTTCCTGCTGAGGTGAGCCGCCGGGGACCAGCGACCGATACGGCCCACCGATATGACCCGTTGCGGGTGAAGTGCCCCGGCCGTGGAACCGTCATAGGGTGGATTTCATGGCGTAACGCCCTCTTTGGGGGACCTTCGTACGCCACCCCGCCCCGAAAGGGTCACTTCTATGCACCCGTCCCTCAATCCGGCCGCGCTGGCCGAGCTGCGCCGGCCGCGTCCCTACCCCGCCGTCACGGTCCTGCTGCCGACCCACCGCAGAGAGCCGGACAACGCCCAGGATCCCGTGCGGCTGCGCAATCTCGTCCACGAGGCCAAGGAGCGTCTGGAGTCCGACCCGGCCGTGGCCAGGGAGCAGCGGCGCGAGGTGGCCGCGCAGCTTGACCGGGCGGTGGCGGAGATCGACCTCGTGCACGCCGAGGACGGGCTGGCCGTCTTCGCGGCCCCCGGAGAGCACCAGGTGTGGTCGCTGGCCAGGACGGTGCCCTCCCGCGTGGTCCTCTCGGACACCTTCCTCACGCGCAACGTCGTCGCGGCGCAGGCCGCCGAGCGGCCGTACTGGGTGCTCGCCGTCTCGGCCGACCGCGTATCGCTGTGGAGCGGCACGGCCGGCCGGGTCACCGAGCACGAGGCGGACGGATTCCCGCTGACCCGGAGCCTCGAGGACCCGGACGCCGAGCGCAAGGAGCGGATCGGCGACGTGCCGAGCACCTTCCGTGACGAGCAGACGCGCAGGTTCCTGCGCGAGGCGGACGCCGCCGCGGCCGGTGTGCTCCGCTCCCATCCGCGCCCCCTGTTCGTGGCCGGGGAGGCGGCGGCGCTCTCCCTGCTCGACGACGTCGGCGCGGTCGGCAAGGAGGCCACGCCGGTACCGCACGGCGGGCTCGCGCACGGCCCCGCGGACGCGGTGTGGCAGGCGGTACGCCCCTTCCTCGCGGCCCGCGACAAGTCGGAACTCGACGCCGTGCTGCACGAGTTGGACGCGGCGCAGGGCCGGCGCCAGTACGCCGCCGGTCTCGACGAGGTCTGGCAGAACGTGACGACGGACCGCGTCCGCTTCCTCGCCGTGGAGGACAGCTACCAGGCGACCGTGCGCGACGACGGCGGCCATCTGGTGCCTGCCGGGTCCGACGATCTGGACGCGGTGGACGACGTGGTCGACGACATCGTCGAGCGCGCCCTGGACACCGGCGCACAGGTCCGTTTCGTACCCGAGGACACACTCGCCGACCGGGGCCGGATCGCCTGCGCCCTGCGGTACTAGGGAAAGGACCGCACCGAATGAACCCCATGCCGCCCAGTGGGAAGCGGCGCTCCGCGCGCCGCGGTCCCGTGGTGTCCGCCGCGCTCACCCTGGCCGCCTCGGTGACGGCCGCCGCCGCCCTCGTGGCGTGCGGCGGCGACAGCGACGCCCCTTCGTCCGAGGGCAGCCGGACGGCGGCGCCCGACGCGTCGTCGTTCTCGGAGAAGACCGCGTCCCCGATGGAGTCGAAGGCTTCCGAGGCGGCCGAGTCCGCCCGTGCATCGGCGTCCGAGGCCGAGGCCTCCGCCTCGGAGCGCGCGGACGAGTTCGAGGCGTCGGTGTCCGCGGACACGGAGCGGGCCAATCAGGCCGCCGAGAAGGCGCTGAAGGACGTCGACGGGCGGGGCAACGCGATGGCCGACGTCTCCATGACGGGCAAGCCGCGCTCGGAGACCGGCGGTGTGCTGGCCTCCGTGGTGACCTTCACCAACAGGACCGACGAGAAGGCCGACTTCGCCGTGCAGGTCGACTTCAGGGACTCCTCGGGCAAGACCGTGGAGACCCGCTACATCGGCACGGAGGATCTCGAACCGGGCAAGCGGGCCCAGCGGTACGCGATCAGTCACGAACCTCCGGAGCCGAAGCTCTC
Source organism: Streptomyces sp. NPDC046925 (assembly GCF_040644915.1). Lineage (NCBI taxonomy): Bacteria > Bacillati > Actinomycetota > Actinomycetes > Kitasatosporales > Streptomycetaceae > Streptomyces > Streptomyces sp. NPDC046925. The sequence goes on along the minus strand of NZ_JBEYWZ010000001.1, from coordinate 668,694 downwards.
CGCGAAGCTGGTCAAGGCCCAGCGGTACTGAGCCCGCTCGGCCGCGGGGGACGCCTCAGAAGTCCACGCCTCAGAAGTCCACGGCGTCGCGCAGGAGCGGGCACGTCATGCAGTGCCCGCCACCGCGACCGCGGCCGAGTTCGGCGCCGACGATGGTGATGACCTCGACCCCCGCCTTGCGCAGCAGGGTGTTGGTCTGGGTGTTGCGGTCGTAGGTGAAGACGACGCCCGGCTCCAGGGCGACGGCGTTGTTGCCGCTGTCCCACTGCTGCCGTTCGGAGGCGTAGACGTCGCCGCCCGTCTCGATGACGCGCAGGTCGGGCAGGCCCAGGGACGCGGCGACGACGTCGACGAACGCACGCGAACCCTCGTCCGTGATCGCGACGCCCGACGCCTTGTCGCCGGGCCGCAGGGTGAAGGAGTGCACGGCGTCCATGATCTTCGGGTAGAGCGTGACGATGTCGCGGTCGGCGAAGGTGAAGACGGTGTCGAGGTGCATGGCGGCCCGGAGCTTGGGCATGCCGGCGACGATGACCTGCTCGGCCGCGCCGTTCTCGAACAGCGCGGACGCCACCTGGGTGACGGCCTGGCGCGAGGTGCGCTCGCTCATGCCCATCAGGACGACGCCGTTGCCGACGGGCATGATGTCGCCGCCCTCGAACGTGGCCTGGCCCCAGTCGAGTTCGGGGTCGCCCCACCACACCCTGGCGCCCTTGAAGTCGGGGTGGAACTCGTAGACGGCCTTCATCAGGAGCGTCTCGTCGTGCCGGGCGGGCCAGTACAGCGGGTTGAGCGTGACGCCCCCGTACAGCCAGCACGTCGTGTCGCGGGTGTAGAGCGTGTTCGGCAGCGGCGGCATCAGGTATTCGCGTACGCCGGTGGATTCGCGTACGAGTGCGACGTAGCCGGAGCGGAACTCGTCCGGCAGATCCGCGGTGGCCAGGCCCCCGATGAGGTACTCGGCGAGCTGCTTGGGATCCAGTGTCTCCAGGAAGGCGCGGGTGTTGTCGATGAGCCCGAGGCCGACCTCGTTCGCGGTGATCTTCCGGTCGAGGAGCCAGTCCTTCGCGCCGGGGATCGCCATGGTCTGGGCGAGCAGTTCGTGCAGCTCGACGACCTCGACGCCACGCTGCTGGAGCTTGATGACGAAGTCGGCGTGGTCGCGCTGGGCGTTCTCCACCCACATGACGTCGTCGAAGAGCAGGTCGTCGGCGTTGGTGGGGGTCAGCCGGCGGTGGGCCAGGCCCGGCGCGCAGACGAGGACCTTGCGCAGCCTGCCGACCTCGGAGTGGACACCGAACGTCGGTGCGGCGGGGGTGTCGGGGCTTGTCACGGTGCGCCTTTCGTCGGTCGGTACCCCTGGGGGCCGGGCGTCGGGGACGGTCAGAGGTGGATCCAGCCCGCCGCGAGGGCGATCACGCCCACGACGGCGCCCGCGATGGAGACGGCGCAGATGACGGCCTCGCGCGGGGAGAACAGGCGCCGGTTCTGTTCCCGGCGGGCCTTGACGAACAGGAGGGTGGCGGGGGCGTAGAGGATGAAGGAGACCAGGACGAACTTGAGCCCGGCGGCGTACAGCAGGAACGCCGTGTACAGCGTGGCGATCACCGCGATCACCAGTTCCCCGCGGGTGCTCCGCCCGGCGGTCTCCGCGCTCCCCTGGCCCGCCCCGAGGGCGATCTTGACGGCGAAACCGGCCGCGAGCAGGAACGGGATGAGGCTCAGGGCGCTGGTCAGGTCGAGCGCGAAGTTGAAGGCGTCGTCGGAGAACATCGTGACGATCAGGACGATCTGGCTCAGCGCGGTGGTCATGAGGAGCGCGGGGACCGGTACGTCCTCGGAGGTGGCCTTGCGCAGGAAGCGGGGCATGTCGTCGTCCTTCGCAGCGACGAAGAGCACTTCCGCGGCCATCAGCGTCCAGGCGAGGTAGGCGCCGAGCACGGAGACGATGAGGCCGACGCTGACGAAGACCTTGCCCCAGGTGCCGACGGCCTCCTCCAGGACGCCCGCCATGGACGGCTGGCGCAGCTCGGCGATCTCGGCCATCGGCATGATGCCGTACGACACGATGGTGACGGAGGCGAAGACCGCGAAGACGCTGAGGAAGCCCAGGATCGTGGCCCGGCCGACGTCCTCGCGGCGCTTGGCGTGCCGGGAGTAGACGCTCGCGCCCTCGACGCCGAGGAAGACGAAGACGGTGGCCAGCATGGTGCCGCGCACCTGGTTGAACAGCGATCCCGCGTAGTCCGCGCCGCCGAAGTTGTCCGCGAACACGGACGGCTTGAAGAAGAAGAGCGCCAGGATCACGAAGACGAGGATGGGCACGATCTTGGCGACGGTCACGATCCTGTTGATCGCCGCGGCTTCCTTGACCCCGCGGCGAATCAGCAGGAAGAACGCCCACAGGCCGAACGAGGAGAGGACGACGGCGATGAGGGTGTCTCCGTCGCCGAGGCTCGGCCAGATGGCGCCGATCGTCGACATGATGAGCACCCAGTAGGTGACGTTGCCGACGCAGGCGCTCGCCCAGTACCCGAAGGCGGAGAAGAAGCCGAGGTACTCGCCGAACCCTGCCTTCGCGTAGGCGTAGACACCCGCGTCGAGATCGGGTCTGCGCACGGCGAGGGTCTGGAAGACGAACGCGAGCATCAGCATGCCCGCACCGGCGACGGCCCAGGCGATCAGCGCGCCGGCGACGCCGGTCTCCTGGGCGAAGCGGCGTGGCAGCGAGAACACGCCCGCGCCGACCATCGAGCCGACGACCATCATCGTCAGCGTCGTGAGCGTCAGTTTCACGGCCGGTGACGCGCCCGTGGAAGCCTGGTCGGTCGTCTCAGCGTGGCTCATGCAGTCCCCTGTGCGGGAATTCATCCCTGGTGGGCAGAGTTGTCCTGATATGAAATCGCAGGCTGCCGTTGTCCGCGATTCGGCCGCGTCCGGAGGAAGCACAGTGCACGGTGAGTACAAGGTCCCCGGCGGCAAGCTCGTCGTCGTGGATCTGGAGGTCGAGGACGGTGTGCTGCGGCACGTGCGGGTGGCGGGGGATTTCTTCCTGGAACCCGACGAGGCCTTCGAGGTCCTGAGCCGCGCCCTGGAGGGCGCCCCCGCGGAGACCGACGCGGCGGGGCTCGCCGCCCGCATCGACGCGGCGCTCCCGGAGGGCACCGTGTTCTACGGGCTCACGTCGGAGGGTGTGGGGGTCGCGGTGCGCCGTGCCCTCGCGCACGCCACCGACTGGACCGACTACGACTGGCAGCTGATCCACGAGGCTCCCCAGTCACCCGCCCTGCTCATGGCCCTGGACGAGGTGCTCACCGAAGAGGTCGCCGCCGGGCGCCGCCCGCCGACGCTGCGCGTGTGGGAGTGGGAGTCCCCCGCGGTCGTCATCGGCAGCTTCCAGTCGCTGCGCAACGAAGTGGACCAGGAGGGCACCGAGCGGCACGGCGTGCGGGTGGTGCGCCGGATCAGCGGCGGCGGCGCCATGTTCTGCGAGCCGGGCAACGCCATCACGTACTCGCTGTCGGTGCCCGACTCCCTCGTGCAGGGTCTGTCCTTCGCCGACAGTTACGCCTATCTGGACGACTGGGTGCTCGAAGCCCTCGGCGACATGGGCATCAAGGCGTGGTACCAACCGCTCAACGACATCGCCACCGACGCGGGGAAGGTCGCGGGCGCCGCCCAGAAGCGGGTCGCGGGCGGGCAGGGCGCCGTGCTGCACCACGTGACGATGTCGTACGACATCGACGCGGACAAGATGGTCGAGGTGCTGCGCATCGGCCGCGAGAAGCTCTCCGACAAGGGCACGCGGAGCGCGAAGAAGCGGGTGGACCCGCTGCGGCGCCAGACGGGGCTGCCCCGCGAGGCCGTGATCGAGCGGATGCTCGACTCCTTCCGCACGCGGTACGGCCTGGCGGCGGGCAAGGTCACGGACGAGGAGATGGCCAGGGCGCGGGAGCTCGCCCGTACGAAGTTCAGCTCGCCGGAGTGGACGGCACGGGTGCCGTAGGCCCGGACGGGGCCGCGTCGTCCGCCGGCTGCCGCTGCCAGGCGGTGGTGCCGATGCGGCCCGTGTTGCCGAGGTCGATGCGGCCCTGCGGGGTCACGGTCGCGGAGCGGGCGCCCGGCACCGGGGTGACCTTGAGGTAGGTGCCGCTGACGGCGGTCGTGGTCGTGTCGGTGACGGTGTTGCGCCAGGCGAGCACGGTGTAGGCCGCCTCGCCCTTCCGGAGCGTGACGGTGTGGTCGGCGCCGGGGTCGTCGTCCCTGGTCATGACGGGCTCGGTGCCTTCGAGGATCTGTACGTCGAGGGGTTCGCGGTGCTCGTCGAGGACCCGCAGCTTCGGGTAGCCCTTCAGGCGGTAGGTGTCCTTGCCGCAGTTGGTCAGGGTCACGCTCATCGCGCGCAGGCCCATGGCGGCGTCGACGATGCCCGGCTCGATGCGGACGCCGCTCGCGGGGCAGGAGGGCGAGGGCGCGTCCGTCCCCTGCGGCGGCGCCGTGGCCGCGGGATCCTCCGTCGGCGGGACGGGATCGGCCGGGGCGGACGCGCCGTCCCCCGCGCCGGACCGGTCGTCCCGCGCGGCCGCGGTACGCCCGGGATCGCCCTCGCGCTCCAGCTCGTCCGAGAGTCCGCACCCGGTGGCGAGCAGCGCCACGGCGGAGAGAACGGCGGCATGCCTGAACCGGGCCACGGATCTGAACGGTATGACGGTCACGCGGAGATCATGTCATGGCCACACTCTCCCCTCATCTGGTGTTACGGAGTGGTGTTGCGGGCCGCGACAAGGCCCGACTCGTAGGCGAAGACGACCAGTTGTGCCCGGTCGCGCGCACCGAGCTTCGTCATCGCCCGGCTGACGTGCGTCTTCGCCGTGAACGGGCTGATCACCATGTGTGCGGCGATCTCCTCGTTCGTCAGTCCGCGCGCGGCAAGGGCGGTGACCTCGCACTCCCGGCGGGTGAGGCTTTCGAGCCCCGGCGCGGTGGCCCGGTCCGGGGGCCGCGAGACGAACTCGCCGATGAGTCTGCTGGTCACCGACGGCGAGAGCAGGGAGTCCCCGCGCGCGACGATCTCGATGCCCTGCAACAGGTCTGCGGGCTCCGTGTCCTTGAGCAGGAACCCGCTGGCACCGGCGCGCAGGGCGTCGAACACGTACTCGTCGAGGCCGTAGTTGGTGAGGATGACGACGCGCACGCCGGTGAGGCGGGGGTCGGCGACGATCCGGCGCGTCGCCTCGATCCCGGTCATCACCGGCATCTGTACGTCTATGAGCGCCACGTCCGGCACGCACTCCCGCACGAGAGCGACCCCGCGCTCCCCGTCGGCGGCCTCCCCCACCACCTCGATCCCGTCCTCGGCTTCGAGCAGCGCACGGAACCCGGCGCGCATCAACGCCTGATCGTCCACGAGCACGACCCGGATCACGCGCCCTCCCGGATTTGCCCTGCCTCGGCCGCCACCCTGCTCTCGGACGGGTGCTCCTCGGCCGCCGACCCGCCCTTCACCAGGGGCAGTTCGGCCCGTACGAGGAATCCTCCCTCGGCCCGCGGTCCCGCCCGCAGCGTTCCGTCCAGGGAAGCCACGCGCTCCCGCATTCCCGTGAGGCCCGTCCCCTCCGCCGGCGGGCGTCCCGCTTCGGCGGCGCCGTCGTCCTCCACCCGCACCCCGAGGAACCGCTCGCCGTAGTCGAGTTCGACCGTCACCCTGGCGGCGGCGCCCGCATGGCGTGCCGCGTTGGTGAGGCCCTCCTGGACGATGCGGTACGCGGCCTGCTCAAGGTCACCGGCCAGCGGCCGCTCCCGGCCCCGGATCGTCATCTCCACCGCAAGTCCCGCCGCCCGCGCGCGCTCGACGAGCAGCGCGGGGCTTCCCGTCGGCTCGTCCGTGCGCAACACCGTGAGCGTGGAGCGCAGTTCACGCATCGCCTCGCCGCTGGCCTCCTGGATGGCGAGCAGCGCGGGGGGTATCTCCTCGCCCCGCTTGCGGGCGAGGTGGACGGCGACGCCCGCCTGGAGCTTGACGATCGAGATGCTGTGCGTCAGCGAGTCGTGCAGTTCGCGCGCGATCCGCAGCCGCTCCTCGCCCGCCCTGCGCAGCGCCGCCTCCTCACGCGTCCGCTCGGCCTCCAGCGCGCGCTGCTCGGTCTGGCGCAGATACGCCTGCCAGTTCTTGTCGGCGAGACCCGTGACGAGGGCGCACAGGAACCAGCCGGCCAGCAGCAACGTGCGCTGCACGACGTCGTCCGAGGCCTCTCCCGCCATCGCGAAGCCCGCGAGGAACACCCCGGCGGCCGCGGCGGCGAGGCCCCGGTGTCCTGCGCGTGCGGCCGTGTGCGCCGCCGCCACCACCGGGATCGCCGCGACGCTGCTCGCGCCCCCGTTCACCACCTCGCCGAGCAGGCACGCCGTGCTGACCGCGAGCACGGCGCGGGGCGCCTTCCGGTGCGCGGAGAGAGCCAGCGAACCGACGCCTATCAGGGCGTAGTCCACGAACCCCGCGCCGCCGTCCCCGAGGCCCGCGGCGAACGCGACGATCACGCCCACCACGCCGGCGAGCACGGCGTCACCCACCCACGCCTGCCGCACCTGGCTCCGCACCTGATTCCGCACCCGACCGCGCACGTTCACCTGCCCCGCCGCTCTCCCCGCCCTGTCCCCCGCCATCCGCGCCCCCGCGCCCCTCGCGTCCCCCGCGTCCCCGGACCGGCGCATCCCCCGCCGTGTTCTGAACCATAGAGGCCGCCACCGACAACCGCGTCACCCCTGCAGACCGCTTCCGCACTACTCCCGGCGTAGTAGTCGCGGCCCCGCCCGGCCCCGGCGGCGTACCCCCGACTGCCTTCCGCCGGACGACGACCCGGGGCATCCGGCACCCGGAACATCGTGGCCATGGCAACCTTCCGATACACCGATCCCGTACTCCCGAAATCCGCGACCGGCAGGACCGCCGAGGCCTATGCGCAGATGGCCGACGACTTCGGCATCGCGGAGCCCGCGCCGCTCGTCGCCCTCACCCCGGCTCCCGAACTGTTCACCGCCGCCTGGGCGTTGCTCCGCGAGTCCCTGATCGCGGGCGGCGACGACGCGTTCGGCAGCGGCGGCACCACCCGCACCGAACGCGAACTCGTCGCCCTGGGCGTCTCTCTCGCCAACCGCTGCCCGTTCTGCGTGAACGCGCACACGATGATGCTGCACGCCACCGGCGACCACCGCGTCGCCGAGCGGGTGCTGCGCGGCGAGCAGCCCGATGACCCGGACCAGGCTCGGCTGCTCGCCTGGAGCCGGGCCACCCGCACCCCGCGGGCGCCGGAGCTCGCCCGGCCGCCGTTCCCCCGCGCGCACGCCCCGGCCCACATCGGCACCGCGCTCTCCTTCCACTTCATCAACCGCGTCGCCTCTTCGCTGATCACCGAGTCCGTGCTGCCGTGCAACGCGCAGCGCTTCCGTGCGGTGCGCTCGCTCGGCGGCCGCTCCCTGCACAAGGCGGTGCGGCGCACCTCCACTCCCGGCGACGCGCTGTCCCTGATCGACGATCCGCAGCCCGGCCCGTCCTGGGCCGCGGGCACCCCCGTCGGTCCCGCGTATGCCGCGCTGCGTGCCGCGGCGACGAAGGGGGCGGGCCTGCTCGACGAGGCCGACCGGACCCTGGTCGAGGCGACGGTGGCGGCCTGGGACGGCGAGCATCCGCCCCTGGCCTGGAACGCCCTGCCCGACCGCGCGGAGCGCCCGGGGGCGCGGCTCGCGCTGCTCGCCGCGCTCGCTCCGTACCGCATCACCGACGAGGACGTGGCGGCCTGGAAGAAGCCGCCGTTCAGCGACCACTGCCTGGTGCACCTGATCGCGTTCGGCGCGTTCACGGCGGTCGACCGCATCGAGAGCACCCTCGCGGCGCACCACCACACCCACCACGCAAAGGAGGCGTCATGACCGCGATCACCCCGGCCTCCCCCAACTCCCGCCAGGCGGCGGCCTGGAACGGCTCCGTCGGCATCCACTGGGCCACGCACCACGACCGCTACGACACGATGCTCTCCGGCGTGAACGACGCCCTCTTCGAAGCCGCGGCCATCGGCGCGGGCGACCGCGTCCTGGACATCGGCTGCGGCTCCGGCGTCACCACGCGCGTCGCGGCCCGCCGCGCCGCCCACGGCCACGCGGTGGGCGTCGACATCTCGGCGCCGCTGATCGACCGCGCCCGCGCGAGCACGGCGTCCGACGGCATCACGAACGCCGCGTACGAACGCGCCGACGCCCAGGTCCACGCCTTCCCCGCGGCCGGGTACGACGTCGCGATCAGCCGTGGCGGGGTGATGTTCTTCGCCGACCACACCGCGGCGTTCACGAACATCGGCCGGGCGCTGCGTCCCGGCGGGCGGCTGGTGTTCGTCTGTCCGCAGCCCGTGGACCAGGACACCGAGGAGTCGCGGACGCTCGGCCTCTTCGCGAGGCTCCTGGCGCAGGAGGAGGACGGCCGGGAGGCGAGTCCGCAGTCCGTGCCGCCGGACGACGCGGACGACGCCGCCGACGCGGCGGCGGCCCGTACCGCGATGGCCTCGCTCTCGGACCCGGCCCGCATCCACGAGGTGCTCACCGCCTACGAGGACGTGCGGGTGAGTCCCGTACCCGTCGAGGCGGTGTGGGGCGAAACCCCGGCCGACGCCGTCGACTTCATCCTGTCGCGCACCCCGGGCCGGACGGTCGGCGGGAGGAAGCGGGCTTCCCTGGAGGAGGTGTTCCGGCCGCACGCGACCGAGCGGGGCGTACGGATGCGGGCGGGGGTGTGGCTGGTCACGGCGGTGCGCCCGGCCTGACCGTCCTGCGGGTGCTCAGCCCTTCCCCCGTTCCCCGTCCTCCTGCATCGCCCTGGTCTCGCTCTTGAGGATCCGCAGGGATTTGCCCACCGCGCGGGCGGTGTCCGGCAGCTTCTTCGAGCCGAACAGCACGACGACCACGATCGCCACGATGAGCAGATGCCAGGGTTCCAGTCCGTTACGAATCATGGTCGTCCGCCCTTCTCCACAGATGTTCCAGCCGTGACTCAGCTGTCAGTAGCCTCAGAAAAGATTGCTACATTGCGCAACTGTACAACCATGGAGGGGGCCGGACAGTCTCCGCTCCATGAGGCGGAACGACTCGGACGGATAGGGCGCACCCATGACAACCAGCCATCGTGCAGCCGCACGCGGCCGTCGGCGCAAGCGCGGCCGTGTGCGGCTCACCCTCGGCATAGTCCTGTCGCTGCTTGTCCTGGTGACGGCGGGCGCGGGGTGGGTGTACTTCCGGCTGAGCGGCAACATCGACACCTTCGCGGCGGACGGCGTCTCCGGCGACCGGCCCGACGCGGACACGTCGAAGGGCGAGAACGTCCTGGTCATCGGCTCGGACGCCCGGACGAACGGGAACAGCGGCCTGGGCGGCGGCGACAAGAGCGACATCGGCCGCTCCGACACCGCCTTCCTGCTGCACGTGTACGCCGACCACCGGCATGCCGTCGCCGTCTCCATCCCGCGCGACACCCTCGTGGAGCTGCCGCCCTGCAAGCTGCCGGACGGCAGCTGGACCAAGACCCGGCCGAACACGATGTTCAACGCCGCGTACTCCGTGGGCGAGACCGCCGAGGGCAACCCCGCCTGCACCCAGAACACCGTCGAGCGCCTCACGGGACTGCGCGTGGACCACACCGTCGTCGTCGACTTCAAGGGGTTCGCGGCGCTGACGGAGGTGGTGGGCGGGGTGAAGGTGTGCCTGCCGCAGAACATCTACCAACGCGACCTCAACCCCAACCGCGCCACCAAGGGAAAGCGCCTCTTCGCCAAGGGCGAGCAGGAGGTGTCGGGCCGGCAGGCCCTGGATTACGTACGCATCCGGCACGGCATCGGCGACGGCTCCGACATAGGCCGCATCAAGCGCCAGCAGGCCTTCGTGGCAAGCCTGTTGAAGAAGGTCAAGAGCGACGGCCTCACCCCCACCAAGCTCCTTCCGCTCGCGGACGCCGCGACGGACTCCATGACCGTCGACCCCGGACTCGGCTCCGCCGACAAGCTGATCTCGTTCGCGATGTCGCTGAAGAACATCGATCTGAGCAACACCAAGTTCGTCACCATCCCCTGGCGGTACGAAGGTTCGCGTGTCGCCGTCGTCCAGCCGGACGCCGACGCCCTGTGGGCCTCGCTCAAGGACGACCGCACCCTGGACGGCGCGGACGCGGGCGGCAAGAATGGCAAGGGGGAACCCACCCCCGGGAAGTCCGCGTCGCCGGTCTCCGGGGACGGCGCTGCGGTGGCCGTCCGGAACGGCACCACCGTCACCGGCCTCGCCGCCCGCGCGGCCGCGACCCTCACCGAGCACGATTTCAAGGTCACCGGCACCGCTACGGCCGCCACCCAGGACCACGCCACCACGGTCGTCGCCTACGGCCCCGGCGAGAAGAGCCGTGCGAAGTCGGTCGCCCGCCTGTTCCCCGGCGCGGAACTGGAGTCGGCGACGGCGCCCGGCGTCACGGTCACTCTCGGCCAGTCGTACGCCGACGCCCCCTCGGCCACGCCCTCCGCCGAGCCCGAGTCCGTCCCCTCCGAGGTCGCCGACGGCGCCCGCTCCGCCGACGACAACCCCTGCTCCGACCTCTCGTACGGCTGACCAAGGCTGACCGGGACTTGCCGGGGCCGGCTAGGCCTGACCGGCCCACCGCCCCCGCAGCACCCCGAGGGCCGCCGCGTACGACCCGAGCACCACCGCGAGCAGCAGGTAGTACAGACCCGGCAGAGCCGTCATGCCCAGGAGCGGGCCCAGCGGCGAGAGCGGAAGGAGCAGTCCGACGGCGGCGAGCGCGGCCACCGACAGGCCGACCGGCCCCGGCGTCCTGCCCTCGGCCCGGCGGCGTCCGGTCCGCAGGAGCAGCATGACCAGGGCCTGGGTCAGCAGGTTCTCGGTGAACCACCCGGAGTGGAACACCGCCTGGTCGTCCACACCGTCCGGTCCGTGCAGGGCGAGCGCGAGGACGAGGAAGGTGGCGAGGTCGGCGAGGGCGTTGAGCGCCCCGAAGCCGGTGATGAAGCGCAGGAAGGCGCGGGGCCGCAGCACGGTGGGGCGGCGGAGCACCGCGCGGTGCGGCCGCTCGTAGGCGAAGGCGAGCTGGGCCGCGTCGAAGCAGAGGTTCTGCACGAGGACCTGCGCCGGGAGCATCGGCAGGAACGGAAGCAGAAGGCCCGCGGCGAGCATCGCGATGACGTTGCCGAGGTTCGAGGAGAGCGTGACGCGCAGATACGTGGCGATGTTGCCGCTGCTGTGACGTCCCGCGAGGACGGCGTGGCCGATCGCGGTGAGGTCCTTGTCGGCGAGCACCACGTCGGCGCTCTCGCGTACGACGTCGACGGCGGCCTGCGGGGCGATGCCGACGTCGGCGGCGCGCAGCGCGGGCAGGTCGTTGACGCCGTCGCCGAGGAACCCGGTGGTGTGGCCGCCCGCCCGCAGCGCCGCGGTGACGCGGGCCTTGTGCTCGGGGGTGCAGCGGGCGAAGACGGCGGTGTGCCGGGCGGTCGTCGCGAGCTCCGCGTCGGTGAGGGCGTCGATGCGGTCGGCGGTGAGGACTCCGCCCGCGCCGATCCCCAGCTCCCGGCAGGCCCGCACCGCCGTCCCCGGATGGTCACCGGTGAGGATCTTGACCGAGATGCCGCTGTCCGTGATGTCCCGCAGGGCGGTGGCCGCGGTCGGGGCGAGAGCGTCCCGCAGGGTGAGGAAGCCGCGGAAGGTCAGGCCGCGTTCGTCGGCCGGGGTGTAGGCGCGGGTGCGGGCGGGCCGCTCGGCGGTGGCCACCGCGAGGAGGCGCAGGCCGTCGTCCGCCTCGCGGGCGGCGCGGGACAGGAGCCGCTCGCGTTCGGCGTCGTCGAGCACGCACCGTTCCAGTACGGCCTCGACCGCGCCTTTGACCACGAGGGTGTGGGTGCCGAGGCCGCCGGGAGTACGGACGACGGCGGTGGCGAGGCGGCGTACGGGATCGAAGGGGAGCGCCGCGACACCGTCGTATCGCATCGCCTCGTCCTCGCCCACCGCGTCGAGGACGGCGTCGTCCAGCGGGTCGGCCGCGGGCAGCTCGGCGAGCTGGAGGGTCCACCAGGAGTTGACGGCGGCCCAGTGCAGGGCTTCGGGCGCGGCCCCGCCGTCGGCGCCGAGGGCGCGGTCGAGGACGGGGCGGTCCTCGGTGAGGGTGCCGGTCTTGTCCAGGCACAGGACGTCGACGGCGCCGAGGTCGTGCAGCGCGGGCAGCCGCTTGACGATCACCCCGTGCGTACGGGCCAGGAGCGAGGCACCGCGCGCCAGGCAGGTGGTGACGATGACCGGCAGCATCTCCGGGGTGAGGCCGACCGCCACGGCGACCGCGAACGGCAGCGTCTCCAGGCCGCGCCCGCGCAGGGCGGCGTTGGCCATCAGGACGAGCGGCGGGGTGAGCAGCATGAAGCGGATGAGGATCCAGGAGATGCCGTGCACGGAGCGGTCGAAGGCGCTCGGCCCGCGCCGCGCCGGGGGGCCCTGTCCGGCGGCGAACCGAGTCCGCGCCCCGGTGGCGACGACCACCGCGGTGGCGCTGCCCGAGGCGACGCTGCTGCCCTGGAAGCAGAGATGAGGCTGTTCGAAGACGCCCGCGCGGCGCCGCGGGCCCGGCAGGTCGGCGGCGGCCTTGGGCACCGGCGCCGACTCCCCCGTCAGCGCGGCCTGGCGCACGCTCAGGCCGCTCGCCCGCAGCAGCCGGACGTCGGCGGGGACGAGGTCACCGGCGCCGAGCCGCACCACGTCCCCCGGCACGAGATCCGCGACGGGGATCTCCCGCTCCTCGGGGCTCTGGTCCCGCTCCGCCCGGCGCAGCACGGTCGCGGTGGTGGCCACCAGGGCGCGCAGGGCGGCCATGGACCGGTCGGCGCGGTACTCGCCGGACGTCCGCAGCACTCCGCTGACCACGACCAGGCACAGGATCACGCAGGCGGTGCCCCAGGAGGCGACGCCGGCCGACACCAGGCCGAGGCAGAGCAGGACCGCGGTGAACGGATCGCGCAGGCTGCGGCCGAAGAGCCGCGGCCACGACACCGGGCGCCGGTCGGGGAGGGTGTTCTCGCCGGAGGCGGCGATGCGCCGCTCGGCCTCGGCGTCCGTCAGGCCGCGCGGTCCGCTGTCCACCTGCCGCAGCACCTCGAGCGAGGTGAGCACACCGGCCGCGGCCTCAGGCACCAAGGCCGCGGAGCCCGCGTCCGGGGGACTGAGCCGCTCGTTCGGTGCGGTCGGTCAGCTGCCCGACCATGAGCCGCACCACGGTCACCACGTCCGCGTCGTCCACGAAGTAGACCTGTCGCCTGCCCTCGCGCCGGGAGCGTACGAGACCGGCCAGTTTCAGTTTGGTCAGATGCTGGCTGACCGCGGGCAGCGCGCCGCCGACCCGCTCGGCGAGACCGGTCACGTCGCTCTCGCCCTGCGCGAGTGCCCACACGATGTGCAGGCGCGCGGAGGACGCGAGCAGGCCGAAGGCCGCGGCCGCCTCGGCGAGGACGTCGGCCGACGGGTCGTCGTAGTCGGTGGTGCCTGCTCCCACGGTCGTCCTCCCTCCGCGCCCGGACTCACGCGTACGGACCTCTCGTACGCGAGGGTCCAGTCTAGGACGCCCGCCGGTGTCCTCCGGAGCTCTCGCGTCCGCCCGCCTTCATCAGCGCGACGTAGACGACAAGGGCGGACGCGAGCCCGATCGCCCACCCGTAGTCGGCGAGCGGTTTCAGCAGGGGGATGAGGCCGTCCTCGGGGAAGGGCCCCTTCCCCGGCGCCGAGTGCGAGCCGCCCACGGCGAGCACGCCCCCGACCGCGAAGGCGGCGACGGCCCGCAGGTTCCAGCCGCCCGTGTACCAGTAGCGCCCCTCGGGCCGGTACAGGTCGGCGAGGTCCAGGGCCGTCCTGCGCACCACCCAGTAGTCGGCGATCAGGATTCCGGCGACCGTGCCGAGCAGCCCGCCCACCACGCCGAGCCACACGAAGATGTAGAGCTCGGGCGTCTCGATCAGCTTCCAGGGGAAGATGACCACGCCCACGACACCGGTGATCAGCGCGCCGGTACGGAAGTTGATGAATTTCGGGGCGAGGTTCGCGAGGTCGTACGCGGGTGAGACCACGTTGGCCGCGATGTTCACGGAGACCGTGGCGACCAGGACCGTCACCAGGGCGTAGAGGAGCCCGAAGACGTTGTCGGCCTTGGCGGCGAGGTCGACGGGCTCCCAGATCGGCTCGCCGTAGACCGCCTGCGACCCGGAGGTGACCAGGACCGACAGGAGCGCGAACGCGGTCATGGTTGTCGGCAGGCCGAGCGTCTGCCCCCACACCTGTGCCCGCTGTCCCTTCCCGAACCGGGTGAAGTCGGGGATGTTCAGGGAGAGCGTGGACCAGAAGCCGATCATGCCCATCAGGGCGGGGAAGAACACCGGCCAGAAGTCGGCGCCCCAGCCGAGGGTGGACGGCTGGTCGAGCAGCGGGCCGAGGCCGCCCGCCTTGTCGGAGATCCATACGAGCAGCACGACGGCGCCGACGAGGACGAAGGGCGCCGCCCAGTTCTCGAAGCGCCGCAGGGCCTCCATCCCCCGGTAGATGATGGCCAGTTGAAGGGCCCAGAAGAGCACGAAGCAGAGCCACAGCGGCCACGGATAGCCGCCGATCTGCGACTCGTCGCTCCACGCGCCGTCGAAGACCTTGTCGAGCAGTACGTAGATGCCCTGGCCGCCGATCCAGGTCTGGATGCCGAACCAGCCGCAGGCCACGGCGGCCCTGATCAGCGCGGGCAGGTTCGCGCCGCGCAGGCCGAAGGAGGCGCGGGCCAGGACGGGGAACGGGATGCCGTACTTGGGTCCCGCGTGTCCGGTCAGGAGCATCGGCAGGAGCACGATCACATTGGCCGCGGCGATGGTGAAGACGGCCTGCCGCCAGTCCATGCCGAGTGCGACCAGGCCCGAAGCGAGCGTCCAGGAAGGGATGTTGTGGGCCATGCCGACCCACAGGGCGGCGAAGTTGTAGGTGCTCCAGTGGCGTTCGGACAGGGGGATGGGCTTCAGGTCGTCGTTGGCGA
Source organism: Streptomyces sp. NPDC046925 (assembly GCF_040644915.1). Lineage (NCBI taxonomy): Bacteria > Bacillati > Actinomycetota > Actinomycetes > Kitasatosporales > Streptomycetaceae > Streptomyces > Streptomyces sp. NPDC046925. The sequence goes on along the minus strand of NZ_JBEYWZ010000001.1, from coordinate 653,606 downwards.
AGCGGCTGTGTTCCGGGTAGGCGCCGGGGCGCAGTTCGACGCGGCCGTCGTCGGCGACGGTCTGCGATGTCGCGCCGGGGTCCGCGCCCGGTTCCGTGCCGGGTCTCGCGCCGGGTTCCGCGCCGGGATCAGCGCCGGGTTCAGTGCCGCGTCCGAAATCCATGCCCAGGCTCCTTTACACGGGTCCACGCGCGTCAACTCAGCTCAGGTACTGGTGGTTGGGGTGGTGCGGGAGAGTGCTGATGAGTGCGGGAGAGGCTTCAGAACTGGCTCGTTCGCCGGTTTCTCCGGTCGGCGGCGCCGACAATCCTGCTCCCGGTCGGCCTTATCGCGCCAGAGGCGTACCCCAACTACCTTGGTGCCCATGATCGATCACGGGGAGGACGCGTAGTGAGCCAGGGCAATCCGCAGGCCGTCCGCCGCCGTCCGGACGGCAGCGGACGCAGGCCGGACGGCGGCGCCCCGCTTCCCGGCCAGGCGCGGCAGCCACCGCACAGCGGCCACATGATCGTGTGCGGCGACGACGCGCTCGCCGAGCGGCTCGCCGCCGAGTTGCGGTCGGTGTACCGCGAGCGGGTGACGGTCCTCGTCCCGTCCGCGCCGCCGGCCGACGGTCCGCGGTCCGGACCGGCCGGGCGGGCGCGTGCCACCGCCCTCCTGGGGCGGATGCAGGCGGTCATGGCGCGCGCAGCCGGTACGCCCGTCGGTGCGCCGGGCGGGACGCCGGGCGGGACGCCGGGCGGTGCGAACGGCGGCGATGACGGCGCGACCCGGCCCGAGGTCCCCCGGGTCCTGGAGGCTCCCGCGCCCGACGAGGCGGCCCTCGTCGACGCGGGCGTCCGTGACGCCGCCGCCCTTGCCCTCGTGTATGACGACGACGAGACCAACATCCACGCCGCCCTCGTCGCCCGCCGCCTCAACCCCCGCCTGCGGATCGTGATCCGGCTCTACAACCGCAAGCTGGGCCAGCACCTGGAGGAACTCCTCGACCAGGCGGCCGCGGTCGCCTTCCCCGGCCTCGATCCGGACGAGGTGAACGCCTCCACCACCGTCCTCTCCGACGCCGACACCGCGGCACCCGCCCTCGCGGCCACCGCCGTCGCGGGGACCAGCAAGGTCGTCCAGGCCGACGGGCTGCTCCTGCGTGCCGTCGAGCGCCTTCCGACGGGCCGCGGGGCGACCGCCGATCCCGGCCTGTGCACGCTCGCCCTGCTCTCGTCGACCACCAACGACCCGGCGGGTTCGGAGGGTTCGGACGACGGCGGGCAGGACGGGCCGCTGCTGCTGCCCGACGACAGCACCGTCACCTCCGCCGCGGGCAGGGGCACCGTGATCCTCAAGGCGGTCTCGCACGCCGGGCCCGACCAGCCGCCCGGCCGCCTGTCCGGACGCCTCTCCGGACGTCTCTCCGGACGTCTCTCCGGGCGCGGCCTTCCGCTCGGCTCGCTCTTCTCGCCCCGCCTGCGCTGGTCGGTGGCCGGGCTTCTGGCCTGTGTGCTCGGCCTCGCGGTGGCGAACTGGCTGACCAGCAACGCCCATCCGCTGGCCGCCGCCTATCTGACCCTGCTCGATCTGTTCGCCATCGACGACCCGGCGATCGGCCAGTCCACCGCCCGCCAGATCCTCCAACTCCTCTCCGGCCTCGCGGGGTTGCTCCTCCTGCCGGTCCTGCTCGCCGCCGTCCTGGAGGCGCTCGGCACGTTCCGCACGGCATCCTCCCTGCGCCGTCCGCCGCGCGGTCTCTCCGGCCACGTGGTGCTGCTCGGCCTCGGGAAGATCGGCACCCGCGTCCTGGCCCGGCTGCGCGAACTCGGCATCCCCGTGGTGTGCGTGGAGGAGGACCCCGAGGCGCGCGGCGTCCCGCTCGCCCGCCGCCTGCGCGTACCCACCGTCATCGGCGACGTCACGGACGAGGGCGTCCTGGAGGCCGCCAAGATCCACCGCGCGCACGCGCTGCTCGCCCTCACCAGCATCGACACCACCAATCTCGAAGCGGCCCTGTACGCCCGCTCGATCAAGCCCCATGTCCGCGTGGCCCTGCGGCTGTACGACGACACGTTCGCCACCGCCGTCTACCGCACCCTGCGCGCCGCCCATCCGCAGGCCCTGACCCGCAGCCGCAGCGTCTCCACCCTGGCCGCCCCCGCGTTCGCCGGGGCCATGATGGGGCGGCAGATCCTGGGCGCGATCCCCGTGGAGCGGCGGGTGCTGCTCTTCGCGGCCCTCGACGTGGCGGGAAATCCCGTCCTGGAGGGGCGGACCATCGCCGAGTCGTTCCGGCCCGGTGTCTGGCGGGTCATCGCCCTGGACTCCGCCGCACCCGACGACCGCCTCCCCGACCTGACGGTGTCGCGCCCCGACGACGAAACCGACCGCCCGGCCGGCCTCGTCTGGGACCTCCACCCCGGTTACGTCCTGCGCTCCCAGGACCGGGTCGTCCTGGCCGCCACCCGCCAGGGCCTGGCCGAAATCCTCGGCCGGCACACGCGCGCCCGGACGGGCTCCGGCGACACGTAGACCGGCACAGGGGTCCGCAAAGGGGTCGGCGCACGGACCGGCACACGGACCGGCATCGAAGAACCGTGTTCATTGCCGGATCACGGCAATGCGGACCAACGCCCCCGCATGGGACGATCCCCACCTCACCGAGACATCCGGCAAGTGGGGAGGTGCTCCGGTGAACGTCTTTCTGGGGCTTGGCATCGCGGGAATCGCCCTGCTGGTCCTCTCCCTCGTCTTCGACGGGGTTCTCGAGGGACTCTTCGACGGCATGGGAGTCCTCGACGGTCTCTTCGACGGGCTGCTGTCCCTTCCCGTCATTGCCGGGTTCGTGTCCATGCTCGGCTTCGGCGGTGCGATCGTGCTCGGCACGACCGGGCTCGGCGTCGCCGCCGCCACCGCCATGGGGGCCGCCGTCGGCGTGGGAGCGGCCTGGCTCACGTGGAAGTTCAGCCGCGCCCTGATGCGGGATCAGACCGCGGCCACTCCGCGGGGCGACGATCTCGTGGGCACCTCGGGGGCCGTGGTCACCGCGATCCCGGTCGACGGGTACGGCGAGGTCCTTCTCCAACTGGCCGGGCAGCCGGTGAAGTTCGCCGCCAAGAGCGCGGTGGCCGTCACGCGCGGGACCGAGGTCTGGGTGGAGGCGGCACTGTCGCCGACCTCGGTCGCGGTCCGCCCCGTGCAGCGCTGATCACCGCACCACCCGCGTCCGCACCCGGCACCTGACGCCTGGTGTCCGGCAGTTGACGTCCCGCACCTGACGTCCGGCACCTCACACCCGCACCACATCACCGATCTGCCGCCCCCGGGAGGCAGGGGGGAATTCACCATGAGCCCAGTCCTGACCGCCGTCATCGGAGTCGTCGTACTCCTCGTACTGCTCGCGCTCGTCGTCGTGACCCGCTACAAGGTCGCCGGGCCCAGCGAGGCCTTCATCGTGACCGGGCGGCGCGGCAAGAAGTCCACCGACCCCGACACCGGCCGGATCTTCACCGACAACAGCGGCCAGAAGGTCGTCGTGGGCGGCGGCGTCTTCGTCGTGCCGTTCGTCCAGCAGAAGTTCACCCTCGACCTCTCCTCGCGGCACATCCCCATCTCGGTGCGCGGCGCGGTCACGCTGCGCGGCGTGAAGGCCAACCTGGAGGGCGTCGCGATCGTCAAGGTCGGCGGCACCGAGGACTCCATACGCGCCGCGGCCCAGCGGTTCCTCGCCCAGCAGGGCGGGATCGTCGGCTTCACCCAGGAAGTGCTCTCCGGCGCCCTGCGCTCCATCGTGGGCCGGATGTCGGTGGAGGACATCATCCGTGACCGCGCCGCCTTCGCCGGGCAGGTCGCCGAGGAGGCCGAGGCGAGCCTGTCCGGGCAGGGCCTGGTGCTCGACGCCTTCCAGATCCAGGACATCACCACCGAGGGCTCCTACCTGGAGGACCTCGGCCGGCCCGAGGCCGCCCGCGCCCGGCAGGAGGCGGACATCGCCGAGGCCGTCGCACGGCGGGCCGCCGAGCAGGCCAGGCTGAAGGCCGAGGAGGAGATCGCCGTCGCCCAGCGGACGTTCTACCTCAAGCAGGCCGAGATCAAGGCCGAGACGGACGAGGCAGCCGCCCGTGCGGGGGCCGCGGGACCGCTCGCCGAGGCCGCCCGGCAGCAGGATGTCCTCTCCGAGCAGGAGAAGGTCGCCCAGCGGCAGGCCGCCCTGACCGACCGCGAGCTGGACACCAAGATCCGCAAGCCCGCCGACGCGGCCCGTTACCAGGCCGAGCAGGAGGCCGAGGCCCGCCGGGTCTCCCTGGTCAAGCAGGCCGAGGCGGACGCCGACCGGGCCCGCCTGACCGGTGAGGGCGAGAAGGCCCGGCGCGCCGCGCTCGCCGACGCCGTACGCCTCGAGGGCGAGGCCGATGCCGCCTCGATCGGCGCCAGGGGGGCCGCCGAGGCGGAGGCGATGCGCAAGAAGGCCGACGCGTTCGCCCAGTACGGCGACGCGGCGGTGCTCCAGATGCTCGTGGAGGTCCTGCCCGGCGTGGTGGCCAAGGCGTCCGAGCCGCTGAGCGCGGTCGACAAGATGACCGTGATCTCCACGGACGGGGCGAGCACGCTCTCCCGTACGGTCGCCGATAATGTCGCCCAGGGCGTCGAACTCCTCAGCTCCACCACGGGAGTCGACCTCGCCGAACTCCTCAAGGGCATCACCGGCGGCACGTCCGCCACGAGCCCGGCGCCCGCCGCCGCGTCCGCCCCTGCGTCCGCCGAGCGCAACGGAAAGATCGAGGTCACCGACTGATCGTCCCGGTGATCAGGGTTCGATCAGCCCCACCCGGATCGCATAGCGGGTGAGTTCAAGACGGTCGCGCAGCCCCAGCTTCTGCAACATGTTGGCCCGGTGTCGCTCGACCGTCTTGACGCTGATGAAGAGGAGTTCCGCGATCTCCTGCGACGTGTGGCCCTCGGCGACGAGCTTGAGGATCTCCTCTTCACGGTCCGTGATGGTCTTGGCGGGGAGCCGGTCGCCGCTCCTGACCCGGTCCAGGTAGTTGCGGATCAGCGCGCTGACCGCTCCCGGATAGATGAAGGGTTCGTCGCGCATGGCCGCGCGGCAGGCTTCGACGAGGTCGCGGTCGGCGACGGACTTGAGCACATAGCCGCAGGCCCCGGCGCTCAGCGCCTCGAAGAAGTACTGCTCGTTGTCGTACATCGTCAGCATGAGAATGCGTACGCCGGGCTGGAGCCTGGAGAGTTCGCGGGCCGCCTGAAGTCCGGTGAGACGCGGCATGGCGATATCGAGAATGACCAGGTCGGGGGCGTGGGCGCGGGCCATTTCGATGGCCTCGGCGCCGTCACCGGCCTCCCCGACGACGGTCAGGCCGGGTTCGGCGTCGAGGATCAGACGCACTCCGCGTCGCACCAGGGCGTGGTCGTCCGCGAGCAGGATCCTCGTCGGGGTGTCCGGCTTGGCCATGGTCACTTGCTCCCTTGTGGTGCCGGGACGTGCAGGTGCACTTCGGTGCCGCCCGCAGGCGGCGCGGTGAGGTCGAGGTCGGCGCCGATGAGCAGGGCGCGTTCGCGCATGCCGCGGATTCCCGCGCCTTCGGCGGCCCGGCCGATGCCGTGGCCGTCGTCGCGGATCCGCAGGTCGACGCCGGCCGGGGTGGTGCGCAGGGTGAAGTCCACGTGCCGGGCGCCCGAGTGGCGCACGACGTTGGTCAGGCTCTCCTGCGCCACCCGGTAGAGGACCAGCTCGGCGGCCTGGCCCAGCTTCGGCACCGGGCTGTCGAAGCTGGGCCTGACGGCAAGTCCCGCGTGGGCGGTGATCTCGCGCGTGAGGTCCCTGAGGGCGCTGGTGAGACCGAGCTCCTCCAGGACGCCGGGCCGCAGCCTGCGGGCGATGCGGCGGATCTCGTCGAGGCTCTCCCGTGTCGTCTCCTGGACGTGGAGCAGGTCGCTCCGCAGCGGGCCGGGGGCCTGGTCGGCGACGTGTTTGAGTTCGAGCAGGACCGCCGTGAGCGTCTGCCCCACCTCGTCGTGCAGCTCCTGGGCGATCCTGCGGCGCTCGTCCTCCTGGGCGGACAGGGCGAGCGCGCTGCTGGCCGCCCGCTCGGCCTCCAGGCGGTCGAGCATCGTGTTGTACGTCGTGATCAGGTCGGCGATCTCGCTGTGCCCCGAAACCTCGGCCCGCTGGCCGGGGCGGAGCAGGTCGGTGGTCGTCATGGCCTTGGTCAGCCGCTGGAGCGGAGCGAGCCCGACCCGCAGCAGCGCTGCGTTCGCGGTGAGCATGGCGACGAGCCCGACGGCCATGATCAGGGCCTCGGTGAGCAGGACCGGGGTGGAGACGGTGACCGGGCCGAGCAGCAGCAGGCCGGTGGCCAGGACCATCACCGTGGCATTGAGCAGGAAGATCCGCCAGAACAGGGTCACACGGTACGTCCTTTCTCGGTGCAGGCGGCTCCCGCGCCTTCAGGTTCCGCCCGCGGGCCCGCTCTGTCCATCGGGGCCAGCACCCATTCACGCGGACAACTACAGGTCAGAGCCCCGGGGAGATGGGTGTCGGCCCTGATGGCCGCCGGATCACGCCTCGGGCGAGGGTGGAGTACCGGCGACCGGAGGGACGCAGACATGGCCCGCTTCGACCACGACGACCGGCTCGGCGACATCGAGGCCCAGCTGGAGCGACAGGACCCCGAGTTCGCCAGAGCACTGGCCGGCGGGCGCCCGCGCCGACCGCGCGAGTACCGGCGCGGCCGGGCCTGGGCGGTGCTCGCCTTCGCGCTGGTCTGCCTCGGTACGGGCATCGCGATCGGCCACGGTCTGCTCATCGCCACCGGCCTTGTCGTCGCCGGCATGGCGGGCCATCTCTTCGACCCGCCGGAGCGCCGACCGCACCGGCCGCGGCCCTCACAGTGACGTCGTGCTCATGGCAAGGTCGTCCTCACAGTGACGTCGCCGGCCAGCCGAGCAGTCGTGCGCCGATGACCGCGGTCTGCAGCGTGTAGCGGTCGAGGGGGTCGGCCGGGTCGGACCCGGTGAGGGTGCGGATGCGCTCAAGGCGGTACGTCAGGGCTCGTACGCTCAGCGACAGGTGCCGCGCCGCCTGGGCCGCCACGCACCCCGTGTCGAAGTAGGCGAACAGGGTCTCGAGCAGGGGTACGGCTCCGCCGCGCGCCTCTTCCAGCGGGCCGAGGGTGTTGAGCACCAGATCCACCAGGGCCTGCCGGTCGCGCGCCAGGACGGGGAAGACCAGCAGGTCGGCGGCGCGCAGCACGGGCTCGTCGAAGCCCATGCGCGTCGCGAGTTCCAGGGTGCTGACGGCTTCTTCGTAGCTGTGGGCGATCCCTGCCGCTCCGGCCTGCGGCCGGCCGACGGCGATCCGGCCGCCGTCGGTGGCGGCGTGCGCCCGTTTGGCGAAGTAGGCGAGGACTTCGTCCTGGTGGGCGGGGGCGATGCACACCAGGCGGCCGTCCTTGGTGGTGAGCAGGATGTGGCGGTCGCCGAAGCGTGCGTTCAGTTCGCTCTCCACGTCCCGTGCCACGGGGTCGGTCTCGTCGTAGGCGGTCGCCCCTTCGGCCACGGCCACCGCGTGCGCGTGGGAGAGGCGCAGACCGTATCGCTCGGCTCGTGCGGCGAGGCGGCCCAAGTCCCCCCGGCCGTACAGGAGATCGTCGACCAGTTCGCGCCGGGCGGCCTCCTCCTGGCGTACGACCTGGCGTTGTGCGCGTTCGTAGCCTTCGGCGAAGGCGTCGATGGCCTGCTCGGCGGTCGCGAGCAGATGGTCGGGATCGCTGGTCGCCGGGCGGTGCATCCGGGTGGCGTTGAGGTGTTCGCGTATGAGGACACGCCACGCGTACCCGGCGTTGGCGGCCTGCGCGCCGAGCGTCCGGCGCGACGTCAGCTCTTCGCGGGTCAGGCGGCGGCCGGTCGCGGCGGCACCGGTGAGGATGTCGGCGTAGCCGTCGAGGAGCTGCTCGGGAATCTCCTGGGTGGTCATCTGCTCTCCCTCGTGGGGTCGATGGCCGGGCAGACACGGCAGTGTGCGACGCGGGCACGCGGCACTCGACCCGTAGGACATGCGGGCGGGCGTGACGGCAACTGGGCGCACTTCACTGGGAGTTGAAGACTCCGGGTGGGTTCAGTGGCGCGGGTTGCTCGCTGCGATGCCGTCGGTATCAGGCACGCTGTCGCGGCCGGAGTTGTCGATGCGTACGACCCCGGGGCCGCGCACGTCGGCGCGGCTTTGGAAGGCACCGGCCGCGGGGAGCCGGGCGGCGCGCATGCTGCGACCCATCTTCTGCCCCCGCCCTCCGACCGTCGGCGATCATCGTCGCCCGCTTGAATATTGAGCAACTAGTCGCTCAACAGAGCACCTTGGCTCATACAGTTAGTTTACCGTACGACAAAGACCGCAAAGTGCTGCTCAAGACACATAAGCGGACAGAACCGTTGGGGAAGCCGGTCGCCCCGCGTCGGGGTCAGCACCCCTCGATCCAGGGCCGGAGCTTCTCGGGGTTCCGTACGGCCCAGCAGCGCGTGATCCGGTCGTCGGCGATGTCGAAGGCGAGCACCGACGTGGTGACGCCGCCGTGCTGGACCACCAGACCGGGCTGGCCGTTGACCGTGCGCTCCAGGATCGTCTGCTCGGGCACATGACCGGCCACGGCGATCAGATAGCGGGCGATCTGCTCGCCCCCCTCGATGGGCACAGGCGCGGCGTTGACCACTCCCCCGCCGTCGGCGAGCGCCGTGGCATCGGGGTCGAGGAGGCCGATGAGCGCGTCGATGTCCTTGGTCTCCCACGCGCGCTTGAAGTCCCCGACGATGCCGGCGCGCCGGACCGCGGGCGTCGCGGGGGCGTGCGACGCGCGGATGCGGCGGCGCGCCGATGAGGCCAACTGGCGGCACGCGGCCGGACTCCGGCCGACGATCTCGGCCACTTCGGCGAAGGAGTAGCGGAAGACGTCGTGCAGGATGAACGCCACGCGCTCGGCCGGGGTCATGGCTTCGAGCACGACGAGGAACGCCATGTTCACCGACTCGTCGAGAGTGACCCGGTCGGCCGGATCGGCGGTCGCACCGCCCGGCCGCCCGTCGGCCCACTCCGCGTGGTCGGGCAGCGGCTCCGGGATCCATTCGCCTACGTAGCTCTCGCGCCGGACCCGTGCCGAGCGGAGCTGGTCGAGGCAGATACGGCCGGCGACCTTGGTCAGCCAGCCGCCGGGGGACTCGATGGCCTCCTGCTGCCGCGGGGTCATGGCGTACCAGCGGACGTAGGCCTCCTGCACGACGTCCTCGGCGTCGGCCAGGGACCCCAGGAGCCGGTAGGCGAGATTGATCAGCTGACGCCGCTCGCTCATGATCACGCTCAGGCTCGGATCGGGCCGGCGGCTCGGATCGGACCGACCGTCTCCGGGCTCGAACTGGGTCCCCATGGTGTCACCGCTCCCTTGGCCGCATCCGCCGTCACCCGTACGACGAGACAGCCCCGCGGAATGTGAGGCCGGCCCGCGTCACGCGCGGCGCCTCACATTCGGCGGGGCTGCCTCGTCGGCACTGCAGGAACGAACACGATCCGAGCGCCGCCACCAAGGAGATCACCATGGACACCCGTTTCGACTTCCTCGCCAATCCGGTCTCAGCCAAGATCGTCAAGCACATCGCGGCCGCGGGCAAGCCCATCGCGGACTCGTCCCTGTCGGCCACGACGCGTGAACTGGTCATGCTCCGCGCCAGCCAGATCAACGGCTGTGCCTTCTGCATCGACATGCACACCAAGCACGCGGCGCACTCCGGCGAGGCCTCGGTGCGCCTCAACCTGGTCGCCGCCTGGCGCGAGGCCACGGTGTTCACCGACGCCGAGCGCGCCGCCCTGGAGCTCGCGGAGCAGGGCACGCGTATCGCGGACGCGGCCGGGGGCGTGACGGACGAGGCATGGGCGAACGCCGCCAAGCACTACGACGAGGACGAGCTCGCCGCCCTGGTGTCGAGCATCGCCCTCATCAACGCCTTCAACAGGCTGAACGTCCTCACCCAGCGCCCCGCGGGCGACTACCAGGTCGGCCAGTTCGGCTGAGGCGACCCGCACGAGACGACCCGTACGAGACGACCCCAGCGGAAGCGACTCCAGGAGCGACCACCATGTCCACCACGATCAGCCCCGGTGAACTGACCGGCACCTACACCCTTCATCCCGCGCACACCCGGATCGGATTCGTCGCCCGGCACACCCTGTCCACCCGAGTGCGCGGGCAGTTCGAGGAATTCGACGGCGACGTGCAGCTGAACGGCGCCCACCCGTCGAAGTCCGGCGCGCACCTCACGATCCGGGCGGCGAGCCTCCAGACGGGGCACCGGCAGCGCGACGACCATCTGCGCGGCGCGTTCCTGGACACGGAGAAGCACCCCGCCATCACCTTCACGTCGACCGGGGTGCAGCCGGCCGGTGACACCACTTACAAGGTCACCGGTGACCTGACCATCCGCGGCGTGACCAAACCGGTCACCCTGGCGGTCGAGCTGACCGCCGCCGAGACGGACTCGATGGGCGACTTCCGGGTCCAGTTCCGGGGCAGCGTCACGGTCAACCGCAACGACTGGGGCGTGAACCAGAACGCGGCGACCTCGATCCTCGTGAGCCCGAAGGTCACCCTGGAGTTCGACGCCATCGCGGTCCGGCTCCCCTGACGCCGGACCGCGGGGCGGCACCGCTCACGACGACACCGCTCACGACAGGGCAGGGATGACCTTCGTGCCGTACCCGTCGATGACGTCCTGGCGGGCGTCGTGCATCGCGTACAGCGCGAACTGGTCCACGCCCAGCGCCTCCAACTCCCTCAGTTTCGCCACATGTTGGTCCGCCGTGCCGATCACGCAGAAGCGGTCCACGATGTCGTCGGGGACGAAAGCCGTGTCGGGGTTGTCGGCGCGGCCGTGGTGGGAGTAGTCGTAGCCCTCACGGGCCTTGATGTAGTCGGTGAGGGCCTCGGGGACCAGGTCGGAGTGTGCGCCGTACTTCGTGACCAGGTCGGCCACGTGGTTGCCGACCATTCCGCCGAACCAGCGGCACTGCTCACGGGCGTGGGCGAGCGCGGCGGGCGAGTCGTCCCGCGTGAGGTAGGCGGGGGCGGCCACGCAGATCGTCACCGACGCCGGGTCGCGGCCCGCCGCCACGGCCGCCTCCCGGACCGCCTTCACCATCGACTCCGTGAGATACGGGTCGGCCAGCTGGAGGATAAACCCGTCGGCCTCCTCGCCCGCCATCTTCAGCGCCTTGGGCCCGTACGCGGCCATCCACACCGGGAGTTGCGCGTCCGGCTTGATCCAGGGGAAGCGGATGGTGGTGCCGCCCAGGTCCGCTTCCCCGCCCGAGGCCAGCGACCGGATGACCTTCATGGCCTCGCTGATCCGGGCGAGGGTGTTCGGCGTGCGGCCCGCCACCCGCATCGCGCTGTCACCGCGGCCGATGCCGCACACGGTGCGGTTGCCGTACATGTCGTTGAGCGTGGCGAACGTCGACGCCGTCACCTCCCAGGTGCGGGTGCCCGGGTTGGTGACCATCGGGCCGACGATCAGCCGTTCGGTGTTCGCCAGGATCTGGCTGTAGATGACGAAGGGTTCCTGCCACAGGACCGCCGAGTCGAAGGTCCAGCCGTAGCGGAAGCCGTTCCGCTCGGCGCGCTTCATCAGGCTGATGACCTGCGCGGCCGGCGGATCGGTCTGCAGGACGAGTCCGAAGTCCATGGTCGCGCCTCCTAGCCGAGGTACTGGGTGGTGCCGCGGGGGACGTACGCTCCGTGGCCCGCGCGGCCGGTGAACTTCCGCTGCTCGACGACCACTTCACCGCGCGAGAGGACCGTCTCCACCTGGCCCATGACGTGCTTTCCCTCGTACGCGGAGTAGTCGACGTTCATGTGGTGCGTCTCGGCGGACATGACCTGCTCGGCCGCCGGGTCGTAGATGACGACGTCGGCGTCCGCGCCCGGCGCGATCGTGCCCTTCTTGCCGTACAGGCCGAACATCCGGGCCGGGCTCGCGCAGGCGATCTCGATCCAGCGGCGGCGGCTGATGTGCCCGTCCACCACGGCCTGGTGGAGGAGGTCCATGCGGTTCTCGACGCCCGGCAGACCGTTCGGGATCTTCGAGAAGTCGCCGCGGCCCAGCTCCTTCTGCCCCACGAAACAGAACGGGCAGTGGTCCGTGGAGACCACCTGAAGGTCGTTCGTGCGCAGCCCGCGCCACAGCGCCGCCTGGTGCTCGCGCGGCCGCAGCGGTGTCGAGCAGACGTACTTGGAGCCTTCGAAGTCCGGCTCGGCGAGGTTGTCCGTGGACAGGAACAGATACTGCGGACAGGTCTCCCCGAACACCGGCAGGCCCTCGTCGCGGGCCCTGGCCAGCTCCGCCACGGCCTCCTGCGCCGACACGTGCACCACGTACACCGGCGCGCCCGCCACCTGGGCGAGCTTGATCACCCGGTGTGTCGCCTCCGCCTCCAGGAGCGACTTGCGGACCTCTCCGTGGTAGCGCGGGTCGGTCTCGCCCCGGGCGAGCGCCTGCTCCACCAGTACGTCGATGGCGAGGCCGTTCTCCGCGTGCGTCATGATCAGCCCGCCGTTGACGGCGGCCCGCTGCATCGCCCGCAGGATCTGCCCGTCGTCGCTGAAGAAGACACCCGGATACGCGGTGAACAGCTTGAAGGAGCTGACGCCTTCCTCGATGAGGAGGTCCATCTCCTTCAGCGTCTTCTCGTTGACGTCCGAAAGGATCATGTGGAAGCCGTAGTCGATCGCGCACTTGCCGTCCGCCTTCGCGTACCAGGCGTCGAGGCCCGCACGCAGCGCCTTCCCCTTCGTCTGCACCGCGAAGTCCACGATGGTGGTGGTGCCGCCCCAGGCCGCGGCCCGGGTGCCCGTCTCGAAGTCGTCGGAAGAGAACGTGCCGCCGAACGGGAAGTCCATGTGCGTGTGCGCGTCGACTCCGCCCGGGATCACGTACTTGTGGGTGGCGTCGATGACGCGGTCCGCGGTCCACGCCCCGGCGGCGTCCGAGCCGTGAGCGGCGAGCGCGGCGATCCGGCCGTCCTCGATCAGCACGTCGGCGTGGGTCTCTTCGGCGGCGGTGATGACGAGTCCGCCGCGGATCAAGGTACGGGTGCTCATGATGGGGCGCTCCCTTTGGACTAGACGCTCTGCAGGGCACGTTCGAGGATCGCGGCGCCCTCTTCCGCCTCCGCGACGGTCAGCGAGAGGGGCGGGGCGATGCGCAGGACACTCGTGTCGTGGCCGCCGCCCTTGCCGATCAGGAGTCCGTCCTCGCGGGCCGCTTCGAGCACGGCGGCGGCCGCTCGTGGGCTGGCCTCGCCCGTCCCGGGGTCGATCAGCTCGATGCCGATCATCAGGCCCCGGCCGCGCACTTCCCGGACGACGGGCAACTGGGCGCAGATGGCGCGCATCCGCTCGATGAGCAGCCCGCCGACGCGCCGTGCGTTGCCCTGGAGGTCGTGTTCCAGGAGATACGTGAGGTTGGCGAGGCCCGCCGCCATGGTGACCGGTGAGCCGCCGAAGGTCGAGATGGAGTTGGAGTCCAGGCAGTTCATGACCTCGGCGCTCGCGACGACGCCGCCGATCGACATGCCGTTGCCGATGCCCTTGGCGAAGGTGAGGATGTCCGGCGGGCCGCCCGCGGCATGCGCCTGCCAGCCCCAGAAGTGGTCGCCGGTGCGCCCCCAGCCGGTCTGCACCTCGTCCGAGATCCACAGCACGCCGTGCTCCCGCAGGACCTCGCGGAAGGCGGCGTAGAGCCCGTCGGGCGGCGAGGTGAAACCGCCGACTCCCTGGACGGGCTCGGCGATCAGCGCCGCCACTCCCCCGCGCGTCTGCCCGAGCATGTCCCTGAGGTCGGCGACGCAGGCGTCGATGAACTCGGCGTCGCTCAGCGCGGCGTAGGGTCCCCGGCTGCGGACACCGCCGTGGACGTACAGCGTCTGGAGCGGCGAGAGGCTGGTGGGCGACCAGGCGTTGTTGCCGGTGATGCCGACGGCCGTGAAGGAGCGGCCGTGGTAGCTGTTGCGCATCGCCAGGATCTGGTTCGAGCGGCGGTGCGCGGTGGCCAGGAGCAGGGCCGTGTCGTTGGCCTCCGTGCCCGACGTGGTGAAGAAGACGCGGGCGTCGGGGATGCCGGAGAGGCCGGCGACCCGCTCGGCGAGGTCGATCATCGGGCGGTTGAGGTAGAGCGTGGACGAGTGGATGATCCGCCCGGCCTGCTCGCTGACCGCCTTGGTGACCTCGGGCAGGGCGTGGGCGGTCATGGTGGTGAGGATGCCGCCGAAGAAGTCGAGGTACTGCTTGCCGTCCGCGTCCCAGACATGGCGGCCCTCGCCGTGGGTGATCTCCAGCGGGTCGGCGTAGTAGAGCGCGAGCCACTCGGGCAGGACGGCCTTGTGGCGGCTGTGGAGGTCGGTCACGGCTGCACCAGTCCTTCGTACGCGTCGGGGCGGCGGTCCCGGTAGAACGCCCACTGCTGGCGTACTTCCTCGATCAGGCCCAAGTCCAGATCCCGGACGACGAGTTCCTCGGCCTTGTCGCTCGCGGGGTCGCCGACGAACTGGCCGCGCGGGTCGACGAAGTACGACGTTCCGTAGAAGTCGTTGTCGCCGTACTCCTCGACGCCGACGCGGTTGATCGCGGCGATGAAGTATTCGTTGGCGACGGCCGCCGCGGGCTGTTCGAGCTGCCAGAGGTAGGCGGAGAGGCCGCGGGACGTGGCGGATGGGTTGTAGACGATCTGGGCGCCGTTCAGGCCGAGCTGGCGCCAGCCCTCGGGGAAGTGGCGGTCGTAGCAGATGTAGACGCCGACCTTGCCGACCGCGGTGTCGAAGACGGGCCAGCCCGCGTTGCCCGGCTTGAAGTAGTACTTCTCCCAGAAGCCCTTGACCTGCGGGATGTGGTGCTTGCGGTACTTGCCGAGGTACGAGCCGTCGGAGTCGATCACGGCGGCGGTGTTGAAGTAGAACCCGGACTGCTCGACCTCGAAGACCGGGACGACGACGACCATGCCGGTCTCGCGCGCCAGTTCCTGCATCCGCGTGACCGTGGGTCCGTCCGGCACGGATTCGGCCCAGCGGTAGTGCTCGGGCTCCTGCACCTGGCAGAAGTAGGGGGCGTTGAACACTTCCTGGAAGCCGATGATCTTCGCACCCTGGCGGGCCGCCTCGCGGGCGTGCTCCTCGTGCTTGGCAATCATGGATTCGGTGTCGCCTGTCCAGGTTGCCTGGACCAGTGCGGCGCGTACGACGTTGGCCATGAGCTGCTCCTTCGACGGGACGTCAGAGAGCTTCTACGCCCGTAGACTTGATGCGTAGAGCCAAAAACGTAAGCCTCGTCGCCGGGCTGGGCAAGACCATCGCCGTTAACCGGCGCAGTCGATCATGTTTCGCACCCAAGCGGGCGAGAAGCGGACGCGAAAGCACAACCGAAGCGGCTGTGCCACGCAGGGTCGGGCACAGCATCCGGCAGGGTCAGGCACAGCATCAGGCAGGGTCAGGCGCTGAATCCGGCAACACGCAGCGCGTGCACGAGATCCCAGTGGCACTCGTCCGACACTCCCTGAGCGGTCTGGAGAAGCAGCGGGATGAGGCGGTACGGATCGGCGTGCGCGCAGCCGGCCGCGTCCTCGGCGGTACGGACGCGGAGATAGGCGTCGAGCAGGGCGCGGGCCTCGCGCTCGCGCCCCGCGTCGATCAGCGCGAGCACCGCCTCCGCGATCTCCGGGGCGGGCCGCGATACGCCCTGCCGCAGCAGCTTGCGGCAGTCCTCGGCGCGGCCCGCTCCGGCCAGGGCGTCGGCCAGGGCGACGAGCGGTTCGGGCGGCAGCGACGCGGCCTCCCAGAGCAGCGTCGACCAGTCGGTTCCCAACCCCGCGCGGTGCAGCTCGGCGGCGAGCGCGGGCAGTCGCGCCGCGGGCCAGCCCACCGCCTCCACGAGCACGCCGTGCGCCTCGCCGCTGCGGCCTTCGCCGCGGAGCTTGATCAGGGCGGCCACGGCGTCGGCGGTGGCCCGGTCGGCCTCGCGGTCCTGACGGGCGGCGTCCGTGTCCGCGGGCGGCTGCGGGGCGGCGTCCGGCTGAGCCGAGGCGTCGGTCTCGTGGCCGCTCGCGCCCTCGTCGGAACCGGTGAATCCCGCGAAACGGGCGCCTCGCAGGAGGCGCGGGCGGCGGGGGGTGTCGCGCTTGCGGCTCTGCTTGGGGACGCGGGGCGCCGGGGCGCCGGGTTCCCTGCCGGGTGCGGATGCGAGGTCGGCCGGGTCGAAGGAGTCGAAGTCGGCCGAGTCGGCTCCGGGGTCGGAGTCGGCTCCGGGGTCGGAGTCGGCTTCGGGGTGGGCGTGGGCGCGCGCGCCGGTGTCGACGGAGAGCGTCCGGGATTCGGGCGGCGACGTGTTCGGATCGGCCCGGGGGTCGCCGAACTCCCGTGTCCTGGATGCCGGTTCCGGCGAACGGCCGTCGGGCCCGCCCTCGGCGGCGACTCCGAAGGCGGTCGCGGGCGTCCGCCCGTCGAGCCCATCGAGCCGTGCGAGGTCGTCGAGCCCGCCGAGGTCACCGAGATCGCCGAAGCCATAGAAACCGTCGAAGCCGTCAAGGGACTCGGCCCCCGCTTCTCCCACCAGCCTTCCGCCGGGGCCCACCGGCACCTTCCCGTCGGCGCCGCCGTCCGCGCGCCCGTCGAAGTCGTCCGTCTCCTCCCCCGCGAAATCGTCCGAAAACGGCGCCCCGAAGTCGACCCACTGCGGGAGATCCGCCCGGTCCAACCGCTCGATGCGCTCGCGGAGTTCCGCACACCGCGCGGTCGCCCGCTCATGGTCGTCGCGGACCCAGGCCAGATCGCGGTTGACCCGCTCCATCTCGTCCGATGTGGCCGCGGCCTCCAGCGAACGCCCGAGCTCCGCCTGCCGCTCCACGGCGAACCGCTGCTCGGTGAGCATCATGTCGAGCCGCTCGCCCAGCAGTTCACGGCCGCCGGGCCGCGCGTCGTACGCGGCGAGGGAGGCACCGTGCAGCTCCCGCGCGAGGCCCGTCTCGCGCTCGGCGGCCTGCGACCCGTACCCCGCGGCCAGATCGTGCAGCAGCGCCTCCACCACGTCCCAGGGAGGAACTTCGGCGCCGTCCAGACAGGCCTGCATCCCCTCCGGGTCACGGGACCAGAACACACCGCACCACCCGGCGCCCGTATCGAGCTGCGCCAGGAGAATTCTCAGATACTTCGCGAACTCCCGTACCTGGTCAGGGAGTTGTCCTACAGCCATCCGAGCAAGCACCGCCCCACGGAGCCTGGATTATTCCGGTCCGGAAGATAACACCACTTGCGTTACGGGACGACTACACGCAGTCTTCCGGCCGCTCCCCGGCACCTCACGCCACATCGTTCGCGCCGCGCGCGAGGACGGACGCGCACAGCCGCCGCAGCCCCGCGTGCAACTGCTCGGGGCTCGCGCCCTGGCTGGTCAGATGCCCGACCAGGTCGCTGCGGACGGCGGCGAGCAGGGCGTGCGCGAGGTAGTCGGCGCCCTCGCGCCCATGGACGTCGACCAGCATTTCGGCGACTTCGGAGTGCCACAGGTCATAGGACGGGTTGAGGTAGGGACTCCCGGCGCCGGTCCGCTCCAGGGCGAGCATGAGCGCGAGCTGGTTCAGTTTGAGGTCGAGGAGTGCGCCCAGGAGCACGGGCAGCCGCTCGGCCGCCGGCGCGCCGGGACCCAAGGGCGGCGGCCCGTCCACGACTTGTTCGCGCAATTGCTGCGTCTCCTCGACGACCAGCGCCCTGACCAGGCCGATGCGGTCGGTGAAGTGCCGGAAGACCGTGCCTTTGCCGGCTCCGGCGGCCTGCGCGATGTCGGCCATCTTGACGCTGTCGGGGTCGGCCGCGTCCCTGAAGAGCCGGGCTGCGGCGGCCAGCAGCGCGGCCCTGTTGCGGACGGAGTCGGCTCTCTCCTTGCGGGCGGCGATGGTTCCTCCTCGGTGGGCGGGGCGTGCGGAGCAGACCCCAGCATAAGTCGACCCGGGGTCCGGTACTTGTAAACGGACCCTGGGTCAGGTTAGCGTCGCAGTCATGACGACACACCGCACAGAACCTTCGGCGGCCGACGTGTTCGCCCGCTCCCTCGACCTCCTCCTCGCCAAGGACATCGACGGCTGGGTCGACCTCTGGGCCCCGGACGGCGTTTTCGAGTTCCCCTTCGCGCTCCCCGGAGCCCCGCACCGGCTCGTCGGCCGCGAGGCCGTGCGCGCCTACATGGCCGACTATCCCGACCACATCGACCTGCGGAGCTTCGAGGATCTGACCGTGCACCGCACCGAGGACCCCGCGACCATCGTCGCGGAGTTGCGCGGCACCGGCCGGGCGGTCGCCACCGGGCGCCCCTACGACATGCCGTACATCCAGGTCGTCACCGTCCGGGAGGGGCGGATCACGCGCTTTCGCGACTACTGGAACGGCGCGCTGGCCGCCGACGCCTTCGACGGCCAGATCCCCGTCGGCGCCGCCCGCCCCGGAGAGGACCGATGACCATGCGTTTCCTGATCACCGGCGGCACCGGCACCACGGGCAGCCGCGTGGCGGCCGCCCTGACCGGCCCGGACACGTCCGAGCGGAACACCTCCGAGCGGGACACCTTCGAGCAGGACACCTCCGAGCGGGGCGCGACCGTACGCCTCGCGAGCCGCACCCCGGCGCCGGGCACCCGCCAGGTCCGCTTCGACTGGGCCGATCCGGCCACCCACGGCCCCGCCCTCACCGGCATCGACGGTGTCTATCTGGTGCCGCCCGTCGGGGACGCCGAGCCCTCCCGGCTGATGGTGCCGTTCCTGGAACGCGCCCTGGACGCGGGCGTGCGCCGCTTCGTGCTGCTCAGTTCGTCCGCGATCGGCGAGGGCGACCCCGGGGCCGGCGAGGTCCATCAGGCGGTGCGCGAACTGACCCCGGAGTGGGCGGTGTTGCGCCCCTCCTGGTTCATGCAGAACTTCGTCACGCCGGGCCATCTCCAAGGCGACAGCATCCGCACCGCGAACGAGGTGGTGACGGCCACCGGGCAGGGGCGCGTGGCGTTCGTCGACGCGGACGACATCGCGGCCGTCGCCGTACGGGCCCTGACGGACGAGCGGCCGCACAACGCGGCGCATCTCGTCACGGGGCCGGAGGCGCTGAGCTACACGGACATCGCGGAGGTGATCTCGAAGACCTCCGGGCGCACGGTCAGCCACCGCTCCGTTCCCGTGGCGCAATTGCGCGAGCGACTCGTCGCCGCCGGGATTCCGGAGGCGTTCGCGGGCGCGCTCGCGGCCATGGACGACAGCATCGCGCACGGGTCAGAGGACCGCGTGGACCCTGCCGTGGAGCGCATCACCGGCCGGGCGGCCCGCAGCTTCGCGGACTTCGCCGCCGAGAACGCCGCGAAGTGGGCTCCGACGCCCTGACGCGGGCAGCCCTCACACGGGCAGCCCTGGCGCAGACAGTCCTCACGCAGGGGCGGGCATCAGGACGCACGCACGGGCCACCTCGTCCAGCGAGAGCCCCAGCGTCATGGCCAGCGCCGACACGGTGAAGAACGCGGGCGTCGGTGCCCGTCCCGTCTCGATCTTGCGGAGCGTCTCGGCGGAGAGCCCGGCGCTCGCGGCCACCTCCACCATGCTCCGCTCGCCGCGCGCGGCACGCAGCAGCCGACCGAGCTGCTCGCCGCGTTCGCGCTCTTCCGGGGTCAGAGGGGTCCGCACCATGGGGCCACTGTAGTCCAATCGCGCCCGGAATCCCATTCTCATACCGGTATATTTATTGGCGCACTCCGACCCGGGAGGGGCATGTCCATCGACGCACTGTGACGCCGCGGAGACATCCGACAAGATGATCATCCGTACGATGCACCGGTGACACACGAGATCATCGATTACGGACAGTTCGCGGACCGGCTCCGGCATCAACAGGGTCGCCCCCGCTGGTCGTTGCTCGACGAGGTGCAGCGGGAGTGGGGCTACGTGGATCCGGGCGGCGAGCCCGGCCACTCCCGCTGGGGCGGCGAGAACAAGGAGCACGGCATCGACTGGGACCTGCCGGTCCCCCTGGCGCTCAACGAATGGTGGGACTCCCCGCTCAATTCCTTCGCCTTCGACCCGCGTCTGTACTGGGTCCACACACAGTGGCCGCCCACCATCTCCGACCTCGACGCGGACCCCGCCGGCGGGCTCGTCGACGACGATGACGACGACCGCGTGTGCGTGTTCATGTCCGAGTACCACTACGCCCACGAGTGGGGCTATCTCGCCGCCGAGGCCGAGCTGCCCGACCCCCGGGTCCTCGTGAGCGTCGGCGGCGAGTGGGTGGTGCAGAGCCGTTCGCTCTCCGAGTTCCTGATGCAACTCGCCTTCGAGCGGATGCCCGCCCACTACGGCTGGACGCTGCGCTTCGCCCGCGAGACCGTCGACGCCGACCCCCGGATCGTGCAGCGCCTGGAGTCCTCGTACCGCGAACTGGGTCTGCTGCCCTGGCAGGAGATGGGCACCGACGCGCTCTCGTACGGCGCTCCGGACGCGGTCATACGTCACGGCCGCGGACCCGGAGCCGACTTCAAGATCGTGATCAACGGCCGTACCCGCGAGGCGCTGCTCGACGTCGCCACGACGCTGGGCCTCGAATGGACGGACAAGGACATCCGCCCGCCGTCCGAGGTGCCCGAGCCCCTTGAGGACCTCGGGCCCGTCTCCCTCGCCGCGGGGCAGAGCGACCCGCGTGGCCGGTGGACGGTCCTCGCCCGTGAGTACCCGCAGCCGCCCTCCGTCGCCGGAGCGGCGGCCGCGCTCGTCGAAACGCCGGGCGCGCTCAGGGCGGTGGCCTCGCTTCACGGCCCGACGCTGCTCGTGGCGGGGGACATGGAAGGCACCGTGCACGTCCGCGAGACGGACGACGAGGACCCGGAGACCATCAGCCTCTCCCTGCACCGCGCCCCGGTGACCTCCGTGACCTGCATGGAGCTCGCGACCGGCATCCGCCTGGTCCTGAGCGGCGACGCGCACGGCGTGATCCGCTACTGGTCGACGCGCCGCAAGCCGATGCGTGTGCCGTTCGCCCGCAGGAGCACCCCGGTCATCTCGCTGGCCGCCGCGGTCCTGCCGACCGGGCCCGCGCTCGCCGCGGCCTGGGCGGACGGCCTGGTGCGCGTCTGGGACCTGATGTCCGACGCGGTGACCAACCTGCGCCTGGGCACCGGCATCAAGTTCCTCGCCCTCGACGCGACGGGCACGGGCGACACGGAGGCCACCCTGCGCGTCACCGACGCGAACTCCACCGCCACACTCCGGCTCGACCTGGCCAGGCTGTGGCCGCACCGGGATCTCCAGTTGCGCCTGGAGAGCGTCGACTGGGGCGCCCTGTGGACCGCGCGCGGCCCCGGCCACCAGGTTCCCGGGCTGATCGGCAAGGTCGCGTCGGACGACAAGAAGACGGCCATGGACGCGGTCCACGACCTCTACCGCCTCCTCGTCTCCAAGGAGGCGGCATCGACCGCGGCCGTTCCCGCGATCCCGTTCCTGGTCCAGCTGATGACGGACCCGGACAACCGCGCCCGCAGCACACTCCTCCTCCTGATCGCGGACCTGGCGGACGTCCACCAGGCCCGCGGCGGCCGGGGCGACGCCCAACTGGCCGCCGTACGGGAGGCGTTGCCCGCACTGCGTCATCTGCACGACGACCCCGAGGGGCCGATCCGCTGGGCGGCCAACGAACTGGAGCAGAACTGCGCGCCTCGCTGAGCGC
Source organism: Streptomyces sp. NPDC046925 (assembly GCF_040644915.1). NCBI lineage: Bacteria > Bacillati > Actinomycetota > Actinomycetes > Kitasatosporales > Streptomycetaceae > Streptomyces > Streptomyces sp. NPDC046925. The sequence continues at coordinate 631,834 of NZ_JBEYWZ010000001.1, read as the reverse complement.
GCCGGACCGGGCGGGCCGCAGGGCCCGCCCGGCGTCCGACTGACATTCGACCGGCCGCCCGGCGGTCTCTCCTACTGCGGCCGCACCACCATCGCCGAGCCGCCCCCGCGACGCACCTTCTCCGCCGCGGCGAGCCACTTGCCGCCCGGCAGCCGCTGCACTCCGGTGGCCGCCCCGATCTCGGGGTTCTGCTTGAAGGAGTGCCCGATCGCCTCCAGGTCGGCCCGCAGCGAGCTGTCCCAGAGCCCCGGCTCCAGCTCGGTCTGCGCGGCGTTGCGCTGGCTCGCGCGCGGCGCGGCGATCGCGTCGACGAGCGGAAGACCCCGGTCGACGAAGCCGGTCAGGGTCTGCAGGACCGTCGTGATGATCGTCGCGCCGCCCGGTGAGCCGAGGGCGACCAGCGGCTTCCCCTTCTCCAGGACGATCGTCGGCGAGATCGAGGACCGGGGCCGCTTGCCCGGACCCGGCAGGTTCGGGTCGTGGACGGCCGGGTCGGCGGGCGCGAAGGAGAAGTCGGTCAGTTCGTTGTTGAGCAGGAAGCCGCGGCCGGGCACGGTGATGCCGCTGCCGCCCGTCGACTCGATGGTGAGGGTGTAGGCGACGACGTTGCCCCACTTGTCGGCGGCCGTGAGGTGCGTCGTGTTCTCCCCTTCGTACGTGGTCGGGGCGGCCTTGTCGCCGGACTTGCAGGCTGCCGGGTTCCGCGGGTCGCCCGGCGCGAGCGGGCTCTTGAGGACCGCGTCGTCGCGGATCAGGCACTCCCGCGAGTCGGCGAACTTCTGCGAGAGGAGTTCCTTCGTCGGTACGTCCTCGAAGGCGGGGTCGCCCACCCACCGCCCGCGGTCGGCGAACGCGACGCGGCTGGCCTCGATGTACCGGTGCAGGTACTTCTTCTTCGATGCCTTCGACAGGTCGGTCCGCTCGAGGATGTTGAGCGCCTCGCCGACGGACGTGCCGCCGGAGGAGGAAGGAGCCATCGAGTAGACGTCGAGCCCGCGGTAGGAGGTCTTCGTCGGCGCCTGCCGCTTCACCCCGTACGCCTTCAGGTCCTTCGCCGACAGATCGCCGCTGCGGACCTTCCGCCCGGACGCCGGGTCCACGGGCGGCTTGTTCACGGTCCGTACGACGTCCTTGCCGATGCCGCCCCCGTACATCGCGCCGACGCCCTTGCGCCCCAGCTCCTCGTACGTGCGCGCGAGGTCGGGATTCTTGAACGTCGAGCCGACCACGGGCAGCTCGCCGCCCGGCAGGAACAGCTTCGCCGTGTCCGGGAAGTCGGCGAACCGCTTCTGGTTCGATTCGGTCTGCGAGCGGAAGGTCCCGTCCACCGTGAAGCCGTCGCGCGCGAGCCGCTCGGCGGGCTTCAGGAGGGTGCCGAGCCGCTTGCTGCCCCAGGCGTCGAGCGCGGACTGCCAGGTCGCGGGGGTGCCGGGGGTGCCCACGCCCAGGCCGCTGGTGACGGCGTCCGCGAAGGGGATCGGCTTGCCGTTCTCCAGGAAGAGGCCGGAGTCGGCGGTGCGGGGGGCCGTCTCACGGCCGTCGAGCGTGCTCACCTTGCGGGACTTCGCGTCGTAGTGGACGAAGTACCCGCCGCCCCCGACGCCCGCGGAGTAGGGCTCGGTCACGCCGAGGGCCGCCGCCGTGGCGACCGCCGCGTCCACCGCGTTGCCGCCCTTCTTCAGGACCTCGATCCCGGCGGCGGACGCGTCCGCGTCGACGCTGGAGACCGCGCCGCCGTAGCCGACGGCCAAGGGCGTTTTCTCCGGAGTGGACGAGGCTGCTCCGGCCTGGTGCGAAGACGAAGGGGGCACGGCCGCTCCGACCGATACCAATACCCCTCCGACCGCCAATAGCGTCAGATTCCGTACGACAGCACGACGCATTCGTACCTCCAGTCAACAACCGTCCGCGCAGCGTAACTTCGGTTCCCCCGCCGCGTCAGGACCACCTCGAACACCGGTCCTAAAGACCGCTAGCATGCGCCCCCATGACTGAAGACGTGCGCAATATCGTCCTCGGCCTGATCGCGGCCGGCCTCGGTGCCGTGCTGGGCTGGCTCGCCCGTACCTACCTCTGGCGGCGCAAGCTCCGCCGCAAGCAGGCCTTCTTCGGGCTGCCCGACAACTCCGAGTCGCTGCTCGTGGTCAACCGCGAGGCGGGCGGGCCCGAGCTCACCGTCGTACGCCACGACGTGTCCGCGCTCCTCGAACTCTCCGCGCTGATCAAGGACTGCGGGGCGCACGCCCAGCTCGTCGCGCACGACGCCGCCCAGCAGAGCTTCGGCGAACGCACCGAGTTCTGCGTCGGCTCCCCCACGGTCAACCGCCGTATGGCCGCGCACATGCACTCCCTGCTGCCCGGCGTCCGCGTCAACACCGACCCGGAGCCAGGACCGGACCGCGGGGCGTTCCAGATCGGCAGCGAGCGCTACCGCATGGAGGGCGGCATCACGGAGTACGTGATCCTGGCCCGGCTCACCGCGGGGCAGGCGCAGGAGGCGAGACCCGTCTTCGTCTTCTGCGGCCAGCGCGCGATCACCAACCAGGCGGCGACCCGCTATCTGGCCCGGCACCACGAGCGGCTCGCCCGCAAGCACGGCTCCGGCACGTTCGTCCTGCTCCTGAAGGTCGTCAACTCCCAGGCGTACGGTCCCGACGTCGTCGAGCTCGTCGGGGACGTCACCCGCGCCGCCCAGGCACCGGCTCCGGCGGCCGCTCCGGCCCGCGCGTCCCATCGCGCCAAGTAGCCGGAAGCTCACCGCGCGCCGACGTCCGCATCCGGCCCATAACCCACCTCTGTGACCCAGTCGGGAATTTCGGGGCAAGAGGCAACCCAACGGGACCTTTGACCCTCTCTCCGTGCAGTTCCACATTCGCACGGAGGTACGTTCCCTTGAGGCCCCAGAGCTCGCCGAGTCGCCGCCCGTCCCTACGTCCCCGCCGCACCGGGGCCGCGGTCACGGCCGCGGGCCTGGCGGCGCTGGCCGCCGCCTTGACCGCCTGTTCGGGCGGCGCCTCCGCGGCCGCCGACACGAAAATCGACAAGCCGGACATATCCGTCAACTTGCAGGGCAAGAAGGCCAAGGCGGGCTCCCCGGTCGAGGTGAAGCTGGCCGACGGCAAGCTGAAGCAGGTCACGGTGACCGACGCCAAGGGCACCAAACTCTCCGGCAAGGTCGCCGCGAACGGCACCACCTGGACATCGGACCGCACGACGGCGCCCGGCTCCTCGTACCAGGTGAAGGCGACGACCGCCGAGGGCGGCAGCGCCCGCGCCTCCTTCGCGACCGCCGCCCCGGAGCGGGTGAACAAGCTGTCCCTGACGCCCGGCAAGGACACCACGGTCGGCGTCGCGCAGCCCCTCTCCGTCGTCTTCGACCACCCGGTGAAGAACAAGGCCGCGGTCGAGAAGCACCTGAAGGTGACGACCTCGAACGGCACCACGGGCTCCTGGGGCTGGATCAAGAACTACGACGGCAAGGACCGCATCGACTGGCGCCCGAAGGACTACTGGAAGTCCGGCACCAAGGTGAAGCTGGACGCACAGCTGGGCGGCATCGATTCCGGCACGGACGGCGGCTGGTTCGTCCGTGACTACGCGACCGGCTTCACCGTCGGCAAGAGCCAGAAGGTCAAGGTCGACCTCGACAGCAAGCGGGCGACGCTCGTGCGCGACGGGCAGAGCGTGAAGAGTGTCCCGATGTCGGCGGGCACCCCCGGCGGCGACAAGGCGTCCTGGGGCGGCACGTCCGTCCTGATGGCCAAGGAGGGCACGATCAACATGCGCTCCGAGACGGTCGGCCTCGGCGACGCCTACGACAAGATGGTCGACAACTCGATGCGTCTGACCTGGTCGGGGATGTACGCGCACGCGGCCCCCTGGAATGCCTCCTACTTCGGCAACACGAACCACAGCTCGGGCTGCATCGGCATGAGCGACGCCGACGCCTCCTGGCTGTACGGCCAGGTCCAGATCGGCGACCCCTTCGAGGTCTCCGGCAGCGGCTCGAAGGGCGTTCCCGACCCGGGCAACGGCTACGGCGAGTGGAACATCTCGTGGGCCGACTGGCAGGCGAAGAGCGCGCCGAGCTGAGGAACGCCGGGGAGGTAGACGACTCAACAATCGTTACCGGTGCGTAACTTACCGACGGGTTACCCCCGGTAAGCGCCCACGGTTACCGTCGGGTCACTTTACTTGCACGAGTAAGGAGTGACCCGTGGGACAACCGCGCAGGGCTCTGCGTACGACCACCGTGGGCGCCGTGTCGGCGGCTCTCGTCGCCGGCGCCGCCTTCGGCCTCGCCCCCGCCGCCCAGGCGGCTCCGACGGCCGCTCCACGGGCGGCGGGCTCCGCGGACGTGCGCTTCGTCGACATCCCCGGCGACGGCGGCACGATCCTCAAGGCCAACGTCTTCACCCCCGAGGGGGCGAAGGCAGGCAGCAAGTACCCCGCGATCGTGCTGCCGACCAGCTGGGCCATGCCGCAGATCGAGTACGTCGCGCAGGCCCAGAAGCTCGCGAACTCCGGCTACGTCGTGGTCAGTTACAACTCGCGCGGCTTCTGGCAGTCCGGCGGCGAGATCGAGACCGGCGGCCCCGAGGACATCGCGGACGCCTCCCGGGTCATCGACTGGACCCTGGCGAACACCCCGGCCGACCCCGGCAGGATCGGCATGGGCGGTGTCTCGTACGGCGCGGGCATCAGCCTGCTCGCCGCCGGGCACGACAAGCGGATCAAGGCCGTCGCCGCGCTCAGCGGCTGGGGCGACCTGATCGACTCGATCTACAGCGGCCGCACCCAGCACCAGCAGGCCGCCGGGCTGCTCGGCGGCGCCGGTGTCCTCACGGGCCGCCCGAGCCCCGAACTCCAGCAGACGCTCAAGGACTTCCTCGGGTCCAACCTGGACAAGGAGGACGAGATGATCGCGTGGGGCGCCAAGCGCTCCCCCGCGACCTACATCGACCAGATCAACGAGAACGGCGCGGCCGTCATGCTCGGCAACGCCTGGGGCGACACCATCTTCCCGCCCAATCAATACGCCGCGTTCTACGAGCAGTTGACGGGCCCCAAGCGCCTGGAGTTCCGCCCCGGCGACCACGCGACCTCCGAGCTGACCGGCCTGCTCGGGCTGCCCAACGACACCTGGACCTCCACCGAGCGCTGGTTCGACCACTACCTCAAGGGCGAGAAGAACGGCGTCGACACCGAGCAGCCCGTCCAGCTCAAGTCCCGTTCGACGGGCGGCTACGAGGGCTACCCCGACTGGAAGTCCGTCGGCGCGACGAAGAAGAAGATCGACCTGGCGGGTTCCACCACGATCCGGGCGAACGTCGACTCGGGCGCCAACGGCGGCACCGTGCTGCTCTCCAACGCCCTCGACCAGTTCCTCAAGACCCCGCCGGTGGCCTCGATGCCGCTGCTTCCGCGGCGCTACGCGGGCGTCTGGCAGTCCCAGAAGTACGACACGGCCCAGCGGGTGCGCGGGACGGCGAAGCTGCACACCACGCTCACCAGTACCAAGGAGAGCGGCACCCTCGTCGCGTACCTCTACGACGTGGGCCCGCTCGGCCTCGGCAAGCTGGTCAGCAACGCGCCGTACACCTTCCACGGCAAGACCCCCGGCCGGCCGTTCGGCGTGGACCTGGAATTGTTCTCCACGGCCTACGACGTTCCGGCAGGACACAGGCTCGCCCTGGTGGTCGACACGGTCGACCCGCTCTACATCGAGCACAACCCGTCCGGCGCGCAGCTGACCTTCTCCTCGCCCGCGTCCGACCCGTCATACGTGTCGGTCCCGTTGCGCGAACAGTGATCACCGGCTGCTGCCGGGTGGGCCTGGCCCCTGTAACTACTGCCTGCCCGGCAGCAGCGTCCCTGGTTCGGCCGATGCCACGTCCGCGGCCTCGGTCTTGGGATTGCGCCGCTGTCGTTTGGACACCCACTGGGCGAACCACGAGAGCAGCATGCACATCCCGATGTAGATCGGCGAGATCACCAGAACCACGGGGATGAAAGGTAGATCGTAGTCGAGGTTCGACGCGATCAGCTTCCCGGCGTGGAGGAACTCCTCGTAAGTGATCAGATAGCCGAGTGAGGTGTCCTTGAGTGCGACCACCAACTGGCTGATGATCGCGGGCAGCATGGCGCGCACGGCCTGCGGTACGAGGACGTGCGTCATCACCTGCGTCTTGCGCATCCCGAGCGCGTACGCCGCCTCCCGCTGTCCGCGCTCCACGGAGTTCACGCCCGAGCGGAAGACCTCGGCGAGCACCGAGCCGTTGTAGAGCGTGAGCCCGGCGACCAGGGCCGGCAGCGGCTGTACCTTCAGCGCCACGAAGACGAAGAAGATCATCACCAGGACCGGCATCGCGCGGAAGAACTCCACGAGCAGCGTGGCCACCCAGCGCACGGGACGGTGGTCGGAGAGCCGCCCCATGGCGAGCAGGCAGCCGAGCGCGAGCGCGAGCACCGCCGAGATGGCGAAGGCCTTGAGGGTGTTCCCCAGGCCCTTCAGGAGGAGTTCCTGGATGCCCTTGTACTCGAACGGCGTCCATTTCGCCGCGGTGAACTGGTCGGTGTCGAACAGGAGATAGAGGAGCCAGCCGACCAGGGCGACCAGGACCACGGTGGAGAGCAGCCCGTAGAGCTTGTGTCTGCGCTCGGTCTTCGGTCCCGGTACGTCGTAGAGGGCGGTGGATTCGTGGGAGAGGGCTTTCATCGGGCGACTCCCCAGCGCTTCTCGAGGACATTGAAGACGGCGCTGATGGCGAGGGTGATGATCAGGTAGCCGACGGCGATCCAGACGAACGTCCAGATGATGTTGTAGCCGAGCTCACTGAGCGTCTTGTACGTGCCGAGCAGCTCGGTGACGCTGAACGCGCCCGCGATGGCCGAGTTCTTGGCGAGGGCGATGAGGGTGGAGCCGACCGGCGGGATGACGGACCGGAAGGCCTGCGGGAGCACCACCATGGACAGGGTCTGCCCGAAGGTCATCCCCAGGCTGCGGGCCGCCTCGCCCTGGCCCTTGGGGACGGTGTTGATGCCCGAGCGCAGTGCCTCGCAGATGAACGCGGAGGTGTAGCAGCCCAGGGCGATGACGGCGAACACCTTGAAGGGCAGGACGAGTCCGAAGCGCGGGAGCCCGAGCAGCACCGCGAAGAAGAGCAGCGTGAGCGGGGTGTTGCGCAGGACCGTCACCCAGGCGGTGCCGAACGCCCGGAAGGAGCCGACCGGCGCCACCCGGAACGACGCCATGATGAATCCGAGCACGAGCGCCAGGATCGAGGCGTACACGGTGAGTTCGACGGTCCCGACGAACCCCTTGCCGAAGGTGGAGAAGTTGTCTGTCAGTACGTCCACGACGCCTCCTCAGCTCGCCGGGTAGCGGTCGATGGCGGGCGGCTTCGGCGCCGGGACTCCGGAGAGGCCGAGCGTGGCGTCGTAGGCCTTCTTCCAGTCGCCGTTCTTCTGCCGGGCGGCGAGCGCGTCGTCGACGGCGAACCGCAGGGCGCTGTCGTTCTTCGGGACGCCGATGCCGTAGGGCTCCTCGGAGAACGGTTTGCCGGTCACCTTGAGCTCGTCGGGCACCTTGGCCGCGTACCCGATGAGGATCGCGTCGTCGGTGGTGACGGCGTCGACCTGATAGGTCAGGAGGTTGTCGACGCAGACCGAGTACGTGTCGTACGCGATGAGCGTCGCCTTCGGGTAGTCCTTCTGGATGCGCTGGTAGGGGGTCGATCCGGCCGCCGAGCAGACCTTCTTGCCGTCGAGATCCTGCGGTCCCTTGATGTCGTCCTCGTCGGCGCGCACGAGCAGGCCCTGGCCCGCCATGTAGTAGGGGCCGCCGAACCCGACGAGCTTCTTGCGGAGGTCGTTGATGGTGTAGGTGCCGACGTAGTAGTCGATCTGCCCGTTCTGCAGGGCGGTCTCGCGGTTCGCCGACGCGATCGTCTTGAACCGGACCGACTTGGGGTCGAAGCCGAGCGACGCCGAGATCATCTTGGCGATCTCGATGTCGAAGCCGGAGTAGGCCCCGGTGGCGGGGTTCTTCTCGCCGAGGAAGGGCTGGTCCTCCTTGGCCCCGACGACGAGGTGGCCGCGCCGCCCGGCCTTCTTCCAGGTGCCGGAGTCCGGCAGCCGGAATCCCTTGGCCACCTGGTACTTCGGCAGTTCGTCGGGCTGCGGCCCCTTCACCGGGGGGCTGCCCTCCTTGCCGCAGGCGCTCGCGGCGCACGCGGCGAGGACGAGCGCCGCGAGCAGACGTGTCGTACGCATCATGCCTGGCCCCCCGTCAGTGCTTGAGGATCTTGGAGAGGAAGTCCTTGGCCCGGTCGCTCTCCGGGTTGTTGAAAAACTCCTCGGGGGCCCGGTCCTCGACGATGCGGCCGTCGGCCATGAAGACGACACGGTTGGCGGCCGAGCGGGCGAAGCCCATCTCGTGGGTGACGACGACCATGGTCATGCCGTCGCGGGCGAGGCCCTGCATGACCTCGAGCACTTCGTTGATCATCTCGGGGTCGAGCGCGGAGGTCGGCTCGTCGAAGAGCATCACCTTGGGCTCCATGGCGAGCGCGCGTGCGATGGCCACACGCTGCTGCTGACCGCCCGAGAGCTGCGCCGGGTACTTGTCGGCCTGTGCCGCGAGGCCCACCCGGTCCAGGAGTTCACGGGAGCGACGCTCGGCCTCGTCCTTCTTGCGGCCCCGCACCTTGACCGGCGCGAGGGCGACGTTCTGGAGCACCGTCTTGTGCGCGAAGAGGTTGAAGGACTGGAACACCATGCCGACGTCGGCGCGGAGCGTGGCCAGTGCCTTGCCCTCTCCCGGAAGCGGCTGCCCGTCCAGTGCGATGGCTCCCGACTGGATCGTCTCCAGACGGTTGATCGTCCTGCACAGCGTTGATTTCCCCGACCCTGACGGGCCGATGACCACGACCACCTCCCCCTTGCCGACGGTGAGGTTGATGTCCTGGAGGACATGCAACTTCCCGTAGTACTTGTTCACATCACGCAGCTCGATCAGCGGATCGACGGCCATGCCCTGCCCTGCCCACTCTCGGCGGTGTCGGTCCGCGCAAACTATCCACGCGAAAACGGGACTTATTGGACGACACGCACGTAAGGGCATTAACAGTATTTGTAGTTACATCGAACTGCGGTTAAGTCTCCGAGGCCTCCGCGAAGACCTGGGACAGCTCGGGAGCGCCGTGCACGGCCCAGTCGAGACCCGCCTCCACCACCTGGATCTCGCGCCCCGAAACGAGCCGCACGACGGGGCTGCCCGCGGGCCAGACGTGCCAGACGGCGCCGGGCACCGTGCGGACGATGACCGAACCCAGGTACAGGCCCGCGTCGTTGCCGAGCCACGGCAGCAGTTCGGGGTCGTCGCGCCAGCGCGGCAGAAGCTGGTCGAGGGCGGTCAACGAGGCCGGGGAGTCGTCGAGTTCGAGACCGGCACCGGCGGCCTGGGAGCGAAGGAGCTCACATTCGGAGAGGAGTTCGGCCACGCCCGCCGGATCCTCGTCGAACGCGGAGGCGAGTACCGAGCCCCGGTCGGCGGACTCCTGCCGGCGCCGCCTGCCGAAGAAGGAGATGTTCATGATCGGCCTCTCCGATGGATGTCAACGCCCCAAGAATGTATCTTGCATCAGTTGATCACGGAATGAGGCGAATCGCTCCGCGCGGCCTTCGGGCGAGGAGGTGCCCGGCAGTGTGCCCCGCATGCCCGCGGATACGCGCCGGTGAGCCGGACCCCGGCGGCTTCCGGGGGCGTTGCCGTACGGCATCCCGGCGAGTTCGGGTCATGTTCACGCGCACCTCATTGACGCTTCTCCCCGGTCTCCTTAGCTTCATGGCGCACCTGTCGTCACGTCAGCTTCAGCCAAGGGAGGGGTCTGGTGTGCGCCCACGCAGTCCGCGTACCTCGCGTATCTCACGTATCTGGGGAGCGGCCGCCGTACTCGCGGTGATCAGCGCCGCCGTACCTGTGGCCACGGCGCAGGCCGCGCCGCACAGACCCGGGCCGCTCCCCCTGGAGCGGCTCTTCGACAACAGGGCGGTCAGTGACGACGCGCGGCCCGCTGAGGCGGACTTCGACGGCTCGGGCGGCTCGCTCTCGGCGCAGGACCTGAGCGCGGCGGGCTGGACTCCGGGCCGTTCGCTCGCCGTGGACGGGGCCCGGCTCGCCTGGCCGCGCACCCACACGGGCCAGGCGGACAACGTGCGGGCCGACGGGCAGTCCGTACGCCTTCGCGGGCGCGGGGACGCGCTCGCGTTCCTGGTCGCGGGCACGGGCGGCGACGCGAGCGGCACGGGGACGGTGCGCTACCGGGACGGATCGAGGGGAACGTACCGTCTGACGGCGCCGGACTGGCGCTCGGGCCCGCTCGCCACCAAGGCGGTCGCGCTGCCGCACGTGAACACTCCCGGCGGCCAACTCGCCGAGAAGACACGGCTGTACGCGGTGACCGTGCCGGTGGCGCGGGGGCGCGAGATCGCCTCGGTGACCCTGCCCAAGGACCCGGGCGCCCCGGATCTGCACGTCTTCTCGCTCTCCGTGCGCCAGCCGACGAAGGGCTGGACCGGCACCTGGTCGGCCTCGACCGCCGGGTACACCGCGGTGGGTCCCTGGACCGACCGGACCGTGCGCCTTGTCGTCCATACGAGCACGGGCGGGCCGCGGGTGCGGATCCGGCTCGACAACACCTTCGCCGCGGCGCCGGTACGGATCGGCAGCGCGACCGTGGCGGTGCAGGAGTCCGGGGCGGGGGCGCGGGGAGAGCCGCGGCGGCTGTCCTTCGGCGGCAGGGGCGGCACCGAAGTCCCGGCGGGGGCACAGGCGTTCAGCGACCCGCTCGACTTCGACGTGCCCGCGGACACGAACCTCCTGGTCAGCTTCCATCTGCCGGGGACGGTGACCACCGCGCCCGTCCACAGCCAGGCCATCCAGACCTCGTACGTGAGCGGCCCCGGCGACCATGCGGCGGAGGGCTCCCCGCAGGCGTACACGTCGACGATCTCGACCTGGCCGCTGCTCACCGGAGTCGACGTGAGCGGCGGACCCGGCTCCGTGGTGCTGCTCGGCGACTCCATCACGGACGGCGTGAAGTCGACGCAGAGCGCGAACCACCGCTGGCCCAACGTGCTCGCGACGCGGCTGCTCCAGCAGGACGAGGTCCCGCGCTTCGGCGTCCTGAACCAGGGGATCTCGGCGAACCGCGTCATCGCGGACCGCTATCCCGGCGACGGCGTCTCCACCGACACCGGCGGCGTGAGCGCGCTGCACCGTCTGGACCGTGATGTGTTCGCCCAGACGTCGGCCCGTACGGTCGTGGTCTTCGAAGGTGTCAACGACGTCCGCTGGGGCGCGTCGGCGGACCAGGTGACGGCCGGGATGCGGGAGATCGCCGAGCGGGCGCACGCGCGGGGCCTGCGGGTCCTCGCGGCGACGATCGCCCCCTGCCAGGGCGAGTCGCTGTGCACGCCGGCGGCGGACGCGGAGCGCGTGAAGATCAACGACTATCTGCGCGGCGGCGACGACTTCGATGCCGTCCTGGACTTCGACGCGGTCCTGCGGGACCCGGCGAACCCCTCGCGGATGCTGGCCGCGTACGACAGCGGGGACCATCTGCATCCGGGGGACGCGGGGCTCGCGGCGATCGCGGAGTCGGTGGATCTGGGGGCGCTGGAGCCGTAACGGACGTGCTTCCCCGCGCCCCCGCACGGGGGCGCGGGGAGTCGGTCAGACCTCCAGGTCCACCACGACCGGCGCGTGATCGGACGCGCCCTTGCCCTTGCGCTCCTCGCGGTCCACGTACGAGTCCGTCACGGCCTTCGCGAACGCCTCGTTCCCGTACACCAGGTCGATGCGCATGCCCCTGTTCTTGGGGAAGCCGAGCTGGCGGTAGTCCCAGTACGTGAACGGGTGGTCGTACTTCAAGGGGCGCGGCACGACGTCCGAGAGGCCCGCTTCCCGCAGGGCGGCGAGGGCCGCGCGCTCGGCGGGGGTCACGTGCGTGGCGCCCTCGAACAGGGCGGGATCCCATACGTCCGCGTCGGTCGGGGCGACGTTGAAGTCACCGAGGACCGCGAACGGCCGCGCGCCCGTCGCGTCCGAGGCGACCGCGGCCTTCAGGGCCTCGAACCACTGCAGCTTGTAGCCGTAGTGCGCGTGGTCCACCTCGCGGCCGTTGGGCACGTACACCGACCAGACTCGCGCGGGGCCGCAGGTCGCGGAGATCGCGCGGGGTTCCTGCACCCCTTCGTAGTCGGGGCCGCCGGGCAGGCCGATCGTCACGTCCTCCAGGCCGACCCTGGACAGCAGCGCGACTCCGTTCCACCGGCCTGTCGCGTTCACCGCCGATTCGTACCCCAGCTCGCGCAGCTCGTCGGCGGGGAAGCCCTCGGCGGTGGTCTTGGTCTCCTGGATGCACAGCACATCCGTACCGCTGCTCTCCAGCCAGGCGAGCAGCCTCGGCAGCCGAGCGGTGATCGAGTTCACGTTCCAGGTGGCAATGCGCATGCCTCACAACCTACCGGCCGCCACTGACAGTGCCGGGGCGGCCGGTCACAGTTCGGCCGCCTCCCCCGGCGTGAGCCGCAGGTGCTCGGCGCCGCCGAGTGACCCGATCTGGGAGTCGTAGATGGGGCGGGCCAGATCCGTGAGCAGCGCGTCGTGGATGTCGTAGGCGCGCTGCGGCTTGACCTCGCGGACGTACTCGATGACCTCGGAGATCTTGTTCCAGGGCGCCATCACGGGCAGCATCAGCGTGTCCACGGGCTGCTCGGGCACGGTCAGCGCGTCACCCGGGTGGAAGACCGAACCGTCCACCAGATAGCCGACGTTGGTGATCCGCGGGATGTCCGGGTGGATCACGGCGTGCAGCTCGCCGTGCACCTGTACGTCGAAGCCCGCGGCGGTGAACATGTCGCCGTTCCCGACGGTGTGCACCCGGCCCGGGAAGGCTGCCGAGATCTTCTCCGCGACGGAGCGCAGGGTCCAGATCTCGGCGGCCTGATTGGCCTCCATGGCGGCGCGCAGCCGGTTCTCGTCGAAGTGGTCGGGGTGCTCGTGCGTGACGAGGATCGCGTCGGCGCCGAGCGCCGCGTCCTCCTCGGTGAAGCCGCCCGGGTCGATGACGAGCTTCTGGCCGTCCCGCTCCAGACGGACACAGGCATGCGTCTTCTTCGTGAGCTTGATGCGCTTCGCGGCAGTCGTCATGCACCCATCCTGCTACTCCTGCGGCGTGGTTTCCTCTCGGATCACGGCCTGGGCGACCTTGAAGGCGGAGTTCGCCGCGGGTACGCCGCAGTAGACGGCCGCCTGGAGCAGCACTTCCTTGATCTCCTGCGGGGTGAGGCCGTTGCGCAGGGCGGCGCGGGTGTGGAAGGCCAGCTCGTCGAGGTGGCCGCCCGCCACGAGCGCGGTGAGGGTGACGCAGCTGCGGGAGCGGCGGTCGAGGCCGGGCCGGTTCCAGACCTCGCCCCACGCGTAGCGCGTGATGAGCTCCTGGAAGTCCTCGGAGAAGTCGTCGGCCGCGGCGAGGGCGCGATCGACGTGCGCGTCGCCGAGCACCTCGCGGCGGACCTTGATCCCCGCGTCGTACGGGTCGGGGCGCCCGCCGCCCACGGCTTCGGGCTGCTCCGTGGGGCCGATCTCGGCGACGGGGAAGACGGGGATCGGCGGTGCGAGCACCGGCTTGACCGGCGGTGCGCCGATCGCCGCGTGCGTCCCCGTGTCGGTCGCCGGCGGCCAGGCGGTGGAGAAGTGCCGTACGAGAAGGTCGGTGACGGCGGCGGGCTGCTCGACGGGGGCGAGGTGCGATGCGCCCGGCACCACGGCGAGGCGGGCGTCCGGTATGCCGGCGACGAGCGTACGGGCCTCGCCCTGCCCGGTGACCTGGTCCTCCGAGCCGACGAGGACGAGCGTGGGCACGCCGATCCGCCCCAGCTCGGCGCGCACATCGAAGGCGGCGAGCGCCTCGCAGGCGGCGATGTAGCAGCCCGGGTCGGTCGTACGCACCATCTGTACGGCCCAGTCGGTGATCGCGGGCTGCGCGGCGGCGAAGCCGGGCGTGAACCAGCGCTCGGGGGACGTACGCGCGATGGGGTCGAGGCCGTTGCTGCGCACGATGACGCCGCGCTGGCGGAACTCGTCGGCGGAGCCGAAGCGCGGCGACGCGGATATCAGCGCCAGCGAGGCGACGCGCTGGGGGTGCCGCAGGGCGAGCTCGGCGCCGATCGCGCCGCCGAACGCGCAGCCCGCGTAGGCGAAGCGCTGCACGCCGACCTCGTCGAGGGTGGCGAGGAGCCGCTGGGCGAGCTCGCCGACGGAGCCGCAGGGATGCGCGGGGGCGCCCCCGTGTCCGGGCATGTCGAAGCGGAACACGCGCCACTGCTTGATCAGCTCGGGCACCTGCCGGTCCCACATGTGCCACGTGGTACCGAGCGACGGCCCGAGGATCAGCACGGGTGCGTCTTCGGGGCCGTCGAAGCGGTACTGGAGGGCAGGGGTATTCGTCTCGCTCACCGCTCTACGCTAACCGTCGGAGCTGACGCGTGAGTAAGAGGGTGCGCAAGCTCTCTCCGAAAATCCCGCTCCGACAACGGGATCACCCATCCCAAAACCGACCAGAAAGCCCCGAACGGACCGGCGGGCATCGCCCGGCCTCACACCACCGTCACAGGGTGTCGCACCACGGCGTCGAACAAGTATCCCTGGCTGTTGTGCGTCGTCGTCTCCGGCTGGGTGTGGCCCGTGGTGTCCGTGGCGCGGGCCAGGAGTGTGGTCGGGCCGGGGGATGCCGGGTGCCATGGGGTGGTCCAGCGGGTCCATGTGGCCCGGTGCGGGGTGTCCTTGAGGCGGGCCCGGTGCCATGTCGTGCCCGCGTCCGTGCTGATGTCCACCCGGGTGATCGCGCCCGTCGCCGACCAGGAGCGGCCGGTGAGGTGGTGGGTCGTGGCCGCGTCGACGCTGGCGTTCCAGGGGAGTTCGAAGGCGGACTTCAGGGTCTGGTGGGTCAGCGGGGCGCTGCCCTGCGGGGGGTACGCGTCGCCGAACAAGCGGTAGAACTGCGTGTTCCACGGCGAGAAGAGCGGCTGCGCCGAGACCTCGATGTCGCCGACCCATTTGATCGACGCGATGCCCACCCAGGCCGGGACCAGGACCCGTACCGGGTAGCCGTGGTCGGCGGGGAGCGGGGCGCCGTTCATCTCGTAGGCGAGGATGACGTCGTCGAGGGCCTTGGAGATCGGGAGCGGGCGCCGGACCCTTCCCAGGTTCGTGCCGTCGTCCGTGACGTACTCCGCGTCCAGGCCCCTCGGCAGCACGTCCACCGCGTGGCGCGACACGCCTGCCCTGCGCAGGACTTCGGAGAGGCGTACGCCGCGCCAGCGGGCGTTGCCGATCGCTCCCAGCGTCCAGGCCGTGCCCGAAGCCGGTTGGCCCTGCTGGCTGGTGAAGAAGCTCCTGCCGTTGCCCGCGCATTCGACGAAGGCGGTGCGCGTCACCGACGGGAGGCGTTTGAGGTCGGCGAGCGTGAACTCCCTTGCCCCGCCGTACTTCAGACCGCCGCCCTTCAGACCGTCGCCCCAGATCTTCAGGCTCCACGTCTTCGCGTCCAGGCCCGGCGTCGCCGTGTGGTTGCGCACGAAGAAGTGGGACGCGGGGGTGAGGAAGGGAGTCCCGGCGAGCGCCTCGAACTTCGTCTCCGCGTTCGTGCCCCGGATCGTGAAGCGGTCCGCGGGCAGCGGCTTCACGATTCCGGGCGCTGCTGCGGAAACGGCAGTGACCGGCGCACCGGTGGCCGCCTTCGCCCGTGGTGCCGAGAGGGCCGAGACCGCGCCCGCGGCGCCCGCCGTCGCCCCCGCCGCGGCGAGGAGCCGCAGCATGTCCCTGCGCGCCACGCCGTCCGCGCGCGCCTGACCTGCGAGCCACTGGGCACGCCGGCGCCTGTCGTACCCCTCTTCGGATGCCGCGTCGTCGGACGTCTCTGTGGAGATCATGCGCGTCATCGTACGAGCCGACCGCGCGGCAACTCACCGATGAAACACGCCAGTTACGGGGTTGTCGTAGACACTACATAGACCATCGGGTGATCCGGGTTGACGCGGTTCACCACCACGTCCAGGGTCGGTGCCGGGTCCTTCTTCCGATGGGTGAGTCCCAGCCAGGGGCCCGGATCCGTGAACTGCCAGCCGACCACCTTGCGGTCGCGCTTGCTGATCGTTATCTCGTTCTTCTTCAGCTCGCCGGTGCTCGTGCCGATCTGATCGAGGAACTTGTCCAGGCCCTTGTTGCTCGTCAGGAACTGGGCGTACAGGCGGCTGGTGCGCCAGTTGTTCGTCTCGTAGTAGGCGACTTCCCTGGAGTACGGGGCGATCGGCACGTCGTAGAGGCGGCGCTGCACCTTGGAGGGCCAGCCCGCGGTGAGGCCGGTCGCGGAGTACTTGGCCTCCTTGTCCCGGCCGCTGTTGCGGCTCTGGTTGGCGGAGATCACCAGATAGCCGGCCGGTACGCCGATCAGGAGCACGATGATCGTGGCCGTCAGCCAGCGACGGCGGATCATGTGGCGGCGGCCCTCGCGGGGGCGGCCTCCCCCGTCGGCGGGATCCGGGGATTCCACGGAGTCCGGGGACGAGGGTTGTCGGGGGACGGTCATCTGCTTACTGGGTTCCCTGAGAGGTGCGGTCGTTGGTGCGGCGGGCTTCCACATAGCGCTCGTAACGTTCGTGGCGCTCCACCCGGCGGCGGTTCGCCCGGCGGAAGCGGCGGGCCACCAGGCGGGCCAGGTCGGCGGCGCCCACCATGCCCGCCTCGGGGCCCAGCTGGGCGCGGGCGATACGGGCCTCGGGGCGGTAGCCGCGTCCCGTCAGCTGGCGGCGGAAGGCGTCGCGCGCCGGGCCGATCAGGAGGTCGTCGGCGGCCGAGACGCCGCCGCCGATCACGAAGCAGGAGGGGTCGAGGGCCGCCGCGAGGTTCGCGATGCCGACGCCGAGCCACTGGCCGATGTCCTGGAGGAGTTCGACGCACATGGCGTCGCCGTCGCGGGCCAGCTCCGTGATCAGGGGGCCCGTGATGTCGGGGATGTTGCCCTTGACCCGCTCGATGATCCCGTACGCGACCGGGGAGTCGGCCGCGGCGAGCTCGCGGGCCTCCCTGACCAGGGCGTTGCCGGAGCTGTACTGCTCCCAGCAGCCGCGGTTGCCGCACGGGCAGCGGTGGCCGCCGGGGACGACCTGCATATGGCCGAACTCCCCGGCCACGCCGAACTTGCCGCGCTTGACCTGGCCGTCCTCCAGGATCGCGCCGCCGATGCCGGTGCCCAGCGTGATCATGACCAGGTGGTCCTCGCCGCGGGCCGCGCCGAAGCGCCACTCCGCCCACGCGGCGGTGTTCGCGTCGTTGTCGACGAGCACGGGGACCGCGAGGCGGCCCGAGAGGCGATCGCGCAGGGGTTCGTTGCGCCAGGACAGGTGCGGGGCGAACAGGACGCGGTTGCGGTCCGCGTCGACCCAGCCCGCGGCGCCGATGCCCACCGCGTGCACGTCGTGCCGGTCGGAGAGATCGAGGACCAGCTCGACGATGGTGTCCTCGACGACCTTGGGGCTCTTGGACTTGTCCGGGGTCTCCGTACGGAGGGTCTCCAGGATGTTGCCGTCCGCGTCGACGACACCCGCCATCACCTTCGTGCCGCCGATGTCGATGCCGACGGTGGGGACGCGGGGCGCCGTCAGATGTGATCGGCGCTCACGCGTGCCCACGGTCCGCAGAACGGTGGCTCGGGCGGAGCCGCGGTGCGCGAGGTCGCGGTAGGTGCTCATTGCGGCGATTCTGCCTCACACTCGCGGGGGCGCGCACAACGGACCCGGTGCGCCCCGTCAGGGGCGCGGGGAACTGCGCGCTCGGCCCGGGAAATGCCGCAGTCGCGTCTGCTCGGTCGCCCGGCAGACGCGACTGCGGCTTTTCTGTGGTTGCTCGCGCAGTTCCCCGCGCCCCTTACGGGGCTTTTCCGCACGCCCCTGAGGGGGCGCCGTCAGCGCTTCTCCAGCTCATGGCGCAAGTCGTCCAGCTCGGAGCCGCCCGCCATCTGGCGGGTCAGTTCGTCGAGGGTGACCTCGTCGCGGGCGTAGCTGCCGAACATCGTGCCGCGCTTCAGGAGGACGAAGCGGTTGCCGACCAGGTACGCGTGGTGCGGGTTGTGAGTGATCAGGACCACTCCGAGGCCCGCGTCCCGCGCCGCGGCGACGTACTTCAGGACGACGCCCGACTGCTTGACGCCGAGCGCCGCCGTCGGCTCGTCGAGGACCAGGACCTTGGCGCCGAAGTAGACGGCGCGGGCGATCGCCACGCACTGGCGCTCGCCGCCCGAGAGGGTGCCGATGGGCTGGTCGACGTCGCGCAGGTCGATGCCCATGCGAAGGAGCTCCGCGCGGGTCGTCTCGCGCATGAGGTCGACGTCCAGGCGCTTGAAGGGGCCCGCGCCCTTCGTCGGCTCGGAGCCGAGGAAGAAGTTCCGCCAGACCGGCATCAGCGGGACCACGGCGAGGTCCTGGTAGACCGTGGCGATACCCCGGTCCAGGGCCTCGCGCGGCGAGCCGAGCTTCGCGTCCTCGCCGTCGATGCGGAACTCTCCCGCGTCGTGCCGGTGAAGGCCAGCGATGATCTTGATGAGGGTCGACTTGCCCGCGCCGTTGTCGCCGAGGACGCAGGAGATCTCGCCCGCGTGGACCTCCAGGGAGACGCCTTCGAGGGCGCGGATGTTGCCGTAGTACTTGCTGACGTCGTCGAGCTCGACGAGCGGGGTCCGGTCGGGGCCCGGCGCGGCGTCGGTGACTTCGGTCGATTCGGTGCTCACTTCGTCGCCTCCGCGCGCTTGCGGACCCAGTGGTTGAGCAGGGTCGCCAGGAGCAGCATCACTCCGAGGAAGAACTTGAACCAGTCCGGGTTCCACTCGGCGAACACGATGCCCTTGCTGACCATGCCGAAGATGAGGGCGCCCACGGCCGCGCCGACCGCGGAGCCGTATCCGCCGGTGATCAGACAGCCGCCGATGACGGCCGCGATGATGTAGATCAGTTCGTTGCCGACGCCCTCGCCGGACTGGACGACGTCGTACGAGAAGAGCAGGTGCTGGCCGGAGACCCAGGCGCCGAAGGCGACGCCCATATAGAGGCCGATCTTGGTCGCGGCGACCGGGACACCGACCGCGCGGGCCGCGTCCTCGCCGCCGCCGACCGCGAAGATCCAGTTGCCGACGCGGGTGCGCAGCAGGACCCAGGTGGCGACCACGATCAGGCCTAGCCACCAGAGAATCGTGATCTTGAAGTCGACGCCGCCGATGGTCAGCGTCGAGGCGAAGACGTCCTTGGCGGAGGTGAAGCCCTCCATGTCGGCGATCGACTTCGTGGAGACCGTGCCGCTGATCAGCTTGGTGAAGCCGAGGTTCATGCCGGTCAGCATCAGGAACGTACCGAGCGTGATGATGAAGCTCGGCGGGTCGGTGCGGGTCAGCATCACGCCGTTGAAGACGCCGATCGCGAGGGTCACGACGAGCGAGACGAGCACGCCCACCCAGACGTTCGCGGTCATCTGGTAGCTGAACATCGACGAGATCAGCGCGGAGGTCGTCACCATGACGCCCGCCGACAGGTCGAACTCGCCGCCGATCATCAGGAGCGCGACCGGGACCGCCATGATGCCGAGCGTCGATGCCGCGTAGAGCACCGTGGCGAGGCTGGTGGCCTGCAGGAAGCTGTCGGCGGCGACCGCGAAGAAGATGAAGACGGCGATGGCGCCGACGACGGAGCCGAGCTCGGGGCGGCCCATCAGCTTCTTCAGCGGCGAGGCCTTCAGGAGGCGCTCGTCCGTCTTCGTCTCCGGTGAGCCCGGGGATGGCGCGGGCGCCGGGGCTGTGGCTGTCATCGGGTCCCTCGCTTCGCGTAATCCTCCAGCTCGTCGGCCTGGTCCTTGGTGACGATCTGCGGTCCGGTGAGGACCGGCTTGCCGCCGCCGAGCACATCGGCGTTGTACTTGTAGAGCCAGAGCAGGTCCACGGCCTCATAGCCCTGGAGGTAGGGCTGCTGGTCGACGGCGAAGCCGAGATCGCCGCTCTTGAGGCCCGCCGCGACCTTCTCGTTCAGGTCGAAGGTGTCGACCTCGGCCTTGCTGCCCGCGCTGTCGGCGGCCTTCACGGCGGTGTCCGCGAAGGGCGCGCCGAGCGTGACGACCGAGTCGATGGACTTGTCGGACTGGAGCCTGGCCTCGATGGAGGACTGCACGTCGGGCATGTTCGTGCCGGTCACGTACAGGTTCTGCATCTTGCCGTCGAAGGTCTTCTTGGCGCCCTCGCAGCGCTGCTCGTGCCCGACGTTGCCCTGCTCGTGCAGGATGCAGAGCGCCTTCTTCTTGCCGCGCTTGTTGAGCTCGTCGCCGACGGCCTCGCCCGCGATCGTCTCGTCCTGGCCGATGTGCGTGAGGGCGCCGAAGGCCTTGGACTCCGCGGAGCCCGAGTTCACGGTGATCACCGGGATGCCGGCCTTCTTGGCGCGGGCCAGAGCGCCCTTCATCGCGTCGGGCTTGGCGAGGGTGACGATGATGCCGTCGACCTTCTTGTCGATGTACGAGTCCACGAGCTGGGCCTGCTGCTGGGCCTCGTCGTCGTGGGAGTAGAGGAACTTGATGTTGTCCTTGCGGGCGGCCTGCTCGGCGCCTTCCTGGACGATGTCCCAGAACGTGTCGCCGTCACCCGAGTGGGTCACCATCCCGAACGTCCAGTTCGGTGTGTTCACCGCGGCCTTGCCCTGTGCCGTTGCCGCCTTGCGTGCGTCCTCGGCGCGCTTGCCTCCGGTGCTGCTGCACCCCGCGAGGGATACCCCGAGCACCGCGACCAGCACGGCGCCCACCGCACGTACCCCTGTCTGAACCCTTGCCACGACGCCGTGCCCTTCTAGCTCTGCTCTTCGGTGAGGCCGGTCCGGATCCCCGGCCCCAGCGGCCCAAGTATCGACCACGCGGATCACGCATGTGTTCATCGGGTACCGCGGGCGGTGTACTTCTCCAGCTTCGGCACATCCTTCCCGGTGACGATCGCGGGTCCGGTGAGGACGGGCCTGCCGCCGCCGAGGACGTTCGCGTTGGTCTTGTAGAGCCACAGTTCGTCGATGGCGAGGTAGCCCTGGAGGTAGGGCTGCTGGTCGACGGCGAAGCCGACCTCCTTGGCCTTGAGGCGCTTGACGACCTCGGCGTTCAGGTCGAACGTGTCGACCTCCGCCTTGCTGCCCGCATCCTCCTTGGCCTTCACCGAGTACGCGGCGATCGGCGCGCCGAGCGTGACGACGGAGTCGATGTCCTTGGTGGCCTGGAGCTTGGCACTGATGGAGGACTGGGAGCCGGGCGCGTTGGTGCCGTCCACGTTGAGATTCTCGACCGAGCCGTCGAAGGTCTTCTTGACGCCCGCGCAGCGCTGCTCCAGGGAAACGTTTCCCTGCTCGTGGATGACGCAGAGCGCCTTCTTCTTGCCGCGCTTGTTCAGCTCGTCGCCCACGGCCTCGCCCGCCACGGACTCGTCCTGCCCGATGTGGCTCAGCGCGCCGAAATCAGCGGAGAACTCGCCGCCGGAGTTGATGGTGACGACCGGTATCCCGGCGTCCTCGGCCTTGCCGAGCACCGCCTTCATCGCCTCCGGCTTGGCCAGGGTGACGACGATGCCGTCGACCTTCTTGTCGATCGCGGACTGGACGAGCTCGGCCTGTCCCTTGGCCTCTTTGTCGTTGGAGTAGAGGAACTCGACGTTGTCCTTGCGGGCGGCCTGCTTGGCGCCGCTCTGGACGATGTCCCAGAAAGTGTCACCCTCGCCCGAGTGGGTGATCATCGCGATCTTGAGGCGGGGCGTGTTCACGCCCTTGCCGCCTCCCCCGCCGCCGTCCGAGTTGTCCTCGTCGTCCTTGCCGCCGGAACTGCTGCACCCGGCCGCGAGCGCGATCACCGCCACGAGGGCGGCTGCCGTGCGAGCCGTACGCATGGTGGGACTGAGCGTGGTGGGACTAAGCATGGTGGGGCCACCTCTTCTCCCGGCCGCCCGAATGCGGCTGGAGGAGTTCTAGCGGCGGGCGCGCGGCAGCGTCAATGGATTTGTCAGAACATTCTGACGACTGTTGGCGAGTTGGTATACACGCGTCGGGGCCGCCCCGGCTTCCGGAGCGGCCCCGACTCTGTCGCGCGAACGTCAGTGCTTGCCGATGTCCTTGGTCTTCTCCTTGGCCTGGCGCGCGTCGCCCTTCGCCTGCTGGGCGCGGCCTTCGGCGGTGAGGCGTTCATTGCCCACAGCGCGTCCGGCGGCTTCCTTGGCGGCGCCGGTGGCCTGCTCGACCTTCGCCTTGCCCTTCTCGTTGGCGGTCATGACCGCTCACGCTCCCTTGGCGTCGACATCATGTGCTGTCCCTCCGGTTAGCCCGTCGGCGGCCACGCAAACATCACCGGCGCGATGCATGACGGGGACGGAACGGGGCACTCCACGGCACGGCACCACGGGCAGTCGCGTGCGTGCTCCAGGGGTGGACCCGTCCTGGGACGGCCGGGTCCACCCCTCCTTTTTGTGTCCTTTGCCCACCTCACTCGCCCCGGTCGCCCCATTCGCAAGTCCGTACGTGTGGGTCGGATTTGGCGGGGTACAGGGTGGGCTGCGGAACACGGAGACGAACCCAGCGAAGTCGATCCGAACAAAGCCGGACTGGACAAGGTCGAACTGAACAAGGAGAGGGACGCATGATCACCGCCGCGCAGGAGCAGACGCAGGAAACGGCCGCCCCGGCCGGGGAAGACCTCGTTGAGCGCGCGTACACGGACCCCTCCTCCATCGCGCCCAAGGACGCGCGGGAGGTCGGCAAGCGTTTCTTCGACCGCCTCACGCAACTCGAGGAGGGCACGCACGAGTACCAGTACGTGCGCAACGCCCTGATCGAGATGAACCTCTCCCTCGTGCAGTACGCGGCCTCCCGGTTCAGGCACCGCGGCCCGCAGGAGATGGAAGACATCATCCAGGTCGGCACCATCGGCCTGATCAAGGCCATCGACCGGTTCGAGCTGACCCGCGAGGTCGAGTTCACCTCCTTCGCCGTCCCCTACATCACCGGTGAGATCAAGCGGTTCTTCCGCGACACGTCCTGGGCCGTGCACGTGCCCCGTCGGCTCCAGGAAGCGCGCATCGAACTGTCCAAGGCCACCGAGGAGTTGCGCACCCGCCTGGGCCGCCTGCCCTCCACGGCCGAGCTTGCGGAACTGATGCAGCTCGAGCCCTCCGAGGTCGCCGAGGCGCAGAAGGCGGCCAACGGCTACAACGCCGTCTCGCTGAACGCCGCGGTGAACGGCGCCGACGACGAGTCCGACACGATGCTCGCCGACTTCATCGGCGTCGACGAGTACTCCTTCGAGCTGGTCGAGAACTTCCACTCCCTCGCCCCGCTGATCGCGGACCTCGGCGAACGGGACCGCACCCTCATCCACCTCCGCTTCGTGGAGGAGCGGACCCAGCAGCAGATCGCCGACGAACTGGGCTGCTCGCAGATGCACGTCTCCCGGCTCATCTCGCGCGTCGTCGGCAAGCTCCGCGCCGGCCTGCTGGCCACGGACTGACCGCGGACGCGCCGCCCGGCGACAGGTCCTACGGTCGTACGAGGAGCTGGAACTCGAAGGAGTAGCGCGAGGCGCGGTAGATGTGGGAGCCGAACTCGACCGCGCGTCCCGTGTCGTCGAAAGTCGTGCGCTGCATCGTGAGCAGCGGGGCTCCCGCGGGTTCGCCCAGCCGCTCGCCCTCGTCGGCGGTGGCGGCGCGGGCGCCCACGGACTGGCGCGCGCTGTGCAGGGTGATGCTCGCGGCGCGCATCAGTCGGTAGAGGCCGGTGGCCTCAAGACGCGGCGTGTCGAGATCGAGGAGTCCGGCGGGCAGACGGTTGCGCAGGAACGCCATGGGTTCGCCGTGCGCCAGGCGGAGCCGCTCGACGAGGTGTACCTCGTCGCCCTCCGCGACGCCGAGCGCGGCGGCGACCTCGGCGGACGCGGGCTCGACGGTGTTGCGGAGCACGCGGGTCTCGGGCCGCTGCCCGGCCGCCTCCAGGTCGTCGTAGAGACTGCTGAGCTCAAGGGGGCGCTTGACCTGGCTGTGGACGACTTGCGTCCCGACGCCCCTGCGGCGCACGAGCAGCCCCTTGTCGACGAGCGACTGGATGGCCTGCCGGACGGTGGGCCGGGAGAGACCGAGGCGCCCCGCGAGCTCGATCTCGTTGCCGAGCAGGGTCCCCGGCGTCAGGGCCCCGCGCTCGATCGCGGCCTCCAGCTGCTGGGACAGCTGGAAGTACAGCGGAACCGGACTGCTGCGGTCGACCCCGAGCTGAAGCGAGACGGTCGGGTCCACGGCTGGTTTGGCGGCTGGTTTGGGCACACGGCGAGCGTAGTCGCAGGGAATGATGACGGGAAGTTCTGAAGTTCTGTTGTCCGGACAAAGGATTGACAGGACCGGTGGGTGTGGCGAGGGTTGGTCCATGCGCATCGGATTGATCGGAACGGGTCGTATCGGGACATTTCATTCGGCGGCTCTTCAGCGACATCCCGAGGTGGATGCGCTGGTCGTCGCCGACGCGGACGTCGGGCGCGCGGCCGGGCTCGCGGCGCGGATCGGGGCGGCTTCCGCGGCGTCGGTGGACGACATCTTCACGGGGAGCGGGCGGTCGGGTCCCGTGGACGCCGTGGTGATCACGGCGGCGACCTCCGCGCATGCCGAGCTGATCGGCAAGGCGGCGCGGGCCGGGCTGCCGGTCTTCTGCGAGAAGCCCATCGCCCTCGATCTGCCGGGTACGCTCGCCGCGCTCGGGGAGGTCGAGGCCGCCGGGAGCGTGCTCCAGCTGGGGTTCCAGCGGCGGTTCGACGCGGGGTACGTGGCGGCGCGCGAGGCCGTGCGGTCGGGGCGGCTCGGGCGGCTGCACACGGTCCGCGCGATGACCTCCGACCCGGCGCCGCCCCCGGCCGCGTATCTCCCGCTCTCCGGCGGCCTCTACCGCGACTGCCTGGTCCACGACTTCGACATGGTCCGCTGGGTGACGGGGCGTGAGGTGACCGAGGTGTACGCGACGGGGTCGGACGCCGGGCCCGCGATGTTCCGCGAGGCGGACGACGTCGACACCGCCGCGGCCGTCCTCACCCTCGACGACGGCACGCTCGTCACGGCGACGGCCACGCGGTGCAACGGCGCGGGCTATGACGTACGGATGGAACTGGCGGGCGAGGACGACCAGATCGCGGTCGGCTTCGACGACCGCACGCCCCTGTCGTCCGCGGAGCCCGCCGGCCCACCACCGCCCGACAAGCCGTGGCCCGGCTTCCTGGAACGGTTCGCCCCCGCGTACGAGGCGGAACTCGCGGCGTTCGTCGACGTCGTACGCGGGGAACGGGCAAACCCGTGCGACGGCCGAGAAGCACTCCAGGCCCTACGAGTAGCCGAGGCCTGCGAACTGTCCCGCCGAGAACGACGTGCGGTACGGGTGGCGGAGGTCGCGGGGGGCTGACGGTGTGGGGGCGGGGGCTGGCTGCACTTATGCAGTACGCGGCACCGCCGTGCGCGGGTGGGCGGCAGATGCGGGGCTCGCAAGTCGCCGAAGGGCGGCCGCTCGGCGGAGGTGGTTACTCCACTCCGTCCAGCAACCCCGCATCATGCGCCAACAGCGCGATCTGCACCCGGTTGTTGAGGTCCAGCTTTGTCAGGATGCGGGAGACGTGGGCCTTGACCGTGGCCACGCTCAGGTAAAGCTCCGAGGCGATGTCCGCGTTCGACGCGCCGCGGCCCACCGCCACCGCCACCTCCCTCTCCCGCTCCCCGAGGAGCGCGAGCCGTTCCAACGCCCTTTCGCGGCGGCCCTGTTGCGGGTCCACCCCCGTCACCTGCGTGATCAGCTGCTGCGTCACCGTCGGGGAGAGCACCGGCTCACCCGCAGCGACCGCCCGTACCGCCGCGACGATCTCGGCGGGCGGAGTGTCCTTGAGGACGAAGCCTGCCGCGCCCGCGCGCAGCGCCCGCAGCACCTGGTCGTCGGCGTGGAAGGTCGTGAGGACGATGACCTCCGGCGCGTCGGGGCGCTTGCGCAGGGACTCCGTCGCCGCGAGGCCGTCCATCGTGGGCATGCGGATGTCCATCAGGACCACGTCCGGGCGCAGTTCGGCGACCAGCGGGGCCACATGGGTCCCGTCCGCCGCCTGGCCGACGATCTCGATGTCGTCCGCGCCGCCCATCATGAAGGACAGACCGGCGCGGACCAGCGGGTCGTCGTCGACGAGAAGCACGCGGATCGGGTTCATGGGACCACAGTAACGAGCACCGGCGGGCGGCCGATCACGGCTGCCGTCCAGGGCCGGGGCAGGATCGCCGTAGCAGAGAGGGGCTTCTGCGCGGTCTCTCCCGTACGACCTCCCCAACGACCTCACGCACTGCCTCCCGTACGGCCTCAAGCAGCCCTCCCCCGCTCACAGTTCGTCCCCGCGGCCGGACGGCACGTCCCACGGCAGCCACGCGTCGACGCGGAAGCCGCCGTCCCCCGCGGCCCCGTGCTCGATGCGCCCGCCCGCGAGCGTGGCCCGTTCCGTGAGGCCGATGAGCCCCTGGCCGGAACCGGGGACGGCGGGCACGTCGCCGGGCGGCGGCGGATTGCGTACCGACAGGGTCAGCCCTTGGCCGGGCGCGCCGGACACCAGGACGGTCACCTCGGCGCCCGGCGCGTGCTTGCGGGCGTTGGTCAGGCCCTCCTGGGCGATGCGGTAGGCGGTGCGGCCCACGGCGGCGGGCACGGCACCCGGATCGTCGACGCGATGGTCGAGCGCGACCTTCATGCCCGCGTCACGCGACTCGGCGACTAGGGTCTCCAGGGCGGAGAGGGTGGGCTGCGGGCGGCCGGACGCCTCGCCGTCACCGGCCCCGGCACTGCCCCCACCGCGCAGGACGCCGATCACCTCGCGCAGATCCTGCAGCGCTTCGTGCGAGCTCTCCCGGATGACACCGGCCGCGCGGACGATCTCCTCGCGGGGCGCGTCCGGGCGGAACTCCAGTGCGCCTGCGTGCACGCTGAGCAGGGTGAGGCGGTGGGCGAGCACGTCGTGCATCTCGCGGGCGATGGACTCGCGGGCCAGACGCTGGGCCTGTTCCGCACGGAGCACCGCCTCGTTCTCGGCCCGGATCGCCCGGTCGCGCAGGCTCAGCAGAAGCTGGCGGCGCGAGCGCACGAACATGCCCCAGCCGATGACGGAGGCGCTGAGCAGCACTCCGAAGAGAACGGCGACCGGGTAGGGCATCTCGGCATCGGGCCGCAGCCAGTAGATGAGCGGCATCACGGCGATCGACAGGCCGCCGATCCAGCCGACGTACCGGAAGGGGCGGTGCACCGCGAGGGTGAACAGGGCGATGGCAGCCGCGCCGCCCGCGGTGTCGGAGACCACGGTGACCGGCACCATGGCGATGGCGAGCCCGACCGGCCAGCGCCTGCGCAACCAGACGGCGGCGCAGGCGAGCGCGCCGATGACCTGGTCGGCCTCGGCGAAGCCGCGCGAGACATGCGGATTGCTGCCGACGGCGTCCGCGGCCACCATGCCGATGGCGACGGCCGAGAAGAAGCAGGCGAAGTCCACCAGCCAGTCACGCACGGTGCGCCGGGGCCTGCGCCTGCCCTTCTGCGGCCCGCGGTCGGGGTCGAACTCGGCGGCGAGGGCCGAGGGCAGCCCCCATCGACGCCCGGCCATGGGCGTCGAAGACACCGTGGGGGCCACAGGCCCGGACGGGACCGACGTGGGCTCATTGCCGCTCATGGTCGACAAATCTACGCACCGCCGAGGGCGTCGGCCGCTCCGCGGACGTGATCGTCTACCAAAGTCGCGCGACCTGAGACTTTCGGAGGGGCCGGCAGGAAGAAACCTCGCCCCGTGGCCGATGTGCGTGGGGAGTCCACGGGACGAGGCTCTTCGGCATGAAGCAGGTACTAGAGGTCTTCGGCGTCCTTTTCCTGATCCAGGGCGTGGCAGCCCTGGCGCACGAGCTGACCGGCAGCCTGAGCGGCTGGGGCGTCGTGCAGCGGATCGGGTTCCTCGACGGCTACGAGGTCTACGCGGGCGTCACGCTGGTCGTGCTCGCGCTCGCACTGTTCGCCGTCGCGGAGAGCCGGAAGGTCCGTTAGTACCGCCCGTACGGTGGTCCGTCGGTACCGCCGTACGGAGACGGGCTCAGCAGGCGTAGTCGACCAGGTCGAAGGACTCGTAGTGGTCGGCGGTGTAGTAGTCCTCCTTGTCCTTCTCACCGGTCACGATGCGGCGCGCGCCGCGGTCCGGTGAGCCGGGCGTGACCACGGTGTACTCGTGGTAGTAGCCGGAGCTCTGGGAGGGCAGGATGCCTTCCCTGTTCGAGAAGACGGTGTCGTCCTGCGGATACGGGTAGGGGCCGCCCGCCTCGATCAGGTCCAGGGTGTCGTGCGCCTGGTCGGGCAGCTTGGAGTAGCAGATGTCGCCGACGGCGGCGGCGGACGTGGCGGAGTACGTCGTCGAGACGGGGGCGTGGTGGTCGGGGACCGCGCTCGCGGATGCGGCTACGGGGCCGCCGACGAGCAGGGCGGCGGCGAGGGCGGTGACGCTCACGATTCGTGGGGGGATTCGCATGGGACCAGTGTGACGCGCGTAGAGGTTGTCGTGTCAACGTCAAGTGCAGTGAATTTTCCGGAAGTTAACCGGGCTTTACCGGACTTCACCGGTGCGCCGCCGTCAGTCTTCCCCGGCTGCCCCGCTCTTCACCCTCAGTCCTTCCCGGCCGCCCCGCTCTTCGCGGCGGCGATGCGGTGCTCGGCCATGTACTCACGCATACGCAGGCTGGTGGCCCCGCTGGTGTAGAGCACCGCGCCGCCCACCGACAGCGGAACCGAAAGACCCAGCCAGCCCAGCATCTCGGGCCACCGGCGCTCCGCGCGGCAGTCGTCCCACGTGGACTCCTGCCAGGTGGGGTCCTCACCCTCGTAGAACAGCATCGACTGGCACTTGCGGCTGCTGGAGGAGTCGTCGTCGCCGTCACTGAACGGCGCCATCAGCTGGTACGCGAGCACGGCCCAGATGATGCCCGCCACGAGGAGCAGCGCGCCGCCCCAGCCACGGCGCCGCTGGGCGCTCGTGGCGAAGTCCTGCTCGAAGTGTTCACTCATGGGCTCCCCCTGTTCGACCGACCTCGGAACGTATCACCGCGCCCCGCGCCCCCAGCTGGTCCCCACCACCACAAGGACACCTCCCACCAGGCCCACCACGCCCAGCCGTTCCCCGCCCACCGCGATGCCCACGGCGGCCGCCCACAGCGGCTCCGTGCCGAGCAGCAGGCTCACCCGTGAGGGAGACGTCCTGCGCACCGCCCACATCTGCACGAAGAAGGCGAAGAGCGTGCAGAACACGGAGAGGAAGAGCAGCCCGGCCCACTCGCGCGCACCGAAGTCCGCGGCGACCGACCAGGGCGAAGCCCCCGTCCCTGCCGCGGCGAGCACCGCGAACACCGCGACCGCCGAGCCCAGTTGGACGGTGGTGAGCGACAGCGAGTCCGCGTCCTTGACCGCCTTGATCCGCGACATCGCCAGGACGTGCACCGTGCGCGCGAGGGCCGCCAGGAGGATCAGCCCGTCGCCCGCCGACGGCCGGGTGAATCCGCCGCCCTGGGTCAGCAGGACCACGCCGAGCACGGAGAGTCCGGCCGCCGCGAGGAAGGCGCGCGGCGGCCGCTTCCGTGTCACCGCGGCCTCCGCGAACGGCGTGAAGATCATGGTGAGGCTGATGATGAGGCCCGCGTTGGTCGCCGAGGTGCGGACGACCCCGTACGTCTCCAGGAGGAAGATCCCGCTCAGGATCAGCCCGAGAGTCGCCGCTCCGCGCCACTGCGGCGCGGTCAGTGCGCGCAGGCCGCGCCACCCCGCGACCATGAGCGCGGGCAGCACGACGGCGAACCGCAGCACCAGGACGGCGATGACGGTGTGCGTCGTCGTGATGCCCTTGGCCGCCAGATAGCTGGCGCCCCAGACGACGGCCACGAGCAGGACGGGCAGATCGGTGAGCCAGGCGCGGCGCACTGCGGGCGCGGCGGGGGCGGCGAGCGTCGACACGGGGCGCGGTCTCCAACGGATGCGGGGGTGTGGAGACTTCGGCGGCTCTCACGTGGGTCGATCACCGTATCCGGCGCGGATCACGCCGGGAAGGCGGTGTCCATTTCCCGCCAGCCACACGAGGCGCCGCCCGCTTTCATTGAACCCATAAGCACTTCTCAGGCATTGCACGCCTATCCACACAAATGGAGTTCGCACATGTCTACTCTGACCGGCACGCAGACCGGCAAGCTCACCGGCAAGACCGCCCTGGTCACCGGCGGCAGCCGCGGCATCGGCGCGGCCATCGCCCTGCGGCTCGCGCAGGAAGGCGCCGATGTGGCCATCACGTACGTCAACGGCGAGGATGCCGCTCGTGAGGTCGTCGCCAAGATCGAGGCGGCGGGGCGGCGCGGCTTCGCCATCCGGGCGGACGCGGCCGACGCGGGCGACGCGGCGGGCGCGGTGGAGCGCGCGGCGGACGATCTGGGCCGCCTGGACATCCTGGTGAACAACGCGGGCATCGGCGTCCTCGGCCCCATCGGGGACCTGGCGCTCTCGGACGTCGACCGGGTGCTCGCCGTCAACGTGCGTTCGGTCTTCCTGGCCTCGCAGGCCGCGGCCGGGAGGATGGCCGACGGGGGCCGGATCATCTCCACCGGTTCGGGCCTCGCGCGCTACGCGGGCGGCCCCGGCGGGACGCTGTACGCGCTGAGCAAGGCGGCGCTCGTCGGCATGACCAAGCCGCTGGCCCGCGAGCTCGCCGGGCGCGGGATCACCGTGAACGTCGTGCACCCGGGGGCGATCGACACGGACATGAACCCGGCCGACGGCCCGTTCGCCGAGCCGCAGAGGGCCGCGACGGCGCTCGCCCGCTTCGGCACGGCCGACGAGGTGGCCTCGCTCGTCTCCTATCTGGCCGGAGACGACGCCGCGTTCGTCACGGGCACGGAGCTGGTGGTAGACGGCGGGTACGGCGCCTGAGCCGTGCGGGCATGGTGAGGCGGGCATGGTGATGGGGCGCACCGGGTCTTTCCACCCGGTGCGCCCCACGTCTTTCGGCGGGCCGTCAGCGGTAGCTGATCAGCCGCCCAGCTCCTGGTGACGCGCCGCGAGGCGGCTCGCGCCCGCCTCGGTCAGCGAACCGAAGAGGTGCAGGCGTGAGATGCCGCCGTCCGGGAAGATGTCGATGCGCACGTGCGTGCCGACGACCGGGGCGTCCAGGACGAAGCGGTGGTTGGTGTCGGGCTGCAGGCGGGTGCGGGGCAGCGCCTCGACCCACTCGCCGTCCTCGCCGTCGCGGACCGAAAGGGCGGCCCAGCCCGCCGAGTTGCCCTTGAGGTAGGCGGTGTCGATCTCCACGGAGCGGATCTCGGACTGGCCCACCAGCTGGTAGCGGATCCAGTCGTTGCCGTTGTCGCGGCGCCGGCGGGTCTCCCAGCCGTCGTCCATCTTGCGGGAGCGGCCCGGCTGGATGGTGTTGGTGGCCGGGGAGTAGAAGCGGTCGGAGGCGTCCTCGACCTGGCCGCCGTTCTCCAGGGCGACCACGTCGAACGTGCCGAGCGCGGCGAGCCACTTGGGGTCGGCGACGACCTCGCCGTAGACGCGCAGGCGCGCGACGCCGCCGTCCGGGTGCTGGTTGACGCGCAGGTGCGTGAAGCGCTGCTCCAGGTCGACGGCGAAGCCGTTGGCCGCGTGGCCGCCGACCGCCGTGCGCGGTACGAGGGTCGTCCACTTCACGTCGTCCGCGAGGAGCTCCTCGGGGGTCGGCGAACCGTCGATGCTCGTGCCCTCGACGGACACGGCCTGCGGGTAGTTGCCGCGGAAGTGGGCGGTGTCGATGACGATGCCGCGGACGACGCCGGGGGCGCCCAGGCGTACGAGGGCCCAGTCGTGGTCGTCGGCGGTGGGCCACGGGTGCTCGCCGGAGACACCGCGGCGGCGGCGGGTCTCCCAGCCGTCCATGACCTTGCCCTTGTGCCCGAAGTGCTCCGGGTCGAAGACGGCGGGGTGCGCGAGGAGGAGGTTCTCGCGCATCGCGAAGAACTCGTCGTTGGCGGCGATCACACCGGCGCCGAGCTGCCGGTCGGCGAGGTTGGCGTACTGGGTGAAGGGGAAGTCGGCGGTGCGGTAGTCCGCGTACGGGTCGCCGCCGCCGTAGGGGCTCGCGTCGCCGGTGAAAGAAGGTATCGCCGTCACGGTGATCAGTTGTTCCTTTCCAGAAGTCGGCCTGCGGGTTCGCTGAACTCGCCGCCGTGCAGGATGCGTTCGCCGCGCAGCCAGGTGGACTTCACGACGCCGCTGAGGGTCTTGCCCGCGTACGCCGTGACTCGGTTCCGGTGCTGCAGCTCCGCGGGGTCCACGGTGAAGGTCTCGTCGGGCGCGAGGACCGCGAAGTCGGCGTCGCGGCCGGCCTCGATGGCGCCCTTCTGGTCGAGTCCGACCAGTTCGGAGGTGCGCGTCGACATCCAGCGCACCACGTCCTCGAGGCTGTGGCCGCGCTTACGGGCCTCGGTCCAGATCGCGGGGAGGCTGAGCTGGAGCCCGGAGATGCCGCCCCACGCGGTCGCGAAGTCGTCGGTCTTGAGGTCTGCGGTGGACGGGGAGTGGTCCGTCACGATGCAGTCGATGGTGCCGTCGGCGAGCGCGTCCCAGAGCAGGTCCTGGTTGGCGGCCTCGCGGATGGGCGGGCAGCACTTGAACTCGCTCGCGCCGTCCGGGACTTCCTCCGCGGTGAGCGTGAGGTAGTGCGGGCACGTCTCGACGGTGAGCTTGACGCCCTCGCGCTTGGCGGCGGCGATCAGGGGCAGCGCGTTCGACGACGACAGGTGCAGTACGTGGACGCGGGCGCCGAGCCGCTTGGCGAGCCCGATGAGGCCCTCGATCGCGGCGTCCTCGGAGACGCGCGGCCGGGTGTCCAGGTAGTCCGTGTACTTGGGGCCGCTCTTGTGGGGGGCCGCGTCCAGCTCGTGCGGGTCCTCGGCGTGCACGATGAGCAGGCCGCCGAAGCCGGCGATCTCCGCCATGGAGGTGGCGAGGCGGTCCTGGTCCAGGTGGGGGAACTCGTCCACGCCGGACGGCGAGAGGAAGCACTTGAAGCCGTAGACACCGGCGTCGTGCAGGGGCCCCAGGTCGCCGACGTTGTCGGGCAGGGCGCCGCCCCAGAAGCCGACGTCGATGTGCGCCTTGGTGCGGGCCACTTCCTGCTTCGTGCGCAGGTTGTCGACGGTGGTGGTCGGCGGGAGGGAGTTGAGCGGCATGTCGACGAGGGTGGTGATGCCACCGGCGGCCGCGGCGCGGGTGGCGGTCCAGAAGCCCTCCCACTCCGTGCGGCCGGGGTCGTTGACATGGACGTGCGTGTCGACGATGCCGGGCAGCAGGACGTCGTCGCCCAGATCCTCGATCCTGGCCTCCGCCGGTACGTCGGCGTCGTACGCCAGTACGGCCGCGATCTTCCCCCCGGAGACCGTGACCGAGGCGGCGCGGGTCCCCTGCGGGGTGATCACGCGAGTCGAGCGCAGCACCAGTTCTACGTCCACGTCCTCAACGCCCTCTCTTCGCTGTTGCCCGTCTGTTCGACGGCCTGTTCGCTGTCGCTTGTGTATTCGTTCTTTTCCGCTACACAGACCATTCGATTCCGCTAAACGGAATTCAACGTTCTGTTGAATGAGTCTTCACGGCCGACCGCGAGCCGTCAAGAGGCTCCCCGTCACACTCTGGACGTTTCCACAAAGTGGAATTAGAATTCCACCAGCCAGAACGTAGCTACGCACAATCGGGCCGTCAAACGATCACCGGGCGTGGCGGCGGAGAAGCGGACAAAGGCGCCCCGACCGGTCCCCGACCGGCCCTGACCGGTAGGGACGCCGGGGCCGCCCCAAGACCCGGCCGGGAACCGCCCGGTAGGCTGCTGCCTTGCCCGTCAGCCCCGAAAGGACTGCGCCGTGCCGACGTCAAGCGCCAGCGACGCCTCCACCGAAGTCGCCGCCTCCAAGCCGACCGCCGCCAGCGGTGGTGTCCAGTCCCTTGAGCGCGCCT
The DNA here is from genome assembly GCF_040644915.1 of Streptomyces sp. NPDC046925. Classification (NCBI taxonomy): domain Bacteria; kingdom Bacillati; phylum Actinomycetota; class Actinomycetes; order Kitasatosporales; family Streptomycetaceae; genus Streptomyces; species Streptomyces sp. NPDC046925. Next base: position 597,670 of record NZ_JBEYWZ010000001.1, on the reverse strand, counting down.
TCGATCTCCTCGAACGGATGGCGGACGCCGGAGGCGAGGTCGGCCTGAGCGAGCTCTCCGCCAGCAGCGGCCTGCCGCTGCCCACGATCCACCGCCTGATGCGCACGCTGGTCGCCTGCGGTTACGTACGTCAGCAGCCCAACCGCCGCTATTCGCTCGGCCCGCGCCTGATCCGGCTCGGCGAATCGGCTTCGCGCCTTCTGGGCACCTGGGCGCGCCCCTATCTCGCGCGCCTGGTCGAGGAGACCGGCGAGACCGCGAACATGGCGCTGCTCGACGGGGACGAGATCGTGTACGTCGCGCAGGTGCCGTCCAAGCACTCCATGCGGATGTTCACCGAGGTGGGCCGCCGGGTCCTGCCGCACTCCACGGGCGTCGGCAAGGCCCTCCTCGCCCACACCCCTCCGGAGGAGGTACGGGCCCTGCTCTCGCGCACCGGGATGCCCGCGGCCACGGAGAAGACGATCACCACGCCGGAGGGTTTCCTCGACGCGCTCGAAGAGGTCCGCAGCGCGGGCTTCGCGGTCGACGACAACGAACAGGAGATCGGGGTGCGCTGCCTGGCGGTGTCGGTCCCCAACTCCCCCACGGCGGCCGCCATTTCGATCTCCGGCCCGGCGGGCCGTGTGACGGAGGCCGCGGTGGAGAAGATCGTGCCGGTGCTGCAGGAGGTGGCCGTGGAACTCTCCGCCGCCCTGGCCAGCTCGGGCTCCCCCGCGTAGTCCTGCCGGACGGGCCGGACACCCCGGCTCGTCCCGCGGCTAACTCCTGCCGCCCCTGATCAGGCCCCGCGCCGTCGCCGCGGCCACCGCCGCCGTACGGGAGTCCACGCCCAACTTCGCGTAGATGTGCACCAGATGTGACTTCACGGTGGCCTGGCTCAGGAAGAGCCGCTTGCTGACCTCCTGGTTGGACAGGCCGTCGCGGACCAGCCTCAGCACCTCCAGCTCCCGCCCGGTCAGCGCCTCCCCCGGCGCCCGCATCCGGTCCATCAGGCGGTGCGCGATCGCGGGGGCGAGCGCGGACTGCCCCGCGGCGGCGGTCCGTACGGCCGCGGCGAGCTCCTCCGGGGGCGCGTCCTTCAGGAGGTATCCGGCCGCGCCCGCCTCGACCGCGGCGAGGATGTCGGCGTCCGTGTCGTACGTCGTCAGGACGAGCACCCGGGGCGCCCCCGGCACGGCGGCGATCTCGGCCGTGGCCTGCGCCCCGTGCATCCCCGTCCCGAACTGCAGATCCATCAGTACGACGTCGAACGCGCCGGTCGCGGCGAGCGACACCGCGGCCTCGGCCGTCGCCGCCTCCCCCGCCACGGCGAAGCCGGGCTCGGTGTCGAGCACCGCGCGCAGCCCGGCGCGCACGACGGGGTGATCATCGGCGAGGAGCAGCCTGATGGGGGCAGCCGCTTCGGCACTCATGTCGCGGCTCCCCTCGGCAGCGGCAGCGTGACCGCGACGGCCGTTCCCTGCCCGGGCGCCGACTCCACGCTCAGCGTCCCGCCGAGCGAGCGGGCCCGCGCCCGCATGGCGGGCAGTCCGAATCCCCCGCCGTCCGCGGACGTGGTGGAGGCCGGATCGAAGCCCCGCCCGTCGTCGACCACGTCCAGGGACACCGACGTGTCCATGAAGCTGAGGGTGATCTCCGCGCGCCCGGCGTCCGCGTGCCGCACGGTGTTCGCGAGGGCGGACTGCGCGGTGCGGAGCAGGGCGACCTCGTACGGCGTCGGCAGCTCCACGGGCTTGCCGCTCACCGTGAACTGGACCTCGACGTGCGCGCCGTCCGAGCCCGGTGACGCGGACGCCGAGAGCCGTTCGAGGGCTCCGGCCAGCGAGCCGCGTTCCAGGTCGGGCGGGCTGAGGGCGCGCACGAAGCGCCGGGCCTCCGCGAGGTTGTCCTGCGCGGCGGCGCGGGCCTGCTCGATGTGCGGGGCGGCGGTAGATCCGGCGGGCAGCGCGCGTTGAGCTGCGCGCAGCAGCAGCTGGATGGAGGAGAGGCCCTGCGCGAGCGTGTCGTGGATCTCGCTGGCGAGGCGCTCGCGCTCGGCGAGGGTCCCCGCGGTCCGCTCGGCGGCGGCGAGCTCGGCACGCGTGGCCACCAGCTCGTCGATCAGCTCACGGCGCCGCTCGCTCTCCCGGTACAGCGCCTCGTACCCGAGAACAGTGGCGACCGCCACGGCCGCGCCGAGCAGCGGCCCGATGAAGCTGCCGGGCGTGACGGGCGAGCCGTGCAGCAGGAAGCCGGCGATGGCGGCGGCGGCGGTCAGCGCGACGGCGGGCAGCGCCCAGCGCACCGGCAGCAGATGCAGTTGCAGGAAGTACAGCGGGAAGGCCGTCCACAGCCCGGCCGGCGACAGGACGAGCAGCACCGCCCAGCAGACTCCGAGCGCCACGAGCCACATCGCGGCGGCACGCTGCGACCGGGCGACGGCGGGGCTGAGCACACCCGCCGCGTACACGCCTCCCATGACGAGCACGACCGCCACCACGGCACCGGCGTCCGACCCGCCGCCGGTCACCGCCCGCACGACGACGAGCGCGAGCAGCCCGGCGAGCAGCGCGTGCAGACAGAGCCGCAGGACGAGGTCGACGGGGGTGGTCCGGGACGGGTGCGGGGGCGCGGCGGGGTGCGGGGAGCCGGGCTCGGGCCGGGGCGCGGGCGGAGGGTCGGTGAGGGTGGTCATCGGACCTTCCAGCGTAGGCGCAGCCGCCCCCGCTTCCCTCAACCGAAAGGTTGATCGTGGGCTACCCCCTTCGATTCGGGTGAAGCGTGCTGTGGCGCGATGCCGCGGGGGCGTGCGCGGACAGAGGGTGGGGGCATGTTCGTCGCATGGAGAGACCTTCGGTTCGCCAAGGGGCGGTTCGCCCTGATGGGAGCCGTCGTCGTGCTCATCACTCTGCTCGTGGGGCTCCTTTCGGGACTCACGGCCGGGCTCGCGAGGGAGAACACCTCCGCGATCACCGGCCTGCCCGCGGACCATCTCGCCTTCGCCGCCCCGCCGCCCGGCCAGTCCGCCTCCTTCACCAGTTCGCAGGTGGAGCAGCGCGCCTGGGAGACCTGGGCGGACCGGCCCGGCGTACGGTCCGCCGAGCCCATCGGCATCAGCACCCTCAACGCCACCGCCGGTGACCGCTCGGCCGCCGTGTCCGCCTTCGGCGTGGAGCCGGACTCCGGGATCGCGCCGCAGGGCGTCACGCCGGGCGAGGCCGTGCTCTCCGAGAAGGCCGCGGCGGACCTCGGCGTCGGCGCCGGTGACACGGTCCGGCTCGGCGGGAGCGGGGTCGAGGAGCGGGTGGCGCGGGTCGCGTCGGACGCCTCGTACAGCCACACCCCCGTCGTGTGGACCGCGCTCGACGACTGGCAGGGCCTCGGGCACCGGGGCACGTCGAAGGACGATCAAGCCACGGTCATCGCGCTGCGGACCGGCGGCGACGTCGATCTCGCCGCCGGTGACAAGGCGGCGGGCACGGAGACCCGATCGCTCGACGGCGCGCTGACGGCCATCGGCTCCTACCAGGCGGAGAACGGTTCGCTTCAGCTCATGCGCGGATTCCTCTTCGTCATCTCCGCGCTCGTCATAGGGGCGTTCTTCACGGTGTGGACGATTCAGCGCGCCGGTGACATCGCGGTCCTCAAGGCCCTTGGCGCGTCCACTCCGTACCTGCTCAGGGACGCGCTCGGGCAGGCCGTGCTGATGCTCGCCGCAGGGACCGCCCTGGGGACGGGGATCGCGGCGGCGGTCGGTTCCGCGATCAGCGGCGGCGACGTGCCCTTCGTCCTCGATCTTCAGACCGTTCTGTGGCCCGCCGCCGTGATGGTCGCCCTCGGGGCGCTCGGCGCGGGCCTGTCCGTCCGGAGGATCACCGCCGTGGATCCACTGACCGCACTGGGGAGTGCCCGATGAGTCTGACCCTCGACGACATCACACTGACGTACGCGGACGGGGAGGGGCGCCTCACGGCACTCGACGGGGTCGGGCTCGACGTCCCCGCAGGGACGCTGACGGCGATCGTCGGCCCGTCCGGCTCCGGGAAGTCCAGCCTGCTCGCGGTGGCGGCGACCCTGGTGACGCCCGACGAGGGCCGGGTGGTCGTCGACGGCACGGAAACGGGGGCGCTGTCGGCCGCCGAGCGAGCTGAGCTGCGGCGGCGCCGGATGGGGATCGTCTTCCAGCAGCCGAATCTCCTCGCGTCCCTGACCGCGCTCGAACAGGTGGAGCTGATGGCGCGCATCGACGGCCGCGGACGCTCGGGCGAGGCCAGGGAGCGGGCGCGTGACCTGCTGGCCACGGTGGGCCTGGCCGACCTCGCCCACCGGCGCCCGCATCAGCTGTCGGGCGGCCAGCGCCAGCGGATCGGCATCGCCAGGGCGCTGATGAACTCCCCCGCGGTACTCCTGGTCGACGAGCCGACGAGCGCCCTGGATCACGAACGGGGCGCGGCGGTACTCGATCTCCTCGGCCGCCTCACACGGGAGTGGCAGACGGCAACGGTCCTGGTCACCCACGACCACGCACATCTGACGATCGCGGACCGGGTGGTGGAACTGGTGGACGGAAGAGTGGGCACCACGACGGGGGCAGCCAGCCCGTCCGGCGCTTGATATTTCAGCCCGTCCGGCGTGTGAGGACGAACTCGGCGGAGCCGGTGATCAACGGCGCGCAGGGGCTTTCCAGCCCGTCCGGCGTTCGAGGACGAACTCGGCGAAGCCGGTGACGGCGCGCAGAGGCTTTCCAGCCCGTCCGGCGTTCGAGGACGAACTCGGCGAAGCCGGTGACGGCGCGCAGAGGCTTTCCAGCCCGTCCGGCGCTTGAGGACGAACTCGGCGAAGCCGGTGATTCAGGGCCGCTCAAGGCCAGGGGCCCCGAAAAGCTCCACCGCTCCCCGAACAGCAGCAAGCCCCGCGCCCAGCGCGCTGACGGAACCGATCGCCCCCGCGACAAGCAGCAGCGACCGCCGCAACCTCCGCACCTCCGGCGCCCCGCTCAGCGCCATCGCGGCCAGCGCCGCAAGCTCGTCCTCGGCGATGCCCCGGTCGGGGAACTCGACCGGGTGCGCGGCGAGCTCACGGCGCAGCCGCGACACCGCGGCGCCCAGCTCCGCGACTCGCGGGTCCTCATCACTGCCGGCCACTAGCCTCTGCCCCACACTCCGCAACACAGCTCTCCCCCTCGCACGACGACGCGCGCACGTTCTCGTCCAGCTCATCCAGCGCATCCAGCTCAACCGGCACATCCGCCTGTCCGGATCCCGCCGTCCCCGTACGGCGTTGGTCAGACACCAGAGGGACGCGGGTCAGTAAACGCCACGGGAAGCGGGACGCGCCACTTTGTGGCCGGAACACACCGCCTCGATCGCGCGAGGCCCCTCCGCCTTTCGCGGCCGGGCGCACCCGGTGCGGTATGCAGGAGGCATGACGAACCCGATGATCGCCGGACTCCTCCTCGCCGCGGGCGGCGGGCGACGCCTCGGCGGCCGGCCCAAGGCCCTGCTCGACCACCAGGGGCGGCCCCTCGTCGAGCACGCGGTCCGCGTCCTGCGCGAGGGCGGCTGCACGCGCGTGCACGTGGTGCTCGGCGCGGACGCCGACGTCGTACGCGAGAAGGCCTCGCTGCCCGGCTGCGTCCTGATCGACAACCCCGAGTGGGCCGAGGGAATGGGTTCGTCGCTGCGGGCGGGCCTCGCCTCCCTGCGCGGCACCGACGCGAGCGCCGCACTCGTCTCGCTCGTCGATCAGCCGGGCATCGGCCCGGACGCGATAGCCCGCGTGTACGCGGCCCACCGCTCCCCCGCCACCCTCGCGGCCGCCGCGTACGAAGGGGAGCGCGGCCATCCGGTGCTCTTCGGCGCGGACCACTGGGCGGGCATCGCGGCGAGCGCGGTGGGCGATCGCGGGGCGCGCGCCTATCTGAAGGAACACGCCGACGACATAGCGCTCGTCGAGTGCGGCGACATCGCCCGGGCATACGACATCGACACGCCCGCCGACCTGATCCACCTTGAGTGACCGGCATGGCACTCAGCGACACGTTCTGTCGATGAGAAGAATCTCGACGTCAACAGACGATTGAACTTCCACTATGAGGAAACTAGTATCCACTGTTCAGAAGCACCCGTTCCCTCAAGTGGGGCCCACGGCCGTATCTCGGCTCCTGTGGCACTGAGTGTCACTGCGAATGCCCGGCGGTCGCCGCGCACCACCTGTGAAGCTCGCTGAAGGAAGTGACAGCTCATGTCCGCACCAGCGCAGTCCCCGCTGGCCATCGTCGACGCGGAGCCTCTGCCGCGGCAGGAGGAGGTCCTCACCGACGCGGCCCTCGCCTTTGTGGCCGAGCTGCACCGGCTCTTCACGCCCCGCCGTGACGAGCTCCTCAGCCGCCGCGCCGAGCGCCGCGCCGAGATCGCAAGCACCTCCACGCTCGACTTCCTTCCCGAGACCGCGGCGATCCGCGCGGACGACTCCTGGAAGGTGGCACCGGCTCCGGCGGCCCTGAACGACCGCCGTGTCGAGATCACCGGGCCGACCGACCGCAAGATGACCATCAACGCCCTGAACTCGGGCGCCAAGGTCTGGCTCGCGGACTTCGAGGACGCCTCGGCGCCCACCTGGGAGAACGTGGTCCTCGGCCAGCTCAACCTGACCGACGCCTACGAGCGCCGCATCGACTTCACGGACGAGCGCAGCGGCAAGTCGTACTCCCTCAAGGACGCCGGCGAGCTCGCCACCGTCGTCATGCGCCCGCGCGGCTGGCACCTGGACGAGCGCCACCTGCAGTTCGAGGGCACCCCGATCCCCGGCGCGCTCGTCGACTTCGGCCTGTACTTCTTCCACAACGCCAAGCGCCTCATCGAGCTCGGCAAGGGCCCGTACTTCTACCTCCCCAAGACGGAGTCGTACCTGGAGGCCCGCCTCTGGAACGACATCTTCGTCTTCGCGCAGGACTACGTCGGCGTCCCGCAGGGCACCGTCCGCGCCACGGTCCTCATCGAGACGATCACGGCCGCGTACGAGATGGAGGAGATCCTCTACGAGCTCCGCGACCACGCGTCGGGCCTGAACGCGGGCCGCTGGGACTACCTCTTCTCCATCGTCAAGAACTTCCGTGACGGCGGCTCGAAGTTCGTCCTGCCGGACCGCAACCTCGTGACGATGACGGCCCCCTTCATGCGGGCGTACACCGAACTCCTCGTCCGCACCTGCCACAAGCGCGGCGCGCACGCGATCGGCGGCATGGCCGCGTTCATCCCGTCCCGCAAGGACGCGGAGGTCAACAAGGTCGCCTTCGAGAAGGTCAAGAACGACAAGGACCGCGAGGCGGGCGACGGCTTCGACGGCTCCTGGGTCGCGCACCCGGACCTGGTCCCGATCGCCATGAAGTCCTTCGACGCGGTCCTGGGCGACAAGCCCAACCAGAAGGAGCGGCTGCGCGAGGACGTGAACGTCGCCCCCGGTGACCTGATCGCCATCGACTCCCTCGACGCGAAGCCCACGTACGACGGCCTGGTCAACGCCGTCCAGGTCGGCATCCGCTACATCGAGGCGTGGCTGCGGGGCCTGGGCGCCGTCGCCATCTTCAACCTCATGGAGGACGCGGCCACCGCCGAGATCTCGCGCTCGCAGATCTGGCAGTGGATCAACGCGGGCGTCGTCTTCGAGAACGGCAAGACCGCCACCGCGGACCTGGCCCGTGAGGTCGCCGCCGGTGAACTGGACGCCATCCGCGCCGAGATCGGCGAGGAGGCCTTCGCGGCCGGCAAGTGGCAGCAGGCCCACGACCTCCTCCTCCAGGTCTCCCTGGACGCGGACTACGCGGACTTCCTGACCCTCCCGGCGTACGAGCAGCTTCGCTGATTTCCGTGCGCAGAGCATGACAAGGCCCCCGGCACCGCACAGCGCCGGGGGCCTTGCCCTCAGCCGATGTGCCGCGACCAGTCCTGTTCGGCCGGTGGCTTCCCGTGCAGGTCGGGCACCCGCTTGAGCCAGGCAGGCCGCCCCCGCTCGGTAGCGGCGGCGCGCCGGGCATCGGAGGCGGCAAGCTCGTCCCGCCCCGGAAAGTCCACCGGCAACCAGTCCGCCGAGGCCCGGGCGCGGGCCAGCAAGAAGGAGACGTACGCCTCCCGCACCTCGTCCGGGGACGAGAACCCCGGCTCATCCGCGAGCCACGCGTCCGGCACGAGACCGGTGACCTCGCGGAGCATTTCCTCGGTGACGAGAGGAGCCAGAGCGGCGTCGGCGGCCCGCGTGTCCGGCCCGTACACGCCGAGCGCGTGATGCCGGAAGTCGTACGCCTTGTCGGGCGCCGTCGCTCCCCACCGGTGGTGGAAGACGAGAGCCGCCCCGTGGTCGATCAGCCACAGTTTCGGCGGCTGGAGGCCGAACGTGGGCCAGACCATCAGATTCGAGCTGTGCACCGTGCGGTCGACGTTCGCCGTGAGGGCGTCGAGCCACACCACCTTGCCCGCCTCCAGCGGGTCCACGTCGAGAGCCTCGGGCGTGAAGTCCTCGGCGCCCGGCAGGAGGTCCATGCCGAGGTTGAGCCCCGCGCTGGCGTGCAGCAGGTCCTGCACCTCCTGGTGCGGCTCGTCCGAGGCGACCGCCGGGTCGAAGTGGACCAGGACGAGCTCGGGGAAGCGCAGACCGAGACGGCGGGCCAGCTCACCGACGATGATCTCCGCGACCAACGCCTTGCGGCCCTGCGCGGAGCCGGTGAACTTCACGACGTACGTCCCCAGGTCGTCGGCCTCGACGACGCCGGGCACGGAGCCCCCGGTCCGCAGCGGGTTCACATACCGGACAGCAGTCACTTCTCGCAGCACACCGGCAACTGTATGCGGGTAGAGGGGCCGACCACGATCCGGTTTCGCCGGGTCAGCCCGCGCGCAGGGCCTTCGCGAGGACGCTCTCCCCTGACACCTCGATCCGGCCCGTCCGCACCCCTTCGGCGACCGTCAGCGCGCCCTGGCCGATGGCGACGCAGGCCTCCGCGTCAAGGGTCAGGAGCGCGTCGGGGGCGTCGGGGGCGGGCCCGTCGCCGTACGACTCCGTGCCGCCCCCCACCCGTACATGGAACTCGCCCTCGTCCAGGCGGACCTGGATCACCCCGTCCGCCCCGAGCCCCGCGAGGCCCCGCAGCAGCGGCAGCGCGAACCAGTGGGCCCGGACCGCGTCCGTCGGAGCGCGCTCCTCAAGGGCGGGCGCGCCCCAGGAGGCGAGGGCCTTCAGGACGGGCAGCAACTCGCGACCGCGCTCGGTCAGTTCATAGACGTACGCGGCGGACGGCGGGGGAAGGCGGCGGCGCGTCGTCAGGCCCTCGCGCTCCATGTCCTTGAGCCTGGACGCCAGGACGTCCGTGCTCACGCCCGGCAGATCGGCGTGCAGGTCGGTGTAGCGGCGCGGGCCGACCAGGAGCTCCCGGACGATCAGCAGGGTCCAGCGGTCGCCCACGGAGTCGAGGGCACGGGCGGCTGCGCAGTACTGGTCATAGCTTCGGCGAGTCCTGGGAGCAGGTGGCATGCGACTCAGTCTATGCAAGTTGTTGGACTTTCCAAGCTCCAGCTTGGTAAAACCAAGTAACTCACGTCACGGGAGGCACAGCGCATGGAGTTCCGGCAGTCCAGCAAGCTCAGCGAGGTCTGTTACGAGATCCGGGGCCCGGTCATCGAGCACGCCAACGCCCTGGAGGAGGCGGGCCACAGCGTCCTGCGCCTGAACACCGGCAATCCCGCGCTCTTCGGCTTCGAGGCGCCCGAGGAGATCGTCCAGGACATGATCCGGATGCTCCCGAACGCGCACGGCTACACGGACTCGCGCGGCATCCTCTCGGCCCGCCGCGCCGTCGCCCAGCGCTACCAGGCGCTCGGTCTCGACGGCGTCTCCGTGGACGACGTCTTTCTCGGCAACGGCGTCTCCGAGCTGGTCACCATGGCCGTCCAGGCCCTGCTGGAGGACGGCGACGAAGTCCTCATCCCGGCGCCGGACTTCCCGCTGTGGACCGCCGTGACGACCCTCTCCGGAGGCAAGGCCGTCCACTACACGTGCGACGAGTCCGCGGACTGGTACCCGGACCTGGACGACATGGCGTCGAAGATCACCGACCGGACGAAGGCCGTCGTGATCATCAACCCGAACAACCCCACGGGCGCCGTCTATCCCAAGGAGATCCTGGAGGGCATCCTCGACCTCGCGCGCCGCCACGGCCTGATGGTCTTCGCCGACGAGATCTACGACCAGATCCTGTACGACGACGCCGTGCACCACAGCGTCGCCGCCCTCGCCCCCGACCTCGTCGTCCTGACCTTCTGCGGCCTCTCGAAGACCTACCGCGTCGCCGGTTTCCGCTCGGGCTGGCTGGTCGTCACGGGCCCGCAGCAGCACGCCAAGAGCTATCTGGAGGGGCTGACGATGCTCGCCTCCATGCGGCTGTGCCCCAACGCCCCCGCGCAGTACGCCATCCAGGCCGCGCTCGGCGGCCGGCAGTCCATCCGCGAGCTCACCGCTCCGGGCGGCAGGCTGCACGAGCAGCGGGACATGGCGTGGCGGAAGCTGAACGAGATCCCCGGCGTCTCGTGCGTGAAGCCGAAGGGCGCCCTGTACGCCTTCGCGCGCCTGGACCCCAAGGTCCACCCCATCCACGACGACGAGAAGTTCGTCCTCGACCTGCTCCTCCAGGAGAAGATCCAGGTCGTCCAGGGCACGGGCTTCAACTGGCCGCGCCCCGACCACTTCCGCATCCTGACCCTCCCTTACGCTGACGACCTCGACGCGGCGATCAGCCGCATCGGCCGCTTCCTCAGCGGATACCGCCAGTGACGCCATCGGACGACGGGGGTCGTGTGTCGCTCTGTTCCGCCTGCCGGGTCCCTTCCCACACCCAGTTCGCCTCGCCCGACCTGGTCGAGCGCATCGTGTACGGCGGCCTCGACCGCGCGGCCGATCCGGCCTGGGCGGAATCGGGCGCCGCCACCCTGGAGGACTACACCCGCTGGTGCGGCCATCTGTGCGGCCTGACCTGCTTGCGGATGGCGCTCGGCCCGTCCTCGCCCTCGCTCTTCGAACTGCGGGACGGCGCGCTCAAGTACGGCGCCTACACGGAGGACGCCGACGGGCAGATCCGCGGGCTGATCTACGCCCCGTTCGCGGAGTACGTGCGCGACGTGCACGGCGTCGACGCCACGGTGCACCGGCATCTCACGGTGGAGGAGATCACCGGCCTGCTCGACGAGGGCCGCTCGGTCATGGTCTCGGTGCACTTCGAGATCCGCCGCCCGCACCGCCCCTCGCCCGGCCGGGGCGGTCATCTGGTGCTCGTCACCGGGCGTTCCGCGGACGGGGGCCTGCATCTGCACAACCCGTCCGGGATCGACGCCGCCACAAGGACGGCGGACATGTCACTTTCGGACTTCGAACCGTTCTTTGCCGGTCGCGGTGTGTCACTGCGCTGACAGAGGGTCATCTCTGCTGCCAGGATGGCGCGATGATGCGTGGAGGCAGAGTCGCCGTCGTGGGCGGGAGCATCGCCGGATGCGCCGCCGCACTCGCCGCGTACCGCGGTGGCGCCGACGAGATCACGGTGTACGAACGGGCCGCGGAGCGTCTCGCGGACCGGGGTGTCGGGCTCGCGGTGCACGACTCCCGGTACGTGGAGCTGGACTCCGCCGGGTATCTGGACGCGGACATGCCGTGGGTGCAGCTGAAGCGGCGCCGCTGGTATGTGCGGGACGGGTCGGCGGCGGGTCCGCTCGGGCACGAGATCGGGGTCATGCCGTTCCCTTTCCGTACGTACAACTGGGGGCCTCTGTGGCGTGAGTTGCGCGGTCGCGTGCCCGGGTCCGTGGTCTTCCGGCCGGGCGTGGCGGTGGAGGAGGTGCGGCCGGGCGAGGGGCACGCCGAGGTGGTCACCGCCGACGGCACCGAGCGCGTCGACCTCGTGATCGGCGCCGACGGCTATCGGTCGGTGGTCCGTGCGGCGGCGTTCGCCTCCGTGCGTCCCGCGTACGCCGGGTATCTCGCCTGGCGCGGCGCCTTCCCCGCCGACCGGCTCGCCGACCCGGAGCTGTGGGCCCAGGAGGACTGCGCGTACGTCGTCTTCCCCGGCGGGCACGTCATCGTCTACCGCATTCCCGACGGCGTCGGCGGCCACCGCGTCAACTGGGTCCTGTACACGGCACCGCCGCCGGATCTCGATCTGGGGCTCGGCCTCGACCTGCGGCTCACCGCCCCCACCAGCCTGCCGCCCGGCGGGCTCACGGAGGCTCTCTCCTCTCATCTCGCCCATGTCTGCGACGAGTTGCTGCCTCCTTACTGGGGCGACCTCGTCCGCGCTACGCGTCCCGACGAGCTCTTCCTCCAGCCCATGTACGACTTCACCGCGCCCCGCTACACCGCGGGCCGTGTGCTCCTGACGGGCGACGCGGCCACCGTCGCCCGGCCGCACACCGGGGCGGGCGCGGTCAAGGCGCTGCAGGACGCGACGGTCCTGGAGTCCGCCTTCGCCACGGCCACGACCTGGCCGGACGCCCTGGACACGTACGACACCGACCGCACCGTCGCCGGGGGCGCGATGGTCGAGCTCGGTCGCCGCCTCGGCCGCGCGCTCGTCGAGGAGACGCCGTCCTGGCGGACGATGGACCAGACCGCCCTGGAGACGTGGTGGAAACAGGCCGACGGGGGCGGGGCGTTCGGGGGCCGCGGGCTGAAGCGATGAGCCGGGGCCCGGGCCGGAGCGGCGGAGGCTGATACCCACCTGCCGGTTTGGGTATGCACGCCAAGATCAATAAGATCCGGCGATGATCACAAGACATCGGTCGGCGGCCGGGGCCCTCGCCCTGCTCGCCGCCTTGACCGCCGGGCTCGGCACGGCGGGCCCCGCCGCCGCCGACGACGAACCGGCACAGCCATCGCCCAAGGTCGAGCTGGTCCTCGACGTCAGCGGTTCGATGCGGGCCCGCGACATCGACGGCAAGTCACGGATGGCGGCGGCGAAGCAGGCGTTCAACGAGGTGCTCGACGCCACGCCCGACGAAGTACAGCTGGGCATACGGACGCTGGGCGCCAACTATCACGGCGACGACCGCAAGACGGGCTGCAAGGACACCGAGCTCCTCTACCCGGTCGCGGAGCTCGACCGCTCGGGGCGCACCGAGGCGAAGACCGCGGTGGCCACGCTCGCGCCCACCGGCTGGACGCCGATCGGCCCCACCCTCCTGAAGGCGGCCGACGACCTCAAGGACGACAACAAGGAGCGCAGCCGCCGCATCGTCCTCATCTCCGACGGTGAGGACACCTGCCAGCCGCTCGACCCCTGCGAGGTGGCCCGCAAGATCGCCGCCGAGGGCATCCACCTCACGATCGACACGCTCGGCCTGGTGCCGGACGCCAAGACCCGCGACCAGCTGAGCTGCATCGCGGAGGCCACCGGCGGTACGTACACGTCGGTGCGGCACACCGATGAACTCTCCGGCCGCGTCAAGCAGTTGGTGGACCGCGCGGCCGACCCCGTCGCCGCGCCGGTGGCGACCGAGGGCGCCGCACAGTGCTCCGACGCCCCGCAGCTGAAGTCGGGCGTCTACACCGACCGGGAGAAGTTCGGCGAGCACCGCTGGTACCGCGTCGACATCGAACCCGGCCAGGAACTGCGCGCCGCCGTCAGCGTCGGCGCCGACCGTGCGGTGAACCGGGACTACGGCGTGCTGTTGCGGGCCTCGACCGAGCACGGGCGCGAGATCGTACGGGGCTCCGAGGCGGGCGACGGACGTACGGACGTGATCTCGACGGGCCTGCGCTACCCGAAGCCCGAAGACGACGGCGACGACGACAGCGACGGCGAGCCCGCCGCCGAGACCGTGTGTCTCCAGGTCAGCAACTCCTTCTCGGCGCCCGCCTCCGTCAAGACGACCCCGGGTCTGCCCGTCGAGCTGGCCGTCGACCTGGTGGACGCGCCCGACGAGGCGTCGGACGTGGCGTCCTTCGGTCTGGGCAACGGCTGGTGGCTGCTCGGCACGCTGATCCTCGTCGGCTTCCTCGCCGGTCTGGTCTGGGGCTGGGTATCGCGCTGGCGCTTCGCGGTCTGGAGGACCAACTGATGCGTACGACACGTGTGCTGATCCGGGCCGGTCTGCTGGCCGGTGCCGCGCTGCTCGCCCTCACCGGGACGGCCGGAGCGGCGTTCGCCGACGGGGACGACGGCGACGACAAGTCCGCCGCGCCGACCGAGGCCGGTACGTCCTTCCGTACGGCGACCGCGATCCAGTTGGACCAGGAGGCCACGGCGGACGCGTCCACCGGCGACTACCTGTACTGGTCCTTCCCGGCGGACATCGGCCAGCGCCCCACCGTGCACGCCACGGTGAAGCTGCCCGAGGATGCCGCCCGGCACGGCGACTCCACCTGGCAGGTCGACGTGTACGACGGGTTGCGGCGCCATCAGGCGTGCCGGTTCGGCGCCCAGTCACGGACCGCGGCGCAGGACGCCACCACGGTCGAACTGTCCTGCACCCTGCGCACGGTGCGCGGCTGGGCCGAGCCGTGGGCGAACGACCCGCTGCCCGGCACGTACTACGCGCGCCTGACGGTCACCGGCCTCAAGGCGGACGACCTGGGTCTGCCGATGCGGGCCGCGACGAAGGTGACGTCGAACGACGCGGGCGGCGCGGCGGCGGTGGACGGCGCGCTCGCGGAGCCGCTGGTGCCGGGGGCCGGCACGAAGACGCAGACCGCGGCCAGTGAGCCGGAGGACGGCTGGGCGTCGGGTTGGTGGTCGTCGCGCTGGCTGTGGACCGCGGGCGGCGGCGTGCTCGGCGCCCTCGCGGGCATCGGGGGTTACTGCCTGACGCGCGGCTCGGGCCGTCCCGCGCGCGTACCCGCGGGCATCTGACGAACGCGGCGGCGGCCGGACCGGGCAGGTGGGTCCGGCCGCCGTGCCGTTGCCGGGGATGCCCCTAGGGTCCTAGGGCCGGGCGGACCTGCATCGTTGCTTCTCGGCGGCGGTCATCTTGCCCGTGCGCTGGTAGACCCGGCTCGCGGGCGCGGCGGCCGGGCTGTCGACGATGACGTCGATCCGGAAGGGCGGCGCGTCGGGACCTGCGGCACGGAACGATCCGTAGACCCGTTTCCGGGCGGGCTGGACCTCCACCCAGGACGCCTGGCCGGGCTTGATGTCCACTTCGACCGTGCTCTTCTCGGTCCTGGTCCAGGTCCACTTGCCGGGCTCGGACTCCGCTCCCCTCTCGAACTGCTCGGCCATCGCGCTGGTGGCCTTGGGGTGCGCCAGCGTCCGGTGCGGGAACAGGCCGTCCTGCGCCTGGTTCACGCTGTCGAACGCGTCGTCCCGGAAGCTGACGGTGCGCTCGCGCTCCAGCGTGCTGCGGGTGCAGTTGGCGTACGCCTCGCCGATGACCCGCGCCTTCTCGTGGTACGCGTAGGTGCGCCGGTCGGCGGTGAAGGTGCAGGCGTCCGGCGCGTTCTGGCAGTAGGCGACGGCCTCGCCGAGGTCGGCGTCCTTGTCGCCGAGGAACGCCGCGGCGGCGGGCAGCGCGGTCTTGGGAACGGTCTTGTCCACGGGCGGCGGCGCATCGGCACCGGCGGGCTGCGCCGCCGGCGACAGGCCGAGGGCCGCGCAGGCGGCAAGGACGGCGGTGGCCGTACGCGGTGAGAACTTCACGGTTCGCGCTCCCTGATCAGCGGCCCGCACCCTGCGGACTCTCGCGGTGATCATGGATGCGGCGAGCGGCACGGGGCAGGCAACCTGCCGACCGGATCACCCGGAAGGGGACGCGCGGCGGGCAACTGAAGCAGTCGGTCACGCCGGGGGCGGGGGCTGCGGCACGCGTGTGAGGAACGGCGGCGTAGCTTGGGCAATGTCGTGACATTGGAGCAGGATCAGGAGACATGACCACCGAAGCGCGCATTCCCACCCCGGCGGTTCACCATGGGTGACCTGCTCCTCGTCCGGCACGGCGAGACCGAGTGGTCCCTGACGGGGCAGCACACCAGTTGGACGGACATCCCGCTCACCGAGAACGGCAGACAGCAGGCCGAGGGGCTCGCCCCGCTGGTCGGGAGGTTCCGGATCGGGGCGGCGTTCACCAGCCCCCTGGGACGGGCCCGGCAGACGGCGGAGCTTGCGGGGTTCCCGGACGCCCGCGTGGACCCCGACCTGAGCGAATGGGACTACGGGGCGTACGAGGGCGTCACGACGGTGGAGATCCACCGCACCCGCCCCGACTGGTATCTCTTCAGGGACGGAGTGGCCGCGGGCCCCGCCGAGCATCCCGGTGAGACCCCGGAGCAGGTCGGCGAGCGGGCCGACCGGATGCTGGCGAAAGTCGACGCGGCTCTCGCCAACTACGAGTCCAGCGTGGTCCTCTTCGCCCACTCCCACTTCCTGCGGGTCCTGACGGCCCGGCGCCTGGGACTGCCCGCGTCGGGAGGGGCGCTGTTCCAGCTGGCGACGGGGACCGTCTGCCGCCTCAGCACGGAGCACGGGCGCCCGGTGGTGGCGAGCTGGAACATCCGCCCTTGAGGACATCAAGAACATCCGCCCGTAAAACCAGGCACACTCTGTCCCATATAGCACTCTCACCACCAAGAAGGATCACGAATGATCACGCTCAAGAAGGAAGACGGACCGGCTGATCTCGGCGGAGTGACCCACCTGTCCATAGGGGTGTCCTGGGACCCCACCGTCGGCAGCAGCGGCGGTCTGATGGGCAAGCTCCGCCAGAAGGCAGGCACCGACCTCGACCTGATCGCCATCGCGATGGCGGGCGCGGACCCGGTGCGCCTCGCCGGTCTCGACTCCCTCGACCCGCTGGGCAACGGCTCGCTGGTGCACAGCGGCGACAACCAGACCGGCAAGGGCGACGGCGACGACGAGACGGTGACCGTCGAGTTCGCGCGCGTGCCGGACAACATCACGGCCATCGTGTTCGTCGCCGCCGCGTACAAGAAGCGCAGCGCCTTCCAGAACGCGCGCAACATCAGCTTCAAGGTGTACGACGCCACGGGCGGCAGCACCCAGCAGGTCGCCGACATCTGGCCGAGCCTGCTCACCAACGACAACGGCTGCGCCGTGGCCAAGGCGATCCGGGACGGCGCGACCTGGAAGCTCCAGGTCATCAACGAGACCGGGAAGATCAAGCAGGGCGACGAGCAGGCCCTGATGCGTTTCGCGATGAGCAAGTAGTCGATGCTGTCCGGGCCGGCCGAGTGCCGACCGGCCCGGTTCGACACAGACCCCGAAGATCATCAAGACTTGCCGCCATGCGATACGGCGTTAACCTCCTCAATTTCGGCTCCGGCACCACCCCCGACTCCCTCGTCCGGCAGGCGACCGACGCCCGTGACCTCGGGTTCGGGTTTGCGATGATCTCCGACCACATCACGGTCACCCCCGACGTGCACTCGGTCTATCCGGCCCCGTTCTACGACCAGTTCGTGCTTGCCGCGCACCTCGCGGGCCGCGTACCGGGACTGCGGCTCGGCACGACGATCACGGTCATTCCCTACCGCCACCCGCTCCAGACCGCCCGCCTCGCCGCCAACATCGACCAGCTGAACGACGCCGGGTTCATCCTCGGCGCCGGTGTCGGCTGGTCCCGCGCCGAGTACGAGGCCCTCGGTGTTCCCTTCGACGAGCGCGGCGCCATCACGGACGAATACCTCGCCGCGATCCGCGCGTCCTGGGCCGAGGAGACCACCTCCTTCCAGGGGCGTTACGTCTCCTACGAAGGCATCCACAACGCTCCCCTGCCCGCGGCGCAACTGCCCGTATGGGTCGGCGGCAACTCCCCCGCGGCCCAGCGCCGCGCGGCCCGTCTCGGCGAGGGCTGGCACCCGTTCATGCCGACAGTGGGCGTCCTGCGGGACGCGCTGCCGCGGATCGCCTCGGAGGCAGAGGCCGCCGGGCGCCCCGTGCCGGACCTGGTGCCCCGCCTCCAGCTCCGGCTCACCCCGCAGCCGGACACGGCGGACCGTCCCCTCGGGCACGGCAGCGTCGACCAGCTCCGGGCCGACCTGGAGACCCTGGCGGAGCTCGGCGCCACGGACGTCCTGCTCGACACCTACCCCGGCACCCCCGGCGAGCGCGGCACCGCCGACGACGACCGGCGCACCCTCGAACTCGTCGCCGAGAAGGTGGTCGACCCCGCCACGGGAATCCTTCGCTGAGCCCGCTGAGCCCGCCGGTCTCGCCGAGCGGATACGTGGTGGACGGCTGAGGTCCACGGGCCGTTGTCAGTGGCACGAGGCACTATCGGAACCAGGCAGCATGACCTGGGGAAGAGGTGGGCTCATGACGAAGCCTCCGACGGCCGCCCAGCGGCGGATCATCGAGGCCGCGGACCCGGCGACGGGCCGTCTCACGGGAAGCGAGGCACAGCTGGCGGCACTCGTGCGCCACCGCCTCGCTTTCCGGCACCCCCGGCCGCCGCACGCCTATTTCCTGACGCCCACGGGCCATCGCGTACGGGAAGAGGCCGTGAGCGATCCCGCCGCCGGGATGCCGGGCCCTTACCCGGCCGCTCCCGCCGAGTCCGGCCTCTTCGCCGCCCGCACCGGCGCCGAGCCCGTGCCGCCGCCGGGCGCCGGGAGTCCGGCCCGCGCACGTGAGGTGCGCAGTGCGTGGGAGGGGCTCGTCGAGATGCGCCGCATGACCAACCCGGGCGGTGCGCGTGACCGTCCTTGCGGCTGGGAGCGGACGCATCTGGTGCAGGCCGCCGCGCTGGCCCTGGAGGCCGCGGGCTGCCCGCCGGGGCCCGAGGGCTATCGGGTCGGCGAGACCCCGCAGCCCGAGGCCGTCGCCGTACGGGACGTGGCTCCGGACGGGCTGCGGGCGTGCGCGGCGGCGCTTGAGGCCGCGGGGTGGCAGGTCAGCGAACACGCCGAGCGGGCAGGCGGCGAGCGGTATCTCCTCGCTTCGCCCCGGAGGGGATGACCCGGGGGGCGGCAACCGCGCAACAACCATCAACAGCCATGTGGAACAGTCGAATCGCATTGCCGGAAGGAACGTCGTGGCGGAGCCCTTTTCCGTGAGCATCAGCGTCCGTGGGTACGAGACGGACTCGCAGGGTCATCTCAACCAGGCCGTCTATCTGCAGTACGCCGAGCACGCCCGCTGGTCGGTGCTGCGCGCGGCGGGCATCGAGCAGGCCGATCTGCTCGCCAAGGGCGTCGGTCCCGTCGCCCTGGAGAACACCATCCGCTACTTCAGCGAACTGCGCGCGGGTGACGAGGTGGAGGTCACCTGCGTGTTCGTCTGGGGCGAGCGCAAGACGTTCCGCATCGAGCAGCTGATCCGCAAGACGGACGGCACCAAGGCCGCGGAACTGCACTCCGTCGGCGGCCTGTTGGACCTCGGCGAACGACAGATGGTGGCGGACCCGCGCCAGTACTTCAGGGCACTGGCCGACGACCCTTCCGTGATCGGCCTCTGACCGGCCGCCGCGGGAACTAGATTGGCAGGTGATCGTTCTTTCAAGTAACAAGCTGCCCGCTCACCCACAGGAGGCCCCCGTGCCGGACCAAGACCCCCAAGCCGAGGCGGCCGCGGACATACGCGCGCGCATCGACACCAGCACGCCGCACTCCGCGCGCTTCTGGAACTACTTCGTGGGCGGCAAGGACAATTACGAGAAGGACCGTGAACTGGGCGACCAGATCAAGGGAATTCACCCCGGCCTCGTCGATGTGGCGCGGCTGAGCCGGCAGTTCCTCGGCCGCGCGGTCCGCCACCTCGCGACGGAACAGGGCATCCGCCAGTTCCTGGACATCGGCACGGGCCTGCCGACCGCCGACAACACGCACGAGGTCGCCCAGCGCGCGGCCCCCGATTCCCGCATCGTGTACGTGGACAACGACCCGCTCGTCCTGGCCCACGCCCGCGCGCTGCTCACCAGCACCCCCGAGGGCGTCACCGCGTACATCGACGCCGACCTCTACGACCCCAAGGCGATCCTGAAGGCCGCGAGCGCGACCCTGGACCTCTCCCGGCCGGTCGCCCTGATCATTCTCAACACCCTGGGGCACGTGGGCGATTACGAGCAGGCGCGTGATCTGGTGGCGCAGCTCATGGCGGGCCTGCCGTCCGGCAGCTATCTGGTGATCAGCGACAGCACCGCCACCAGCACGGGCATGATCGCGGCATCGGACGCGTACAACAAGAGCGGCGCGATCCCGTATCACGTCCGCAGCGTCGAGGAGATCGGCGGTTTCTTCGACGGTCTCGAGATGGTGGAGCCCGGCGTCTCCCAGGTCACCCGGTGGCGTCCGGAAACCGAGGACGCGACGCCGGTCGACGCGTACGGCGCGGTGGCCCGCAAGGCGTAACCCTTCGGGCACCCGCAGCGGCGGGGGCCGGTGTGGTCCGGGACTCCGGGTTCACACCAGCCCCCGCTTCTCGTCATAGTCCGCCCGTGACTGCGCGATCGTCACCCGGTGCCGCTCCGCCCACCCCGTCAGGGTCAGCAGCGTGCCGTGCAATTCCCGCGCGACCGGCGTCAGTTCGTACTCGACCTTGGGCGGCACCGTCGGGAACACCGTGCGCGTGAGCAGGCCGTCGCGCTCCAGGTTCCGCAGGGTCAGGGTCAGCATGCGGCGGCTGATGCCCTCGATGCTGCGCTCCAGTTCGGTGAAGCGGATGGGCCCGTGGGCCGCCGCGACCAGGATCGGGATGCTCCATTTCCCGACCACCCTGTCAAGAACTTCCCGCATGGGGCACGCCTGCGCGTTCACCACCTGGGACGTAACACCGGTGTTCCCTTGGGACATTGAAGTTCCTCCTTCTCCCCGACTTCATGGTCACGCACGATGAGCCCCGTTACAAGTCGTGCACCTATGCAGTTCATGGAGGTTTTCCATCATGTCCGATGCCAACGCTTCCGGGGTCGGGGACCGACCCGGTACCGCGCGCTCCCGCCGGACATCGCTCGCCGTCCTGTCCTCGGGGCTACTGATGACGATCATCGACGGCAACATCGTGACGGTGGCGATGCCCGCGATCCAGAGCGACCTCGGATTCTCGGCGCCGGGCCTCGCCTGGGTGGTGAACGCCTATCTCATCGCCTTCGGCGGTCTGCTCCTCCTCGCGGGGCGGCTCGGCGATCTCGTCGGCCGCAAGCGCATGTTCGTCTCGGGTCTGGCCGTGTTCACCGCGGCGTCCGCGCTGTGCGGAGTCGCCACCGACCAGGGCCTGTTGATCGCGGCACGTGCCGTACAGGGTGTCGGCGGGGCGATGACCTCGGCCGTCGTCCTGGGCATGCTGGTGGCGCTCTTCCCCGAACCGCGCGAACAGGCCAAGGCGATCGCGGTGTTCAGCGCGGTCGGCGCGGCCGGAGGCGCGATCGGCACGTTCCTGGGCGGCGCGCTCACCGAGGCCCTCGACTGGCACTGGATCTTCCTCATCAACCTGCCGATCGGCGCCCTCGCACTCGTCGCGGCCCTGCGCGTCCTGGCGAACGACCGCGGCACGGGTCTCTCCGGGGGTGCCGACTACCCCGGCGCCGCGCTCATCACCGGAGCGCTGATGCTCACCGTCTACACGATCGTCGGCTCCGCCGGGCACGGCACGCCCGCCACCCTCGCGCTCGCCGCCCTCTCCCTCACCCTGTACGCCGCCTTCGCCGTGCGCCAGGCCCGCACGGCCCGCCCCCTGCTGCGCCTGCGCGTCTTCCGCTCGCGCACGCTGACCGGCGCCAATGCCGTACAGATCCTGATGATCGCCGGCATGTTCGGCTTCCAGTACATCGGCGCGCTCTACTTCCAACGCGTGCTCGGCTACGGCGAGTTGAAGACCGGCTTCGCGTTCCTGCCCGCCCCCGTCATCATCGGCGTCCTGATGCTGGGCCTGTCCGCCAGGGTGATCGGGCGCTTCGGCCCCTACCGGTCGCTGCTCGCGGGCCTCGTCCTCATCACGGCCGGCCTCGCGCTCCTGGGCCGCCTGCCCGCCGACGGTTCGTACGCCGTCGACGTGTTCCCCTCGATGCTGCTGCTCGGCGCCGGGTTCGCCGCGGCGATGCCCGCGGTGACGGGGCTCGCGATGTCCGGGGCGCGCGAGGAGGACGCGGGCCTGGCCTCGGGGCTCTTCAACACCACACAGGTGATGGGCGGTTCACTGGGCCTCGCCGTCCTGACCACGCTGGCGGCGGGCCGCACGGAGGGGCTGCTCGCGGACGGCGGGCAGAGTGTGGTGGCGGCCACGGCCGACGGGTACCGCCTCGCCTTCTGGGTGGCGACGGGCGTCGCGGCGGCGGGTCTCGTCCTGGCGGCGACGGTGTTGCGGCCGGGGGTGCGGGGCGGGGCATCCGGGGCGGCTACCTCCGAGGCAGAGACCTCCGGGGCGGCGACCTCCGAGGCAGGGGCCTCCGGGGCAGAGACCTCCGGGGCAGGGACCTCCGATGTCACCGGTTCACTGGCCCAGTCCAGGTAGCTGCCTCGTACCCCCCTCGCTTGCCCTCACCACGGCCGGGCCACTACGGTCCGGCCAGTCGTGAATCTACGCGCGTCGCACATCGAGCGAGAGGCATCTGACCATGCGCAAGACCGTTCTGACCGCAATCGTCGCTCTGGGCACGGGAGCCGCCGTGGCGTTCGGCGCCGGCCCGTCGACGGCTCAGCCGAAGCCCGCGACCGACCCGTGGGTTCAGATCGGGAGCGACATCAAGTCCGGCGTCAGCGGCCTCACGGTCACTTCCCGTTCGGGCGGGACGCTGCACACCCTCGTCGTACGCGACAACAAGAAGCCCGGCGAGAACCGCATCGCCGAGGCCACCTACCGTCCCGGCCGGACGCCCGAGGTCTCGCCGATATCCTGGCGCGGCGGCCCCGAGCCGGTGGACCTGGAGGCGATCGACGCGGTGCCGGGGACGTCCGACGAGTTCGTGGCCGTGGCCAGCCGCGGACTGGCCTACCACGTGAAGCTGGCCGACGCCGGAGAGGCCGTGGAGGTCCTGGACGTCGCCCCGCTCCCCGCGATCGGTGACGGCGACGACTTCGAGAGTTTCTCGCTGACCTCGCGGAACGGAAAGCTGGCCGCCCTGTGGGCGGACCGCGGCGCGGGCAAGGAGCGTCCGGCGACGGTGTACTCGGCGCCGTTCTCGTTCGGTTCCTACGGCGAGTCGGAGTTCGGGAAGGTGCGGAAGTCGGTGTTCCGTGCGCCGTATCCGTCGGGGGACGTCCGGCATGTCTCGGACATCGACGTGACCAAGTCGGGCCGCGTGCTGATCAGTTCCGCGTCCGACTCGGGGGACGACGGGCCGTTCGACTCCGCGGTGAGCGACGCGGGCAAGCTGTCCGTGACCCGCGCGGGCGCGGTGCGGCTCTCGCTCGCCAAGTCGCCTGAGCTGCTCGAAAAGTTCAAGGGCCACAAGATCGAGGCGCTGCACTGCGTGCCCGGCTCCGGCCGCGCCGCCCTCGGCACCGACGACGAGAACGCGGGCGGCTCCGTCACCACCTCCCGCCTCTGCGCCTGACGGGCCTGACGGGCCTGACGGGCCTGACGCGACTGGCCCCGGAGCCCGCGGCGCGCTTCAGCCGGCGCGCCGAAGGCCGTTCCGTGCGCCGGTGGAGGCGGCCGACCGCCGCGCACTGCAGGGCCATGGACCCCGCCATGGCCAGGCAGATGCCCGGCAGCCCCATCCCCGACAGGGCGTACGCAAAGACCAGTTGCACCGCCACTCCCCCTGCCGTGATGCGCACGAGAGCCGGGCTGCCGCCGCTGCCCTCGAAGACCCCGCCCAGCGCGATGAAGCAGGCGAGCAGCACCAAGTACGGCCCCAGGCAGCGCAGATAGAGCGCCCCCGCATCGGCCACCTCGCCGTCGGCGCCGAAGCCCCGCATGATCCAGGGCCCGGCGACGAGCAGCAGCAGCGCGGCCGTCAGGCCGAGGGCGCCGGCGATGCACAGGGCCTGGCGCCCGATGGCCCGCCGCTCGTCGCGTCCGGCGCCGAGCAGGTGGGCGGTGTGGATGGCGGCGGCCTGGCGCACGGAGTAGAAGGCCATCGTCGCCAGATACATCGCCTTGGTCGCGATGCCGTACGCGGCGACCTCCCCGACGCCGATCCTGGCGACGACGGCGACCAGGGCGAGCGCGCCCGTCATCCGTACGACGAAGTCCGCCGCCATGGGAAAGCCGGTCGCCGCCGTCCTGCGCGCGTCGGCGCCCGGACGCCTAGCACTCCCCCTCTCCCCGAACGCCGCCCGCAGCACGTCGTTGCGCCGCAGAGCGGCGAGACCGCAGAGCAGCGCGGCCGAGCGGCCGAGCACGGTGGCGATCGCCGCTCCGCGCACGCCGAGTCCCAGCCCCATGATGAACAGCGGGTCCAGGGCGAGGATCAGACCGTTGGCCAGCAGGGCGAGCCGCATCGGGGTGCGGGTGTCGCCCGCGCCCTTGAGGATTCCGTCGACGACGTTCGTGGCGAAGTACACCGCCGTCCCCGGCAGGGCGATCGCGAAGTAGCCGGTCGCGAGGGCGAGGGCGTCGCTCTCCCCTCCGCCGAGCACCAGGCGGGCCAGCGGCTCCCGGCACAGGTATCCGCCGACGGCCACGACCGGCGTGATCAGCGCCCACAGTGCCAGGCCGCCGCGCACCGCCGACCGTACCGCCGCCCGGTCCCGCGCTCCCCTGGCCCGCGCGAGAAGGACCGTCGTACCGGACCCGGCCATGAGGATGACGCCGAGCAGCAGGTTCTCGACGTTCGTCGCGACGGCCACCGCGGCGACCGCGGCGCCGCCGAGCCGGGCCACCCAGATCATGTTGATGATTCCGGCCGTGACCCCGGCGAGGAGTTCGAAGTAGACCGGATACGCGAGCGACACGAGTCGGCGGCGGTGCTCCGCCGGTGGCGATGCAGACCCCATGACGATTCCCCCTCTTTCCGCTGTACATCGTTTCGAGGTACAGCGGAAAGAGATAGCATCAACCGCGCGCGGCGGACAAGGGAAGAAACACGGGAGAAGGGCTCAACTCCATGCTGGAGCTGTCGATTCTGGGCTTCCTCTATGAGGAGCCCCTGCACGGCTACGACCTCAAGACTCGTATCCAGGGCCTCAGCGGTCATATCCGTCCCGTGAGCGACGGCGCGCTCTATCCGGCGATCACCCGCCTGGTGAAGGCGGGCCTCGTCGAGCAGCGCACCGAACCGGGCAAGAGCGCGGCGCCCCGCCGGATCCTCTCCCTCACGGAGGCCGGGCGCGGTGAACTCCTTGCCCGCCTCCGGGAACCCAAGGAAGCCGAGATCACCGACGGGCAGCGCTTCTTCACGCTCCTCGCGTTCCTGCGCCACCTCCCCGACCGGTCCGAGCAGTCCGCCGTACTCCGCCGCCGCCAGGCCTTCCTGGACACACCGGCGAGCTTCTTCTACCGCGACGACAAGCCGCTGTCGGCGGAGGAGGCACCCGACCTGTTCCGACGGGGCATGCTCAGAATCGCCCGCGCCACCGGCACGGAGGAGAAGAAGTGGCTGTCAGAGGCGATCAGTACGGTGGAGGGCAACGGCGGATCTTGATGGGCGACGGGGGTTGCGATGAGCGGTGAGAAGGCAGGGAGCCCGGCGGACCGGGCTGTCGTCGAGGAGCGGGTGTGGCGGGAGTGGGGGCTTGAGTTGCCTGAGTCCGTCTTTCGGTTCCGGGAGTTTCTGGGGGCCCTGGGGCCCGCCGAGAGCGAGGCGCTCCAGGATCTGATGGTGAGTCCGATGGGCGTCATGGATCTGTTCGCGGACGCCGGCCGCCGGGCGGCCGACGGGATCGACGTGCGCGTGCACGGCCGGTACTACCGCGATCCGCCCGAATTCCTGACCTTCATGCACGGCGGTATGGACGGACTGCACTTCGGCCTGTGGTTCGACGACGGCCGCACCTGCCGGGGCGTCGCGTCCCACTACAACAACGACGGCGGCGAGATCGACACCCACGCGGCCACCCCGCTGGAGGCGGTGCGGTCCATCGTCGAACGGAGCTGGCGCGACCTCCAGGATGACCTCCGGGACCCCGACACGACCGCCAGGATGTCCGGCCTGGGGCAGCTGCGCGACGCGCTGACCGCCCTGGAGACCGGCGACAGAACCGAAGTGGGCCTGGCCTACACCGAGGCGTACGACACCGTGCGCCGGCCGCTGGACCACGAGCGCGTCACGACGCTGGACGGCGCCGGGGCGCTCGTGGCGGGCGATACCGCCCTCGACCGGCCCCCTCACCACGGCGCGGACGCGTACAAGTTCGCGACGTACATGTACGAGCTGTTCGACGATGCCGCGGCCCTGGAAGCGAGCGTGCGGGAAGCGCGCCGCCGGTGCGCGGCGGGCGATCCCGCCGAGGCCCTGGTCCTGGGCCGCGACCTGCACTGGGCGTCGGGAGGCGACCCGGACCGCGAGGCGTTCGCCCGGGAACTTCTCGTGTCGGCCTACCGCGCACTGGACCGCCCCGCCCTAGCGGACATAGCCGACGTCCACCACCGGCACCGGTCGTTGCCGAAGGTGGACGTCCTGGAGCCGAAGAGCCCGTAGGCGTCAGAGGCGCTGTGCCTCCACCAGTTCCCTGGCCTCCTCGGGCGTCGCCACCGACGGCGGGGAGCCCTCCAGGGGCTTACGGGCCGTCTCCTTCATGGCGGCCACCGCGATGATGCCGACGAG
Organism: Streptomyces sp. NPDC046925; assembly: GCF_040644915.1. Classification (NCBI taxonomy): domain Bacteria; kingdom Bacillati; phylum Actinomycetota; class Actinomycetes; order Kitasatosporales; family Streptomycetaceae; genus Streptomyces; species Streptomyces sp. NPDC046925. Next base: position 571,058 of record NZ_JBEYWZ010000001.1, on the reverse strand, counting down.
GCCCGCCAGCATCGTGTAGAACGCGGGCATCAGGTCGTTGCCGGTCGCGCCGATCAGCGCCGCCACCACCAGCGGCGTCGTACCGCCGAAGAGTGAGACCGAGACGTTGAAGCCGATGGACAGGGAGCCGTAGCGCACGTCCGTCGGGAAGAGGGCCGGCAGCGACGAGGACATGGCGCCGAGGTAGCAGACAAGGGCGAGGCCGAGGATGAGCAGGCCGGTGAAGACCGCGACCGTGCCGCCCTGCTTGATGAGCAGGAAGGCAGGCAGCGCCAGGACGAAGAAGCCCACCGAGCCCGCCATCAGGACCGGCTTGCGGCCGATGCGGTCGGAGAGGCGGCCGACCGAGTTGATGAGCGCCATCAGGATCAGCATGACGATCACGATGGACATCAGGCCGCCGGTCTCACCGAAGCCGAGCTCTGTCAGATACGTCGGCATGTAGGAGAGCAGCATGTAGTCGGTGACGTTGAACGCGGCGACCAGCGCGATGCACAGCAGCATCGCCCGCCACTGGCCGACGAAGGAATCCCTGAAGGACTTCTTCTGGCGTTCGGCGGCCGGTCCGCTCTCCGCCTCCGCCATCTTCTGGAAGGCGGGCGACTCGTCGAGCTTCAGCCGCAGGTAGAGACCGATGAGGCCGAGCGGCGCCGCCACCAGGAACGGGATGCGCCAGCCCCAGGACTGCATGGCGCCGTCGCTGAGTCCCATGGTCAGGGCGGTGACGAGGACGGCGGCGACGGTGTAGCCGATCAGGGTGCCGAACTCCAGGAACGAGCCCCAGAATCCGCGGCGCTTGTCCGGCGCGTACTCGGCGATGAAGGTCGCGGCGCCGCCGTACTCACCGCCCGTGGAGAAGCCCTGCACCATGCGGCACAGGACGAGCAGGACCGGCGCCCAGACGCCGATGGTGGCGTAGCTCGGAATGAGGCCGATCGCCAGGGTCGCCGCCGACATCATGATCATGGTCAGCGCGAGGATCTTCTTGCGGCCGACCCGGTCGCCGAGCGGCCCGAAGACCATGCCGCCGATGGGGCGCACCAGGAAGGCCGCGGCGAAGGTGGCCAGGGAGGAGAGGGTCTGCGCCGTGTCGTTGCCGGAGGGGAAGAACTCCTTGCCGATGATCACCGCGAGGTAGGCGTAGACGCCGAAGTCGTACCACTCCATGGCGTTGCCCAGGGCGGTCGCCTTCACCGCCCGCCTGACCTGGGCCTCTTCGGTGACGGTGATGTCCGACTGGCGCAGCCGCGGGTTCTTGCGGCGGTGGACCGCGCGGAAGAGCGCGCGGTGCCGGGCTATGGCCTCCGGAGCGGGCGGTGCCGGTATTTCGGGGGCTTCTGGCGCGCTCACGGTGCAGTCACTCTCTTGTTCGGTGATGGGCTGTCGTCGCCTCTGATCCGGGTGTCCAAAGATCGACGAACGGTCATCTGCCCAGCTTGCGTCGATCAACACTGCCAATTCCGACGTACGGAAAACGCTCGCCATTGGTCCCCACGGCAGAGGCCCCAAGTCCTGACTTCACAGGACTTGGGGCCCGAATTGCCCGGCGGACGATGCCGGCGAACGCTGCTGAAGAGGGTCCGCTCAGCGTGCGTAGAGCTGTGCGGCCGGAACGATCTGCTGCTCTTGACCGGGGCTGGACCAGAGCAGCTTCAGGTGGGCCTCGCCGGTCCGTTCCGCGTACTCGACCTTGATCGAGTGCCGCTTGCCCGCGGTGAGGGCGACGGCGGCCTTGTCGAGTTTCGGCTCGTGCGGCGTCCATGAGTCGATGACCAGCTTGCCGTCGATCCACACCCGCGCCATGTCGTCCGAGACGGTCGTCAGCGTGTACGTCTCCGAGCGACGCGGCTCGAGCTTGCCGGTCCAGCGGATGCTGAACGTGTCGGACGGAATGCTCGCCGCCGGTGAGCCCTCGTACTTCCAGGCGTGGTTGAGGGTGCGGTCGGTGCGGGTGATCTTCGGGGTGCCGCTCAGGTCCGCGTTGTCGAAGATCTCCTGCTTGAGGCCCTTGCCCTTGCCGGGGCGGGCCGTCGGGCCCGGGTCGACCTTCAGCTCGACGACCGTGGCGATGTCGTTGGTCGCGGCGCCGGAAGGTCGCAGGTCGATGCCGTCGCCGGACTTGGTGACGGTCACCTTCTGGTCGCTGCCGAGCACGCGCGCCGCCGTGACCTCGAAGTCCGTACGCGCCTTCAGGTGCAGGGCGGCGCCGGACGCGGGCCACTGGTCGACGGCCGCGTACAGCTTGTCGCCCTTGCGGCTGACCGAGCCCCAGGACGGCTCCTCGACGAGTCCGCCGAAGCGTGCGCCGAACACCGCGTTGCCCTGACCCGCCGTACGCAGCCAGTCGCCCGTCTGCTTGAGGCGGTCGACGGAGGGCTGCGGGATGCGGCCGCGGGCGTCGGGGCCGACGTTCAGGAGGTAGTTGCCGCTGCGGGACGTGGTGGAGAGGAGGTTCCTGACCAGGGTGGCCGGTGACTTCCAGTCCGTGTCGTAGCGGGCGAAGCCCCAGTGGCCGTTGAGGGTCATGCAGGACTCCCAGAGCTGGCCGTCGACGGGGGCGCCGGGGATCTCCTGCTCGGGGGTTCCGTAGTCGCCGTCGACCACGCGGCGCTTGCCGACGCGGTTGTTGATGATCAGGTCCGGGTCGAGGTCGCGGAGGTAGGCCTCAAGCTTCTCGCCGTCCTTCGCCGTCCAGGGGTTGTGCGGCTTGTCCGTGTCCCACTCGCCGTCGAACCAGAGCAGGGCGGGGTCGTAGGTGTCGACTAGCTCTTTGAGCTGGGCGCGCATCCGCTTCTCGTACTTCGGGAAGGTGGCGGGGTCCGGGAAGTCCGGGTCGTGCCAGTCCCAGATCGAGTAGTAGAAGCCGAGCTTGATGCCCGCGTCGTCGGACGCCTTCTTCAGCTCGGCGAGGATGTCGCGCTTCTTGTCGAAGGAGGAGTGGTCGCGCAGGTTCCAGTCGTTGACCTTCGTGGGCCACATCGCGTACCCCTCGTGGTGCTTCGAGGTGATGACGATGTAGCGCATCCCGGCGTCCTTGGCGGCCTTGACCACGGCCTTCGCGTCGAAGTCGGCCGGGTTGAAGGTGGCGGCCTGCTTCTCGTAATCGGCCTTGGGGATGTCGCACTGGCGCTGGATCCACTCGGCGTCACGGCAGAGCGAGCCGTCGGCCTTCTTGTACTCGCCCTCCAGGTTGGAGTACGCGCCGAAGTGGATGAACATGCCGAAGCGGTCCTGGCGCCACCAGTTGGTGCGGTCCGCGGTGAAGGGGTCGTCGGTGGCGTGGTCGGTTCCCGGGGCTGCGGCCGGGGCTGCGGGGGGTTCCGTCGGGGCCGCGACCGCCGCGGGGACGGCGGTGGCGGCGAGGGCCGAGGCGAGGAGCAGGGCGACCCCGGCGACTCTTCGCCGGGTGCGACTGAACTGTGTGCGCATGGGGCGGCTCCCTGAGGTTGACGGGTCGCTGGGGAACGTAGGGTTGAATACATCGGATGTCAATGCGCTCAACTGAGGCTGATGCAGCGGATATTGGCTGCACTTGGTGACATCGGTCCGATGACTGACCGCTGAGGCATGGACTCCCGGCTACAGGAGTAGGCTTCGGGCGACTGCTTCTAAAACCGAAGCAGTCACGGATAGAGCAGCCATGGAGAAGCAGTCAGGAGAAGCGATACAGATGAGCGTCGTCGATGTACGTGACGTACTGGCACCCGGCACGCCCGGCCGCGCCGCCCGGCTCCCGCTCGCGCCGGACGTCGTCTTTCACAGCCCTGTCGCCGACTACAGCGGGCGGGACGACGTGAGTCATCTGTTCGCGAAGATCGGGCAGTGTCTGACCGGGCTCGAACCGCTGCGGGAGTTCACCGATCCCGGCGAGGAGGCGACGGGGCGGCACAGTGTGACGACCTTCGCGGCGAAGGTCGGCGACGAGTCCGAGTCCGTGTACGGAGCGCTCGTACAACAGGTTGACGAGCAGGGTCAGTTGACGGAGGCGACGCTGCTGCTGAGGCCGTTGGGCGCGCTGAAGGCCGCTGTCTCGCTGATGCGCGACGCGCTCAGCGTGGATCCTCTGCCGAGTCGGCGCTGACCTCGCTCGCCCAGCGCTCGGCCCACATGTCCAGGGGCCGCAAGGCCTGGTGGGCCTCGCGGCCCAGGTCGGTCAAGGCGTAGGAACTGTCCGGCAGTTGCCGCACCAGGCGGGCTTCGAGCAGCTCGGTCAGGCGCTGGCGCAACACGCTGGACGACATCGCGTCACACCGCTCCTGCAACGCGCGAAACCCCAGCGGCTCACCCCGCAACTCCCACACGACCCGCAGGCTCCAACGCCGCCCGAACAGATCGAGGGCGGCCATCAGGGGGCGCCCCGTGGTGGAAGCACGGGTGGGTCTGCCGGGCAGCGGTGCGGTCATCCGGCGACGCTAGCACCGGGAGTCCGGCGACCGGGGCGGTGCGCGACGCGGGGGCGCTGGAGCGCCGGGGCACCGGGGCGCCTGGGCGCCGAGCCGCCGGATCGCCGGGGTCAGGGCCGCCGGACCGCAGGGCCGCCAGACCGCAGGGCCACCGGATCGCCAGACCGCCGGACCGCAGGGCCGCCAGACCGCCGGATCGCCGGATCGCCGGGGCCGCCGGGTCACCGGACCGCCAGGCCGCCGGATCGCCAGGGTCGCCGGACCGCCGAGGCGCTGGGGCGCTGGGGCGCTGGATGGCCGGGGCGCCGGGCCGCCGGATCGCCGGGGGTCGCCGGACCGCCAGACCGCCAGACCGCAGGGCCACCGGATCGCCAGACCGCCGGATCGCCGGGGCCACCGGGTCGCCGGACCGCCGGGCCGCCAGACCGCCGGGTCACCGGATCGCCGAGCCACCAGGCCACCGGGCCGCCAGACCGCCGGGCCGCCAGACCGCCGGGTCACCGGACCGCCAGACCGCCAGACCGCCAGGGTCACCCCGAGCCGGAGGCGAAAGGTCGGCCGGTCCCGGGTGGTGGGACGTGGTGGCTTGACCATGGTTCGTGGGCGGTTCATCGTGGTGCCGCGTCCAGCACTGACCGGGCGCCCGCCCGGGATTCGCCGAACCGGGAGGGTATCCCCTCGTCATGCCCCTGCCCCGCCGCACGTTCCTCACCGCCATGGCCGCGACGACCGGCGCCGCCGTCGCCTGTTCGGGCTCCACCGCCGACGGCGCCCCCGCCGCCGCCTCCGATTCGCCCGCGGCCAGAGCCGCCCGGCGTCTGCTGCCCGGCCACTGGAAGCAGCTGACGTTCACGACCGCGGGGCCCGCCGACTCCTTCCGGGTTTCCGGGCGGCGCGGGCACATCACCGTGGCCGGATCGACGCCCGCCGTTCAACTCACGGGCCTGCGTCACTACTTGAAGCACACCGCGCACGCGAACATCACCTGGGCGGGTGACCAGCTCGATCTGCCCGGCCGCCTCCCCGGCCTCGACAAGCCGCTGACCGGACGCGCCAACGCCCCGCACCGCTTCGTGCTCAACGACACGAATGACGGCTACACGGGGGCTTACCACGACTGGTCGTACTGGGAGCGCGAGATCGACGTGCTCGCGCTGCACGGCTACAACGAAGTCCTCGTGTACGTCGGCGCCGACGCCCTCTATCACCGCGTGTTCCAGGAGTTCGGCTACTCCGAGCGCGAGTTGCGCGAATGGATTCCGGCCCCCGCGCACCAGCCGTGGTGGCTGCTGCAGAACATGTCCGCCTTCCCTTATCCGGTATCGCTTCAACTGATTGAAAAGCGAGCCTTGTTGGGTCGTCGGATCGCGGACCGGCTGCGCGAACTCGGCATGACTCCGGTCCTCCCCGGCTACTTCGGGACAGTCCCGCCCGGCTTCGCCGCGAAGAACCCCGGCGCGCGGACCGTGCCGCAGGGCGACTGGGTCGGCTTCGCGCGGCCCGACTGGCTCGACCCGCGCACCGAGGCCTTCGGGCAGGTGGCCGCCGCCTTCTACCGCGCACAAGACGAGTTGTTCGGCGCCTCCACGATGTACAAGATGGACCTCCTCCACGAGGGCGGCAAACCGGGCGACGTACCGGTCCCGGACGCCGCGAAGGCCGTCGAGAAGGCGCTTCAGAGAGCGCACCCCGGCGCCCTCTGGGTGATCCTCGGCTGGCAGAGCAACCCGCCCGAGGCCATCGTCGACGCCGTCGACAAATCCAGGATGCTCGTGGTCGACGGGCTCTCCGACCGCTTCCCGAAGGTCACCGACCGCGAGGCCGACTGGAACGCGACCCCGTACACCTTCGGCTCGATCTGGAACTTCGGCGGGCACACGACTCTCGGCGCGAACACCCCGGACTGGGCCGCGCTCTACGAGAAATGGCGCACCAAGGACGGCAGCATGCAGCGCGGCATCTCCCTGATGCCGGAGGCCGCCGACAACAACCCCGCGGCGTTTGAACTCTTCTCCGAACTGGCCTGGCGCACCGGAGACTTGGACCTCGAAGAATGGTTCGCCGACTGGTCCGTCGCGCGCTACGGAGCCACCGATCCGCACGCGGCCGCCGCCTGGGACATCCTGCGCCGCACCGCGTACGGCACGACCCGTGCCGACGAGTGGGCCGAGGGCGCGGACGGCCTCTTCGGCGCACGACCCGACCTGTCGGCGAAGTCGGCGGCGTCCTGGTCACCGAAGGCCATGCGCTACGAACCGGCGGACTTCGAGCCCGCACTCACTGAACTGCTCGCCGTACGCCGTGAGTTGCGGGGCTCCTCCGCCTACCGTCGCGACCTCCTCGACGTGGCGCGCCAGGCGCTCTCCAACCGCAGCAGGGTGCTCCTCCCCAGGATCAAGCAGGCGTACGACGACCGGGACGCGGCCCTCTTCGGCCGGCTGACCCGGAGCTGGCTCGGTCTGATGGATCTGCTCGACAGGCTGCTGGCCACCGACTCCCGCCATCTCCTGGGCCGTTGGGTCGCCGATGCCCGCTCATGGGGTGCCGACGCGAGGGAACGGGACCGGCTCGCGTACGACCAGTTGTCGCTGCTGACCGTGTGGGGCACCCGGTCCGGGGCGGACGCCGGGCTTCGCGACTACGCCAACCGGGAGTGGGCCGGACTCGTCGGCGGGCTCTACCGGCTGCGCTGGGACACGTACTTCAAGGAGGTTCGGGCGGCGCTCGACGAGAACCGGGAGCCGAAGGCCGTCGACTGGTTCGCCCTCGAAGACGGCTGGATCCGCGCACCGCGGAATCTTGCCGTCCGGCCGACCGGAGACACGTACAAAATCGCTGTTCAGGTGCGCGAACGGCTGACCGAGGCGGGGTAACAGAGCGCGGCACGGGCTCCAAGATCGCCAACTCCCCCTTCATTGACGGGTATACGTCATCCCGAATCTCTGGTAGTAAACCTTCCTAACAGTACGCGGAAGAGCAGCAGAGCAACCGGAACGACGAACTCCCCCACCTTGGAGGTCCCGTGCCCACCCCCCACACCCCCCATCGCGCCCCCGCGCCCCGCATACGCACCTCGCGCCGCACCTTGCTCGCCTTCATCGGCGCCTCGCTCGTCGCGGGCCCGGTCATCGCCTCGCAGACGGCGGGCGCCGCTCCGGTGGCCGCCAAGGCGGGCGGACTCGACGACCCGGCGAAGAAGGAGATCGCCATGCAGATCGTCTGCAGCGCCGAGAACTCCTCGCTCGACTGGAAGGAGCACTACCGCTACTGCGAGGACATCGGCGACGGCCGCGGCTACACCGCCGGGATCATCGGCTTCTGTTCGGGTACGGGCGACATGCTCGACCTCGTCGAGCTCTACACCCAGCGCAAGCCGGACAACGTCCTCGCCAAGTACCTGCCCGCGCTGCGCGAGGTGGACGGCACCGACTCCCACGAGGGTCTCGACCCCACGTACCAGGGCGACTGGGAGAAGGCCGCGGAGGACCCCGCGTTCCAGAAGGCGCAGAACGACGAGCGCGACCGCGTCTACTTCAACCCGGCGGTCGCGCAGGGCAAGGCGGACGGCCTCGGCGTGCTCGGGCAGTTCGCGTACTACGACGCGATCGTCATGCACGGCGACGGCGGCGACAGCACGAGCTTCCGCAACATCCGCAAGCGCGCACTCGACGAGGCGAAGCCGCCGTCGCAGGGCGGCGACGAGACGGACTACCTGAACGCGTTCCTCGACGCGCGGGTCTGGGCGATGAAGCAGGAGGAGGCGCACAGCGACACGAGCCGGGTCGACACGGCGCAGCGGGTGTTCCTCCGCAACGGCAACCTGAACCTGGACACGCCGCTGGAGTGGAAGGTCTACGGAGACCCGTACCGCATCGGCTGATCCGCACACGTCGGCGCGGGGAGCCCCGGCCCCCGGCTCCCCGCGCCGATGTAGCAGCGCTTACGTGTTGCGTGAAGAATTCATCGCTGGTGCCGGAGGGCAGGGCCGTCCGATCCTTGTCGCATGATCGGAACGAACGCGCTCATCGGCGTCGCAGTGGTCTCGCTCGGCATGGTGCTCACGCCGGGACCCAACATGATGTACCTCGTCTCGCGGAGCATCACCCAGGGCAGGCGCGCCGGAGCGGTCTCCCTGGCCGGGGTCGCCGTCGGCTTCCTCGTCTATCTGACGGCCGCCAACCTGGGCCTTTCGCTGGTCTTCCTCGCCGTCCCGCAGCTGTACACGGCCGTGAAACTGGCGGGGGCCGGCTACCTGGCGTGGCTCGCCTGGAAGGCGCTGAAGCCGGGCGGCACTTCGGTCTTCGCCCGGCAGGAGCTGGCCCACGACTCACCCCGGCGGCTGTTCACGATGGGGCTCCTCACGAACCTCCTGAACCCGAAGATCGCCATCCTGTACGTCTCGCTCATCCCTCAGTTCATCGATCCGACGGCCGGCCACACCCTCCTCCAGGGCTTCGTGCTCGGCGGCGTGCAGATCGTCGTCAGCCTGGGAGTGAATCTCGCGATCGTCCTGGCGGCGGGCACGATCGCGGTGTTCCTGGCGGGCCGCCCCACCTGGCTGCGGGCCCAGCGGTATGTGATGGGCACGGTGCTCGGCGCTCTCGCGGTCAAGCTCGCGACGGACCGGGCGCCTGCCGCCGCGGCCTGAGCATCACCACCGCCGCCAGGGTCGCCACGATCCCGCCGAGCGTCATGACCACGCCGGTGGACGAAGCGTCCACCACCGCGCCGCCCGCGAGCGCGCCGAGCGAGAACGTCGCCTGGAACGAGGACGTGAACAGCACGGACGCCGCCTCGGGCCGGTGCGGCGCCGCGGTCACGAACCACGTCTGCGAGCAGACGGGCACCGCTCCGTACGCCGCGCCCCACAGCAGGAGCAGCACGAGAGCGCCGCTCCTGCCGGTGCCGAGCACGGGCAGCAGCAGCGTGGCGGCGGCGATGAGCGCGGCGGCCGTGGCGAAGGTCCCGCGCGGCGCACGCCCCGCCCATGTGCCGGCGAGGAAGTTGCCGAGGATGCCCGCGGCTCCGTAGGCGAGCAGGAACAGGGTGATCGTGCGCGGACCGGCATGGGTCACGTCCGCCAGGAACGGGGTGACGTAGGTGTACGTGCCGAAGTGGGCCGTCACGATCAGGAAGGTCACCGCGAGGGCGCCGCGCACGCGGGCGGTGCCGAGCAGGTCGCGCAGCACGGAGAGCCGCGTGACGTGCTGCGGCGGCAGGGACGGCACGGACACCACGAGCGCGGCGAACACGACCAGCGTCAGGACGCCGGTCACCGCGAACGCGGCCCGCCAGCCCATGAGTTGACCGAGCAGGGTTCCGGCGGGCACCCCGAGGACCGAGCCGAGCGGGACGGCGGAGAAGATCACGGCGGTCGCCCGGCCCGCCTGCGCCGCGGGGACCAGCCGAGCCGCGAGCCCCGATCCGATGGACCAGAAGGCCCCGATGACCAGTCCGACGAGGACGCGTGAGACCAGCATCAGCCAGTAGCCGGGTGCGGCGGCGGCGAGGAAGTTCGCGAGGGCGAGCAGCAGGATGAGGGCGCAGAGCATGCGGCGCCGGTCGACGCGTCCGGTGGTGACCGTCACGGTCGGGGCGGCGACGGCGGCGAGGATGCCGGGCAGGGTCATCATGAGCCCTGCCGTGCCGTCGGAGATGCCGAAGGTGTCGCCGATGGGCGTGAGCAGGCCGATCGGCAGGATCTCGGTGGTGACGATGGCGAAGATCCCGGCCGTCACGGCGATGACGGCCGGCCAGCCGCCGGGTCGTGTGCGGCCGGAGGAGGCGTCGGTGGACAGGGGTGGTGTGGCGGGTGCGGGCATGCTCCCGAGTCCAGCAGCGCCGCCCTGTTCCGGTCTGGCACGTCCGCGACATCAACGTGCCGCGGCGAGGGTGACGTCGGTTTCCCGCGCGGCACCCCCGCCGACGGTGTGGCTCAGTGCGTGACCGCGGGCTCCGGCTCCGCCGAACTCGCCTTGCCGCCCAGGTGGTTGAAGACCAGGTTCAGGGCCACGGCCAGCAGGCACCCGGTGGAGATTCCCGAGCCGAGGACGATCTGGGCCCAGGCCGGGAACGCGTCGTAGAAGCCGTCCGAGAGGGCGGGGGCCAGGCCCGCGCCGAGGGTGACCACGACGATCAGGGCGTTGTCGCCCCGGTGCAGGTCGGCCTGGAGCAGGGTCTGGATGCCGCTGACCGCGATGGAGCCGAAGAGGAAGAGGCTGACGGCGGCCAGGACCGGCATGGGGACGACCGAGATCAGTGCCGCGGCGGCGGGGCTGAGGCCGATCAGGACGAGGATGGCGCCGCTGAGGGCCACCACGAAACGGCTGCGCACCTTGGAGATGACGACCAGGCCGATGTTCTGCGCGAACGCGCTGGCGTGGAAGGCGTTGAACAGGGGGCTCAGGGCGGAGCCGAGCGCGTCGGCGCGCAGGCCGCGGGCGATGGTCTTCTCGTCGACCTCCTTGTCGACGATCTTGCCGAGGGCGATCATGTCGGCGGTCGACTCGGTGAGGATCACCAGCATCACGACGCACATCGAGATGATGGCGGGAACGTTGAACTGCGGTGCGCCGAAGTGCAGCGGCGAGGGGATGCCGACCAGGGCCGCGTCGTCCAGCTTGGAGAAGTCGGCGAGGCCCATCGGGATCGCGAGCAGCGTTCCGAAGATCATGGCGAAGAGCATGCTGATCTGCTTGAGGAAGCCCCGCGTGAAGCGCTGGAGCAGCAGCATGACCAGGACCGTCGCGCCCGCCAGACCGATGCTGCCCGGCTCGGGGGTGCCCGTCGGCGAGTCGTCCACGATCCAGTCGTACGCGACGGGGATGAGCGAGACGCCGATCAGGGTGATGACCGAACCCGTCACCACCGGCGGGAAGAAGCGGACGAGCCGCGAGAAGTACGAACTGACCAGGAAGCCGAAGAGGCTGGAGACGATGATCGCCCCGAAGACCACGGGCATCCCCGCCTCGACGCCGCCCTGCGTCGTGAGGATCGTCAGCATCACGCCGACGCCCGCGAACGAGACGCCGTTGACGAAGGGCAGCCGGGAGCCGATGAAGTTGCCGATGCCGAGCGTCTGGAGCAGCGTGGCGATACCCGCCATCAGGAGACTGCCGCCCATGAGTACGGCCGTGTCCCCCGGCGACATCTTGGCGGCGACGGCCACGACCAGCGGGACCGAGACCGCGCCCGCGTACATGGAGGCGACATGCTGGAGGCTGGCCACGAGCATCCGGCCCGGCGGCAGGATCTCGTCGACCGGATGGACCTCGGGACGGACCTCGGGAGCCGGGTCGGCCGGTGCGGCCTGGTCGGCGGGGCGGGGCTGAGAACTCATGGGTGGCGCTTCTTCCGTGTGCGTGACGCCGGAAGTCGACCCTGTCGCGCGGGAGTTCACGAGGCGCGCGGCCGGGTCGACCGTTATTCCGACTGGAAAGTAACTTCCGCGATGCGGGCGGCGTCACGCACGTTACGTCAGTGGGCCGCCGCGGGGGAAGACCCTTCGTGCACCCTCTGTTCAGCGATTTCTCCCCCCGGCTCCATCGGATTGGTCACGTCGTCGTCCTCGCCCCGCTTGCCGATGTGGTTGAAGACGAGGTTGAGGAGCACGGCAGCGACACAGCCCGTGGAGATGCCCGAGTCCAGGATGATCTTCGCGGTCTCCGGGAACGCGTGGTAGAACTCCGGCGCCGCGATCGGGATGAGGCCGACGGCCAGCGAGACGGCCACGATCAGGACGTTGTTGTCCCGCTCCAGGTTCGCCTTGACGAGGGTCTGGATACCGCTCGCCGCGACCGAGCCGAAGAGGACGATGCCCGCGCCGCCGAGCACCGGACGCGGTACGACGGCGATCAGCGAGGCGGCCATCGGGCACAGGCCCATCAGGACCAGGAAGCCGCCGCCCACGGCGACGACGTACCGGCTGCGGATCTTCGTCATCGCGACCAGGCCGATGTTCTGCGCGAACGCGCTGCACATGAAGCCGTTGAAGAGCGGGCTGATCGCCGAACCGAGGGTGTCGGCACGCAGGCCCGCCGCGATGGTCTTCTCGTCGGCGGGGCGCCCCACGATCTCGCCGAGCGCCAGCATGTCGGCGGTGGACTCGGTCATCGAGACGACCATGACGACACAGAGGGAGACGATCGCCGCCGCCGCGAACTGCGGGGCGCCGAAGTGGAACGGCGTCGGGAAGCCGACGACGTCCGCGTCACCGATCGGGCTGAAGTCCGTGACACCGAACGGGATCGCGATGAGCGTGCCGACGACCAGGCCGAGGAGCACGGCGATCTGCTTGACGAAGCCGGTGGTGAAGCGGCGCAGGAGCAGCACGATCACGAGGGTGATGCCCGCGAGGCCGAGGTTCTTCATCGAGCCGTAGTCGTCGGCGGTGGGCACGGGACCCTGTGCCCAGCCGAAGGCCACCGGCATCAGCGAGATGCCGATGAGCGTGATGACCGTGCCGGTCACCACCGGTGGGAAGAAGCGGACCAGTTTCGAGAAGAACGGCGCCGCGATGAAGCCGAGCACACCGGCGACGATGACCGCGCCGAAGATGATCGGCAGCGCGTCGTCCTTGTTGTCGGTCGAGTCGACGACCGCGAGCATCGGGGCGACGCCCGCGAAGGTGACGCCGTTGACGAAGGGCAGGCGGGCGCCGATCTTCCAGATGCCGAGCGTCTGGAGGAAGGTGGCGAGGCCCGCGGTGAACAGACAGGCTCCGGTCAGGAAGGTGAGTTCCTTCGCGGAGAGGCCTATCGCCGCGCCCACGATGAGCGGAGGTGCGACGACGCCCGCGTACATGGCCGCCACGTGCTGGAGGCCGGTCGTCGCCATCTTGAGCGGCGGGAGTTTCTGGTCGACGGGATGTATGGCGCTTTCACCGTCGACTTCGGATGGGTCTGGGGTGGTGCCTTGCTTGGTGAACCCGGGCTGAGTGGCCACAGTGGCTCCTCCGGTTGTTTTCCAGTACGGGCGGCATTGCCGGCACTTTTCGCTTCTGGGAGGTGATGCATGGTGCAAGGGCTTGCTCGGTATGAAGTTGTGGTGCGCCCAGGTAGTACTGACCGCCCCGGGAACGCGAAGCTTTGGGCCACGTTCCGGGGCGGCACTTGAGCAGCCCGCTCGGCTGCTCAAGTCCGGTCAGGGGCCGTCCCCCCTGACCGGAGTTCTTGGTCAGGCCTCCGCGGCGATCCGCGCGAGGCGCTGTGCCTCGTCCCGCGCGGAGCGTGCGATGGCGTCCTCGTCGACGTTCAGGAGACGGCCGTTCTCGACGACCGGCTTGCCGTTGACGAGGGAGAGCGTGACCGGTGCCGCCGCGCCGAAGACGATGGCGGTCACCGGGTCGGCGATCGAGGAGTGCCCGATGCCGTCGATCTTCCAGAGGACCAGGTCGGCGAGCTTGCCGGCTTCGAGCGACCCGATCTGGCTCGCGCGGCCCAGGACCTGCGCGCCGCCGAAGGTGCCAAGACGCAGCGCCTGACGTGCGTTCAGGGCGGCCTCGCGGTGGGCGCCGAGGCGGTTGATGAGCAGGGCGTTGCGCAGCTCGGTGTGCAGTTCGCCGGACTCGTTGGAGGCGGTGCCGTCGACGCCGAGGCCGACCGGGACGCCGGCCCTGAGCATGTCGGGGACGCGGGCGATGCCGGCCGCCAGACGGGCGTTGGACGAGGGGCAGTGCGCGACGCCCGTACCGGTACGGGCGAAGGCGGCGATGTCGGAGTCGTTCATGTGGACGCAGTGCGCCATCCACACGTCGTCACCGAGCCAGCCCGTCGACTCGAAGTAGTCGGTGGGGCCCATGCCGAACAGTTCCTTGCAGAACTGCTCCTCCTCGACGGTCTCGCTGCCGTGGGTGTGCAGGCGTACGCCCTTGGCGCGCGCCAACTCGGCGCCCTGCTTCATGAGTTCGGTGGAGACCGAGAAGGGCGAGCAGGGGGCGACGGCGACCTGTGTCATCGCGTCGAAGGAGGCGTCGTGGTGCTTGTCGACGGTCTCGGCGGTCGCGGCGAGCGCGCCTTCGAGGGTCTCGACGGCGAAGTCCGGCGGCAGGCCGCCGTCCTTGACGCTGCGGTCCATGGAGCCGCGGGCGAGGGTGAAGCGCACCCCCATGTCGCTCGCGGCGCCGATGATGGCGCCGGACAGGTCGCCGGAGTCCTTCGGGAAGACGTAGTGGTGGTCCATCGCGGTGGTGACACCGCCGCGGGCCATCATGCCGAGCGAGCCCTGCGCCGCCGCCTTCACCATCTGCTCGTCGATGCGCGCCCAGGTCGGGTAGAGCGCGACGAGCCAGTTGAAGAGGTTGTGGTCGGTGGCGAGGCCACGGGTGATCCACTGGTAGAAGTGGTGGTGCGTGTTGACCAGGCCGGGGGTCACCAGGTGACCGGTCCCGTCCACGCGGCGTACGACGTTCTGGAGGCCCTCGGGGGCCTTCCCGGCGCCGATGGACTCGATCTTGTTGCCCGCGACGACGACGTATCCCGATGCGTACTCGGTGTCGTCGGCGTCGACGGTCGCGATCGCACAGTTCTCGATGACGATGCGCTGCAGGTCTGCCGGTGCTGCCATGGTGCTTCTTCCTTCTCTTGATTGTGGCGATGTGGGCACGGCATGACCCTAGGAAGATTTGAGTGCCGCGGCCGCGTGGCTGCGGGTGCCGAGATGGTTGAAGAACAGGTTGAGCAGGACCGCGGTCAGCGCTCCCGCACTGATTCCGGAGCCCAGGACGGTCTGCGCCCAGGCCGGGAATTCGGCGTAGAAGGTGGGCGCGGCGAGCGGGATGATGCCCGCCCCGAGCGCGACGGCCACCAGGATGATGTTGGAGCTGTCGTCCAGGCCCGCCTCGGAGAGCGTACGGATGCCGCTGACCGCGATGGAGCCGAAGAGGACGATGCCGGCGCCGCCGAGTACCGGCATGGGGACGAGGCTGACGACCGCGCCGAGCATCGGGAAGGCGCCGAGCACGATGAGGGCGCCGCCCGCGACGGCCACGACGTAGCGGCTGCGGACACGTGTCAGGGAGACGACGCCGACGTTCTGTGCGAAGGCCGAGGTGGGGAAGCCGCCGAAGACGGGTCCGACCAGGGTCGCGATGCCGTCGGTGCGCAGACCGCGGGTGATGGTCTTGCCGTCGCTCTTGCGCTCGCAGATCTCGCCGAGGGCGAGCATGCCGGCCGACGACTCGGTCATCAGGACCAGCATCACGATGCAGAGCGAGAGGATCGCGGCGGGCTGGAACTCCGGTGCCCCGAAGGCGAAGGGCGTCGGGAGCGCCGCCACCGGCGCGGACTTGACGGCGCTGAAGTCGGCCATCCCGAACGGGATCGCGGCGAGCGTGCCGATGAACAGGCCCAGCAGCAGGGCGACTTGCTTGACGAATCCGCGTCCGAAGCGCTGGAAGACGAGGATCACGGCAAGGGTGAAGGCGGCGAGCGCGAGGTACTTCATGGCGCCGAAGTCGGCGGCGGTCTTGTCGCCGCCCTGCGCCCAGGTGACGGGCACCGGCATCAGCGTCACACCGATGAGGGTGATGACGACGCCGGTGACGAGCGGCGGGAAGAAGCGCAGGAGGCGCCCGAAGAACGGGCCGACGGCGAGGCAGAAGACGCCCGCGACCATCACCGCGCCGTAGATGGCGGGGAGTTGATGTCCTGTGGCGCTGTTCTCGGCGATGGCGAGGATGGGCGCGATACCCGCGGACGAGGCGGCGTTGACGAAGGGAAGCCGGTTGCCGACGAAGCCCTTGACGCCGAGCGTCTGCAGGATCGTGGCGAGTCCGGCGATCAGCAGGCTGGCGGCGATGAGGCGGGTCTGCGCGACCGTGTCCAGACCACAGGCCTGGCCGATGATCAGCGGCGGAGTGACGACGCCCGCGTACATGGCGGCGATGTGCTGGAGCGCGGCGGGGACGAGCCGCGAGGGGTGAAGCTTCTCGTCCACCGGGTGACAGACGGGAGTTGACGCCTCGTCGGTCATGTCCGATGGGGTGGAACACGGGCCTTTAGCCGGCCCCTTTGCAGGCTGTGCCATTGCTGCTGTTCCCTCCGGTGTGGCGCGCCCCCGTCCGCTGCGGACGGGCGGGGGCGCACATCCCGTATCAGAGGTTGGTCATGTCGACCGGGATCTTCGGCTCGACGCCGTCCCGCAGAATCGTGGCCTCGATCAGGCCGTAGGGACGGTCGGCGGCGTAGTAGACGGCTCCGTCCTTGGCCTCGTTCTTGAGACCGAAGGGCGAGAGGTCCTGACGGAAGTGGTGCTTGTTGGGCGCGGAGAAACGGATCTCGTCGATCTCGCTGCGGTTGTTGATGACCCGCGAACCCATTTGGTACAGCGTCTGCTGGAGCGAGAGGGAGTAGGTCTCCACGAAGGCGTGCAGGATGTGCTTCTTCGCCTGCTCGTACGACCGCTCCCAACTCGGCATGCGCTGCTCGTCGTTGGTCCAGTTGTGGCGCCACCAGGTGGAGAGCGAGGTGGCGAGGATACGGTCGTAGTCCTCTTGCAGCGTCGTGTACTTGTCCTTGATGTAGCCCCAGAACTCGGAGTTCGTGGAGTTCATCACGGTCAGGTCCTTCAGGCCCGAGAGGACCTCGAAGTTCTCGCCGTCATAGGTGATCTGGGCGACGCGCGTCTCCTGGCCCTTGCGGACGAAGGAGTGCTTGACCTCGTCGGCGCCGATGAACTTGGAGTTGCTGTCGGAGCCGCCTATGCGCTCCCAGGAGTACTCCTCGATCCGGATCCGCGCGCGGTGGATCGAGGGCTGGCTGTCCACGAAGTGCCGGGCGAGGTGGATGCCGTACTGCTCGGCGGACTCGATGCCGTATTCCTGGGCGAACGCGAAGCAGGTGTTCTTCGTCGTGTCCGTCGGAAGGCAGTTGGCGTTCGAGCCGTTGTAGTGAACGTCGTCCAGGTCGCCGGAGAGCGCGACCGAGACGTTCAGGTCCTTGATGTGGTGGGTGTCGCCGTCCCGCGTGATCTTGACGACGCGGTTCTCTGCTTTGCCGTACTGGTTCTGGCCGAGAATCGTGGGCATGTCTGCTAGCTCCCTCGGTAAACGGAGTAGCCGAACGGGTTGAGCAGCAGCGGTACGTGATAGTGCTCGCCCGGCGTGACGGCGAACGTGATCGCCACCTCCGGGAAGAACGCACCGCTGTCCCTTACGCGGGGGGCGTCCTGCTGCGCCTCGGCTTGCTTCTTCTTCATGAAGTACTCCTCGACCTCGAAGTCGAGTCGTACGTGGGTCGTGCCCTCCGGCAGGGCCGGCAGGTCCTTGCAGCGGCCGTCCGCGTCGGTCGCGGAGCCGCCGAGCGCCACCCACTCGGCGTCGCGGCCGCCGCGGGCCGCGAGCGAGATGGCGACGCCCTCGGCGGGGCGGCCGACGCTGGTGTCCAGGATGTGCGTGGACACCGAGGCGGTGGTGTCAGTGCTCATCAGTCGTTGTCCTCTTCCACGAGCCGGGTCAGACGGATTCGGTTGATCTTTCCGAGTTCGGTGCGCACGATCTCGCGCTCCTGCTCGGCGGTGTTGCCGATCCGGGTCTTCACCGCATCGCGCATCTGCTCACCGGTCGCGCCGGTGGCGCAGATCAGAAAGACATGACCGAACTTCTCCTGGTAGGCCAGGTTCAGTTCGAGCATCTCGGCCTTGAGTTCCTCGGAGGCCCCCGCCATTCCGCGCTGTTCGCGGGACGACGTGGGATCTCCCGGCTTCGGGCGGCCGATCGGCGGGTGCCCCGCCATCGCCTCGGCCAGATCCTCGTCGGTCAGCTCGGCCATGGCGGCGTCACTGGCGGCGAAGAGGGCTTCGACGGTGGGGAAAGGGCGCTGGGAGAGCAGTTTGCTTCCCCAGGCCGATGAGGCGCATGCCTCGTGGAGAGCGGCGGTGGCCGCGGACTCCGGTGCCGCATTGAACCGGGCGATGCCCAGGGTCGTACTCGAAGTCACGGGTACCTCCGTGGCCTTGTGCTGATCGGGCTGCCGATAGCTAACGCCAGCGGAAACACCACGTCAACACTTTGTTGAAAACTTCGAGTAACAAAGGCCGCCGTCCGACTACCGGACGACGGCCTTCCAAGCGGCTCTGACCTGGGGTTTTACGTAGAACGGTTGAGATAGTTGTAGACAGTGAACCGACTGACGCCCAGCGCGCCGGCCACCGTCTCCACCCCGTGCCGCACGGCGAAGGCACCGCGTGCCTCCAATATCCGCACAACTTCCTGCTTGGCCTTGCGGTCCAGCTCGGACAGCGGCTTGCCCCGCTTGCGCTCCAGGGCGAGCAGAATGTGGTCCAGGGAGTCCGCGAGCTGGGGCAGGCGTACGGCGATCACGTCCTGGCCCTCCCAGGCGAGGACGACATCGTCGGCGCCCGCCTCGTCGGGAGGCATCATTTCGCCGCCCATGGCGTCGACCAGCGGCTTGACCGCCGCCACGAAGGGGTCGTGGTCGTCAGCGGAGTTGGTCATTCGACGGCCTCCCCCGACTCGCCGAGCACGTTGACCTGGAGCGAGACACGCGTGGCGCCCGCCTCCAGTGCCTTGCGGACCAGCGCGTCCACGGCCGTAAGGACCTCGTCCGAGCCGCCCTCGGCGGTGTTTCCGAAGGGGCCGACGTCCACGGCGTCGAGGCCTGCCCCCTGGATGACCTCACGGGCCACCACGGCGTGGGGCGGCGCCTCGTCCAGGTCGAAGGGTTCGGTCGTGAACTCCACTCTCAGTCGCATTGTGCTCCCATGCCATCCCTCTGACCTGCACATTTATCCGGCCGCTCGGGCCGCCACTGAGGTGACCCTAGCCCACCGCCTCAGGCCCCGGGGGCGGCCGGGGACTCGCCCAAGGCGGCCTCCCAGGTCAGCGTGAGCCCGGCGTAGAGATAGCGGCTCGCCTCGATGGCCAGGAGCAGCACGGTGTCCCCCGGTTTCACCCGGCCGGTGCGCCACCCCTCGTCCAGCGCGAGCGGCACGGCCGCGCTGCCGGTCGCGCCCACGGCGTCGAGGTTCTCGACGATGTTCTTCTGGAGGCTCTCGTACTCGTCCGCGCCGAGCCCCGCCTCCTCGAACTCCTTGCTGAAGTACTCCGCGTTTCCCTCGGGCAGGACACACGCGTCGATCTCGCTCATGGCGAGGCCGGAGCGGTCCAGCATGTCCCGCAGGCCCGCCACGAAGACCTTCGGTCCGAAGGACGCCGTACCGGGTATGTCCAGGCGGATGTCCATCAGGCGCCTGCGCCGCTGCTGCTCGGCCAGCGGCGTGTCCGTACCGCCGCCGACGACCAGCATGCCGGGCTTGCGCCCGCCGCCCAGGCACTGGGTCGCGAAGACGGACGGGGCTGCTCCGCTCGCGGCGGCCGATCCCTCCTGCCCGGCGCGGAGCACGGCCGCGCCCGCTCCGTCGCCGAAGGTGTAGACGGTCAGCCTGTCGCGCATCCGCACCTTGTGCGGGTCGCCGCCCAGGTAGACGGGCGCGAGCAGCGGCGAGATCGACTCGGCGCCGATGACGAGGGCGGTGCGGTAGGTGCCGTCGGCGAGGAGCCGCCGCGCGGTGTCCATCGCCTGTACCGCGCCGACGCATCCCGCGCGGAACTCCATCACCGCGCACCGCTCCAGGCCCAGCCGCTCCTGGACCAGGGTCGCGGCGGCGGGCAGCGGGGTGTCGGGGCTGGCCGTGGACATCACCAGGAGGTCCACCTCCGCGGCCTCAAGACCGGCCCGCCGCAGTGCCTGGCGGGCCGCGTTCGTGGCCATCTCGGCGGTTCCGGAGCGGTGGGCACCGGTGAACGGGTCCACCACCCAGTGGCGGCGCTGGACCTCGATGCCCTGGAGGAGGTCGTCGGGGAGCGGGCCGCACACGCGCTCCAGGGTGGCGTTGTCGATCGGGTCGCCGGGCAGGTCGGCGCCGGTGCTCAGGACCGAGACATGGCGTGCGGCAGGGTCCGTGTGCCGTGCGTGATGTGCCGTCGTGGAGGTCATGAGGGGTCGGTGCCGCCTTCCGGGGTCAGGACGAGGCTGATGTGGGTGCCGCCGAGCGAGGAGCTGTTGACCAGGACGGGCCCCGGCGCCAGGCCCCGCTGCCAGCCGCTGACGGCCAGCGCGGCGGCCATCTGCGCGCCCGCGCCGACCGGCTCGCCCAGGGTCTGCTTGGGGGCGTACGCCGGTGCCGTCGTGCCGAGCCGGCGCAGCGCGCGCAGTTCGGGGCGGTCCACGGCGGCGATGCCGGTGGCGTTGGCCCAGACGGCGGTCAGCTCGGCCGGGGCGAGGCCCGCGTCGGCGAGGGCGAGCCGCATGGCGCGGTGTATCCCGTGTCCCTGCGCGTCCCAGCGTCCGGCGCCCGCCGCGTCGTAGGCGATTCCCTGCCCGGTGAACTCCGCGAGGATCCGTGCGCCGCGCGCCCTGGCCGCCGACTCGCGCTCCAGGAGCAGGGTGATGCCGCCCTCCGACAGGGCGTAGCGGTGTCCGGCGGGGCCGCCGGTCAGCGGCAGCGCGCGGTACGCGCCGATCACCGTGTCGGTGAGGTCGTCCACCGCGGGGCAGAGCACGGCGTCGGCCGTACGGGTGCGCAGCATGTCCCTGGCGATGCAGAGCGCGGAGGCGCCGGCCGCGTGGGAGGCCGTCGCGGTGGAGGTGGGGCCCTTGGCGCCGAGGAGCATGGCGACCTGACCGGCCGCCGCGTTGAAGACGGTGCTCGGGAAGATGGCGGGGTTGGCGGCGCTCGCCCCCTCCTCCATCACGGGGCGGAAGAAGTCCTCGGTGCTGCGCATGGGGCCGAGCCCGCTGCCGAGCACTACGCCGACGCTCTCGTCCGCGGTCAGCCGCGCCTGATCGAGGGCGAGGCGGCAGGAGGCGACGGCCAGCTGGCCCATCCGGTCGACCCGCCTGCGCTCGCGGGCGGAGAGGTGCCGCTCGGGCGCGAAGCTGTAGCGGGCCAGGCGCAGGCCGTCCTCCTCGGTGGCGACCGGGGTTCCGGCCGTGTAGGACTCCCACAGCTGTGCGGGCGATTCGCCGCCCGGGCCGAGGACGCCGATTCCGGTGACGACGACCCGCTCGTCCCAGGGCGCCGGGGGCTCGGCCACGTGCGCGCCGGGGCGGCCGAGGGCGACGGTGGCGTTGGCCCCGGCGAAGGCGAAGTTGTTGGAAAGGGCCACGTCCATGGCCATGGGGCGCGCGGTGCGCGGCACGGCGTCGAGCCCGCACTTGGGGTCGACGCCGGTGAACCCTGCGGTCGGCGGTGCGATCTGTTCCGTCAGGGCGGAGACCGTGACGATCGCCTCCACCGCCCCGGCCGCGCCGAGAAGATGCCCGATCATGGATTTGGTGCTGCTCAGGGCCGCTTTCCCGGCGGCGGCACCGAGTGCCGCGCGGACGGCGTTGGACTCGGCGGAGTCGTTCTTCGGGGTGCCGGTGCCGTGGCCGTTGATGTAGGGCACGTCCTGCGGCCGCAGCCCGGAGGACTCGAGGGCGGCGCGTATGGCGCGGGCGGCTCCCTCGCCCTGCGGGTGCGGGGCGGTGGCGTGGTGCCCGTCGGCGGAGAGGCCGTAGCCGAGTACTTCCGCGAGGACGGTCGCTCCGGCCGCCCTGGCCAGGGTCTCCTCGACCAGGACGAGCATGCCGCTGCCCTCGCCGAGGGAGAGCCCGTCGCGGTCCTTGGAGTAGGGGGCGGCGGGCTGCTCGGACAGGGACTCCAGGCTGGTGAAGCCCGCGAAGGTGACCTCGGTGAAGGCGTCGCTGCCACCCACGAGCATGGCGTCGGCGCGGCCCGCCCTGATGGTCTCCACGGCATGGGCAAGGGCGTGGGCTCCGGAGGCGCAGGCGGTGTTCACCGACAGGACCGGGCCCTTCAGGCCGAAGGCACTGGCAAGGACCTCCGCGATGGTGTGCGGGGAGATCAGCATGAGCTGCCGGGCGTCTCCCGCGGCGCTCTCGCCCTGGTGGGCGCGGCGCAGGACGCGCTCGCCGCTGCTCGTGCCGCCGTTGCAGCTTCCCGCCACCACGCCCCAGCGCTCCGGCGGGATGCCGGTGAGGCCGTGCGGGGCCATGGCCTCGTACGCGGCCGTGAGCGCCAGGTCGACCGCGGGCTCCGGTTCCGTGGCGCCGAGGTCTTGGACGTAGTCGTAGCCGGGGTCCGGCAGGGGGTGCACCTGTCCGCCGACGCGGGTTCCGTACCCGTCCATGGGTCGGCACCGCACCTCTCCGATGGCCACGTGGCCTGCGCTGACCCCCTTCCACAGGGCGTCCGTCCCGACGCCCTGGGCGGTGATCGCCCCGGTTGCCGTGATCACCACCCGGCGCGTTCCGGGCGAGGTCCGCGTGTTCCGTAAATTCCGCGAGTTCCATGAGTTCTGTGAGTTCTGTACGTTCTGCATGCTTGATCCCCGTTGTTTTCGAGTGCCGGTGCGCGACCGGCGGTGTTCAGCGGTCCGCTCGCATCGAGAGGGCGGCGGCCTGCCCTTCGAGGCCCCGCGCCAGTGCGAGCGCGGTGCCGGGACGCGAGGCGCGGGGGCTGCCCGGCACCCAGTCCAGGTCGCACCCGTCGGCCGGTTCGTGGTGGCCCCGGGTCGCCGGAACCGTGCCGTGGTGCAGGGCGAGTGCCGCCACGGCGGCGTTCAACGCCCCTGCCCCGCCCACGAGATGACCCGTCTGCGCCTTCACGCTGCTGATCTGCGCCGCCTTCGCCGCGGTGCCGAGCGCATCGTGCAGGGCACGGGTCTCGCTGACGTCGCCCTGCGGTGTGGCGCAGCCGTGCGCCGCGATGTAGTCGGTGGCGGTGTCCCGCCGCGCGTCGGCCAGCGCGCGGGTGATGGCACGGGCGAGACCACGGGCACGCGGGTGGGTGCCGGGGGGCCGTACGCAGTCGGTGCCGCTGCCGAAGCCGTCGATCTCGGCGTAGACGCGGGCCCCGCGGGCCAGCGCCCGCTCGCGTTCCTCCAGGACGAGCAGGGCGGCGCCCTCGCCGAAGACCGAGCCCCTGTGCTCCCTGTCGAACGGCCGGCAGGCGTCGGCGCCCGCGTCGTTGCGGGTGGTCAGGACGCCGAGGCCGTCCATCTTGGACATGGTCCACCAGGAGGTCGGCTCGTCGTAGCCGCCCGCGAGGGTGACGTCGCACTCCCCGCGCCGGATGGCCCGGAAGGCGCGGCCCAGGGCGGTCACGGAGGCGTCGGCGGTACCCGCGAAGAAGTCGTTGGCGCCCCGGATGCCGAACTTCTGCGAGATGTGGAACAGGGCCGCGGGCTGGAGCCCCTCCACGTAGAAGAGCGGCGCCAGGATCGACGAGGCGTCCCGGCCGAGCGCGCCCAGATCGGCGGTGCCGTCCTCGCGGCGGATGCGTACGACGCCGTCGACCAGGCCGTCCATGCGCGGCATGTCCTTGTTGCCGCCGAGGAACAGGCCGGTGCGGTAGCCGAGTTCGGCCCCGCAGGTAGGTCCCGTCGCATCGGTCAGTCCCGCGTCTTCGAGTGCGAGCGCGGCCCCGGCCACCCCCAGCTGGTCGCCGCGGCACACCATCCGCAGGGAGCGGCGGCCGAGGTAGCGGGCGGGGTCGAAGCCGTCGATCTGCGCGCCGATGCGGGTGCGCAGGGCGGCCGGGTCGTAGCCGCGCAGGGGGGCGATGCCGGTGCGCCCGGCGAGCAGCCCCTCCCAGGTGGCCGCGGTGCCTTCGCCGAGCGCGGTGACGAGGCCGATGCCGCTGACCACCACGCGCCGCGGGGTGCCGGTGTCCGTGTGCGCGGGCCTCTCGTGGTGCGTACGGCTGTCCTTCACGTCTGGTCTCCCGGGGTCATGGTGAGCGTGCGGGCGGTGGCGACGGTGCGGTCGTCGACGCGGGCCGACGCGCTGAAGTCCACGGACCGCTCGCGGTATCCGGTGACGCGGACGTGGATCTTCACCTGGTCGCCGGGGCCGATGAAGTGGCGGAAGCCCGCACCGCGCACTCCGCTCAGCCGCCAGGCGGCGGGCGGCGGGCCCTGGCACACCTCGGCGGCGAGCGCGGCCATGGTCTCCAGGAGGAGCACGCCGGGCAGGACCGGTTTGCGGGGGAAGTGCGTGGCGAAGACGTCGAGGGTGTTCGGGATGTTGCGTACGGCCGTCGCCTCCTCGCCGGGCCGCAGCCGTACGAGACGGTCGAACGCCGTCGAGCCAGAGGTGTTCACGCGTCCTCCCGGTGTGCTCCGACGACGAGGCTGGTGTTGCTCCCGCCGAACGCGAAGGCGTTCACCAGGGCGGCACGGACCGGCGTCCTGCGGGCCACGTGGGGCACGTAGTCGAGGTCGAGCCTGCGATCGGGCGTGTCGAGGTTGAGGGTGGGCGGCACGACGGATTCGCGTATGGCGCCGATGGCCGCCAGGACGTTGAGTCCCGCCCCGGCCGCGGTCAGGTGCCCCGCCATCGACTTGGGGGAGCTGATCACCAGCCGCCCGGCGTCGTCCCCGAACACCTTCTTCAGGGCGACGGTCTCGGAGAGGTCGTTGCCCGGTGTCCCGGTGCCGTGGGCCACGACGTAGTCGATGCCCACGGTGCCGACGCCGGCCTCCTCGACGGCATGCTCCATGGCCCGGTCCGCGCCGGAGCCGTCGGGCGGCGAGTCGGTGATGCGCCAAGCGTTGAGGGTGCTGCCGTAGCCCAGCAGCTCCGCGTGGACGGTGGCCCCGCGGGCGAGCGCGGCAGCACGCTCCTCCAGTACGAAGACGACCCCGCCCTCGCCCACCACGAACCCCGAACGGTCGTCGTCGAAGGGCCGCGACGCGTGCTCCGGGTCGTCGTTGTGCCGGTCCGTCATGGCGCCGAGGAGGCTGAAGCCGAGCATGTCGCACCAGGTGGTCAGCGAGTCATGGCCGCCCGCGAGCATCAACTCGGCGTCGCCTTCCTGGATGCACCTGAACGCTTCTCCCAGCGCGTGCGCGGACCCGGCGCAGGCCGTGCTGACGCCGATCGCGGGTCCACGCGCGTCGAGAGCCTGCACGAGGGCGCTCAGCGGCAGGTTCTGGTCGTCCATGAGGACCTGGTGCGGGCTCTGCGTGAGGAACGCGTCGGGATGGCCGCTCTCCTGGCGCAACTGGCCCATGTCGACGAGGAGTTGCAGATCGGGACGGCCCACGCTGGCACCGAGCGAGACGCCGCACGCGTCGGGTTCGTACGTGCCGGGCCCCGCTCCGGCGTGCCGCAGCGCCTCCAGACCGGCGGCGATCCCGAACTGCCCCGCGCGGGTGAACCGGCCGGGTTTGTGGGCGGCCGGGATCGCCGTGCGCGCGTCGAAGCCCCGTACCAGCCCCGCGATGCGCACCGGGAACTCCGTGGCGTCGAACAGGGTCAGGGGCCCGATCCCGGAGCGTCCTTCGCGCAGCCCCCGCCAGGTGGAATCGGCGTCGTTGCCGAGCGGGGTGACCGCGCCGAAGCCGGTGATGACGACCCTGCGCCGCGTCATGCCGCCGCCCTCGTGCCCGTGTCTCCCGTGCCCGAGCCCGCGCCCGTGCCCAGGAGCTGGGCCGCCATCCGCGCCGTGTCGGCGGGGTCGTCCAGCTCCTCGGCGTCGATCAGCGCGCACATGATGCCGCTCGCCTCCAGGACGGTCCTGCCCTCGCAGGTGACCGTCCCGTCGATCACGGCGGCCTCCTCGCTGCGCGAGACCACGACAGCTTCGATCCGCAGGGTGTCGCCGGGCCGTACGGGTCCGGACGCGGTGGCCTCGCGCACGGTCAGGAGCGCGGCGCGCTTCCGGTGCTCGGTGCTGAGCATGATCAGCCAGGTGCCCGCCTGGCACAGTGCCTCCAGCATCAGCCCGAAGGCCAGTCGCGGGCCCTCGGAAGTCTGCTGCCAGTGGCCCTCGTGGACGGAGGTCACCTTGCGCGCGGTGATGCGCAGGTGGGGCTGCCAGGAGTCGATGCGGTCGATCAGATGGAACCGCATGGTGTCCGTTCCTTTCTCCCAGGTCACTGGGGCTTCTAGGGGTGGCCGACGCCGAGTTGGGAGGTCAGTCCGCCGTCGACCTGTACGAGCTCGCCCGTGACGTACGAGGCGTCGGGGCCCGCGAGGAACGTGACGACCGAGGCGACCTGCCGCGGGTCCGCGAAGGTCCGCATGGGGACCTGCTTCTTCATGCCGCGGCCGCCGTCCTTGGCCAGCACGTCCCCGACCAGGTCGGTGGGCACGATGCCGCCGAGCACGCCGTTGACCCGTACGCCGAAGCGGGCGAGCTCGATGGCGGTGCTGCGGGTGAAGGCGTTGAGCGCGCCCTTGGAGGCGGAGTAGTTGGACTGTCCGGCCCAGCCGCGCTCGCCCATCACGGACGAGATGTTCACGATCGCGCCCTGGCGCTGCCTCATCAGGCCCTCGGCCGCCGCGTTGGTGCAGTGGTAGGCGCCGCCGAAGTTGGTCCGCATCACCTCCCACCAGCCGTCGGGCGCCATGTCCCAGATCAGTCCGTTGTCCGTGATGCCCGCGTTGTTGACCAGGATGTGCAGGCCGCCGAGTGCGTCCTTGGCGGCCGCGACGAGTTCCCGCGCGGCCGTCGCGTCGGAGACGTCCGCCTCCAGCGCGACGGCCCGCCCGCCGGCCTCCTCGATCTCCTTGACGACGCCCAGCGCGTCCTCGCGGCTCGACCGGTAGTTCACCGCTACCGCGGCGCCCTCGGCGGCCAGCGCGTGGGCGATGGCCCTGCCGATGCCGCGGGACGCGCCGGTCACCAGGGCCGCCTGGTCGTGCAGCTTCATGTCGTTGTCCGTCCGGTTGTGTCCTGCTGGTCGCGCTGGTCGCGCTGGTCCGGCCCCGCGCAGACGAGGACGGCGTACGCGGTGGCGAGTCCGGCCCCGTGCGCGAGGGAGATGTCGGTCTGCCGCACCTGCCTGCGGTCGGCCAGCTCGGCCGCCCGGCCGTGCAGCCGCAGCACCGGGCGCCCGCCTGCCTGGTTGACGACCTCGACCTCCGTCCAGTCGGCGCCCGCGGCCCCGGTGCCGAGCGCCTTGAGCACGGCTTCCTTCGCGGCGAAGCGGGCGGCCAGGTGCTCCCCGCTGCGGTGCGGGCGGCTCGCGCAGTACGCCCGCTCCCGCCCGGTGAACACCCGGGCCGCGAGGCCGGGGTTGTCCGCGATGAGCCGCTCCACGCGCGCGACCTCGACGAGGTCGGCGCCGACGCGTATCCCGGGCAACGCCGGTGGCTCAGGCAGCACTGGCTGCCGTACGCGAGGCCAGGAGGTCGAGCAGGTTCTGCACGGTGAACAGGCCGAGCACCCCGTCCGCGGTGAGCGGCTCGGTGAGCCGCGTGCGGTCGAACTGCGGGAGCACCCGCTCCAGGTGGCTCAGGCCGGTGTCGTTGACGACTTCGTTCTCGTCGCCGAACTCCTCGTCGGGGATGCCGCCCTGGAGCAGGTCGCCGATGTCGGCGACCGTGACCTTGACGCCGCTGGCCCGCTCGATGCGGAACAGGATGTCGAGGAGGTCGATGGACTCGGCTCCCAGGTCGCCGAGGAGGGTGGCGTCGACAAGGACCTCCGCCTCCTCGATGCCGAGCGCGTCGGCGATCGCTTCCTGGACGGCGGGCAGCAGAGCGGTGGTGGTCATGGTGTTCCTCTCGATTCGCGTGTGTCGTGCGGTGGTTGTGTGCCTGTGCGGTGCCACGGGTGGTCCGGGCGGGGTCGGTGCGGGGTCAGTGCGCGCCCGCGCGCAGCAGGGCGGTGATGTGCCGGGTGTCGTTCGTGCTGCGTACGGTCGCCTCCGGGACGGTGTGCCGGGCGAAGCCGCTGAGCACCCGGCCGGGCCCCGTCTCGACGTACGGGCCGAGTCCGGCGGCGCGTGCCGTGTGCAGTACGTCGAGCCAGCGCACGGGTCCGGCGAGCTGGGCGCGCAGGAGCCGGCGTGCCTGTGCGCCGCTGCGCACCCATGTGCCGGTCACGGAGCTGAGGACCGGGATGCGCGGGTCGGCGAAGGAGCAGCGGTCGAGGGCGGCGGCGAACTCCGGCTCGATCTCACGCATCAGGGAGCAGTGGAAGGGCGCGCTGACGCGCAGCGGCACCACCCGCTCGGCTCCCGCGTCGCCCGCCCTGCGGCCGACTTCGGTCACCGCGGCGAGCTCGCCGGAGATCACGGTCTGCCACTCCTCGTTGTAGTTGGCGACCTCCACGACTCCGGAGGTGCCGCCCTGCCGGCACAGCGCTTCGACCCGGGCGGAGCTCAGTCCGACGACGGCGCTCATGGCGCCAACGACGCGCTTGCCGACCTCGGCCATCAGCGTGCTGCGGCGCAGCACCAGGCGTACGGCGTCGTCGGGGGCGAGTACTCCCGCGGCGACCAGCGCCGTGTACTCGCCGAGGCTGTGCCCGGCAACGGCCGCGGGCGTGAACCCGTGCTCGCCGCGCAGGGCTTCGTACGTGGCGAGGCCGACCGCGAGGACGGCGGGCTGGGTGATCTCCGTCTGTGCCAGTTGCTCCGCGGTGCCGGACACGCAGATCTCGGCGAGCGGTACCCCGAGGGTGCGGCCCGCGTCCCGCAACACCCGTCCCGCGCTGTCCGGATACCGCGCAAGGAGGTGCTGTGCCATGCCGGGCCGCTGTGAACCCTGGCCCGGGAACATGGCGAGCGCCGAGCCGGTATGCGGGGGTTCGGCGGCCGGGTCGCGCCGGGCCGCCTCCTCCTCGAACACACCGGGCACGCCGGGCGCGGGAATCGTGAATGACATCTGCCCTCCTGTTCTTTCCGTATTTCCGGGGCCAAGGCGCCGTACGGCTTTCCCGGCCCGCTCACCCACCTTCGGACGCCCACCCGGGAGGGAATCTTGAGGGCACCTTGAAGGGATCCGGACAAGCTGGAAAGAGAGCAGAAGGAACCCCGGCCCGCGGATGTCCGCGGACCGGGGTTCGGGAGGAAGGTTCGGGTGAAAGGTGCGGGTGGAAGGTCGGGCAGGAAGGTTCGTCGGGAAGCCGGCAGGAAGCCGGGAGGAATTAGTTCCGTTTTCGATTCGGGGTCAGCGTCCCGCAGAAGCGCAGGCCCCTTCCCGCTCCGCCATTTTCCTGGCGAATAGCCAGCGAAGCCCGCGGATGCGGTAGTGAACGGTGCCGTGTGAATCCACTCCCGCGACGTCCAGGAGATGGGCGTCCACGAGCTGTTCGAGCACCTCGTCCGCCTCCTCCACGGAGAGGCCGGACATGATCTGCCCGGCGGA
Organism: Streptomyces sp. NPDC046925; assembly: GCF_040644915.1. Classification (NCBI taxonomy): domain Bacteria; kingdom Bacillati; phylum Actinomycetota; class Actinomycetes; order Kitasatosporales; family Streptomycetaceae; genus Streptomyces; species Streptomyces sp. NPDC046925. The sequence goes on along the minus strand of NZ_JBEYWZ010000001.1, from coordinate 541,531 downwards.
CACCGCATCCGAGGCCGGACGGGTGCCCAGGCGCGCGAGGACGGCCGATGCCATGGGGGTCAGCTGGCGGTACACGCTGGTGAGCCGCGCCCCGTAGTCCAGCGATCCGTAGGAGAGCGTGTCCAGCCTCCGTTCCTCGTCGAGCGCACGCTCCACCGTGATCCGCAGCGACCAGTGCGGGCGCGCGAGGAGGCGGTTGCAGACCGCGCGCAGCGGCAGCGGCAGCCCCTCGCACAGCTCCACCAGCTCGCGGGCGGCCGCCGGTTCGGCTCCGACACGCTGCTCGCCCAGCAGGTCACGGAGCAGCTGGAGGCCGTCCTCGTACGACAGCGGACCGACCGGCAGGACGCGGGCGCCGACGGGACGCAGGGAGGGCCTGCGGCTGGTCACGAGGACGCCGCAGCCCGGTTCGTTCGAGAGGAGGGGCAGGATCTGCCCGTCGTCCGCGGCGTCGTCCAGGACCAGCAGCATCCTTCTGCCGCGCAGCCGGCACTGGTAGAGCGTCACCAGTTCGTCGAGGTCGCGGCCCTCGCCGGGCTCGGCCCCCATGGCCCGCAGCACGCGCAGGACCGCCGTGGTGCCGCTCAGCGGCCGGTCGCCGCTGCCCCGCAGGTCGACCAGGAGCGTTCCGTCGGGATAGTGCGCGCCCAGACCGCGTGCCACGTTCACCGCGAGCGCCGATTTGCCCACCCCCGCTCCCCCGACGAGCACGAGGAGCGTCGGCCGTGACCGCTCCTCGGTGCACGCCCGGCGGATCAGTTCGACGTACTTCTCGCGCCCCGAGATGTCGGCGGCGTTCCCCGGAAGGAGGCTGGGCCCGGGCGCCGCCGCCTCCCGCGGGCGTGCGCCGGGTTCCTCCTCGGTGGCGTCCGGCGGGGCGGCCGCGGCCTCCGCTCGCGCGTGGACCGATTCCGGCGGCGCGGGCAGGGTCCCGGTGAGCGCCTGGCGGTGCAGTTCCCGCAGCCCGTGGCCGGGGTCGGAGCCGAGCTCGTCCGCGATGACGCGGCGCGCCCGCTCGTACTGGCTGAGGGCCTCCGCCCGCTGTCCCGAGTGCAGCAGGGCCCGGATCAGTTGCTCGTGCAGGAGCTCGGCGAGCGGCTCCTGCAACAGGGCGTACCGCAGTTCGGAGATGACGGTCGCACTGCGTCCCGCGTGCAGCTCCGCCTCCGCCCATTCGGCCAGGGCGTCGTTCTTGAGCTGCTGGAGGCTGTGCCTGAGCCGGGTCGCCCATGCGTTGTCGAGGCCCGCGAGCGCCTCGCCCTTCCACAGTTCGAGCGCCTCGCCCAGTACGTGACAGCGCCGCGGATCGTGCGGGTCCATGGCGCGGGCGCGGGCGAGGCGGCCTCGAAACCGGTGCAGGTCCACGTGCGCGGGCGTGACGTCGAGGCGGTAGCCGGACGAGTCGCGGAGCAGCCGGATGGGGTGGCCGCCCTCGGGTTTGGCCGATGCGAGGATGCGGCGCAGTCGCGCGATGTACGTGTAGACGACGCTGCGGACTCCGTCGGGCGGATGACCGGCCCAGACACGGTCGATGAGTGTGTTGATGGAAACGGGTTGCTGGGGCTCTATGAGGAGAGCCGCAAGAAAACTACGCTGGCGTGCCGGGCCCAGATCGATCTGCTGGCTATCTATTCGCAGTTCAACAGGCCCGAGCACTTGGAATGCGATATTCATCCGTAATCCCCCGTGGCGTGAATTATTCGCAATTTCGCAAGCCCTGAGCACCTTCTGGTTTGGAGATGTTGTATGGATTATCGCAGAACGGGTGCTCGTCACAGAGATCGAGCATCCTTCCGCAAGGTAAATCACATGCAAAAAAATGTGCGGTCCCCCGTGGAATCCGGGGGACCGCTTGAGTCAATTCTCAACGTATGTCACACCGTTCCATGCGCACTCTCCCGTCACACTGCGGGGGTCCTGGCCGCGGGGGCCCAGCGCGTGCCGTAGCGGGCGTCGGCCTCGATGGCCTTGAACGCGCCCTTCTCCCACCCGGCCCGCATCAGGAGCTGACGGGCGCCGACGGCGAGCGGGTTCGACCAGGAGCCGAGCTTTCCGAGGAGGTGGGCGGCCTTCTGCATGGATGCCGTACGCGGCTTGCGCTCGTCCTCGTAGGCGGTCAGCGCGGCCGGCACGGTGGCGTCCGCGCGCAGCCGTTCGGCCAGGATCACGGCGTCCTCGATCGCCTGGCAGGCGCCCTGTCCGACGTTGAAGGACATGGGGTGCGCGGCATCGCCCAGGAGCGTCACGCGCCCCTGTCCCCATGTGGCGTCGGGGGCACGGTCGACGATGTCGGTACGGATCACCGTGGACTCGTCCGTCGCGGCGATGATCCGCTGGACGGGGTCGGCCCAGCCGAGGTGCCGCCGGGCAATGGTCTCCAGTACGCCGGGGTCGTCGGCGCCGCCCGCCGGGCCGTTCTCCACGCTCATCCAGTGCACCCGCCTTGGCGCGATGTCGTAGTAGACGAAGCGGGTGCCGCGCCCGAAGATCGAGCGGAAGCTGCCCGCCGGGATCGCCTCGGGGCCGAGCTCGGCGATACCGCGCCAGGCGACACAACCCGCGTAGCGCGGCGGCGAGTTGCCCAGGAGCTGCGCGCGGACGGCGGAGCCGACGCCGTCGGCGCCGATGAGGAGGTCCGCGCGGTCGGTGCTGCCGTCGGCGAAGCGCGCGGTGACTCCCTCGTCGTCCTGGTCGAAGCCGGTGAGCGGGAGACCCGTGTGGATCTTGGTGTCGGTCAGCCCGTCCCGCAGGACCTCGTGCAGCGCCGACCGGGCGACGGCCACGGTGGGCTGGCCGAACCGGTCCGCGAACTCGCCCACCGGCCAGGAGGCGAGCAGGCCGCCGCGCCAGGTGCGGAACTCGCAGAACTGCTGCACCGGAGCGGTCCTGCGCACCCCTTCGGTCAGGCCCAGGCTCTCCAGGGCCAGCATGGCGTTGGTCCACAGGTGGAGTCCCGCCCCGCCGACGCGCAACTCCTCGGCGCGTTCGTAGACGGTGGTCCTGATCCCGGCCTGGTTCAGGGCGACGGCGGCGGCGAGACCGCCGATGCCTCCCCCGGCGATGATCGCGTGCTGTGCGGTGGCCATCGGTCGTCATTCCTTTCCGTGGGCAGCGGGTTGCAGTGGTAACTCACGTGCTGTGTTCTGGCCGTTCTGGGTGTTCTGGCTGTTCTGGGTGTTTCCGCAGTTCAGCGGGTCGGGGCAGGGGGCGGGGCGCTCTGCCCAGCGCTCGGCGATCAGCCCTCCGGCGATGCGGAAGGTGAGGTCCTGGACGGTGTGCACCGCGCCCTTCGTGCCGGGCTGGCCCAGCAGCCGCCTGGTCGGCCTCCCCTGGAAGTGGACCGTGACGCGCACGGTCTCGCCCCTGCTCTCGATGGCCTCGACGCGGTAGGCGATGTCGGTGTAGGCGGCGCGCACCTCGGTGATGCTGTGGCGGATCCCCTCAAGGCCGGCCGGTGCTCCGGGGAAAGGGGCGTGGTCGACGGCGTCGGGGTGGTAGATCTCCTCGATCGCCGACAGGTCCTGTCCGTCGAGGACTTCGTCGAACAGCCGCCGTACGACACGGCGGTTGGCGTCGTCCGCCTGAGCCGCCGGAGCTTCCTGAGCCTCCGGGGCCGCCACCGGAGCCGCCACCGGCTCGGGCCTGCGCGGGATGGCGAGGGTGAGCGCGCAGGCGACCGCCAGGACGGCGGCGCCGATCCAGAGCGCGGGCACGAGACCGTCGGTGAAGTCCCGCGGCGAGCCGTAGCCGCCCTGCGCCGCGAACACCGCGCCCATCAGGGCCACGCCCAGTACGCCGCCGAGCTGGCGCAGCGCGTTGTTGACCCCCGACGCGATGCCCTCCTCCGCGGGGGCGGCGCGGCTCATGACGAGGTTGGCCACCGGGGAGAAGAAGAGCGCCATGCCGACGCCGATGAGGACGAGCGGCGTGACCAGGACCGCGTATGCGCTGTCCGGGCCGAGTGCCGCCGCGAGCCAGCCGAGACCCGCCGTCTGGCAGGCCATGCCGATGGCGACCACCGGACGGCTGCCGATCTTGTCGGAGAGCGCGCCCGCGAGCGGCGCCACGGCGATGGGCATCGCCGACAGCGGCAGGGTGCGCAGGCCCGCCTCCAGCGGGGAGTAGCCCATCACCATCTGCAGGAGCTGGGTCAGCAGGAACAGTGATCCGTACAGGCCCACGAACATCAGCAGGCTGGCCGAGTTGACGAGGCTGAAGGCCCGGTCACGGAAGATCCGCAGCGGCAGCATGGGATGCCGTGCGCGGGACTCCCAGAGCAGGAAGAGCGCCAACAGGACCGCGCCCAAGGCGAATTCGACGAGGGTCCGCGCCGAGCCCCAGCCCTGCGCGTTGCCCTCGATCAGCGCCAGGACCAGGGCGAGAAGGCCCAGGCTGACCAGCAGGGTCCCGACCGTGTCGAGCCGTCCCGCCGGTCCGTGGCTCTCGCGCAGCCGCCGGTGTGCGAGCGGGATGAGCAGCAGTCCGATGGGGACGTTCACCCAGAAGATCCACTTCCAGGACATGCCTTCCACCACGATGCCGCCCACCAACGGGCCGAGGGCCAGGGCGAGGCCGTTGGCCGCGCCCCACAGGCCGAAGGCGAGTCCGCGCCGCTCCTTGGGCACGGCCGTGGTCAGCAGGGTGAGCGTGAGCGGGGCCATCATCGCCGCGCCCGCGCCCTGGACCGTACGGGCCGCGATCAGCGCGCCCGTCGATGTGCTGAGCGCCGCGGCGACCGAGGCCGCGGTGAACACCGCGATGGAGACGACGAAGATTCTCCGCCGTCCGTAGCGGTCACCGAGGGCCGAGCCGAGGAGCAGCAGCACGGCGAAGGTGAGCGTGTAGGAGTTGACCGTCCACTCCAGGTCCTCGATGCCACCGCCGAGATCGTCGCGGATCGCGGGCAGCGCGGTGACCACGATGAGGATGTCGAGCGATGCCATGAAGCCGGCGAGGGACGTGATGATCATGGCCCACGTCGTGCGGCCGCGGTCCACCGCGGCCGTGGCGGGCGAACGCTGGGTCACCATTCCTCCAGATGCGGATCGTCCGTATCGGAACAGTTGCGTCCAGAGGCATGGCTCGGCCGTGGCAGTCACCACCCCCGTGGATATCTAGCGACACTAGCAATCCTGTCAATGGCAGCGCAACGGCGAATTCCGCACCCCCGGATGGCTAATCTGTGGGCATGACGATCCGTGCACGGCGCGAACGCGAGTACCAGCGCCGCAATCAGCTCATCCTGGACACCGCGCGCCGTCTCGCCGAGGCGGAGGGCTGGCACGCCGTCACCACCCGGCGGCTCGCCGAGGAGATCGAGTACAGCCAGCCGGTGCTCTACAGCCACTTCCACGGCAAGGAGGCCATCGTCGGGGCGGTCGCCCTGGAGGGCTTCGAGGAGCTGACGGGCACGCTGCGCGCGGCACGCGAAGCCGCGGACGGAGCAACGGCCGCCCTGCGGGCCGTCATTGAGACCTATCTCGATTTCGCCGGGGCCAACCCGGCGCTCTACAGCGCGATGTTCGAGCTCTCCTCGTCGCTCGCCTTCGCCTCCGCCGAGACTCCCCCGCCGCTCATCGAGACCTTCGGCGAGCTGATCACGGCGGTCGCCGCCGTGACGCCGGGGGACGACGCCGAACTGGCCGCCGAGGTCATCTGGGGAGCGCTGCACGGCATGGTGGTCCTGGAACGCAGCGGACGGCTGCGCCCCGGACTCATGCGGGAGCGGGTCGACCTGCTGCTCGCCCGGTTCGCGCCGCGGGACTGAGCCCCGGTTTCAGTTCCCGTCAAGGAATCCGCCCAGATCCTCCGTGCAGGCTGCTGCTCCGGACCCCGGCATCCGACCGGCGGTGCACGGCGAGCAGTGCGGAGGACATTGATGAAGGCGGTCCATTTCCGGCGCTTCGGCGGTTCCGAGGTACTTGAGTACGGCGAACTCCCCGAGCCCGTGCTCGGCCCCGACCATGTGCTCGTCCGCATGCGCGCCGCCTCCCTGAACCCCATCGACTGGAAGGCGCGCGAGGGGCTGCTCGCACCCGTGATGGACACGGTGTTCCCCGTAGTGACCGGCTTCGACGTGGCCGGAGTGGTGGAGCGGACCGGCCCCGCCGTCACCGAGTACGCGCCCGGCGACGAGGTGCTGGGCTTCGTGTGGCCGGACCGCCTGGGCCACGGCACCTTCGCCGAGTACGTCGCGGCCCCGGTACGCACTCTCGCGCCCAAGCCGGCCGGGCTGACCTGGGCCGAGGCCGCCGCGATTCCGCTGGCCGGCCTCGCCGCGTACCAGAGCCTGGTGCACCGGCTGCGCGTCACCGGCGGGGACACGGTGCTCGTGCACGCCGCCGCGGGTGGCGTCGGCGTCTTCGCCGTCCAGATCGCCGTGGCCATCGGCGCCCGGGTCATCGGCACCGCGAGCGAGGACAACCACGCCTTCCTGCGCGCACTGGGGGCCGAGCCGGTCAGCTATCGGCGGGCGCTGGCCGACGGCGTCCGGGCGCTCGCGCCCGGCGGCGTGAGCGCCGTCCTCGACGCGGCGGGCGCACGCGCCCTGCGGGTGTCGCCGGAACTGCTCGCTCCCGGCGGGCGCCTCGTGTCGGTGACCGACCCCCGGGTCAGGGACCTCGGCGGGACGTACCTCTTCACCCGCCCCTCCACCGACGACCTGACGGAGCTCGGGCGGATGGCCGCCGACGGCCGGATGCGGGCGGAGATCGCGCGGACCTTCCCGCTGGAGAAGGCCGCCGAGGCCCACGACCTCATCCGCGCGGGGCACACCCGCGGCAAGCTGGTCGTGACCACATCGTGATCACGCATCTCGCGGACTGAGAGCAGTCCGCTCCTCGACCCCACGAGCACCCGACGGCCGCCTCCCCTGAGGCGGCCGTCGGCCTTTCATTGCCCGCGAACAGGCACGGGCGTGGCGTTTTTCCGTCGGACCCCTCTTGACAAGAGCAGAGGCTCGACGGCAATCTTCCATCAGACAGAAATTAACTTCCGCAATACGGAAGGAGCGCGGAAGCCCCATGGGATACTCCGACCAGCGCTTCAATGTGAACCTGTCGATCCTCTTCACGGAACTCCCGCTCCTGGAGCGCCCCGCGGCCGCCGCCGCGGCGGGCTTCACGGCGGTCGAGCTGTGGTGGCCCTGGGTCGACGCCCCCACTCCCGAGCAGTCCGAGCTCGACGCCCTGCGGGCTGCGATCACGGACGCCGGCGTCAAGCTGGTGGGCCTGAACTTCTATGCCGGTCAGCTGCCGGGACCGGACCGCGGCGCCCTGTCGATCCCGGGCGAGGAGAGCGAGAAGTTCCGCGCGAACCTCCCGGTGGCGGCGGACTTCGCCAAGTCCCTCGGCTGCACGGCGCTCAACGCGCTCTACGGCAACCGGGTGGAGGGCGTGGACCCCGCGGTCCAGGACGAACTCGCCCTGGAGAACCTGGTGCTCGCGGCCCGCGAGGCCGACCGCGTGGGTGCGGTGCTGCTGATCGAGGCCCTCAACAAGCCCGAGTCGCCGCGCTGCCCGATCGTCAGCGCGGACGCGGCGATCGCCGTGGTCGACAAGGTGAACTCCGCCACCGGTCTCGGCAACGCGAAGTTCCTCATGGACCTGTACCACCTGTCCATGAACGGCGAGGACCTACCGGCCGTCATCGATCGCTACGTCGCGCAGACCGCGCACGTGCAGATCGCCGACAACCCCGGCCGCGGGGCCCCCGGTACGGGGTCGCTGCCTCTGGAAGAGCTGCTCGACCAGCTCCGCAAGGCCGGTTACGAGGGATACGTCGGCCTTGAGTACAAGGCGGGCGACCGGCCAAGCGCCGAGGCCTTCGGCTGGCTGCCCGGCTCGGACTAGGCAGCCGCCCGCGGCGGATGTCCCCCGTCCGCCCGCCCGGCACCCCCGCACCTGATTCGTCGACGCAGACAAGCTTCAGAAAGGCTCTCACCATGAGCAACCTTCCCAAGATCGCGTGGATCGGACTCGGCATCATGGGGTCCCCCATGTCCGAGAACCTGATCAAGGCTGGTTACTCCGTCACCGGCTTCACCCTCGAGCAGGACAAGCTGGACCGTCTCGCCGCGGCCGGCGGCACCGTCGCCAAGTCGATCGCCGAGGCCGTCAAGGACGCCGACGTGATCGTCACGATGGTGCCCGCGTCCCCGCAGGTGGAGGCCATCGCGTACGGCGAGGACGGCATCCTGGAGAACGCGAAGTCCGGCGCGCTGATCGTCGACATGTCCTCGATCACCCCGCAGACCTCCGTGGACCTGGCCAAGGCCGCCAAGGACAAGGGCATCCGCGTCCTTGACGCCCCCGTGTCGGGTGGCGAGGCCGGCGCCATCGAGGCCGTGCTCTCCATCATGGTCGGCGGCGAGCAGGCCGACTTCGACGAGGCCAAGCCGCTCCTGGACGCCCTCGGCAAGACCATCGTGCTGTGCGGTCCGCACGGCTCGGGTCAGACCGTGAAGGCCGCCAACCAGCTCATCGTCGCCGTGAACATCCAGGCGTGCGCCGAGGCCGTCGTCTTCCTGGAGAAGTCCGGGGTGGACCTGACCGCCGCCCTCGACGTCCTGAACGGGGGGCTTGCGGGATCGACCGTCCTGACCCGCAAGAAGGACAACTTCCTCAAGCGCGACTTCAAGCCCGGCTTCCGGATCGACCTGCACCACAAGGACATGGGCATCGTCACCGACGCCGCCCGCAATGTCGGTGCCTCGCTTCCCGTCGGCGCCGTGGTGGCCCAGCTCGTCTCCTCGCTGCGCACGCAGGGTGACGGCGGCCTCGACCACTCCGCGCTCCTGCGCGGTGTCGAGCGCCTCTCGGGCGCCCAGCTCTAAGCAGCCTCAAGAGGCTTCAAGAGCTCCCTGAACTTCCGGGTCGCGGCGGCGCTGACACCTGTCCTGTCGCGCCCAGGCGTCGCCGCGGCCCGGAACCCATGCCTCATCGCTCACGCCACACCGAAAACTTCAACAAACTGTTGACGTAGCAGTTCAGGCGTACTTACGCTCACGTCACCTCACTCAGCAGTTTCAGTAGTCCGTACGGAAGGTCAACCTCGCCACCATGTCGAAGCGTGTGCTCACGACCGAGTCCGGCGCCCCCGTCGCCGACAACCAGAACTCCGCCACCGCCGGCGTCGGTGGCCCGCTTCTCCTCCAGGACCAGCACCTCCTCGAGAAGCTCGCCCGCTTCAACCGCGAGCGCATCCCGGAGCGTGTCGTGCACGCCCGCGGTTCCGGCGCGTACGGCTACTTCGAGGTGACCGACGACGTCACCGCGTACACCTCGGCCGACTTCCTGAACACCGTCGGCAAGCGCACCGAGACGTTCCTGCGCTTCTCCACGGTGGCCGACAGCCTCGGCGGCGCGGACGCGGTCCGTGACCCGCGCGGCTTCGCGCTGAAGTTCTACACCGAAGAGGGCAACTACGACCTCGTCGGCAACAACACCCCGGTGTTCTTCATCAAGGACCCGATCAAGTTCCCCGACTTCATCCACTCCCAGAAGCGCGACCCCTTCACGGGCAAGCAGGAGCCGGACAACGTCTGGGACTTCTGGGCGCACTCCCCCGAGGCGACGCACCAGGTGACGTGGCTGATGGGCGACCGCGGCATTCCCGCGTCGTACCGCCACATGAACGGCTACGGCTCGCACACCTACCAGTGGACGAACGCGGCGGGCGAGGCCTTCTTCGTGAAGTACCACTTCAAGACGAACCAGGGCGTACGCAGCCTGTCGTCGGACCAGGCCGCGGAGATCGCGGGCAAGGACGCGAACTCGCACCAGACGGACCTCCTGCAGGCCATCGAGCGGGGCGTGAACCCGTCCTGGACGCTGCACGTGCAGATCATGCCGGCGGCGGACGCGGCGGACTACCGCTTCAACCCCTTCGACCTGACGAAGGTGTGGCCGCACAGCGACTACCCGCTGCAGCGCGTGGGCCGTCTGGTCCTCGACCGCAACCCCGACAACGTCTTCGCCGAGGTCGAGCAGGCCGCCTTCTCCCCGAACAACTTCGTTCCGGGCATCGGTCCTTCGCCCGACAAGATGCTCCAGGGCCGTCTGTTCGCCTACGCGGACGCGCACCGCTACCGCCTGGGCGTCAACCACACCCTGCTCGCGGTGAACGCGCCGAAGGCGACCGCCGCGGACAACTACGGCCGTGACGGCCTGATGGCGTCCAACGCGTACGGCCGCGACCGCAAGAACTACGAGCCCAACTCGTACGACGGTCCCGCCGAGACCGGTCAGCCGCTCTCCGCCCCGCTGGCCGTCACCGGCCACACCGGCACGCACGAGGCGCCGCTGCACACCAAGGACGACCACTTCTTCCAGGCGGGTGAGCTCTACCGCCTGATGTCGGCCGAGGAGCAGGCACGCCTGGTGGCGAACATCGCGGGCGGCCTCTCGCAGGTCAGCCGTGACGACGTCATCGAGAAGAACCTCGCCCACTTCCACGCCGCCGACCCCGAGTACGGCAAGCGCGTGGAGGAGGCGGTCCGCGCCCTGCGCGAGGACTAGAACTCCCGAGCTGCACCGGTGATGTGACGGGAGGTCATCTCACCGGTGCTGTGCCCGCAGCATCACGGAACCCGGATGAGGGGTGGTCCCGTGGTGTACGGGCCGGACGAGGACCGCGGCGGCTCTGCGAGCCAGTGCGGTGGTGAAGGTCCGGCGGCTCCCTTCTCGACCTGAGGGAGGGGAACCCCGCAGGACCATTCGCGGCCGCCGCGGTCCCAGCCGTCTTCTGGCCCCCGGGCCTTGGACCCACAAAGCTCCGTCCGGCAGCGCGTATGCATGTTTCGCCAGTCGCGCGCGGTCGGACGGCTACAACTCCTCAGCCAGAGCGGCGAGTACGGACGGTCCCGTACTCGCCGCTCTTCTTTGTCCGCACATGTCACGGCCCCGCGCCCCTTACGGGGCCCTCTCGCCCTCCGCCAGTTTGGTCACTGTCCGTTCCAGCCTGGCAGCGCGGGTGGCGGGGGTTCTTGCTGTCATCAGGCTGTGCAGTACGGCGTACTGGTCCGACTTGCTCAGGGCCTCGAAGGTCTTGCGGGCCTCGGGCGCGGCTACCAGCGCCGCCGCAAGGTCCTCCGGGACCGTCGCGGTCCGCTGGGACGCGTACGCCGCCTCCCAGCGGCCGTCCGCCCGCGCCGCTGCCACCTCCGCGAGGCCCGCCTCCTTCATGCGGCCCTCCGCGGTCAGTTCCGCGACCCGGTCGACGTTCACCTGCGACCACAGGCTGCGCGCCCGGCGCGGAGTGATCTTCTGAAGGTAGAAGACATCGTCGTACGCCTTGCGGTGGCCGGTGATCCAGCCGTAGCAGAGCGCCGCGTCATTGACCTCGGCCGACGTCACCGAGGCCACGCCCGAGCCCTTCCTGGCGAGCTTCACCCACACCCCCGGCGAGCCGGCGTGGTGCTCGTCGAGCCAGGCCGCGAGGCGGGCGGCGTCCACGAACGTCATGACCTGCAAGCCGTCCGGCGAGTCCATCCGCACACACTAAAGGGCGGTCCACCCCGCTCGGGTGGACCGCCCCTCAGTGGGCCGTGTGGCGTTGCCGTCAGACCTTCAACGGGCGGATCGCCGTGGGCGCGTGGCCCGGCTCGGTGGCGAGCTCCTCGAACTCCTTGACCGCGCTGATGTCGGCCGTGGGGCTCATGGAGATGTTCGTGATGCGCTCCAGGATGGCCTCGACGACGACCGGGACCTGGTGCTCCTGGGCCAGCTTCTTGGCCTGCTCGAAGGCCTCGCCCAGTTCGTTCGGGTCGGTGACGCGGATCGCCTTGCAGCCCAGGCCCTCGGCGACCTTGACGTGGTCGACGCCGTAGACGCCCAGCTCCGGGCTGTTCTGGTTCTCGAACTCCAGGTTGACCTGGAAGTTGATGTCCAGGCCGATCTGCGCCTGGCGGATCAGGCCCAGGTAGGCGTTGTTGACCAGGACGTGCACGTACGGGATGCGGTGCTGCGCGCCGACCGCCAGCTCCTCGATCATGAACTGGAAGTCGTAGTCACCGGAGAGCGCGACGACCGGGGTGTCGCGGTCCGCGGTGGCGACGCCGAGCGCGGCCGGGATCGTCCAGCCGAGCGGGCCCGCCTGGCCGCAGTTGATCCAGTGGCGCGGCTTGTAGACGTGCAGCATCTGGGCGCCCGCGATCTGCGAGAGGCCGATGGTGGTGACGTAGCGCGTGTCCGGGCCGAAGGCCTTGTTCATCTCCTCGTAGACGCGCTGCGGCTTCATGGGGATGTTGTCGAAGTGCGTGCGGCGCTGCAGCGTCTCCTTGCGCTCCAGGTGGGAGGCGACCCACTCGGAGCGGTCGGGCAGCTTGCCCGCGGCCTTGAGCTCCTTGGCGACCTCGACGAAGAGTTCGAGGGCGACCTTGGCGTCGGAGGCGATTCCGTAGTCCGGCGCGAAGATCTTGCCGATCTGCGTCGGCTCGATGTCGACGTGCACGAACGTGCGGCCCTCGGTGTACACGTCCAGCTTGTAGCCGGTGTGACGGTTGGCCCAGCGGTTGCCGATGCCGAGGACGAAGTCCGACTCCAGGAACGTGGCGTTGCCGTAGCGGTGGCCGGTCTGCTGGCCGACCATGCCCGCGTTCAGGTCGTGGTCGTCGGGGATCGTGCCCCAGCCCATCAGCGTCGGCACGACCGGGGTGTTGGTGAGCTCGGCGAACTCGACCAGGAGGTCGGAGGCGTCGGCGTTGATGATGCCGCCGCCGGCGACGATCAGCGGACGCTCGGACTCGACCAGGAAGGTGATGGCCTTCTCGATCTGGGCACGGGTCGCGGACGGCTTGTAGACCGGCAGCGGCTCGTACGTGTCGATGTCGAACTCGATCTCCGTCTGCTGGACGTCGATCGGCAGGTCGATGAGGACCGGACCGGGACGGCCCGAGCGCATCAGGTGGAACGCCTGCTGGAAGATGCCGGGGACCTGCGCGGCCTCCAGGACCGTGACGGCCATCTTCGTGACCGGCTTGGCGATCGTCGCGATGTCGACGGCCTGGAAGTCCTCCTTGTGGAGCAGGTGCGTCGGCGCCTGGCCCGTGATGCAGAGGATCGGGATGGAGTCGCCGGTGGCGGAGTACAGACCGGTGATCATGTCGGTGCCCGCCGGGCCCGACGTGCCGATGCAGACGCCGATGTTGCCGGGGTTGGCGCGGGTGTAGCCCTCGGCCATGTGCGAGGCGCCCTCGACGTGCCGGGCGAGGGTGTGGTCGATGCCACCGCCCTCCTGGAGCGCCTTGTAGAACGGGTTGATCGCGGCGCCGGGGACACCGAACGCGTTGGTGACGCCCTCGCGCTTGAGGATCTCAACTGCCGCACGGACAGCGGTCATACGAGCCATGGGGTTCTCCTGCTTCGACAACAGCTTCGACAGCTTCAGCAGCTATTCGGCTGACGGATACGGCTGGCGGATCCGGCTCCCGTCGCGCCCCGCGGTGAGCTTCTGTTTCCGCATTGTGGAAATTTTGTTCTGCTATATGGAAGCAATGTAGGCGGGCGCGGTGGAGACCGTCAAGAGACGTCCGGGAACCGGGCCGCGCGGGGAGCGCGTCCCAGTCGTTGAATTCGGCATTGAATTCGGGCCACACCATCGGGGGGTCGAGCGTGGCCACTTCACCGGACACGGCGCCTGCCGGGCAGGACGGGCCCGGCCGCCGGAGGTACGGCGACTGGGCCGCGGGGCCGCTGCTGGGGCAGGGGAGCCTCGGGCGGGTCTATCTCGCGCACGACGGGGCCGGTCGCGCCGCCGCCCTGCGGGTGGTGCGCGCCTCGCTCGTCCGTGATCCGGCGTTCCGTACGCGCTTCGCCCGCGAGGTGCTCGCGATCGGCGCGGTGCGGGGGCGCCGGGTCGCTCCCTTGCTCGACGCCGATCCGCACGGGGCGGCGCCCTGGCTCGCCGTGGAGTACGTCCCCGGCCCGACCCTGGCCGCGCGGGTACGGGAGGCCGGCGGGCCACTGGGTACGACGGAGCTGCGCGCCCTGGCGAGCGCGCTTGCCGGGGCGCTGGACGCCATCCACCGGGCGGGGCTCGCGCACGGGGGCCTGCGGCCGTCGAACGTGATCCTGGCCGCCGACGGGCCCCGCGCGGTCGACTTCGGCGTGACCGCGGGCGCGGGCAGCCCGGCGCACGGCTATACGGCACCCGAGACCCCGGCACAAGGCGTGGCCAAGCCTCCCGCGGACATCTTTTCGCTGGGCGCGGTCCTCGCCTTCGCGGCGACGGGGCGCGGGCCCTTCGACGCCGGGGGTGCGGATCCGGACCTGACCGACGTACCCAGTGGGCTGATCCCCCTCGTCACCGCATGTCTCGCCCGGCATCCCACGGCCCGGCCCGCGCCGCGCACCGTCGCCCGCATGGCGGGCCTTCCGCTGCCGGGCAGCCGCCGCCGCGCACTGACTCTCGCGGAGGCACTGTTCTTGACTCAACTAGCTGCCGTGGCAAGCCCACTTGGTGGACGATGGCCCGTACGAGCGGGCGAGCGGTGACGGTGACGGGTGAGGGTGATGACGGACAGCTGCGTCCCGGTGCGGTGCCCGGTATGTAGACGTGAACATGTGTACGCTCCGCCGTCCTATCCCTGCGCGTGCGGCGCCCCGGTGGTGCCGCCGGTGGCGCGTGGCGCGACGGTGACTCCGGTGACGGACCGGACGTGGGCGGACGAGTGGGTGACCGTCCGGTGCAGGACGTGCGGCCGCCGGGACCAGTGGCCGCACCCCGAGCTGGAGTGCGGCTGCGGGGCGGTGCTGCGCATTCCGGTGAGGGCAGTACAAGCACCGGCGGCAACACCGCCGCCGCCTCCCCCAGCACCTCCGGCACCCCCGGCTGCCCGGCCGACCCGGGGGCGCGACGCCTCCCTGCCCCGGCCCGCTTTCCAGCCCGTGCCGGTGCGCACGGCGCAGGACGCGGTGACGGTGGCGGCGCTGTACCTGCGGTGGCTGGGGTACGGGGACATCCGGGGCGGGGTCAAACGGGCACCTTCCGGGGTACGGGTGGCTGCGCGGGGCCTGATCGCCCTGATCGAGCCGTCCGTGCAGCCGTCGTCGCTCCGTGACGTGGAGTGCGTGTGGCTCAGTGCGATGGCCGAGTCCGTCAGCTGCGTCTGCTTCTCCCTCGCGGGCTACGAGGAGGCCGCCCGCGCCCGCGCGGACTCCTTGTCCATCCCACTGTTCGTCATCGACCTCACAGGAACCCCCCAGCCGGTGAACAACGCAGCAGACGAACTGATGTCCCCCGGCTGACACCTCACCGGGCCCCCACCCGGTCACATCCCGGGACTCAGAAAGATCCGCCTGACTCCGCCCCGTACCGCTCCCTGAGTTCGATCTTCCGTACCTTCCCGGACACCGTCATGGGGAAGCTCTCCAGGATGCGCAGCCCGGCCGGGATCTTGTAGTGCGCCAGTTGCCCTTCGCAGAAGGCCCGCAGTTCCTCCGGCGTCAGCGGATCCTCCGCGTCCCGCAGGATCACGCAGGCCAGCGGCACCTCCCCGTACCGCTCGTCGGGTACCCCCACCACCTGCACGTCCGCGATCTTCGGGTGCCCGTAGAGGAACTCCTCGATCTCCCTCGGGTAGATGTTCTCGCCACCCCGGATGATCATGTCCTTGATGCGGCCGACGATCTGCACGTAACCGTCGTCCCGCATGACCGCCAGGTCCCCGGTGTGCATCCAGCGTCCGGCGTCGATCACCTCCGTCGTACGCGAAGGCTCCTCCCAGTAGCCCAGCATCACGCTGTAGCCCCGGGTGCACAGCTCGCCGGAGGCGCCCCTGGGCAGCGTCACGCCGCTCACCGGGTCGACCACCTTCACCTCGATGTGCGGAAGCACCCGCCCCACCGTGCCGGTGCGCCGCTCCAGGTCGTCCGTGCGGCGGGTCTGCGTCGAGACCGGGGACGTCTCCGTCATGCCGTAACAGATGGAGACCTCCTCCATGTGCATCTCGGCGACCACCCGCTTCATCACCTCGACCGGGCAGGGCGAGCCCGCCATGATGCCGGTGCGCAGCGAACTCAGGTCGTACGTCGCGAAGTCGGAGAGGTTCAGTTCCGCGATGAACATCGTCGGCACCCCGTACAGCGAGGTGCAGCGTTCGCGCTCGACCGCGTGCAGTGTGGCGACCGGGTCGAAGGACGGGGCCGGGATGACGATGCAGGCGCCGTGGGAGGTGGCCCCGAGGTTTCCCATGACCATGCCGAAGCAGTGGTAGAAGGGCACGGGCAGGCACACCCGGTCCTGTTCCGTGTAGCCGACCGTACGGCCCACCCAGTACCCGTTGTTGAGGATGTTGTGGTGGGAGAGGGTCGCCCCTTTGGGAAAGCCGGTCGTGCCCGAGGTGTACTGGATGTTGACCGGGTCGTCGCAGCTCAACTCCGCCTCGCGCGCAGCGAGTTCAGCGTCCGTCACCGTCCTCGCGGCGTCCAGCAGCTCGTCCCATGAACCGTCCTCGATGTAGTGGACGGACCTCAGTGCGGGGCAGCCTGGCCGCACCTGCTCCACAAGGGCGCGGTAGTCACTCGACTTGTGCGACTGCGAGGCGACCAGGACCGTCACCCCGGACTGCTTGAGCACGTACTCCAGCTCATGGGCGCGGTAGGCCGGGTTGATGTTCACCATGATCGCGCCGATCCGCGCAGTGGCGTACTGCACGAGCACCCACTCGGCGCAGTTCACCGCCCAGATGCCGACCCGGTCCCCCTTGGCGACCCCGGCGCCCATGAAGCCCCGCGCCAACTGCTCGACGGCCGAACCGAATTCGGCGTACGTCCAGCGCGTCCCCGCCGCCACGTCCACCAGCGCGTCCCGCTCGGGCCAGGCGTCCACCGCCCGGCCGAGGTTGCGCCCGATGGTGTCACCGAGCAGCGGCGTGCTGCTCACACCATGCGCGTAAGAGAGTTCACTCACCGGAAAGTCCTCCTCGCGTGTCTTGGTCAGACCGGTCAGGCCGGTCGGCCCGCCGGTCCACGGGTCCGGGGCAGCCACGGCCCTCAGCCCTTCGCCCGCTCGAGCCACTCGTCCGCCGACCCCTTCTCCGTCCGCTCCCGCAGATCGACCCGCCGGATCTTGCCCGAGATGGTCTTGGGCAGCTCCTGTGTGAACTCGATGCGCCGGATGCGCTTGTAGGGAGCGAGCACCGAGCGGGTGTACTCGAAGATCGCCGCCGCCGTCTCCTCGTCCGGCGTCCAGCCCTTCGCGAGGACGACGTACGCCTTCGGGACGGCGAGCCGCAGCGCGTCCGGCGCGGGCACCACCGCGGCCTCCACGACCGCCTCGTGCTCGAGCAGCGCGCTCTCCAGCTCGAAGGGCGAGACCTTGTAGTCGGAGGACTTGAAGACGTCGTCGCTGCGGCCGACGTAGGTGAGGTAGCCGTCGGCGTCCAGCGAGCCGATGTCGCCCGTGCGGTAGTAGCCGCCCGCCATCGCCTCCGCGGTGCGCTCCGCGTCCCCGTGGTAGCCGGTCATCAGGCCGACGGGCCGCGCCGACAGGTCCAGGGAGATCTCCCCCTCCGCCGCTCCCGGTTCGCCGGTGACCGGGTCGAGGAGCGTGACCTTGTAGCCGGGGCTCGGCCGGCCCATTGAGCCGGGCGTCAGGCGCTGGCCGGGCGAGTTGGCCACCTGGACCGCGGTCTCCGTCTGGCCGAAGCCGTCGCGGATCACCACGCCCCAGGCACGGCTCACCGCGTCGATCACCTCGGGGTTCAGCGGCTCACCGGCCGCCACGATCTCCCTCGGCGGCGTACGCAGCTGCCCCAGGTCCGCCTGGATCAGCATCCGCCACACCGTGGGCGGCGCGCAGAAGCTGGTGACGCCCACGCGGTCCATCTCCGCCATCAGGCCGCCCGCGTCGAAGCGCGTGTAGTTGTAGATGAAGACCGTCGCCTCCGCGTTCCACGGGGCGAAGAGGTTGGACCAGGCGTGCTTGGCCCAGCCCGGCGAGGAGATGTTGAGGTGGACGTCACCGGGCTTCAGGCCGACCCAGTACATCGTCGCCAAGTGCCCGACCGGATACGACACATGGGTGTGCTCGACCAGCTTGGGCTGCGAGGTCGTGCCCGAGGTGAAGTAGAGCATCAGCGGGTCGTCGGCCGCCGTGGGCTCGTCCGGCTCGAAGGCGCGCGCGGCAGACGCCGTGTCCGTGTAGGACAGCCAGCCCTGTTCCGGGGACTCGTCGCCGACGACGATCTTCGTGTACGTGCCGGGCACTCCCGCGAACTTCGCCACGTCCTCGCCGCGCACGATCACATGCCGCGCCCTGCCCCGCTCGATCCGGTCCCGCAGGTCCACCGTCCCGAGCAGCGGGGTCGCCGGGATCATCACCGCGCGCAGCTTCATCGCGGCGAGCGCCGTCTCCCACAGCTCCACCTGGTTGCCGAGCATCACCAGGATCCGGTCACCGGCCGCGACGCCCTGCTCCCGCAGCCAGTTGGCCACCTGGTTCGAGCGTGCCGCCATCTCGGCGTAGCTGAACCGCTGCTCGGCACCGCCCTCCTCGGCGATGTGCAGGGCCGTGCGGTCATTGCCTTCGGCGATGGCGTCGAACCAGTCGAGGGCCCAGTTGAACCGCTCGAAGCGGGGCCAGGCGAACCCCTCGTACGCGGCCTCGTAGTCCTCGCGGTGCCGCAGCAGGAAGTCCCGGGCCGCGCGGAACTGCTCCGTGCGGCTGCCGCTCGTCGTGCCCGTCGTCGTCATTGCGCTCTCCTCGTCGCCGGTCCGGGGCCCAAAACCCTTGCCGTGCTCTTCGCCGCGATCATTGCCGGACGCCACATAGCATCGTGTAATTCGTGATGCGGATCTCACCACCCCCGGACGGGGGGTGTCCGGAGGGAAAGGTCTTGGGCGTGACGGCTGACGGAGGTGAGGCGGTCGAGATGCGGGCCGCGCTGCTGCGGCTGCGGCGCGCCACGGGGCTTCCGGTGGCCTTCGGGGGTCTCGTCGAGGGGCGGCGGCAGGTGCGGATCGGCGAGTTGACGGGCACGGGGACGCCCGCGCTGCGGGGGCTCGCGGTATCGGCGGGGAACGGACTCGGCGGCAAGGCGGTCGCGCTCTCGCGTCCCTGCGCGGTCACCGATTACCACGGATCGCGCCACATCAGCCATGAGTACGACTCCGCGGTCGCCGCGGAGGGGCTGCGCTCGGTGCTCGCGGTGCCGGTGGTGGTACGACGCCGGGTGCGGGGCGTGTTGTACGGGGCCCTGCGTTCGGCCCAGCCGCTCGGCGACCGCACGCTGTCGGCCGCGGTGGACGCGGCGCGGGACGTGGAGCAGGCCCTCGCCGTACGTGATGAGGTGCGCGCGCTCCTGGTGGCGGCGCGGGAGCCGCAGCCGGGCGCCGGTCCTGCCTGGGAGCAGGTCCGCGAGGCGCACGGCGCGCTCCGGGAGCTGGCACCGCGGATCGCCGACCCGGCGTTGCGGGCCGACATACTGGCGGTGTGCGGCCGCCTCGCATCGGCGGCGACGCTGCCGCCGGCCCGGGAGCGGACGGTGTCTCTCGCGCCGCGTGAGGTGGACGTCCTCGCGTGCGTGGCCGGGGGCGTGACGAACGCGGTGGCGGCGCAGCGGCTCGGGCTGCGGCCGGAGACGGTGAAGGGGTATTTGCGGGCGGCCATGCGGAAGTTGGGCGCGCATACGCGTCTTGAGGCGGTGGTGGCGGCGCGCAGGGCGGGGCTGTTGCCGTGAGGGCCGCCGTGAATGCCTGCGCAGAATGCCTTCGCGGGTGCCTTACGGAGCGACGCCGACGGCGTATTGAATGAGGCCCCTGAGGGGGTGATGGGCATGGTGTCCACGGACCGTTTTCTGGCCTTCGCGGCGATGTCGCTGCTGGTGATCGTGATCCCGGGGCCGAGCGTCCTGTTCGTGATCGGCCGGGCCCTGGCCCATGGCAGGCGCACGGCCGTGGCGACGGCGCTCGGCAACGTCTTCGGGTCGTACGTCCTGGTGCTCGCCGTCGCGTTCGGTGTCGGATCGCTCGTCGAGCGGTCGGCCGCGGTGTTCATGGCGGTGAAGCTGGCGGGCGCCGCGTATCTGGTCTTCCTCGGCGTGCAGGCCTTCCGGCACCGGGGCGAGATGCGGGCTCAGTCCATGGGGGCGTCCGAACCCGGCGACGCGCGCTCCGACCTGCGGACGGTCCTGGACGGCGCGCTCGTCGGCGTGACGAACCCGAAGGGCATCGTGTTCTTCGCGGCGGTGCTGCCACAGTTCGTGGATCACTCGGCGGGTCATCTGCCCGCGCAGATGCTGCTGCTCGGTCTCGTCCCGATCGGCATCGGCCTGGTCACGGACACGCTGTGGGGCCTGACGGCGTCCGCGGCCCGCAGCTGGTTCGCCCGCTCGGAGCGGCGGCTCTCGATGATCGGCGGGGCCGGGGGCGTCACGATGATCGGGCTCGGAGTGACCGTCGCGGCGACGGGCCGGGCGGACTGAGACTCCGTCCGCTCAATCCGCTCTCGACCCGCTCAACGCGTGATGACCGTGCCGGATCAACGCGTGATGACCGTTCCGAAGCGGATGTCATACGTGGCGGCCTCGCTCAATGGACCGTTCAGCAGCCGCTCGGCCTCCTCCGTCAGCTCGTGGCGCTGCGCCCCGGTCAGCTTGCCGAACGGCTCGATGGTGAGGACGGCGGACCCCTTGGCCTCGCCCGCGCCCTCCTCGATGCGCCACACCCCGGCGAGGAAGCCGTCGACCAGGAAGACGCTGTAGGCGAAGTTCCCCTTCCACGTACGGCCCTTGTACTCGGCCGGTACGACGCGGCTGCGGTCGGCGTGCGACAGGAGGAGGTTGTCGTACTCGGGAAGGAAGCGCACCGGCGCCGGGATGTCCGCGTCAGGGCGGGGCGCGTCGGGCAGGTCGAAGAGCTCGACGCCGCTCTCGTCCCGGAACGTACGGAGCTCTGGCCGCAGCCGCTCGAAGACCTCCCGCAGCCGCGTCAGGCCCGCCCAGGTCTGCATGTCCTTGACGGATGCGGGCCCGAAGGCGGCGAGGTAGCGCAGCACGGTGGCGTCGGGCGCGGGCACCGGCTCGCTGGGGCGGCCGAGCCAGTGCTCGGCGGTGGTGAGCGCGACCTGCCCGCTGCGTCCCCACAGGCCGCGCGGGGTGACCTGGACCAGCGGCAGCGAGCAGCGGGCGGCGACGGCGAGCGACTGCGGGTCGGCGTCGGGCCAGTGCGGCAGCAGGACCTCCCGCAGCTGCTTCATCGTGCGGGGCTCCTCCTCTACGGCGGCGCGGGCGAGCGAGGCGAGCTCCGCCAGGTCGACCCCGGTCAGCCCCTTGCGGAAGGCGTGCAGCTCACGGTCGCGGGCGCCCTGTACCAGCGGACGCAGGGTGAGAGCGTCGTCGGCGGTGTGCAGGTGGATGGTCGAGCGCATGGTGACGATGCGTACGAGAGCGCGCTCGGCGAGAAGCCCGGAAAGGTCCTGCGGGTCGAAGCCTTCGAGCCGTGCGGCGAGCGCGTAGTAGGGCGGCTTCACGTTCTGCGCCTGGAGACCGAGGAGGTGCGTGACGGCGCCCTCGACGGAGAGGCCGACCGAGCGGCGCAGGAGGAGTTGCCGGTCGAGGGTGGCACGGCCCAGGGCGCGCGTGCTGAGCACGGGGGCGGGCGGGGCACCGGAGGGCTTCGACGTACTGGGCTCGCTCGACCTGTGCGACGTGCTCGGCGTCTTCGTCATGCTCCGCACGCTAGCGGGACTTGCGGACACCTGCTGTCCGCAAGCGCGTCGGGACGGTGCCATGCTCGCGACTTTTGGGGCGTATATCCTCATCGAGGCCGCAAAGACACACGTTCGACCTCGGAGGCATCCAGCATGGCGGAGCGCCGGTCCCGGCCCGTACCGGGCGAGAAGAGGCACGGCTGGCGGCGCACCGCCCCGGCCAGGGCCTCTTCGGCAGCGGGGAACGGAGCCTCCGCGGACCCCGGGGCCGCACCCGCGGCCCTCTCCCCCGCACCTGCGGACGCCGCGAGCATCGTGGAGGCCGCGCTCTACCGTGACGGGGTCCGCGTCGCGACGCCCTCCTCCCTCGCCGACACCTTCCGGGCGCTGCGCGAGCAGCGCGACGGCATGGCCTGGATCGGCCTCGCGCGCCCCACGGAGGCCGAACTCCTCTCCCTGGCCGCCGAGTTCGACCTGCACGAGCTGGCCGTCGAGGACGCGATGGAGGCCCATCAGCGCCCGAAGCTGGAGCGCTACGGGGAGACCCTGTTCGTCGTCCTGCGCGCGGCCCGCTACCTGGACGCCCCGGAGGAGGTCGACTTCGGCGAGCTGCATGTGTTCGTGGGCCCCGACTTCGTCATCACGGTGCGCCACGGCGCCGCGCCGGACCTGACCGCCGTACGGCGCCGCATGGAGGAGAGCCCGGAACTCCTCAAGCTCGGCCCGGAGGCCGTCCTCTACGCGATCCTGGACGCGGTGGTCGACGGATACGCCCCGGTCGTGGCGGGCGTCCAGAACGACATCGACGAGATCGAGACCGAGGTCTTCAGGGGCGACCCCGCGGTCTCCCGCCGCATCTACGAACTCTCCCGCGAAATGGTCGAGTTCCAGCGCGCGACCCGCCCCCTGGTGGCGATGCTGCACTCCTTGATGGCGGGCTTCGCGAAGTACCGCACCGACGAGGAACTCCAGCGCTACCTGCGTGACGTCGCCGACCACGTCACGCACACCAGCGAACGCGTCGACGGCTTCCGCCAGGCCCTCACGGACATCCTCACGGTCAACTCCACACTGGTCACACAGCAGCAGAACGCGGAGATGCGGGCACTGGCGGAGGCGGGCTTCGAGCAGAACGAAGAGATCAAGAAAATCTCCTCATGGGCCGCCATCCTCTTCGCCCCGACCCTCGTCGGCACGATCTACGGCATGAACTTCGACGAAATGCCGGAACTGCACTGGGCGTTCGGCTACCCGTTCGCGATCGGTCTGATGGCCGTGGTCTGCGTCAGCCTGTACTTCATCTTCAAGCGACGCGACTGGCTGTAGAGCTGCAGGAGTCCCGGAGAACGGGGCCGACCCCACCAGCCAGGCGCGTCGCCCGAACGAGGTTGCTAGCGACGTGACTTGCCCGTCTCCGTGACCGGTCTGTCGTGTCGTAGTTCGGCGAAGAGGCGGGCCGAGCGTTCGGCGTCCCACTTCAGTACGTTGCCCTTGGACGTCGGGACGCCGAAGCCGGACACCGGTACGTTGATGCGTTTGCCCTTCCCGCCCGAGACCGCCTGCACCGCCCGGAACATCTTGCTGAGATCGGGCAGGCTCATGTCCTTGTCGACGATGAGGGTGTCGAGGCCCGCCTGCACGGCCGGGCCTATCTCCGTCGGGTCGAAGAGGGTGTCGGGGCGGGCCGCCTGGTGGGCCAGGGTCGACAGGAATTTCTGCTGGTTCTTCGAGCGCCCCAGGTCACCCTCCCTCTCCTGGTGCCGCTGGCGGACGAAGGCGAGCGCCTGCTCGCCGTTCAGGGTGTGGCAGCCCTTGCGCAGATCCGCGCCCGACTTCTCGTCCTTGATGTCCCGGTCGAGACACATCCGTACGCCGCCGATGGCATCGACGATGTTCACGAACCCGGCGAAGCCGATCTCCGCGTAGTGGTCGATGCGCAGCCCGGTGTTCTTCTCGACGGTGTGCACGAGGAGTTCGGGGCCGCCGTAGGAGAAGGCGGCGTTCAGCTTGTCGCCCTCCGGCAGCTTGGTCTTGCCCGTCGTCGTGTCGAGGCGGCCGGGCAGAGTGACCCAGGAGTCACGCGGCAGGCTGACCAGGCTGGAGCCGTTGGCCCCGGTGTGCAGCAGCATCATCGAGTCGGTGCGCCGCCCGCCTCCCCCGCCCGCCTTCAGGTCCCGTACGGCGTCTTCCGACAGGCCGTCGCGGCTGTCCGAGCCCACGATGAGGTAGTTGGTTCCTTTGCCGGGTGGCGGACGGTCCCCGTACGCGCCGAGGTCGACGTCACGGTCGAGCCGGGTCTCCGCCCAGCCGTAGGTGCCGCCCGCCAGGGCGAGCACGACGCCGAGCAGGACGAGCACCGCCCGCCGCAGCTTCTTGCGTTTCTTCGGCTGCCGGGCGTGGGCGCGCCGGGGCCCGTAGCGGGAGCTGGGCCGTTCGGCGAAGGGCGTGATCTGTCCGGCCCGCTGGTCGAGCGGGTCTGTCATGGTCGGCTCCCTTGCAGGCTCCGCCGCTCCTCTTCGGAGGGCGCTTCAAGGAGATACGGATCGGCGGTCCCGGTGCGCTGCATGCTGTGCCACTTCAGGCGGGTGCCGAGCAGCGCCGTGGTCACGGAGTGGATGACCACCAGGTACATCAGCTGCCGGTACACGAACTGCTGGAGCGGGAGCGCCCACAGCACGCGCAGCCGTTCGCGGTCGAGCCGCAGCGCGTAGGCGGCGGTGACCAACTGGACGGACAAGAAGCCGAGCCAGACGAGGGCGGCCTCCAGGGGATCGCGGAACACCGCCCCGAACAGGGCGAACATGTCGACGACCGGCGCGCACAGCGGAAGGACGATCTGGAACAGCGTGACGTAGAGCAGTACGCGACGGCCGAAGCGCCCGGCGGGCCCCACCTCCGTCACGGCGTGCCGGTGCTTCCACATCGACTGGAGGGTTCCGTAGCACCAGCGGTAGCGCTGTCGCCACAACTGCCGGATACTGACCGGCACTTCGGTCCAGGCGACCGCCGACTCCTCGTAGACGACGCGCCAGCCCGCCCGCCAGAGCGCCATCGTGAGGTCGGTGTCCTCGGCCAGGGTCTCGTCGCTGACACCGCCGACGCCCATCAGGGCGTCCCTGCGGAAGGCGCCGATCGCCCCCGGCACCGTCGGCATGCACTCCAGGATCTCGAACATCCGCCGGTCGAGGTTGAAGCCGAGCACGTACTCCAGGTGCTGCCACTTGCCGAGCAGGCGGCGCCGGTTGCCGACCTTGGTGTTGCCGCTGACCGCGCCGACCGCCGGGTGGGCGAGCGGCTGGACGAGACGGGCAAGGGCCTCGGGTTCGAAGATGGTGTCCGCGTCGACCATCACGACGATGTCGTGGCGGGCGTGGGCGAGACCGGTGTTGAGGGCGCTCGGCTTGCCTCCGTTGGGCTGCCGGATCACCGTCACCCGCGGGTCGTCGATGTCCTCGGCGATGTCGGCGGTGGTGTCGGTCGAGCCGTCGTCGATCACGATGATCTGGAAGTGCGGGTGGGTGGAGGCGAGCAGCGAGTGCACGGTGGAGGCGATGCCCGCCTCCTCGTTGTACGCGGGGACCAGGACCGTCACCGGGTCGCGCACTTCCCGCAGCCGTGGCGCGCCGGGCCGGTACCGGTGCAGCCTGCGCACGTGCAGCCGGGCGAACAGCATGAACAGGAGCATCCGCAGGACGCCGAGCACGCCCGCGAGCGTCAGCGTCCACACCATCACGGTGAGGAAGGCGCGCCCGAGCTTCTGCGACCAGATCAGCCCCTCGCCCTTGATCTCCTGCGCGACCGGGACCGCGTGGACGAAGGAGGGACGGCCGAGGCCGCCGCTGACCGTGGTGAACGACTTCACCCTGCGGTCCTTCAGGAGGTCCTCGGCCTCGCGGTAGCCGAGGTCGGTCTGGCTGTGCTGCGACACCAGGCCGCGCCACGGCTTGCGGTCCTTGTAGTCCGACGCGACCACGAGGTACCCCTGCGCCGCCGCTCGCCGCGCGGCCGTCCACTCGGGGCCGCAGAGCGTGTCGGCGGCCGTGGTGTGCGGCAGCCGCAGCAGGGTGGTGTTGACGCCGGCCGCGCCCGCGAAGGCGGACTGCGTGAGGGACAGTTCGAGGCGTGCCCGCAGCGGTGAGGCGACACCCAGGTCGCCGCCGCTGAAGGTGTACGAGCCGACCTCGTGGCCCTCGCGCACGATCCGCCGCATCAGCTTCGGATGCCGGGCCGCGTCCTTCCCGTAGACGAAGAAGGTCGCCCGTGCGTGGTGTCTGCGCAGCAGGTCGAGCACGCGCGGCGTCCACTCCGGGTCGGGCCCGCCGTCGAAGGTGATCGCGACGGTCCCCGGCGGCATGGCCGTGGTGTCGACCCCCTTCGGGCCGAACCTGAGGATGGGCTGCCCGTCGTCCGCCTCGCGCGGGATCGGGCGGGTGCACGGCGGCTTGGTGCGTGCCGAGTCGATCTGGTGGGTGGTCCAGCCCTCGAAGAGGAGGGCGACGGTGACGACCAGAAGGACAAGGAGGAGGACGAGCCAGTGTCCGCGCGGCGGGCGGTGGACAGCGGCCTGCCGGCTCACTGCCCCTGGCCCCCGGCCGGCGGGGCGCTTCTGCCGGCGGGCGGGCGGCGGTCGTGGCGGTCCGCGCGGTCCGCCGTGTTCGAGGACCCTTCGGTGCGGTCCGCCGTGTTCGAGGAACGGCCCGCCCGGGCCCCGGTCTGCGATCCGTCGGTGCCGGCTCTGGCCGGTGTTCCGGAACCGCGCCGCGCGTCGCCGGTGTCCTGGCCGGTGGGCGCCGGTGCGTTCGTGCTCGGCGGCTGCGTGCCGACGGGTTGCAGAAGTCCGCCGACCAGCGTGCCGACGAACAGCAGATATCCGAGGCAGGCGCCGCCGGTGATCAGGGCCATGCCTTGCAGCGTCCGCTTGCGCAGGCCCGACTGGTCGATGAATACGGGGTCTTGGGGCGCGACGGGCCGGGGACGCCGCCTCTCGGGCGCGCCCGGTGGCTCCGGCGCCCGGCCCGGTGGGCCCGGCGTACGGGGATGCGCGGACGACCATCGCCCGTCGTGCGGTGTGCTGGCTATGTGGGGGGTGCCCTGCACTGGTGCTCCTGATCTGTGGCCGCGCACGCGCGACTCTTTATGTGGGGGGACGGACCCGGAGGCCCGCTGTACCGCACGTGAGACGTCAGAGCCGCACCCGAAGCCCGGCCGCGCACGGGTGGGCTCCCGTACGCGCGCGCATGCCCCGCGTCCTCTCCGGGAGGGGCCGGAGAGCCGCGTACGCATGTGCCCCGACAAGGGCCGGGAGGCCGAGGTGCAGCCGTCAGCCGTCACGCAGCCCCCGACCCTACTCGGGCGAACCGGGTCGGGCACCCCCGAACGGACGGTGGCGGCGGTCACTCCGGGGTGCGGCAACACACCGTTTACCGGTCAGCAACGCGGCCCGCTCACCGCTGGGCGGACAGCTGGAGGCGACGACATCGCCCGTTCACCTCGCGGTTCGCTGTCCGACGCCCTATCTGCCGGGCCGACTTCACGACAAGATCACATAGTGCTCCTGTCATTAAATGCCCATGACAGACAGGATGCCCTTTCATGGCCAAGTCCCGTACAGAACAGCCTCGCAGGAACCAGTCCGGCAGACGTCGGTCCTCATACGGCCGCCTCGCTCTCGTCACCGCCGTCGCCGCCATGGCCGCGACCGTGCCGCTGAACTCCGGCGCCTTCGCCGCCACGGCCCTGCCCGCCGTCGAGCCGCGCGCCGAGACCCCCGCCCTGCACGACGACGAAGCGGGCGGCGACGCGGACGCCGACGACCCGGCGATCTGGCGCAACCCCGCCGACCCCGGCCGCAGTCTGGTCGTCGCGACCGCCAAGCAGGGCGGCCTTCGCGTGTACGACCTCGACGCGCGCGAGGTGCAGTCCGTCGCGGCGCCCGCCGCGCCGGGCCCCGACGACGCGCCCGGCCGCTTCAACAACGTCGACCTGGTGCACGGTCTGCGCCTGTCGTCGGGGAACGCGGACCTGGCGGTGACCAGCGACCGCGGCAGCGACCGGCTGCGCGTCTACCGCATCGACCGCGACCGCGCGGGCGGCCCGCTCACCGACGTCACCGACCCGGCCGCGGCGCCCGTCTTCTCCTCCTCGCAGGAGGAGATCAACGAGCAGCGCACCGCGTACGGCCTCGCGACATGGACGGACCCCTCCACCGGCCGGTCCTACGCTCTGGTCAGCCGCAGGGAGCGGACGAGCATCGCGCTTGTCGAACTGACGGCGAAGAGCGGCGGAAAGGTCGGCTACCGCAAGGTCCACACACTGGACCTGCCCGCCGGCTTCCGTCTGCCGAACGGGACTTCGTGGTCGCCGTGCGGTGAGCCCGGCGAGCTGCCCCAGGTCGAGGGCATGGTGGTGGATCCGGCCAACGGCACGCTGTACGCGGGCCAGGAGGATGTCGGCATCTGGCGGCTGCGCGCCGACCTGACCGGCAAGCCCCGACTGGTGGACAAGGTGCGCGAGTACGGGGTGCCGGGGACGTACGACCCCTCGACCGAGGAGTGCTCCGCGGGCGCCGACCCCGGCTATGGCGGCAAGCGCCTCACGGCCGACGTGGAGGGTCTGACGCTGCTGCGCCAGGGCCGCGGCGACGGCTATCTCCTGGCCTCCAGCCAGGGCGACGACACCTTCGCCGCGTACGACCGCGAACTGTCCGACGGCAACGAGTACGAGGGCGGCTTCCGCGTCGGTGCCGCGTCCCCGGCGCTCGACGGCTCCGAGGAGTGCGACGGCGCCGCGGTCCTCGGCGAACCGCTGGGCGACCGGTATCCGCACGGGCTGCTCGTCGTGCAGGACGGCCACGACGCGCCCGGCGACCCCGAAAGGCCTTCCACGAACTTCAAGTTCGTGGATCTGGGTGACGTGCTCGACGCGGTCGACGACTGACGCCGGGACACCTCGCACCTGGCGAGCGATGAAGGCGGCGGCCCCACGGGGGTCGCCGCCTTCTTTTGTTCCGGTGCGGATAACGCTTTCTTCAAGTTGAATTGGCTACCAATATACGCGGCTCCGACCATGGCCTGAATTCCGCCCGCACAGAATAAGACGCTCCTCCCGCAAGGACGATCGAGAGTTCGTCCGGCACATGACAATGGCACGAAACACCCGCTCTTGACTCGTTCTTTTCGGCGCGTCCCGCTTTCATTGCTGGCCCGGCCGGGAACCGGCACGTCAGACCCCTGTCCGAAAAGGGCGGACACCGGTCGGCAGATGAGATGCGTGTGAAAACAGTTGTGGCCAATCACAGTTGACGGCCCATCAGCTGCACGTCGCTATTTTTGGACATACCACGGGAAGGGTCACCTCCCCGAAACATTTGGCTCTACGGTTCTCCAGGTGGGGGGAATCACGAGGGGCACGAGGGGGGGATTCGCCGATCGTGGCGGCGCTGCGTGAATACCGGGGGGTGCACGCAAGCCCGTAGCGACGGCGGCTTTTCTTTCGAGGGAGCTCCGCGCGGCAACGACCGAACCTCTGCCGCCGGAGCACACGGCGCTGTCCGGACCGACCAGCCGGACGCGCCCTCGGCAATGAAGTCCTTCTGCCCATCGGCGTGCTCGAACAATCAGGACTCTGCGCAGGTTGTGCCCGCCCACACATAAACGTCGGGCAACACAGGGACTTCACGAAGGAGACCCCCGTGACGGAATCTCGACCTCACGACCCCGCTTCCGCGGGGAGTGGGCTGCTGTTAGAAGCGTTCGACCCCCAGCTGTTCCGGGAAACTTCCGAAACCGCCCTTGCGAAGCTGGAGAAGCACCTTTCGGATCTCTCCATCAGGGGTCTCGAACTGACCGATCCCGCGGAATTGTCACGGGCCGCGAAAGCCCTGATGACGACGGAACGGGAAAAGGTGGCGGCGTTCGACGAGGAGAAGCTGGCAGGGATCATCGACCTGTACGTAAGGACCGGTATCCAGGTGCACTCGCCCGGATACATGGGCCGGCAGTTCTCCGGCGTCGTGCCGCTCGCCGGCGTCATCGACTTCGTCAGCTCGGTGGTCAACCAGCCGGCCTCGTTCTACGAGGCGGCCCAGCTGCCCAACGCCGTGGAACGGATCATGGCCGATGAGCTCAACAAGTTCATCGGCTGGGATCCGGCCCGGTTCACCATGGTGACCACCTCGGGCGGTTCCCTGGCCAACCTCACCGCGCTGCTCGCGGCACGCAACCAGAAGCTGCCCGGCTACTGGTCGGAGGGCGGGTCCGCCCTGCGGGGCCAGCCGCGCCCCGCCATCGCGGTGGGCGCGGACGTGCACTACAGCGTCGCGCGGGCGGCCGGCGTGATGGGCATCGGCGAGGCCCAGCTCGTCCGGTTGCCGCTGAACAGCCGGGGGCAGATCTCCACGGCGGACGCACGGCCCGCCCTGGAGGCGGCCGAGCGGCAGAACCTGAAGGTGTTCTGCCTCGTCGCGTCGGCCGGCAGCACGTCGGTGGGCGCCTTCGACCCCATCGACGAACTCGCGGAACTCGCC
Organism: Streptomyces sp. NPDC046925; assembly: GCF_040644915.1. Lineage (NCBI taxonomy): Bacteria > Bacillati > Actinomycetota > Actinomycetes > Kitasatosporales > Streptomycetaceae > Streptomyces > Streptomyces sp. NPDC046925. Next base: position 511,359 of record NZ_JBEYWZ010000001.1, on the reverse strand, counting down.
CGCGAGAGGGATCTGTGGCTGCACGTCGACGGCGCCCACGGAGCGAGCCTCCTGGTGTCGGACACCCTTCGCGAGAAACTGCGGGGAATCGACAAGGCGGATTCCCTGACCTGGGACGCGCACAAAATGATGTTCGTGCCCGCGCCCTGCACGATGCTCTTCTACCGGGACAAGGAAGCCAGCCGCACCGCGTTCCGGCAGAAGGCCAGTTATGTGTTCGACGAAGAGCCGGACATATACACCGCGTACGACAGCGGCGGCAAGAACTTCGAGTGCACGAAACGGCCGATGATCATGACCCTGTGGTCGCTCTGGGCCATGTACGGGCCCGCCTTGTTCGCGGAGAAGATCGAATATCTCTGCCAATTGACGGAGGAGGCCCACGCCATCGTCAGGGTCGAGCCCGACTTCGAGGCCGTGCACCGCCCGGAAGCGAACATTCTGTGCTTCCGATATCACCCGGCCGGGATCAGGAAAGAAGAAGTACACCGTCTCCAGATCGCCATACGCAACAGCGTGAAGCTCCGGGGAAACTTCTTCATCTCCAAAGTGAACGTCGACGGAGTGGCCGCACTGCGCGTGGTCATGATGAACCACCAGATCACCGCCGAGCACTTCCGGATGCTGATCTCCGAAATCAGAAGGACAGGCCAGGAACTGCTCAGCGAAGAAGCGGGAGCAGAAACAGCTTAGAGGGGACGGATGTTGAGTACTTCGCATGTTCCACAGGCCACACACGTTCCGCCGATCACGTCATCGCCCGGCGGCGCCCGTGAACTGGCCAACTGGCTCATCCCCGACTGGGAGTTGTTGCCGGAATCAATTGAAGCCGTAACGGCCCTGCCCTCGTTCGCGAGCAAGTTACGTGAATGCGAACGGGTCTGCCAGGCACCGTACAGCGAGGTGCCGCACGAGGTTCAGGAAGCCGTCGTACTGCGTCGTCTGCAGCAGATGGTGAACACGGTGATGCTCAATCCGCTGTGGCGCGACCGGCTGCGCAACGCGGGGACCGTGCGCGCCCCCGAGACGTACGACGCATGGCAGCAGATCCCGCTCTCCGACAAGGACATCCAGCGCGACTTCTTCATGGAGTCACGCCCCGGCCTCGTGGTGCCCCTGACCCGCGGGGAGTTCGAGATCGTGGCCAGCGGCGGCACCAGTGGCGGACGTCCGCTCGAAGTCGTTTACTCCCTGCGGGAGTTGAAGGACACGTACGAGATCGCCGGCCGCTTCATGGGGACCTATCAGCTCGCCGGATACCTCGTGGGCACCGACCCCAAGTGGCTGTTCACCACACTGGCCGACTACCAGATGTGGAGCAGCGGCACGATGGTGGGCGGTGTCCTCCAGCATGTGCCCGGCGTGAACTATGTCGGCGCGGGTCCCGTCACGGCCCCGGTCCTCGAGCACATGTTCTCCTACAAGGGCCCCAAGGCCCTGATGGGGATCTCCGCGGGCATCGGGATTCTGAGCGAGCTCGGTGTGGGCATGCGCAAGGAGTCCAGGGAGAGCTTCCGCGTCGCCCTGTACGGCAGCGGGGTGCTCTCGCAGCGCAAGCGGGTGGAGTTGCAGGCGCTCTACCCGAACCTGTCGATCCTCAGTTACTTCGCCGCCACCCAGGCGGAGACCATCGGCCTTCAGCTGGATCCCGCGTCGCCCCATCTGTCCGCGGTGCCGGGGCTGCACTTCATCGAGATCGTCGACGAGAACGGGCGCTGGGTCCCCGAGGGCCAGGAGGGTGAACTGGTCGTCACCCGCCTGCACGCCCATGAGGCGCCGCTGCTCCGGCTCAAGCTCGGCGACCGCATGATCCGGCGGCCGCGGACCGAGGGCCCGGGTCTCAAGACCCAGCAGTTCGAGTTCGCGGGCCGCACGGGCGATGTGCTGCACATCAACGACAGCCAGTACTCCGCCGCCCGTGCCTACGACGCCGTGCGCGACGAGCTGAAGGCCGCCGAGGCGGTGGACCTGGACGCGGTGGCGCACGAGGTGCAGTTCGTCAACCACCGCGAGGGCAAGACGATCACGCTGTTCGCCTCGGTCGACGACGTGCTCGGCATCTCGTACCGGACGGACACGACCCTGGGTCCCTACGGCGTGCAGCAGCTGTTCGTGAACGCCCTGCCGCGCTCTCTCTCGCTGTTCAACCACGGGGAGGCGAACCCCGCGTCGATCGAGAAGACCGGTTACAGCTTCCAGCTCAAGTTCGTGCCCCGCCTCTCGGCCGAGATCGAGCGGACGGCCGTCGGCAAGGTCCCGCTCGTGCGGGACCGGGGTTAGCGCCTACAGGAGGAGTGAGGATGAAGCCGCAAGTCAACATCATCGCGGTCGTCGACGTCATCGGAGCGCTCTCGGGCAGCACCCTGCTCAATGGCAATCTCTGCATGATGGACGACGGCGAGCACAACAGCGCCCATCAGGGCACGCCGGACCTGTGCACCGTGGTCCAGCCCGGTCAGGTCGTCTCGTGGACCGCCCTGGCCGTGGACCTGCAGACCCCGGTCGAGATCAAGAACATCTCGTTCGTGCCGGCGGACGACAGCCACGCCCGAGGCCGGCAGCAGGGCCAGGGCCAGGGCCACGACCAGCCCCACGCACAGGGGCAGGCACAGAGCCAGTCCAACGGCCACGCTGCGGGCGAGCACTCCGAGGGCGACAAGCTCGACCTCGACGTGTGGACGGGCGTGGTCCCCAACTGGCTGCAGCCCGGCGTCGCCTACCAGTACCGCCTGGAACTCCAGATGTACGAGGGCGCGAACAGCGTCATGCACGTCGACACCCCCGCGTTGATGTGCCGGCAGCACTGACGGCCGGAGCGCGACGACAAGGGCCGGGAATCAAGTAGCGGCGACGAAGGCGGAAACATGCCCCAACAATTGGCGATCATCGTGCTCGTGGACGTCGGCAATGCGCTGGAGTCCGAGTCACTCGAAGGCAACACCTATCTGTTCGACAACATGAAGCTGCAGGGCTCCACGAACCAGGGAACCGGCGAGCTCGTGACCGCGATCAACGGCTCCTACTGGCGGGACGGTTCGCAGGCCAGCGAGCAGGTGCTCAACTGGCTTCCGTACAGCCTGGGTTCCATCCCGCCGACCGTGCCCCGCGGCTATGAGGCCGACCGGGCGCGGCAGAGCGACGAGCAGGCCCTGGCCGAGTTGCAGGACCTGGCCACCAAGTCGTCGGTCGCGGGCACCGACCAGGCCGAGCAGCTGGCCCATGTCCGCAAGACCGTCGGCGCCCGCGTCAAGACCACGCGGCGCACCCGCGGCAGGCTGTCGGGGCAGAAGATCCTGGACGTCACCGGCAAGGTGGTCACCGAGGACAACACGGCGGCGTACACCTACCCCGCCCCCGTGATCACCGACATCTACGGCGAGGCCGTCGACTCGAAGATCATGTATCCGGCGGAGTACGGCTCCCCCGACCTGGTCACCGACGGCTGGTACTGGTCCGCGACGGTCGACACCTCACGGCCCGGCACCTACTCGTACGTGATGCGCATCCAGCTGCACAAGCTGGTGGGGCTCAACGGCGAGCTGCGGTGGGAGGCGGTCAACCTGACCTGCCCCTCGGTCCTCAAGATCACCTCGGAGCCCCGGCGGAACGCCTTCACCAAGGCGGGCATGGGCATGCTGCCCATTCCGCCGGGTGCGGGGACGCGCCCGGGCACCCCCTGATCCCGCACGGACTTCAGCCAGAAGGAGGAGCAGATGACCACCACCACGCCCAGGCGGCGGGAGACCGGCGCCGCGAAGCGGCCCATCTCCATCACCGCCGTTGTGGACTGTGTGGGTGCCCTGGCAGCAGGAAACATGCAGGGTCACCTGTACATGTACGACACCAACAAGTCCGCGGGATCGACCGGCTTCGGCACCGAGGAACTGCAGACGCGTGCGAAGAAGGGCGACCAGCTTCTCTGGAACGCCCTCGCTCTCGAGTGTGAGGCGTACGTCGCCATCGAGGGCATCGAGATCGACAGCTCGATCTGTGTGCCGGAGCGCAAGGTCTACCCCGGCACCGACGTCGCCTACTGGATCGGCACGGTCAAGAAGGACGTCGCGAACGTCACCTACCAGATCAAGTTCAAGCTCGGCACGAGGGACGAACCGATCGCCACCACTCTGTCGTCGTCCCTCGTCGGCTAGGGCCTGGCATGACGGCGTACGCGAAGGAGGAGCGTTGACCAGCAGCGTGCAGGAGAAGTCGACCGGCAGCGAGCAGCAGAAGCAGAACCCCGGACAGCTGAACTCGGTCCAGCTGAACATCGTGACGCTCATCAACATGGAGCGCGCGGTGGAGACGGGCTCCCTGAGCGATTCGATGTACATGATGGACAACAGCATCGGCGGCAAGGGGCAGGGCACGTCGTCCCTCGAAACGGTCTGCAAGCAGGGCCAGGTCCTGAACTGGATCGTGCGCCCGCTCGACATGGAGAAGCGCCCGGACGGCACCTGGCCCCCCATGCCGAAGATCAACAACCTCACCTTCCTCGACACCGAACTGGGTGACGAGGAGGACGTGGCCGAGCGGAAGATCTTCACCGAGCTGAAGATCTACGGCATGCCGGACCGCATGCGCGACAAGTTCACGCCGGTCTACTACTACTGGGCCGGCACGGTCCTGAGCACTGCCAAGCCGGGCGTGCACAGGTACCGGATCGTGATGGAGCTCGAGCAGGACCGCAAGAAGGAGAAGCTCTATCTGAACACGGCGATTCACCCGTCGATCCGGATTCTCGGGGTCTGAGGACCGCGTGACCGCCGGGCCGGATATCGGCCTGGCGGTCATGTCGTGTCGGGCGTAGAGAGGAAAGTTCACCCCAGGGCCCAGGGAGGCCGTCGTGGACAGGACCATCGGCAAGGGCACGTTCCGGGACGCGTTCAAGAACCAGGTCATCGCTCTCTCCGGGCTGCCGTCGGGCACGGGTCGGCGGCTCGCCGAGCGGGCCAACGCGACGGCGGGTCCGGCCGATGCCGCGCTGCGGACGAAAGCCGAGTTCAGCGCGTTGTACGACCTGCTGCTCGCCGAGCAGGGGGACCTCTCCGGGGACGGCAGCCTGGTACTTCTCGACGCGGACGGGCAGCTCACCGTGATCGGCAAGATCGTGGACGACCTGCTCAACTCGGCGGAGAACAAAGCGGAGTTCTTCGCTCAGGACATGTATCAGGTCAAGGTCACCGGCTGGCCCCCCGGTGTCCTGACGGCCGACGAGGTGATCCAGGCGCCGCAGGGCGCGCGCCTGACCCTGGCCAGGAGCAGCACCCCGGACTCCCTGCTGCTGGCGACTCCGTCGTTCTCGATGGTCAACAGCGGCAATCTGACGGCGCATGCGCCCAAGCGCTCCTGGAAGATCGACTTCGAGGTCGGCGAGAGCGAGGACCGGCTCTACGGCATGGAGCGGGTCAACCTCAAGGCGATGTACAACGACCCCTCGCAGATGCGCGAGGCCGTCGCCTGGCGGCTCCTGGAGCGCGCGGGCATCCCGGCGGCGCAGCACACGTACGCGACGTTCTCGATCAACGACCGGTACATGGGGCTCTTCTCGGTCATCGAGCAGGTCGACAAGAAGTTCCTCAAGGACCACTTCGGCAAGAACGCGGAGGGCAACCTCTACAAGGCGTACTGCGGCGACGTCGGCTGCGCGACCCTGGAGCACCGGCCCGGCAAGGACGGCGCCGACGCAGGACGGCAGTACTTCACCGCGGGCAGCCCGCAGGACGACCGCACGTACCGGCTGAAGACGAACGAGGACGCGCCGGCCGCCGCCACGTACGACGACCTCGCGGCTCTCGTCCGCACCATCAATGGGACGCAACTCCCCGGCGGTGAAGCCAAGTTCACGTCCGACGCGTTCCGCGATTCGGTCGAGCAGATCCTGAACGTGCCCGCGTTCCTGCGCTGGGCGGGCGCCAATGTCCTCCTGGGCAGCTGGGACAACTACTTCGCCACGCCGTCGAACTACTACCTCTACAACTCCGGCCGGCTGGGCGACCCTTCGGGCTTCATGGCCCGCCCGTACTTCACGTTCATCCCCTGGGACTACGACAACAGCTCGGGCATCGACTTCTTCTCGACCCAGTGGCAGTACACGGACCTGCTCGACTGGCCCGCGATGAGCCGCAACTACTGCCGGATCACGCACGCGCCGCACGAGGTGTCGCGCCTGCCGCTGTTCACGAACCTGCTGCGGCACCACGACTTCTGCCAGTACTACCTCGATCACCTCGAATACCTCCTGGACGCCGAGTTCGGGCCCGAGCGGGTCGCCGCACTGCTCGGCGCGGAGGGCTCCGGGCGGACCGACGGCCTGTGGCAGCTCATCTCGTCCGCGGCGTACGGGGAGTCCACGAGCCCGCACGGACAGCCCTTCACCGGGCGGCAGTTCACCAACGACGAGGTGTACCGCGCCGCGTACCGCCAGTGGGAGCTGAGCCGGGGCTCGCAGTTCACGTACGGGATCTTCCACTACACGCGCATGCGCTACGACCACGCACGTCAGCAGCTCGCCGAGCTGCGCAAGACCTATCCCAACGGAGCCAGCGGGGCGACGTTCCCCGGCGCGATGGAGGTACTGCCCTCATGACCGCGACCAAGAAGCAGGCGAAGGCCAAGGCGAAGAGCGACCCCAAGGCCGAGAAGGCGCGCGAGCTGCGCCTGGTCAAGGAGTCGAAGATCAAGGACCTGATCGGCGACGGCGCGGGCACCCGCCTGGAGGCGAGCGGTGTCCTCTACCGGGACGGCGCCTTCCTGATCGTCTGCGACAACCTGCCCTCCCTCATCCGGGTCAGCAGCGAGCTGTCGCCCAAGGCGCCGGAGAACGGCGTCCTCAACGCCAACAGGGCCAAGAAGGCCGCCAAGAAGCGCGGTTCGGCGGCGAACCAGGGGTACGAGGACATCGCCCACGACGAGCGGCACGACCACTTCTACACGCTGAGCGAGGCCGAGCGGGTCAAGCCCAAGGGCTATCGCGCGAGCGTCCAGGAGTACGACACGAAGCTGCGCCCGGTCGGGTCCCCCACGCACCTCGACTTCGACCTGGCGGACGCCAACAAGGGCATGGAGGGCCTGGAGTGGGTCGAGCGCTCCGGCACGGGATATCTCCTCGCCCTGTGCGAGGGGAACCGGTGCGCGGGCGGCAAGAAGGGCAGGACGCCGGGCGGCGGCCGCATCCAGGTCTTCCGGCAGGGCGGCAAGCGCTGGATCAACACGGCCACGATCCGGCTGCCCGAGTCACTGCCCTTCGAGGATTACGCGAGTGTGTCCGTGCGCGGGGGACACATCGCCGTCCTGTCGCAGGCGTCGTCGGCGCTGTGGGTGGGCCGCATCGACACCAAGAAGTGGATCGTCGACGAGGGCACGGTGCACCGCCTGCCCACGGACAGCAAGGGCCGCAAGGTCTACGGCAACCCCGAGGGCGTGTCCTGGGTCTCGTCCGACCACGTGGTGATCGTGTCCGACCGGGCGAAGAAGGGCGCGGGGAACGCGCGGTTCAAGGGGAAGGACCAGTCGATCCATCTGTTCCTGATCCCGGGCAACAACCACTGAGCTAGTCGGCGTCGCGCCGGTCGGCCGCCCACAGGCCGCGCACATGGCCGAGGTGACGGGTCATCACCGCGCGCACGGCGTCCTCGTCGCGGGCGAGCAGCGCGTCGAGGATCTCCAGGTGCTCCTCGGCCGACGCCTCCAGACGGCCGGCGTCGACCAGTGCCTGCAGTCCGTACAGGCGGGAGCGCTTGCGCAGGTCGCCGACCACCTCGACCAGGTGGTCGTTGCCGCCGAGCGCGAGCAGACCGAGGTGGAAGCGGATGTCGGCCTCGACGTACGCGATGAGGTCGCCGTCCGCCGCCGCGGTCACGATCGCCTGTGCGGCGGGGCGCAGGGCTTCGAGCGCGGCGGGGTCCGCCGATGTGGCGAGCTCCGCCGTGGTGGGGATCTCGATCAGGGCGCGGATGTGCTTGTACTCGTCGAGTTGCTTCTCGGAGACCGCGGTGACCCGGAAGCCCTTGTTCGGCACCGTGTCGACGAGCCCTTCCTTGGCGAGGTCGAGCATGGCCTCGCGCACGGGAGTGGCGGAGACGCCGAAGCGCACCGCGAGGGTGGGCGCGGAGTAGACCTCGCCCGCGCGCAGCTCGCCCGCGATGAGGGCGGCCCGCAGCGCGTCCGCGACCCGTTCGCGGTAGCTGCTGCGGGTCCCGCCCAGGCTCGGCAGGGCTGACGGGGCGGCGGACGGAGCGCGGTTGCGCTGGGCGGCCATGGGGTCGGTCCTCCTAGGTGCAATGTCACGTGCCACGAGTATCCCGGGCCCGCGGGCTCCGCGGCCCCGCCCGCACTACAGCACGAAGCCCGCGGGGAACGGGTCGTCCGGGTCCAGGAGGTACTGCGCGGTGCCGGTCACCCAGGCGCGCCCGGTGAAGCTGGGCAGCACGGCGGGGGTGCCCGCGACGTCGGTGGTGCCGAGGAGGCGTCCGCTGAACTTCGTACCGATGAAGGACTCGTTGACGAACTCGGTGTCCAGGGGCAGTTCGCCGCGCGCGTGCAGCTGCGCCATGCGCGCGCTCGTTCCCGTCCCGCACGGCGAGCGGTCGAACCAGCCGGGGTGGATGGCCATCGCGTGCCGGGAGCGGCGGGCCGTGGCGCCGGGGGCGTAGAGGTGGACGTGGTGGCAGCCGTGGATGGACGGGTCCTGCGGATGCACGGGCTCGCCCTCGGCGTTGATCGCCTCCATCAGCGAGAGGCCCGCGGCGAGGATGTCGTCCTTGCGGTCGCGCTCGAAGGGGAGGCCGAACTGCTCCAGGGGCAGGATCGCGTAGAAGTTGCCGCCGTAGGCCAGGTCGTACGTCACCGTGCGCCCGCCGGGCAGGGTGATCTTGCGGTCGAGGGCGACGGAGAAGGACGGCACGTTCTGGAGGGTGACGGCCTTCGCGGCGCCGTTCTCGACGGCGACCTCGGCGACGACGAGGCCCGCCGGGGTGTCCAGGCGGATCGTGGTGACCGGCTCGACGACCTCGACCATGCCGGTCTCGACGAGGACGGTGGCGACGCCGATGGTGCCGTGCCCGCACATCGGCAGATAGCCCGAGACCTCGATGTAGATCACGCCGTAGTCGCAGTCGGCCCTGGTGGGCGGCTGGAGGATCGCACCGCTCATCGCCGCATGGCCGCGCGGTTCGTTCATCAGGAGCTGCTTGATGTCGTCACGGTGCTCGCGGAAGTGGAGCCTGCGCTCGTTCATCGTCGCGCCGGGGACGGTGCCGATGCCGCCGGTGATCACCCGCGTCGGCATGCCTTCGGTGTGCGAGTCGACCGCGTGCAGGACGAGTTTGCTGCGCATGTGCGGTGCCTTTCGTACGACGGCGGGGCGTTGGTCGCGCGACCCGGGCTTCAGGCGAGACCGGCGGCGATCGCACGTTCGGTGGCGGTGCGCACCGCCTTCTCCTGCTCGGGCAGCAGCGGCACCCGCGGCGGACGGCACGGGCCGCCGTGGCGTCCTGCGATGTCCATGGACAGCTTGATGGCCTGGACGAACTCGGGCTTGGAGTCCCAGCGCAGCAGCGGGTGCAGTTGCCGGTAGAGCTTGCCCGCCGTGCCGAGGTCTCCGGCGACGGCGGCGTGGTAGAGCTCGACGCACGCGGCGGGGAGCATGTTGGGGTAGCCGGCGACCCAGCCCTTGGCGCCCGCGACGGCGAGTTCGAGCAGGACGTCGTCGGCGCCGATCAACAGGTCCAGTTCCGAGGCCAGTTCGGCGATGCGGTAGGCGCGGCGGACGTCTCCGGAGAATTCCTTGACGGCGTGGATGTGTCCCTCGGAGTGCAGCTTCGCGAGGAGTTCCGGCACCAGGTCGACCTTGGTGTCGATGGGGTTGTTGTACGCCACGACCGGGAGGCCCGCCTCGGCGACCTCCGCGTAGTGGGCGAGGACGGAGCGTTCGTCGGCGCGGTAGGCGTTGGGAGGCAGCAGCATCACCGACGCGCAGCCCGCGTCCTTGGCCTGCTCGGCCCAGCGGCGGGCCTCGGCGGAGCCGTAGGCGGCGACGCCGGGCATCACCCGCTGACCGCCGACCGCCGCGACGGCGCTCTCCACGACCTTGGCGCGCTCCTCGGGGGTGAGCACCTGGTACTCGCCGAGCGATCCGTTGGGTACGACGCCGTCGCAGCCGTTCTCGACGAGCCAGGCGCAGTGCTCGGCGAACCGGCCGTAGTCGACGGAGAGGTCGTCGTTCAGCGGGAGCGCGGTGGCGACGAGGACGCCGTGCCAGGGGCGGGGGCGCTCTGCGGGCGTGTTCATGGGCGTGGTCCCTTCGTTGCGGTGCGGGGCTGGGAGGGGCTGGGACGGACTAGGAGGAGGTCTGTTCGTCGTCGTCGGGGGTCCGTGCGAGCTCCCCGAGCGGTACCGGCCGGGCGAACGGCCGCCGCGCTGACCGCTCCTCGCAGCCCGCGAGCCCGGCGACGGCCGCCGAGCACATCCGGCCCTGGCACCAGCCCATGCCGGCCCGGGTCAGGAGTTTCACGGACCGCGCGTCGGTGGCCCCGAGCTCTTCGACGGCCTCGCGGACCGCCGACGCGGGGACCTCTTCGCAGCGGCAGACGAGGGTGTCGTCACGGAGCTGCTCGGCCCAGTGCGCGGGCGGCACGTACAGGGCGGCGAGCGCTGCGGCGAACTTGCGTGCTCTCGTACGGGACTTGGCGGCGCGTTCCCATGTGCGCGGGTCGGGTGTGCTGCCCCGGAGCCTCGCCGCCGCCGAGCGTCCGGCGATGTGTCCCTCGGCGAGCGAGAGGGCGGCGCCGCCGATGCCGGTGGCCTCGCCTGCGGCCCAGACGCCGGGGACGTCGGTGCGCTGCTCGGCGTCGACGGCGACGTCCGTTCCCTCGATGCGGCAGCCGAGCCCTTCGGCGAGGTCGGTGTGCGGCAGCATTCCGTGACCGACGGCGAGGGTGTCGCAGGGGATGCGCCGCTCGGTACCGGGCCTGACACGCCCCGCCGCGTCGAGCGCGGCGATGGTCACGGCCTCCACGGAGTCCTTGCCGTGGGCCTCGACGACGGTGTGCCGCGCCATCAACGGGACTCGGTGGCGCAGTAGTTGGGTCAGGTACCCGGCTCCTTCGGCGAGCTTGTCCGGGTGGGCGGCGAGGCTGGACGCACGCCTCGCGAAGGCCCCGGGTCCTGCGGCTTCGACCAGGGCGGCCACCTCGGCGCCGGCGGCCGCGAGCCCGGCGCCGACGGGCATGAGCAGCGGTCCCGTCCCGGCCACGACGGCGGTGCGGCCGGGCAGCACGAGCCCTCCCTTGAGCATGGCCTGCGCACCACCGGCGGTGAGGACGCCGGGCAGGGTCCAGCCGGGGAACGGCAGGACCTTCTCGTACCCCCCGGTGGCGAGGACCACGGCGTCGGCGGACACGGCGACGGAGTCCTCCTGCCGGGGCCCGAGCAGCGCGTGCACGGTGAAGCCGTGACCGCCGGCGGGCCGAGCCAAGACGGAGGGCTCCGTCGAGGCCGCCTTCCCGGCCTGCCCCTGCCCGACGCGCTCCACGAACCAGACGTGATGCTCCGTCAAGTGCCTTACGCGGCCCGCCGATACCTGCTCCGCGAGGCCGTCCCGCAGTCGCTCCCACGTCCGCCACTGGTGATGCAGCGCCTTCGGGTGCCGCGCGCCGAGCGCTTCGCCCGGCTGCCGGTAGAACTGGCCGCCCGCCTGTCCTGCCGAGTCGAGCAGCACCACCCGTACACCGCGCAGGGCCGCGGCGAGTGCCGCGGCGAGGCCCGCGGGGCCCGCGCCGACCACGGCGAGCGTGCGCGCGGGGCTCACCGCTGCTCCCCCGCCCTGTCCGCGCCGTGCCCGTCGCCGTCCTGCGTCCGGATCTCGTCGCCGGGTGCCGCCGGTGTCAGGCAAGCCCGTTGGTTGGGGCGGCCGTTGACCTCCACGAGGCAGTCGAAGCAGACGCCGATGCCGCAGAAGACGCCCCGCGGCTCTCCCTGTCGCCGCGTGGTGCGCCAGGAGTTGACGCCCGCCGACCAGAGCGCGGCGGCCACCGTCTGTCCCGGCAGGGCCGGGATCTCGCGGCCGTCGAACGTGACGGTGTGCGCGGGGCCGGGGCGGGCGCGGGTCAGGTGCAGGGGGGTGCGCTTGCTCATGACGCCTCCTCGGTGGGGCTGTCCGCGAAACGGTCGGGGCGGAACGGGGCGAGGTCCATGTCCGGAGCCGCCCCGGACATGACTTGTGCGATCAAGTGCCCTGTCCCCGCGGCGAGTCCGATCCCCGCACCCTCATGGCCGCAGGCATGGAAGAGCCCCGGCGCCCGGGGGTCGGGGCCGATGGCGGGCAGGTGGTCCGGCATGTAGGGGCGGAAGCCCACGTAGGCGCGCATCGCGCGGACGTCCGCCAGAAACGGGAAGAGCCGTGTCGCCCCCGCCGCGAGGGCCCGCATGACCGGCAGGGAGAAGGAGCGGTCGAAGCCGACCCGTTCACGGCTGGCCCCGATCAGGATCGGCCCCGCGGCCGTGCCCTCGACCACCGGCGACGTCTGGAGCGCGGCGGACCTGCTCGCCACGTCGGCCACGTAGTCGGCGGCGTACACCTTGTGCCGGACCATCCGCGGCAGCGGCTCGGTGACGAGGACGAAGCCGCGCCTGGGCAGTACGGGCAGTCGCACTCCCGCGAGGGCGGCGAGATCACCGCCCCAGGTGCCCGCCGCGTTCACGACGTACGGGGCATGGATATCGCCCCGGTCGGTACGGACCCCGCGCACCGCACCGCCCGGCGTCCGCAGCACGGCGGTGACGGTTCTCCCCGTACGCAGCTCGGCCCCCAAGTCTCTGGCCATACGCACCAGTTGGGCCGCTGCCAGCGTCGGCATCACCTGGCGGTCCTGCGGATAGAAGACGCCGCCCGCCACGTCGGGAGCGAGCTGCGGCTCAAGCTCGAACAGGTCGGCGTGCGCGACGGCCCGCGCGTCGACCCCGGCCGCACGCTGCCCCGCGGCGAACTCCCCCAGCGCCGCGAGCCCTTCGCCGGAGGATGCCACGACCACGCCGCCCTTGGCCTCGAACTCGATGCTCGCGCCCACCCCCGGTTCCGCGGCAAGGTCGGACCACAAGCGGCCAGAGAGCAGGGCTAGTTCGAGCTCCGGGCCCGGCTCCTTGTCGGAGACCAGGAGGTTGCCCTCGCCGGATCCGGTCGTGCCGCCCGCCACCGGACCGCGGTCCACCAGGACCACACGGAGTCCGGCCCGCGCCGCGTACAGGGCGCATGCGGCGCCCACCATCCCGGCGCCGATCACTACAACATCGCAGGTCAGCTGCTTTGTCACGCCAGTACTATGTCACATGTTCCCTTACCGGCCAAGGGTCTCTACGCTGGCAGAACCGCCGGCACACACTCCGCCGCGAAGCCCCGGAACGGGGCAGGAAAGGTGAACCCATGGCCAAGTCCAAGGCGCGCAAGAACGCTCTGTACCCCGAGATCTCCGGCGAACTGTCCGCCCTGATGCGGACGGGCTGGGCCGACACCGAGCAGCGCGACCTGCGCCCCGCCGAACAGTCCCCGCACGCCGCCCGCCGCCGCGCCGCGCTGTCCGCACTGTTCCCGGGCGAGCGATTGGTGATCCCCTCGGGGAAGCTCAAGGTCCGCTCGAACGACGACCATTACCCCTTCCGCCCGTACTCCGCCTACGTCCACATGACCGGCGACCGGGCGAGGGACTGCGCCCTGGTCCTCGAACCGCGCGCCGGGGACGAGGGCGGTCACGACGCGCACCTCTACCAACTCCCCCGCGACAGCCGCGACAGCGACGAGTTCTGGACCGGCATGACGGCCGAGCTGTGGATGGGCCGCAGGCGCAGCCTCGCCGAGGCCGAACTGCTCTACGGCCTGCCCTGCCGCGACGTGCGCGACGCCCCGGCCGAGCTCGCCGCCGCGCCCGGCGTGCCGACCCGCATCGTGCGCGGCCACGACCCCGGGCTCGAGGCTGCCGTGACGACCGACGAGGAGCGCGACGAGGAACTGGAGGAGGCGCTCTCGGGCCTGCGCCTGGTCAAGGACGACTGGGAGATCGGCGAGCTGCGCAAGGCGGTGGACTCCACCGTGCGCGGATTCACCGATGTCGTACGGGAGTTGAGCACCGCCGTCGCCACGTCGGAGCGCTGGGTCGAGGGCACCTTCTTCCGCCGCGCCCGCCTGGAGGGCAACCACATCGGGTACGGCTCGATCTGCGCGGCGGGCGAGCACGCCACGATCATGCACTGGCAGGAGAACGACGGCCCGGTGCGCCCCGGCGAACTCCTGCTCCTGGACGCGGGCGTGGAGACCCACACCCTCTACACCGCCGACGTCACGCGCACGCTCCCCGTCGACGGCACCTTCTCCCCTCTGCAGCGCAAGATCTACGACGCGGTGTACGAGGCGCAGGAGGCCGGTATCGCCGCCGTGAAGCCGGGCGCCGCCTACCGCGACTTCCACGACGCCGCGCAGCGGTACCTCGCGCACAAGCTCGCCGAGTGGGGCCTGCTCGACGGAGACCCGGAGCGGGTCTTCGCACTCTCCCTTCAGCGGCGCTTCACCATGGCGGGCACCGGCCACATGCTCGGCCTCGACGTCCACGACTGCGCACGGGCGCGCACCGAGCAGTACGTGGGCGGCGTGCTCGAAGCCGGCATGGTGCTCACCGTCGAACCCGGCCTGTACTTCCAGCCGGACGACCTCACCGTGCCCGAGGAGTACCGGGGCATCGGGGTCCGTATCGAGGACGACATCCTCGTCACGGCCGACGGCAACGAGAACCTGTCGGCGGGCCTGCCGCGCGAGGCCTCGGCGGTCGAGGCCTGGATGAGCGGCCTGGTCGGCGGCCCTGCGGGCGAGCGCTAAACCCGGCACACCTTCGGCGGACGGGACCGGCAAACGTCCTATGCAAGGCGGGTATACACGTTGCGTATACTCGCTATGTATAGTGCTCGCATGTCCGCTGCACGAAGCAAGATGAACAGATCCGTCAAGAGGTTCCGTCGAGCCGCTTCCCTGACGGCCATGGCCTCCGCGGCCATGGCCGTCGCGCTGACGGGATGCACCAAGGTGGACACCACGGCGCCCAGTGCCGTCCGCAAGGACGCGGCATCCGTGAGCGTCAAGAACCAGGCGAAGCTCGGTACGGTCGACTGCCGCACGGCCAAGTGCGTGGCCCTGACGTTCGACGCGGGTCCGAGCGAGAACTCACCCCGGCTGCTCGACATCCTCAAGGAGGAGAAGGTGCCCGCCACCTTCTTCCTGCTCGGCAAGAACCACATCGTCAAGCACCCGGAGCTCGTCAAGCGCATGGACGCCGAGGGGCACGAGGTGGCGAGCCACACCTGGTCGCACAAGATCCTCACCGACATCACGCCGGACGAGGCGCGCGAGGAACTGCGCAGGACCGACGAGGCGATAGAGAAGCTGACCGGCCACAAGCCGACGCTGATGCGTCCGCCGCAGGGACGCACCAACCCCGACGTCAACAAGATCTCGCGCGAGGAGGGTCTCTCGGAGGTCCTGTGGAGCGTGACCGCCAAGGACTACACGACCAACGACTCCGCGCTGATCCAGAAGCGTGTCGTCGACCAGACGAAGCGGGACGGCATCATCCTGCTGCACGACATCTACAAGGGGACGGTGCCCGCCGTGCCGGGCATCATCGACGAGCTGAAGAAGCGCGGCTACGTCTTCGTGACGGTGCCGCAGCTGCTCGCGCCGGGCAAGGCGGAGCCCGGGCAGATCTACCGGCCGTAGCAGTCGGGTTCCGGTGCCGGGGCCTGGCAGGATCGCCGTGTGGCTCTCTTCCGGATCGACCGCACATCGCCCCTGCCCGCCGACGAGGCCTGGAGCCGGCTCACCACGTGGGAAAGGCATGCCGACGTGGTCCCGCTGACCCGGGTGCACGTACGGACGCCGCCACCCGGCGGCGAGGGCACGGTGTTCGTCGCCCGCAGCGGGATCGGCCCCGTCGGTTTCGACGACGTGATGGAGGTCGTGACATGGCGCCCGGCCGCGGAAGGCGGAGGCATGTGCCGGCTCGAGAAGCGGGGGTCGTTCGTGACGGGCTGGGCCGAGATCGAGGTGTCCCGCCGGGCGGAGTCCGGATCAGCGGTCGTCTGGCGGGAGGAGCTGAGCGTGCGGTTCCTGCCGCGCTTCCTGGACGGCGCACTGACCGCAGCGGGGCGCCTGATGTTCGGCCGCGCGGTGGACCGGCTCCTCGCCTCCGGCCCGCCCCGCCCTCACGCGTGACGCCCGTGCAGCGTCCGCGCCACCCTCGGGCCCAGCCAGCGCTTCATCTTGCGCAGCGGCTCCAGCTGCTCGGCCGCGCGGTCGATCCGGTAGTACAGCTGCGGCGGGATGTGCGGCAGGAGCGGTGAGTGGCGCTGGCCGAGCAGCGCGAACATCTGGGCCGGTTCGAGGCCGATGTAGCGCGGCAGGTTCTCGTACCACTGGGCGCTGTAGCGGGCCGCGCTCTGGACGGAGAGGAGCGCGGATCTGCGCTCCTTCTCGTACTTCGCCAGGGCGGGGCCGAGTTCCGGTTCCTCGTCCGGGCTTCCCCGCAGCGCGCCCGCGAGGGCGATCGCGTCCTCCAGGGCGAGGGTCGTGCCCGCGCCGATCGAGTAGTGCGTGGTGTGGGCGGCGTCGCCGAGCAGGACCACGTTGCCGCGCCGCCACGTGCGGTTGGTCAGCGTACGGAAGTTGAGCCACTGCGCGCTGCCGTCGCCCCGCGCGCGGCCGATGAGTCGGTGTCCGTCCAGCGGTCCGGCGAAGAGCCGCTCCAGGAGGGCGAGACCGCGGGCCTCGCTCGCCTCGTGCAGGCCGAGGCCCGTCCAGGTCTCCGGAGAGCACTCGATGACGCAGGTGCTCTGCTCGTCGCTGAAGCGGTAGCCGTAGCACCAGATCCAGCCGTGCTCGGTCTCCGTGAAGGCGAAGGTGAAGGAGTCGAAGACCTTGGTGGTGCCGAGCCAGATGTACTTGTTCCGGCCGACCGAGATCTCCGGGCCGAAGTGGCCCGCGTGGCGTTCGCGCAGCGCGCTCCTGACGCCGTCGCCCGCGACGACGAGGTCGGCGCCGGGCAGCTGGGCCGCGGCCGTGATCTCCGACTCGTACTCGATGCGTACGCCCAGGGACCGCGCCCGCCCGGCGAGGATGTCGAGCAGTCGGTGACGCCCGATGCCGTGGCCCTCGTCGCCGTGGTGGACGGCCGTGCGGTCGCCGACGTGCGCGATGCCGTCGCTCCAGCGGACCGAGTGCTCGCTGATGGCCTCCGCGGACTCGGGGTCGCCGGCGCGGAGCTTCTCCAGCAGCCCGCCCCAGTAGGTGACCCCCCAGCCGTACGTCGAACCGGCCGGGTTCCGTTCGTGGACGGTGATGTCGTGGGACGGGTCCTGCCGCTTGAGCAGGATCGAGAGGTACAGGGCGGCGGGACCGCCGCCGACGCAGGCGACCTTCACGGATGCTCCCATTGCGTCACAAAGTGGTCATTTTGTAACGCAACGTAGCAGGCCGATGCCGTCAGGCCACGGACCCTATGCGCCCCGCAGGACGCCCCGAGCCGTCGTGGTGGATCGGCGTGTGCGCGCCCGTCAGCGAGACCCCGCTGCCGCCGCGCCGGTTCGCGACGATCTCCGCGGCGATCGAGAGGGCCGTCTCCTCCGGGGTGCGCGCACCCAGGTCCAGGCCGATGGGCGAGCGGAGGCGGGTCAGCTCGAGTTCGCTCACGCCGACTTCACGCAGCCGGGCGTTGCGGTCCTCGTGCGTGCGGCGCGATCCCATCGCGCCCACATAGGCGACCGGGAGCCGCAGGGCCAGTTCGAGCAGGGGCACGTCGAACTTGGCGTCGTGGGTGAGGACGCACAGAACGGTGCGCCCGTCGACCTCCGTGCGCTTCAGGTATTTGTGCGGCCACTCGACGACGATCTCGTCGGCGTCGGGGAAACGCACCGCGGTGGCGAACACGGGCCGCGCGTCGCACACGGTGACGCGGTAGCCGAGGAACTTGCCGACCTTGACGAGCGCCGACGCGAAGTCGATCGCACCGAACACGATCATGCGGGGCGGCGGGACGCTGGACTCGACCAGAAGCGTGAGCGGCTGCCCGCAGCGCGAGCCGTCCTCACCGATCTCGACCGTGCCCGTGCGTCCCGCGTCCAGCATCGCGCGGGCCTCGCCCGCCGCCGTGCGGTCGAGCTCGGGATGGCCGCCGAGCCCGCCCTCATGAGGGGCATCGGCGTCCGCCCGTACGAGAAGTGCCCGGCCCACGAGTTCCGGGGGCCCGGCGGTGATCCGGGCGAGCGCCGCGGGCTCGCCCGACGCGGCCGCCGTGAGCGCGGCGGCGAACACCGGGCGCACCAAGGAGTCGGCGCGGACCGGGGTGACCAGGATGTCGATGATTCCGCCGCAGGTCAGGCCCACGGCGAAGGCGTCCTCGTCGCTGTATCCGAAGCGTTCGAGCACGCTCTGACCGTCTTCGAGCGCCTGTCGGCACAGGTCGTAGACGGCGCCTTCCACACACCCGCCGGAGACGGAGCCGATCGCGGTGCCGTCCGAGTCGACGGCCAGGGCCGCGCCCGGCTGCCGGGGCGCGCTGCCGCCGACCGCCACCACGGTGGCGACGGCGAAGTCGCGCCCCTGCTCGACCCACCGGTCCAACTCTTCGGCGATGTCCAGCATGTCCGTCTCCTAACGGGTGTGTGGTCAACAGGACGGGCTACTTGACGCCCATCCAGTTCTCGATCGGATGGAGTGCGAAGAAGGCGAGGAACACGAGCGCGAGCACCCACATGAGCCAGCCGATCTCCCGGACCTTGCCCTGTGCGGCCTTGATCAGGACGTGGGCGATGACACCGGCCGCGATACCCACCGTGATGGAGTAGGTGAACGGCATCAGGACCGTGGTCAGGAACACCGGGATGCTGGTGGCCTGGTCGGTCCAGTCGATGTGCCGGGCGTTGCTCAGCATCATCGCGCCGATGACGACGAGCGCCGCGGCGGCGACCTGGGTCGGGATGAGCTGGGCCAGCGGGGTGAAGAAGAGGCAGAGCGCGAAGCCGAGGCCGGTGACGACGCTGGCGAAGCCGGTGCGCGCGCCGTCGCCGACACCCGCGGTGGACTCGACGAAGACGGTCTGCCCGGATGCTCCGGCGAGGCCGCCGACGACACCGCCGGCACCGTCGATGGCCAGGGCCTTGTTCAGACCCGGCATCTTGCCGTCCTTGTCGGCGAGGTTGGCCTGCTGGCCGATGCCGATGATGGTGCCCATGGCGTCGAAGAAGCCGGCCAGGACCAGGGTGAAGACGATGACACCCACGGTGATGCCGCCGATGTCGCCGATGCCGCTGAAGGACACCTCGCCGAAGAGGCCGAAGTCGGGCGACGAGACGACGGAACCGTCGAGCTCCGGGGCGTTCAGGCCCCAGTCCGCCTTGCTCATGCCCGCGACCTGGTTGACGATCGCGGCGAACACGGTGCCGCCGACGATGCCGATGAGGATCGCGCCGGGGACCTTGCGGACCTGGAGCACGAAGATCAGCAGGACGGTGACGGCGAAGCAGACGACGGGCCAGCCGATGAGCTTGTCGTCGATGCCCATCTGGATCGGCTTCGCGCCCATGTCGCCGTGCTTGGACGGCATGGAGGTGACGAAGCCCGCCTGGACCAGGCCGATCAGCGTGACGAACATGCCGATGCCCATGGTGATGGCGTGCTTCAGCGCCAGGGGAATCGCGTCCATGATCAGGGTCCGCAGGCCGGTGAGGACCAGCAGGATGATGATGACGCCGTAGATGATGCACATCGCCATCGCGTTGCCCCAGGTCATCTCCGGGGCGACCTGGAAGGCCATGACGGCGGAGACACCGAGTCCCGCCGCGAGGGCGAGCGGCACGTTGCCGAGGATGCCCATGACGATGGTGGTGGCGGCCGCCGCGAACACAGTGGCGGTGGTCAGCTGGTCACCGTCGAGGCGGTGTCCCGTGGCGTCGGGCACCGAGAGGATCACGGGGTTCAGCAGGATGATGTAGGCCATCGCCATGAAGGTGGTGATGCCGCCGCGCACCTCCCGACCGATCGTCGATCCTCTGTGCGTTATGTGGAAATACCGGTCGAGCCAAGACCTGCCGGCCGGAACGCGCGAGCCGTTGCCCGCGTCCTCCGGCATGGTCTTCGGCTCCGTTGACTGCTGGGTCATGGTGCCTAACTCCCAAGGTTCATAGGGGCACCCGCAACAGGCCGGTCGAACAAGGGTTGGGCCTGTGGAGACTGCGGGATTTGGGATGGTGCGTTGGGCGCACGACCCGGGGGACGGCCCGAGACGAACTGGGGCTCCGTAGAGCGTGGGTGCTGCTGGGGTGCTGCTGGGTGCTGCTGGGGTACAGCGAGACCGCGAGCGGTGCGGTACTGGGTTTCTCCGGGCGGCACGGGCGAAGGGAAGTGTGACGTTCCGTGGGAGGCACGCGCCGCCCGGAGAGATCGTGGAATCAGGTGCCGGTGAGGTGTTCCGGACGTACCGGCGTCCTGTTCAGCTCCAGACCCGTCGCGTTCCGGATCGCCGCGAGGACGGCCGGGGTCGACGAGAGGGTCGGGGCCTCGCCCATGCCGCGCAGGCCGTAGGGCGCGTTCGGGTCGGCCAGTTCGAGGACGTCGACCGGGATGGTCGGCGTGTCGAGGATGGTCGGGATGAGGTAGTCCGTGAAGGAGGGGTTGCGCACCTTCGCGGTCTTCGGGTCGACGATGATCTCCTCCATCACCGCGACGCCCAGGCCCTGGGTGGTGCCACCCTGGATCTGGCCGACGACGGAGAGCGGGTTGAGCGCCTTGCCGACGTCCTGGGCGGTGGCGAGCTCGATGACCTTGACCAGGCCGAGCTCGGTGTCCACCTCGACGACCGCGCGGTGCGCGGCGAACGAGTACTGGACGTGCCCGTTGCCCTGACCGGTCTTCTTGTCGAAGGCCACGGTCGGCCGGTGGCGCCACTCGGCCTCGATCTCGACGCTCTCGCCTTCGAGCAGCTCGGCCAGGTCGGCGAGGGCCTCGCCGCCGTCGGTGACGACCTTGCCGCCCTCCAGGAGGAGTTCGGCGGTGGCCCACGCCGGGTGGTACGAGCCGAACTTGCGGCGGCCGATCTCCAGGACCTTCTCGCGGACGAGCTCACAGGAGTTCTTGACCGCGCCACCGGTGACGTACGTCTGACGGGACGCGGACGTCGACCCCGCGCTGCCCACCTGGGTGTCGGCGGGGTGGATGGTGACCTGCTGGACGCCGAGCTCCGTGCGGGCGATCTGCGCGTGGACGGTGATGCCGCCCTGGCCGACCTCCGCCATGGCGGTGTGCACGGTCGCGACGGGCTCGCCGTTGATGACCTCCATGCGCACCTTGGCGGTGGAGTAGTCGTCGAAGCCCTCGGAGAAGCCGACGTTCTTGATGCCGACCGCGTAGCCGACGCCGCGGACGACGCCTTCGCCGTGCGTGGTGTTGGAGAGTCCGCCGGGCAGCGCGCGGACGTCCGCGCCCTCGCTGGACTCCCACTGGCGCTCGGGCGGCATCGGGCGGGCCTTGACGCGGCGCAGGATCTCGGCGACCGGGGCCGGCGAGTCGACCGGCTGTCCGGTCGGCAGGAGCGTGCCCTGCTCCATGGCGTTGAGCTGGCGGAACTCGACCCGGTCCATGCCCACCTTGTCGGCGAGCTTGTCCATCTGGGCCTCGTAGGCGAAGCAGGCCTGGACGGCGCCGAAGCCGCGCATCGCGCCGCACGGGGGGTTGTTCGAGTAGAGGGCGATCGCCTCGATGTCGACGTCGTCGATCACGTACGGACCGACCGACAGGGACGAGGCGTTGCCCACGACCGCCGGGGAGGCCGACGCGTAGGCGCCGCCGTCCAGGACGATCTTGCACTTCATGTGCGTGAGCTTGCCGTCCTTGGTGGCGCCGTGCTCGTAGTAGAGCTTGGCCGGGTGGCGGTGCACATGGCCGAAGAAGGACTCGAAGCGGTTGTAGACGATCTTGACCGGCTTGCCGGTGCGCAGCGCCAGGAGGCAGGCGTGGATCTGCATCGAGATGTCCTCGCGGCCGCCGAACGCGCCGCCGACGCCGGAGAGCGTCATGCGCACCTTCTCCTCGGGCAGGCCGAGGACGGGGGCGATCTGTTCGAGGTCCGAGTGCAGCCACTGGGTGGCGACGTACAGGTCGACGCCGCCGTCCTCGGCCGGTACGGCGAGGCCGGACTCCGGGCCGAGGAAGGCCTGGTCCTGCATGCCGAAGGTGTACTCGCCCTTGACGACGAAGTCGGCCTTCTTGGCGGCCTCTTCGGCGTTGCCCCGGACGATCGGCTGGTTGTGCACGATGTTCGGGTGCGGAACGTGCTTGATGTACTCGTCGGTGCGGCCCTCGTGCACGAGGACGGCGTCCGGAGCGGTCGCCGACGCCTCGTCGGTGATGAGGGGCAGTTCCTTGTACTCGACCACGATCTTTGCGGCGGCACGGCGTGCGGTCTCCGGGTGGTCGGCGGCCACGAGGGCGACCGGCTCACCGTGGTGGCGGACCTTGCCGTGGGCGAGGACGGGGGTGTCCTGGAGCTCCAGGCCGTAGTGCTTCATCTCGGCCGGCAGGTCGTCGTACGTCAGGACGGCGTACACGCCCGGCGTCTTGAGCGCCTCGACGGTGTCGATCGACACGATCTCGGCGTGCGCGACGGTGCTGCGCAGGGTCTGGCCCCAGAGCATGTCCTCGTGCCACATGTCCGAGGAGTAGGCGAACTCGCCGGTGACCTTCAGGGTGCCGTCCGGGCGGAGCGTGGACTCGCCGATGCCGCCCTTGTTGTGCTTCTGGGTGACTTCGGTGGGCGCGCCCGTGGTGGTCTTGGTTCCAGCCATGATCAGACCGTCTCTTCCTGACGGGCGGCCGCCAGGCGGACCGCGTCCAGGATCTTCTCGTAACCGGTGCAGCGGCAGAGGTTGCCGGAGAGCGCCTCGCGGATGTCGGCGTCCGACGGGGAGGTGTTGCGCTCCAGGAGCTCGTCGGCCGCGACGAGGAGACCGGGGGTGCAGAAGCCACACTGGACGGCGCCGGCGTCGATGAACGCCTGCTGGATGGAGGAGAGTTCGCCGCCCTCGCCGGTCTGGCCGTCGGTTCCCTTGGCCTGCCACTGGCGGGCTTCCTGCAGAGTGGTGCCGCCGCAGACGGAACCGCAGGCGCCGCCCGGGTGGGCCTCGTCGCGGTGCTTGGCGTAGTCCGCGAGGCCCTCGACGGTGACGACCTCCCGGCCCTCGACCTGTCCGGCGGCGACCAGACACGAACACACCGGCACGCCGTCGAGACGGACGGTGCAGGAACCGCACTCGCCCTGCTCGCAGGCGTTCTTCGAACCGGGAAGCCCCATGCGCTCGCGCAGGACGTAGAGGAGGGACTCGCCCTCCCAGACGTCGTCGGCTTCCTGCTGACGGCCGTTGACCGTGAAGTTCACGCGCATTATGCGACTCCCTCAGTGCTGCGGTCGTTGCCGCGGTACGACTCCCAGGTCCAGCCGAGCGTGCGGCGGGCCATGATTCCGACGGCGTGGCGGCGGTAGTTCGCCGTGCCGCGGACGTCGTCGATCGGGTTGGCGGCACCGGAGGCGAGCTCCGCGAACTGCTTGGCGATCGAGGGGGTGATGATCTTCTTGCTGTCCCAGAAGCCGCCCTCTTCGAGCGCGGCGTTCAGGAATTCCTCGGCCGCCTTCGCCCGGATGGGCGTCGGGGCCGCGGAGCCGATGCCGGTCCGTACGGTCCGGGTCTCGGGGTGCAGGGCGATGCCGAAGGCGCACACCGCGATGACCATCGCGTTGCGGGTGCCGACCTTCGAGTACTGCTGGGGGCCGTCCGCCTTCTTGATGTGGACGGACTTGATCAGCTCGTCCTCGGCGAGCGCGTTGCGCTTCACGCCGGTGTAGAACTCATCGATCGGGATGAGGCGCGAGCCGCGTACGGACTCCACCTCGACCTCGCAGTCGGCGGCGAGGAGCGCGGGGTGGGCGTCACCGGCCGGGGACGCCGTGCCGAGGTTGCCGCCGACGCCGCCGCGGTTGCGGATCTGCGGGGAGGCGACCGTGTGCGAAGCGAGCGCGAGGCCGGGGAGCTCCGTGCGCAGGTCCTCCATGATCGTGGTGTACGGAACCGAGGCACCCAGCTGGACCGTCTTCTCGCCCACCGTCCACTCGCGCAGGTCGGCGACGCGGTTGAGGTCGAGCAGGTACTCGGGACGGCGGTGGTCGAAGTTGATCTCGACCATCACGTCGGTGCCACCCGCAATCGGCACAGCTGTGGGGTGCTCGGCCTTGGCGGCGAGCGCCTCCTCCCAGCTGGCGGGGCGAAGGAAGTCCATGAGGCTCTCTTCTTCGTATCGAGGGTCGTTCATTCGAGAAGATCCAGCCAAGTCGGACCGGAGGCCTCTCGACTGCTCGTTCATGTGCTGTTAACGCGGAGTGGGGTAAGTACACCGCCCCGTCGTCCGATGGGGTCAGTCACCGAAACCATGAAGGAGTTCGCTGGCCAAGGCGCGCGTCTTGTAGATTCGTATGAAGAACGGGCCCCAGTAACCTCGCGGATTCCCCCCGGAAACCGGAAGGCTCCCTGGGCACCGGGGTCCGGGACGGCGTTCGGCGACTCAGCGTCGGCACATCCGGACTGTCTGTACATCCCATTCGAGACAAGATCGGCGGCGACGACCATGCGGCTGCGCGCACTCCTTGACACCGACGCGCTGGGCCTGCGGCTGCTCGGCGGTGAGGAAGAGCTCGACCGCACCGTGCGCGGTGTGATGACCACGGACCTGCGCGACCCCAGCCGGTACCTCGCGGGCGGCGAGCTGGTCCTGACGGGCCTGGCCTGGCGCCACGACGCCTCGGACACGGAGCCCTTCGTACGCATCCTGGCGAGCGCGGGCGTGGCGGCGCTCGCCGCGGGCGAGGCCGAGCTGGGAGACATCCCGGACGACATCGTCGACGCCTGCGCGCGGCACCGCCTGCCGCTGTTCGCCGTCAACGAGTCGGTGGCCTTCGCGACGATCACCGAGCATGTGGTCCGGCAGGTCTCCGGCGAGCGGGCCGGTGACCTGGCGGCCGTCGTGGACCGGCACCGCAGGCTGATGACCTCGGGCCCCACGGGCGGCGGCCCCGACGTCGTCCTCGACCTGCTCGGCTCCGACCTGGACCTGCGGGCCTGGGTCCTGTCCCCCGCGGGCCGCGCCATCGCGGGGTCGAGCGCGGCGGGTCCCGCCCTGGCCACCGCGGTCTGCGGGCGCCTGGCGGCCGAGCACCTGGCCGCCGTCCGCACGGGGCGGCGGGGTCCGCACCGGGTCCAGATGGACGGCACGACGTACTCCCTGTTCCCCATTCGGAGCAGTGGCCGCGGTTCGGCTTCCGCGGCCACGGCGGCGAGCACGGCGGCCCTGCGCGACGTGCGCGAGACGGTCCTCTCGGACTGGTTCCTCGCGGTCGAGGCCGACGCGGGCGACTGGCCCGAGGAGCGGCTCGACCTGCTGCAGGGCGTCACCCAGCTGATCGCGGTGGAGCGCGACCGGCGCGACGCCGCCCGCACGGTGCGCCGCAGGCTCGCCCAGGAGGTCCTCGAACTGGTCCAGACGGGCGCGGCACCGGCGGAGATCGCGGCGCGCCTGCGGGTCGCCGCCCCCGTGCTCCTGCCCGGCCTGGGCGCGGCGCCGCACTGGCAGGTGGTGGTGGCCCGCGTCGAGTGGGAGGGCGGCGAGATCGAGGGCGGCCCGGTGGCCCAGTCCCTCCTGGAGGAGATCCTCGTCGACCCCCTGTCGGCGGGCCCCGAGCCGTCCGACCGCATCGCGGTAGCCCATACGGGTGACGAGGCGATCGCGCTCGTCCCGCTGCCCGCGGTCTCCTCCGAGCACGACGGCTCCGAGACGGGCCTGCTCGCCGATTCGCTCCTGGAGTCCGTCCGCGACCCGCTCTCGGCGGGCCTCGACGGCGACGGCCGCCTCACGCTCGGCGTCAGCGCGTCCGTGCACTCGGCGGAGGGTCTGCGCGGCGCCCTGGAGGAGGCCCGGCACGCCCGCCGGGTCGCGGCGGCGCGCCCCGGACGAGTCTGCGCGGCGGGCCACCAGGAACTGGCCTCGCACGTCCTGCTCCTCCCCTTCGTCCCCGACGACGTGCGCCGGGCGTTCACGGCCCGCCTCCTCGACCCGCTGCGGGACTACGACCGGCGCCACCGGGCGGAGCTCATTCCGACCCTGGAGGCGTTCCTCGACTGCGACGGTTCCTGGACGCGCTGCGCCGCACGTCTTCACCTGCACGTCAACACGTTGCGCTACCGGGTCGGCCGTATAGAGCAGTTGACGGGTCGTGACCTCTCGCGCCTCGAGGACAAGCTCGATTTCTTTCTGGCGCTGCGGATGAGCTGACGCGGGCGACCTGCGGCAAACACCTTTCATGGTCCGCCCTTTGTGAAATCTTTCACCCAGCCCCTTGGCCCGATGCGCCGATCCATGCTGAGATGCGCCCACGACTCAACAGCTCAATGGCGTGCTCGGGGAGGGCAACGTGGCGCATCCCGCCATGTCTGGTACCGGAACGACTGCAGGGGACGATCCACTCCAGACCGCGGTATGGCGGCTGCGCTCGCGCGGCTGTTGGACCGACGCGGCCGCGCTGCTCGCCTCGCGCGAGGGTCCGGGTCCCGCGCTGCAGAGAACCTCGCTCCTGGTGGAGCGGTGCCTGTTCACGGGCGAGGGATGGGCCGAGGCCGAGGACGGCCTTCGTACGGCGGAGGCGCTCGCCGTGGCGGACGAGGACCGCGGGGCGGCGGCGTGCGAGCGCGGCCAGCTGGCGTATGCCTCTACGGTGCTTGCCGTACGGGACCGGGCCGACGAGGCGCGTACGGCTCTCGGGCGGGCGGCGGCGCTGCTCGCCCCGAATACTCCGGGGCGCCCTCTCCTCGACTTCCGCCGGGGTCTGATCGCCGAGCACATCGCGGACTCGCCCCAGGCGGCGCGGGCCGCGTACCGGCGGGCGCATGCGGGCGCCACGGCGCACGGCGACACCCTGCTCCTGTCCTTCACCTGGCGGCACCTGGCCGGGATCGCCCTGCGGGAGGGCGAGTTGGCGGAGGCGCGGCACGGCTTCGCGGAGTCGCTGCGCATCCGGGAGGAGCTGGGGTACTTGGTGGGTACGGCGCCGGCGCTGGCGGCTCTCGCCGACGCGGAGCCGGAGCCGGAGGCGGGTCGCCTCCGCGCCGAGGCGGGCCGCCTCTTCCGCCTGATGGGCGGGGTGCCGTCGTGGCTGGCACAGCATCTGACTCCGCCGGCACCGCCGGCGCCTGCGGCGTGAGGCAGCAGCGGTACTTGTAGGCACCGTCATCACCGGCTCCGCCGAGTTCGTCCTCAAACGCCGGACGGGCTGAGATTCCTCCCGGGCCCGGCTGAATGACTTCGGCCGGGCTGGAGATATCCAGCCCGGCCGGCGATTGAGGCCATCTTGTCGGGGGTCTGGGGGCGAAGCCCCCAGTTTCGGGAAGGGGTGCCCGCGCGCGGAGCGCGCTAATAGGCGCAGTGGGGAAAGCCCCGCAGGGACCGCCCTGGCCTCAGCCGCCCGCCCCCGCAAAGTGCTCCCGCACCAGCGTCTGGACGACCCCCAGGTCTTGCGCAACCAGCGCCTCCAGCAGAGCCATATGCTCCGCCGCGTCAGCGACAAGATCCGCGCGCCGCCCGTGGACGGGCCCGCTCACCAGGGGCCACTGGGACCGGCGATGGAGATCATCCGCGACCTGCACCAACTGCTGGTTCCCCGAAAGGGCGAGGACCGCCCCGTGAAAGGCCCGGTCCGCCTCCGCGTACCGGGCAAGGTCACCCCCCGCGGCAGCCACCGCACTCGCCTCCGCAAGAGGACGAAGCTCACACCACCGCGCCGCGGGCACGGTACGGGCGAGCCGCAGCATCACCGGCACCTCGATCAGCGCCCGCACCTCCGCCAGCTCCCCCAGCTCGCGCGCGCTCCGCTCGGTGACCCGGAAGCCGCGGTTGGGCACGACCTCCACGGCCCCCTCGGTCGCCAGCTGCTGCATCGCCTCGCGCACGGGAGTCGCCGAGACCCCGAACCGCTCGCCGAGCGCGGGCGCCGAGTACACCTCGCCCGGCGCGAGATCGCCCCCGACGAGCGCGGCCCGCAGGGCGTCCAGGATCTGACCGCGCACCGAACTGCGCTGCACGACCTTGCGGGGCGAGGGCAGCGACACCTGCCCGTGCGTGTGCTCACCGCGAGCCGGAGCCGGAGCCGGGATCGGAGCCGGAGCAGCCGGAGGCGGCGCAGGCGCGGAAACCGGCGCCTGTGAGCCCCGCGGCTGCTCCGGCACCCGGACGGCGAGGCGGTACGCGTCACGCGCTCTGGCCTGCTCCACGAGGTCCACCCCAAAGTCCGCTCGGTCCGAAAGGTACGAGAGGCACCATAGGCGGACAGCCCCGCAGTTGAAACCTCGATCATTCCGGGTAAGGTT
This sequence comes from Streptomyces sp. NPDC046925, assembly GCF_040644915.1. Classification (NCBI taxonomy): domain Bacteria; kingdom Bacillati; phylum Actinomycetota; class Actinomycetes; order Kitasatosporales; family Streptomycetaceae; genus Streptomyces; species Streptomyces sp. NPDC046925. The sequence continues at coordinate 482,871 of NZ_JBEYWZ010000001.1, read as the reverse complement.
AGGCTTACCTGTAATCGATCGTGATTCGGTGGTTCCCTCATGTCCGTCCCCACCTTGGCCAAGCGCGCCCCGAGCGCCCTCGCGGACGCCTATGCCCGCCTCGCCGAGGTGTTCCCCGGACTGCGCGTGAGCGAGCTCGGCGACGACGAGCAGGCCCCACAGGGCGGCGGCTGGGTCACCGCCTCCCGGCTCGCGGAGGGCGGGGCCGACCTCGACGCGTTTCTCGCGTGGGACGAAGCACAGGTGCAGAAGGACTACGGCCAGGCGGGACGGCCGGACGTCATCGCCAGCTTCGCCCTGCACCGCTACGCCTGGCCGGCCACGCTCCTGTTCACCGTGCCGTGGTTCCTGCTGCGCAGGGTCCCCCGTTTCCCCGTGGAGAACGTCTCCTACGAGCGCACCCTCGGCCGCCTGGCCGTCCGCAGCACGGGCTTCGCCTGCCTGCCCGACGATCCGGCCGCCGCACTGCCCGGCGCACACGTCGTACCGGACGAGGAGGCACTGCGCGCGGAGGTCCGGGGCGCCGTGGCCGAGCACCTGGGACCACTCCTGGACACCTTCGGGCCCCGGATGCGGCGCCGCTCGCGCGCCCTGTGGAGCCTGGCCACGGACGAGATCGTCGAGGGCCTCTGGTACATCGCGCACCTCCTGGGCGAGGAGGAGCGCGCCACGGCCGACCTGGAGCGGCTGCTGCCCGGCGCCACCAAGCCGTACGTGGGCACGGCGGGGTTCCGTGAGCTGACGGGTCCGAGCGGCGAGTCGCTGCCGACGCGGGACCGCGCGAGCTGCTGCATGTTCTACACGCTGCGCCCCGAGGACACCTGCGTGACGTGCCCGCGCACCTGTGACGCGGACCGTATCGAGCGGCTGAGCGCCGCCGCCGCGGCCTGACCGGAGCCCCGCACCGGACCAAAACCGCAACCCCTCCCCCTTGAACCACCCTTTCGTGTCCCTTTAATCGAACTCAACTCCCATTGCCATGGGCTGAGTTCGAGCAAAACGGCGCGCGCCACACCCCTTTGCACCCCCCTTGGCGTTCTCTTGCCCCGAAACCCCTCTGGGGGCCATCGGGATTGGGTCAATATGGCGCCCGAACGCCCTACCGCGACGCAAGGGACCCCAGATGAGACTGACCGATATATCGCTGGACTGGCTGCTTCCGGGCTGCGTCCTGCTCCTGGGCATGCTGGTGGCGGTGGCGGTACTCGCACGCGGCAAGCGCGCCGGCCAGAAAGCGGCCGCCAGTGCCACCGGCGACGACTCATGGGAACGCAGCGAGGAGCGCCGCAGGCGCAAGGAAGCCATCTACGGATCGGCCTCGTACGTTCTGTTGTTCTGCTGTGCGGCGGTCGCCGCCGCACTCTCCTTCCACGGTCTGGTCGGCTTCGGCCGGCAGAACCTCAACCTCACCGGCGGCTGGGAGTACCTGGTCCCGTTCGGGCTCGACGGCGCGGCGATGTTCTGCTCCGTGCTCGCCGTGCGCGAGGCCAGTCACGGCGACGCGGCCCTCGGCTCGCGGCTCCTGGTGTGGACGTTCGCGGGAGCGGCCGCCTGGTTCAACTGGGTGCACGCGCCCAGGGGCCTGGGCCACGCGGGCGCCCCGCAGTTCTTCGCCGGGATGTCCCTGTCGGCCGCGGTGCTCTTCGACCGCGCGCTGAAGCAGACGCGCCGTGCGGCGCTGCGCGAACAGGGTCTGGTGCCGCGGCCGTTGCCGCAGATCCGGATCGTGCGGTGGCTGCGCGCGCCCCGGGAGACCTTCGGCGCCTGGTCGCTGATGCTCCTCGAAGGCGTCCGCAGCCTGGACGAGGCGGTCGAGGAGGTCCGCGAGGACCGGCGCGAGAAGGAGCAGAACCGCACCCGCAGGCGGGACCGCGAGAAGCTGGAGCGTGCGCAGCTCAAGGCGATCAGCAGGGGCCATCGCGGCCTTCCGACTCGCGGCGGTGCCCGGCAGGTCGACCTGCCGGCCGTCGCCCCGGCCGGGGGGTCCGCGCAAGTCACCGCGGACCCTGCGATAGCAACGCAAGAACAGCTGCCGCTGCGCTCCCGTCCCTCCCTCCAGGCCGTGAAGAACGGCTCTGAACCCGTCACCGTCGACCTCACCGCCGAGGACGACACCCAGACGCTGCCACGGCTCGACTCCCTGGAGCAGAAGCTCAAGGATCTGGAGCAGCAGTTCGGCTGATGTCAGCAGCGCGGGACGGGATGATGTCGGCGGTCCGGTTCAGGCCGGGCCGCCGCCGTCCAGTTCGAACCACACCACCTTCCCGACCCCGTGCGCCCGCACGCCCCACGCGTCGGAGAGGGACTGCACGAGCATGAGTCCCCTGCCGTGCGTACTGTCGTCGGCGTTCGACACGGTCAGTTTCGGGCGGCGCCCGACGAAGTCCCTGACCTCGACCCGCAGCCTGCCCGGCCGCAGGGTGGCCGTCAGGATGGCGTCACGGTCGGTGTGCACCAGTGCGTTCGTGACCAGTTCGCTGGTCAGCAGCTCGGCTATCTCGGATTCTCCGGGCTTCCCCCAGGACCGGAGAAGTTCGCGCAGTTCTCCCCTGACCTCGGGAACCGCGCGCAGGTCGGATCGCCCCAATCTGCGCCGGAGCTGAGCCCGGCCGGGCTCTGCCGGCTTGTAGTCGGTCGGCTCATCCCTTGCGTTCGGCGAGGAGGTCCCGAGATGAAGGGGACCTCCTCCTCTTACTTGCCTTGTCATGATCCCCGCCCACGGAAGAGTCAATTCCTCCCTGCTCGAACACGTTCACGGAATGCATGCCCCACCCGGTTGGCGGCACTCATGTCCATTCCTCAACCATTGGGGTGGGTGCGCCCCGGCCAGTCGGGGAAGTGAAGCCGGTGGACCGTTTCTGCTTCACCCCGAGGGAGCCGCCGTGCACGACGACCGACTGCTGGTGGAGGGACGCCTGGAGCGCGCCCTGCGGCAGTTCATCCGCCCCGCCCAGTACGCGGACCGCGTGCCGCTGGCCCTCTCCGTCTGGCACGCGCCGGGCGAACCCGTCCCCGTCGCGGAGGCCCTCGACGCCTCGTACGCGCCCTTCGAGACAGGCACCGCCTGGGGAAAACCCTGGTCAACGAGTTGGTTCCGGCTGCAGGGTGAGGTGCCCGACGCCTGGCGCGGGCGCCATGTCGAGGTGGTCATCGACCCCGGCTTCAGCGGTGAGGGGCCCGGCTTCCAGGCGGAGGGTCTGGTGTACGACGCGTCGGGCGTCCCCATCAAGGGCATTCACCCCCGCAACCGGCACATTCCCGTGGCAGCTGCCGCGCGGGGCGGCGAGCAGGTGCACCTCCTCCTTGAGGCGGCAGCCAACCCCACCGTGCTGCACGACTTCGAACCGACACCCCTGGGCGACGTACTGACCGCGGGTGATGGCCCCATCTACCGATTCGCGTCTGCCGACGTCGCCGTACTGGACGAGGACGTTTGGCAGTTGACCCTGGACATCGAGGTCCTTTCGGAGCTCATGTACGAACTGGACGCCGCCCGTCCGCGGCGCCACGAGATCCTGCGCGCACTGGAGAGGGCGCTCGACGCGCTCGATTTGCACGACGTGTCGGGCACGGCGGCCGCGGCCCGCGCCGAGCTCGCGGAGGTCCTCGCGAGCCCCGCACACGCCAGCGCGCACCGGGTATCGGCCACCGGGCACGCCCATATCGACTCGGCGTGGCTGTGGCCACTGCGCGAGACGGTGCGCAAGGCGTCACGCACCTTTGCCAATGTGACGGCTCTCGCGAAGGACTATCCCGAGCTGATCTTCGCCTGTTCGCAGGCTCAGCAGTACGCCTGGGTCAAGGAGCATCAGCCGCACATCTGGGAGCGCATCAAGAAGGCCGTCGCCGACGGCACGTGGGCGCCGGTGGGCTCCATGTGGGTCGAGTCGGACGCCAACATGCCGGGCGGCGAGGCCCTTGCCCGGCAGATCACGCACGGGATGCGGTTCTTCCGCGAGGAGCTGGGGGTGGAGACGGAGGAGATCTGGCTGCCGGACTCCTTCGGCTACACGGCGGCGTTCCCGCAGCTGGCCAAGCTCGCGGGCGTGCGCTGGTTCCTCACGCAGAAGCTGAGCTGGAACCAGTCCAACAAGATGCCGCACCACACCTTCTGGTGGGAGGGCATCGACGGCACCCGCGTCTTCACGCATTTCCCGCCCGTGGACACCTACAACTCCCAGTTCCACGGCGCCGAACTCGCCCACGCGGAGAAGAACTTCACCGAGAAGGGCCGCGCGTCCCACTCCCTCGTCCCGTTCGGCTGGGGCGACGGCGGTGGCGGCCCGACCCGCGAGATGCTGGAGAAGGCGCGTCGGCTGCGTTCCCTGGAGGGTTCGCCGCGGGTCGAGATCGTGAAGCCGTCGACGTTCTTCGCCGCCGCCGAGGAGGAGTACGGGGCGCAGGCACCCGTTTGGTCCGGCGAGCTGTATCTGGAGCTGCACCGCGCCACGTACACCTCGCAGGCGGCCACCAAGCGCGGCAACCGACGCACCGAACACGCCCTGCGCGAGGCCGAGTTGTGGTGCACGGCCGCCGCGGTGCGCGACCCCGCGTACGTCTACCCCTACGCGACCCTGGACCGGCTCTGGAAGACCGTGCTCCTGCACCAGTTCCACGACATCCTGCCGGGCTCGTCGATCGCCTGGGTGCACCGCGAGGCCCGCGACACGTACGCGCGCGTGCTCGCCGAGCTCGACGAGATCACCGCGGCGGCGGTCCGTTCCCTCGGCCCCGGCGGGCCCACCGCGCTCAACGCGTCGCCGTACGCGCGCAGCGAGGTCGTCACGGCCGACGACGGCACCCTGGTGCACGTCCATGTCCCGGCCCTGGGGAGCAAGAGCCTGGACGAGGCCGCCTCGTACACGCGGGAGACCGGGGCGACCGCGCTGCTCGCCGACGGCGAGATCCAGTTGCTGAACGAGCATCTGCGCGTGGCCATCGACGCGGACGGCCTGCTGACCTCCGTGCACGACATCGACGCGCACCGCGAGGTCCTCTCCCCCGGCTCGCGCGGCAACCTCCTCCAGCTGCATCCCGACCACCCCACGCACTACGACGCGTGGGACCTCGACAAGCACTACCGCAACACGCACACCGACCTCACGGACGCCGAGTCCGTGGAGCTGGTCGAGGACGGGCCGCTGCGCGTCGCCGTCCGTGTGGTGCGGGCCTTCGGGAACTCGCGGATCACCCAGGAGATCCGGCTCGCGGCGGGCAGCCGCCGTATCGACGTCGTCACGGAGGTCGACTGGCGCGAGTCGGAGAAGGTGCTCAAGGCCGCCTTCCCGCTGGACGTGCACGCCGAACGGTCCGCGGCCGAGATCCAGTTCGGGCACGTGCACCGCTCCACGCACGCCAACACCGGTTGGGACGCGGCCCGTTTCGAGATCTGCGCGCATCGCTGGCTGCGGGTCGCCGAGGAGGCGTACGGCGTGGCGGTGCTCAACGACTCGACGTACGGCCATGACGTGACGCGCGCGCCGCACGGCGAAGGGCTCGGCACGACCGTGCGGCTGACGCTGCTCCGCGCCCCGCACAGCCCGGACCCGGAGACGGATCTGGGCGTGCACCGGTTCACGTACGCGCTGTTTCCCGGTGCGACCACGGGTGACGCGGTCGCGGAAGGGCTCGCGCTCAATCTGCCGCTGCGGGTGGCCGACGCACCTGTGGTGCCCTCGCTGGTGAGCGTCGACAATCCGGCGGTGACCGTGGAGTCGGTGAAGCTCGCGGACGACGGCAGCGGCGATGTCGTGGTGCGGCTCTACGAGTCGCGGGGCGGGCGCGCGGCGGCCGTGCTCACCACGTCGTTCGCGGTGAGCACGGCCGAGGTGACCGACCTTCTGGAGCGTCCGCTGGAGGCGGCCCACACCGACGACGGGGGCCTCGTGCTCGCGCTGCGTCCGTTCCAGATCCTGACGCTCAGGCTGCGACCGGCCTGAGAGCTCTGAGCAGCCGTCAGGGGCGTGGCACGTTCCGCAGGTTGGAGCGTGCCATCTGGAGCATGCGGCCGACCCCGCCGTCCAGGACGATCTTGCTGGCGGAGAGCGCGAAGCCGGTCACCATCTCGGAGCTGATCTTGGGCGGGATGGAGAGGGCGTTCGGGTCCGTGACGATGTCGACGAGAGCGGGGCCCTTGTGCGCGAAGGCGTCCTTCAGGGCACCCGCGAGCTGCTTGGGCTTCTCGACGCGCACTCCGTAGGCTCCGGCGGCGCGGGCGACGGCGGCGAAGTCGGGGTTGTGGTTGGCCGTGCCGAACGAGGGGAGCCCGGCCACCAGCATCTCCAACTCGACCATTCCCAGGGCGGAGTTGTTGAAGAGGACGACCTTCACCGGCAGGTCGTACTGGACGAGGGTGAGGAAGTCGCCCATCAACATGGAGAATCCGCCGTCGCCCGACATCGAGACGACCTGGCGTTTGCGGTCGGTGAACTGGGCGCCGATCGCCTGCGGCAGGGCGTTGGCCATCGAGCCGTGGCTGAAGGAGCCGATGATGCGGCGCTTGCCGTTCGGGGAGATGTAGCGGGCCGCCCAGACGTTGCACATGCCCGTGTCGACGGTGAACACCGCGTCGTCGGCGGCGAGATCGTCGAGTACGGACGCCACGTACTCGGGGTGGATCGGGATGTGCTTCTCGACCTTGCGCGTGTAGGCCTTGACGACGCCTTCGAGCGCGTCCGCGTGCTTCTTGAGCATCTTGTCGAGGAACTTGCGGCTGGTCTTGGGCGTGACGCGCGGGGTGAGACAGCGCAGGGTCTCGCGTACGTCGCCCCAGACGGCCAGGTCCAGCTTGGAGCGGCGGCCGAGGTGTTCGGGGCGCACGTCGACCTGGGCGATCTTCACGTCGTCGGGCAGGAAGGCGTTGTACGGGAAATCGGTGCCGAGCAGGATGAGCAGGTCGCACTCGTGGGTGGCCTCGTACGCGGCGCCGTAGCCGAGCAGTCCGCTCATGCCGACGTCGTACGGATTGTCGTACTGGATCCATTCCTTGCCGCGCAGGGCGTGGCCCACCGGCGACTTGATCTTCTCGGCGAACTCCATGACCTCGGCGTGCGCTCCCGCCGTGCCGCTGCCGCAGAAGAGGGTGACCCGGTCGGCCTCGTCGATCATCGCGGCGAGCTTGTCGATCTCGGCGTCGCCGGGGCGTACGGAGGGGCGCGAGGTGACGAGGGCGGTCTCGGCGGCCTTGGTCGGCGCCGGCTCGTCGGCGATGTCGCCGGGCAGGGTGACGACGCTGACGCCGGACTGCCCGATCGCGTGCTGGATGGCGCTCTGGAGCAGGCGCGGCATCTGCTTCGGGCTGGAGATCATCTCGCTGTAGTGGCTGCACTCCTGGAAGAGCCGGTCGGGGTGGGTCTCCTGGAAAAAGGAGAGGCCGATCTCGCTCGACGGGATGTGCGACGCGAGGGCGAGGACGGGCGCCATGGAGCGGTGTGCGTCGTAGAGGCCGTTGATCAGGTGGAGGTTGCCGGGGCCGCAGGAACCGGCGCAGACGGCGAGGCTGCCGGTGATCTGCGCCTCGGCACCGGCCGCGAAGGCGGCGGTCTCCTCGTGCCTGACCTGCACCCAGTCGATGCCCTTGGTGCGCCTGATCGCGTCCACGACCGGGTTGAGGCTGTCGCCCACGACTCCGTACATGCGGCGCACACCGGCGCGGACGAGGATGTCGACGAACTGTTCGGCGACGTTCTGCTTGGCCATGGCTTCACGAACCCTTCAGTCCCCTTGATTCTCTTGGGTCCATGAAGTCACAGTGACGGCGCTCACGCCTCCCAAACGGCGGCTGCCGTTCGGTCGTCGGCGTACCCCTTGACCCTGACCTGGATGTCCGCGAGGAAGCCGACGAGGCCCGGCGGACCGCTCTTGGCCCACCGCTGCGTGAGGTGGGCGGCGAACTCGGGCTCGCCGCTCAGGGGCTCGGCGAGGCCTCCGCTGCAGAGCAGCAGGGCATCACCCGGGCGGGCTACGGAGGCCCGGAAACGGAAGGGCTCGCGCGGCGGGGGCTCGGGGGCGGGCTCGTACGGACTCGGGGGCGTGATGATCCCCATGTCCATGGTGAGCCGGTCGCCCTCCGGGGTCTGCGGCGGCACGGAGCCGAAGCCCACGACGGGCGGCCCGGTGTCCCCGGCGGTGTCGCTGACGCGCGGTTCGATGTCCTGCCAGGCGCCGTCCCGCAGCCGGAAGAGTCCGCCGCTCCCGACGCCGAAGAAGACGCGGGTGCGGCATTCGGGGTCGGCGGGCAGGAGCAGGCAGCGCAGGGACGCGGCGTACTCCTCGGGCTCGATGCCCAGGTCGGCGGCGTGCGCGCGGAGCTTGCCGAGGCTGCGGTCGGTGAGCCGGTGCAGGCCGCTCTTGAGGTCGCCGCGCCGGGCGGCCCGGATGTCCTCGGACAGCCGCTGATGGCTGCGGCCCACGGCGCGCCCGATCCAGGCGCAGGCCTCGGCGGCGGCGCGGTGGGCTCCCGGGGTGGCCCGCGCGCCGGTGGCCATCGCCACCAGGACGAGAGCGCTCTCGCCCGTCCCGAACCGCGCGGTGAGCAGCGAGTCCCGGCGCGGCTCGCCCCGGTAGCGCGCGGAGTCCCCGCGCACGGAGACGGCTCGCAGCGTGGAGGTGCCGTACCGGGCGCCGTCGAGCACGGTGTCGGCGACGAGATCGCCGAGGTCGTCGGGGTCGGCGGCGGGCAGGACGGTGGGCTCGGCGTCGTAGGTGGGCGGGCCGTCACCCACGTACGGGACGGCGTCCACGGGTGCCGCCGTCACGGACGGCTCCCGTTCCGCCGGTGCGGGTGACTGGGGGTCGGGGACCGCGGATTCCTCGGGCGAGCGGGGCGCGGGGACGGCGGTGGTGCGGCTCGGATCGCCGAGCGCCTTCGACGGCGGCCCCGCCGGGAAGGTGACGGGCCCCGAGGGTGCGGAGGACGCCTCCCAGGGGGCGGTTTCCTGGCGGACACGGGCGGCGGTCGGGGGTTCGTACGGCGGCGGCGGTGGCTCGCCGGGCGCGGCGGGATCCGGCGTCCGCGGGGTGAGGTCCCTGGTGGCGTCCGGTGTGCCCCGCCCGTCCCGGAGGTCCGGGGGCGGTGGCTCGCCCTGCGTGAAGGGTTCGCCGTGCGCGGCGCCCGCGTCGCGACCCGGCGACTCCCCCGGAGCGACGGGGCCCGGCGTCCGCGGGGTGAGGCCCCCGGTGGCGTCCGGTGTGCCCCGCCGGTCCCGGAGGTCCGGGGGCGGCGGTGGCTCGCCCGGCGTGGACGGTCCGCTGCGCGCGGCACCGGCGTCGCGACCCGGCGACTCCCCCGGAGCGGCGGGGCCCGGCGTCCGCGGGGTGCGGTCCCTGGGGGCGTCCGGCACGCCCCGCCTGTCCCGCAGGTCCGGCGGCGGGGGCTCCGGGGCGGGGAAGCGGCCGGGGCGCGGGAAGGTTCCTTCCGCGTCCTCGTCCGCGGGGGCAGGAGCATCCGCGTCCTCGCCCGCGAGGGAGGGATCAGCCGCGTCCCCGCCCGCGAGGGAGGGATCAGCCGCGCTTCCGCCCGCCGCCGCGGCCGCCGAGGCGAACCTGTCGTCGAGGCTGTCGGCCACCTCGGCGGGACCCGTGTCATGAGCGGAGTCGTCGTACAGCTGACCCCACCAGTCGTCTTCCTGGCCGGAGGCCCCGTCGTGCCTCTCCCCCTGCTGGCTCATGCCCCTATTGTCCACCGCAGACGGCATACGAAAACGGTGCATCCGGAAATTCCGGCCGCCGGAAGAGTGATGAAGGGCCGCCGGGCGGGCCCACCCCCCACGGGAGGACCGCCCGGCGGTGTCTGTTGTGTTTATCGCACGTCGTAGGCGCGGGCCACGGTCTGAGTGACGGAACTTCCGTTCGCATCCGTCAGTCGTGTCCTGAGCCAGACCTGCTTCCCCGAGGCGCCCGCGTGGTCGACGGTGGCCGTCCACTTCCCCTTGACGGCGGACGTCTTGGCTTCGGTCCAGGTCTTGCCCTCGTCGTACGAGTAGGACAGGGCCGCCGACTTGAGCGCGCCGGGCTTGTAGCCGGCGTGACCCGTCGCCGTAAGACCGATCCGCCCGCCATCCTTCGCGGCCAGGGTCTTCATGCCGTCCTCGGGCAGGTCGTAGCGCGGGAACAGCATCGGGATGCCCTGCGAGTACGCCTCCTCGTCGAGGTGCGAGCGGAACGACCAGGTGGTCTGCGTCTCCGTGGACCGGTGCCAGACCTTCGAGCCGATCTTCCGGGTGCTCAGGGTGAGTTCGTACGCGGAGTCCTCCGCAGGCACGGAGAACACGCCGGACGGCCAGCCGGACTCGCCGACGACCTCGCCGTTCCGCTCCAGCCGGACGCTGCCGATGTCGCCGAACCCGCCCTGGATTCCCGCGTGTTCGCCGTCGCCCCAGAATCCGGGCGCGACACCGATCAGATTGCCCTGCCGCTCCCCGGCGAGAGCGAGCCCGCCGTCGGCGTCACGCGGCGCGGCGGGGGTCAGCACTCCCTCGTACCACTTCTCGGCGCGCCGCTCCCCCTTCTCGTACGTCCGCACCGGGTCGATCATGAACTCCCCGAACGGGAAGCTGCTGGACACCTGGTGGCCCCAGCCGGTCGTGCCCGCGGAGTAGTACTCGGTGCGCTTGCCGGGGGCCGGGACCGACTCGATGTCGGCGAAGTACACCTCGAGACCCGAGGGACGGACGGCGGACGGCAGGTCCACGTAGTCCGTGGCGGTGCCCATCGCGCGGTACGTGGCCTCGTTCGCGGCGAGGTCCTTGTCGCGTACCCGGTAGGTGCGGTCGTCGCGGATCTGGCCGGTCTCGGGGAAGGCGAGGTTGTAGACGTAGGGGCTCTTCGCCGTTCCCTTCCACTTCAACTCGACTTTTCCGGCGTCGAGTTGCGCGAGGAGCGAGGCCGCTTCGGCCTTCTGGATGCCGAGGACGGGCAGCGGGGAGCCGCTGAGGCCGACCGAGGGGTACCAGCGGCCCGGCGCCGTGCGGTGGGCGATGACGGCCACCGCGCCCGCGTCCTTCGCGGCCCTCGCGACGGCGGAGGCGCCACCGCCGTCCGCCACCTCGACCAGGGCGATCCTGCCCTTGACCCCGGCGGCCGCCAGCTCGTCCGGGGTGCCGGACCCGGCGTCCACGAGAGCCGCCCTGCCCGCGCCGTCGAGGTTCGCCGAGCCGGTGGACGCGGTCATGGGGTGCAGGGACTTACCGCCCACCACGGCCAGTTCGGAGAGGAGGGGTGCTGCCGCACGCCAGTAGCTGCCGGACTCGAAGGTGCCGTCGGTGGCCTTCCCCTCAACGGACTGGTAGAAGCCGCGGATGCTGCGCGGGCCCGCCGCGGTGCCCGCGTGCAGCCAGTTGTCGGTGCCCCAGGTGCGGGCGAAGCCGAGGGTGGCGCCGCGTACTTCGGACTCCTTGCCCGTCCTGACGGTGAGGCGGTGTGCCGTGCGGGCGTCGAGCGTGACCGTCATGTCCTTCTTCACCTCGACCTGGGGCCGGGCGATGTGCGTGAGCGAGTCGGTCAGCCTGCCGCCGTCCGCGTCCGGGGTCGCGATGAAACCGGTCAGGAAGTAGGCGCCGGGGCGCACTTGGTACGTCTGGTCGTTCGCGCCCTCGTTGAAGCGCCGCTCGCCGGTGGCGTCGTCGGTGCCGATGAGGTCGACGGACGAGGCACCGCCGGCGGGCTTTCCGCTCCGGTCGACCAGCTTCACGCGCAGGTTCACGGTCTCCGGCTGCACGTAGAGGGAGAACGGCGTGGAGACCGCGATACCCCCGTCGGCCGTGGCCAGGACGCGGCCGGTCACGTCTCCGTACTGGGCGCGCTGGAGGCCGGCGTGGGGGTCCAGCTTCAGCGGGACCTCGACCGTGGCCCCGGCGGGGACCTTCACGGAGCGTTCGCCGAGTCCGGCGATGTCCGACCGTACGGCCGAGCCGTCGTTGCCGGTGACGCCCTGGAGGGACAGCTTCAACCGGACCGTCTTGTCGGTGGTGTTGGTGTACGGGACGCCGACCGTCGTACGGTCCGTGTCGTCCTGGGGCCAGCCGAAGCTGCCGCCCTGCACGGCCGGGGAGCCGAGCACCTTCTGGTCGACGGCCGCCTTCACGTCGAGCCGCCCGCCGCCGGTCTCGGTCACGTCACCGGGGATACCACTGTCCGCCGACGACACGAGGGCCGCCTTGATCTGCTGGGCGTTCCACTCCGGGTGGCGCTGCTTGACCAGGGCGGCGGCTCCCGCGACATGCGGGGTCGCCATCGACGTACCGCTCATGGACTGGTAGGCGTAGACGCCCCTGCCGCCCGCCGCGGCGGCGGAGATGCCGACTCCGGGCGCGGCGATCTCCGGCTTGAGGGTGTGCGAGCCGTACGCGGGCCCCCGGCTGGAGAAGGAGGCCGTCGAGTCGTCGCGGTCGACGGCGCCGACGGTCAGGACGCCGGGCACGCAGCCGGGCGAGGAGACGGAGTTGAGGCTCGGGCCGGTGTTGCCCGCGGCCAGGACGAAGAGGGTGTTCTCTGCGGACCGCGCGAGTTCCTCCGTCGCCGTGCTCATCGGGTCCGTGCAGTCGGTCCGTGCCGGGTTGCCCAGGCTCATGGAGACGACGTCGGCCTTCTCGTCGACGGCCCACTGCATGCCCGCGATGATCCACGAGGTGGCGCCGGAGCCGCTGTCGTTGAGCACCTTGCCGTGCAGCAGTTCGGTGCCGGGCGCCAAGCCCTTCTTCTTGCCGTCGCTCGCCGCGCCGGAGCCGCCGACGGTGGAGGTGGTGTGGGTGCCGTGGCCCTGGCGGTCCTCCTTGTCCGGGGAGTCCGTGAAGTTCTTCGTCGCGCCGATGCGGCCCTTGAGGTCGGGGTGCTCGGCGTCGGCGCCGGTGTCGAGGACGGCGACCTTGGTGCCCTTGCCGTCGTAGCCCGCGGCCCAGGCCTCGGGGGCGTGCACCTGCTTCGTCGACCGTTCCAGGGTGGCATCGACCTTGGCGTCCAGCCACAGCTTCGAGAGGTCGGAAGCGGCACGGGATTTGCGCGCGGTGACGGCTGCCCAGAAGTCGGCGGCCTTCTTCTTGTCGGCCTTCAGGGCGACGCCGTCGACGGGTTCCAGTACGGGTCCGCGTTCGGCGCCGCGCGGAGCGGCGGGCACCGTACGCGCGACGTCGACGGACTTGTCGTACACGGCGATCAGCGGAAGCTGCCCGGTGTGCGCGTCGTCGTAGCCCTGGCGCACGAGCCCGGTGACATTGAAGAGTTCCTCGTCGACCTTGCCCGCGGCGATCGCGTGGACGGCGCCCTCGGGGTAGACGTACAGGTCCTTGCCGGACTGCCTGGTCTGGACGAGCGGCACCGTGCCGTCGGCGCCGGGCAGCGCGGTCGCGCCCGCGCGGTCCTTGCCGTCGCTCGTCACGAGGACGCGGTCGCCGGTGACGAGGGTGACGACGGAGCTCCCCTCGCCCCGCGGGGCACCTCCCACCAGCGGACTCGTGTCCGCGGCCGGCGTGCGCGGCTCGGCCGTGGACGGGACGGCCGCGGTGACGGCCAGGACGGCGGCGGACGCCGCCACCAAGGCCGTACGCGATATCGGGCGCATCGCTCTCCCCAGGGTTGTCGGGCAAGCAGGGCTTTCGGGCGTACGTGACTTTCGGGCATACAGGTCTGTCGGGCATGCGGAACCACAGCCGAAATCCGACCAAAGGGCGTATTCGCGGCTGCCGTTGGTGCTGCGGTGGCGTCACCTTGGCAGAGAGCCGGGGGGTGCGGGGATGATGTCCGGGGGCGGGTTTACGCCGTGGCTGTTTTCCGCCAGGGCGCCGTCGGAACGCATCCTGGGGAGGGACGTCGCCGCATGCTGGCTGCGATAGGTCTGGACGAGACGCACGAATCGGCGTACCGCGCCCTTGTGGCGGTGGGCGCCGCCGACGTGCCCGATCTCGCGCGGCGGCTCTCGCTGGGCGAGCCCGAGACGGTACGCGCGCTGCGCCGCCTGGAGCTGGCGGGACTCGCGGCCCAGGCGTCCGGCAAGGCGGGCCGGTGGGTGGCGGCCCCGCCGGGTGTCGCGCTCGGCGCGCTCCTGACCCAGCAGCGGCACGAACTGGAGAAGGCGGAGCTCGCGGCGAAGCTGCTCGCCGAGGAGTACCGCGCGCAGGCCGCCGAGCCCGCGGTGCACGATCTGGTCGAGGTGGTCACCGGCGCGGGCGCGGTCTCCCAGCGCTTCCTCCAGCTCCAGCTGGGCGCGAGCACCGAGGTGTGCGCCCTGGTCACCGGCAATCCCGTGGCCGTCACCGGCATGGAGAACAACGCGGAGGAGCAGGCCGCGGGCCGGGGCGTCAGCTACCGCGTGGTGGTCGAGCGCTCCGTGCTCGCGCTCCCCACCGGCCTCCTGGAACTGTCGACGGCGATCGGCCGCGACGAACAGGTGCGGGTCGTGGACCGCGTCCCGACGAAGCTGGTGATCGCCGACGGGTCGCTCGCGATGGTCCCGCTGACCTCGCGCAGGGCGGAGCCCGCCGCGCTCGTGGTGCACGCGAGCGGCCTGCTCGAATCCCTGTCCGGGCTCTTCGAGGCGGTGTGGCGCGACGCGCTGCCGCTACGGCTCGGCGAGAGCGGCCGCTCGGTCACCGAGGACGCCCCCGACGGTCCCGACGCCGCCGACCTGGAGATCCTTTCGCTGCTCCTCGCGGGCCTGACGGACGCAAGCGTGGCCAAACAGCTCGACCTGGGCCTGCGGACGGTACAACGCCGGGTCAAGCGCCTGATGGAACTGACGGGCGTGACGACACGGCTGCAACTGGGGTGGCATGCGTACGAACGGGGCTGGGTGGCGCGGTAGCCCTGGCGGGGTGGGGGCTGCGGGGGCGCAGAGCTGCGGGGTCCGCGGGGGCGCGGGGCCGCGGGGTCCGCGGGGCTACGGGGCTACGGGGCTACGGGGCTACGGGGCTACGGGGCTACGGGGCTACGGGGCTACGGGGCTACGGGGCTACGGGGCTACGGGGCTACGAAAACGGTAGTGGGGGCGCGGGGTCCGCAGGTCCGCAGGCCCGCAAAGCTGCGGGGGCTGCAGGACCGCGAGACCACAGGTCCCAGGCCCGCAGGACCACGGGACCCAGGCCCACAGGACCACAAGTCCCAGGCCCGCAGGACCGCAGGGCTACGGGGTCCACAGGGACGCGGGGCAGGAGGGGCGCGGGGCCGCGAGTCCGCAGGACCACAGGGGCGCGGGGCCGCGAGTCCGCAGGACCACAGGTTCCAGGCCCGCAGGACCACAGGCCCTCAGGCCACAGGACCACAGGACCACAGAGTTGCGGGGTCCACAGGGACGCAGGGCAGCAGGGGCGCGGGGCCGCGAGTCCGCGAGTCCGCAGAGCTGCGGGGTCCGCACGGGCGCAGGACCGCACGGGCGCAGGACCGCATAAGCCCCGCGCCGTCGGCCCTCAGCCCCAGATCACGGCCCCCAGCCACGCCCCCGCGATCAGCAGGCACGCGAACAGTTCCGTCAGGACGCTCCAGCCGCCCGCCCGCATGGCCGTTCGTGTCGCCGTCACCGCCTCCCCGTGGCCGCCGAGCCGCAGTCGCTCCGCCAGGTAGATCCCTCCGATGAAACCCGGCAGCGACCCGATGACCGGCAGCACGCAGAACCCGACCAGGGCGCCGGCCCCGGCGTACACGGCTGTCCGTCGCGTGGCGCCGCTCTGCCGGAAGCGCCGCGGAGGCAGCAGCCAGCGCACGCCCTGTGCCACGAGGAGCACGACGGACGCGCCGACCAGGATCCACCAGGCCACCGGCTCCGGGTCCTGCAGCGCCCACCACAGCACGGCGGCCCACACCAGCCACGGCCCCGGCACACCGGGCACAAGCACTCCGCCGATGCCGAGCAGTAGCACCACTCCGACCAGCAGGAGTTCCCACGCTCCCATCTGACAAGGGTGCCGGAAACGGGACAAAAGCGCAGGTCGCGGGTCAGCCTCGCGGGGTCCCGGGCGGGTCCAGGGCCGGTCCAGGGCAGGTCGTAGGACCAGGATCCGATGTGTGGACGCGGGACGCGTGCGAGGCTCGCGCCATGACCGAATTCAGCGAGGCCGAGCGGGCGTACCTCAAGTCCCAGCGGCTGGGGCGGATGGCCAGCGTGGACGCGGCGGGGCAGCCTCAGGCGAACCCCGTCGGGTTCTTCCCGCAGGACGACGGGACGATCCTGATCGGGGGGTACGCGCTGGGGACCACCAAGAAGTGGCGGAATCTCCAGAAGAACCCGAAGGTGTCACTGGTCGTGGACGACATCGTGAGCGAGCGGCCGTGGAAGGTGCGGGGCGTCGACATCCGCGGGGACGCGGAACTCCTCACGGGGCCGCATGACTTGGGCCCTCACTTCAGCGAGGAGCTGATCCGGATTCACCCTCGGCGGATCCATAGCTGGGGGCTTGAGCAGTAATTCGTCGCCAACCCCGCCCCTTCCCGAAAACCCGCCTGGCGCGGGGGCCTCGCGTGCCGTCATCACCGGCTTCGCCGAGTCCGTCCTCAAGCGCCGGACGGGCTGAGTCTTTCAGCCCTCCGGCGCTTGAGGAGCGGGAGGGCTGAAAGCCCCTACCCCGCCGTCAGCAGATGCCGCACCCCGTACGACCGCCAAGGCCGCCACCCCTCAGGCACATCCATCCCCGGCAACCCCACGTCCGGATCCCCCAGCGCCCGCATCCGGATCAGCGCCGCGACCCCCGCGTCAACGCCCGCCAGACCCGACAACCCCTCCCCCGCATCCTCCCGATCCGCCCCCGCGTCAAGCCGGACCCGCCCGTCGGCGAGGGCGGTCGCCAGTTCGCCCAAGGGGCCGGGCTCCCCGGCGAGCGCGCCGGGCTCGGGGAAGACATGGGTCAGCGTCCCGCACGGCGCGTCCAGCGCCTTCCCATACCGCGCCACCAGCACAGAAGCTTCCTCCCGCCCCACCAGCGCCCGCACCGCGAACTCATCGGGATCGGCCGCCCCCGGCGACCGCAGCCCGGGCCGCGCCGCGACCAGCGGGGCGAGCCGGGGGTCGGCGCCGAGCCGCTCGTCCACGGCGTGCGGATCCGCGTCGAGATCGAAGAGCCGCCGCAGCCGCTGCACGGCGGTCGTGAGGTCACGGAGGTCGGTCAGATGGAGCCGGGCGTCCAGCCACCCGCCGACCCCGTGGTCACGCTCCTCCACGGCCACGATCCCGGTGCCGTACGGCAGCCGCAGCGTACGCCGGTACGTCCGCCCGCCCCGCTCCCCGCTCACCTGCTCGACCCCGTCCACGGCCTCCGCGGAGAGCAGGTCGAAGACGGCGCCCGCCTGGTAGGCCCCCCGGTAGGCGAGCCGCAGCGGCACCCCCGCCGACGGAGTGGCCCGCCCCGCACCCCCGCCGCGCGGCGCGGCGCCCCGCAGCGCGGTGGGCGTCAGGGCGTACACCGCCCGGATCGTGTCGTTGAACTGCCGCACGCTGGCGAACCCGGCGGCGAACGCGATCTCCGTGATCGGCAGACCCGTGGTCTGGAGCAGCACCCGCGCGGTGTGGGCACGCTGGGCCCGCGCGAGAGCGACGGGCCCGGCGCCCAGCTCGGCGGTGAGCTGCCGCTGCACCTGCCGGGAGCTGTAGCCGAGCCGCACGGCGAGACCGGGAACGCCCTCGCGGTCGACGACACCGTCACCGATCATGCGCATGGCGCGGCCCACGACGTCCGCGCGGACGTTCCACTCCGCGGACCCCGGCACGGCGTCCGGGCGGCAGCGTCGGCAGGCCCGGAATCCGGAGCCCTGGGCGGCTGCCGCCGTCGTGTAGTAGCGGACGTTCTGGCGCTTGGGGGTGACGGCGGGGCAGCTGGGCCGGCAGTAGATGCCGGTGGTCTCCACGGCGAAGAAGAACTCTCCGTCGAAGCGCGCGTCGCGGCTGCGAACCGCCTCGTACCTGGTCTCTTCATCGATCACATGTCCCAGTGTGCGACGTCGCCGCCCCGGTGGCTGGCGGAATTCGGACACCGCGCTGCGGGGGCGCCGAAGCACCCCCGCAGTGGCAGAAACCTGACGGGACCGGCTAGCGGATCCGCCCCCGCTTGGCCTCCATGGCGGCCCGCCCCTCCGCGCCCCGCAGCTTCCACTCGCGTCGCATGTCCGCGCGGAGCCTGGCGTCCGTCTTGGCGACGATGCGCTGGTTCTCGCGGATCAGCTTGCGGTAGCTCTCCAGGCGGCGGTCCGGGAGTGTGCCGTCCTCCACGGCCGCGAGGACCGCACAGCCGGGTTCGGCGGTGTGGGCGCAGTCGTGGAAGCGGCAGTCGGCCGCCAGGTCCTCGATCTCGGAGAAGACCTGGCCGACGCCCGCCTCCGCGTCGAAGAGGCCGACTCCGCGCAGCCCCGGCGTATCGATGAGGACGCCGCCCGCGGGGAGCACGAGGAGGTTGCGGGTCGTGGTGGTGTGGCGGCCCTTGCCGTCCACGTCACGGGCGGCGTTGACGTGCTGGACGTCCTCGCCGACCAGGGCGTTGGCGAGCGTCGACTTGCCCGCTCCGGACTGGCCGAGCAGTACCGAGGTACCGCCGGAGACGACGGCGCACAGGACGTCGACGCCTTCACCGGTGGTGGCGCTGACCGGGAGCACCTGGACGCCGGGGGACGACGTCTCCACGTCCTCGACCAGGTAGGACAGGCCCGTGGCGTCCGGGACCAGGTCGGCCTTGGTGAGGACGACGAGCGGCTGGGCCCCGGACTCCCAGGCCAGGGCCAAGAAGCGTTCGATCCGCCCAAGGTCGAGCTCGACGGCGAGCGAGACCGCGATGATCGCGTGGTCGACGTTGGCCGCGAGGATCTGCCCCTCGGACCGCTTGGAGGAGGTGGAGCGCACGAAGGCGGTACGGCGCGGCAGGAGCGTACGCACGTAGCGCGGATCGCCGCCCGCGGGGTCGACGGCGGCCCAGTCCCCCGTGCACACGACCTTCATGGGGTCGCGCGGGACGACGAACTCGGTGTCGG
This sequence comes from Streptomyces sp. NPDC046925, assembly GCF_040644915.1. Lineage (NCBI taxonomy): Bacteria > Bacillati > Actinomycetota > Actinomycetes > Kitasatosporales > Streptomycetaceae > Streptomyces > Streptomyces sp. NPDC046925. The sequence continues at coordinate 463,935 of NZ_JBEYWZ010000001.1, read as the reverse complement.
CGCGGATGACGCCCTCGGGAGTGACGATGTCGCACTGCCCGCGGTCGACGCGCAGCACACGGCCGGGCAGCAGGCCCTGAGCCGCGTATGGGGTGAACTCGGTTTCCCGGTCCGCGTCCCAGCCGTAGGGCGCGAGGGGGTGCGAGGACGGGGAGGAGAAGGCCTGCGGGAATGCAGAGGAAGACAAGGGGGACCCTTCACAGGGGTGGCCCCGGCATCCACGCACACTGCTGGTGCGCGAGAAGAGGTAGGTGTCAGCCGGCGGCCACGGAGGTGGAATGAACGGACTTCTGGATGCGGGCAGCGCCCATCTCGACGACAGCCATCAGTCACACCTCCCGAACCGAGCCAGATCAAGTCACCTGCGGCCGCCCCATGGGCTGCCGCTCGAACAACGCCAACCTTAGGGACACTCCGGCCGTGACGCCATCCAATTATTGACCGACTTCCAGCAAGCCCTGAGCAGTGGCAAGCGCATATGCGGACAGGGTGAATGCGTCGGAGATCCGTCGGTCAGCGACCATGGCGCGGAATTCCTCCTGCGGCACGGCCTGGTACGCGTCGATGCCCTCCGCTCTGGCACCAGGGGCGGGGCTGTCCGTCACCCGCGCCGCCCCGATACGGGCGAGGTACAGGTGATCCACGCCGGCACGCAGACCGGTGTCGGGAGAGACAGCGCCGAGATACGTGAAGTCCACGACACGGACGCCCAGTTCTTCCTGGAGTTCCCGGGCGGCCGTGCCGGCACCGTCCTCCCCCGGATCGCCGAAGCCACGGGGGATCTCCCAGTGCCAGGACCGATCGGCGTGGCGGAAGTGGTGCAGCAGGACGACGCGTCCGTCGTCGAGCACCGGAAGCACTGCGGCTCCCCCCGACGCGGACACGGGCACGATGCGGATGTACGTTCCCAGCCTGCCGTCCGCGCGGTTGGCGAACCGCACGGCGTCACGCACCAGACAGAAGTAGGGGTCGCGGTAGACGACGCCGATGTCTCCGATGCTCTCGGGCAGTCCGGCCGCGACGGCCGCCCGTGACGCTTCGCCGGATGCCCGTTCCTGGTCGGCGTGGTCGAGGAGGATTTCGAAGGCAGCACCGGACGGGTTCTCGAAGAGTTCCGGGCGACGTTCACGCAGCGCGGCGTAGTCCGTGAGTGCGGTCTGCTTTCTGGCGGCTCGGTCGTGCGCGCTCATGGCTCCCCCTTGTCTGCGCGCCACGTCGGGGCCGCTGTGGCGGAGGACGAACGCACGTCGGTCACAGGTACAGAGCGATGGGGAGACGGTCGACCCGGGCCTCCACCGACGTGTACGTCTCCATGCTCTCCCGATAATGGTCGTGCAATGCCTGAACCACATCGAAGACGCCGGTGGACGACGATCCCAGCGCCGCTCTGCTCTCGCGGAGCAAGGCACTCACCGTCGCCGCCAACGCCGTGTCGCGCACGGACCACAGCGGCACACCGATGGCACCGGCCCCGCTGATGATCAGGGAACGCATGAACCCGAGGACGTCACCGCCGTCGGACCCCATGCCCTGCCCGGCCAGACAGGCCCCGAGCACGGTGAGCTTGTTCCTCGGCAGGCTGACGCGCAGGGCGATGTCGAACTGCGACAGCATGTCCGACTCTCCCAGGTGGATCAACGGGCCGGAGACCTCGGGCTCGTTCACGTACACCCCGTGTCCGGCGTACAGGAAGAACTCCGGCTTCACCGCGACCAGTTGCTCGAGTCCGTCCCAGTCGGCGGCGAAGGCGCTCTCGACCTGGCCCACAAGCGCGTCGGGGACCGCGCCCGCCACATGGACATGCGTTGCGGGCCAGCCGGCGTCGACGACCTCGCGGCCCGTCGCCCGCGCGTCGGTGGACAACAGCGCGGCAAGGTCGTCGTCGTCCTCCATCAACTGCTTCTTGAGCAGATGGCGGCCGCGGGTGACGAAGGCGGCCACGCTCACCGAGTGCGACAACGGGACCCGGGCTGCGAGCGGCAGGTCGTCCTCCGGTGCGGTGGCGACGTGCAGCGGGATCGCGAAGATGTCGTCGGTCGGGATCAGAGTGAGATGGGTCGGCGGGCCGCCCCGGTTGACGCTCTCCCACACCGGCTTGATCAACAGGTTCCAGATGCGGCGGCAGGTCTCTTCCCTGGGCACCGGGAACTGCCGGTCTCCGAGATCCTCGAAGACCCGGCGTGCGAGATCGGCCACGTCCGTGTAGGGAACGGAAGGCAGCAGCGTCAGCACCCCGTCGCGGCAGACCATGATGCCCAGGGAGTCGGGTTCGGGCGTCTCCTCGCCGTCCAGGGGCACGTCCGATGTGCCGAAGCGGAAGTACCGCACTACACAGGAGCCCTGATGGTTGAGGGTGTACTGCACCAGCTGATGGGCGATGTCCTCGTCGTGTGTCGCCGATGTCAGCGGGTGGTGGAGGAAGTGGTCCTCGTACTGCTGCTCCCGCTCGACGAGCAGTTCACGCCGCTCCCTCGCCTTCGAAGCCTCGGCAGGAGGCTGTGCCCGCAGAGGCATTCGACGGTCGTCGGGAAAAGCTCCCTCTGCCGGCGATGCGTCCGATGCCATGGGCAGCGGGTGGGCGGGGCGGCCGAGCACCGGGGGGCGGGAGGACGCGAGCAGGTCCAGCAGTTCCCGGCCCGAGGACTCCTCCACCAGAGACACGATTTTCTCCAGGTCCTCCTGCCGGTGGCCGCCCCGTGCCATCTGCGCGCCGATGGCCCGCAGATACGCAGGCCGAACGTGGTTGGCATAGGCGCGTTTGTACACGGGGAGGGCAATCGCTTCCCGCACCGACTCCGCCATCTTCAACCGGCGGTCAAGGACGTCTCGCGGACGCTCGGCCGGGGGAAGGGCGGCAGCCGTCTCGCGGTAGTAGCGCACGGTGTAGGCGTAGAAGTCGACGTCGAGGCCGGCCCGACGCCCCGCACCGGCCGCGTCGTCCTCCAGTTCGTCCAGAAGCCGCCCCAGGTCGGCCAGACCGTCGCGGCCTCCGCCCAGCCGCGCAAGATTCTGGCGGGCGATCCGCCGACCTCGTTCCCACCCCGGCTCCACGAAATTCGTCCGGCCGTGCACCAACTCACGCAGCGCCTCGAAGCGCTCTTCGGGGCGGTCACGGCAGAACGCCTCGTTCAACAGCGACTGCGCGGTGCGGTACGTGTCGTTCAACGCCTCGGACAGGGCCTTGGAGCGCGCGGTGACACGCAGCGACCGCTCGCGGTCCCCGGCCTGCCGCAGGGCGATGGCGAGGTTGTGCAGACTGTTGGAGTAGCCGCGCAGAAACTCCCGGTGCCTCAGGGGCATTGCCTCGTCCGGAACAGCCTCGACGTCGACACCCCGCTCGCGCGCCTGCACCAGGATCTTGTCGTGCATCTGCTGCAGGGAGCGGACGAACACGTCGACGTCCCGTGTGCCCTCTTCGGCGTCCTTCTCCCGCGCAGCCTGGCCGCGTTCCTCGAACTCGGCGCGGGTGTAGTTGCTCAGCAGGTCGGGCAGTGCCCACCACAGCCGGCCCCTCTCGGCCACCTGCACCGCGGTTCCGAAGGCACGGCGGGAGGCGGTGTAACTGCCCAGGCGGTAACGGATCCGGCCGGCTCCGTCGTACCAGCGGGCGAGGGCGTAGGCGGGGAAGACGTCATCCGGATCGGCGGCGGTGTCGGCCAGCAGCGCCAACAGCCTTTCGGCGTCCGGCTGTGATGCCTCGATGAGTCGCAGGGCCGAGAGTAACTCGTAGGCGACGTCCGCCTGGACGATCTCGCACCAGTGGGCGCCGACCCTGCGGGCGATGCCTCGAAGGCCCGCCGCCGGGTCCTTCGTGTGTGCCCGGGCCAGGCGCAGCATTCCGGTGGCATCCGCCTGCCGCATCGGAGCATCGAAGTCGATCTCGAACCGCATGATCAGGTCCTCGACGTCCAGTGCCTCGACGAAGGTCCTGATCATGGAGCTCGGGTCCTGCGGGTGATGTCCATCGGCCTGGGGCATGGGAGTGAACTCCTCGCAAGAGAGCTAGCGTGGTCGAGTCAGGCGGTGTGTGGCGAGGAACGTGCTCAGGCCCGCCACGAAAGCACCCGAGAGCGTCCAAGCGGCGGCAGGCGGCGCCCCTCCTCCACTGGTTCCCCAGGCGGTGACGACCAGCCACCCCAGAGCGGCGCCGAGCAATCCCGCGGCGCCCGAGTCGAGCCATCTGTACCGGGGCGTTGCCGGCGCGACGCCCGCCCAGCGCAGCATGGCAAGGGGAAGCGCAAGGGCGAGAGCCGCCACCGCGGCGATGACCGGGGACTGGAGGGCCGTCCGTATCGGCACCTCGTAACTCATCGCCTGCACTGCCGCGAGCGCGGTGAGGACCGACCCCAGAATCGATGTCTGAACGAGCGTCAGCCACCCTCGGTGTGCCGAAAGTTCGCGCTCGACGAGCACCGAGACGGCCGCACGCACCCCGTCGGCCCGCTCGCGCACCGCTTCCAGATGAAGCCGGTCTTCCTCGACCTGCTTGATGGTCCATTCAGCCTCGGCGAGATCGGTGACGGTCCAGGAGACTCCGGCGCCGCGCCTGCGGACTCCCGGAGTATGGAGGCGCATGTTGGCGACGGCGGTCGACAGGCTGCCGCTCAGCTGGCGCTGCCGGGTGATCGTCCACAGCAGTCCCTGCGGGCCGAACTGTGCCTCGTCGACCAGCGTCGATGCTTTCAGGACTCGCTCCAGGCGCACGGGACGCCGCGTTGCGGACTTCAGCTCCCGCAGGAGCGCCGCGGTCCGCTCGTCGCTCTCCTCGATCTGCGCGTACGACGCCCCCGAGGCCTCGTAGTGCCGCGCCTGGTGACGGATCTTCGAGAGCTGGAGCAGATAGCGTGCGAGGGGCATCAGTCCGTGCCGGCCCTCGACAGCCCACGCCCACTCGTCGAGGGCGACCTCTTGACGAGCCGGTGCGAGGACGTAGAGGTCGGTGGGTCCTTCCTCCGGCCCATCGGTGTCAACGGATCGCCATACGTCGAAGCCCTGTTCCGTGCGGTCGAATCCGGTCCACCAGGATTCGCTCCCTGCCCGGGGCGCGTGTCTGTGTACGAGATCGCACAACGCGCGCTCTCTCCGTCCGAACCCACGTCCGTAAAGGGCCTCGAACACACGGAACTCGCCGAGCATCCCCCAGGGCCGCGGCGGGAGGCCCACGGCCTGTACCGCTCCGCTCCACTCGGCGTCGAGGTCGCTCCACTGGGTGAGGCCCGTCGTCGTGTCATTGGGGGCGAGGAGCGCGACGACTCCGACGACGTCGTGTTCGGCGAAGGCGAAGGCGGAATAGAGGGAGGCGTCTCCCGTCCGCCGCGCGGCTGCCAGCAGCTTGAAGTCGAAGGCGGTCGAGTGCGCTGCGCCGAAGTCGATGTGGTCCGCAGGCGCCGGGGCCCCCGGAATCGGCTCGATCATGCCCAGCGAACGGCAGGCTCGCCAGAGGGAATCGAGATAGCTTCGCGAGTGATTGCCGATCTCTGAATCAGCCGGTGCGAAGGCCATGACGAGTAGAGCAGGCTTGGTGATTCCGCTCATTCCGCTGGCCCGCCTCGCAGACCTCCGGCTCGGCAGGCGCCGGTCATTCCGACGCGCCCCGGCTCTCGCGGCCGCCCGGGGCTCGGTCTCCCGGACCGCGTAGATCCGCGGTGAGCCGTTCGATCAAGTGGTTGCGCTTCTCCCGCTGCTGCGGCGGAATGGCTATGCCCTTCGCGCCCAACTCGGACCGTGCGCGTCGGGCTTCTTTCCTCTCCAAGGGCTCCAGCGGTGCGAGCGCGCTCCTGATCTTGCTGTCGTCCCCTTCGGGGAGCACAACGCCGAGCCGGTCCAGCACGTCATCGACGCTGCGCCACTCTTCTGCGGTGAGCTGCTGCCAGCCCTCGATCTCTCTGAGACGCTCGATGATCTTCTGTGGATTCACGAAGCCCTCCCCCGCCTAGCGGCGCACCGCTCGGGGGCACTGCCCGGCACCGCCTTGGGCGAGAACTCTATCGGCTGATGGGGCGTCAAACCCGCTGTACGGCGCTTTCAGTCGTGGCCTCCCGGGCCCCCCGCACCGCCGCCACCGGAGTGGCCGCCAGTGTCTTGCGCAAGTTGGTGCGCATCGTCGATGCCGCGTCGAGGACGTAGTTCTGGCGGACCTTCCAGGGGCCGCGGTCGCCCTGGCGGGGGAAGGCGTCGATGGAGCGCTGGACGTAGCCCGAGGCGAGGTCGAGGAGCGGGCGTTCGTTCAGGAGGGTCGTCGGGCGCGGTTCCACCGCCGCGTAGTCGTGGTCGCGCATGTGGTTGAGGACCTTGCACACGAGGCGGGACGTGAGGTCGGCGCGCAGCGTCCAGGACGCGTTGGTGTAGCCGATGCAGACGGCGAAGTTCGGGACGCCCGTCATCATCGCGCCGCGCCACACGAACTGTTCGTTCAGCGCGACCGTCTGGCCGTCGACGCTCGGGGCGATGCCGCCGAAGGCGAGCAGTCGCAGCCCGGTGGCGGTCACGATCACGTCGGCCTCGATGACGCGCCCCGACTTCAGCCGGATGCCCTCGGGGACGAAGCGGTCGATGTGGTCGGTGACGATCTCGGCCTCGCCCCGCTTGAGGACCTGGAACAGGTCGGCGTCGGGCATCGCGCACAGCCGCTGGTCCCACGGGTCGTACGAGGGGGTGAAGTGGTCGGCGACCAGCTGGTCGTCCTTGACGATGCGCTTGTTGAGTCCGGTGAGCAGCCGCCGGGCGGCCTTGGGGCTGCGCCGGCAGAACTGGTAGAGGCCGATGGCGAAGAGGATGTTCTTCGTCCGCACGATCCGGTGGGCCGCGTTCGCGGGCAGTACGGCGCGGATGCCGTCGGCGAGGCGGTCGCGCGAGGGCAGCGAGCCGATCCAGGTGGGGCTGCGCTGGAGCATGGTGACGTGCGCGGCGCTCTTCGCCATCGCGGGCACCAGGGTGACGGCGGTGGCGCCGCTGCCGATGACGACCACGCGCTTGCCCGTGTGGTCCAGGTCCGCGGGCCAGAACTGCGGGTGCACGACCGTGCCGGTGAAGGAGTCGGCGCCTTCGAACTCGGGGGCGTGGCCGCCGTCGTAGTCGTAGTAGCCGGCGCAGGAGTAGAGGAAGTCGCAGGTGACGGTGGACAAGGTGCGGTTGCCGTCCTCGTCGGTGCGTTCGAGGGTCAGCGTCCAGCGTGCCGTCGCGGTGGACCAGTCGGCGCCGATGACCTTGGTGCCGTACCGGATGCGGCGGTCGATGCCGAACTCCGCGGCCGTGTCCTTGATGTAGCTGAGGATGGACCGGCCGTCGGCGAGCACCTTCGAGCCGCGCCAGGGCTTGAAGGGATAGCCGAGGGTGAACATGTCGGAGTCCGAGCGCACACCCGGGTAGCGGAAGAGGTCCCAGGTCCCGCCCATGGACTGCCGCGCCTCGACGATCGCGTACGAGCGCTCCGGGCACTCGGTCTGCAGCCGGTAGGCGGCACCGACGCCGGAGAGCCCCGCGCCCACGATCACGACGTCGATGTGCTCGGCCGGGGCGTCCGTACCTGCGGCACCTGCGGTCCTTGGGTCTGCGGAGGAGTCTGCGGAGTGCGTCATTCCTCCAGTGTCCGGAAGCACACCCGGCAGGAATTGACCCGGGACGACAGATCTTTGACCCTGGACGACATGTCCGTGATCAGATCGGCGGGGCTGCGCGGTTTCCGCGCCACGGTGGCGGAGCTCGGCGGTGACGCCGAGACGTACGCCCGGCAGGCGGGCTGCCCCACGGCCGCCCTGGACGGGGACGACCTCCTGGTGCCCGAGGAGGCGATGGCCACGGTACTGGAGCTCGCCGCGGACGATCTCGGCTGCCCGGATCTCGGCCTTCGTATCGCGGCCCGGCAGGATCTGGGCATGCTCGGCGCCCTCGCGCTTGCCATCCAGAACTCCGAGACGCTCGGGGACGCCATGGAGTGCACCACGCGCTATCTGTTCGTGCACGCGCGCTCGCTGAGCCTGAGCCTGGAGCCCGATCCGTACGGCACTCCGGGGGTCGCCGCCCTGCGCTACGGCGTGCGCGAGGGCGTCGAGGCGCCGCCCCAGGGCATCGACCTCTCCCTGGGGTTCATGCACCGGGCGATCGTCTATCTGGTCGGGCCCTACGGCCTGGGGTCCGTCGAGCTGCCGCATCCGCTGCTCGCCCCGCTGAGCGTGTACGAGGACTTCTTCGGCGTACCCGTGAAGGCGGACCGCCCCGCGGCCCTGCTCCGGGTCCCGCTCAGCCTGGCCGACCGGCCGCTCGGCGGCGGCAACGCGCATCTGCGGCGGCTCGCGCTCGCGTACCTGGACGAGCAACTGCCCGCGGAGCGTACGGACATCGTCAGCGGTGTCCGCGCCGTCGTCGGGCGGTCGCTCGGCACATCGCCGCCCGAGATCGGCACGGTCGCCCGCCTCCTGAACCTCCATCCGCGGACCCTCCAGCGGCGGCTGCGCGCCGCGGACACGACGTTCGCCGAGGTCGTCGACGAGGAGCGGCGCGATGCCGCCCGCCGCTACCTCACCGGCACCGATCTGCCCCTGGGCCAGGTCGCGCTGCTCCTCGGCCTCTCCGAGCAGTCGACCCTCAACCGCTGCTGCCGCCGCTGGTGGGGGGCGACGCCGCGTGCGGTGCGGAGTGGAGCAGTTGATTCCGGCCAGATTCGGTCGTCCGAATAGCCTCCATCTGGCTCATTGTGGAGTGGACCAAGTAGATGCCCCAGGCATCCAATGGAACAGGTAAAGGGAGCCCCTCCGCTTGTGAGGTAAGTCCATGACGGAATCAGTCGCGTCCGACCCGATCTCGGCAGCCGCCTCCGAACCAGTCGCCTCCGAACCTGTCGCCTCCGAACCAGTCGCCTTCCCGCAGGACCGCACCTGCCCCTACCACCCGCCCAAGGCGTACGAACCACTCCGCGAGGCACGGCCGCTCTCCCGGGTCCGGCTCTTCGACGGACGTTCCGTCTGGGTGGTCACCGGCCGGGGCACGGCCCGTGACCTGCTCATCGACCCGCGCCTGTCCACCGACCGGGAGAACGAGGCGTTCCCCGCGCCGACCGAGCGCTTCGCGAAGGTGCGCAACCGCCGGGTCGCCCTGCTCGGCGTCGACGACCCCGTGCACAACGCCCAGCGCCGCATGCTGATCCCCAGCTTCTCGGTCAAGCGGATCGCCGCTCTGCGCCCGCGGATCCAGGAGACGGTGGACCGGCTCCTGGACGCCATGGAGGCGAAGGGTTCGCCGGCCGAGCTGGTCGAGTCGTTCGCGCTGCCGGTTCCGTCCATGGTGATCTGCGCGCTCCTGGGCGTGCCCTACGCCGACCACGAGTTCTTCGAGGAGCAGTCGCGCCGGCTGCTGCGCGGCCCGCGCGCGGAGGACACCGAGCGGGCGCGGGACGAACTGGACGCGTACTTCTACGCGTTGATCGACCGCAAGCGCCGGGAGCCGGGCGACGGGCTCCTGGACGAGCTCATCCACCGGCAGCTCTCCGAGGGTGCGCTCGACCGCGAGGAACTGGTCAGCCTGGCGACGATCCTGCTTGTCGCGGGCCACGAGACCACGGCGAACATGATCTCCCTCGGTACGTTCACGCTCCTCCAGCACCCGGAGCAGCTGGCCGAACTCCGCGCCGAGCAGGAGCTGATGCCCGCCGCGGTCGAGGAGCTGCTGCGCTTCCTGTCCATCGCGGACGGACTGCTGCGGGTGGCGAAGGAGGACATCGATGTCGCGGGCAGCACCATTCGCGCGGACGACGGGGTCGTGTTCTCCACCTCCCTCATCAACCGCGACGCCACGGCCTACGAGACGCCGGAGGGGCTGGACTTCCACCGCGCCGACCGCCATCACCTGGCCTTCGGGTTCGGCATCCATCAGTGCCTGGGCCAGAACCTCGCCCGCGCCGAGATCGACATCGCCCTGCGGACGCTTTTCGAGCGGATGCCGGGGCTGCGTCTGGCCGTGCCCGCGCGGGAGATCCCGTTCAAACCGGGCGACACGATCCAGGGGATGCTCGAACTCCCCGTCATCTGGTAGGAGTTGCGCGTGCTTATTCATGTGGAACAGGAGCGGTGCGTGGGCGCGGGCATGTGCGCGCTCACCGCTCCCAGCGTCTTCACCCAGGACGACGACGGCTTCAGCGAGGTGCTCCCCGGCCGCGAGGACGGCGGCGGCGACCCCCTGGTGCACGAGGCCGCGCGGGCCTGCCCGGTGCAGGCCGTCACCGTCGAGGAGACCTGACCGGGCGGGATATCCGCGAAGGATGTCCTAGCCGCGCAACGTCACCGTGAAGCTCCGTCCGTACGCGTGGCGGGTGTCGACGTCGATCCGGGTCCCGCCGTGGGCCCGGCTCACGCGCACCCGCTCGTCGGCCTCGACCTGCCGCAGGGAGCGGCCGCGGAGCAGCACGGTGACCCGGTCGCGGTCCATCGTCGGATCGGACACCGCCACGGTGACCGGGCCGCGCCGCTCGCGCCGCACGAGTACCGACGCGGGGCCGTCGATCCGTATCCCCGCGGCCTCGTGGCGTCCCGCAGTGAAGCTGTTCGCGGCGGTCAGGCCCAGTCCTTCGTGGCCGACGGCCTGCAACCGCACGGTGTTCGCGAGGACCTTCAGCGGCCGCCCGGCGCGGTACGCCCGCAGGCCCGCCTCGCCCGCGTTCGGCACCACCGCGTAGGCCAGCGAGACGGGCCGTGCCCCGGCCGCCCGGTCCACGCTCACCCCGAGAACCCTGCGCGTCACCGCGGTGTCCGGGTTCGCGGTGCGCACGACCCGGCGGCTGCGCGTGACCTCGTCCAGGGCGACGCGCACCTTCGGGGTGTCCAGGAAGACGTAGCCGACGGACGCCTGCCGCGTGGCGTTGGCCCAGCGCAGCCACCGCAGGTCGCCCGTGCCCGCCCCGGTCCACGGGCGGCCGTCACGCGACTCCCCCGTCACGGAGACCTGGTCGTCCGGCGCCGCGGTGCGCGCGTCGACCGTGGTGGTCACGGCACGCCCCGCCCCGTCGCCCACCCCCGCGGCGAGCACCACGATCTCCTCGTCGAGCAGGAACCACGACTTCGTGGCCGTCGCGCCCCGGTAGACCACGAAGTCCTCCGGCAGGAGGTCCCGGTCGCGGTAGGCGGCATCGCTGGACTGCACCGCGCCGACCGCGCCGTACGCGCCGAGGACCGCGCCGCCGGAGTGCCGGTTGGTGCCGCGCGGGAAGTAGACGTACTTGTTCTGCGACTCGGACGACGAGGTGAAGTGCAGCGGGTGGCCGGGATTGTCGTAGTACGGCTTCCCGTACAGCTCGGGGATCGTCCGGCGCTGCTCGACGGGCGCGGTGACGCCCGCGAGGCCGTACGGCGAGACGGTGGTGAAGTAGTCGACGCCGAACGCCTGCGTCTGGTCCTGGCCCGAGAGGTAGAGGTAGTAGGCGCCGTCGCCCTGGAACCACGGCATGAGGTTCTCGCCGCTCATGTACTCGTACTTGCTGATCCGGTCGGAGCTGCGTGCGAGCGCGAAGGCGTAGCCCGGTCTGCGGTGGACGTGCTTGTCCATGGCGTTGAAGGCGACGCTGCGCGAGGCGGGGTTGAGGTCGGCGGGCGGGACGGAGGCGTCGCCGATGATGTCGGTGTAGCGCACGATGCTGACGGGCGAGACGAAGCCGGCCGGGTTGAGCGCGGCGCGCGAGGTCGCCCGGATGTGCTTCACATAGCTCTTGAGGGCGGTGGCGTCGGCGCCCGCGGAGAGCGAGGAGAGGTCCACGACGGCCTCGACGACGACCCCGACGTCGGTGTAGCCGCTGTCGGGCCGCGACACCGCGCGTCCCTTGACGATCTCCATCATCCAGCCCTCGAAGATGAGCGGCGCGAAGCCGTCGCGCACCCACCTGCGCACCGTCGGCACCAGCTCCTCGCCGTGCGCGAAGCCCGTCCCGTCGAGGATCTTGAGTGTCTGGACGACCCTGGTGAGCAGGCCTTTTCCGTACGAGCCCGTGTACGCGACGGAGGCGTGCTGTATGAACGAGCCGTCCGCGTAATAGCCGTCCGTCACGCCGTGCCGCAGGCGGTAGGGGTCGATGGTGACGAAGACCGTCAGCTGGTCGGTGAGGGCCTTGCGGATGCGGGCCTCGCCGTCCGCGCCGATGAGCGCGCCCTGGAGGATGCGGTTGGTGGTGATGTCGGCGAGGTTGGCGCCGGTGTGGAAGCGCGAGTCGAGGTTCACGTCCCCGTCGGTGCCGTTGCGCAGGTAGGCGTCCATCGAGGTGATGTAGGTGGCGACGAGGCCGGGCTCGTACGTCCGCACCTCGTCGGCCAGGAGCACGAGGGTCTTGCTGACGTGCTGGGAGATGCCGATCTCCCAGTTGAACCAGTTGCCGTAGTAGCCCTTGGACTGGTCGCCGTAGTGGTGCTCGTGCAGCCATCCGAGGCCGTCGATCACGCGGCGCTGCACGGCGGTGTCGCCGTAGAGGTCCGAGGGGGCCGGTCCCGGGGTGCGGGTCGCGAGGGCGATCTCGTAGAGACGTTTGAAGGCCGTGTTGAGGTTGGCGTCGTCCGTGCCGAGCGCCAGGCCCGCGAACAGCTCGCCCTCGCCCGCGTCGTCCATCGACTTCAGGTTCGTCCGTGCGGTCTTCTCGATCGCGGCGAGCTTGACGGCCGTCTCGGGGCGCGCGTTGGACTCGGTGGTCCCGGCGAAGATCCCCACGGTGTTGGCCAGGAGGCGGGAACTGTCCGCCGCGGCACCGGCGGCGCTCGCGGGCAGCGCGGGGATCACCGCCAGGAGACCGGCGGCCGACAGGGCCGACAACAGACGTCTGCGGGTGATGTCCATGGCGACCTCCACCGGTGAGTTGGCGCTTCGGGCGTTCGTTCCGGGGTGCTGGCGTTGTGGCGGGCGGAGTCAAGCAGACGCCCCCGAGCCGCGACAAGGGACCGTGCGCTCCCCTTGCGCCGAGGACCGATCGGACCCGCAGCGACTAGGCTCGACGGTGTGAGGTCGGAAGAGCACGTACCGGGGCCGTTCGCCATCGTGGCGGTCGCCTCGTCCGCCGGGGGCATTCAGGGTCTCGGCTCGATCCTGGGCGCTCTCAGCCCCGAGCTGCCCGTGCCCGTGCTCGTCGTCCAGCATCTCGATCCACGGCACCGCACGCTCCTCGCGGAGGTCCTCACCCGGCGCACGGCACTGACCGTGAAGCTGGCCGAGGACCAGGAGAGCGTCGAGCCGGGGACCGTGTATCTGGCGCCGCCCGACCGGCACCTCCTCGTGGGGCCGGAGGGCATACTCACCTTGTCGAACAGTAAACTCGTGCACTTCGTGCGCCCCTCCGCCGACCTGCTCTTCGAGTCGGTGGCAGGAGCGTACGGACCGCGGGCCATCGCCTGCGTGATCACGGGCACCGGCATGGACGGCGCCATGGGCGTGGAGGCGGTCAAGTCGCGCGGCGGCACCGTGATCGCCGAAGATCCGCAGAGCGCGCAGTTCGCGGGAATGCCCACGGCTGCGGTGGATACCGGAGCAGTGGACTTCGTACTCCGTATTGACGAAATCGCCGCGGCCATCCGCGGCCTTGTCGAGGACAAGAGGCAGTGATGGGTGAGTCGTCCGGCGCCGGGGCAGAGCAGGGCGCGCAGCCGGGGGCGCAGGGGCATCCGGAACCGGCGAGTGAGACGGACCAGGTGCGTGAAGCGGAAAGGGTGAGTGAAGTAGAGCAGGAGCGTCAGACGGAGCGGGGACAGGAACCGGAGCAGGGGCGCGAGAAGCAGTCCGGCCCGCTTCTCGACCAGGGCCTCGAGGATCTCCTCGGGTTCATCCGCGATGCCCGCGGATTCGATTTCACCGGCTACAAGCGCTCCACGCTCGGCCGTCGCATCCGCAAACGGATGGGGGACGTCGGCATGGAGGACTACGCGGACTACCGCGACCTCCTGGAGACCGACGCCGACGAGTTCCGTGCCCTGTTCAACACGATCCTGATCAACGTCACCTCCGTGTTCCGCGATCCCGACGCCTGGGGCCTGCTCAGGCGCGAGGTGGTGCCCGAGCTGATCGAGACCGTGGGCCCGACGTCGGAGATCCGGGTCTGGAGCGCGGGCTGCTCCAGCGGCGAGGAGGCGTACTCGCTGGCCATGATGCTCGCCGAGGCGCTCGGCATCGAAGAATGCCTGAACCGCGTCAAGATCTACGCCACCGACGTCGACGAGGAAGCGCTGCGCGACGCGCGCTCGGGGCAGTACCCCGCGAAGGCCCTGGAACCGCTGTCCAGGGAGATGCGCGACAAGTACTTCGAGCGCAACGGCACGCAGTACGCCTTCCGGACGGATCTGCGCCGCCGCGTCATCTTCGGCCGTCATGACATCACCCGTGACGCCCCGATCTCCCGCCTCGACCTGCTGGTCTGCCGCAACACGCTGATGTACTTCAACGTCGAGGCGCAGACGCAGATCCTCGACCGCTTCCACTTCGCCCTGCGCGAGGGCGGTTATCTCTTCCTCGGCAAGGCCGAGATGCTCCTGAACGACACCGAGCGCTTCGAGGCGATCAGTATCCGCCAGCGGGTCTTCCGCCGCCGTCCCGGCGGCAGCGCGCCGCCGTATCCCGCGACGACCCCGCTGAAGACCAGGACCGGCACTGCCTCCGAGAGGCATCACGCCTCGCAGGCGGGGCAGCTGCGTGATCTGATCCTGGACTCGATGCCGGGTGCGAGCATCGCCCTGGACGGCAACGGAGTCGTCATTCTGGTCAACCAGGGCGCGCGGACCCAGTTCGGTCTGACGCCCAACGACGTGGGGCGGCCCTTCCAGGACCTGGAGATCTCCTACCGGCCCACCGAGCTCCGCTCCCTCATCGACCAGGCCATCTACGAACGCCGGCCGATGCACGTCCGCGGTGCGGAGCGCCGGATGGGCAACGACCTGCAGTACTTCGACATCGACATCCAGCCGATTCTGGGCGGTCCCGGCGGCCCGGGCCTGCCGGTCGCCATCAACGTCACGTTCTCGGACGTCACGCAGGCCACACGCCTCAAGGCCGAGGTCAAGCGGGTCCGTGAGGACCTGGAGACGGCATACGAGGAACTCCAGTCGACCAACGAGGAGCTGGAGACCACCAACGAAGAGCTCCAGTCGAGCATCGAGGAGCTGGAGACGACGAACGAGGAACTCCAGTCCACGAACGAGGAACTGGAGACCACCAACGAAGAGCTCCAGTCCGGCAACGAAGAGCTCGAGACGATGAACGACGAGATGCGTCTTCGCACCACGGACCTGGACGAGGCGCACGCCTTCCTCGAAGGTGTGGTGAGCAGCATCGCGGCGGGCGTGGTGGTGCTCTCCGCGGACATGCGCGCCAAGAACTGGAACAAGGGCGCCGTCGACCTGTGGGGCCTGCGGCCGGACGAGGTGCTCGACGAGCACTTCTTCGCCCTCGACTTCGGGCTGCCCACGGACCGCCTGCGCGACGTCATCCAGCAGTGCGTCGCGTCGGGCAAGCGGTCGGGCCCGGTGGTCATCCCCGCGGTGAACCGCATCGGGCGCAACATCGACTGCTCGGTGATCTGCTCGCCGTTCGACGGACACAACGGAGGAGTCGTCCTCCTGATGGAAGATGTCGCCGACACCGGCGGCAGCGGACCCGACAAGTCGTAGGCTGGTGGGATGAGCTCCTTGGAGGGCGGCGCGCCGGCGGCGGGCGGCCGGTCCGACAGCGCGTGGGCGCGTGCGGTCCGGGCGGGCGAGCGCGCCGCTCACGAGACGGCGATGGCCGAGCGCCATGAGCGGCTCTTCGCCGAGACCGGCCGCGAGTTCCACTCGGCGATCGCGACGCGGCACCGCGCGGTCGCGGAGCGCCATCTCACCACGGCCCGCCTCCAGCACGCGTACGCCCTGCGGCTGACGGAGGCGGAGCGGGCGGGCGGTGGCGTCCCCCCTCTCTTCATGGCAGGGGTCGCCGAGGCCTGCGGGACGCGCAGTGCCGCGCTCACGCTCGTCGGGGCGGACCTGAGCCAGCTCGCGGTCGCCGCTTCGGACCTGCCCTCGCGCGGCGCCCAGGATCTGGAGTACGTCCTGACGGCGGGCCCCGGCCGCGACGCCGTCCGCCAACGCCGGGCGGTGTACGCATCGGGCGCCTCGCTGGAGAGGCGCTGGCCCGGTTACGGCTCGGGGCTCGCCGCGCTCGGCCTGCGTTCGGTCGCGGCCCTGCCGCTGAACGTGGCGTCGGACTGCATCGGGGTGCTGACCGTCTTCGACCCTCCGTCGGCCCTGGCGAGGGCGGGGAGGTTCCGTGAGGTCGCCGCCGCCCTCGCGGACGGGGTCCTGATAGGGCCCGACGCGGACCCCGATCTCTACGGCGGCACGGACCTGCGTGCCGTCGTCCACCAGGCGTCCGGCATGCTGTCCGAGCAGTCGGGCAGGTCGGTCGGTGACGCCCTGGCACTCATCAAGGCGCGCGCCTTCGCCCTGGGCGAGAGCCTCGAAACGGTCGCCCGGCGCATCATCTCCGGGGACCTGAAACTCAAGTAGCCCTGTTCACCGTCGAGCCGCCCGGGTCCGGCTCCCCCACCGCCGTGCGGCATTCGTCCAACCAAGCCGCCGAGAATCCAACAACCCCCGCCGCGCCAGTGTTGTGACGTCACGCCGCCGCGCTGTCTGATGGAGGTCATGGAGCTCCCCTACCTCGAGGACGTATCCCCCGGCACCGGCAGCCTCCCGCCCCGCGCGTGGTACGCGCAGTCGGACGCCATCACCCTCTCCCTGAACGGCAGTTGGCGCTTTCGGCTCTCCCCGGCCGCCGACACCGCCGACGACTCCTTCGCCTCGGACGGGCATGACGCCGGGGCCTGGGACACGGTGGCGGTGCCCGGCCACTGGGTGCTTCAGGGGCACGGCGCGCCCCTCTACACCAACATGCTCTACCCCTTCCCGGTCGACCCGCCCCGCGTGCCGACCGAGAACCCGACCGGCGACCATCTGCGCACCTTCGACCTGCCGGACGACTGGCCCGCGAGCGGCGGCGGCACCCTGCGCTTCGACGGCGTCGAGTCCTGTGCCCGCGTCTGGCTGAACGGCACGGAGCTCGGCGAGTTCAAGGGCTCCCGGCTGCCGCACGAGTTCGCGGTCGGCCACCTCCTGAGGCAGTCGGGCAACGTCCTCGCGGTCCGCGTCCACCAGTGGTCGTCCGGTTCGTACCTGGAGGACCAGGACCAGTGGTGGCTGCCGGGCATCTTCCGTGACGTGACCCTGCTGCACCGCCCCGAGGGCTGCGCGCTCGACTTCTTCACGCACGCCTCGTACGACCACCGGGCGGGGACGGGGACACTGCGGGTCGAATCGGACGCGGCCGGGCGGGTCACCGTGCCCGGACTGGGCATCGATGTGGCCACGGGCGAGTCCGTGACGGTGCCCGTCGAGCCGTGGACCGCCGAGACGCCCCGCCTCTACGACGGGGTCCTGGCCACGGCGGGCGAGCGCGTCCCGCTGCGCATCGGTTTCCGCACGGTCGCCGTCGAGGACGGCGTCATCAAGGTCAACGGCCGCCGCATCCTGTTCCGCGGCGTCAACCGGCACGAGTTCCACCCGGAGACGGGCCGCGCGCTCGACCTCACCACCATGCGCTCCGACGTCCTCCTGATGAAGCAGCACAACATCAACGCGGTCCGCACCAGCCACTATCCGCCGCACCCCGCCTTCCTCGACCTCTGTGACGAGCTGGGCCTGTGGGTCATCGACGAGTGCGACCTGGAGACCCACGGCTTCACCGAACAGGAGTGGCGCGACAACCCCGTCGACGACGACCGCTGGACGCCCGCGCTCCTGGACCGCGCGGCCCGCATGGTCGAGCGCGACAAGAACCACGCCTCGGTGATCGTCTGGTCCCTCGGCAACGAGTGCGGGACGGGCCGCGGCCTGGCCGCCATGGCCGACTGGATCCGCGCACGGGACACCGGCCGCCTCATCCACTACGAGGGCGACCGGTCCTGCGCGTACACCGACATGTACTCGCGTATGTACGCCGACCACGCCGAGGTGGAACGCATCGGCCGGCGCGAGGACACGGGCGGACCGCAGGCGCGTCGCGAACTGCCCTTCATCCTCTGCGAGTACGGGCACGCGATGGGCAACGGACCCGGCGGCCTGAGCGAGTACCAGGAGCTGTTCGAGGCGCACGAACGCAATCAGGGCGGCTTCATCTGGGAGTGGATCGACCACGGCCTGAAGCATCCGGAGCTCGGCCATGCCTACGGCGGCGACTTCGGCGAGGAGCTGCACGATGGGAACTTCGTCTGCGACGGTCTCCTCTTCCCCGACCGGTCGGCGTCACCCGGGCTCGACGCGTACAAGCGGGTCATCCAGCCGGTGCGTTTCGCGTACGACAGGGCCGCGGGGACGGTCCGGGTCACCAATCTGCACGACTTCGCGGACCTGTCCCATCTGTCCTTCGAGTGGTCGTACACCAGCGATAACGACGCGGTGCACGAGGCGGGAGAGCTGGCCGTGCCGCCGGAGCTCGGGGCCGGTGAGTCCGTCGAACTGAAACTGCCCGAACCGCCTCCGGGCAGCCGCGGCGCCGAGACCTTCCTGCACCTGACGGCCATGGTGGGCGTCAAGACGGACTGGGCGAAGCTGGATCACGTCGTGGCTCGAGGAGAGTTCGCGCTCACGCCGCGTCCCGCCGTCCCCGTTGCCACCGGTGAACGGCCGGTGCGCGAGGGCGACTTCATCACCCTCGGCCCCGGCACCTTCGACGCCCGCACCGGCGAACTGCACGCGCTGAGTGGTATCCCCCTGTCCAGCGCCCCGCGCCTGGACATCTGGCGCGCCCCCACCGACAACGACAACGGGGCGTCCTGGCAGGACGGGCGGCGCCATGGCCTGCTGTGGCGCGAGCTCGGCCTGCACCGGATGCAGCACCGTCTCGACGCGGTCGAGTTGGCCGACGACGCCCTGACCGTCCGCACCCGTGTCGCGCCCGCCTCGCGCAACATCGGGCTGCGCGCCGTCTACCGCTGGACGTCCGACGCCGCCCGACTGCGCCTCACGGTCTCCGTGCGGCCCGAGGGCGAATGGACGGTGCCGCTGCCCCGGCTCGGCATCCGGCTCGGGCTTCCGGCCGCGTACGGGCACGCGTTCTGGTTCGGCGGCGGGCCCGGCGAGGCGTATCCGGACACGGCGGCGGCCTCCCTCGTCGGCACCTGGTTCGAGCACGTCGACCGGATGCAGACCCCGTACGTGCGCCCCCAGGAGAACGGCGCCCGCGCGGACGTCCGCTGGGCCGAGCTGCGGACGGGGTTCGACGGCGAGGGGCTGCGGGTGGTCGGTGACCCCGTCTTCTGGTTCACGGCGCGGCGCTGGACCACCGAGCAGCTGGACGCGGCCACGCACCGCACGGACCTGGTCCCCGGCGAGACGGTGTGGGTCCATCTCGACCACGGGCAGCAGGGCATCGGCTCGCAGTCCTGCGGCCCGGGGGTCCTGCCGCAGTACGAACTCCACGCCGCTCCGGCGGAGTTCTCCTTCACCTTCTCGCGCCGGGAGGCCGACTGACGGGCCGGGAGGTCAGACGACGGGTTCGCGCTCGCCCTGGTCGAGCCTGTACGGCGGATAGACGTCGGTGAGCAGCAGGCCATAGGCCAGGACGCGCGCGACCCAGCGGTGCAGGCCCATGTTGAGGTCGTACATGCCGCGGGGGTAGCGGCCGGTGAAGAGCAGGGCCACGCCCGCGTAGAAGGCGAGGAGCCCGGTGAGGCCGCCGTTGAAGCGGTAGCCGCCCGCCATCAGCGCGGCCACGATGAGCTGCGGCACGACCAGGAGCCAGCTCTTGACGAGGACGAGGCCCCTGGAGAGGTGCTCGGGGTAGGCGATGTCCAGGTGGGCCGGGTAGTCGGCGACGTCGGCCAGGGCGAAGGGCGGATAGCGGTCGGTGGCGAGCGATCCGTACGCGTAGTACTCGACGCGCCAGCTCCAGCGCAGCACACCGACGTTGTAGTCGAAGAGCAGCCGCGGATAGCGGCCGGTGAACAGGACCGCGAAGAAGGCGACGAAGGTGATGAGCACGAAGCCGATCCACAGGAAGAGCAGGACGACGTAGTGCGGGATCGCGAGCACCCATTTCACCAGCCAGAGCCAGCGGGAAAGCCCGGTGTCGTACCGCCCCTCGAGGCTGACCGGACTGACCGGACTGACCGGGTGTTTGCCGAGCCAGGTCGGCGTGGTCGGCGTGGGCGTGGCGGACATGGCGGCCAACTCCCCTCGTCCCCGTGCTTGCCCTTTATGCCCACATGTACGACTGTGCGCGGGCGGCGGCAAGGAGTGGCGCGGCGTCCGTTTTCTTCAAGTCGGGCCGGGGGCGGCTGCCTACGCTCGGGAGCATGAACACGAACATCACACCCCGCTTCGATCTCATCGGCATGGTCGTCGCCGACATGGCCGCGACCCTTGCCTTCTACCGCCGCCTCGGCCTGGAATTCCCCGAGGGCTCCGAGGACCAGCCGCACGTCGAGGCGGCGCTCCCCGGCGGTCTGCGCATCGCCTTCGACACGGAGGCGACCATCAGCTCCTTCGTCGAGAACTGGGAGCCGCCGCAGAGCTCCGGCCGGATCGGGATCGCGTTCCACTGCGAGACCCCCGCGGGCGTGGACGCGGTGTACGAGGAGCTGGTCGCCGCCGGATATCACGGTGAGCTCAAGCCGTGGGACGCCTTCTGGGGCCAGCGGTACGCCTCCGTCGCCGACCCGGACGGCAACGGCGTCGACCTGTTCGCGCCGCTGTCTACGCCTGCCGGGGGCTGAGCAGCTCGCCCAGCGGCATCCCCGTCAGCTCCTTGACGTCACGTGCCAGATGGGCCTGGTCGGCGAAGCCCGCGACGACCGCCGTCTCCGCGTACGCAAGGCCTCCCCTGGCCAGGGCCAGCGCGCGCTGGAGTCGCAGGACACGGGCCAGCGTCTTGGGGCCGTAGCCGAACGCGGCCAGTGAACGCCGGTGCAGGAGGCGGGCGTTGACGCCTGCCTCAGCGGCGGTCGCCGCGATCGACCGTCCCGCGTCCAGGGCCTCGACGACGTGCGCGAGCAGCGGGTCGGGGGGCTCCGCCGCGCCCGCGCGCGCGAGGGCGACGGACTCCAGGACGGCCGCCGGGTCGCGGGCCGCGTCCAAGCGCTCGGTCAGGCGGCGGGCCTCGGCGGACGGCCACAGGTCGGCGAGGTCCACGCGCCGGTCGCGGAGTTCGTGCGCGGGCACGCCGAGGAAGGCGGGGGCGGTGCCGGGGTAGAAACGGATTCCCACATACCGGGCGGCGGCCCGCGGATCGGGACGGTACGCGCGCGTGTCGGGTCCCGCGACCATGAGCGTGCCTCCGGTCCACAGGAGGTCCATGCAGCCGTCGGGCAGGACGGGGTAGACGGGTCCCGCCGCACCGCCGCCGGCGCGGGTCCACAGCACCGCGCCCGCGACACGGGAGGGCCGCTCCGCGTACTCGACGGTCTCGTACGGCACGCCTTCCACGTTACGCCGCCCGGCGTTCACGCGGCCCGTGTGCGGTGCTCCTGCGGGCTGATCCCGTACACCCGCTTGAAGGCGCTGGACAGGGCGAACGCGCTGCCGTACCCGACGCGGCGGGCGATCGCGGCGATCGTCTGCTCGCTGTCCCGCAGCAGGTCGGCGGCGAGCGCGAGCCGCCAGCCCGTCAGATACGCCATCGGCGGCTCGCCCACGAGTTCGGTGAAGCGCCGGGCGAGCGCGGCCCGCGATACCCCCGCCTTCGCGGCGAGCGCCGCGATCGTCCAGGGGTGCGCGGGGTCGTCCTGGAGCAGCCGGATCGCCTGTCCGACGACCGGGTCGCCCATCGCCCGGTACCAGGCGGGAGCCTCCGCCTCAGGGCGGGAGAACCAGGCACGCAGCGTGGCGATCATCAGCAGGTCGAGCAGCCGGTCGAGCACGACGTCCTGCCCCGGCTCGTCCTTGGCGATCTCGTCGGCGAGCAGCGGGGTGAGCGGGCAGTCCCACACCTCGGTGGGCAGCACGAGGAGCGGGGGAAGCGCGTCCAGGAGCCGCCCGGTGATCTCGCCGTGCGCCTGATAGGTGCCGATCAGCATCTCGGCGCCGCCGTCGAGCGATTCGCCCCAGGTGCGCAGGCCCAGGTCGCGGTACTGCCCGATCGGGGTGCCGTCGAGGGGCACGCAGCGCTCACCGGGCTGGATCATGGCCCGGGGCGGCGTGTCCTGCTCGTCGGCGACGGTGTAGTGGTCGGGGCCGCGCGCGACGGCGACGTCTCCGGGGCGGATCAGCTGGGGTTCGCCGCTGTCGGGCACGATCCAGGCGGTGCCGCGCACCATGATCATGACCGAGAGGGGCGCTTCGTCCGCGATACGGACGGACCAGGGCGGGTCGAAGCACGCACGGATCATGAAGGCTCCGCGCGCGCGGGGGCCCTCCAGCAAGCCTGCGAGTACGTCCATGCCGGAAGCGTAGACGCACGCGTATGGGGGTGAGCCCCTGGCGGATGGTTCCTTGTGGCGGGCGGCAGTTGACTGGGACGCATGACAGAGAACGCGTCGCGGACGCAGAAGATGACAGTGCTCGTCACAGGTGCTTCCGGCAAGACCGGACGCCGGGTCGCGGAGGCCGCCGAGGCGGCGGGACACACGGTACGGGCCGCTTCGCGGTCGGGGGCGGTGACGTTCGACTGGTACGCCCCCTCGACGTGGGACGACGCGCTGCGGGGCGCGGATGCCGCGTACCTCGCCTACCAGCCGGACGTCGGCGCGCCCGGCGCGGGCGAGGCGGTGGGCGCGCTGGCCCGCCGGGCGGTGGAGCTCGGGGTGCGGCGACTCGTGCTCCTGTCCGCGCGGGGCGAGGACCAGGCGGAGCCCGCCGAGCGGGCGGTGCGGGAGTCCGGGGCGCAGTGGACGGTCGTACGGGCGAGCTGGTTCGCCCAGAACCTCAGCGAGGGGCCGCTGCTCGACGGCATGCGGGCCGGGGAGCTGGTGTTCCCCGCCGGGGAGGTGCTCGAACCGTTCATCGACTCGCGGGACATCGCGGACGTGGTGGTGGCGGTCATGCGCCCCGGGTCGGAGTACGCGGGGCGGGTCGTGGAGGTGTCGGGGCCTCGGCTGCTTTCGTTCCGCGACGCGGTGGGGGAGATCTCGGCGGCCGCGGGGCGCGAAATCCGGTATGTCCCGGTCTCCGCGCGGGAGTACGGGGACGCGCTGGCGGAGTTCGGGGTTCCGGCGGAGGAGAGGGAGTTCCTGATCGAGCTCTTCGAGACGAATCTGGACGGGCGCAACGCGTATCTCTCCGAGGGGGTGCGGGAGGTTCTGGGGCGGGAGGCGAGGGACTTCGGGGAGTTCGCTCGGGAGCATGCGGAGGCGGGCGTCTGGAAGGCGTGATCTATCCCCAACCCCGCCCCTTCCCGGCTGCATCGATTGGCGGCTGCGCCGCGCAGGGGGCTCCGCCCCCAGACCCCCGGTCCTCAAGCGCCGGACGGCTGAAAGAATTCAGCCCGTCCGGCGTTTGAGGACGAACTCGGCGGAGCCGGTGATGGCGGTACGTACCCGCAGGGAGCCTCTACTCCGGCGGAGGCTGCTCCCCGTTGCTGCCCCCGCCGGAGGGCTTCTTGACATGCGTCCGCAGCCGCGAGGAGACGTCGTCCGGGGGGAGGAAGCGGGACCAGCGTTCGGGGAACTCGGAGGGCATGTCCTGGTCGTCGGGGTCCGCGGAGGCCTCCCGCGCCGCGGCCGCACGGGCCACCACCTCCACCGCCCGCGCCTCCCGTATCCGGTCGTTGGCCGCGCGCGCCGCCGCCGTGGCGACGGAGGGCCACACCCGGTCGATGGCGGCGTTCACCGCGGCCCCCACGAGAACCGCGAACGCCGACACGCCGATCCACAGGAGCACGGCCACCGGCGCCGCCAACGAGCCGTAGATCGTGGGCCCTTCGACCGTACTGGTCAGGTAGATGCGCAGCAGGAAGCTGCCGAGCACCCACATGCCCAGAGCGATCAGCGCACCCGGCATGTCCTCCACCCAGGGCGACCGCACCGGCACGGACACGTGGTACAGCGTCGTCAGGAACACCACCGACAGGAGTGTCACCACCGGCCAGTACAGGACCTGGACCACCGTCGTGGAGCCCGGCACCAGGTTCACCACCGCGTCAGGCCCCGCCACCATCAGCGGCAGCGCCACCGAACCGATGAGCAGCGCCACGATGAACAGGCCGAACGCGAGCAGCCGGGTCTTGACGATGCCGCGGGCGCCGTCCAGGCCGTACATGACCGTGATCGTGTCGATGAAGACGTTCACGGCGCGCGAGCCCGACCACAGGGCGAAGAGGAAGCCGATGGAGATGACGTCGGGGCGGCCGACCCGCATGACGTCCTCCAGTATCGGCTGCGCGATCTGGCTGACGCCCTTGTCGGAGAGGACCGTGCGGGACGCCTCCAGGATGTTGTTCTCCACGCTGGCGATCGTGTTCGCGCCGGTCCACCGGTCCACGTACGCAAGAAGACCGATCAGGCTGAGGAGCAGCGGCGGCACGGAGAGCAGCGTGAAGAACGCCGCCTCGGCCGCGAGACCCAGGATCCGGTATTCGACGCACGAGTTGACCGTGTCCTTGAGCAGCAGCCAGGCAGTCCTGCGCTTGGATACGTTGCTGTAGAGAGCGCGGGCCCGGTTCCAGCGGCCGCTCGGCCTCCCGGGTGTTTCTTTTGCCTGGTGCACCTCCTTACCGTAGCGGCATGGCAGCCACCACCCACACAGTGACCAACCAGGCTCCGCCCCTGGTGGGATATGACGTCTTTACGTCTGACCGGGCCCTCGCAGAGGGAGTCGAACGGCATCTCGATCCCGCACTTCTCAGTGACGCGCGCGAGCAACTCTCCGAACTCGGGCGTACCGCTGGATCGGTGCAGGCGCGGGAATGGGGGTTTTTGGCCAATGAGAATCCGCCCGTTCTGCACACCCATGACCGCTATGGGAATCGGATCGACGAAGTCGCCTTCCATCCCTCGTGGCACCGGCTGCTCGGCAAGGCGGTGTCGGCGGGCCTGACCGCGGCCTGGTCGCGGCCGGGGGGCCATCTGCGGCGCGCGGCCGGATTCCTGGTGTGGACGCAGGTCGAGGCGGGGCACGGCTGCCCGGTTTCGATGACGCACGCGGCGGTGCCCGCACTGCGGGCCGATCCGGCGCTGGCCGCCGAATGGGAGCCCCGGCTGACTTCTGAGATCTACGACGAAGGTCTGCGGCCCGCGTCCCGGAAGGCCGGAGTGCTCTTCGGGATGGGCATGACGGAGAAACAGGGCGGCAGTGATGTGCGGGCGAATACGACACGCGCGCGTGCTCTCGCGGAAGAAGGTGCCTATGAACTCACGGGGCACAAGTGGTTCTGTTCCGCACCCATGTCCGACGGCTTTCTCGTTCTCGGACAGGCCGACGCGGGACTCACGTGTTTTCTCGTGCCGCGTGTGCTCGATGACGGCACCCGTAACGCCTTCGCCATTCAACGGTTGAAGGACAAACTGGGAAATAAGTCGAATGCGTCCAGCGAAGTCGAGTTCGACGGGACGTGGGCGCGCCGGGTCGGTGAGGAGGGGCGCGGGGTGCGCACCATCATCGACATGGTGGCGGCCACGCGGCTCGACTGTGTCGTGGGCTCGGCGGCGCTGATGCGCCAGGCCGTCGCGCAGGCCGTGCACCACGCCACGTACCGCGAGGCGTTCGGCGGCAAGCTCGTCGACAAGCCGCTGATGCGCAACGTACTGGCGGATCTGGCGCTCGAGTCGGAGGCGGCCACGACGCTCGCGCTGCGGCTCGCGGCGGCGTACGACGACGGGAGCGAGCAGGAGCGGGCGTTCCTGCGGATCGCCGTGCCGGCCGCGAAGTACTGGGTGACCAAGCGCTGCACGCCGCTCGTGGTGGAGGCCCTGGAGGTGCTCGGCGGCAACGGCTACGTCGAGGAGTCGGGGATGCCTCGGCTCCTTCGCGAGTCGCCGCTCAACTCGATCTGGGAGGGCTCGGGCAACGTACAGGCCCTTGACGTGCTGCGTGCGCTGCAGCGGGAGCCGCAGGCCCTGAACGCCTTCCTCCAAGAGGTCGGCCTCGCGCGCGGCGCCGATCACCGTCTGGACGGCGCGATCAAGGCTCTCCTGACCGAACTGGCCGATCTGGACGGCATCGAGGCACGGGCCCGCCGGCTCACCGAGCGGATGGCGCTCGTGCTCCAGGGTTCGCTGCTCGTGCGGTACGCGCCCCCGGAGGTGGCCGACGCGTTCTGTGCCTCGCGGCTCGGCGGGGACTGGGGTTCGGCGTTCGGGACGCTGCCGCACAGTCTCGATCTGGCGTCGGTGGTGGAGCGGGCGGCGCCCGGCGGCAACTAGCGGGATACGCGGGGGTGGTGCTGCGCCGACACGGCACCACCCCCGCTCCCGAGCCCCGTTGAGGAGCATCGACGCCGCGCGAACGGCGTCGGACATCAGCTTCGGCCGCCGGGCGCTTCTCGGCGAGAGTTGCAGACCGTTGCAGTCATCGGCTCTTTGCCGAAGTACGTCGGTTCATTGCTGAACCAACACCCGCGCGGCCGCCGAAGGGGCACGATGAGGTGCGGGAAGGAGCCGGTGATGAACCCGACTTCGACGATCGACCTCGCGAGGATCTCCTCCATGGACTGCACACAGGCCGCGCGACTGCTCGCGAGCGTCCGCCATGCGAGGCTCACCGGGCAACGGCCGCGGGTGCTGCCCCGCCCGGTCATCGAGGAGTCCTGGGGGCGCATGCTGCTCGACGGGGTCGACCCGGACCGCGACTTCCGCTCGCGGCTGCTCGGCGTCGAGGAGCTGGAGACGCGCCGACGCGCATCGCCCCTTGCCGAGGTCATGCCGTTGCTGCGGGACGCGCTCGTCTCGGTGGCGGACGCGGCGCACCACATCATGGTCGTCTGTGACGCCGACGGCCGGGTCCTGTGGCGCGAGGGCAATTCCACGGTGCTGCGCAAGGCGGACTCGCTCGGCTTTGAACCGGGCGCGGACTGGAGCGAGGGCGTCGTCGGCACGAACGGCGTGGGGACTCCGCTCGTCGTGCGCCGGCCCGTCCATGTGTTCTCCGCCGAGCATTTCGTGGAGACGCATCACCAGTGGACGTGCGCGGGCGCGCCCATCACCGATCCCCGTGACGGGCGCCTTCTCGGCGTGGTCGACATCAGCGGCCCGCTGAACACCATGCATCCCACGATGCTCGCCCTGGTCGACTCGGTGGCCAAGCTCGCCGAGGCCCGGCTGCGGGAGAACCACCTGTCGGCGCTCGACCGGCTGCGCTCGGTGGCGGCTCCGGTCGTCGCCCGCCTGGAGGGGCGCGCCGTCGCGGTGGACTCCCACGGGTGGACGGCCGCGGTCACGGGGATGCCGCCGACGGATCGTTTCGCCCTGCCCGGATCCCTGGCCGCGGGCCACACCTGGCTGCCCTCGCTGGGCCCCTGCGCGGTGGAGCCGCTGCCCGGCGGCTGGCTGCTGCGTGTCGAGGAGGAGCCGCAGCCGCTGGCCGCGACGCGGGTCGTCCTGGACGTGCGGGGGCCGCGGCGCTGGTCGGTCACCGTGAAGGGCGGCAGCGCGGGCGGCTGGACGCATGAGCTGAGCCCTCGGCACGCCGAGTTGCTGTTCTTGCTGTGCACGCACCGCAAGGGGCGCAGCGCCTCGGGCCTGGCCGAGGACATGTTCGGCGACCCGGCCCGCACGGTGACGGTCCGCGCCGAGCTCTCCCGGGTCCGCCGCTATCTGGGCAGCCTCCTGGCCCACCGCCCCTATCGCTTCACCGAGGACGTGGACGTGGAGGTCATCCTCCCCGACCACCCCGCGAACCTGCTCCCGCATTCGACGGCCCCGGCGGTGCGCGCGGCACGCAGGGTGCCGGAGCCTTGAGTACCGGAGCCCCGAGTGCCGGAGCCCCGAGTACCGGGGCGGCCCCGCGTTGGCCGGTGCTCACGCCCCGTGATTCGCTGACCGGCATGAGCCTCACTGTCACCACATGGTCCCTGGAGCAGACCGCTCCCGGCGATCTGCTTCCCGCCGCCGCGCCCGAGGGCGACGACGTGCGGATCGTCCGGGCCGAGATCCCCTCCCCGGAGTTCAGCCGCTT
The DNA here is from genome assembly GCF_040644915.1 of Streptomyces sp. NPDC046925. Lineage (NCBI taxonomy): Bacteria > Bacillati > Actinomycetota > Actinomycetes > Kitasatosporales > Streptomycetaceae > Streptomyces > Streptomyces sp. NPDC046925. The sequence goes on along the minus strand of NZ_JBEYWZ010000001.1, from coordinate 435,850 downwards.
CCTCTATGCCTCGGTCGGCGGCGACATCCGCTGGACGGACCGGCTCTCCCTTTCTTACGCACAGTGGCAGGAGCAGCTCGGGAAGCCGGGCGTCGAGACCTGGGTCGCGTACGAGAAGGGGACGCCCGCCGGGTACGTGGAGCTGGCGGCGCAGGACGGCGGCGTCGTGGAGATCGTGTACTTCGGGCTCATCCCGGCCTTCCGGGGGCGGCGGATCGGCGGTCATCTGCTCTCGTACGGGGTGCGGCGGGCGTGGGATCTGGCCGAGCGCTGGCCGGAGCTGCCCCCGACCAAGCGGGTGTGGCTGCACACCTGCTCCAAGGACGGCGAACACGCCATGGACAATTACCTGCGGCGGGGCTTCAAGCTGTTCGACACGGTGGTCGAGCAGGAGCCGGATGTCGCCACGCCGGGACCTTGGCCCGGCGCGTAACGCTCCGCGCAAAGGTGATCGACACCACAGTGTCTCGCATTCCGAGACCCCCACGTCCACATTTTGGATAATGGTGGACTGGGCCGAAAGTCCCGTGACACGCTTCCGTCATGGATCGCACTGGAATTGCCTTGGTGAGTCGGCGTCACGTCGATCTCTGCCGCATGTCCAGCGCCATGTGTCCGGCGAGCTGACAGCACCAGCGCCGACGACTTTCCCCGCTTCACCACTCCCCTGCGCACCGCCGCGCCCTCTTCGCGAAGTGTGCAGGTGAGAGCCGCCCTCAGCCCGCCTTGAAGGACGTATAGCCATGGCTGCCACCCCCGAAAAGCCCACGACTGCCGCGCCCCGGCGCAAGGCGAGCCGTCACCGTGGTGAGGGCCAGTGGGCCGTTGGCCACTTCACGCCGCTCAACGGCAACGAACAGTTCAAGAAGGACGACGACGGTCTCAATGTGCGGACACGCATTGAGACGATCTACTCGAAGCGCGGCTTCGACTCCATCGACCCGAACGATCTCCGCGGCCGTATGCGCTGGTGGGGGCTCTACACCCAGCGCCGCCAGGGGATCGACGGCGGCAAGACGGCCATCCTGGAGCCCGAAGAGCTGGACGACGAGTACTTCATGCTGCGCGTCCGCATCGACGGCGGCCGCCTGACCACCGAGCAGCTGCGCGTCATCGGCGAGATCTCGCAGGAGTTCGCGCGCGGCACCGCCGACCTCACCGACCGGCAGAACGTCCAGTACCACTGGATCCGCATCGAGGACGTCCCCGAGATCTGGGAGCGCCTCGAAGCCGTCGGGCTCTCCACGACCGAGGCCTGCGGTGACACGCCCCGCGTCATCCTCGGCTCGCCCGTCGCCGGTGTCGCCGAGAACGAGATCATCGACGGCACCCCCGCCATCGACGAGATCAGCCGCCGCTTCATCGGCAGCCCGGAGTTCTCGAACCTGCCGCGCAAGTTCAAGACGGCGATCTCCGGCTCGCCGCAGCTCGACGTCGCGCACGAGATCAACGACATCGCCTTCGTCGGCGTCAACCACCCCGAGCACGGCCCCGGCTTCGACCTGTGGGTCGGCGGCGGCCTCTCCACCAACCCGAAGCTGGGCGTACGGCTCGGCGCCTGGGTGCCGCTCGACGAGGTGCCGGACGTGTGGTCCGGTGTCATCGGCATCTTCCGTGACTACGGCTACCGCCGCCTGCGCACCCGCGCCCGCCTGAAGTTCCTCGTCGCCGACTGGGGCCCGGAGAAGTTCCGGCAGATCCTCCAGGACGAGTACCTCAAGCGCGCGCTCGTCGACGGGCCCGCGCCCGAGCAGCCGGCCGGCACCTGGCGCGACCACCTCGGCGTGCACAAGCAGCAGGACGGCCGCTTCTACGTCGGCTTCGCGCCCCGCGTCGGCCGCGTGGACGGCGCGACGCTCACGAAGATCGCCGATGTCGCCGCGGCCCACGGCTCGGGCCGCCTGCGCACCACCGCCGAGCAGAAGATGATCGTGCTCGACGTCGAAGAGGCGCAGGTCGAGTCGCTCGTGGCGGGGCTCGAAGCCCTCGACCTGCGGGTGAATCCCTCCCCCTTCCGGCGCGGCACGATGGCCTGCACCGGCATCGAGTTCTGCAAGCTGGCGATCGTCGAGACCAAGGTGCGCGGCGCCACGCTCATCGACGAACTGGAGCGCCGCATCCCGCAGTTCGACCAGCCGATCACCATCAACATCAACGGCTGCCCGAACGCCTGCGCCCGCATCCAGGTCGCCGACATCGGCCTCAAGGGCCAGCTCGTCCTGGACGACGAGGGCAATCAGGTCGAGGGCTTCCAGGTGCACTTGGGCGGCGCGCTCGGCCTGGAGGCCGGGTTCGGCCGCAAGGTCCGCGGTCTGAAGGTCACCTCGGCCGAGCTGCCCGACTACGTCGAGCGGGTCCTCACACGCTTCCAGGAGGAGCGCGCGGACGACGAGCGCTTCGCCACCTGGGTCGCCCGGGCCAGCGAGGAGGCCCTGAAGTGAGCGAGCGTGCCGCCCCCTTCCACTGCCCCTACTGCGGCGACGAGGACCTGCGCCCCCACGAGTCCGGTCACGGCGCCTGGGAATGCGCCGCGTGCAATCGAGCCTTCCAGTTGAAGTTCCTCGGGCTGCTCGCCCGCGGAGTTCAGCGCGACAACGGTGGAGGGGAAGAGATATGACGACCGTTCAGGTTCAAGAGCAGCGTACGAACGACGAGTTGAAGGCTCTCGCCGAGCAGGCGGGGCGTGATCTGGAGGACGCGTCCGCCCTGGAGATCCTGCGGTGGGCCGTCGACACCTTCGGCGAGCGCTTCTGCGTGACCTCCTCCATGGAGGACGCCGTCGTCGCCCACCTCGCCTCCCGGGCCCGCCCCGGCGTGGACGTCGTGTTCCTCGACACCGGCTACCACTTCCCGGAGACCATCGGCACCCGGGACGCCGTCGCCGCCGTGATGGACGTCAACGTCATCACCCTCACGCCGAAGCAGACGGTCGCCGAGCAGGACGCCGAGTTCGGCGCGAAGCTGCATGACCGCGACCCCGACCTGTGCTGCGCCATGCGGAAGGTCAAGCCCCTCGAGGAGGGCCTGACGTCGTACGCCGCGTGGGCGACCGGGCTGCGCCGCGACGAGTCCCCGACCCGGGCGAACACCCCGGTCGTCGGCTGGGACGAGAAGCGCCGGAAGGTCAAGGTCTCCCCGATCGCCCGCTGGACGCAGGACGACGTCGACGCCTACATCGACGAGCACGGCGTCCTGACCAACCCCCTCCTGATGGACGGCTACGGCTCCGTGGGCTGCGCGCCCTGCACCCGCCGTCTCCTGGAGGGCGAGGACGCCCGCGCCGGACGCTGGTCGGGCAACGCCAAGACCGAGTGCGGGATCCATTGATGACAGAGCCGCGTGAAGCGACAGAGCCTCGATACGTATCGGAGACGCACGTGACCACCGGAGCCACCATCTGGCTCACCGGCCTGCCCAGCGCGGGCAAGACCACCATCGCGTACGAACTCGCGGAGAAACTGCGCGGCGAGGGCCACCGGGTGGAGGTGCTCGACGGCGACGAGATCCGCGAGTTCCTCTCGGCGGGCCTCGGCTTCAGCCGCGCGGACCGGCACACGAACGTGCAGCGCATCGGCTTCGTCGCCGAACTGCTCGCCCGTAACGGCGTGAAGGTCCTGGTGCCGGTGATCGCACCGTTCGCCGACAGCCGCGAGGCGGTGCGGACACGCCACCAGAAGGGCGGCACGCCCTACCTGGAGGTCCACGTGGCCACGCCGGTGGAGGTCTGCTCCGTACGCGACGTGAAGGGTCTGTACGCCAAGCAGGCGGCCGGTGAGATCTCCGGTCTCACCGGGGTCGACGACCCCTACGAGGCACCCGAGTCACCCGATCTGCGCATCGAGTCCCAGGACCAGACCGTGCAGGAGTCCGCGGCGGCCTTGCGCGCGCTGCTCATCGAAAGGGGTCTGGCATGACCACGACCGTGGCCACCGTGAGCGAGGGCACCGACAGCCCGTACGCGCTCAGCCACTTGGACGCCCTGGAGTCCGAGGCGGTGCACATCTTCCGCGAGGTGGCGGGCGAGTTCGAGCGGCCGGTGATCCTCTTCTCCGGCGGCAAGGACTCGATCCTCATGCTGCACCTGGCGCTGAAGGCGTTCGCCCCCGCGGCGATCCCCTTCTCGCTCCTCCACGTGGACACCGGGCACAACTTCCCCGAGGTCCTCGAGTACCGCGACCGCGTGGTCGCCGAGCACGGACTGCGCCTGCACGTCGCCTCCGTGCAGGACTACATCGACGCGGGCAAGCTGCGCGAGCGCCCCGACGGCACCCGCAACCCGCTGCAGACCCTGCCGCTCACCGAGAAGATCCAGAGCGAGAAGTTCGACGCGGTCTTCGGCGGCGGGCGCCGCGACGAGGAGAAGGCCCGCGCCAAGGAGCGCGTGTTCTCCCTGCGCGACGAGTTCTCGCAGTGGGACCCGCGCCGCCAGCGCCCCGAGCTGTGGCAGCTCTACAACGGCCGCCACGCCCCCGGCGAGCACGTCCGCGTCTTCCCGATCTCCAACTGGACCGAGCTGGACGTGTGGCAGTACATCGCCCGCGAGGGCATCGAGCTCCCCGGGATCTATTTCGCGCACGAGCGTGACGTGTTCCGGCGCTCCGGGATGTGGCTGACCGCCGGAGAGTGGGGCGGGCCCAAGGACGACGAGACGGTCGAGAAGCGCCAGGTGCGCTACCGCACGGTCGGCGACATGTCCTGCACCGGCGCTGTCGACTCCGACGCCACCACGCTGGACGCCGTCATCGCCGAGATCGCCGCGTCCCGTCTCACCGAGCGCGGCGCCACCCGCGCCGACGACAAGATGTCCGAGGCCGCGATGGAAGACCGCAAGCGCGAGGGGTACTTCTAACCATGACCAGCACCACCGAACCCGACAAGGCGCAGCCGCTCTCCAACGAGCAGCTGTCGGCCACCACCCTGCTGCGGTTCGCCACGGCCGGTTCCGTCGACGACGGCAAGTCCACCCTCGTGGGACGCCTGTTGCACGACTCCAAGTCGGTCCTCACCGACCAGCTGGAGGCCGTGGAGCGTGCCTCCGCCAGCCGCGGCGCCGAGGCGCCCGACCTGGCGCTGCTCACCGACGGCCTGAGGGCCGAGCGCGAGCAGGGCATCACCATCGACGTCGCCTACCGCTACTTCGCGACGCCCGCGCGCCGGTTCATCCTCGCCGACACCCCGGGCCACGTGCAGTACACGCGGAACATGGTCACCGGTGCCTCCACCGCCGACCTCGCCGTGGTCCTGGTCGACGCCCGCAACGGCGTCATCGAGCAGACCCGCAGGCACGCCGCCGTCGCCGCGCTGCTGCGCGTCCCGCACGTGGTGCTCGCCGTCAACAAGATGGACCTCGTCGCGTACGAGGAGACCGTCTTCGCGAAGATCGCCGAGGAGTTCACCGCGTACGCCAGCGAGCTGGGCGTCCCGGAGATCACCGCGATCCCGATCTCCGCGCTGGCCGGCGACAACGTGGTGGAGCCCTCCTCCAACATGGACTGGTACGGCGGCCCCACCGTCCTTGAACACCTGGAGACGGTCCCGGTCAGCCACGACCTGACCTCCTGCCACGCGCGCCTGCCCGTCCAGTACGTGATCCGCCCGCAGACCGCCGAGCACCCCGACTACCGCGGTTACGCGGGACAGATCGCGGCGGGCACCTTCCGGGTCGGCGAGTCCGTGACGGTGCTTCCCTCGGGCAAGACGTCGAAGATCGCCGGGATCGACCTGCTCGGCGAGCCGGTGGACGTCGCCTGGACGCCGCAGTCCGTGACGCTGCTCCTGGAGAGCGACATCGACATCGCGCGCGGCGACCTGATCGTGCCGAGCGGCGACCAGCCTAAGACCTCGCAGGACCTCACGGCGACGGTCTGCCATGTCGCGGACACCGCGCTGAGCGTCGGCCAGCGGGTGCTGCTCAAGCACACCACCCGCACGGTCAAGGCGATCGTCAAGGACATCCCCTCGCGGCTCACCCTGGACGACCTCTCCCAGCACCCGGCCCCCGGAGAGCTGGTCGCCAACGACATCGGCCGCGTCGTCATCCGCACCGCCGAGCCGATCGCCGTCGACTCGTACGCCGCCTCGCGCCGCACCGGATCGTTCCTCCTGATCGACCCGGCCGACGGCACGACCCTTGCGGCGGGCATGGCGGGCGACGCCTTCGCCGAAACCGTTGAGACGGTCGAAGAGGCCAAGAAGGCGGCGGACGACGAGGGCTGGGACTTCTGACCATGGCCTCCATCGACTACTTCTCGACCTTCGCGAAGGAGGGCGGCCGCATCGGCAGCGGCGCCCTCGGCAGCGGGCAGGGCGGGGTCGGGCGATGTGCGCGATGACGTACGCGCACTGCCTGCGCGCCCACACCCCCCGCGAGTTCGACCTGCGAAGACGAAAACCTGCCGATCTCCCGGCCACGCCCTGACGGCGTAGGCCGGGCCAACGAGAGGACCACCTCCCGTGCCTGCCAGCTTCCGCACTCCACGCACCACCGGCGGCCGCCGTGCCCTTGCCGCCGTGGCCGCCCTGCCCCTGCTCGCCGTAGTGCTCACCTCCTGCGGCTACGGATCCAACGAGGACGACGACAACGAAAAGGCCAAGGTGGCCGCGGGTGCGAAGAAGATCGAGGGCCTGGACGAGGTGAAGATCGGGTACTTCCCGAACCTCACCCACGCCACCGCCCTGGTCGGCGACCAGGAGGGCCTGTTCCAGAAGGAACTGGGCGCGACGAAGGCGAAGTACACGCAGTTCAACGCCGGTCCGTCCGAGATCGAGGCGCTGAACTCGAAGTCCATCGACATCGGCTGGATCGGCCCGTCGCCCTCGATCAACGGCTACACCAAGTCCCAGGGCAAGAACCTGCGCATCATCGGCGGTTCGGCATCCGGCGGCGTGAAGCTGGTGGTCAACCCCGACAAGATCAAGTCCCTGGACGACGTCAAGGGCAAGAAGATCGCGACCCCGCAGCTGGGCAACACCCAGGACGTCGCCTTCCTGAACTGGATCAAGGAAAAGGGCTGGAAGGTCGACGCGGAGAGCGGCAAGGGCGACGTCTCGGTGGTCCGCACCGACAACAAGATCACGCCTGACGCCTACAAGTCCGGCTCGATCGACGGCGCCTGGGTGCCGGAGCCGACCGCGTCGAAGCTGGTCGCCGAGGGCGGCAAGGCCATCCTCGACGAGTCCGACCTGTGGCCGGACAAGAAGTTCGTGATCACGAACATCATCGTGTCGCAGCAGTTCCTCAAGGAGCACCCGAAGGTCGTCGAGGCCGTCCTGCGCGGTTCGGTCAAGACCAACCAGTGGATCAAGGACAACCCTCAGAAGGCGAAGGCGTCCGCCAACGCCGCCCTCAAGGAGGCGTCCGGCAAGGAGCTGCCCGCCGACGTCATCGACCCGGCGTGGAAGTCCATCCAGACCACGGACGACCCGCTGGCCGCCACGCTCGACACCGAGGCGGACCACGCGGTCAAGGCAGGGCTCCTGGACAAGCCGAACCTCAAGGGCATCTACGACCTGCGGCCGCTGAACAAGGTCCTGAAGGCCGAGGGCAGGCCCGCCGTCGACGACGCCGGTCTCGGCGTCAAGTAACCCCGGAATCAGACCAGTTCCCAGGAGGTGACGACCATGGCGACAAGCACCCTCGCCAAGGCGGCGGAGGACATCACGGCCGCCCCGCACGCAGCCCGGATCGAGCATGTCTCGAAGTCCTTCGCCACGCCCGCCGGGCAGCAGCTCGTCCTGGACGACATCACCCTCGATGTCGCTCCGGGCGAGTTCGTCACCCTCCTGGGGGCCTCGGGCTGCGGCAAGTCGACGCTGCTCAATCTGGTGGCGGGGCTCGACAAGCCGTCGGCGGGCGACATCGCCACCGACGGCCGCCCCGCCCTGATGTTCCAGGAGCACGCGCTGTTCCCGTGGCTGACCGCGGGCAAGAACATCGAGCTCGCCCTGAAGCTGCGCGGCGTCACGAAGGCCGAGCGGCGCGAGCGCGCCGAGGAGCTCCTCGGTCTCGTACGGCTGCAAGGGGCGTACGGCAAGCGGGTGCACGAGCTGTCCGGCGGCATGCGCCAGCGGGTGGCCCTGGCCCGCGCCCTCGCGCAGGACAGCAAGATCCTGCTGATGGACGAGCCGTTCGCGGCGCTCGACGCGATCACGCGTGACGTCCTGCACGACGAACTGACCCGCATCTGGCGCGAGACGAACGTCTCCGTCCTCTTCGTCACGCACAACGTGCGCGAGGCCGTCCGCCTCGCCGAGCGCGTCGTGCTCCTCTCGTCGCGTCCGGGCCGGGTGGCGCACGAGTGGCAGGTGGACATCCCCCACCCGCGCCGCATCGAGGACCCCGCCGTGGCGGAACTGTCCGTCGAGATCACCGAACAACTGCGTGGGGAGATCCGCCGACATGGACAGCACTGACACTCAGGTCGGCCACAGCGAGGCCGGCCGGGCCGACGCCGTAAGGACCGAGAAGGACAGCAGCCAGGACCTGGCCGGTCTGGAGGCGGGCCTGGACGCGCTCGACGCGGTCCAGACCCGGCGTACGCCCTTCCGGCAGACCTTCGTCAAGAAGATCCTGCCGCCCGTGACCGCCGTCGTGCTCGTCCTCGTGGTGTGGCAGATCCTGGTGTGGGCGAAGGTCACCGACTCCTACAAGCTGCCCGCGCCCTCAGCCGTCTGGGACGAGGTGCAGACAGCCTGGCTGGAGGGGACGCTCCTGGAGTACATCTGGACGTCCGTCTCGCGCGGTCTGCTCGGCTTCCTGATGGCGCTGGCGATCGGTACGCCGCTGGGCCTGATCGTGGCCCGGGTGCGGTTCGTCAGGGCGGCGATCGGCCCGATCCTGTCCGGTCTGCAGTCGCTGCCGTCGGTGGCGTGGGTGCCGCCGGCCGTGATCTGGCTCGGCCTCAACGACCAGATGATGTTCGCGGTGATCCTGCTCGGCGCCGTCCCCTCGATCGCCAACGGCCTGGTCGCCGGCGTCGACCAGGTGCCGCCGCTGTTCCTGCGGGCGGGCCGCACCCTGGGTGCGACGGGCCTGCGCCACACCTGGCACATCGTCATGCCGGCGGCGCTGCCCGGCTATCTGGCCGGTCTGAAGCAGGGCTGGGCGTTCTCCTGGCGCTCGCTGATGGCCGCGGAGATCATCGCCCAGTCCCCCGACCTGGGCATGGGCCTTGGCCAGCTCCTGGAGGCGGGCCGCACGAACAGCAGCATGTCGCAGGTGTTCTTCGCGATCCTCCTCATCCTCATCGTCGGCATCGCCATCGACCTGCTGATCTTCAGTCCCCTTGAGCGGCGCGTCCTGCGCAGCCGCGGACTCCTCGTGAGGAGCTGACCCCCATGTACGGCCGTCCCGTCCTGCTCGTCGTCGCCCACGGCAGCCGCGATCCGCGGCATGCCGCGACGGTGCGCGCCCTGGTGCGACGGGTGCGGGAGCAGCGGCCGGGGCTGCGGGTGGAGACGGGCTTCCTGGACTTCGACTCGCCCTCGGTCCCCGAGGTGCTCGCCTCCCTGGACGCCGAGGGCGTACGGGACGTGATCGCGCTGCCCCTGCTCCTGACCCGGGCGTTCCACGCGAAGTCGGACATCCCCGCGGTCCTGCGCCAGGCGCCGCCCCGGCTGCGCATCCGGCAGGCGGCGGTGCTCGGCCCGTCGCCGCTGCTCCTGACCGCTCTGGAGCAGCGTCTCTACGAGGCGGGCCTCACGCCCGCCGACAAGTCCTCGACCGGGGTAGTGCTTGCCGCGGCGGGGTCATCGGACCCGGAGGCGATCGCAGTGATCGCTGAAATCGCGCGGGAGTGGCGGCACACCGGTTGGTGCGCCGTGCGGCCTGCGTTCGCCTCCGCATCTCTGCCCCGCACGGAGGACGCCGTGCGGGAGCTGCGGGAGCTGGGGGTGCGCCGGGTGGCGGTGGCGCCCTATGTCATCGCGCCCGGTTTTCTGCCGGACCGCATCGTGCGGGGTGCGGCCGACGCGGACGTCACCGCTCAAGTCCTCGGCGCGTCGGACGGGTTGGCGCGGCTTCTCGTGCAGCGCTACGACGAGGCACGCGCCGGTTCCGGTGTGGTCGGGCGGGTGGCGCGGGTTCCCGTGCTGGCCTAGCTTGTGGGTTCATGACCCTCACCAGATCCCGGACGCTCTGGCTGCGGACCGAGCCGCTGCACGCAGTGATCTACTTCGACGAGCGCTGCCGCGATCTGGGCAGGGCACTGGGCCTCAAAGGCTTCTGGATGGGCTACTTCGCGGCCCGTACGGCTCCCATGGGCCCGATCGAGGCGGGCCCCGCGACGGCCTCGCTGGGTGTCTTCGCCCCGGCCATGGTGGCCAGGGCCCTGCCCTCCGCCTGGCAGTACGTGTCGCCGGGCCGGATCGTGGAGGAGCGCGCGGCCTGCACGGCGCGTGCCCTTCGCGCGCTCGTGCCGGGCATCGACGACCAGGCCATCGCGCTCTGCCCGCCCCTGGCGGCGATGGTCGAGGACGCCCCTTCGCCGGCCCGCCCGCTGTTCGCGGCGAACCGGGACGTGAGCGACCGGGCCGATCCGGTGCAGCGGCTGTGGCAACTGGTGACCTGCGTCCGCGAGTTCAGGGGCGACGCGCATGTCGCCGCGCTCGCCGACCACGGCCTGGACGCCTGCGAGGCGGTGGTGCTCGCCGCCGCCACGGGCCGCGTGGACCCGGACACCATCCGCAACGACAGGGGGTGGACCGAGCAGGAGTGGGCGCACGCGGTGGACCGGCTGCGCGGGCGCGGCCTGCTCGACGGGGACGGGCACATCACCGAGCACGGCCGCACGGAGCGGGAGTTGATCGAGGACGCGACGGACCGGCTTGCGGCCCGGCTGCTGCGCCCGCTCGCCGCCAGGGACGCGGACACGCTCCTGGCCGCGCTCGACCGCCCGGTACGGCAGATCATCGCGGCGGGCCTCGTCCCGTTCCCCAATCCGATCGGGCTGCCGCGACCCACGACTTAGTCAATCCGGTTGCCGAAGGCCCGCCCGTGCCCCTACCGTCACGCCGATGACCCCCGTACTTCGTTCCGAACGCCTGAGCCTGTCCCCCTATGTCGCCGCCGACGAGGAGCAGTTCGTCTCGCTGCTCCAGGACGAGGCCGTGGGCAACTGGTTCGGGGACGGGACGCAGAGCGTGGAGCAGACCCATGCGCTGTTCCGCCGGATCTTCGGGCTCGTGTACGCCGAGAACCAGTTCCCGGTGTGGGCGGTGCGGCACGAGGGGCGCTATATCGGCCACGCGGAGATAAAGCCGTCGCCCGAGAGCTGGCTCGACGGTCACGAGATCGTCTACGGCCTCTTCCGGGGCAGCTGGGGCATGGGCCTGGGCACGGAGCTGGCCCGTCTGCTCACCGCGTACGGCCATGAGACGCTCGCCCTGTCCGAGGTGCACGCGACCGTGGACGCCCAGAACACCGCGTCGCTCACGGTCCTCAAGCGCCTCGGCTACACGCAGGGCCGGTCGGTCCCGGAGGACAACGGCCGCACGACGCTCCTGATGACCTCGGCACTCAGCTGAAGTCCAGGCCTCCGGTGCGGGTGCGCTTGAGCTCGAAGAGATCGGGGCAGCCCGCCAGCACCCGGAAACTGTCGAAGAGCCGCACCGCGTCGTCGCCGCGCGGAATCGCCCGCAGCACGGGCCCGAACCAGACGGTGCCGTCGACGTGGATCGTGGGCGTGCCGACGTAGGCGCCCTCTTCGGGGTCCTTGCCCGCGTCATGGCTGCGGCGCACCGCGTCGTCGTACGCCGGGTCGTACGCGGCCTCCGCGAGGGCGGCGGGCAGACCGGTCTCGGCCAGGGCCTCGGCGATGACCTGGTCGAAGTCCTCGTTCTTGTCCCGGTGGATGCGGGTACCGAAGGCAGTGTAGAGATCCCGGAGCACGTCCTCGCCGTGCTGCTCGGCCGCGGCGGCGGCGACCCGCACCGGACGGATCGACTTGTCGACAAGCTCGCGGTACCAGTCGGGCAGTTCGTTGCCGGTGTTGTGGAAGTACAGGCTCATCACGTGGAACCGGAGGTCGAGGTCGCGGGCGCGCTCGACCTCCAGGATCCAGCGGGAGGTGATCCAGGCGAAGGGGCAGGCCGGATCGAACCAGAAGTCGATGCGGGTCCGGGGAGCGGTCTTCTCAGCAGCCTTCGGGGTGCCTTCTGTCGTCGTCATGAGCCGACCCTACTGAGCAAATGGCACACGCCTCTGGGCCATTCAGCGTGACTTCCGGCGGGCCATTCACCGGCACGTCCGGTGGGCCGTTCACCGTCATTTCCGGCGGGCCGTTTCCTCCGCCCCCGCCACCACGCCCAGCAGTTCGGCCACCGTCATCGACCCCGCCGCGCGCCGTTCGCGCGCGAAGGCGTTCGCCACGGCCTGAAGGGCGTCGTTCACCGGCGTCGGCACCGCGTGCAGGCGGCCGAGCAGGGCGATCTCGCCGTTGAGGTAGTCCGCCTCGATGGTGCCCGTGCCCCGGCTCAGGCTCTGCCAGGACGAACCGCCGCCGCGTTCCGAGCCGTCGAAGGGCTCGAAGCTGACGCGGTCGCCGCGCGTCTCCTTCTGCTCCTGCTCGCCCACCGCCTCGATGCCCGCGGCGGCGAGCACCGCCTCGCCCTCCGCGCGTGCCCGCCGGTAGAGGGCGATGGCCTCCTGGTCCGCGAGCACGCCCGTGACCGCCTCGATGGAGTTGGCCAGATTGGCGAGCAGCTTCCCGTACTTCCAGCGCATCACGTCCGGCACGACGGGCGCGAGCAGCTTCGACTTCTCCAGGTCGGCGGAGACGAGACGGGCGGTGTCGTCCGTGCCCCCGGGGTAGCGGCCGAGGTGCAGGATGCCCGTGTAAGGGGCACCCGCCGCGGAGACGGAGCCCGGCTCTACGTGGGTCGCGGGGAGCCAGACGCACATCCCGTACACCCGCCGGAAGCGGCGCAGCGCGATGCGCTCGCTCTCCACGCCGTTCTGCGCGCAGATCAGCGGAAGGACCTCGGCGGCCGTGCCGCCGCCGGCCACCGGGCGCCCGCTCCAGGCGTCGAGGGCGGCCGCGCAGTCCTGCGTCTTCACGGCGAGGAAGAGCACGTCGTCCGCTCTCAACTCGCCCAGTTCCTCCGGGGTCCGCACGACGGGCAGCCGGTGGACCACCGTCCCGTCGGCCGTCCTGACCCGCAGGCCGTTCTCCCGTACCGCCTCGTAGTGCGCGCCCCGCGCGACGAGGACCACGTCATGGCCGCTCCCGGCGAGGCGTCCGCCCACCGTGCCGCCGATCGCCCCTGCTCCGATGATGATGTAGCGCATGGGGCCGAGCCTCGCACATCCGGCCGGGGAAGATCAGGCTTCCCGCGGGCTGTCCGCGCCGAACGGGGTTCCCTGGTGGAACCAGAGCAGCCACCGGCCTTCGTGCCGCCGCCACAGCGAACTGCGGTGCGCCCTGCGGCCGTTGCTCTCGGTGTCGAAGGTGAGGTGTACGACGTCGTCGGCGAGCTCGACGCCCCGCATCCGGGAGGTCATGATCGGGCGGCCGGTACGGTGCGTGTTCTCGCCGAGGGCCTTGACGATCGACGCGCGGTCCCAGGGGGTGCCGGAGGCGCCGAACTCGGTGAACTCCGGGTGCAGCAGCTCCGCGAGCAGTTCGGGTTGCGTGCGTACCTCGGGGGCGAGCAGCCGCAGTTCGGCCTCGATGGCCGCGTCGACGGCGGGGGTCCGGTCAGCCATGGTCCGGCTCCCGGGTCAGTTCCACCAGCTTGGCAACGGTGTTCCAGTTGCGGGACGTGGCGATGACGCCCTTGAACAGGGCGGGGCGCGAGAGGACCTCGCCCAGCTTGGAGCGGCCGAGCCCGTCCGGCGCGTAGAGGTAGAGGGCGCGGTCGCCGAGCCGGAACTCCTCGGGAAGGAACGCCGCCGGGTCGATCCCCTCGAGCCGGGACGCGTCGACCGGCTCGGAGAAGTACGTGACGTGCAGCTGCTTTCCTTCGAGGGTGGCCGCCGGGAAGGGGCAGGCGTCGGCGACCGCCTTCAGATAGGCGCCATCGCGCACCAGGACGTCCACGGCGAAGCCGAAGTGGCCCTCGATGGCCTCGCTCACCCGCGCGGCCAGGGCGTCCTCGTCCCGCACCTCACTGGTGAAGACCGCGTTGCCGCTCTGCAGATGGGTGCGTACGTCGCCGAGTCCGAGCCCGGAGAGCAGCGGACGCAACTCCCCCATCGGCACCTTCTTTTTGCCGCCCACGTTGATGCCGCGCAGAAGCGCCGCGTATGCCTTGACCGTCATCCGCACACCATAAGACGGCCGCCGTGCCCCGTGGGGGTGGGCACGACGACCGCCTGTCCTGTGGGTGTTGCCCGGTCAGGTGTTACTCGACGACCTTGAGCAGCTTGTTGGGCGTGCCCTCGCTCGGGTTCGAGATCTTGTCCGCGGTCGCGCCGTCGGTCAGCGCCTTGGAGACGGCGTCCGGCTTGGCGTCGGGGTGGGCGCCGAGGTAGACGGCGGCGGCGCCCACGACGTGCGGGGTCGCCATCGACGTGCCGGAGATGGTGTTGGTGGCGTCGTCGCCCGTGTTCCAGTCGGAGGTGATGTCCGAGCCCGGGGCGTAGATGTCCACGACCTTGCCGAAGTTGGAGAAGTCCGACTGCTCGTCGTCCTTGGTGGAGGAGGCGACCGTGATGGCCTCCTTCACGCGGGACGGGGAGCCCTGACCGGCGTCGGAGGACTCGTTGCCGGCCGCGACCGCGAAGGTGACACCGGAGGCGATGGCCTTCTGGACCGCCGCGTCGAGCGCCTCGTCGGCGCCGCCGCCCAGGCTCATGTTGGCGACCGAGGGGCCCTCGTGGTTCTTGGTGACCCAGTCGATGCCCGCGACGACCTGCTCGGTGGTGCCGGAGCCCTGGTCGTCCAGGACGCGGACCGCGACGATCTTCGCCTTCTTGGCGACGCCGTGCGCGTCACCGGCGATGGTGCCCGCGACGTGCGTGCCGTGGCCGTTGCCGTCGTCGGCGTTGTCGTCGTTGTCGACGGCGTCGAAGCCGGAGGTGGCGCGGCCGCCGAAGTCCTTGTGGCTGACGCGGACACCGGTGTCGATGACGTACGCCGTGGCGCCCTCACCGGCCGCGTCCGGGTACGTGTACTTCTTGTCGCCCGCGGTGTCGTCCTGGTCGATGCGGTCCAGGCCCCACGACGGCGGGTTGTCCTGGGTGGCGTTGATGCTGAACTTCTTGGACTGGACGACCTTGCCGACGGCCGGGTCGGCGGCCAGGCGCTTGGCGTCGGTCTCGCTCAGGCCCTTGGCCGAGAAGCCGTTGATGGCGGAGGAGTAGTTGTGCTTCAGCTTGCCGCCGTACTCCTCGGCGAGGTCGGACTTGTCGCCCTTGTCGGCCTTCTCGTCGAGCATGACGATGTAGCTGCCCGCGACGGCGCCCTTGGCGTTGGCTCCATAGACCTTGCCCTCGGCGGGGGTTGCCGCACCGGCGAACGAGGTCGCGAAGACGGTGACTCCGACCGCGGTGGCGGCGGTGGCTATCGCCGCGACGAGCTTCACCGAGCGGACACGCTTGTGAGTTGCCATGAAGAGGGGTCTCCTCGTGGTGTCTGTGGGGGGATGTGGGGGGTTTTCAAAACTTCACTGCGACGGCCCTCGAGATCCGGAAGATCTCCGGGCGTTGGGACGAAACCATGTCTGATTGACGCGCGCAGATCAATACCTACATACACCTGTGACTTGTTCAACAAGGTTCTGTAATAACAAATCGGGCCCCCGTCGGCAGATCGGACACCACGGGGCTGAAACTCGTAAGTCCGCATAGATGTAAGGGGCTTGCGGTGTCCCGGCTCCTTCTTGACGAGGAGGACGCCCGGTCCGGAGGGAGGAGAGCGCGCCCGCCCGGTTCACCGTCCGGCACGACGAGCGCCTCCCCGGCCTCGCCCTAGCTTCGAGCCATGGGGAATCAAGGCATACGAGTACGGGGGATAGCCGCCCGGGCCGGCGGATGGAGCGCCGGGCACCGATGGGCGGCCGTGGGCATCTGGGTGCTCTTCGTGGTGGTGTCGATGGCGCTCGGCTCCGCCGTGGGCCGCACGGACGTCGACCAGAACGATCTCAAGGGCGAGATCAATCAGGCGACACGGATCGTGGACGACGCGGGCATCAGGGAGCCGGTCGGCGAGAGCGTCCTGATCCAGGCGAAGGAGACAGGGCCCGGCGCCCTCAAGGCGACCGATCCGCGTTTCCGCCAGGCCGTGGACGACGTCATGAAGGCGGTCGGGGCCACCGGTGAAGTGACGGCGGTGACATCGCCGTACAAGAGCGAATCGGTCTCCAAGGACGGCCGCAGCGCCCTGGTGCGGTTCGACATGCGCGGCGACGACGAGACGGCGGGGGATCGTGTCGGGCCGGTCCTGGAGGCCGTCGGCAAGGTGGCGGACGCGCACGAGCGCGACGGGCTGCGGGTCGAGGAGATCGGCGGCGCCAGCATGCAGAAGACGTTCGACGACGCCTTCGGCGAGGACTTCAAGCAGGCCGAGTACTCCGCGGTCCCCGTCGCCTTCGGCATCCTGCTCATCGCGTTCGGCGCGCTGGTCGCCGCGCTGCTTCCGGTGGCCCTGGCCGTCACCGCGATCATGGCGACGATGGGCCTGATGGCCTTGGTCAGCCAGGTCCAGCCGATGAGCGAGACGGCGAACTCCGTGATGCTCCTGGTGGGCCTCGCGGTCGGCGTCGACTACTGCCTCTTCTATCTGCGGCGCGAACGCGAGGAGCGCGCCAAGGGCCGTGACGCGCAGACCGCGCTGAACATCGCGGCGGCCACCAGCGGCCGGGCGGTGGTCGTCTCGGGCATCACGGTGTGCGTGGCGATGGCGGGCATGCTGTTCACCGGCATCGGCGAGTTCGAGGCGATGGGCGTCGCCTCGCTGATGGTGGTCGCGGTCGCCATGGTGGGTTCGGTGACGGTCCTGCCCGCGCTGCTCTCGCTGCTCGGCGAGCGCGTCGAGAAGGGCCGGGTGCCGTTCCTGCGGCGCCGGGAGCGGGCGGGCGGCGTGCCGAGCGAGAGCCGGCTGTGGCGCGCGGTCGTGGGCCGGGTCCTCAAGCGCCCGGTCGTCTCGGTGGTGATCGCGGCGGGTGTCCTCGCGGCGATCGCGCTGCCCGCGCTCGGCATGAAGACCCAGCAGCTCACCCTCGACCAGGAGTTCGGCGACTCACTGCCGATCGTGGCGACGTACGACCGGGTGAACGAGGCGTTCCCCGGCGGTTCGGAGCCCGCCGAGGTCGTGGTGAAGGCCGATGACATCAACGCGCCCGACGTACGGGCGGCGATCGCCGACTTCCGGAAGCAGGCGGTGAGCTCGGGGGCGTCCGGCGGGCCTGTCGACGTGACGGTGCACAGGAACCAGAACGTCGCGTTCCTGACCGTGCCGCTGGTGGGCGGATCCGATCAGGAGAAGGCGGAGAAGAGTCTCGGCGTGCTGCGGGACGAGGTGCGGCCCGCGACGCTCGGCGAGGTCGACGGGGTCGAGGCGCCGGTGACGGGTCAGGTGGCGGGCTCGAAGGACTTCAACGACCAGCTCTCCTCGTCGGTCCCGCCGGTGTTCGCGTTCGTGGTGGTCTTCGCGTTCGTGCTGATGCTGCTCTCGTTCCGCTCCCTGACGATCGCGATCACGTCGATCGTCCTCAACCTGCTCTCGGTGGGGGCGGCCTACGGAATCCTGGTGATCGTCTTCCAGCACGGCTGGGGCGCGTCACTGGTGGGCGCGGAGGGAGTGGGCGCGATCATCGCGTGGCTGCCGCTGTTCCTGTTCGTGATCCTCTTCGGCCTCTCGATGGACTACCACGTGTTCGTCGTGTCCCGGATCAGGGAGGCGCGGCTCCAGGGACGTACGACGAAGGAGGCGATCAGCCACGGCGTGGTGACCACGGCGGGCGTCGTGACGAGCGCCGCCGTGATCATGGTCGCCGTCTTCGCCATCTTCGGGACGCTCTCCATGCAGTCCATGAAGCAGATGGGCGTCGGCCTCGCGGCGGCGGTCCTCATCGACGCGACGGTGATCCGCGGGGTGCTGCTCCCGGCGGTGATGGCGCTGCTCGGGGAGCGGAACTGGTACCTGCCGCGGTGGCTGCGGTGGCTGCCGGACATGACGCACGACGAGCCCTCCGCCGGAGAGGCGCCGGTGCCTGTGCGAGGGGAGCGGGTACGGGCGTAAAAGAACGCCGGACGGGCTGGAGACAGCCCGTCCGGCGTTTGAGGACGAACTCGGCGAAGCCGGTGATTGCCTACGCCGAGGCCCCTGCCATGACCTTGCGCTCCTCGAAGGAGTCGATGGTCCGCGTGAAGTCCCGCGTCGAGAGCAGCAGCTTGTAGATGATGGCCAGCTCGAAGACGAGGAGCAGCGCGCCGGAGACGATCGTCGCCGGGAGCACC
Source organism: Streptomyces sp. NPDC046925 (assembly GCF_040644915.1). Lineage (NCBI taxonomy): Bacteria > Bacillati > Actinomycetota > Actinomycetes > Kitasatosporales > Streptomycetaceae > Streptomyces > Streptomyces sp. NPDC046925. Next base: position 417,453 of record NZ_JBEYWZ010000001.1, on the reverse strand, counting down.
ACGTCGAACAGCGGGCCGATCATGAAGACGCCCATCTGGAACTCGATGCCGCTCACCAGGTGCGTACGGATGCGGTGCCGCAGCAGGAAGGAGCGTGCCCGCAGATACGCGGGGAACTTGCCCCGGAACTCCTGGTGCAGGTCGATGACCTGTCGCTTGGGCGCGGGCTCCGCAGCCGCGGCCGGGGTCTGCGGAACTCCCTGCTCCGCCCGCGTCTTCTGCAGGTCCTGCTCGATGTCCGCCTCGGGGTTGTCCCGCAGCAGGTCCTCCATGAAGGCCAGCTCGGCCTCGTTCTCGGCCCGGCGGGCCGCCCTCATGCGGCTCTTGATCTGCTTGCGCATGGTGTGCCGGATCTTGAAGATCTCGAGGCCGTTGATGTAGCGCAGGGTGTCGAGGGCGACCACGGCGACCGCGGCCCAGATGTAGAAGGCATCTCCGGTGCGGTGGAACTGGCCGCCCATCAGGGCCACCGCACACGCCATCACGCGAATCCGGTCGAAGACGAAGTCGAGCCAGGCGCCGAAGACCGAACCGGTGCCGGTGAGACGGGCGACCTTTCCGTCCATGCAGTCGAGAATGAAGCTGCAGTGATAAACGACGGCACCGACGGCCAGCCACTGCCAGTCGCCCATCGCGAAGAACCCCGCGGAGACGAGCCCCAGCAAGAACGCGCCCCAGGTGATCTGGTTGGGCGTGATCCTGGTCCGCATCGCCGTCCACCGCACCAGCGGCGTGGCGACCGGATCGACCAGAATCACGGTCCACCAGGCGTCACGCTTCTTCTGGGTGATGCGGCGCACCTCGTCGAGGGGCGGTATGTCTCGTCGCATGTGGGGTCAACTTCCTGGCGTTCGCGGAACGTTCACCTCACGCTAAGAAGCCATTGGTTCAACTAACAAGTAGCCGAGCGTGCAACCTTTCGGCCGGGGTAATGGTCAAACGGGCAGGACGAGTCAATACCTATGCCAGAACCACCCTGCGTTACCTGAGCGTTATCGAACGACAGGTACGTAACAGAATTCCCCGGCGTGTAACCAAAAGCCTTCCCGGAGCATCACACCCGGGCGGCATCAGGCCCCGACCAGCCGAATCCACAGCCAGACCGCCGTCGGCGTCATCCCCCGGCCCGCCCCGCCGCCTTCGCCTTCGCCGCCTTCGCGAGCTCCTCCTCGATGAGGTCGGCCGCCATCTTCGTGCCGCCCTCCCCCGCCATCCCGTCCCGCACCTCGGCGAGGCGCCGCGCCACCTCCGGGTCGCCCGTCAGTCCGAGCACCGCGTCCCGCAGGGTCTGCGCGGTGGCCTCCTCCATCGGTACGTGCCGGGCCACCCCGAGCGCCTGGAGCATGTCCGCGTTGCCGAACTGGTCGACGGCCTGCGGCACCGCGACCATCGGCGTCGCGGTGGCGAGCCCTTCCTGGCTGCCGCCCGCGCCTGCGTGCGTGATGAAGGCGTCGGCCTGCTTGAGGACCGCGAGCTGCGGCACCCACTGGCAGACCTCCACGTTCCGCGGAACGTCGCCCAGTTCACTCGCCGTGACATGCCTGCCGACCTGGAGCACCACGTGCCAGCCGGGCAGATCCCCGAACGCCTTGACGCATTCGCGGTAGAAGCCGGGCTGCTTGGTGAAGGACGAACCGAGCGAGACGAGCAGCACCTTTTCGGCGTCGGCGGGACGCTGCCAGTCACCCTGCGCCGAGCGGTCGCCCTGGCAGGCGCCGACGAAGGTGTGCACGGTCTCGTCGACGCGGTCGGCGTTCGGCTGGAGCGGCTTGGGGATCAGGACGAGCGAGCGGGGCGGGCGCCCGACGAAGGGGTCGGGGTGCTGGGTGATCCCGTTCTCCTCCAGCCAGGCGTGGAAGCGCGCGTAGTACGCCTGGCCCCGCTCGGTCTCCTTCAGTTCGGCGTACATCGGCTCCGACACCTCTTCCTCGTAGCCGTCCCAGGCCACGAGGTTCGGCGAGAGGGAGATCTCGGGGACGCCCCAGCGACGGGCGAGCACGCGCGCCGCGTACGAGGTGATGTCGTGCAGGACCAGGTCCGGTTCGTCGCCCTCGTACGCCGCGGCCAGCTGGGGCAGCGTCTCGATGCCCTCGGTGAGGAACGGCTCGATGTTGTCGATCAGCTCGGTTCCCCAGGCCTCGGGGTCGTCGTCCGGGCCCGGCAGCGTCGTCTCGAACGGCACGGGCTCGGCGCCGGTCGCGGCGACCTTCTCCGCGAAGAGGTGCGGAATGGCGTACGTGACGCGGTGGCCGCGGGCGACGAGCTCACGGATCACTTCGAGGCTCGGGTTCACGTGCCCGTGCGCGGCGATGGAGAACATGGCGATATGGGCACGCCGGCGTGTGGTCATGCCCGGAACCCTAAACGAGACGATACGTATCGTGCAACTGGGTGGGCAGGAGCCGGTCGCGGTGTCACCGACTCCCCCGTCTCCCCCGACTCCCCCGGCCTCACCGCTGATAGCGCGCCAGCACCAGATTCCCGTCCTCCACCAGCCGTTTGCGCAGTTCGTCCAGGCCGATCGCCCCGCTGTAGTACTCCTGGAGCGCCGGGGTGGCGACCTTGTCCTTCCACTCCGGGTAACCCCGCACGGACTGCGCGGGCGCCGGGCGCAGGTCCTCGGCGAGGGCGGTGCCCGCGGCCCAGTCGTCCTTCTTCGTGCGCAGGGCGGGGTCCTTCAGCGCCTCCTTGCCCGTCGGCAGCATCCAGTCGCCGCGCGCGAGTTTCACCATGTTGTCCGGCTGGAGGAAGAAGTCGATGAACTCGGCCGCCTCCTTCTTGTGCGGGCTGTCCTCGGAGACGGAGAGGGTCTGCGGGCTGACGCCCTGGGCGAGGCCCTCGGACCCGGCCGGTGCGGGAAGCACCTGCCAGTCGAAGCCCTTCGGCGCCTGCTGGACGATCTGCTGGCGGTAGGAGAAGCCGAGCGGGACCATCGCGTACTTGCCGCCGAAGAAGCCCGGCAGCGTGTCGGAGCCGCCCATGCCCAGGGTGCTGCCGGACGCGCTCTTGTCGACGTTGACCTGGTCGTGGACCGTGCGCGGCATGATCTCGTCGGCCGCGTCGAAACGGACGTCGACCTTGCCGTCCTCGCCCCGGTGGAACATCTTTCCGCCGGTCGACAGCGAGAGGTTGAGCGTCGCGGACACCGGCTCCTTGAGCGGCCAGGCCACGCCGTACTTCCCGTCCTTGCCGTCGCCGAGATCCTTGCTGACCGACCGGAACTCCTCCCAGCTCCACGGCTTCTCGGGCGTCGGAATCCGTACGCCCGACTTCTTCAGCCACTTCGCGTTGGCGATCAGTACGCGCGGCTCCTGGAGGAAGGGGACTCCGTAGACCTTGCCCCCGAAGGTGGCCGTCTCCCAGCTGCGCCGCGGGATGTCGGACTTGAGGCGTTCGGGCAGCAGATCGCCGATGTCGGCGAGATATCCGCCGTACGCGAAGTCGGCGAGGTCGTCCGAGGCGTCGTGGATGATGTCCGGCGCCTCGCCGCCCTCGAAGGAGGTGAGCAGCTGGTCGTGGACGCTGTCCCAACTACCCTGGATGTATTCGACCTTGACGTCCGGGTGGGTGGCGTTCCACTCCTTGACGAGCGCCTTGTTGGCGTCGACGGACTCCTTCTGCCAGGCCAGGGACTGGAACTGGAGGGTGATCTTCCCGTCGTCGTCGGCCGAGTCGCCGCTGCAGCCGCCGAGCAGCAGCGCGAGGACCGCGGTGGCGGCGGTCACGAGGCGTGGTGCTGCGCGCATCAGGCCTTCACCGCCCCGGCCAGCATGCCGCCCGTGATCCGCTTCTGGATGATCGCGAAGATGACGAGCGAGGGGATGGTCGCGAGGAACGCCGCCGCGGCGAGCGGCCCGAGGTCCGCGACGCCCTCGGTGCCGATGAAGCGGTTGAGGATGACCGGCAAGGTCTGCTTCTCCGGGGTCTTGAGCAGGACGAGCGCGAAGAAGAACTCGTTCCATGCGGTGATGAAGGCGAACATCGCGGTGGCGACGATGCCGGGGGCGAGCAGGGGCGCGACGACCGAGACGAACGTACGCACCTTGCTCGCGCCGTCGACCGCGGCCGCTTCCTCCAGTTCGGCGGGCACGGCGCGGACGTACCCCACGAGCATCCACAGCGCGAAGGGCAGCGACCACACCACATAGACCATGATCAGGCCGAGCAGCGAGTTGATCAGGTGCAGGTTCTTCAGGATCAGGAACAGCGGGATGATGATCAGGACGAAGGGGAACGCCTGGCTGATCACCACCCAGCCCGTCGCCGCCTTGGAGACGCGATTGCGGTGCCGCGCCATGACGTAGGCCATGGGGGTCGCGATGACGACCGCGATCAGCGAGGCGCTGAGCGCCGCGATCAGGGAGTTTCCGGCGGCCTGGAGCAGCGGCTGCTCGTCGAAGGCCTGCCGGAAGTTCTCCAGGGTCGGATTCTTCGGGATCCAGGTGGGATGCAGGCTGCCCAGTTCCCGTGCGGGCTTGAAGGCCGTGGAGATCAGCCAGAGGAACGGGAAGGCGAGGAAGACGAGATAGGCGGCGAGCGCCGCGTACTGCGCGGTGCGTGTGGACTTCTTCGTACGCATCATGACTCGTCGGCTCCCTTCAGACGGCCGACGAGGTAGAAGGCGAGGATCACGGAGATCACCGCGACCATCACACAGCCCATGGCCGCCGCATAGCCGAACTGGCCGTAGCGGAAGGCCTCTTCGTAGGCGAAGAGCATGGGCAGGCGGGTGCGGCCGCCGGGGCCGCCCTGGGTGAGGACGTAGACCAGGGCGAAGGAATTGAAGTTCCAGATGAAGTTGAGCGCCGTGATGGCCAGGGCGATCGGCTTGATCGCGGGCCAGGTGACGGTACGGAAGCGCCGCCAGGCGCCCGCTCCGTCCATCGCCGCCGCCTCGTGCAGTTCGCGCGGGGTGTTCTGCAGTCCGGCGAGCAGCGCGACGGTGGTCTGCGGCATGCCCGCCCAGACGCCGACGACGATCACGGCAAGGAGCGCGGTGGAGGTGCCGGTCAGCCAGTCCTTGCCCTCGCCGAGGCCGAGGGTGGACATCGTCTCGTTCAGGACGCCCGCGTCCGGGTGGTAGACGAGCCGCCACATGATGCCGACGACCACCTCGGGCATCGCCCAGGGGATGATCGCCAGCGCCCGCGCGAGCCAGCGCATCCGCAGCGGCTGGTTGAGCAGCAGGGCGAGGCCGAGCGCGAGGAAGAACTGCGGCACGGTGACACCGAACGCCCACAGCAGGCCGATGCGGAACGAGTCCCAGAAGAGGGTGTCGTGCAGCAGGTCCTGGAAGTTGAGGGCGCCGACCCACTGGGTCGGCTCGGTGCGCCCCGACTGGGAGTCGGTGAACGCGAGCGTGATGCCGTAGAGCAGCGGGACCACGCTGAGGATCAGGATCGGGATCAGTGCGGGAAGGACCAGGAACCAGGCGCCGTGGTCCGCGCCTCTGCGCGCGGACGGGCCTTTCGCTGACCGCTTCGTTGCGGTCGCCAATGTCACGGAATCGGCTCCTTTGGGCGGCTCATCGGGGTTTGGCCGCCCAGGCGGCCCCCGTCATCGTGCTGATGGGATCTTGATACGTCAAGCAGCTGCGCAGGCCCGGCAGCCCCTTGGCCTGTGCAAATGGGAGGATGTGTCGCGCGGACAGAGCAAGCGGTGCGGGAGGAAGCGGATGGACGAGGCGCGGGCAAGGGACGTATTGAGCGCTGCGGGACTCGATCGGGACGCGGCGCTGCTCGCACTCGGCGAGAACGCGGTGTTCGCCGGCGGCGACTCGGTGGTCAAGGTCGGGCGGGCCGCGCCGGAGCTTCTCGACCGTGCGCGGCGGGAGTTGCGGGTCGCGCGGTGGCTCGAGGAGTCGGGCGTGCCTGCCGTACGGGCGGCCGAGGCCGAGCCCGGTCTGGTGGACGGGCACCCGGTGACGGTGTGGCACCGGCTGCCGGACTCCGTGCGTCCTGCCGAGCCGCGCGACCTCGCAGCCCTCCTCCGCCTCGTGCACGCGCTTCCCGCGCCCGGCTTCGAGCTGCCCCGGCGTGAACTCCTCGGCGGGGTCGAGCGGTGGCTGCGACTCGCCGGTGAGGCGATCGACGCCAAGGACGCGGACTATCTGCGCGAGCGCAGGGACGGATTCGAGGCGGCGGCAGCGGCGCTCACCCCCCGTCTTGCTCCTGGTCCCATTCATGGCGACGCTCTCCCCCGCAATGTCCTGGTGGGCGCGGACGGTCCGGTCCTGGTGGATCTGGAGACCTTCTCCACCGACCTGCGGGAGCACGATCTCGTCGTGATGGCGCTCTCGCGCGACCGCTACGGACTGCCCGCCGAGGCGTACGACGGGTTCGTCGCTCGCTACGGCTGGGACGTGCGGGAGTGGGAGGGGTGTGCGGTGCTCCGGGGCGCGCGGGAGACGGCGAGCTGTGCGTGGGTCGCGCAGCACGCTCCCGGCAACCCGAAGGCACTGGCCGAGTTCCGCCGCCGGGTCGCCTCGCTGCGTGACGGCGACCCGGGTGTGCGGTGGTACCCCTTCTGAGGTGCTCCTACTGAGGTGCCTCAGACGCCGGCGACGGGCCTCAGACTCCGGACGCGGACTCGCTGAACTGCTCCCGCAGCGGCCATGTGCCGTCCACCACCGCGTCCTCCTGCCCCTTCTTCCGCAGGAACTTCTGAAAGTCCGCCGCCCACTCCGCATACCAGTCGATCTGGCGGCGGTGCAGCTCCGCGGGGCCGAAGGCCGCCAGCTTGGGGTGGCGTTCGGCTATCGCGGCCGCCAGACAGGCCGCGGCCAGGGCGTCCGACGTGGCGTCGTGGGCGGACTCGAGCAGCACCCCGTACTCCGTGCAGACCGCTTCCAGGTTCCGCTTGCCCTTGCGGTAGCGCTCGACGGAGCGGTCGATCGCGTACGGGTCGATGACCGGGGCCGGTTCCGCGCCGCCGAGGCGCTCGCGCAGGGACGGCAGGCCGTGCCGGTGCAACTCGGCGGAGAGCAGGGTGAGGTCGAAGGTGGCGTTGTACGCGACGACGGGGACGCCCGTCTGCCAGTACGCCACGAGGACGGCCGCTATCGCGTCGGCGACCTCCGCGGCCGGTCTGCCGTCCGCCGTGGCCCGTTCGTTCGAGATGCCGTGCACCGCGACGGCCTCCGCCGGGATCTCGACTCCCGGGTCGGCGAGCCATTCCCTGCGGCCCAGCGTCTCGCCGGCCCTGACCTCGATCACCGCCGCCGTGACGATGCGCGCCTCGTGCGGATCCGTCCCGGTCGTCTCCAGGTCGAACCCGATCAGCAGCTCCCGGTGCCAGCCCATGGCCGCCCCCTTCTCTGTGGTGCTTTCCCCCATTGACCACCAGGTTCCCACGCGCCACTGACAATCCGAGGCGCGCGTTCCGCTTACCGCCCTCCGCTCGGGGCGAGGCTTATGGCCCCGGCGGGTCAGGAGACCGGCCGTGAGTCCGTCCAGGCCACTTCGAACTCCTCCCGGTACGTCTCGAAGAGTCCGTTGTCGTCCGGCTCGTCCGCCTTGACCACCCGGCGGCCGCCGCGCAGCACGAGCACCGGCGCCTCCATCCCCCGCGTCCTGCGCAGGTACGACTGGACGACCGCGATGCCGTCCGCGCCGTCCCCGTCGACCAGATACGCGGTGAAGCGCGGCGTCTCGTCGAAGACCTGGATCTCGAAGGCGCCCGGATCGCGCAAGCGGGCCCGCACCCGGCGCATGTGCAGGATGTTCATCTCGACGCTGCGGCTCAGCTCGCCCCGCTTCAGGCCCAGTTCACGCTCCCGGCGCTTGACCGCACTGCTGGCCGGGTTGAGGAAGAGCAGCCGCACCCGGCAGCCGGACTCCGCGAGACGGACGAGGCGCCGCCCGGAGAAGTTCTGGACCAGGAGGTTCAGGCCTATGCCGATCGCGTCGAGGCGGCGGGCCCCGCCGAAGATGTCCTCGGCGGGGAACTGCCGCAGCAGCCGCACCCGGTCCGAGTGGACGCCCACCACGTCGGCGTACCGGTCGCCGACCAGGGACTCGACGGCGTCGACGGGCAGCCGGCGCGCGGACGGCGTGTCGGTGCCCGCGCCGAGTATGTCCAGGAGCTTGGCCGAAGCACGCTCGGCCTGGGCGAGGACGGCGGTGGACAGGGCGCGGTTGCGCGAGACCACGTTCCGCGTCACTTCCAGCTCGTCCAGAGCGAGTTCGACGTCCCTGCGGTCGTCGAAGTACGGCTCGAAGCACGGCCAGTGCTGCACCATCAGCTCGCGGAGCTGGGGCAGCGTCAGGAAGCTGAGGACGTTGTCGTCGGCCGGGTCGAGCAAGTAGCCCTTGCGGCGGCTGACTTCGCGTACGGCGACGGCCCGCTGGACCCACTCCTGCCCGGCGGGTCCGGCGGCGGCGACCACCCAGTCGTCGGCGTGCACCGGTTCATAGATGGGGCGCAGAACGGCGGCCACGACGGCGCGCAGCCGCTGTTCCACGAGATTCAGCCAGATGTAGGCCCGCCCGGCGCGCTGGGCGCGGGTGCGCACCTCGCGCCAGGCGTCGGCGCCCCAGTCCAGTTCGGGTCCGATCTGAGATCCCATCTCCATCGGCCGCGCCAGGGACACCGCTCCGGGCGGGCCGTCCGCGGAACTCCCCTCGTGACCCTCGTCACCAGGGGGCAGTTCCCGCCCTCCCGAGCTCACCCAGCGCACCCCTTCCGCTCCCCCGAGCACTCCCCCGTTCAACGATCAAGGAAGGGTACTCCGGGAGCGGCGGCCGGTGCAGCCGGATGGGGAGGGTGTTTTCTCAACTACCGCCCGCCTGTATGGCCGTTCTGGTCGGCGAGGTCGGCGGGAGTGAGCGGATTCATAGCGGTCACGTCACGCGGGGCCAGGGAGAAGCCCTGCCAGTGGACCGGCATGGGCTGCTGGTCCTCGTCCCGGGCGATGTGGTGGAACCCGATGTTGACCCAGGTGATCGGGTGCTTGAGCGTCTGGCCGTTGACCCATTTGTCCACGCTCTTGCCGCCGCAGTTCGAGGACAGATTGTCGCTGGAGTACTTCTCGCACTTCTTGTACTCGGTGAAGTACACGTCGTGGTTGCTGTAGTTGCGCCCGGGGTGCTTGACGGTGTGGCCCGGCACGATCTCGTAGGACCGCTTGTGGCCGTCCGCGTTCTTGCCGGCCGTGCTCACCACGCGCCACCAGCGCATGCCCTTGACGTCACCGACGAGTTCCTTGGTGACGGGGGTGCGGGTCGTCTTCGTCTTCGGATTGCCGTTCCCCGTAGGCGGCGTCACCTTGGAGTCGTACTGCTCGACCTTGGCCTTCGGGGAGCCGTCGAGGCCGAAGTTGAGGCGCCAGGAGATGTTGTGGCTGTGGCTCTCCGCGTAGTCACGGGCGCCCTTGCCGATGGGCCAGCCGCGGCCGTCGGTCCCGTTGTAGTCCTCCGGCGCGAGGCTGCCCGTCGCGCCGACGTTCGAGGTGATCGTGCCGTCCGAGGAGAAGCGCCACTCGGTGATGTACTCGTACCAGGACGCCTGGTTGACGGTGTAGACGAGCAGGTCCTTGCCCTGCGCCTGGTAGACCTTCTCCGGGTTGGAGTAGATGTCCGGCGTCATGCGGTAGGCGTGGCCACGCGCGCGCGTGGTGGTGCACAGGCCCTTGACCTTGCCGCCGGGGATGGGCGAGGAGCTGCCGACCTTGACGGTCTTGATGGTGCCGCCGGGACACTCGGCGGGCTTCAGCGGCAGGAGGTCCGTGCCGAAGGTGGCGCCGGTGATGTCCTGGTACTCGTTCTCGCCGTCGTCGTAGGGCACGTGGACCTGGGCGAGCCGCGCGCTGGTGAGGACGGGGATGGGCTTGGATTCGCTCTTCGGCTGGTACGAGATGTTGTCGAGGACGAGCCCGGCGTTGGTGTTGTAGTGCCAGCACATGCGCCAGGTGGTACCGCCGTCGACGGTCTGCTCGATGCGGTAGTCGTCGCTGCACGCCGGGGCGTCGGCGGCGGGGGCGTCCTTGGCGGCGTTCTGTGTGGCGCCCGCCGGTCCTGCGACGGCGACGGCGGTGCCCAGGAGCGCGGTGACCGCAAGGCCGATGGACAAGCGCTTGCGGGCGCGCGTAAGTCTGTTCACGAGCATGCGAAATGACTCCCTTGTACGGAAGTGAAGAAGTGCGGGCGGGTGTCCGGCCGCTCAGCGGAGGCGGGTGACGGTGCGGGCGCTCAGATCGACGATCAGGTCACGGGTGTCGATCCAGGGGCCGTTGACGACCTTGCTGACGACGCTGAGGCAGCGGTGTTCGCCGCACTTGGCGAGCGGGGCCGGCAGCTTCTCGACGGTTTCCTTGTGGAAGACGAAGGCGCTGAGCGTCAGCTGGTCCGGCGAGGTCAGCTCCTTGTCCATCGCGTGCTTGTAGTCGCTCTTGAGATCCTTGCCGAGCGGATCGGCGATCAGCAGCTGCGCCGCCTCGCGCAGTTCGTCCTTGGCCGCCGGGGGCTGGACGCCGTGCGAGGTGTCGGTGTTCTCGACCTTGCCCGTGTCGAGGTTGACCGTCTTGGTCACCAGCTCGTCGGACTTGTAGTCGTAGTAGACGATCTCCGCGCGGCGCGGCCTGTCGGGGTCGACGGCCTCGGTCGGGTCCGCCTCGCTCAGATTGCTCGCCAGGAGCTGCGGGCCGCGGTCGCCCTCCACGTCACGGGCGGACCTGCGCAGATTGCCGGTCATGGCTATCTGCTCGGCCCGCTTCGTCTCGTCGTCGGTCAGCGGGTCGCTGCCGATGCCCTTCTTGCCCTCTTCGGGTGCGGCCTCCACGACCCCGTCCTTCGGGATCGCGTTCTGCTGCGCCGCTCCAGCGGCCGCGCTGCGGTCGTTCCGGGACTCCCCCGCCCCGGCCGTGCCCTGCAGCGTGAGTCCTGCCATCACGGCGGTGGCTGCCACGGCGACCGCCGTCCCCGCCACTACCTTCCCCAGATGGCGTCTGACTAGTTCGCGCACATCCCCCCCTATTTCCCCTCATGTCCCACTCATGGGCACATCGAGTATGTGGTCGGTCCGTTAGACGACCTCAACTCCTGGGTGGTTGCCCCACTTTCGGGGAGACTCTGACCAATGTGACCCCGGGCCGAGGGGGCGGTAGTGGAAGAGTCGGATGCATGCAGGTGTGGCCAGGGCAGGCGTATCCACTCGGTGCGACGTACGACGGCGCCGGCACGAACTTCGCGGTCTTCTCCGAGACCGCCGACCGCATGGAGCTGTGTTTGCTGCACGACGACGGCTCGGAGACAGCCGTCGAGCTGCGGGAGTCCGACGCGTTCGTGCGCCACGCGTACCTGCCCGGCGTGATGCCGGGCCAGCGGTACGGCTTCCGTGTGCACGGTCCCTACGAACCGGAGCAGGGGCATCGCTGCAATTCGGCGAAGCTGCTGCTCGATCCTTACGCCCGGGCGGTCAGCGGCCGGGTCGACTGGGGAGAGGAGGTGTACGGCTACCGCTTCGGCGCCCCCGAGAAACGCAACGACATGGACTCCGCGCCGCACATGATGACCTCCGTGGTGGTCAATCCGTACTTCGACTGGGGCGACGACCGCCCGCCGCGCACCCCGTACAACGAAACCGTGCTCTACGAGGCCCATGTGAAGGGCCTGACCATGCGGCACCCGGATCTTCCGGACGAGCTGCGGGGCTCGTACGCGGCGCTCGCGCATCCGGCGGTCATCGATCACCTGACGCAGCTGGGCGTGACGGCCCTCGAACTGATGCCGGTGCACCAGTTCGTGAACGACCACCGGCTCGTCGACATGGGCCTGAACAACTACTGGGGCTACAACACGATCGGCTTCTTCGCGCCCCACAACGCGTACGCCTCCTGGGGCGACCGGGGCGAGCAGGTCCTGGAGTTCAAGCAGGCGGTCAAGGCGCTGCACGAGGCGGACATCGAGGTGATCCTCGACGTCGTCTACAACCACACGGCCGAGGGCAACCACCTGGGCCCGACGCTCTCCTTCAAGGGCCTGGACAACGCCTCGTACTACCGCCTCATGGACGATTCCCGCTACTACATGGACACCACGGGGACCGGCAACTCGCTTCTGATGCGGTCGCCGCACGTACTCCAGATGATCATGGACTCGCTGCGGCACTGGGTCACGGACATGCACGTGGACGGCTTCCGCTTCGATCTCGCGGCGACGCTGGCCCGGCAGTTCCACGAGGTGGACCGCCTGTCCTCGTTCTTCGACCTTGTGCAGCAGGACCCCGTGGTGAGCCAGGTGAAGCTGATCGCCGAGCCGTGGGACGTCGGCGAGGGCGGCTACCAGGTGGGCAACTTCCCGCCGCTGTGGACCGAGTGGAACGGCATGTACCGCGACACGGTGCGTGACATGTGGCGGGGCGAACCGCGCACCCTCGCGGAGTTCGCGTCGCGGCTCACCGGCTCGTCCGACCTCTACCAGGACGACGGGCGGCGCCCCCTGGCGTCGATCAACTTCACCACCTGCCACGACGGTTTCACGCTGCACGACCTCGTCTCGTACAACGAGAAGCACAACGAGGCCAACGGCGAGGACAACCAGGACGGCGAGAGCCACAACCGCTCCTGGAACTGCGGCGCCGAGGGCGAGACGGACGACCCGGGCATCCTGGAGCTGCGCGAACGGCAGATGCGCAACTTCATCGCGACGCTGATGCTCTCCCAGGGCGTCCCCATGCTCAGCCACGGCGACGAGTTCGCCCGGACGCAAGGGGGCAACAACAACGCCTACTGCCAGGACAACGAGATCGCGTGGGTGCGCTGGCCCGAGGGCGAGAGCGCCCAGCTGGAGTTCACGCGCGCGATGGCGTGGCTGCGGCGCGATCACCCCGTCTTCCGCAGGAGGCGGTTCTTCCACGGGCGTCCGGTCGAGGGCACGCACGACGAGCTCTCGGACATCGCGTGGTTCACGCCGGAGGGCGAGGAGATGACGCAGGAGGACTGGGACGCGTCGCAGGCACGGGCGCTGACGGTGTTCCTGAACGGCAACGCCATCTCCGAGCCCGGCTCGCGCGGCGAGCGGATCTCCGACGACTCGTTCCTGATGATGTTCAACGCTTCGGCGGAGCCCTTGGAGTTCGTGGTTCCGGTCAATCACGGCCGTCAGTGGCAGGTGGTCGTGGACACCGCGCGGGCGGAGGGCGTGCCGCCGGACACCGGGGCGAAGGCAAGGGCCGGGGAGCGCCTGACGCTCGCCGACCGCAGCCTCACCGTCCTGCAGCGCCCTGCGTGACCAAAGAGGCGTCGTTCGCGTGGCCGTCCGCCGTGGGGCGGGCGGCCAGCGCGATCAGGAACGCGACGGCGGCGGCCGCGCTGCCGAGCGCGAACGCCGCACCCGGGCCGTACGACTCGGCCAGGCGTCCCGCCACGGCCAGCGTGACCGCCTGGCCGCCGACGAAGGCGCTCGCGGCGAACGTCATCCCCTCGGCGAGCCGCCGCGGCGGGCAGGAACGCTCGGTGAGCGCGAAGCCGGTGATCAGGTTCGGGGCGTAGATCGCGCCGAACACGGTCACCACGAGGTACAGGCCCGTCATGCTGTCCGTCCACACCAGCGGCAGCGAGAGCAGCGCCGCCGCGGCCGTCGCCGCGCGCCAGCGCGCGTGCAGCCCGAAGCGCTCGGGCAGCGCGGCCATGGAGAGCCCCACGACGGCGCTCATGACGCCCATGGCGGCGTAGACGAGGCCCGCCTGGCCCGGCTGCCCCAGCTCCCCGGTGAGCGCCGTGATGCCCGCTCCGCAGGCGCCGAGCAGGACGCCCACGAAGACGAGCCCGACGCGTACGACGATCACCTCGCGCGGGAGCCGCTGCCGGGCGCCACGCGCGCGTGCCCCCTGTCCCGGCTCCCGGACCGCCCGCGCGGTCCGGCCGGTGGGGTGCAGCGCGAAGCCGGAGCCGCAGACGGCGACCAGGAGCGCCGCCGCCCCGAAGGCGTACGCCGGATGGCCCGCGACGGCCGCGAGGCCCACCAGGGCGGGGCCGAGCACGAAGGACAGCTCGTCCATGGTGCTCTCCAGGGAAAGGACGGTATGGACCAGACGATCCTCCCCGCCCGCCGCGCGGACCAGCGGGACAGAGCGGGCGCGGGCCAGCGGGCCGATCCCCGGGATGCTCGCACCGGCGAGGACGGCGAGGAGGACGAGCGCGGGCGTGGGCAGTTCCAGCAGGGCGCCGAGCGTGTAGAGCGCGATCGCCGCGGCGTTGAGCAGCGAGAAGCCGAGGACCACGGCGCGCTGGCCGTGCCGGTCGGCGAGGCGGCCGACGAACGGGCCCATGGTCACCTGGCCGAGCGCGAGCGCGCAGGCGACCACGCCGCCCGTGGCGAGCGATCCGCTGGTCTCGGTGACCAGGAGGACGCTGCCGAACTGGATCATGGCCACGGGGAGCCTGCCGAGGAACGAGATCACCGGAAGGAGCGCTCCGGTGTGCCCGATCACTTCCCGGTAGGTGTCCAGCAATCCCCGTGCGCCGGACGCGTCCCGTCCGGTCTGTTCCTCTTCGGCCATCGTCCGACGCTAACGACGCACGCGCCGCCACACGCATGAGTCGATGGCACGAAAGCCCTTCGGGCGGGTACGTAGGTTCGCATGACGCCTGAGCGCTCGGAGCCCGCGGTGCCGCCACCGCCCACCGCCACGTACCGGCTGCAGCTGCAGCCGGAGTTTCCGTTCGCGGCCGCCGAAGCGGCCGTCCCGTACCTGGCCTCTCTCGGAGTCTCGCACCTGCATCTGTCGCCGGTCCTCGAAGCCGTTCCGGGGTCCACGCACGGCTATGACGTCGTGGACCACGCGTGCGTGCGGGACGAGCTGGGCGGCGAGGAGGGGCTGCGGGCCCTTTCGCGCACCGCGCGGGCGCACGGGCTCGGCCTTGTCGTGGACATCGTGCCGAACCACATGGCGGCGGTGCCCCGCCACAACCACGCCCTCTGGGAGGTCCTGCGCGAGGGCCCCGCGTCGCCCTTCGCCCGGTGGTTCGACGTCGACTGGGAGGCGGGCGGCGGCCAGGTGCTGATCCCGGTGCTCGGACGCGGGGTCGGCGACGAGCTGGAGCGCCTGCGGGTCGACGGGGACGTGCTGCGCTACCACGAGCACGCCTTCCCCCTCCGGGACGGCACCGCGGAGCTGCCGCTGCCGCAGCTCCTGGACGCCCAGTGGTACCGCCTCGCGTGGTGGCGCCTTGCCCGTACGGAGCTCAACTACCGGCGCTTCTTCACCATTTCGGACCTCATCGGGGTGCGGGTCGAGGACCCGGAGGTGTTCGACGCGACCCACGCGAAGATCCTCGCACTGCTGCGGGACGGGGTCGTGGAGGGGCTGCGGATCGACCACCCCGACGGGCTCGCGGACCCGGGGGCCTACCTCCAGCGGCTCCACGAGGCCACCCGGGGGCGCTGGACGGTCGTGGAGAAGATCCTCTCCGACGGGGAGCAGCTGCCCGCCGCGTGGCCCGTCGCGGGCACCACCGGCTACGACGCCCTGCGCCACCTGGACGGCCTCTTCACGGACCCGGCGGGGGCCGGTGAACTCCTCGGGCAGTACCGCAGGTTCACGGCCCCTCCGGTGGACCGGGGCGGCGACTGGGGGGCGACGGTGCGGCGCGCCGCGTACAAGGTGCTCACCCATGAGCTCGCCGCCGAGACCGACCGCCTCACGCGCGAGGCGACCGCCCTGTGCGCGGGGGACCCGGCGCTGCGCGACCACGCGCCGTGGGCGCTGCGCACCGCCCTCCTGGAGCTGCTCGTCCGGCTTCCCGTCTACCGGCCGTACGTCTCCGGGGGCGTCGAACCGGCCTCGGTGCTCACGGTGGGGGCCGCCGAAGAGGCCAAGGCCGCCTTCGCGGTGCGGGAGGAGGCCGAGGCGGTCGACGTCGTACGGGACCTGGTCCTCGGGCGCCTGGGGTCCGGGCCCGCGCTCGACGGCTTCCGCGCGCGGTTCGCGCAGACCTCGTCGGCGCTGCGGGCCAAGGCGGTCGAGGACACGGCGTTCTACCGGCACGCGCCGCTCCTCTCGGCGGCCGAGGTGGGCGGCTCACCCGAGCGCCCCGCGGTGTCCCCGGAGGCGTTCCACGCCTACTGCGCGCGCGTGCAGCGCGACTGGCCGTACGCGGGGACGGTGCTCAGCACCCACGACACGAAGCGCAGCGCCGACGTACGGGCGGGCATCTCCGTCCTCACGCAGTGCCCGGAGCAGTGGGCCGACCTCCTGGTCGACCTGACCGAGCAGACCGCGCGCGCGGGCGGCACGAGCGCGCCTGACCCCCAACTCGCCTGGGCGGCCTGGCAGACGGCCGTCGGCTTCGGCTTCCCCTACGACGAGCGGCTGCAGAAGGCGCTGCTCAAGCACGTGCGCGAGGCGGGCCTGCACACGAGCTGGACCGAGCCGAACGAGGCGTACGAGAAGGCCGTCACGGCGTTCGTGGAGGCGGGCCCCTGCGGACCGCCGCTCTACACGGTCGCGGAGTTCGCGGGCACGCTGCGCCCGCACGTGCGGGCGAACCTCCTCGGGGCCGCGCTGCTCCAGCTCGCGATGCCCGGCGTGCCCGACCTCTACCAGGGCACGGAGAGCGAGTACCGGGCCCTGGTGGACCCGGACAACCGGCGGCTCGTGCGGTTCCAGCCGCATGTCCTGGAGTACCTGGAGCAGCACCGTGACCGCTGGGACCTCTCCGAGGAGAAGCTGGCCGTCACGACGACCGCGCTGCGGCTGCGCAGACGGCGCCCGGAGCTGTTCGGCGACGCGGCGACGTACGAGCCGCTGGCCGCGCGGGGTCCGGGCGCGGCGCACTGCGTGGCCTTCGCGCGCTCCGGAGAGGTGATCGCCGCGGTGACCCGGCTCTCCCTGCGCCTGGCCGAAGCGGGCGGCTGGCGCTCCACGGAGCTGGCGCTTCCGGAGGGGCGGTGGGTCGATCTGCTCACCCGGGGGCGGGAATTCACCGGGCACGCGCGCGTGGAGGAGCTTTTCGGGGAGCTGCCCGTGGTGCTGCTCGAACGGGCCTCAGGAGGGGCGGACTCAGGAGCGGCGGACTCAGGAGGGGCGGACGAGTAGGAGGCGTGGTGCCCGCGCCATGAGCCCTCCGGGCGCGGGCCTGAAGCCGGGCGCCCAGCGCAGGCCCGGCATGGCGTCGAGCAGGGCCCGCAGACCGCACTCGGCGACGATTCCGGCCACGGTGGCCGCCGGGCGGAAGCGGCCGGGCGCGCCGAACACGAGGTGCGCCGGGTCCGCGCGGAAGATGTCGTAGCGGTCGGGGTCGGCGAAGCGGTACGGATCGCGTCCCGCGGAGCCGATGAGGCAGGCCACGACGGATCCCGCGGGCAGCGCGGTGCCGCCCAGGGTGATCGGAACTCTCGCGCGGCGCGGTACGACGGGCGTGGGCGGATCACGGCGCAGGGACTCCGCCCACGCGCCGGGTATCAGCCCCGGACGGGCGCGTGCGAGCTCCAACTGGGCCGGGTGGTCCAGGAGGTTGGCCAGGAAAGAGGCAAGGGCGAGAGCGGTGGCCCGGCCGCCGCCCGTGAGGAGCGCGGCGGCACGCGCGGTGACGGCCTCGTCCGAGAGTGCCTGCCCGTCCACCCGGACGCGGCACAGCGCGGAGAGCAGGTCGGTGCCGGGCCGCTCCCGCCGCCGCACGACATGGGGGCGCAGGAGCCCGGCGAACTCCGGGTGCACGCCGTCGCCGTGCACGGGGCCCGTACGGCACCACTCCCGCACCCGGGCGGACTCCTCCCCCGGCAGCCCGAGCGCGGCGACGGCAGCCGCCGCGGGCAGCCACGCGCTGAACTCGGCGACGAGGTCGATCTCGTGCCGCCGTGCCACGCGCCGGGCCAGTACGTAGGCGATGCGCTGGGCGGCGGTCCGCAGCGCGGGCTCCACGAGATCCCGGCAGTCCGGACCGGGGTCGGTCGCCGCCGGCCGGGTCCGGGTGGCGTGCAGTACCGCGCGTACGTCCGCGTACCGGCTGATCAGCCAAGCTCCGAGGTGTTCGTCGCGGACGAGGGGGAAGCTCTCGCGGAGGGCGCGGTAGAGCGGGTAGGGATCACGCTCGCCGCCGGGAGCCAGGAGGCCGGGCGGTGACGCGTGGTGCCCGCGAGGGGGCGAGCTCAGTGACACGGCAGACCCCGTTCGGACTCGGCGCGGCGGCAGCCGTGCGATGGGGTTTCAGGGGATCACCGCGGGGCGCCCCGCGCAGTCTCCGTACACCCATTCGGGTGACGCTGCGGGGCAGGGGCGCAGGGGAACGACTTCGCTCGGGCCGCACGCTTGACACCTGCCCGACCGCGTGGCGTACTGCGGATTGCTTCAGCGGACAAGTCAGGGGTGAGTCAACTGGCGGAGCAGCGCTATCCCAATGTGGCCGAACTCGTACTGTCCGCAAGGGAGTTGGCAGCACACCGCCCCGAGCTGAGCACCCTGCGCCAGGTGGGCGCGTCGCGCGCAGGAAGACCCCTGCACCTGCTGTCCGTCGGCCGCTCCCGCCGTGCCGTCCTGGTCGTCGCCGGAGCGCACGCGAACGAACCGACCGGCGGTTCGACGCTGCTGCGCCTCGCGGAGTGGGCCCTGCGCGACGAGGACCTGCGCGCCGACACCTCCTGGCACTTCCTCCTGTGCGCCGACCCGGACGGCGCCAGCCTGCACCGCACGCCCGCGCCGCGCACCCTCTTCGACTACCACCGGCACTTCTTCCGCCCCGCGGGCCCCGAGCAGCCCGAGTGGTCCCCCTCCGTGCTGCCGCCCGACCGGCTGCCGCCCGAGACCCGCACCCTGACCGGCGTCATCGACGAACTGCGGCCCTACTTGCAGGTGTCGCTGCACGGCACCGATCTCGGTGGCAGCTGGGTGCAGTTGACGCGGGACATACCGGGGCTCGCGGAGCCGTTCGCCAAGTCGGCGGCCGAGCTGCACATACCGGTGGAGACGGGGGCTTCGGACGCCGCGGGCTGGCCGGTGTCGGGGCCGGGGGTCCATGTGCTGCCGGGCCCCGGCTCGGCCGCCGCCTATCCGAGCCTCCCGGAGGACGCCCGGCACACCACCTGGCACCACGCCCACCGGTACGGCGGCCTGACCGCCATCGTCGAGGTCCCGATGTGGGCGAGCGACCTCGTGGACGACGTGGCCGCCCATCCCTCCCCGGTCCTCGCCCTGCGCGGCTTCTCGCGGCGGCTGCGGCAGGACGCCCGCCTGGTCGAGGACATCCTCGGCGAGGCGCTGCCCCGGCTGCCCCTGGCGCACGGGCCGCTTCTTCGCGCGGCGCGCTGGGCGCTCGACCTGGTGCCCGGTCTCGCCGACGACTGGGCCAGGCTGCCGCCCGCGGGGACGTCGATGGCGTACATCAACAGCGTCGACGCGTTCGGGCGCCGCCTTCCGCTGCGGGCCGCCGCGATGCTGCTGCGGGTCCTCGACACGGCGGGCGACCCGGCCGCGCCCCGCCTCGAACGGCTCGTGCTGCGCTGGAGCGACGCGTTCGCCGAACGGTTCAGGGCGCGCTGGGTGCCGCTGGAGCACCAGGTCGAGCACCAGTCGCGGACGACGGTCGCGGCCGCACGCCACGCGCGCGTGCAGAGCGACTGACGGCGGGCGCCTCCGGGGACCTCACGAAGCGGGCCGCTCCGAAGACCTCACGAGGCGGGCCCCTCCGAAGACCTCATGAAGCGGAGAGCCGGAAGCCCATCTTCCCGAAGCTGACCTGGTCGCCGTCCTGGACGACGGCCGCACCGATCACCCTGCGGCCGTTCACGGACGTGCCGTTCGTCGAGCCGAGGTCGCGAAGGACCCACATGCCACCCTGCCTGCTCAGCTCGGCGTGCACCCGGGAGACCGTCTCGTGGCTGAGCCTGAGCCCGTTCGCGGGGTCGCGGCCGATCCGCAGCGGGTACGGGTTCGCCGGCACCGGAAGGAGCAGCTTCGGCAGCTTCTCCGCCTGCCAGACCCTGCGCAGCCGGACCGTGAACCCGGAGACCGCGCCGACGGCGCCGAACACCGCCCGCGAGAGGCGGCCCTCGGTCTGCAGATCGGCGGTGAGCGCGGCCAGTTCGTCGGGCTGCCGGGCGGCGAGTGCGAGCTCCATGCGCCGCACGAACGTGTCGTGCGAAAGCTTGCCGAGGGCGGCACCCTCCCTGAGCACCTTCAGCGCCCTGTCGCGCTCGGCATCGGTCAGCCGCGCGGGGTACGTGTGGATCTCGAAGGAGGACGTCACCCTGGTGATTGTCGGTCAGCTCGGCCGGAGTGTCCAGAAAACGCGGAGCGACCCCTGGAAACCCCGAGAAACCCCAAGAAACACAGAACGACCCCGCGGCGATCACTTGTGCACCACGATGGACGGACGTGACGGACGTGACCACGGATGACGTACGGATGAAGACGGATCGCCGTCGACCGACGGCAGACAAGGGGGAACCCGCGGTGGAGTTCGAGGTGTGGGCACCGGGGGCCGAGCACGTCGCGCTGCTGTGCGAGGGCGCCACGCACGCGATGGAGCGCGACGGCGGCCGGGCCGGCTGGTGGACCGCGGAGGCGGACGCCTCCGACGGGGCGCGCTACGGCTTCTCGCTCGACGGCGGCCCCGTACTGCCCGATCCGCGCTCGCGGCGCCAGCCGGAGGGCCCCGACGGGCTCAGCGCCGTCGTCGACCACGACCGGTACGTCTGGCGCGCTCCCTGGACGGGGCGCGGGGTGCGGGACGCGGTCCTGTACGAGCTGCACGTCGGGACGTACACACCGGACGGCACGCTCGACTCGGCGGCGGGGCGGCTCGGCCATCTCGCCGAACTCGGCGTCACCCACGTGGAGCTGATGCCGCTGTGCCCGTTCCCCGGCCGGCACGGCTGGGGGTACGAGGGCGTGTCCCTGTGGGCCGTGCACGAGCCGTACGGCGGGCCCGAGGCGCTGAAACGGTTCGTCGACGCCGCGCACGCGCACGGCATCGGCGTCGTGCTCGACGTGGTGCACAACCACCTCGGCCCGTCCGGCAACTATCTGCCCGCGTTCGGGCCCTACTTCACGGAGACCCACCACACGCCGTGGGGCGCAGCGGTCAACCTCGACGCGCCCGGCTCGGACGAGGTGCGCGCGTTCCTGATCGGCAGCGCGCTGGCCTGGCTGCGCGACTACCGCCTGGACGGCCTGCGCCTGGATGCCGTGCACGCGCTGCGCGACACGCGCGCGTGCCACTTCCTGGAGGAACTCTCGGCGGCCGTGGACGAGCTGTCCGCCGAGCTCGGCAGGCCGCTCTCGCTCATCGCCGAGTCCGACCAGGGTGATCCGCGGGTCGTCACGCCGCGCGCACAGGGCGGGCTCGGACTGCACGCGCAGTGGAACGACGACTTCCACCACGCGCTGCACTGCGCGCTCACCGGCGAATCACACGGCTACTACGAAGACTTCGCCCGCGCGCCCTTCGCCGCGCTGGCCAAGACGCTGACGGGCGGCTTCTTCCACGACGGCACGTACTCGACCTTCCGCGGTCGCCGGCACGGACGCCCCGTCGACACCGCACGGACGCCCGCCTACCGCTTCCTCGGCTACACGCAGACCCACGACCAGATCGGAAACCGCGCGCAGGGAGACCGGCTCTCCGCCGCCCTCTCCCCCGGCCTGCTCGCCTGCGCGGCGGCGCTCGCCCTCACCGGGCCGTTCACGCCGATGCTCTTCATGGGCGAGGAGTGGGGCGCCACCACGCCCTGGCAGTTCTTCACCGACCACACCGATCCCGGACTCGCGGACGCCGTACGCCGGGGCAGGCGGCGGGAGTTCGCGGCGCACGGATGGGCCGAGGAGGACATCCCCGACCCGCAGGACCCGGCCACCAGGAACCGTTCCTGTCTCGACTGGGCCGGGCCCCTGACCGACCCCCACGCGCGCGTGCTCGCCTGGTACCGCGAGCTGATCGCCCTGCGCCGTACCCGCGGCGACCTCATCGACCCCGATCTGGCGGCTCTGCGGGTCGCGTACGACGAGGAGAAGCGCTGGTTCGCGGTGCGGCGGGGCGATCTGCGGATCGCGGTGAACGTCGGCAAGGAGGCGGTCGACGTCCCCCTGGGCGGCCGGGGCGCGCGGGTGCTCGCGGCGTGGGAGCCGGTGACCGCGCCGGGGCCGGACGGGCTGCTGCGGCTGCCCGCCGAGTCGTGCGCGGTCCTCGCGACGCCATGAGGTCGGCGGTTGTGATCGGTGACGGTTGCGACCGGTTGACGGTTGCGGCCGGTTGACGGGTGTGATCAGTTCACGATCGCCAGCTCGCGGGGCGTGGAGTTGAGGCGCCGTACGCCGTCGTCGGTGACCGTCACGATGTCCTCGATACGCACTCCGAAGCGGCCCGGCAGATAGATGCCGGGCTCCACGGAGAAGCACATCCCGGGCACGAGCGGCAGCTCCTCGCCCTCGATCATGTACGGCGGCTCATGGGTGGTGACGCCTATGCCGTGCCCGGTGCGGTGGATGAAGTGCTCGCCGTACCCGGCATCGGCGATCACCGCCCGCGCCGCCCTGTCGACGTCCTGGCACGCGGCGCCGGGCCGCACCGCGCGGCAGCCGGCCTCCTGGGCCTCGCGCACGATGTCGTGGACCCGCTGCTCCTCGGCGCCGGGCTCGCCCACGTGCACCGTGCGCGAGGTGTCCGAGCCGTAGCCGTGCAGCAGGCCGCCGAAGTCCAGGACGACCATGTCGCCGTCCTCGATGACGCGCTCGCCCGCCTCGTGGTGCGGATTGGCGCCGTTCGGGCCGGAGCCGACGATGGTGAAGTCGACCTGGGAATGCCCGAACTGCCGCAGCAAAGCGTCGAGATCGGCGGCGACCTCGGTCTCCTTGCGGCCCGCGAAGGGAACCTTCTTGATCTCCTCGTACGTCGCGTCGGCGGCGGCACCGGCCGCCGCCAGGCGCTCCAGTTCGGCGGCGTCCTTGACGGCGCGCAGCATGGGGAGCGCTTCGGTGAGGGACACGTAGGAGGTGTTCGGCAGCTCGTTCTGGAAGCCGATGAGGTGCATGGCCCAGGAGTTGTCGCTGATCCCGAAGCGGCCGTCGACGTCCAGGAGCGGCGCGGTCGCCGCGTAGGGGTCCTTGCCGTCGGTCCAGTCGCGCAGGGTCAGCGCGCTCGCGCCCGCCGCGCGTTCCGCGTCCGGGGCCTCCAGGGTGGGCACCACGAGCACCGGCTCCTGCCCGGCCGCGAGCACGAGGACGGTGAGGCGCTCGGTGGCGACGGGCTGGTAGCCGGTGAGCCAGATCAGGTCGGGGCCGGGCGCGACGAGCAGCCCGGCGAGCCCCGCGTCCGCCGCGGTGGCCGCGGCGCGGTCCATGCGGGCCTTGTAGTCGTCGGCGGTGAAGGGTACGGGGGTGCCGGTCGTCCCGGTCGTGCCGGTCATGGGGGCCTCCAGGGCTGCTCACTGCTGCGCGTACGGTGCGCTGCCGGTGAGGCCGATCCTGCCCGCAGGGCCGCGCGGGCGCGACCGGGTTACGGAGGCTTTACGGCGGCCCTGTCACGGCCGGTCACCTCGCGCCGCATGACGCTGGCCCGCGTCGGCCCGTGTCGGCCCGCGTCAGCCCGTATCGGCCCGCATCGGCCCGCGTCACGTCACGAAGCCCGGCGTCACCGACAGGGACTGCCGCTGTCCGCCGGCGTGCCGGACGGTCACGGTGACGTTCTTTCCCGGATCGGCCGCGGCGACCGCCGCCGCCAGGGCCTTGGCCGAAGCGATGCGGGTCCCGCCGAGGGCGAGCAGTACGTCGCCGCGCACGAGACCGGCGCTGTGGCCGGGGCCGGGGCTGTGCACGCCGACGAGCAGGGCTCCGGAGCCCCCGGGGGCGTCCACGGCCTCCACACCGAGTGCGGGCCGCGCGGAGGTCCCCCCGGCGGGCTTCCCGGGCTGCTTCTGAGGTGGCTTCGGCGGCGGTTTCGGCTGGGCGGCGGGCTTGGACGCCGCGCCGCCGGAGCCGGGCTCACCGCCGGGTGCCGACGCCGGTCCTGCCTGCTTCTGCATGTCGGCGAGCTTGCTCATGCCGATGACGGTGGCGCTGACGGTGCCCAGACCCACCCCCGAAAGCACGAGGACGACCGAGAAGAGCAGCCCGCAGAGCAGGGTGACCAGCCGCCGCCCGCGCCGCCGCGCGGCATGCGGACGGTGGCCAGGGCCGGGCGCGCGGCCCGTGCCGGGTGTCCGCCCGGCGCCCGGCTTCCGCCCGATGCCGAGCTTCCTGCGGACGCCGGGCACGGCGCCCCGGCCGAACTTGCCGCCGCCGAACTTGCCGCCAGAGCCGTGCTCCTGTCCGGGCATCGGCTTGGGACGCAACGCAGTCTGATCCATGGCTCGCCTCCGGCCACAGCCCTACCCGGCGTGAACCGGCGCGACGATTCACGAACGAGTGAAGTCCAGACGTTCCCCGTCCGCGGGCAGCGCAACGCCACGGATACCGTGGCCGCGTGAAGACCGCCTCCGACATCGCCTCCCTCTGGGCCCGCACGACCAGGGTCGAGATCACCGGCACGACGGGCGGACCCGACGTGCGGCACGACGTGCGCGACCCGGACGAGCTCCGCGAACTGGCCGCGCTCCTGGCCGTCGACCTCACCGCTGACGCCTTCTGCTGCATGTGCTGGGGCGATCTGCGGTTCCTGCTCCGCGATGCCGGCGGCCGGCACGTCGAGCGGCTGACGCTGCACCTCGGGACGGCGAGCAGCGACGTCGAGTACGGCGATGACGGCCAGTTTCCGCTGGTCCGCTCCGGGGACCTGCGGAACTGGCTGGCCGTCCGCGGGCTCTGTCAGCCCGTGTGACCTCCCTCGTGGCCGCCCTCGTGGCCCCCGTGCCCCGCGCCGTGGTCGAACTTCAGGGCCTCCTTCGGCATGACCACGAAGGGGCGCATCATGCCCATGTCCTCGTGCTCGAGCAGATGGCAGTGGTACATGAAGCGGCCGTAGGCGCCGTCGAACTTGCCCATCACCCGCAGCATTTGACCGCCGGGGACCAGGAAGACGTCCTTCCAGCCCCGCTCGTTCGGAGCGAGGGGGATCTCCTTCTTCGGGTCGAAGCTGATCGGGGCGAGCGTGCCGCCCACGGTGACGTCGAAGCCCGACGCGTCGTACGCGTCGCGGCCCAGGAGCTGGAAGTCGGCCAGGTGGATGTGCATGGGGTGGGTCACCGGCGGGTTCACCGCGAGGTTCAAAAAGCTCCACTGTTCGTGGCTGCCCTCGGCGATGGTGAAGCCCAGGCCGTCGTTGAACGTACGGGCGGTCCTGCGATACGTCTTGGTCTTCCCGTCCTCGCCCCTGACCTGGATGACTCCCTCGGTCGGGACCTGGATGCCGCCCGCGTCCTTGACCTCCGTCATCTCCCAGATCTCCGGGTGGCCGCCGCCGCCCTTCGTGGCGGGCGGCGTCAGGACGATCAAGCGGTGGCCGTGCTCGACGTCATGGCTGAGCGGGCGGAAGGAGCCGGAGAGGATCTCCGGCAGCGAGAAGGGGTCCTCGCACTCGGCGTCGCGCACGCGGAACTCCATGACCTGCGGATACCGCACGTCGTTCGCCGGGTCCGGCACTCCGGGGGCCTGCGCCCTGCCCTTGTTCACGAGCCGCACCCGCCTGCCCGCGAGCGCGCGGAAGTCGATCAGCAGGTCCATCCGCTCGGCGGGCGCGACCGTGAGCGTGGGCAGCGCCTCGTCGAAGTCGACCGGCACGGGACGCGGCAGCAGGCCGCCGTCGCTGCCGATCTGGTGCATGACGCCCTGCACGGGGTTGTTGTCCTCGTCGACGAGCACGAGGTCGTAGATCCGGGCGTTCGACGCGTTCACCAGGCGGAAGCGGTGCCAGGCGGCGTCCACGTCCGCGTACGGCCAGATGCGGCCGTTGACCGTGCTGTACGGGCCCGTGAAGGGCAGCGAGACGGGCTTGCCGGTCTCCGGGTTCTTCTCCTGGACGATCACTGTCTTGTGCAGCAGGCGGCCGTTGAGGCGCCCGTCCTCGTCCGTGTCCAGGTTCCGGTCGGCGAGCAGCAGCGGGATCTCCCGCTCCCCGCAGGGGAGGCCGAGCGCGTCCTCTTCGTCGTCCCTCACCAGATACGTGCCGTACAGACCCGCCTGGACGTTCCAGCGGGTGATGTTCATGGCATGGTCGTGATACCACCACTGGACCGCCTGGTGGTCGTTCGGATACTCGGAGAGCTGGGCGTCGCCGGAGCCCACCGCGTTGTCCGCCCAGCCGTCGTTGCCCCCGCCGGTCTGCGCGCCGTGCAGATGCGTCACCGACCAGGCGGGCAGCGCCGCCACGTCCTTGTTCGGCTCGACGCCCGCGCGGCCCGGCAGGGTGGCGGGGCTCGGGTCGGCCCGCGGCACCTCCACGGAGGTGACGGGATACTCGCTGCCCTTGGGGATGCGGTTGGTCCAGGCGATGCGGACGCGCCGCCCGCGCCGCACCTCGATCGTCGGCCCCGGCACGCGGCCGTCATACCCCCACATCAGGGTCGGCGGCAGCTGCGGGTGCAGCCGGACCCAGGCCAGGCGCAGCGCGATCTCGGTCTCCACGGGCACGTCGGTCTCGTCCCGTACGTCCACGGAGTCCGGGCGCAGGACCGGCGGCACCGGCAGCGGTGTGACGTACGGCGTCAGCTCCTCGGCAGCCGCCGTCGTGTGCGCGTCGGCCGGTGTTCCCGTCAGACGGTCCGTGATGCGCTCAATGATGTCGGTCAAGTCGAACACCCCCGTGTCGATCAATGCGGTCGATCAATGCGGTCGATCAATGCGGTCGATCAAGTCAGCCGATCGATGCGAATGCAATGGCCGCTCTCCTGCGGCCGGTTGGGCGGCCCGGTCGGTGGCCGCCCCTCTACATCAGAAGACTCGCGGCGCCGCGGCCAAGTTCCACGAATCCCCCATTCCGTAAGAAAGGGATCGGAAACCGCATATGGAATCGGGTAGTCCTGTTGTGGGTCTGCCGTCAGTGACCGCTGTTACTTTCGGAGCATGACCGAACGTGCACTCCGTCTGCTGCGACAGGACCCGCGCCTGGCCGAGCTGGCCGCGTTCCCTTTCGCATTCGACCTGTCCCGCGCGGACCACGTCGAAGAGGTCCGCCTCGCGTCCGGCGGCCCGCTCGAACCGATCGCGGGGGACGATTCCGGGGGCACGTACTTCGTCTGCGGGGACGGATCCGTGCTGTACGCCGACTCCGAGGGGTCCGCCGGGATCATCGGGGACAGCGTGGACGAGGCCCTGGAGATCCTCGTCGGCCTGCCCGGCTGGCAGGACTACGTAGGCCTGTCGCCGACCGACGGCGAGGCGCGGATACTCGCCGAGATCGCCGACACGGAGGGCGATTTCCGCGAGGACTGCGTGCCCGACCTCGATGCGCGCCGCGCCGAGCTCCGGACCGCGCTCGGACTTCCCGCGCGCTCCCCCGTACAGCTCGTCGCGCGCCTGCACACCGCGCTCCTGCGCACCGAACCGGACCACCTCCTCCTCAACGCCGTCGAGCACCTGGCGTACAAGCGCCTCGATCCGCATCCGCGCCCGCCCCTGTGGGAGCAGGTGCTCGCCAGGGGCCGCACCGACCTGGCCCTGCTGCGCACGGGCGACCGCACGGTCTGGGACGGCGTGGCGGTGGACCGGGCGCGCAGGGTGGCCGCGCTGCGCGCCGCGCAGTTCGACCGGCGGAACACGGACCGCGCCCTCCTGCGCCACCTCCTCAAGCACGAGGCGGACGCCTCCATGTCGGACGAACTGCGCCTCGCCGTGGTCCTGGTGGGGCTGCACGGCCTGGCGGAGGATCTGCCCCTGCTGCGCGAGGTCCACGAGACGACGTACGACACCTGGTGCGGTCTGGCCGGGCTGCCGGAGGACGCCGGTCAAGTACAGGAGTGGGCGCGCTCGTTCGACGACTCCAACTACGGGACCGATCCCGACGACGAGCCGGAGTCCACCTGGCTGGAGCTGGCGCGGGAACAGGGCATGGTGGAGGCGGCCCGCACCTACCTGATCCGCGAACTGGACGACACGGGCCCCGACCCGGCCCAACTGGCGGTGCTGCGGGACGAGTTGGCGATGATCGGCGACTACACCCAGGCGATCCGGGCCCAGCGTCTGCACAAGTCGCTGCAGAACACCGACCAGGCCCGCGCGGCCGCCGACGCGCGCCTTGCCGAACTGGAGCGCAGGGCCATGGACGCGACGGGTTCCTGACCGCGCCGCGAGAGCCGCCGGGCGGGTCAACTCGCCGCATCGCGCCGCCGCGTCATCCGATACGGTTCAAGATCGATCCCGCGCGCACCACCCGGACCGGATACGGAGACGCCCCATGCACGCCCCGGCAGCCGAGGACGAGTACCACGACGACGTCTTCCCCTACGCCGAAGCGCCCGACGACGGCACCCCCTGGCAGGCCCCCGCCGACCTCGAAGAGCACCTGTACGAACTGTGCGAGGCCGACGACGGGTACACCTACCTGCGGGCGATAGCCGTCACCGGCCTGTACCGCCCGGTGTCGGTGGCCGAGGTCGAGCCGGGTGCGGGCGAGCGTCCCGTCCTCACCGTCGACCTCCCCGACGGGCGCCGGATCGCGCAGATGTACACCTCCGGACTGCTGCCGCGGCCGCACCCCGAGGTCGTCTACGAGTTCGTCACGCTCGGCACGCTCGCCGCCGAACTCCCCGACGACATCGACCTCCTGGTGGTCAACGCGGCCACGCCCTGCCAGCAGTTCTATCTGACCACCGACGAGGAACGGGACGTCTGGGCCGACCTGCACGCGGACCACTACGAGGACGGCCGCCTGCACGACCGCATCGACACCCGCCGCACCGGCGCCCCGCGGTCCCCCGTCCTGCTGCACGGCCTGGCCTGCGGCGCCCACCTCTGCTTCGCCAACGGCGACGCCTGGAACACCCTCGACTGGCACGGCGCGGGCTACCACCACGAGATCGAGCGCCTGGCGGAGTGGTGGGGCGTGCACGGCCGCGAGGACTGGCTCGGCATGCAGGAGCGGCTCCTGAACCGTGAAGTCAGCCCGTGGTACTGGGACTTCGTCCTCGGCGCCCGTATGTCACTGATCGAGCAGTTCGGCCCGCGCGTCGACCCGGAGCTGTGGCGTCAGTGCGTGGAGGTGACGATCCGCAACCGCGTGGCCGAGAGCGAGGGCCCCGACGCCCCGCACAAACCGGGCGACGACCCCGAGCTCGACGACTTCGTGGCCGCGCTGCGCGGCCACGTCGGAAAGATCATCCGCTACGAGTCCCGCTTCCGCGCCGACGAGCTCCTGCCTCCCGACGGCCATGTCCGCACCGTCGCGGCCTGGGACATCGGGCGCGCCTCGAAGATGGCCCGCTGGGGGCGCGGCGCGCGGTACGCGACCCACGCGGAGCTCGAAGCCGCCGTCGAGGGCGCGAGCCGCGCGGCCCGGGCGGCGTACAGCTCCTGGGAGGAGTTCTCCGCGGGTTACGTACTCGGCCGCTGTCTGCACTTCGACGAGGAGCAGTTCGGCGACTGGTACACGACGGTGCTCCAGGCCCACCGCGAGCTGGTCTCGGACCCGGACAGCCCTTGGCTGACGGTGCCTTTTCAGTGATCCGATGAGGTGCGTTCCGGTGCTCCGGTGAGGTGCCGTTCCAGTGCTCCGGTGACGGCCGCGCTGAGGTGCTCCGGTGACGGCCGCGCCGAGGTGATCCAGCAGGGCCCGGCGCCACCTCCGGTCACTCCGCTCACCTGAGCACCTCGCATCACAATTAGGTCTCGCTGCCCCTCCAGGGTCTTGCCACCCACCCGTGTAATCGATTCCAATCCTCCGTGTAATCGATTCCACAAGGAGGTGGACCGGCGATGGCGAGCATCAAGGACGTCGCGGCCGAGGCAGGCACATCCGTCGCCACGGTCTCGCGCGTCCTGAACAGTCACCCCTCGGTGAGCCCGGCGGCCCGCGCCCGCGTCATCGCCGCGATAGAGAGCCTGGGCTACCGCCCGAACGCCGTCGCCCGCTCCCTGCGCACCGACCAGACCCGCACCCTCGGCCTGGTCATCAGCGACGTACTGAACCCGTACTTCACGGCCCTGGCCCGCTCCGTCGAGGAGGCGGCCCGCGCACTCGGCTACAGCGTGATCATCGGCAACGCCGACGAGCGCCCCGAGCTTCAGGACCACCACGTGCGCACGCTCCTGGACCGGCGGATCGACGGGCTCCTGGTCTCCCCCGCCGACGGCGGCACCCCGCTGCTCCTGGACACCGCGCGCGCCGGCACCCCGATGGTGTTCGTGGACCGCTGGATCCCCGGCGCGGACGTCCCCGTCGTCCGCGCCGACGGCCGCGAGGCCATCCGTGACCTGGTCGCCCATCTGCACGCCGTCGGGCACCGCAGGCTCGCGATCATCGCGGGGCCCGCGGCCACCACGACGGGCAGCGAGCGCGTCGAGGCCTTCCGCGATGCGCTCGCCTCGTACGGGATTCCGCTGCCCGACAGCTACATCGGGCAGGGCGACTTCCAGGCCGACAGCGGGCGCCGGGCCACCGAGCGGTTCCTCGCGCTGCCCGAGCCGCCCCGCGTGATCTTCGCGGCGGACAACCTGATGGCGCTCGGCGCGCTGGACGCGATCCGGGCGCGCGGTCTGCGCGTCCCGGACGACATCGCGCTGGCCGCCTTCGACGACATCCCGTGGTTCGTGCACACCGATCCGCCGATCACCGCCATCGCCCAGCCGACCGGGGATCTGGGCCGGGCCGCCGTACAGGCCTTGGTCGACCGGATCGAGGGCAGGAGCCCCCGGTCCGTCACCCTGCCCGCACGTCTCGTCGTACGCCGCTCCTGCGGCGAGTCCCCCACCGACCAGAGGAGCAACACGTGAGCGACCCGGACGAGTTGCCGCGCACCACAGAGGACGAGTCGCCGCGCGCCACGGAGCATGACGCCGCCGAGCCGCACGACGCGACCGAACTGCTGCGCATCGAAGGCATACGCAAGACCTTCCCCGGCGTCGTCGCGCTCGACTCCGTCGACTTCGACCTGCGCCGCGGCGAGGTGCACGTCCTGCTCGGCGAGAACGGCGCGGGCAAGAGCACCCTCATCAAGATGCTCTCCGGCGCCTACCGCCCCGACGGCGGCCGCATCCTCGTGGACGGGAAGGAAACCCGCATCCACGGCGCGCAGGACGCCGAACGGCTCGGGATCGCCACGATCTACCAGGAGTTCAACCTCGTACCCGACCTCACGGTCGCCGAGAACATCTTCCTGGGCCGGCAGCCGCGCCGCTTCGGGATGATCGACCGCAAGGCGATGGAGTCGGCGGCCGACGAGCTCCTCAAGCGGGTCGGCGTACAGGTGTCGCCGCGCGCCAAGGTGCGCGAACTGGGCATCGCCCGGCTCCAGATGGTGGAGATCGCCAAGGCGCTCAGCCTGGAGGCCCGCGTCCTGATCATGGACGAGCCGACGGCGGTCCTGACGAGCGAGGAGGTCGACAAACTCTTCGCGATCGTGCGGCAGTTGCGTGCGGACAGCGTCGGCGTCGTCTTCATCACCCACCACCTGGAGGAGATCGCCGCGCTCGGCGACCGCGTGACCGTCCTGCGCGACGGCCGCAGCGTCGACCAGGTGCCCGCGTCGACCCCCGAGGACGAGCTCGTACGGCTGATGGTGGGCCGCAGCATCGAGC
Source organism: Streptomyces sp. NPDC046925 (assembly GCF_040644915.1). Classification (NCBI taxonomy): domain Bacteria; kingdom Bacillati; phylum Actinomycetota; class Actinomycetes; order Kitasatosporales; family Streptomycetaceae; genus Streptomyces; species Streptomyces sp. NPDC046925. The sequence goes on along the minus strand of NZ_JBEYWZ010000001.1, from coordinate 385,860 downwards.
AGCAGTATCCGCGCGAACGCCGGGCCGCCGAAGAAGCAGCGCCCGCGTTGCTCACCGTCGACGGCCTCACCCGGGACGGCGTCTTCCACGACGTCAGCTTCGAGGTGCGGGCCGGTGAGGTCGTCGGCCTCGCGGGGCTCGTCGGGGCGGGACGGACCGAGGTGGCGCGTGCCGTGTTCGGCGCCGATCCGTACGACAAGGGCTCCGTCGACGTACGCGGCGAGCGGCTGCCCCGGCATGACGTGATCGCCGCGATGGGCGCGGGCATCGGACTCGTACCGGAGGACCGCAAGGGCCAGGGGCTCCTGCTCGACGCCTCCGTGCAGGAGAACCTCGGCCTGGTGACGCTGCGTTCGGCGACGCGCTCCGGGCTCGTGGACCTCAAGGGCCAGCGCGTCGCGGCGGCCAGGATCGCCGAGCAGCTCGGAGTACGGATGGCCGGGATCGGCCAGCACGTGCGCACCCTGTCCGGCGGCAACCAGCAGAAGGTCGTCATCGGCAAGTGGCTGCTCGCCGACACGAAGGTGCTGATCCTCGACGAGCCGACGCGCGGCATCGACGTGGGCGCGAAGGTCGAGATCTACCAGCTCATCAACGAACTGACGGCCTCCGGGCACGCGGTCCTGATGATCTCCAGCGATCTGCCCGAGGTCCTGGGCATGAGCGACCGCGTGCTCGTCATGGCGCAGGGCCGCATCGCGGGCGAACTCGCGGCGGACGACGCCACGCAGGACGCGGTGATGGCACTCGCCGTCAGCAGTACGGGCAGCGAAACGGCAGTCCGGACAGACGAAGCAACCGAAGGGAAGGCCTCCCGTGGCCACTGAAACGCTGAAGAGCAACGCGGGTGGCGCCACCGGTATCCGCCGCGTGCTGCTCGACAACGGCGCGCTGAGCGCCCTGGTCGTCCTGCTGATCGCGATGTCGCTGCTCTCCGGCGACTTCCTCACCACGCAGAACCTGCTGAATGTGGGCGTGCAGGCCGCCGTCACGGCGATCCTCGCGTTCGGTGTCACCTTCGTCATCGTCTCGGCGGGCATCGACCTGTCGGTCGGCTCGGTGGCCGCGCTCTCCGCGACCGTCCTGGCGTGGACGGCGACGTCCGAGGGGCTGCCGGTGTGGCTGGCGGTCGTCTTCGCCGTCGGCACCGGCATAGCGTGCGGTTTCGTGAACGGCCTGCTCGTCTCGTACGGCAAGCTCCCGCCGTTCATCGCGACGCTCGCGATGCTCTCGGTGGCCCGCGGTCTCTCCCTGGTCATCTCGCAGGGCAGCCCGATCCCGTTCCCCGACTCGGTCTCCAACCTCGGTGACACGATCGGCGGCTGGCTGCCGGTCCCGGTCATCGTGATGATCGTGATGGGCCTGGTCACCGCCGTCATCCTGGCCCGTACGTACATCGGCCGCTCGATGTACGCGATCGGCGGCAACGAAGAGGCCGCCCGCCTCTCCGGTCTGCGCGTCAAGCGGCAGAAGCTCGTCATCTACGGCCTGTCCGGCCTGTTCGCCGCCGTCGCGGGCATCGTCCTCGCGTCCCGTCTGGTCTCCGCGCAGCCGCAGGCCGCGCAGGGTTACGAGCTGGACGCGATCGCCGCGGTCGTCATCGGCGGCGCGAGCCTGGCGGGCGGTGTCGGCAAGGCGTCCGGCACGCTGATCGGCGCGCTGATCCTGGCGGTCCTGCGCAACGGCCTCAACCTCCTTTCGGTGTCCGCCTTCTGGCAGCAGGTCGTGATCGGTGTCGTCATCGCGCTCGCCGTCCTGCTCGACACGTTGCGCCGCAAGGCCGGGGCGACTCCGGGAGCCTCGACCGGCGCGGCAGCCGGTGGTGGCAGGAAGGGGCCGCAGCTCCTGAAGGTGGGGCTCGCGGCCGTGCTGGTGGCGGCCGTCATCGGTGGCATCTCCTTCTTCAACAAGGACTCCTCGTCCGGCGCGACGACGAAGGTCGGCATGTCGCTCTCCACCCTCAACAACCCCTTCTTCGTCCAGATGAAGGAGGGCGCGCAGGCGGAGGCCGAGAAGGCGGGCATCGACCTCACGGTGACGGACGCGCAGAACGACGCCTCGCAGCAGACCAACCAGTTGCAGAACTTCACCGGCGAAGGCATGAAGTCGATCATCGTCAACCCGGTCGACTCGGACGCGGTGGGCCCGGCGGTGCGCGGCGCCAACAAGTCGGACCTCCCGGTGATCGCCGCCGACCGCGGCGTGAACAAGGCGAAGGCGGCGACGCTCGTCGCCTCCGACAACGTCGCGGGCGGCAAGCTCGCCGCGAAGACCCTCGCGGAGAAGCTGGGCGGCAAGGGCAAGATCGTCACGCTCCAGGGCGTCGCGGGCACGTCGGCGAGCCGCGAGCGCGGCAAGGGCTTCGCCGAGGGCATCAAGGAGTACCCCGGCATCAAGGTCGTCGCCTCCCAGCCCGCGGACTTCGACCGCACCAAGGGCCTGGACGTCATGACGAACCTCATGCAGTCCAACCCCGGCATCGACGGCGTCTTCGCCGAGAACGACGAGATGGCCCTCGGCGCGGCCAAGGCGCTCGGCGGCAAGGCGGGCAAGTCGGTCTCGGTGGTGGGCTTCGACGGAACTCCCGACGGGCTCAAGGCCGTTGAGGGCGGCACCCTCTACGCGTCCGTGGCGCAGCAGCCGAAGGAGCTGGGCAGGATCGCCGTGCAGAACGCGGTGAAGGCGGTGCGCGGCAAGGACGTCGACACGATGGTGAAGGTGCCGGTGAAGGTGGTCACGGAGAAGAATGTGGCCGACTTCTCCTGACGGTCCGTCGTACCTCTCTTTGCCCCGCCGCCGGACGAACACAGGAGCTGGATTCTCAGATGCACGACCACGACGACGCCACGTACGACCTCCTGGTCGTCGGGTCGGCCAACGCCGACCTGGTGATCGGCGTCGAGCGCCGACCCGCCCCCGGCGAGACGGTCCTCGGCTCCGACCTCGCCACGCATCCCGGCGGCAAGGGCGCCAACCAGTCGGTCGCCGCGGCCCGCCTGGGCGCCCGTACCGCCCTGCTCGCGCGGGTCGGCGACGACGCGCACGGGCGGCTCCTGCTCGACTCGCAGCGCGCGGCGGGCGCGGACACCGTCGGCGTCCTGGTCGGCGGGGCGCCCACGGGTGTCGCGCTGATCACCGTCGACCCGTCGGGTGACAACAGCATCGTGGTCTCGCCGGGCGCCAACGCCCGGCTCACCCCCGAGGACATCCGCGCGGCGGGCAGCCTGCTCGCCGCGTCCCGGGTGATCTCGACCCAGTTGGAGATTCCCGTCGAGTCGGTCACCGAGCTCGTACGGACGCTGCCGGACGCCGCCCGTTTCGTCCTGAACCCGTCGCCTCCGGCCCCGGTGCCGTCCGAAGTCCTCGCGGCCTGCGACCCGTTGGTGGTCAACGAGCACGAGGCGCGCTACATCCTGGGCGACACCGCGGCGCCCGGGGACTCCCCCGCCGACTGGGCGCGGGCGCTGCTCGCCCTCGGCCCGCGCTCGGTGGTGATCACCCTGGGCGCGGACGGAGCGCTGACGGCGGACGGCAGCGGCTCCCCGGTCACCGTGCCGAGCCCGAAGGTGGACGCGGTGGACACGACCGGCGCGGGCGACGCGTTCACCGCGGCCCTGGCCTGGCGCCTGGGCCGGGGCGACGACCTCCCGACGGCGGCGGCGTACGCGGCGCGTGTCGGAGCGGCGTCGGTGACCCGGCGGGGCGCGCAGGAGTCGTATCCGACGGGTGACGAGCTCGAGGTACCGTCCGCATGAAGAAGCACGGCATCCTCAACCGCCATCTCTCCGGCGCCCTGGCCGAGTTGGGCCACGGGGACATGGTCCTGATCTGCGACGCGGGCATGCCCCTGCCGCCGGGCCCCAAGGTCGTCGACCTGGCGTTCCGGGCCGGTGTCCCGTCCTTCGCCGAAGTGCTCGACGGGCTGCTGGCCGAGCTGGTCACCGAGGGCGGAACCGCGGCGACGGAGGTCCAGGAGGCGAACCCGGCGACCGCCGCGCTCCTGGCCGCCCGCGTCACACCCCTCACCCTGGTCCCGCACGAGGAGCTCAAGCGCCTCACGGCGACGGCTCGTCTGGTGGTGCGTACCGGTGAGGCCACGCCGTACGCGAATGTGCTGCTGCGGTGCGGGGTGTTCTTCTAGGCCGGGAGTTCGGGCCGGGCGTTGGTGCCCGGCGTTCGGGCCCGGCGTTCGGGCCCGGCGTTCGGGCCCGGCGTTCGGGCCCGGCGTTCGGGCCCGGCGTTCGGGCCCGGCGTTCGGGCCCGGCGTTCGGGGCAGCAGGGTTCAGGCCGGACGTTCGGGCCAGGCGTTCAGGGCGGGAGTCAGGGCCGGGCTCTGCGCGGCCCCGGCCGCCGCCCCTCCCGGGAAACTCAGCGTCCGGTACACCGTCACCCCGCCCGCGAGCTCCCCGCACGCCTGCGCCGCCGCACTGACGCGCCGCGTGTACGAGGGGTCGTCGGTGTCGAGGAGGATGCCGAGGGCCGTGCCGCTGTGCGCGACGGCGACCCCCAGGCCGCCGACCTCCCGGCAGATCTCCCGCATCGGCTCCAACGACCATTTGTGGCGCAGGAGTTGGTTCATCTCGGCGCTGCGGGTCGCGATCCTGCCGACCTCCGCCAGATCGCGGCGGCGCACCGCGCAGGCCAGCCGGTCGAGCAGGCGCGCGTACTCGTGGCGGTCGGCCAGAGTGAACGGCTTGGGGATGCGGTTGAAGTCGACGGTGTCGACCGAGCCGCCCTCGTCGATCCCCACCACGGCCATGACGGGCAGCGAGCCGAGGACCCCGCGCAGGCGCACGGTGCGGTGGTGGAAGGCGACGATCGCCGGGTAGAGCACCCCGTCCGTCGGCTCGATGTCCGCGAGCAGCCGCTCGATCCTGGCCGGCGGCATCTCGACCCGCAGGGCCTGCCCCACCGCCCGCGCGGTCGCGACCAGGTCGGCGGACGAGCTCGCCAGGCCCTTGCCCTCGGGGATGACGCTGTTGACGCGGAGGGTTCCCCCGGCCCGAAGCCCGGTCTGCCGCTCCGCCAACTCGCATATCGCGCGCGCCAGTCGCAACGCCTTGGTCTTGCCGGCGGGCCGGACCACCACGTCCCTTGAGCCGGAGCCTGAGCCTGAGCCTGAGCCGGGCTCCGGGCGGAACGTGGCCATCGTCCACCGCGCGACGGGCAACGTCACCAGGAAGTCCCCGTCCTCCTCCGGCAGCACGCCCTGCAGCAGCTCGCCGAAGGTCCCGAAGGCGGCACCCACTCCGATTCCGGCCGTTCGCGTTCCGGCTGTTCGCGTTCCGGCTGTTCGCGCACCCGCCGGACGGGGCCGCGACCCGGCCTCCCGGGACAGCTCCACAAGTCTCCCTCCAACGTCCGGACGCCTCTGTCGCCCACAGGCTGCCACAGCCCTAACCGTCTTGACAATCATTTTCATCTAGTGTGATGCTCTCGGCTCGGCGACGACCTATCCGGGTGACCCAGGGGGCAGCGACAGACATGCACGACCACATAGCCGAAGCGGTGAAGAAACCCGATCTCATATCCCTGGAACCAGACTTGCTCTGTCTCCGGTTCGAGACGATGAAGATCTATTCGGCGCTCGGAGCAGTCCGTCACCTTCTCGAATCGGGTGCCGTGAAACACGGCGACACCCTCATCGACAGTTCCAGCGGTATCTACGCGCAGGCCCTCGCACTGGCCTGCCACCGCTACGGAATGAAATGCCACATCGTGGGTTCCACGACCGTGGACCGCACCTTGCGCATTCAGCTGGAGATACTGGGCGCCACTTTGGAACAGGTGCAGCCGTCCAAGAATCTCCGGCTCGACCAGGAGCTGAGAGTGCGGCGCATCGCGGAGATCCTGGAAGCGAATCCGTCGTACCACTGGATGCGGCAGTACCACGACAGCATTCATTACTACGGCTATCGCGACGTGGCCGAAACGATCGACGCCGAGGTGCCCGAAGGGCCGCTCGCCCTCGTGGGCGGGGTCGGCTCAGGGGCCTCGACCGGCGCGATCGCCGGGTATCTGCGGGAGGCGGGCCGGGACGTATCGCTCGTCGGCGTGCAGCCCTTCGGCAGCGTCACCTTCGGCTCGGAACACGTCGCCGACCCGGACATGATCATCGCCGGGATCGGCAGCGCCATCGAATTCAAGAACGTCCGGCACGAGGCGTACGACCGCGTGCACTGGGTGAATTTCGACTGCGCGGTGTCCGGCGCGGTCTCACTCCTGAGAACCAGCGGAATCTTCGCGGGCCTCTCCGCCGGCGCCGCCTATCTGACCGCTCTGTGGGAACAGCGCCGCGACGATTCCCGTACGTACGTCTTCATCGCGGCGGACACGGGTCACCGCTATGTCGAGAGCGCCTACGCGAAACACGCCCAGGCACCGGACATCGACACCTTGAAGCCGCACGAGATCACCTCGCTCGACGAGCTCAGGCACCCCTGGTCGACGACTTCCTGGCCCGACCTTCCGTGACCGCGCACCAGCCGAATCCCCTTCCACCCTCCACCACACCGAAAGAACTCCGCATGTCACACCCCGACCCGCGCACGCCCCACAACGTCGCGAAGCTCATCGACGCCGTCCTGGCGGGCGACTACGGCCCCGACCCCGAGGAGCTCTCCGTCACCAGCGCGTTCTGGCTTTACAACACCACCCGCCTCGCGGGCAGCCAAGTGACGTACCACAACCACTACTTGCTGCTCCGGGTCGGCACGGCGTTCGGCGCCTGCTCCTTCGAGGCCGGTGAACTCGCCCCGGACTTCTGCGAGAACGCCTCCGGCCACACCCTCGGCAAGCTGCTGCGTGCCGAGTCCACCCCCGTCCGCATCGCCGCGCTCGACGCCTATCTCGCGCAGGTGAGCCCGCACCGCGAGTCCGCCGAGGCCGAGCGCGTCACGCTGCCCACCGGCACTCCGGAGGTCAGGGCCAAGGCGCGCGACGCCGCCATCGCCGGGCTGCTCGACATCGAGCCGGGCGCGAAGGTCGCGCTGATCGGCGTGGTCAATCCCCTGGTCGCGGCGATACGTGAGCGGGGCGGCGTCTGTCTGCCCTGCGATCTCAATCTCCGTACGACCCAGTGGGGCGACCGGATCACCGACGACATGACCGAGGTCCTGGGGGAAGCCGACGCCGTGGTCGCCACCGGCATGACGCTGAGCAACGGCACCTTCGACCTGATCCTCGCGCACTGCCGCGAACACGGGGTGCCGCTGGTGGTGTACGCGCAGAGCGGCAGCGCCGTGGCCCGCGCGTTCCTGCCCGCCGGGGTCACCGGCCTCTCCGCCGAGCCCTTCGCGTTCTCGCAGTTCAGCGCCGACGAGACGCCGCTCTACCGCTACAAGGAGGCGGCGTGAGCGTCGACGCCAAGGGCTCCGCGGTGGACCCCCGGCCCACCGAGGCCGGGGAGACCGTGCCGGGCGACCTGCGGATGGCCCGCACCCTGTGGCCCGTCCTGGTCGCCTCCGCGGTCGGTCTGCTGCCGTTCACCGTCTTCAGCACCTATCTGGTGCCCATGGCCGAGGACGCCGACAGCAGCGTCGCCACCCTGGGCGGCCTGCGCGGCCTCGGCGGTCTCGCCGCCCTCCTCGTGGGCACGGCGCTCGCTCCCCTCATCGACCGGGTGCGCAAGGAGTGGGCGGCCGCGGGCGGTCTCGCGGCGCTCGGAGTGTCCGCCGCACTCGGCGCGAGCGGCGACTTCATCCTGCTCGCCGTGTTCTGCCTCCTGGTCGGCGCCAGTACGTCGGTGCTCAACCCGGCGCTGACCGCGGCCGCCGCCGACCGCTTCGGCTCCGGCAAGGCCGCAGGGCGCGCGGCGACCCTCGTCACGGCGACCCAGTCGATGACGGCGATGCTCGCGGCTCCGGTCATCGCGCTGCCCGCGCTGTTCTGGGGCTGGCAGGGCGACCTCCTCGCCGTGACCGGGGTGTCGCTGCTCCTCGCGGCCGTCTTCTTCGTACGCGGCAAGGACAAGCCGGTCGAGGAGCAGGCAGGCACTCAACGCCTAGGCTACATCGCCTCGTTCAAGGCGCTCGGCGCGATCCCGGGTGTCGTGCCGCTACTGCTCATCGCCCTGCTGCGCACCGCCGTGTTCATGGGCTACCTCTCCTATCTGGCCGCCTACTACGACGACCGGTTCGACCTCGACCCCGGGCTCTTCGCGTTCGTGTGGACGCTCAGCGGCGCGTCGTTCTTCGTGAGCAACCTCCTCACGGGCCGGGTCACCAACTCCGAAGAGCCCCGGATCGGCACCGAGCGGATGCTCGCCTTCGGTCTGGTCGCCGCGCTCGTCTCGGTCGTGGGCTTCTACTTCACGCACTGGCTGCCGCTCGCGCTCGTGATGACGTCCCTGCACGCGGCAAGCCACGCGGTCGTCGCCGCGTGCGTGGTCAGCCTGCTCGTCCGGCGCTGCGGGACCCAGCGGGGCGCGGCCCTGAGCGTGAACTCCGCGGGGATGAGCCTCGGGGTCTTCGTGGGTGCGGGCCTCGGGGGGCTCGGTCTCGGGCTGGCGGGTTACCCCGGGGTGGCCGTGACCTTCGGCGTGTTGGTGGTGGCGGCTCTTGTGGCGGGGGTGTTCGTGCTGCGGGCGGGGCGGGTGGAGGCGGAGGGGGAGCATGCGGCCTGAGTGAAACCGCGGGCCCGTTGGGGGCTGGTCGCGCAGTTCCCCGTGCCCCTCGCGGGGCGCTGTGCCGGAACCGGCCTCGACATGTCCGTCCGGCACCCACGCACAACACCGCTGTATCCGAGCCGATGTGAAAGGCCCCGACCGTCATGCCCCCGCCCTCGCTCACTCCCCCGGCAGCCGTTGCCACGGCGTCCGACGTGCCGCCTCCAGAACCGCCGGCCAAAGGCGTACGGAGCCGGCTCGCCTCCCGCGCGGGGCTTGCGGCGGCCCTCGCCGTGCTTCTCCTCGTGCTCCTCGTCTCCGTCGTCGTGGCCATCGGCCTGGGCTCCGCGGTCGTCACGCCGGGCGACACCGCCCGGCTCCTGTGGGCGGCGCTGAGCGGCGGGAGCATCGACGCCGATGAGGTGACGACGTATCAGATCATCTGGCAGATCCGCACACCGCGCGTGCTCCTGGCGGCACTGGTGGGGGCAGGACTCAGCGCGGTCGGCGTCGCCATTCAGGCCCTTGTCCGCAACGCGCTCGCCGATCCCTTCGTCCTGGGCGTCTCGTCCGGGGCCTCGGTCGGCGCGGTCGGCGTGACGGTCACCGGCGGGCTCGCGGCGCTCGGCATCTATGCGGTGTCGGCGGGAGCGTTCATCGGGGCGCTCCTCGCCTCCCTCCTCGTGTACGTCGCTTCGGCGAGCCGCGGTGGCGGGCTCTCGCCGCTGCGGCTCGTCCTGACGGGGGTGGCCATGGCGCTCGGGTTCCAGGCCGTGATGAGCGTGATCATCTACTTCGCGCCGGACAGCGAGGCGACCAGCATGGTCCTGTACTGGACGATGGGCAGCTTCGGCGCGGCGAGCTGGGGCTCGCTGCCCGTGGTGGCCGCCTGCGTACTGCTCGGCCTCGCCGTGCTCCACCGCTACAGCAGGGCCCTCGACGTACTGGCGCTCGGCGACGAGACCGCGACGAGCCTGGGCATCAGCCCCGACCGGCACCGCAAGGGCCTGCTCCTGCTCGCCTCGCTGATCACCGGCGTGATGGTCGCCGTGAGCGGCGCGATCAGCTTCGTGGGTCTGGTCATGCCCCATCTCGTACGCATGGTGGTCGGCGCCACGCATGCGCGGGTGCTGGCCGTCGCACCGCTGGTCGGAGCGGTGTTCATGGTCTGGGTCGACCTGGTGTCGCGCACCCTTGTGGCGCCGCGCGAACTGCCGCTCGGGGTCATCACGGCGCTCGTCGGGGTGCCGGTGTTCGTCGCGCTGATGCGGCGCAAGAGCTATATGTTCGGGGGCCATTGAGATGGAACTCGCACTGGACGGCCTGTCCGTGACCATCGACGGCAAGCTCCTCGTCCGTGACCTGTCCCTCGACGTGGGCAGCGGCCAGATCGTGGGCCTGGTCGGCCCGAACGGCAGCGGCAAGTCGACCGCGCTCAAGTGCGTCTACCGCGCGCTGCGACCGAGCTCCGGCGTGGTCAGGGTGGGCGACGACGACCTCGCGCGTCTGACGCCCCGCCGCGGTGCGCAACTCGTCGCCGCGATGGCCCAGGACGGTTCGGTGGACCTCGACTTCACGGTGGAGGAGGTCGTCGCCCTGGGCCGCGCCCCCCATCTGCGCGGGAACCAGGCACTCAGCGCCCGCGAACAGGACCTGTGTGCGCGGACGATGGCCCGGCTCGACCTCACCCGCCTGGCCGACCGCGGCGTCCTCACCCTGTCGGGCGGAGAACGCCAACGCGTGCTGCTCGCACGGGCGTTGGTGCAGGAGCCGCAGATCCTGGTGCTCGACGAGCCGACCAACCACCTGGACGTACGCCACCAGATCGAACTTCTCTCGCTCCTCAGGGGCTCGGGCCTGACCGTCCTGGTCGTCCTGCACGACCTCAACCTCGCGGCGGCCGCGTGCGACCGCATCGGAGTGCTCTCACAAGGCGCCCTGGTGGCCGCCGGGACGCCGGAAGAGGTGCTCACGACGGGTCTCGTCGACGAGGTGTTCGGCGTCAAGGCCAGCGTGATCAGCCACCCCCTGACCGGCGACCCCCAACTCCTCTACGCACTGAGCCCCTCGGCACCTCTCTGAACCCCCCTCTGAACACCCCTGAACCTCTGAAAGGCACCACGACGACATGCCCAGAACACGCATCACCATCGGATTCGGATCGGCGCTCGCGGGAGCCCTGCTGCTCACCGGCTGCGGCGCGGAGGTCGACTCGGACTCCGAGGCCGGGGGCGCGCCGGAGAAGGTCACCGTGAAGCGCTGCGGTGAATCCGTCCCGTACAAGACCCCGCAGCGCGCGGTGGTCTACGAGGGCGGCAGCGCGGACAAGATGTTCAGCCTGGGCCTGACCGAGCACGTCCACGGCTATGTGATGCCCCCGGCCAACCCGCCGGTCAGCGAGTCCCCCTGGGCGTCGGAGTACGCCAAGGTGAAGATGCTCGGCGACGATCTGCTCAACAAGGAACTCGTCGTGGAGGCCAAGTCGGACTTCGTCGTCGCGGGCTGGAACTCGGGCTTCAGCGACCAGCGGGGCATCACCCCGAAGATCCTGGACAAGCTCGGCATCCAGAGCTTCATGCACACGGAGAGCTGCTTCAACTACCCCGGCCATCCGCAGAAGGTCACGCCGTTCAAGGCCCTGTACTCGGACCTGGACCGCCTGGGCAGGATCTTCCGGGTGGAGAAGAAGGCGGACGAGGTCGTGGACGGCCTCAAGAAGCGTGTGGCCGCGGTCGAATCCAAGGCACCCAAGTCCAACGCACCCAAGAAGAACCCCGTCCCCGTCTTCCTCTACGACTCCGGCACGGACCAGCCCTTCACGGCGGGCAGCCAGGTCCCGCCCAACGACATCATCAAATCGGCCGGCGGCAGGAACATCTTCGACGGCCTCGACGAGCGGTGGACCCAGGTGAACTGGGAAGCCGTCGCCAAGGCCGAGCCCGAGGTCATCATCATCTTCGACTACGGCGACAAGCCCGCCAAGGAGAAGATCGACTTCCTGAAGAAGTCCCCGCACACCAAGGAACTGCCCGCCGTGAAGAAGAACAACTTCTTCGTGCTCGACTACAACGAGGGCATCAGCGGGCCGCGCAACATCGACGGCCTGGAGAAGTTCGGGAAGTACGTACGGGAACTCAAGCGCTGAAGCCGACCGGGCCCGCCCCTCAGTGGGCCTCGTCGAGAGCGGCGGTCAGGCGGCCGAGGAGCCCTTGCAGCGCACGGGCCTCCTCGACCGTCAGACCGCTCGCCTCGATGATCCGGAGCGGGACACACACGGCCCGCTCCCGCAGCTCCGCCCCCGCGTCCGTCAGCTGAACGGTCACGGAGCGCTCGTCGGCTTCGCTGCGCTCGCGCCGTACGAGACCGGCCGCCTCAAGCCGCTTGAGGAGCGGCGAGAGCGTGCCCGAGTCGAGGCGCAGGCGCTCGCCGATGGCCTTGACGGGCCGCGGGCCGTCTTCCCAGAGGACGAGCATGACCAGGTACTGGGGATAGGTGAGGCCCAGGTCCTTGAGGGCATCGCGGTAGACGCCGCCGAAGGCGCGCGAGGCCGCGTGCAGCGAGAAGCAGACCTGGTGGTCGAGGCGGAGGAGCTCCGCGCCCTCGGGTACGGGGGCGGTCGGCGATGACGTCATGGTTCCAGCGTACCTCCGCAGACACGATTAAGTTGTGCACAACTTAATCGTGTGCAACCATTACAGCAGCACGAACGACCACCGTTCGCCGCACTCCGTTCTCAGCCCGAGGGAAGAGGCACCCCATGAACGCGCTGTACACCGCCGTCGCCACCGCCAACGGCCGCGAAGGCCGCGCCGTCAGCTCCGACGGTCAGATCGACCTCGCCCTCGCCATGCCCCCGGCCCTCGGCGGCAACGGCCAGGGCACCAACCCCGAGCAGCTCTTCGCCGCCGGGTACGCCGCCTGTTTCGCCAGCGCCATGGGGGCGGTCGCCCGCGAGATGAAGGTCGACGTCTCGGACGTCTCGGTGACCGCCGAGGTCTCCATCGGCAAGGACGACACGGGCTTCGGGCTCGCGGTCGTGATGCGCGTGGAGCTGCCGGACTCCCTGGCCGGCGAGACCGGACAGAAGCTGGTCGAGGCCACGCACGCGTACTGCCCGTACTCCAAGGCCACGCGCGGCAACATCGAGGTCGAGCTCGTCGTCGAGTAGTCCGGTCCGGCGGGCGGAATTCGGGCCCGCACCGTACGGCGGGTACCGTAGAGGGACCGATCTCATGGGCCTCCTGGTGGGCTGCGTGAACCCCAGGAGGCCCAGAATGACGACGAACCGCGGACGCAAGGGCGTGATCCGGAAGCGGATGACGTCGACCGGCGAGTCGTACGTGGTCGCCGCCCGCAACCTGAAGTCGATGAAGGACATGGGCGCCACCCGCGAGGCCGTCGTCACGCAGCGCTGGCAACCCGCCGAGACCCTGGACGTGCCGTGCCCCTGCGGCGGCACGTGCGAGCCCGGCGAGAAGTGCGACCACTGCCACGCCCGCCACCGCCACGTGGCCCGCTACCCCGGCAGCCGCACGGAGGTCGAGATCTGGGCCGACCGCTACGACTGCATGGGCTGCTCCGCCACGTACACGATCCTGGTCGAGCTGCCGGACCGCCCGTGGGGCATCGCCGAGACGGTCGTCCAGGGCGCCTCCGCCGAGCCGGTCGTCAAGGCCCGGGTGTTCCCCGGAGTGAAGCATCCGCTGCTGCGGCCCGAGACTCCCGAAGAGGGCTGACTCCTCTCGACGCGGACCGCCAAATATCGCGCGCCTCGCATCGATCAACCGTTCTACGATCGCCTCCGTACGGCCGATAGGGCCGGTAGGGCCTGTGCGGCCGGAGGGATCGGGGGCGGTCATGCGTCAGGGCTTCGAAGAGTTCGAGGGGTTCGAGGACAGCGGGAGCGGTGCTTCGGCGGCCGTGCTGCTCGCGGAGGGGGCGGAGCTGTCGGGTGTTCTGGCCGTCGACGATCCCGGCGGCTGGCTGTCGCTGGACGCGGGGGTGCGGGAGGTGCCCTGGCACCAGTGGGGCCAGGCGGAGCCCTTGCCTGCCTGGGAGCGCGCATCTCCGCTGCCCGCCGATCTGTCCCAGCTCGGCGAGTCAGGGCTCGCGCTCGCCCTTTGCCACCGCGACGGCCGGATCCGCGAGGCCGCGATACGCCGGGCGGGGCCGCACCCCGCCCTGCTTCCGCTGATCGTGATCCGCTGCTCCGACTGGGCCGCCCCCGTACGCAAACGTGCCCGCACGCTGCTGCGCGAGGCCCTGGACCCGAGCACCGCCATCGCCCTCACCCCGCTGATCCTGCTGGTCGGCCGCCGCGACCGGGGCGACTTCGGCGTCGAACTGCTCGGGGACGCGCTGCGCCACGCACCTCTCGGCACCCTCCTCGTGCACCTCGACCGCAGCACGCGGCGTTTCGCTCACCGCCTCGCCGTCGAGCACGAGCGTCTGAGCCCCGCCGAACTGGCCCGCACCGCCGCGCGTGATCCGGACACCGTGATCCAGGACCTGTGCGCGACGGCGGCGCTCACCACCCTGCGGGAAACGAATGCCGACTCCTCAGACTCCTCAGACTTCGCAGACTCCGGCGCAGACTCCGCCGACGTACTCGAACCGCTCCTGACCGCACGTCCGCCTCGCGTCCGGTCTGCCGGTGTCACCGCGCTGCGACGGGCGGGGCAGCCGGAGCGGGCAGCGGCCTTCCTCGCCGACCGGTCCGCGCAGGTCCGCGCCTGCGCCCGTTACGTCGTACGGCAGCACGGAGGCGACCCGGTGGCCTGGTACCGGGCACGGTGTGCGACGCCGGACGACCCCGGCATCGCACCCGGCGCGGTCATCGGCCTCGCCGAGTGCCAGGACCGCGCGGACGGCGCGCTGCTGCGGCCGTTGCTCGTACACCCCGAGGACGCGGTACGGGGGCAGGCCGTGGCCGGGCTCCGGGTGCTCGACCTGGCGGACACGCACCTGCTGCGGCCGCTGCTCGACGACCCGGCCCCCGGTGTCGTACGCCAGACGACCGAGGCCCTGCTGCCGTCGGCCCGGCAACTCCCCGCCGACTGGCTCCTGGAGCGCATCGCGCCCGAGCGGCCCCGGCACGTCCGCGTCGCCGCGTTCCGGCTGCTGCACGCCCACGGCGGGGTCATGGCCCTGCGGGCGGCAGCCGGGCTCGTGCACGACCCGGACGTGAAGCTGCGCACGTGGGCCGGGCAGTCCGTGCAGCGCTGGCATCCGTCGGCGGACGTACGGCGCGGAGACCCGGAGGTGGGCGGGCTGCTCGACCGGTGCAAGCACCTCTTCAGCACGTATGTCCTGAAGCGGCGCAAGTGGGAGGCGGGGCTGGGCGACTGACGGGGACTCAGCCTCCTGCCGTCCGCCGCCCGCCGGACGGTGCCGCGCGCCTCGCCCCGCAAGCGGAACCCTGCACAACGTCCGATATACGAACCCTTCCTTCCGGATTCTGACCGGATTCGTGCCTTGACTGCGCGTCGCGCCACCCCCAATATCAGGCAACGCACTTTGCGCCATGCACACGTCACATCAGCACAGCACGCACAGCACAGCACAGCTCCAGCGCCCTGCGGCATCCGCGTCGCAGGGCGTCAGTACGTTCCGTCCCCCTTGCTGTTCGGAATTCGGAGCCCCACATGAGACTCTCCAGATCCGCCATGCCCCGCGCCCTGAGACGGGCCACCGCGGGCGTCGCCACCCTCGCCGCCGCCGGCCTGATCGCGGCCACCGCACCCGCGGCCATGGCGGCCCCGTCCCCGACGCTCGCGGCCCCCGACATACCGCTCGCCAACGTCAAGGCGCACCTCTCCCAGTTCCAGTCCATCGCCACGGCCAACGGCGGCAACCGCGCCCACGGACGCCCCGGCTACAAGGCCTCGATCGACTACGCGAAGGCCAAGCTGGACGCGGCCGGATTCACCACCACCGTGCAGCAGTTCACGTCCAGCGGCGCCACGGGCTACAACCTCATCGCGGACTGGCCGGGCGGCGACCCGAACAAGGTCCTGATGGCGGGCGCCCACCTGGACAGCGTCTCCTCGGGCCCCGGCATCAACGACAACGGCTCCGGCTCGGCCGGCATCCTGGAGACCGCCCTCGCCGTATCGCGCGCGCAGCTCCAACCGACGAAGCACCTGCGGTTCGCCTGGTGGGGCGCGGAAGAGCTGGGCATGGTCGGGTCGAGGTACTACGTCAACAACCTCCCCACCGCCGAGCGCGCGAAGGTCTCCGGCTACCTCAACTTCGACATGATCGCCTCCCCGAACCCGGGGTACTTCGTCTACGACGACGACCCCACGATCGAGAAGACCTTCAAGGACTACTTCGCGGGCCTGAACGTCCCCACGGAGATAGAGACCGAGGGCGACGGCCGCTCCGACCACGCCAGTTTCAAGAACGTGGGCATCCCTGTCGGCGGCCTCTTCACCGGCGCGGAGACCAGGAAGTCAGCGGCCCAGGCCCAGAAGTGGGGCGGCACGTCGGGCCAGGCCTTCGACCGCTGCTACCACTCGTCGTGCGACACCACGGCGAACATCAACGACACGGCGCTCGACCGCAACAGCGACGCCATCGCCCACGCGATCTGGACGCTCGGCACGGAGACCCCGACCCCGCCCGGCGACTCGTACGAGAACACCGCTGACGTCGCCATCCCGGACAACGGCGCGGCCGTGACCTCGACGATCAACGTGACGGGCCGCACGGGCAACGCCCCGGCCACCCTCAAGGCGGACGTCGACATCCGCCACACCTGGCGCGGCGACGTGGTCGTCGACCTCCTCGCCCCGGACGGCACGGCGTACCGCCTGAAGAACTCCAGCAGCAACGACTCGGCGGACAACGTCATCGCGACGTACACGGTCAACGCGTCCAGCGAAACGGCGAACGGCGCCTGGAAGCTGCGCGTGCAGGACGTGGCGTCCCAGGACACCGGCTACATCAACAGCTGGAAGCTCACCTTCTAGAGCACGCGCGGCGCCCGGCAGCGTTCGTCCGCTGCCGGGCGCCGATGACGTGAACGGACGCTCAGCCCTCGGTGGGCGCCAGCGTCAGTGAGATCGAGTTGATGCAGTACCGCTGGTCCGTCGGCGTCGCATAGCCCTCGCCCTCGAACACGTGGCCCAGGTGCGAGCCGCAGCGGGCGCAGCGGACCTCCGTGCGGACCATGCCGTGCGAGGTGTCCTGGAGGAGTTCGACCGCGTCCGTGTCCTTGGGGTCGAAGAAGCTCGGCCAGCCGCAGTGCGACTCGAACTTCTCCTCCGAGGTGAACAGCTCCGCGCCGCACGCGCGACAGCTGTAGACACCCTTGGTCTTGGTGTCCGTGTACTCACCGACGAACGCGGGCTCCGTGCCCGCCTGGCGCAGGACCGCGTACTCCGAGGGGCTCAGCTCCGCGCGCCACTGCTCGTCCGGCTTCTCGACGTCGTACGACATGAGACTGAACCCCTTACTGCTTCGATGTGCTGCTCGGCATTACTGCTTCGACAGCTCGGCCAGGATCTGCGGGCCGAGGTCCGTGACGTCGCCCGCTCCCATGGTGAGAACGAGATCACCGGGCTTCGTCATTCCCGCGACGGCCGTCACGGCCCCGGCCTTGTCGTGCGCGGCCCGTACGTCGGCGCCCGCCGCCACGGCCGCGTCGATGATCAGGGCGCTGGTGATGCCGGGGATCGGGTCCTCGCGGGCGGGGTAGATGTCGAGGACGACGGAGGCGTCCGCGAGGGCCAGGGACTGGCCCATCTCCTTGCCGAGCTCCTGCGTGCGGGAGAAGAGGTGGGGCTGGAAGAGGACCAGGATGCGTGCGTCGCCCGCCGAGGAGCGCATGGCCTCCAGGTCGGCCGTCATCTCCGTGGGGTGGTGCGCGTACGAGTCGATGACCTGGACGCCCGCCGCCTCGCCCTTGAGCTGGAGGCGGCGCTTGACGCCGGTGTACGAGCCGATGGCCGAGGCGAGGTTGTGCGCCGGGATACCGAGGGCGATGCCCGCGGCCAGGGCGGCCACCGCGTTGTGGGCGTAGTGGCGGCCGGGGACGGAGACCGTGAAGGTCAGGAACTTGCCGTTCAGGATGACCGTGACCTCGCTGGTCAGGCCGCGCGCGGTGATCTTGTGGATGCGCAGGTCGGCGCCCTCGGACTCGCCGTACGTGACGATCTTCAGGTCGCCCGCGTCGCGCACGCGCCTGGTCAGCTCCGCCGCGCCCGACTGGTCCGCGGCGATCACCAGCGTGCCACCGGGGACGATCTTGTCCGCGAAGGTCTCGAAGGACTCGTAGATCTCGTCCATCGACGCGTAATTGGCGTGGTGGTCGAGCTCCACGTTCAGGACGATGGCGACCTCGGGGGCGTACTTGTGGAAGCTGCGGTCGCTCTCGTCCGCCTCGGCCACGAAGATGTCGCCCTCGCCGTGCAGGGCGTTCGAACCCGGCGCGTCCAGGTCGCCGCCGATCGCGTACGAGGGGTCGAGGCCGAGGGAGGAGAGGGTGACCGCGAGCATCGAGGTCGTCGTGGTCTTGCCGTGCGTACCGGCCACCGCGATCGGGCGCAGGCCCTCCATGAGGGAGGCCAGGGCGTCCGAACGGTGGACGACCGGGATGCCGAGCTCGGTGGCGCGGGCCAGCTCGGGGTTGTCGGCGCGGATGGCGGAGGAGACGACCACGCAGGTCGCGTCGGACGCGAGGTGCGCGGCGTCGTGGCCGATGTGGACCGTGGCACCCAGGGTGCGCAGGGCCTCGGCCGTGGCCGACTCCCGCGCGTCACTGCCCGCGACCTTGGCGCCGCGCTGGGCCAGGATCTTGGCGATGCCCGACATTCCGGCGCCGCCGATGCCGATGAAGTGCGGTCGGTCCATGGCGGTGGGCAGGCCGGGTGCCATACGTGTGTCTCCCCAGGGGTCCAGAAATTACGGCAGATGAGCAGGGCCAGACTATGGCCTAGCACGGTCGCCGGGCACATCTGCGCCCCGCAGGGGCGCGGGGCCGTGACATCTGCGGCGCCGCCGCGTGGGCGCGACAAGCCCCCACCGGCCCGCGGAGAAGTCACCGCCCCCGGCGAAGCGCCTAGTCCTCGGCGTGCGAGAACAGCTTCAGCACAGGAACCCCCACCTTGTGCCGCGCACGAGATGCCCAGTCCCGGTGGAAGAACTCCTCCACGTAGTGGGGATCGGTCAGCACGATGACCTCGTCGGCGTCCGCCTCGTCGACGAGGCTCTTGAGCGCGTCGAGCGGATGATCCTCGATCAGCTGCCCAAGCGCCTCACAGCCCGCGGCGCGCAGCGCGGTCAGGGAGACCTCGAGCGCCCTCTGCGCGGGGGCCGCCGCCTCCTGGCCTTCGGGTACGTCCCCTTCCCGCGCCGCCTCGTCGAGCTCGCCCAGAGCCACGTCGTCGATGGCCCGCAGCAGGCGGTCGGCCTGGTCGCCGCGGGGCTGGAGCAACACTCGGAAGGTGACCGGTTCGTCGCCGTGCAAGGTGGTGACGAACTCCACGTCGGCGGAGGTCAGGGCCTTCTCGATCATCAATACGCTTGTGAACACGACAGGCGCCCTTCTCATCCGTGGGCCGCCGAGAGTCTGTCTCGACAGCCCCTGCGGAAACCATCCTGCCCCGTAGCCGCACGGGGTCTGCGACTTTTAGTGTGCCCAGCGGAAGCAAAACGGAACGGAGGATTCCGCTGATTGTCAGGTTTGACGGTATCGGGTGAAGAGGAACCCGGCCTCCTCCAGTACGGAAGCCAGGGTGAATCGTTCCGGCACCTCCACCGAGGACCCCCAGGCGATCCGCTGGGCGTCCCCGGAAGTGAGCATCGGGGACACCGTCAGACAGAGCTCGTCCAGGGCGCCGGCCGCCACGAACTGGCCGAGCAGCCGGGGTCCGCCCTCCGTGAGCAGCCGGGTCAGACCGCGCTCGGCCAGGGCGGGTGCGATCCGCTCCGGCTCGACCACGGCCCCCTCCCCCGCGATCACCACGACGGCGCCCGCCTTCTCGGCCGCGGCGACGCGGTCGGCGGGCGCCTGGGCACCGGTCAGCACGAGCGTGGGCACCAGCGGCCCGGTGAAAAGCGGAAGGGTGAAATCCAGGTTGAGGCTCGCGCTGACGACGGCGATCGCGGGCACCGCCGTCTGCCCGGCCGCGGCCCTGCGCCCGGCGAAGTCCGCCCGCTCGCGTGCCGGTCGGTAACCCTCCTGGCGGACCGTCTCGGCACCGACGACGACGGCATCGGCCAGCGCGCGCAGGGTGCCGAAGATCCGCATGTCCGCGGCGTTCGAGATGGGCTGCGAGCGACCGTCGTGCTGGGCCGCCCCGTCCAGCGTGGACACCATGTTGGCGCGCAGCCAGGGGGTGTCGCCCGGGGGGTAGGCGTACGCGTCTGCCAGCTCCCCCAGTTCCCACTCTCGTACTGCTGTTTCGTCTGTCTGGTCGGTCACAGGGAACAGGCGTCGCATGTCCAGCAGTCTTGCACGGCGCTTAGAGTTAGGAACCGTGTCGTCCTCCACCGCCGCCCCCGGGCAGAGCCCCATAGCCGAAGCGGCTCCCCTGTCGCTGTGCGCCCGCGAGCCCCATGTCCCCGCCGACCGTCTGGTCGCCGAGATGGTGCCGCCCCCGCGCTTCGACTCCGTCCGCTTCGATACGTACATCCCGGACCCCGATCAGCCGAGCCAGACCGAGGCCGTGCGGGTCCTGAGCGACTTCGCGGCCGGGCTCGGCGGTGCGCACGCGTCCGGCGCGGGCAAGCGCCGCTGGTTCCAGAAGAAGGCGGCGGCCCCCACCGGCCCCCGCGGCGTCTACCTCGACGGCGGCTACGGCGTGGGCAAGACCCACCTCCTCGCCTCCCTCTGGCACGCGACGCCCGCCGAGCCGGGACAGAAGGCGTTCGGCACCTTCGTCGAGCTGACGAACCTGGTCGGGGCGCTCGGCTTCCAGCAGACCGTGCGCACCCTCAGCGGGCACCGGCTGCTCTGCATCGACGAGTTCGAGCTCGACGACCCGGGCGACACCGTGCTCGTGTCCTCGCTGCTCTCGCGGCTCGTCGACGAGGGCGTGGCACTCGCCGCGACGTCGAACACGCTGCCGGGCAAGCTCGGCGAGGGCCGGTTCGCCTCCGCCGACTTCCTGCGCGAGATCCAGGGTCTGGCGACCCACTTCAAGTCGCTGCGCATCGACGGCGAGGACTACCGCCACCGGGGTCTTCCGGAGGCGCCCGCTCCGTACTCGGACGAGCAGGTCACCCGGGCCGCGTACGCCACCGAAGGCGCGAGCCTCGACGACTTCCCGCACCTGCTCGACCACCTCGCGCGCGTCCACCCCAGCCGGTACGGAGCGCTCACGGACGGACTCGGGGCCGTCTGCCTCACCGAGGTGACGCCCGTGCCCGACCAGTCGACCGCGCTGCGCCTCGTCGTACTCGCCGACCGTCTGTACGACCGCGAGGTCCCCGTACTCGCCTCGGGTGTCCCCTTCGACCAGCTGTTCAGCGAGGAGATGCTGAACGGCGGCTACCGGAAGAAGTACTTCCGGGCGATATCGCGGCTCACCGCGCTCGCGCGGGACGCGAAGGGCCTCGTCAAGGCGTAACGGCGTAACGGCGCACCGCCGGGCGAGGGGCATGACGACCCACCGCTCGGCGACGGCATGACGACTCACCGCTACGCGCGTGGTTCCCGCACGCCTAGGCGCGTGGTACACACATCCGGTCATGTTCCTGTCCGCCAGCAGGAGGTCGACCTTTTATGTCCACGACACGACGTCAGGTGCTAGCCCGTACCGGTGCGGTGGGTGCGGGAATCGCCTTCACCGGCGCGCTCTCGGAGCTCTTCGCGGGAAGCGCCGCCGCACAGGGCAAGGCGGGGTACGGGCCGCTGGTGCCCGACCCCGCGGGCCTTCTCGACCTGCCGAAAGGTTTCCGCTACAAGGTCCTCTCGCGGGAGGGCGGCGAGCTGCCGTCCGGTGAGGGCAAGGTGCCGAGCAACTTCGACGGCATGGCAACGTTCCGCGGCAAGAAAGGCGGCACGAACCTCGTCCGCAACCACGAGAACCGCCACAACGGCAGAATTCCCGTGCCCACGGTCAAGGGCGTGACCTACGACCCGATGGGCAAGGGCGGCTGTACGGCGCTCGAACTCGACCGGCACAACAACGTCCTGGGCGAGCGCGTCGCGATCGCCGGTACCGCGGTCAACTGCGCGGGTGGCCCCACTCCTTGGGGCACCTGGCTGACCTGTGAGGAGACCGAGGACAAGGCCGGCACGAACGGCTACACCAAGGACCACGGCTTCATCTTCGAGGTCGACCCCGTCGACCCGCAGCGCACCGGCGCCGTGCCGCTCACGGCGATGGGCCGCTTCCAGCACGAGGCGATCGCCGTCGATCCCCGCCGTGGGATCGTCTACGAGACCGAGGACGCCTTCCTCAAGCCCTTCGGCCTCTTCTACCGGTTCCTGCCCAAGAAGCCCGAGGGCGGCCGCGGCTCGCTCCGCGCGGGCGGCACGCTGCAGGCCATGCGGGTGCCGGGCGTGCCCGACCTGTCCGCGATCCAGGAGACGGGCGCCAGCTTCAAGGGCATCGAATGGGTCGACGTGCCGGACCCGCTGGCCGCCCAGACGCCCATCAGGGACCAGGACTTCGGCCCCAAGGGCATCACCCACGCGCAGAAGCTCGAAGGCTGCTACTGGGGCGGGAAGTCCGTCTACTTCGTCTCGTCGTTCGCCCACAGCGCGGAGGGTTCCGCGGGCGACCACTTCGGGCAGATCTGGCGCTACGACCCCTCCGAGCGCCGTCTCACCCTCGTGATCGTCTTCGGCCCGAGCACCGACATCCAGCTGCCCGGCGAGTCCCCCGACAACATCTGCCTCGCGCCCAGCGGCGGTCTGATGGTGGCCGAGGACGGCGGCGGCGCGCAGCACGTGTACGGCCTGACGCGGCGCGGCGAGGTCTACGCGATGGCCCGCGGCAAGCAGAACATCGGCACCCCCGAGGAGCCCGAGTGGGGCGAGTTCGCGGGCGTCTGCTTCTCGCCGGACCACGACACGATGTACGTCAACTGCTACACGCCCGGTACGACGTTCGCCGTGACGGGGCCCTGGCACCGGACCTGACCTGACCTGATCCGGCCTGGGGCCGGGTGCGCGGCGGTTCGTCGCGCACCCGGCCCTTCCCGGCAGGCGCAGGCGCAGCCTCAGTCGCGGTCGCGGTCGCAGCCGCAGTCGCAGTCGCAGTCGCAGTCGCAGTCGCTAGGAGCCGATCAGCGGGTAGTGGTCGGACAGGTTGGTGTACGTGTACTTCTTGCCCCAGCTGGAGACGGTCCAGGGCGCGCTCTGCTCCTTGACGACCTCGTTGTGCCAGGTGGCGGGGCGGGCGTGGCCCTTGCGGTGCAGGACGTAGTCAAGGTCCTCGCGGGGGTCGTCCGGGTAGCGCTCGGCGGCGATGGAGTTGTCCCGGGTGTCGAAGGAGTACGGGTGGCCGCCGCGGCCGTCGGCGGGGGCGAAGCCGCCGTCGGCGAGCATCGAGGCGTACTCGTCGCTGTGCGAGTCGACGTTGAAGTCCCCCGCGGCGATGACCTGTTCGTCCGCCGGGATGTTCTTGGCGTCCAGGAAGGCGTTCATCTCCTTGAACTGCGAGGCGCGGGTCGCCGCGGCCTCGCCGGAGCCGCAGCCCGGGTCGGTGGACTGGGTGTGGCTGCCGACGACGTGCACCTTCTTGCCGTCGACGTTCAACTGGGCGTAGACAAAGCCCTTGTTGGAGAACGAGTCCGATCCGCAGGCGTCCTTGTAGACGTACTGCTCCTTGCGCAGGATCGGCCACTTGCTCAGGACGGTGACTCCGCCGTCCTCCGGGGTCACCGAGGAGTACGCGCCGCCGGTGGCGTCCCAGCCGTCCTTGCTCCGGCCCATGACGGGGGTCTGGTGGGGGTAGCGGTCGGCGGCGTCGGCCTTCAGGGCGTCGGACGAGGAGTTGTCGAAGGCCTCCTGGAGGACGACCACGTCCTTGCCCTGGAAGAAGTCCGCGGCCGCTATGGCCTTGGCGCGGTGGTCCTGGCCCCAGTTGGGGTACAGGTTCTTGCTCATGAGGAACGCGTTGTACGAGAGCACCTTGAGTGCGGGCGTGTCGACGGACGCGGCAGGCGCGTCGGCGGCGGTCGCGGACGGGGCGACGGCGGCGAGCGTGGCCGCGGCGAGCACCGTGGTGATCGCGGCGGCGTGAGTCCTGCGCAGCGCTGGGTGCGGCACTGAATCTCCCGGGGAGTGGGGGGTGTGAGGGTCCACATGATGCGGCTGATGTGGCGCCGCATATCCAATCAGCCGTGATTACTTCTGGGGATACGCCGCGTGAACAAAGATCTCGCGGCGGAAGCGGGACGATTTTGTGCGGGCTGATCCGTGTACGCCGGCCCGAGCGGGCCATAGCCGTCAGTGAGCGGCCCGGTCACAGCCGGCCGGGTCACCGGCCGCGCGTGCCGCGGCACTGCGCAGCACGCAGAACTCGTTGCCCTCGGGGTCGGTGAAGACCACCCAGCCGGTGCCGTCGGGGTTCCTGCGGTCCGCCGCCACGGTGGCGCCCGCCGCCAGCAGGCGTTCGACCTCCTGGTCGCGGGGGCCGTCGGGCTGGAGGCAGAGGTGGACGCGGTTCTTCTGGGTCTTCGGCTCGGAGACGTTGGCGAAGTAGAGGTGAAGGCCGGTGGGCAGGGCGATGGCCGCGGTCGATTCGCCGGGCAGGTCGTCGTCGTTGAGCGGGTGGCCCACCACCTTGCTCCAGAACTGGGCCAGTTCGTACGCGTCGGCGCAGTCGAAGGCGACGTTGAAGAGGGTCGAGCGCATGGAGGGGCCTTTCGTCGTCCGTGGCGGCGGGATGCGCCGGCGAGCGGAATTGTCAGTGGTGGGTGTCATTGTGATCGTCATGAATCCGCTGCCGTTGACCAGTGCGAAACCGTTGACCCTGACCGGGCTCTCCGCGGCGCTGCGGGCCGCCTGGTCCGCCGACACGTGCTCGCCGGACGATGTCGCTCGCGCCCCGTGGACCGCCGGGAACCCCGCGTGGGGGCACTGCGACATCACCGCGATCCTCGTGCACGACATATTCGGCGGCGAGTTGCTGGTCGGCGAGGTGTGGTCGGCCGAGGGCGAGCAGCAGGGCTTCCACTGGTGGAACCGCCTCGCGAGCGGGGTCGAACTGGACCTGACGCATGAGCAGTTCCGGCTCGGCCAGCGGGTCACGGCACCGCGCTCCGTGGACCGACCGCCGGGCCGCCTGCCACGCCGTCAGAAGGAGTACGAGTTGCTGCGGCAGCGGTTCACGGAGGCGGTGTCGCCGACGACGGGGGCGACAGCGGCTGTGTCTGCGACTCCGACTGCGACTGCGACGGGTTGAACACTCCCGCGTGTTCCGCGTGACAGGCGGCTTCGGCGCTCGCGTGGACCAGGCGGTCGTCGATGGGTCCGCGGAGGGTGAGAAGGCGGTAGAGGAGGCGGTAGCAGAGGCGGGCACTCAGGGCCGCGATGACTTCCTTGGCCTGTGTGTCCGGGGGGAGTTCGACTTGCTCGACGGCGCGGTGCACGAGCCGGGCGACGTGCTCGGTGCGTGCCATGAAGGCGCCGCGCACGATGTCGGCGATGGCCCTGGCCAGCTCGTGCAGGTCCTGGCGGAAGTCGCCGGATTCGGGGGTGGGGATCGTCGCGCTGTGCTGGGCAAGGAGGTCGACGACCACGCCAAGGGAGCACGCCCTCCATGTCAGGGATTGCCGGCGAGCCGCGTACGGGGCCGCCGGCGGTTCGGCCGTCCGGGGTTAACCAACACGCCCTTACCCTTTTAATCCTATTTGTGCCGATATGTTCGCAACATGATCACCCCGGCACGAAGACTGACCACCGCCTGCGCGTTGTCCGCCCTTGCCCTCATCACGCTCGCCGCCTGCGGCTCGGACCCGGCTCCGGGTACGGGGGCGGGGGCGGAGGCGGGGGGCCGTGAGCGGAACGCGAGCGCCACGGCGAGTGCGCCGCCCCGCCCCGCGACGCTCGCTCCCGGGCCCGCGGGCCTCACCCCCGTCTTCAAGAACGCCCCGCGGACCCCGGCGTCCGCCGCCCCCATCGTGGCCCTCACCTTCGACGCCGACATGACCGCCGACCAGGGGCCCCGCGCCGCGGCGGGTGAGCGGTTCGACAATCCGGCGCTGGTGCGGACGCTGCGCCGGGAGAAGGTGCCCGCGACGTTCTTCATGACGGGACGGTGGGCCGAGGAGTACCCGGCGCAGGCCAAGGACATCGGCCGGGACCCGCTCTTCGAGGTCGCCAACCACTCCTACAGCCACTACGCCTTCACCGACCGCTGCTACGGCCTGCCGACCGTCCCCGCCTCCCGTATGCGTGCCGACATGGAGCGCGCCTTCGCCGCCTTCCGCAAGGCGGGCATCGAGCACCAGGTTCCGTACTTCCGTTTCCCCGGCGGCTGCTACGACAAGCGGTCGCTGCGCGCGCTGGCGCCCGGCGGTGTCACGGCCGTGCAGTGGGACGTGGTGAGCGGCGACGCCTTCGCCACGGACGCCGACGCGGTGGCCCGGCAGGTGCTCGATGGGGTACGGCCCGGCTCGGTCGTCGTCATGCACTGCACACGCAGCGCGGCCCCCACGACGGAGCGCGCCCTGCGCACGATCATCCCGAAGCTGCGCGAGCGCGGCTTCCGGTTCGTGCGGGTGTCGGAGCAGATCCGGGCGGCCGGAACACGCGGCTAGCCTGACCCGCATGGACGACACCACCGACACGGCCGGCTCCACCGGTTCCGCAGATTCCACCGACTCCGCCGACGGCCCGTTCGCCGAGTGCGTGCTGTGCCGCAAGCCCACCGAGTACCCGGAGACCCACAAAGGCGTGACGCTGTGCCCCGTATGCGAATGGCACGAGGCACAGCGCACGGCCTGCTCCGGCTGAGGCGGCGAAGCCCCCGGCCAGGTCGGTGTCCGGCCCGGCGGGGCTGGCAGACTGGGCCCGTGAGCAGCGATCAGAACTCCGCCGGGATTCCCGGGCCGCAGGCCGGCCAAGACCCCGGGGACAGCCCCTTCCGTGTGGAGCCGACGCCCCGCGACGAGGCACCGCAGTACGTACTGCCGCTGGTGGCCCGCATCGAGCGCGCCGAGCCCCCGCACCGTACGGACGCCCTGGAGACCGCGGCCCGCGCGGTGCTCGTCATGCTCGGCGACGAGCGGTCCCTCGGCGACGGCGAGTGGGCGCAGGCCATGCGGGACTGGCAGGACGCCCGGATCCGCAAGGTGGTGCGCCGGGCCCGCGGGGCAGAGTGGCGGCGGGCCGAGGCACTCCCCGGCATCACGGTCACGGGCAAGTCCGCGGAGGTCCGCGTCTTCCCGCCCATCCCGCTGGACGGCTGGCCCAAGGACCTGGCGAAGCTCCAGGTGTCCGGCACGGATCTGGACGACCCGGAGCCGGTGCCGCCCGCGGACGCGACCGCGCCGGTCCTGTGGATGAGCCCCGACGTGGACATGTCGGCGGGCAAGGCGATGGCGCAGGCGGGGCACGGCGCCCAACTGGCGTGGTGGGAGCTGTCGGACGACGAGCGCACGGCCTGGCGTGACGCCGGATACCCGCTCTCCGTGCGCACCCCGGACGCCGCGCTCTGGCGCGAACTCGTGGCGAGCGGCCTGCCGGTGGTACGGGACGCGGGCTTCACGGAGATCGCGCCCGGTTCCTGCACCGTGGTCGCCGACCACCCCGCCCTGCGCCGCTGAGTCCTCCCCCTGTGTTCAGGGTGTTCAGGTGCTGATGCTGGCCACGGGGTCCAGGCCGTAGGTACGGGCGTAGCCGTTCTCGGTGCCTACGAGCAGGTCGACGATCTCGAAGTAGCGGTCCCAGAACGGGGTTTCGCGCAGTGCGTCGATGAGGAGCTGGTACGCCTCGTGGTCGTCGGCCTCCCAGACCCATACGTCGGTGACGCGGGCGGAGTAGAACTCCGTGTCGTAGAAGCGTGAGCGGACGCCGGTCGTCTTGGCCTTGATCGCGGGGATGACCCGGGTGGAGAAGGCGTCCACTCGTTCCTGCGGGGTCATGGCCAGCCACTCGGGCGTGGTCTTGACGAGGATGAACGCGGTGACCGGGGGTGCGGTGGTGGTGTTCTGGGCTGACATGGCTGGGCCTCCTGGGCGTGGGTCGGTGATGGTGTAGTCGGGAGTTGTGGCCTGACGTCGTGGTCAGGAGAGGACGGCCGGCCTGAGCGTCTGCGCACACCACTGCTCGAAGGTGGTGGGGGTTGCCGTCTCCGGCGTGCGCACTGCCCCCGCGTCGAGCCCTTCGTTCTTGGCCCGCTTCATGTCGACGACGCCCCGCGCGAACGCCTCGTTCAGACGGAAGCCGACGAGGGTGTCGTACAGCTCGTCGAGCGGCTGGCGTTCGTAGCGGACGGGGCGGCCGAGCTGCTCGGTCATGATGCGGGCCAGGTCATCGGGAGACAGGTCCTGCGGCCCGAGGACCGGGACGTCCTCGCTGCCGGTCCAGGTGCGGTCGAGGAGCAGACGGGCCGCGACGGCCGCGATGTCGGCGACGGCGACCATCGGGGCCCGGCGGTCGGCCTCGGCGGTGTCGGTGAAGACGCCCTTGTCCCGGAGCGATTCGGCCTCCTCCAGAAGGTTCTCGAAGAAGGACGGGTTGGCCAGGGCCCGGTACGCGACGCCGGTGTCCGCGATGAGGTCGTCCATCGCGTGGGAAGCCGTGACGAGTCCCGCGCGTCCGGCGACCGGGGTGCCGCGGCCGAGCGCGGAGACGCCGACGACGTGGCCGACGCCGTGCGCGACGAGCGCCTTCGCCGCGGGACGGGTGAATCCGCGGTAGGCGTCCTCCGGGGTCAGGGACGCGTCCGGCGGGACGAGCCAGAACACGGCGTCCGCGCCGTCGAAGGCGCGGTCGACGACCTCGGGGTCGCCGTGCGAGCCGGTGATCACCTCGACGCGTTCGCGCACCGCGCCGTCGAGTCGGTCGGGATCGCGCACGATCACGCGCAGTTCCTCGCCCCTGGCGGGGGCGGACTCCAGGAGCAGGGGCAGCAGGTGGCGGCCGATGTTCCCGGTGGGAGCGGTAATGACGATCATGGAAACCTCGTGGGGTCGTGCCGGATCGGTACGTCCCTCATCCTGTGGAGGACCGCGGTGTTGCCACAATGGGAACTTCAGCAAGGGATCATTGCCTGAAATGGAATAACGCCGATGAGCAGCACTTCTAGCAGCCCCAGCCGTCCGGGCAGTCCCAGCGGTCCGCACCGTCCGAGCAGCCCAGAGAGCTCAAAGAGCCCAGAATCCGTCATCGACGCCAATCTCGCCGTCGCCCTCGACGCGCTGCTGGCCGAGGAGAGCGTCACCCGCGCCGCCGAGCGCCTGCACACGTCCCCCGCCGCCATGAGCCGTACGCTCGCCCGCCTGAGGCGCATCCTCCAGGACCCCCTCCTGGTCCGGGCCGGCCAGACGATGGTCCCCACACCCCGCGCCCGGGCCCTGCGCGACGAGGCCGCCACGGTGGTAAGCCGTCTCGGCGCGCTCCTCACTCCCGGCGCCGCGGCCGACCCCGCCTCGCTGCGCGGCACCTTCACCCTCCAGGCGGCCGACCTGATCGGCGCGGCTCTCGCTCCCGGGCTGCTGCGGCTGGCCCAACAGGAGGCGCCAGGCGTCTCGTTGCGGTTCAGGGCGGAGGATCTGGAGGCCGGACCCGCTCTCCGTGACGGCCGGATCGATCTGGAGGTCGGGTCCATCGACCACGTCGATCCCGAGACCCGGGTCGAGGAGCTCGTCACTCTGGTGATGACGGCGGCCGTCCGTCCCGGACACCCCCTCACCGAAGGGACGTTGACTCCGGAGCGGCTCGCAGCCGCCGAGCACGTCGTGGTCAGCCGCCGAGGCCGGTTCAAGGGCCCCATGGACAGCGCCCTTGCCGAGCTGGGCCTCAGGCGGCGGGTCGCCGTCGTCCTCCCCAGCCATCTGGCCGCGATGACCCTGGCCGCCGGCAGCGACGTCGTGTGCCTCGTGCCCACCGCGCTCCCCGGCGCCGCCCCCTCCCCCCTCAGCACCCCGGCCACCACGCTCGGCCTGCGCCTCCTCGACGTCCCGCTGCCCCTGCCGCCCCTGTCCATCGGCATGGCATGGCACCCCCGCCAGGCGGCCGACGGAGGCCACCGCTGGCTCCGCGACACCGTCCGCCGGACGCTCCTCACACCTCCGGGCCCGGCGGTCTGACGTGCGCGCCCACGGGGGCGGCGCGACGAGAGAGGATGTACCTCGGGAAACGCACGACGGAACGGCGCTGAGGAGACCCGGCATGGCGAGCGAGACCGGCATGGCGAGCGAGCCCGGCGTGAGCGAGGACGCGCGGGCGGGGGCGCGGGCGGCAGCGGGCGCCAAGCTCGACGGCCGCGTCGAGCGCGGCAACCAGACCCGGCGCCTCGTTCTGCGCCGCACGGTCGACATCGCCTCGGTCGAGGGCCTTGACGCGCTCTCGGTCGGCCGTCTCGCAACGGAGTTGAAGCTCAGCAAGAGCGGGGTCTTCGCGCTCTTCGGCTCCAAGGAGGAGCTGCAGCTCGCGACCATCCGCGCGGCGGGCCGCATCTTCCTGGACAACGTGGTGGAACCGGCACGCCAGTCCCCGCCCGGCCTCGACCGGCTCTGGCAGCTGTGCGCGCGCTGGCTGGACTACTCGGAGCAGCGGATCTTCCCCGGCGGCTGCTTCTTCTACGGGGTGATCGCGGAGTTCGACGCGCGCGAGGGCGCGGTGCACGACGCGCTTGTGCTTGCCGACCGTGACTGGAACGGCCAGGTGGAGGGCTGTGTCGCCGAGGCCCGCGACACCGGCGAACTGCGTCCGGACACCGACGTCACCCAGCTGGCCTTCGAGCTCATCGCTTTCCTGGAGGCGGCGAACGCGCACTCGGTGCTGCACGACAAGCCGGACGCCTACCGCAGGGCGAGCGCCGCCATCACGGCACGACTGCGCGGGGCGGCGGCGGACCCGTCGCTGGTGCCGCAACTTCCCTGAAGCGTCCGCCCGATCGGGTGCGGAACCAATACCGGCCCCATACCGGCAAACAAGTAGCACGACCGTTCGTTTAGATTTACGCTAGCCGCATGCCTCCACCGACCACACGCTCGATCACACGCCCGACCACACGCCCGATCATGCGTTCGCCCTGGCAAGCGGGCCCCGAGGCGCACACCGAGGGCCCGGCCCTGGTGAGCGTCACGGAGTTCACCGCCGACCGTCACTCCCAGACCGTCCCGATCGCCCTGGCGGGCCTGCGGCTGCGCAGGAGCTGGCCGCAGACGCCCGGCGCCGTCGGCATGTGGCTCTGGGCCGACCCGTGGCACAAGCGCTCGGGGTCCGTGTCGCTCTGGACCGGCGAGCGTGCGCTGTACGCGTTCGTCGGGCGCCCCGACCACATACGGATCGTCCGCGCGCACAAGAACCGCGGCACGGCGCGCGCCACCTCCTGGACGACGGACCGGCTCGACCCGGCGGCCGCCTGGGCCACCGCACACGCACTGCTCTCCGACTCAACTCCCTGGCCGAGCAAGTCCGTTCACACCCCGGAAGGAACGTAAGAGCCCATGACCGACCTCATCGCACTGGACCGCACCGCCGTCCGGGAATCGCTCCGCGTCCTGCGCGCCGCCCGCGACACCGACTGGAACCGCCCCTCCCCCTGCGCGGGCTGGACCCTGCGCGATCTGGTGGCACACATGGCCGCGCAGCACCACGGCTTCGCGGCGGCGGCGCGGGGATCGGGCGCCGACCGTACGTACTGGATCGCGCCGGAACTCGGCCGCCACCCGCTCAAGATCTACGAGGAGTCGGTACGTCACGTCCTCGCCGCGTTCGCCGAAGAGGACGTCCTGGAGCGGGGGTTCACCCTGCCCGAGATCGGCGGGACGTTCACGGGGCGGATCGCGGTCGGTTTCCATTTCCTGGACTACGTGGTGCACGCCTGGGACGTGGCGGCGACCATCGGCATCGGCGTCGACCTCCCGCGGCCGGTCGTCGAGGCCGCTCTCGAAGTCGCCCGCAGGGTGCCGAAGGACCCCGAACGCCGGGGCCCGGGTGCCGCGTTCGCGCCTGCCCTGCCCACACCGGAGAACGCTTCCCCGCTGGAGGAGATGCTGGCGCTCCTGGGACGTCAGGCAGTAGGAGCACACTCGTAGGGCAAAGCGTTGAACATCACGCGCACCTCTTCCGTATCTCCCGGTACCAGGAAGTAGCTTGCCTCCACGGCAGGTTGACCGGGCAGGGAGGCACGGCACATTGCGGCGCATCAACGGCACGGCTCTGATCATCGCGGCACTCGTGGTCACACTGGGGGCGCTCGCGTTCCCCATGTGGTCCTACGCCGACCGCTCGGGCACGGGGCCCGCCAATCTGGCCGCAGGGTCCGTGGCGACACAGTGGGGCCCGCTGTCGGCGGCCGACCGTGATCTCCTCGTGAAGGTGCGGCTCGCGGGACTGTGGGAGCTGCCCGCGGGCCAGCAGGCCGTCGAGCGCGCGCCGACCGAGGCGATCAAGGAGGCCGGTGACCATCTGATCGTCGGCCACACGGACCTCGACAAGCGGGCCCGCGCGGTCGCGGCGCAGCTCGGCGTGGAGCTGCCGAACCAGCCCACCGCCCAGCAGCAGGGCTGGCTCCAGGAGCTGACCGAGGCCGACGGCATGGAGTACCAGCGGAAGTTCGCGAATCTGCTGCGGGTCGCGCACGGCAAGGTGTTCGCGGTGATCGCGCAGGTGCGCGACAGCACCCGCAACACGCTGATACGGCAGCTGGCCAGCGACTCCAACCAGACCGTCCTCGACCACATCACGATGCTGGAGGCCACGGGTCTGGTCGACTTCGACGACATCGCCAACGGCGGCGCCGCCACCGCCACGGCCAGCCCCACCGGCCCGCCCCCGCCCTCCGGCGTCACTCCCCCGGAGCCCCCGCCGGCCGGCCCGACCGGTGATGTGTCCACGACCTCGCGGCCCTCGCCCGCGCCGCCGGGCGAAGTCAACACGGACAGGCCGGAACCTCAAATGTAGCTCTGAACGTCCCTCCTCAGGGGTTCGGCCGCATTGGTCGGGGCCATGACCACTCCACACGTTCACAAGACACGCGCGCATGCACGAGTACGTGAACGAGCACGACGCGGGGTCTTGGCGGAGGAGGGGGAACATGAAACATCTGGGGACCGGAATCGGATGGCGTCCGGAGATCGCGGACGCCGTGGAACGGATGCCCGGCATCGACTGGGTCGAGGCGGTCGCGGAGAACCTGTGCCCCGGGCACCTCCCCGATTCCCTGCTGCGGCTGCGCGAACGCGGCGTGACGGTGGTGCCGCACGGCGTCTCGCTCGGGCTCGGCGACGCCGGCCGCCCCGACGAGACCCGCCTCGCGGCTCTCGCCGAGCGCGCGCAGGCCCTCGGGTCCCCGCTGGTCACCGAGCACATCGCCTTCGTACGCGCCGGGGGCCCCGCGACGGCTTCGCAGCCGCTGGAGGCCGGCCATCTGCTGCCGGTGCCGCGCACCCGCGACGCGCTCGACGTGCTGTGCGAGAACGTCCGCATCGCGCAGGACGCGCTGCCCGTGCCGCTCGCGGTGGAGAACATCGCGGCGCTGATCTCCTGGCCCGGCGAGGAGATGACGGAGGGGCAGTTCCTGTACGAGCTCGTCGAGCGCACGGGCGTCCGCCTCCTCATCGACGTCGCCAACCTCCACACGAACCACGTCAACCGCGGCGAGGACCCGGCGAAGGCCCTGGACGAGCTGCCGGTCGAGGCCATCGCGTACGTCCATGTCGCGGGCGGCTTCGAGCGGGACGGCGTCTGGCACGACAGCCACGCCCACCCCGTCCCCGAGCCGGTCCTCGCGATCCTCGCGGACCTGGCATCCCGGGTGACCCCGCCGGGCGTCCTCCTGGAGCGGGACGAGAACTTCCCGGCGCCGCAGGAGCTGGAGCGGGAGCTGGACGCGATCCGGGAGACCGTACGGGCGGGGGCGCCGGCCTCCGGCGAGAGCGCCACCGGCACTGCGCCGGCCGCCGCCGCGCCTGCCGCGCGCCCCTCCCCTGTACCCGACCCCACCCGGCAGCGTCTCGCCCTCGCGCAGACCTCGCTCCTGTCCGCGCTCGTCGCGGGGACGCCCGCGCCCGAGGGGTTCGACCGGGCCCGGCTCGCCGTGCAGAGCCGGGCGCTGGCCGGGAAGCGGGCGGACGTCGTGGCGAAGGTGGCGCCCGAGCTGCCGGAGATCCTCGGCAAGTCCTATCGCGCGCGGTTCCTCTCGTACGCCCAGGCGCGCCCGATGTCCGGCGGATACCGGCGTGACGCGCTGGACTTCGCCGAGCGGCTGCTGCTCGCCGGGCAGCCCGAGGACTCCGAGGCACGCGGTCGCCTCACCCGGTGGTGGCTGGAGCGGTCCGGGCCCGCGCCGCTGGACGGCAAGCCGGTCACGCGGTGGCTGCGGGCGGCTCGCCTCGCCCTGCGGCGGGGATAGGAGGCGGCCGTGCAGATCCTGTCCGTCTGTTTCGCCCTGCTGGTCGCGGCCTCGTCGGCCGCGCTCCTCTTCGGCGCGTCCCGCGTACGGCAGGCCGCGCCCGCTCACCCCGACGCGCGGCACGGAGCCGTGTTCGACCCCCTGGAAGCGGCCTTCCTGGCGGGCGGCCCCGGCCGCGTGGCCGACGCCGCGATAGCGGGTCTGCACGAGGACGGGCGGCTGGTCGTCGCGTTTCCCGGCGTCGTCGAGATCCGGTCGGCCGAGGCCCGCAACCCGGTGGAGGCCGCGGCGATCGAGGCCAGGGCCTCCGCGCCGAGCAGTGCCCTGCACTGGCTGCGCATCGGCGTGATGCGCAGCCCCGCCGTGCAGGCGATCGGCGACGCGCTGGCGCTGCGCGGCCTGATGGTGCGGCCCGAGGCCCTGAACCGCCTGCGGCGCCTCAGGATCCGGCACAACATCCTCAGCGCCGTCGGCTTCGTCCTCGTCATCGCCGTCATCGCCGTCGAGGACGACGACGGCCCCTCGTGGGATCCCGTGAGCGTGTCGACCATCGTCCTGATCGCGGTGTGGGTGATCGGTGCTCTGGTCGGCGTGCTCTCCGGGCGCACCGCCCGCGCCAGAGTGACCGCCACGGGCCGGACCGCCCTCGCGGAGTACCGCGCCGCGGGCGAGAACGTCCACGGCGCGGCGCACCGCGTGGCGGTGGACGGCCTGGTCGGGGTGCTCGACCCCGGGCTCCGCGCACAGCTGGAGGCCGCGCACCGCGTCAGGCCGGGGCGGACGACGTCGGGATCCTCCTCGGCGTACGCGAGCTCCGGGACCACCATCGCGTGGTGCGGGGGCGGCGGAGGCGACGCCGGCTCGACGTGCGGCGGCTTCGCCTGCGGAAGCTCCGGCAGCTGCGGCGGCGGCTCGTCCTGCGGGGGCGGCGGAGGCGGAGGCGGAGGCGGCTGCGGGGGCGGAGGCTCCTAGCCTCCGACTCCGGGCTCCGGCTTTCGCCTCGGTCTCGGCCCCGGTCAAGGGCTTGGGCGGGGCTTTGGCCAGGGGTTTGGGGGGAGGGAGAGTGGGCGCCCGTCTTCGATGCCCCTTACTGGTACGGCAGTTGACGTACTCCGGGCGGTATCCCGCAGGCGCCTCTCCGCGGCGCACTAACGTGCGGCGCGCAACAGGAGGCGTCATGCGATCCATCAACGGCACCGGCCTCATCGTCGCGGCACTCGTCGCGACCCTGGCCGCGCTGCTCTTCCCCGTCTGGTCGTACGAGGACAGGTCGGGCACCAGCCTGGACAGACTCAACGCGGAGACCGTGTCGACGCAGTTCGGCCCGCTCTCCGCGCTCGACCGCGACTTCATCAGCAAGGTGCGCCTCGCGGGCCTGTGGGAGCTCCCCGCCGGACAGCAGGCCGAGGCGCGCGGCACTACCGCGGCGGTCCAGACCGCGGGCGAACATCTCGTGAAGGGCCACACCTTCCTGGACGCGCGGGTGCGCGAGGTGGCGGCGCAGCTCAGCCTCGAACTGCCCAATCAGCCCAACCCCCAGCAGCGGGAGTGGCTCGACGAGCTGAGCGACGCGCACGGCGAGGCGTACGACGAGATGTTCGCCAACATTCTGCGCGCCGCCCACGGCAAGGTCTTCTCGGTGGTCGCCGAGGTCCGCGCGACCACCCGCAACTCGCTGGTGCGCGCGCTCGCCGACGACGCGAACACGACGGTCCTCGACCACATCACGGTCCTGGAGGGCACGGGCCTCGTCGACTTCGACGACCTGGCCCGTGACGCGGCATCGGCTGCTCCCGATCCGGTGACCCGCTCCCCGGCCCCGCCCGGTCCGGCCGGGACCCCGGCTCCGGCGACGCCGGTCTCCCCCTCGCCCACGTTCCCGCTGCCCCCACCGGCGTCCCGCCCCAAACCGACCAAGCCGACGAAACCCGCGAAGGAGAAGGGGAAGGAGAAGCGCGAAGGGAAAGAACGCGGCGGCACAGGGAAGAAATAGCCCCGCCGCCAAGCGGAACGTTACCTACCCGCTATCCCGCGTCCGCATGCTGAATAACCCGTGGCGCGAGCCCGCTTTCTCGCATAAAAACACCGGCATGTTCTGGCTTCCCCTCCTTCTCGTGGCCTGGGTCGTGACGGGCCTGTCCTGCGCCCGGCTCTGCCTCACCGCGTACCGCGCCGCCCGGCACGGCGCGGCCCCGGAGCGCCGTCATGAACTGACGCTGTACGAAGCCGCCTTCCTCTCCGGCGGCCCCGACCGCGTCGCCGACCTCACCCTGGTGTCGATGGCCCGCACCCGGCGCCTGCTGCTCGCGCACACCGGCTGGGCGACGGTCGTCGACCCGGTGGGCGGCGACGACATGGAGCGTTCCGTGCTCGGCGCCATAGGGCCCGACGGGCAGGCGCCGATAGCGCCGGTACGCCGGGCCGCGGCAGGCACCGACGCCATGCGCGCCCTCGCGGACCGCCTCGTCGCGGCAGGTCTCGCCCTGCCCGACGGCACCTGGTCCGGGGTGGCCGGAGCGGTCCGGCAAGTGCGGGCCGCCACGGCGGCGGTGGTCGCGCTGGGGCTCGTGGCGCTGCTGATGCCCGCGCAGGAGCCGCCGGGGCAGGTGTCCGTGGCGCTGTGGTTCGCGCTGCCGCTGGTCCTGAACGCGAGCTGCCTGGCCGTCGCCCGCTTCGAGATCCACCCCTACCCCCGCTGGGCCTCGCCCGCGGGCCAGCTCCTCCTGAGCGCGCTCCCCGCGCGCGGCGGCTCGGATCTCACCGCGGTCGCCGTACGCGGCACCCGCGTCCTGGCCGATCCGGAACTGCGTGCGGCTTTCGCACACCGGTATGCGGCGCATCGGAGTCATTGAGCCGAAACAGGTGAGGCGGTGCTTTACTTCGCCAATTACCGAACGAATCATCCCTTTTATTCGAGCAACGCACGGCCGAATGAAGGAATGAAGAGCGATGAGAGCAGCAGCCGCCCTCTACGGAACCGCCGGATCCCTGGTCCTGACCGCCCTCGTCGCCGCCCCCGCGGGAAGCGCGTCCGCGGCCGACCCCGCCCCCTATCTGGAGGCGCACGGCAGCCTCCTCGCGGCCCAACGCGCGGAGGCGGCGGGCATCCGCTTCGGTGACTGTCCGGCGTCGGAGGGCCTGCCGCCCTCGGTCAAGTGCGGCACCGTCTCGGTGCCCCTCGACTACGCCCGCCCGTACGGCAAGCAGATCAAGCTGACCGTCAGCCACGTCAAGGCCACGAAGAAGGCCGCACCGCGCCGCGGCAAGGCCGTCAAGCGGCAGGGCGCCCTCGTGTTCAACCCCGGCGGGCCCGGCGGGTCCGGCATGTATTTCCCGATGGCCGGCATGCTCCCCGAGTGGAAGCGCATCGCGGCGGCGTACGACCTGGTGGGCTATGCCCCGCGCGGTGTGGGCCGCTCGGCCCCGATCTCCTGCCAGGACCCCAAGCGGTTCGCCAAGGCGCCGACCCAGGCTCCGACCTACCCGTCCGCCGCGTACAAGCAGGAGCGCATCAAGCAGGCGAAGGCGTACGCGGAGGGCTGCGTGAAGCGCTCCGGGCAGGACGTGCGGCACTACACGAGCCTGAACAACGCCCGTGACCTGGACGTCCTGCGGGCGGCGCTCGGCGAGAAGAAGCTGACCTTCATGGGCGCTTCGTACGGGACCTACTTCGGCGCCGTGTACGCCTCGCTCTTCCCCACGCACGTGCGCCGCATGGTGTTCGACTCGGCGGTCAACCCCGACCCCGAGCAGATCTGGTACCGCAACAACCTCGACCAGTCCGCCGCCTTCGAACAGCGCTGGGGCGACTTCCGCACCTGGGTGGCCAAGCACGACAAGACATACCACCTGGGCAAGACGCCCGAAGCCGTCTCGCGGAGCTACGAGAAGGTGCGCGACGCGGTCGCGAAGAAGCCCGCGGGCGGGAAGGTCGGGCCCGGCCAGCTCCAGTCGGCGTACCTCCAGGCCGGGTACTACGACGACTACTGGCCGACGCGTGCCTCGGCGCTCTCGGCGTATCTGAAGGGCAACCCGAAGCCGCTGATCGAGCAGGCGGGGCCGGAGCCGAAGGCGGCCAAGGAGTCGGAGAACGGCAACGCGGTCTACACCGCGGTCGAGTGCAACGACGCGGCCTGGCCCACGGACTTCGCGACCTGGGACCGCGACAACTCCAAGCTCGCGCGCACCGCTCCCTTCGAGACCTGGGACAACGCCTGGATGAACCTGCCGTGCGCCTACTGGCCCGCGCCCCGGCAGCAGCCCCTCGACGTCCGCGCGTCGGCGAACCTGCTGCCCCCGACCCTGATCCTGGCCGCCGAGCGCGACGCGGCGACCCCGTACAAGGGCGCTCTGGAGCTGAACCGCAGGCTGGGGGGTTCGGTGCTGGTGACCGAGCGGGACGCGGGAACGCACGGCATCGCCGCCGGGCCCAACCGGTGCGTCAACGGCCACATGGAGTCCTACCTCCTGGAGGGCAGGCTCCCCGAGCGGCCCGCGCAGTGCGCGCCGCACAAGGAGCCCGAGCCGCTGTCCGGCGCGCGGGCAGCGGCTCTTCCCGAGGGCCACTAGCCGCTAGAGGGCTCCGAGCCGCTCCAGCGGGAACGGCGGCTGGGCCAGCGGCCGCACCGCGAGCCGGGTCAGCGGCAGGGCGTTGTCGTCGCCCGCCGTGCGGTTGGCGTGCAGGACACCGCAGTGCATGCAGCGATGGACGAGGATCCACTCGCCGTCTCCCCGTACGGAGATGGCGAGGGGTTCCATCCGGGCGCCGCAGTCCGCGTCACGGTCGCCCGGGGTGTCGTCGAGGTGACGGCTCCACAGGCAGTTGGGGCAGTGGTTGCGGTGGCCGGTGCCGGGCGCGGTCATCGAGACGTCGAGACCGCAGTGCAGGCAGCGGAAGGACTGGGCGCGCGCTTCAGTGCGGGCCCGCCGAGAGGTGTTGCGGGACATGGTGGGAGTGACTCCAGTGCGTCGCGGAATGGGCTGACTTCGAGCTGTTCCGCGGGGCCCTGGGCATACAAGCACCATCTTCCTGTTCTCGGCTTCGACCTCTCGATGAAACCCGCACCGGGCGGGCGCGGCAACCGAATTACGGCTGCCGCGCCCGCCCGGTGCGTGAAGCGGGGAGGGTTACGCGAGGCCTGCCACGAGGTCCGCCACGGACTTGCGGCGGCCGGTGTAGAACGGGACCTCTTCGCGGACGTGCATGCGGGCCTCGGAGGCGCGCAGGTGCCGCATGAGGTCGACGATGCGGTACAGCTCGTCGGCCTCGAAGGCGAGGATCCACTCGTAGTCGCCCAGTGAGAACGAGGCGACCGTGTTGGCGCGCACGTCGGGGTAGCCGCGGGCCATCATGCCGTGGTCCTTGAGCATGCGGCGGCGGTCCTCGTCGGGCAGGAGGTACCAGTCGTAGGAGCGCACGAAGGGGTAGACGCTGATGTAGTTGCGCGGCGTCTCGTCGGCCAGGAAGGCCGGGATGTGCGACTTGTTGAACTCGGCGGGACGGTGCAGCGCCATGTTCGACCAGACCGGCTCAAGGGCGCGGCCCAGCTTGGTGCGGCGGAAGAGGTTGTAGGCCTCCTGCAGCTCGTCGGCGGTCTCGGCGTGCCACCAGATCATGATGTCGGCGTCGGCGCGCAGGCCCGAGACGTCGTACGTGCCGCGGACGGTGATGTCCTTGGCGGCGAGCTGGTCGAACAGCTCCTGGACCTCGTCCGCGTAGCCGGCGCGGTCCTCGGGGAGCACGTCACGCAGCTTGAAGACGGACCACAGCGTGTAGCGGATGACCTCGTTGAGGTCCTTGGCCTTCTTGCCCGCGTTCGGGCTCTTGGCGGGGGCGTCGTCACTCATGGCCCTATTCTCCTCCGCCGCCGTGCAGACTCTGCACCGGGTTGCGGGTGAGCTCCTGCACACCGGCCGGGTCACCGCCCAGTGCGTCGACGGCCGCGTAGGCGCTCGCGATGCACGCGGGGATGCCCACGCCGTCGTACGCCGCTCCGCACACGGCCAGGCCCGGCAGCTTGGCGACGTGCTCGCGGACGCGGGCCACGCGCGCGTGGTGGCCGACGGGGTACTGCGGCAGGCCGTCGTGCCAGCGGGTGACGCGGGTGGCGACGGGCTCGGCGTCCAGGCCGGTGGCCGCGCGCAGGTCATGCCGGGAGAGGTCGATGAGGTCGGCGTCGTCGCGTCCCAGGATCGCGCTCTCGCCGTACCGGCCGACCGACGTGCGCAGGACGAGGAGGTCGGGGTCCTCGTCGGCGATCCAGCCCCACTTGCGCGAGGCGAAGGTGGACGCCTTGATGGTGTGTCCGTCGACGGGCGGCACGAGAAAACCGCTGCCTTCGGGGAGGTCGGTCTCGCTGCGGCGGTAGGCGAGGGTCATCAGGGCCATGGAGGCGTACTCGACGCCCGCGAGTTCGGCCGCGGCGGCGGGCGCCTCGACGCCGAGCAGTGCGGCGGCGGCGTACGCGGGCACGGCGACGACCACGGCCCGGGCCTCGACGGTCTCCTCGCCCGTGGTGACCTGCCAGCCCTCCGGGGTGCGCCGCAGTTCGGTGACCGGGGTCCCGGTGCGGATCTCGCCGCCACGCGCGCGTACCGACTCCGCCACGGCGAGCGGGAGCCGGCCGACGCCGCCCTCGATGCCCATGAAGACGGGGCCGGTCTGCTGGTTCTGCGCGGCGCGGGCCTGGATGGCGCGGACGCCCTCGGTGAGCGAGGTGTGCGTGCGGGCTGCCTCGAAGAGCTGCGGGACGGCCGAGCGCATCGAGATGCGGTAGGCGTCGCCCGCGTACACCCCGCCGAGCAGCGGCTCCACGAGGCGGTCGACGACCTCGCGGCCGAGGCGCGCGGCCACGTACTCGCCGACGGCGACGTCGTCGCCGACCTCGGTGGGCGGCAGGTCGCGGTCCTGTTCGATGCGGTGCAGGCCCTCGTCGGAGAGCACTCCGGAGAGGGCGGACGCGTCACCGGGCACGCCCATCACATGGCCCTTGGGCATCGGCCGCAGGGCTCCGCGGGTCCAGATCGCCGCGGTCGCCGTGGCGGGCGGCTGGAGCCGGTCGGTCAGGCCCACCTCGCGGGCGAGGGCGACGGCCTCGGGGCGGCGGGCCAGCATCGACTCGGCTCCGAGGTCGACGCGGACGCCCTCGATCTCGCCGGGGAGCAGCTTTCCGCCGAGCCGGTCGGAGGCCTCCAGGACGGTCACGCGGGCTCCGGTACCGAGCAATCGGTGGGCGGCGGCAAGGCCGGCGATTCCGCCACCGATGACGACGACATGGCCCCTACGTGTGTCCGTTTCGCGCATGCCCCCCACTCTACGAGGCGGCCGCTTCGAGCCGGACGAGTCCTGACCGTGACCCCATCGGGACCGGTCGGCAACCACCGTTCCGGCCCTCCCCGGCGTCAAAGGAGCATCAGCCACCACCAACCTCGGGGGGGTACGTCGAGATGCTCGCGTCCGGCACATCAAGGCACCGCACCGTCCAGGCACTCTCGGCCCTGCTGCTCGCGGCCGCCCTCGCGCTCACGGGATGCAGCGCGGGCGCGGGCGACGGCGACGACGCCGGCGGCAAGGCGGCGGGCTCCGCGCAGCAGGACGCGGACAAGTCCGGCAGCGGCGACGAGAAGGGGGTGGCCGGGGGCGGCCGCGCGGACCAGTCCGGCGCGAAGAAGCCGCCCGAGCTCACCGGCACGCACATCATCCGCACCGCCACCCTGACCGTCCACGTCAAGGACGTGCCGAAGGCCCTGGACGAGGCGCGCGCGGCGGCCGCCGACGCGGGCGGTGTCGTCGGCGACGAGACCACGGACCGCGACGGCCGGGGCCACGAGCGCTCCCGGATCGTGCTGCGCGTCCCGCAGGACCAGTACGAGGAGGTCCTCACGGCGCTCGAAGGAACCGGCAAGCTGATCAAGCGCAAGGCCAAGGCGCAGGACGTGACCGACCAGGTCGTCGACGTGGAGAGCCGCGTCAAGTCGCAGCGGGCGAGCGTGGCCCGAGTGCGGGAGCTGATGGACAAGGCGACCAAGCTGAGCGATGTCGTCGCCCTGGAAGGGGAGTTGAGCTCCCGCCAGTCCGAACTGGAGGCGCTGCTCGCACAGCGGTCCTCGCTCAAGGACCGTACGAGCATGTCGACGATCACGCTCT
The DNA here is from genome assembly GCF_040644915.1 of Streptomyces sp. NPDC046925. Taxonomy (NCBI): domain Bacteria; kingdom Bacillati; phylum Actinomycetota; class Actinomycetes; order Kitasatosporales; family Streptomycetaceae; genus Streptomyces; species Streptomyces sp. NPDC046925. The sequence goes on along the minus strand of NZ_JBEYWZ010000001.1, from coordinate 343,619 downwards.
CGCTGAGCGAGACGGCCGTGAAGAAGGCCGTCCCGGACGATGACGACCCGACGTTCGTGGACGCGCTGTCCGGTGGCTGGAGCGCCTTCGTGACGATGCTGCGATGGGTGGCGGTGGCCCTCGGCGCGATCCTGCCGTTCGTGGCGGTGGCGGCGCTCCTTTTCCTGCTGTGGCAGCGCCTGGTGCGGCCCGGGCTGCGGCGGCGGCCCGCGGTGGCCGCGGCGCCCGCCGCACCGGCGCGCGAAGGCGACGACGACTAGCGGTCCGTCAATTGCCGCCGCGTCGTAGCGTGTCCGTATGAGTAGCGCGAGAGAGCGACTGGTGGTCATCGGGGGCGATGCGGCGGGCATGTCCGCCGCATCGCAGGCACGCAGGCTCAAGGTCCCGGACGAGCTGGAGATCGTCGCGTTCGAGCGCGGCCACTTCACGTCGTACTCGGCCTGCGGCATCCCCTACTGGGTCGGCGGCGACGTCCCCTCGCGGGACGAGCTGATCGCGCGTTCGCCCGAGGAGCACCGGGCCCGCGACATCGACCTCCGGATGCGTACGGAGGTCACGGAGATCGATGCCGGGGGCGGCCGGGTCCGCACCCGGGACCTGGAGTCGGGCGCCGAGGCGTGGACGGCGTACGACAAGCTCGTGATCGGCACCGGCGCCCGCCCGATCCGCCCGTCGCTGCCGGGCATCGACGCCCCCGGCGTGCACGGCGTGCAGACCCTGGACGACGGACAGGCGCTCCTGGACACGCTGGCGGACACGGAGGGCCGCAGGGCGGTCGTCATCGGCGCGGGCTACATCGGCGTCGAGATGGCCGAGGCGCTGATCCAGCGCCGCTACGACGTCACGGTCGTCAACCGCGGCCGGGAGCCGATGTCGACGCTCGACCCGGACATGGGCCGCCTCGTCCATGACGCGATGACCGGCATGGGCATCGAGATGGTCAACGACGCCGAGGTCACCAAGATCCTCACCGGTGACGACGGCCGGGTCAGGGCGGTGGCCACCGAGGACGCGGAGTATCCGGCGGACGTGGTGGTGCTCGGCATCGGCGTGCGCCCCGAGACGGAACTCGCGAAGGCCGCGGGCCTGCCCGTCGGCGAGTACGGCGGGCTGCTCACCGATCTGGCGATGCGGGTGCGGGGGCACGAGAACATCTGGGCGGGCGGCGACTGCGTCGAGGTGCTCGACCTGGTCTCGGGCCGCGAGCGCCACATCGCGCTCGGTACCCACGCCAACAAGCACGGCCAGGTCATCGGCTCGAACGTGGGCGGGAGTTACGCGACCTTCCCCGGTGTCGTCGGCACGGCCGTCAGCAAGGTCTGCGACCTGGAGATCGCCCGTACGGGGCTGCGCGAGAAGGACGCGCGGGCGGCGGGCCTGCAGTACGTGTCGGTGACCATCGAGTCGACGAGCCGCGCGGGCTACTACCCGGGCGCGGCCCTGATGACCGTGAAGATGCTCGCCGAGCGCCTCACGGGACGGCTGCTCGGCGTCCAGATCGTCGGCCGCGAGGGGGCGGGCAAGCGCGTCGACATCGCGGCCGTGGCCCTGACGGCCCGCATGACGGTGGACCAGATGACGGCGCTCGACCTCGGCTACGCACCGCCGTTCTCGCCGGTGTGGGACCCGGTCCTGGTGGCGGCGCGCAAGGCGGTCGCGGCGGTCAGGTCGGCGCGCTAGGAGATGTCCGGGTCCTCCGGGGAGCCCGCTCCGAAGAGGGTCTCGCGCCGCTCCCGCAGTCGCGCGAGGGTCTCGCGGGCGGTGGCGGCGGTGAAGGCGGGGCACAGGAGGGCTTCCGGCGGGGCTCCCCAGCCGCTGGACATGCGCTCGACGTCGTAGACCCGGCGTCCGGCGGGGCTGCTCAGGTGCAGGCCGACCCAGACGGCGTCGGAGCCGCTGCTCGGCAGTCCGGGGTGCCCCTCGTGCGCGCACCGGGCGTCGGAGAGGTGAGAGAGGGCGGCTTCGAGTCCCGCCGCCAGGGCGTCGAGGACCGGCTTCGACCGCATCAGGTCGGAGACGGCGTACCAGGAGACGGCCGCGGCGGCGATGACGAGCCCCGCGCGGTCGTCGGGGTCGGCGGCCCGGCCGAGCGCGTCACCGACGCGGGAGATCTCGGAGTCGACGTCCGTGCCCGGCCGGGGGCAGCCGTGCAGGACGGCGGCGAGGGACTCGATGTCCCGCTGGGTGTCCTCGGGCAGGCGCGGCGGGATACCGGTCGCCGATCCGGGCTCGATGAAGTCCATGGCGATGCGCGCGAACCCGGCGACGTTGCGCGGACAGAGCCACGCGTCGCGCGGGTGCTCGTCCTCGTCCCACTCGGCGCTCTCGTCGACCAGGTCCGCCACGAGGTCGCGGAGCCAGAAGAGGTGGTCCTCCAGCTCGTCCTCGGCGTACGGATGGGCTTCGTGGGCGCACGGCCGCTCCCTGAGCGCCCCGTCGGCCGCCCGCGCCGCGTCGAACACGGCGCCCGGTACGTCGTCGCCCGGCAGCCAGCCGACGTACGGCAGCATCATGACCAGTCCGAAGGTCCACTGATGGGCGCGCTCACCGCCGGGGTCCGCGGCGAGCGCCCGGGCGCATTCCAGGACAATCCGGTCCTTCGCCGCGTCGCGATGGCTCTGGTAGTCGTCCTGGACTCCGCCCCAGGCCTCGACGAGATCACCGATCTCCACCGCGGACACGGCCTCGCCCCCTCCTCACCCGGCATATTCAGGCGAGATTTTCAGCCAACTGTGAACCGGCTCTCTCAGCGGGCGGTCCGCGTGTGGACGTGCTCCACGAGCCGCGTCAGCGCCTCCGGGTCCGTGGTGGGCAGAACGCCGTGGCCGAGGTTGAAGATGTGCCCCTCGAGACCGGACGCGGCGTCCAGGACCTCGTCCGTCTTGGCCTCGATCGCCTCCCGCGTGGAGAAGAGGACCGCCGGGTCGAGGTTCCCCTGAAGGGCCTTGCCGGGACCGACCCGCCGCACGGCCTCGTCCATCGGCACGCGCCAGTCGACGCCGACCACGTCGGCGCCCGCCTCGCCCATCAGACCGAGCAGTTCACCCGTGCCGACACCGAAGTGGATGCGCGGCACCCCGTACGGGGCGACCGCCTCGAAGACCTTCTGCGACGCGGGCATCACGGAGCGCCGGTAGTCGGCGGGGGCGAGGGCGCCCACCCACGAGTCGAAGAGCTGCACGGCGCTCGCGCCCGCCTCGATCTGCACCTTCAGGAAGGCGCCGGTGATCTCCGCGAGCCGGTCGAGCAGGTCGGCCCACAGCTGCGGGTCGCCGTACATGAGCGCCTTGGTGTTCTCGTGGTTGCGGCTCGGACCGCCCTCGACCAGGTAACTCGCGAGGGTGAAAGGCGCGCCGGCGAAGCCGATGAGCGGGGTGGACCCCAGCTCGGCCGTCAGCATGCCGATCGCCTGCGTCACGTAACTCACGTCGTCCGGCGTCAGATCCCGCAGCTGGGCGAGGTCGGCGCGCGAGCGGATGGGGTTGGCGACGACCGGGCCGATGCCCGGCTTGATGTCGAGGTCGATGCCGATGGCCTTGAGGGGGACGACGATGTCGCTGAAGTAGATCGCGGCGTCGACCTTGTGGCGGCGCACCGGCTGCAGCGTGATCTCGGTGACCAGCTCCGGCATCATGCAGGACTCCAGCATGGCCGTGCCCTCGCGCACCTTGCGGTACTCGGGCAGTGAGCGCCCCGCCTGCCGCATGAACCAGACCGGCGTGTGCGGCACCGGCTCGCGCCTGCAGGCCTTCATGAAAGCGGAGTCGTACGTAACTGCGTTCTGCTGGCCCGCGGGGCTCGTGTTGGCACTCACCCGGAAAGTCTCGCACGGGCCCCCGCGACCCCGTCCCGAGGGACACCCCGCCTTGACCGGGGACCCCCTCACGGGTGTCTCTCCCTGCGCGAAGCCGCCGTTCCCCTTAATCTTCCCCGCATGGCTGCGGCTCAGGGACAACGGTCGGACGGCGCTGGCGAGATGGAAAGTACGGAGGGGAAGGTGGCGGAATCGGCTCCGTTGCCCTTTCGGGCGGCGGTCGATGCGCTGCGCGGGGCACGGCTTCGGCCTGAGATCGAGATCGACCCGACGAAGCCGCCGAAGCGCCTGGCCCCCCATGCGTACGCCCTGGAGGCGGCGGTGGTCGAGGGCGACGAGGATCTCGCGGACGGGCGTCTGGTCCTGCTGCACGATCCGGCGGGGCACGACGCCTGGCAGGGCACCTTCCGCCTTGTCACGCTCGTCCGCGCGGAGTTGGAGCCGGAGATGGCGGCGGACCCGCTGCTCCCGGAGGTCTGCTGGTCCTGGCTGACGGGCGCGCTCCAGGCGCGCGGACTGGCCTGCGGCGAGCCGAGCGGCACCGTCACGCGCGCGGGCTCGCACTATTTCGGCGGTCTTTCCGAGCGGACGCCCGCCTCACAGATCGAGATCCGGGCGTCGTGGACGCCGCGCGAAGGGGCGGGCGGGGTGCCGGACACGGCGTCGCATCTTGCCGCGTGGTGCGATCTGCTGTGCCAGATCGCGGGCCTGCCGCCGGTGAACCAGAGCTACGGCGAGGGGTCCGTGGTGTCGCTGCCGCAGCGGCGGGGGCCGCAGACTCCTTGACCTCGTGGCGGGGGCGGCAGATTCCGTCGCCCCTCGGTGGGGGCGGCAGATCCCGTCGCCCGCGGCGGGCCGAAGCGCGCCGGGCGGGGCCGGACGGTCACGCGGATGAGCGATTCTGAACGACTGCGATTCGGGTTGATCTTCGGATGATCGATCACGTGTCCGAATGGTCCGAATTGTTACTCACCAAATCGTGATCATTCTCTAAAGGCGGACGGGTTTGATGCCGAAGAGGTTGGTGACCTAGACAGCACGGTTCGTCCCGGCTTAATCCCCGAGCCGGCTCACGTCCCGCACCCCAGGAGGCCTGGTGTCCGTTCTCCTCGAGCAGCCTGCAAGCCTGGTCGCCTACCGCCCGAACAAGCCGACCGCCATGGTCGTCGTGGCCGACCCACGCGTGCGTTCCACCGTCACCCGCCACCTGTGGGCCCTCGGTGTACGCGACGTGATCGAGGCCTCGTCGATCGCGGAGGCTCGTCCCCGCATCGGCAACCCCCGTGACATCTGCGTCGCAGACGTCCATCTCCCCGACGGCTCCGGCCTGACTCTCCTCTCCGAAACCCGCGCGGCGGGCTGGCCGAACGGCCTCGCCCTCTCCGCCGCCGATGACATCGGCGCCGTACGCAACGCCCTCGCGGGCGGCGTGAAGGGCTACGTCGTCACCGGCACCCGCAACAACGTCGGTCTCCCCACCCGTCCCGGCGCCGCGCCCATCGGCTCGGCCGCCGCCCGAATGCACCGCCGCCCGCCGGGCGCCCCGAGCCACCCCGGTGGCTACCGCGAGCTGTCCGGCCGTGAGGTGGAGGTTCTCCGGCTCGTCGCGGAGGGCCAGTCCAACAAGGCCATCGGCGTCTCGATGGGGCTCTCCGCCCTGACCGTGAAGAGCCACCTCGCCCGGATCGCGCGCAAGCTCGGCACGGGTGACCGGGCCGGGATGGTCGCGGTGGCTCTGCGCACCGGAATCATCCACTGACTGATTTACACCCCTCGCTCGCCCGTCGACGGAACGTTCCGTCGACGGGCGCCGTGCATACACAGATACCCTTGACAGGTGACCGACGCCCAAGAGACCGCAGCAGACAGTTCACTGCGAACCACCGGAGGCGGCCCTCCGGACGACGTCGAAACGGCGCCGATCCCTTTGCTCGAGCCGCGTGATGGCATTCCTCCGGTGGTCGCAGACGAAACCTCGCTCGCCGAGGTGATCGCCGCATTCGCGGCGGGCAGTGGCCCCGTGGCCGTGGACGCCGAACGTGCGTCCGGCTATCGGTACGGCCAGCGTGCCTATCTCGTACAGCTGCGCCGTGAAGGCGCGGGCAGCACCCTGATCGACCCCGTCGCCTGCCCCGACCTCTCGGGGCTCGGCGAGGCGATCTCCGGAGCGGAGTGGGTACTGCACGCGGCCACGCAGGATCTGCCCTGCCTCCGCGAAATAGGCATGATCCCCACCAGCATCTTCGACACGGAGCTCGCCGGGCGCCTCGCCGGTTTCCCCCGGGTCGGCCTCGGCGCGATGGTCGAGGGCGTGCTCGGCTTCGTCCTGGAGAAGGGCCACTCGGCGGTCGACTGGTCCACGCGGCCGCTGCCCGACCCCTGGCTGCGGTACGCGGCGCTGGACGTCGAGCTGCTCGTGGACCTGCGGGACGCCCTGGAGAAGGAGCTCGACCGGCAGGGCAAGCTGGAGTGGGCCCGCGAGGAGTTCGACGCGATCGCCTCCGCGCCGCCCGCGCCGCCGCGCAAGGACCCCTGGCGCCGCACGTCCGGCATGCACAAGGTGCGCCGCCGCCGTCAGATGGCGGTCGTACGGGAACTCTGGACCGCCCGCGACAAGGTCGCCCAGCGGCGTGACGTGTCGCCCGGCAAGGTGCTCAGTGACGGCGCGATCGTGGAGGCGGCGCTGGGGCTGCCGCCCAACGTGCACGCGCTCGCCGGGCTCACCGGCTTCGGGCACCGCATGGGGCGGCGCCAGCTGGAGCAGTGGCAGGCCGCGGTGGACCGGGCCAAGGCCCTGCCCGACTCCGAGCTTCCGCAGCCGGGGCAGGCCGTGTCGGGCCCGCCGCCGCCCCGCTCCTGGGCGGACCGTGACCCCGCTGCCGCGGCTCGGCTCTCCGCCGCGCGGGCGGCGGTCTCGGCGCTGGCCGAGGAGCTGAACATGCCCCAGGAGAACCTGATCACTCCGGACACGGTCCGGCGCGTCTGCTGGGAGCCGCCGGCTCAGGTGGACCCGGATTCCGTGGCGGCGGCGCTGGCCTCGCACGGGGCGCGGCACTGGCAGATCACCCGGGTAACCCCGGCCCTGGTCACAGCCCTCACCGCCCCGGCGGCAACAGCTCCTCCCAAGTAGCCGCCACCCACCTGACGGCCGCACCGCCGCTGCACGATGGCCCCGCAAAGCCGCCGCTGCGCGGCGGATCTCCCCCACCCACCCACCCGTTCACCCCGCATCACGGGGCGAGGGGGCGGGTGGGTGGTTCGCGTTGCGGGGAGGCGCGGGACAGGGGCGGCAGCGGCACACGACGGAGCAGAAACGGGCAACTGCTCGACGCCGGGTGAACGGGTGGGTGGGCGGGAAAAATCCGCCGCGCAGCGGCGGCACAGGGCACGCCCCACCGGCCGGCAGCAGGCTCCCCGCCCGGACGGGCCCAGCAGCCCGACGCCGGGCAGCGGCACCCCCGGCGGACGCCGGGTGAACGGGCGGGCGGGTGGGGAAGATCCGCCGCGAAGCGGCGGGACAGGCACCCGCCCCGCAGATCCGCCGCGCAGCGGCAGGGCACGGGCCGCGCCCCCGGCGAGGGCAGACCCCCAGTGTGACCTTCGCAACCCCGCGGCACCGCGCACCAGCCCTTGGCCGTGTAGTTACCGGCAAGTAGCATGGATGAGGAAAAGCGCCTGCAAGCGCCCCGCACCCTGGAGGAGAGCCATCGTGCCTCGTACCGTCAGGGACGTCGTCTTCGTTGATGGCGTCCGCACCCCGTTCGGCAAGGCGGGCCCGAAGGGCATCTACCACGAGACCCGTGCGGATGACCTGATCGTGAAGGCCATCCGGGAGCTGCTGCGCCGCAACCCGGCCCTCGACCCCGCCAAGATCGACGAGGTCGCCATCGCCGCGACCACGCAGATCGGCGACCAGGGTCTGACGCTGGGCCGCACCGCCGGCATCCTGGCCGGGCTTCCGCAGTCCGTGCCGGGCTACTCCATCGACCGTATGTGCGCGGGCGCGCTGACCGCCGTCACCACGACGGCCGGTTCCATCGCCTTCGGCGCGTACGACGCCGTCATCGCCGGTGGCGTCGAGCACATGGGCCGCCACCCCATGGGCGAGGGCGTCGACCCGAACCCGCGGTTCGTGAGCGAGAAGCTCGTCGACGAGTCCGCCCTGTTCATGGGCATGACCGCCGAGAACCTGCACGACCGCTACCCGAGCATCACCAAGCAGCGCACCGACGAGTACGCCGTGCGCTCGCAGGAGAAGGCCGCCAAGGCGTACGCCAACGGCAAGATCCAGCAGGACCTGGTGCCCGTCTCCGTACGCCGGACGAACGAGGAAGCCGGCGAGACCGGTTGGGGCCTCGCCACCGCCGACGAGCCGATGCGGCCCGGCACCACCCTGGAGAACCTCTCCGGCCTCAAGACGCCGTTCCGTACGCACGGCCGCGTCACCGCCGGCAACGCCGCGGGCCTCAACGACGGCGCCACGGCGTCGATCATCGCCTCCGAGGACTTCGCGCGCGAGCACGACCTGCCCGTCAAGATGCGCCTCGTCTCGTACTCCTTCGCGGGTGTCGAGCCCGAGGTCATGGGCTACGGCCCGATCCCGGCGACGGAGAAGGCGCTCGCCCAGGCGGGGCTCTCGATCGACGACATCGGTCTCTTCGAGATCAACGAGGCCTTCGCCGTGCAGGTGCTCGCCTTCCTGGAGCACTACGGCATCGCGGACGACGACGCGCGCGTGAACCAGTACGGCGGCGCCATCGCCTACGGCCACCCCCTCGCCTCCTCCGGCGTGCGTCTGATGACGCAGCTGGCCCGGCAGTTCGAGGAGCAGCCGGACGTCCGCTACGGCCTGACCACGATGTGTGTCGGCTTCGGCATGGGCGCCACCGTCATCTGGGAGAACCCGAACCACAAGGACGCCGGAGGCGACAAGTGAGCAGCTCCACCACTGAGCTTCTGAAGGGCGCGGCCGAGCTGTTCCCTGACGAGGTCGTCACGCAGGCGCACGTACGCCACCTCGACCTGCCTGCCGGCGCCGGGCGCTTCGCGCTCATCACGCTGGACAACGGCTTCGACCACACCAAGCCGACCACCTTCGGCCCCGGCTCGCTGGCGAACCTGAACACCGCCATCGACCAGGTCGAGAAGGAGGCGGCCGAGGGCACGATCGTCGGTGTCGGTATCACCGGCAAGCCGTTCATCTTCGCGGTCGGCGCCGACCTCAAGGGCGTGGAGATTCTGGGGCGCCACGAGGACGCGCTCGCCATCGGCAAGGGCGGCCACGAGGTCTTCAAGCGGCTCTCGGGCCTTGCCGTGCCGACCTTCGCCTACTACAACGGCGCCGCGATGGGCGGCGGTGTCGAGGTCGGGCTGCACTGCTCGTACCGCACCGTCTCCAAGGCGCTGCCCGCGTTCTCGCTGCCCGAGGTCTTCCTCGGTCTCGTACCGGGCTGGGGCGGCTGTGCGCTGCTCCCGAACCTGATCGGCGCCGACAAGGCCGTCTCGGTCATCATCGAGAACTCGCTGAACCAGAACCGCCAGCTCAAGGGCAAGCAGGTCTTCGAGCTCGGCATCGCCGACGCGCTCTTCGAGGGCGCGGACTTCCTGGAGCAGTCGCTGATCTGGACGGCCTCCGTCCTCAACGGCTCGCTCACGGTGGACCGCCCCGAGATCGACCGCGGCGAGGCCTGGGACGCGGCCGTCGCGCGCGGCCGCGGCATCGCGGACTCCAAGGTGCACGGTGCGGCCCCGGCCGCCTACCGCGCCCTGGAGATCATCGCGGCCGCCAAGGACGGCGACCTGCAGCAGGGCTTCGACGCCGAGGACAAGGCGCTCGCCGACCTCATCATGGGCGGCGAACTGCGCAGCGGCATCTACGCCTTCAACCTCGTCCAGAAGCGCGCCAAGCGCCCGGCGGGTGCCCCGGACAAGAACCTGGCGCGCCCGGTCACCAAGGTCGGCGTCGTCGGCGCCGGTCTGATGGCCTCGCAGCTCGCGCTGCTCTTCCTGCGCCGCCTCGAGGTGCCGGTCGTCCTGACCGACATCGACCAGGCGCGCGTCGACAAGGGCGTCGGCTACGTCCACGAGGAGATCGACAAGCTCCTCCTCAAGGGCCGCGTCAACCAGGACAAGGCCAACCGCCTCAAGGGCCTGGTCTCCGGTGTCCTGGACAAGGCCGAGGGCTTCTCCGACGCCGACTTCATCATCGAGGCCGTCTTCGAGGAGATCGGCGTCAAGCAGCAGGTGTTCGCGGAGGTCGAGGCGGTCGCCCCGGCGCACGCGATCCTCGCCACCAACACCTCCTCGCTCTCGGTCTCCGAGATGGCGTCGAAGCTCAAGCACCCCGAGCGGGTCGTCGGCTTCCACTTCTTCAACCCGGTCGCGATCCTGCCGCTCCTGGAGATCGTGCGCGGCGAGCAGACGGACGACGCCTCGCTGGCCACGGCCTTCGGTGTCGCCAAGAAACTGAAGAAGACCGCGGTGCTCGTGAAGGACGCCCCGGCGTTCGTCGTGAACCGCATCCTCACCCGCTTCATGGGCGAGATCCAGAACGTCATCGACGAGGGCACCCCGGTCGCCGTCGCCGAGAAGGCCGTCGAGCCGCTCGGCCTGCCGATGTCGCCGCTGGTCCTCCTGGAGCTGGTCGGTCCGGCCATCGGTCTGCACGTGTCGGAGACCCTGAACCGCGCCTTCCCGGAGCGCTTCACGGTCTCGCCGAACCTCGCGGCGGTCGTCAAGGCCGGCAAGCGCGGCTTCTACGTCTACGACTCCGGCAAGCCGGAGCTCGACCCCGAGGTCGCCGCGCTCCTGAAGCAGGGCGACTCCGTCCTGACCGAGGAGCAGGTCCGCGACCGCGTGCTCGACGCCGTGGCGCAGGAGATCGGGCTCATGCTCGACGAGGACGTCGTCGCCGAGGCGCAGGACATCGACCTGTGCCTGATCACCGGCGCGGGCTGGCCCTTCCACCTGGGCGGCATCACGCCGTACCTGGACCGTGAGGGCGTCAGCGAGCGCGTCAACGGCAAGCGGTTCCTGGCGCCGGGCGTGGCCAGCGTTCCCGCGTAACGCCTCCGCATACGGCCGATGCCCGGCCGGCCTCCTGGCCGGCCGGGCATCGGCCGTTTCAGGCGCTTTCGGCTTACACCCGGGTCCAGGCGTCGAGCGCGAGGCCCGATTCCGCCTTCTGGCGTGCGACGCGGAGCGTGCCGTCGAGGCCGATCGTCGCCATGACCACGCGGCCCTGCGCGTCGAGGGCCAGCGCGGGGGTGCCCAGACAGGGTTCGCCCGTCTCGGCCCACCAGACGCCCGCCTGCTCGTCCTGCGTCGGGTAGGCCGCGATGACGGGCCGGCCGTCCTGGCCGCGGTGGGCGAGGACCGTGCAGTCGTGGCCCTCTATCGTCGCGCGCAGGGCGGACGTAGGGCCGGGGACGGGGGTACCGCCCAGGGGCCGCACGTCCGCCGTGGTCTCGTCGTCCGCGCCGGAGCGGTGGGCGACGACGCCCTTTCCGCGGGCGTCGGCCGCGAAGTACGTCAGGCGGTCCGGGGCCGTCTCCAGCGCCGTGCCCGAGCCGGGGGCCGGGGGCAGCGGGATGTCGTCGGTGCGCTGGAAGTCCGCGCCCTGCTTCTCCTGGGCCCAGTGCAGCGTCTTGTTCTCGGCGGGGCCGAAGACCTCGACGCGGCCGGTGGACGTGGCGACCGCCGTGATGCCGTCGAGAACCTCGCGGACCTTGAAGTCCTTCCACCCCTCCCACTTGCCGCCCTTGCCCTCGCGCCGCAGCCGGACGCTGTTCACCGCGTCCCGTACGAAGACGTGGACCGTGCCGGACGCGTCCACCGCGGCGGTCGGGGCGCCGAGGTGCGGGGCGCGCTCGACCATCTTGGTGTGGGGGTTGCCGAGCGAGCGCCAGTCCATGAGCGGGCGGCCCGACTGGTACTGGACGGCGTGCACGACGTCGACCTCGGTGCCGCCGCCCTCCTTGGGGCGCGTGCGCAGCGCGATGAAGTGCACGTACCCGTCGACGCCCTGGGCCAGGGTGAGGTGGGTCAGATGCGGCGCCTCGAAGAAGTCCGGGCCGCTCCAGTCCGGGCCGCCGGGGCGGTCCTGGGTCCAGCGCAGCAGGCCGTCGGCCGAGCGGGCGTACGCGGTGAGCCTGCCGTCCTTGCCGCGCAGCAGCCAGTTGCCGGTGGCGAGGGTGCCGCTCGCGGCCTGGCCGGCGGCGGGGGCCGTCGGGCGGGAGGGCTCCCGCCCGGGCCTGGGGGAGGATCTCAGCGGCATGTTTCGGCGCCGACCTTCCTACGAGCGTGCGTTTTCTCCGGCCCGCTCAGTCTACGGTCGCCGGGGACGGCTCCCGGCCGTGGCCCGGCGCCCGGCTGTGCCAGGCTTGCGCCATGAGAACTCTGCTCGTCGTGGACGCCGCCAATGTCGTCGGCTCGGTCCCCGACGGCTGGTGGCGCGACCGCCGCGGGGCCGCCGAGCGGCTGCGGGACGGGCTCGTCACGTACGCGGACGAGGGCCTGCCCGGTCATCCGGGCCCGCTTGAGGTCGTCCTCGTCGTGGAGGGTGCCGCACGCGGCGTGGAGTCCGTGCCCGGCGTACGCGTGGAGAGCGCGCCCGGCAGCGGCGACGACCGCATCGCGGAGCTGGCCGCCGAGGCCGGGGAGCGCCCCTGCCTGGTCGTCACGGCCGACCGTGAACTGCGCCGGAGGGTGGGCGAGTCGGGGGCCCGGTGCGTGGGCCCCCGGACCGTGCGTCCTCGGTAGCCGCCCCTCAGAGCCGCTTCGCGCTGCGCAGCGTGGCGGCGTAGTAGCCGTTCCCGTCGAGACGGGACGTGCCGCCCTTGTCGCCGATCGTGGGGCCGTTGACCTCCTCGCGGCTGGAGATGAAGATCTTGTGGCCGTCGGCGTCGTGGCCGAGGAAGATCCCCACGTGGTCCAGGCGCTCCTTGGTACGGGCGTCCAGCTTGAAGAAGACCAGGTCACCGGGTTGTACGACGTCGATGGACTTGGGGCGGTCCGCCTTGCCGACGCCCTTGAGCTTGATGACGTCCGTGCCCGCCTTGCCGCGCGCCATGCCGTTGGCGGTGCGGGGCAGGCCGTCGCCGGTCTTGTCGTCGGCCATCAGGGGATAGCGGGCGCGGTAGCCGAAGACCGTGCGGATGAACCCGGAGCAGTCCATGGAGCGGGCCCGCATGGTCTCGGGCTGGATGGTCGTACCGCTGCGGAACGTGTACGGGATGCCGAGGTAGTCGAAGAAGTCCGACTGCTCCAGACGCAGGTCGTTGCCCGCGCTGCCGTCGGGGTTGAGCGGACCGAAGTTGGCGTCGCCTGCGTAGGCGATGCCCTCGTCGTCCTTCTTGACCGGCGCGCCCTGCACGTACTGGAACGCCATCGCGAAGAGGTCGTCCTCCTCGCTGCCGGAGAACTCCTTGTACCAGTCCTTGAACCACTTCTCCTTCTCGGCGCCCTCGCGCCAGGTCTCCGGCATCAGCCGCGTCCAGTCGTTCGTGACGACGCGGGACTTGGTGTTCGCGGGCTCGGTGAAGGTGCGGCTCGGTCCGGTCAGCGTGGCGGTGCGGGCGTTGTCCGTGAAGGTGGCGAGGACCTTGCCGCTGTCGGTGCGCAGGACGGAGCGCGCGGGGTTCTTCAGGCGCTCCCACTTCTGCTTCCCGCTCCCCGGCTGCCCGTTGCTGTTCTGCAGGCCGCCGGGGGTGTCGGTGACGGCCTGCACCTTGGGTGCCTTGGCTTCTTCGTCCTTGCGCAGTTCCACGGTCAGGTACGCGCTGCCCGCCAGGAGGGCGAGCACGGTCGCCGCGTGCAGGACGGGACGCTTCTTCTTGGGCGGCATGAATGACTCCTGCGAATCAGGCGGACGGCATGAAGCCGAGGAGGATCCCGGCGGTGAGGACGACGTAGGCCATGAGCGTCACCGAGCCCGTGGCGAGCAGCGTGGGGCCCTTGGGCTGGCGCACCAGCTGGTAGGCGATCAGGCCGGGGACGATGAACCCGAGCGTCTGATTCGCGTACATGAGCGGGAACTCGATCGACAGGACGATCATCACGGTCGCCTGGAGGGTGACGCCGAGCAGCACGACCGCGGCGAACAGGCGCTTGCCGTAGAGGATCACGAACTTCTGCATCGTCAGGGTGCCGACGTAGGTCAGTACGGTCACGCCGAGCACCATGGCCGCGCGCTGCAGGTCCTCGACGAGGGTCAGCGCGAGCCAGCCCGGGGTGATCATGCCGCCGGGCGAGAGGTTGGTCGTCAGATAGCAGACCAGGGAGAAGAGCAGCCCGAGCGCGATGCCGACCGCGGCGATCTCGGGGGTGAGGACGGAGGGAATCAACGGGGCTCTCCTGGGCTGTGCCACTGCTGGTCGTCGTCTTGGGCGGGCGGTACGGGGGCGACCCTCGGCTCGAACATGCCGCGGGGCGCGGGGGGTTGGGGCTGCTGATGCTGTTGGGGCTGCTGCTGTTGGGGCTGCTGGTCCTGTTGGTAGTACTGGTGTTGCTGGTAGTGCTCTTGCGGCGCGTAGGTCTGGGCGTGCTGGTGCGGGGCCTGCTGATGCGGAACCTGCTGGTGCGAGGCCTGCTGGTGCGAGGCCTGCTGATGCGGGACCTGCGGGATCTGGGCCTGCTGGAGCTGGACCTGCTGGAGCTGGGCCGTGGAGTACCGCGACTCGTACGCCTCCGGGTAGTGCTGGTAGGGATCGACGTGCGGCTCGTAGAACGGGGCGGGCTCCTCGGGGGCCTGCTCCTCGCTCTCGTCCGGCGGCAGCTCCGCGAGGTGTTCGAGGAGCAGCTCGCCCTGGCCGTGGATGTTGCCGATCGCCACGAGCGAGGAGTCGGGGCCGAGCTGCGCGAGCATCTCGTGCATGAACTCCTCGGGGTCACGCCGGTCGCCGCCGAGGTCCACCGCGCGCCCGCGCCAGTCGGCGGGGATCGCGTCGATGGCGGACTTGGCGGGGTGACCGATGACGAAGACCTTCTCCGGCTTGAGGTCGGGGATGATCTCGCCCATCTGACCGTTGCGCTCGACGCGGTCGGGACGGCAGTTGATGACCACGTGGAGCGGGCGGTGGATGGCGCCGAGGTCGAGCAGCTGGTTGATGTTCATCAGCGTCGACTCGGGGTCGTTGGCCGCGAAGACGTTGGCGAAGCGCACCTTCTTGCCGTCCTCGGTGGCGTACCGCTCGACCGAGAGGACACCGGGGTCCGGCGGGGCGTCGTACATGCCCTGGAGCGCGACCTCGCGGCCGACGCCGAGGAGTTCGGCGACCTTGAGCGCGATCGACACGTTCTCCTTGAAGGTGAACCAGCTGAAGCCGCGCAGCTCGTCGTCCGTCACCGTCTCGGGGTCGGCGTAGATCAGCTCGCAGTTACGGGCGTCGGCCTCCTCCTGGAGGATGTCGAAACGATCCTTCTCGGCGGTGACGCAGATGCCGTTCTCCGGCATGGAACGGCACAGCGAGCGCGCCACGTCGTCGAGGGTCGGGCCCATCTCGGCGAGGTGGTCCTCACGGACGTTGCAGAGCACGCCGATGGTGGAGCGGATCAGCTTGGACTGGTTGATCTCCTGGAGCGCGGGCATGACCGCCATGCACTCGATGACCAGGGCGTCCGGGTCGTACGCCGCGGCCCGCCGCACGATGCCGATCTGCTCGACGACGTTGGCGATGCCGAACTTGCGGTAGACGGGCTCCTCGGTGGCGTCGGGGTGGATGAACCGGGCCGCGGTGCCGGTGGTCTTGGCGACCGTGTTGAGCCCGCCGCCGCGCAGGGCGCCCGCGCACAGGCGGGTGATGGAGGACTTGCCGCGGATGCCGTTGACGAGCACCCGCGACGGTATGTGCTCCAGGTTGGTGAAGTGCCGTCGCTGTTCGACGATCCCGGCCGCCAGCAGGATGGCGCCGCACACCACGAGCACGGTGTAGAGGAAGAGCACGGGGTTCAGTTCCTTCCGGCGAGGCCGGCCGTGACGCCGTCCCGCTTGCGCTGTGTGCCCGTCGGCAGTTGCTGCCTGATGAGTTCCAGGCTGCGGGTGACGGCGCCGACCTCGTCGTGGTGGCGCGGGTAGAGGACGGTGCGGCGGTCTCCGTCGGCGAGTGCCTCGGCCTGGTCGGCGAGGTGCCGCAGCGGCCGTACGACGACGATGTGCAGCCAGCCGAGACAGGCGGCCGCCGCGGTGATGCCGAGCAGACCGGCGAGGACGGTGCGGTTCTGGAGGCTGTACTCGGGGATGGCGAGGCCTGATGCGGGCTGCCAGGTGACCACGGTCCAGTTGAGGGACTGGGCGACGCCGCCGCCCGCGAACGGGGCCGCCGCCGCGATCCGGACGTCGCCGCCGTCCCGGTGCAGGGCTCCGTCGGCGCGCGGCTTCTCGACGCCCTTGCCCGCGACGGACTTCGCGAGCTCGGTGATACGGCCGCCGGGCAGGTCCTGGAACTCGCGGTAGCCGGTGTTGGCGCCGATCACCCTGCGCTTGTCGTCGACCACGCGGACCTCGCCGAGGCCGGGGCGGGCCAGCAGCGAGTTGAGGAACTCGATGCGGAACTCGCCGACCACGGCGGCGCCCTTGCGGCCCGGCACCTCGGCCGTGCCGAGGATCACCGGCTTCTTGCCGCCCTCGTCGATGACCCGGACCGGCTGCGTGGATGCGCCTTCGCCGGCCGGGCTGCGGGGGTCGTCGCCCGCCCGGGCGAGAACCTTGCCCGAGGCGTCGAGGACGTACAGGGACTCGTAGCGGGTGTGCTGGTGCAGGGTCCCTTCGAGGACCTTGGTCATGTCCGAGGCCTCGGTGCGGTCCCCGATGAGGGTGGCGACCGAGGTGAGGTCGGCGTGGCCCTCGTTGAGGGCGCGGCGCACCCGGTCGGTGAGGGTGTTGGTGCGCTCGCGCTGGTCGGCGACCATCTGCTGCGGGATGTCGACGCCGTCGCCCGCGCGGTTGAGCAGCAGCATGAGGGGCGCGGACCAGGCGAGCAGGAGCACCGCGCAGACCGCGAGGAGCGTGCGGCTGCCCCGCTTGCCCCGGCGGGCGGGCCTGTCCTGCTGGTCGGTGGGCGCGCCGAGCAGCTGGCGGCGCAGGCGTTCGAGGGCGGCGCCGATGCGGGCGGCCTCGCCGCTGCGCGGTACGGAGACCGGCCGTTCGAGGTCGCCGCGGGTGAGCCTGCGGCCTTCCAGGAACAGCTGGATCAGCGGGCGCTGCACGGTGCGCAGGAGCAGGAAGACCGTGACGCCGCCGATGAGCAGCAGGGCGGCCGCGGCGAGCAGCCCGAAGGCGGAGCTGTTGGTGGCCTTGCGGTCCTCGGTGACGGGGACCATCGCGACGACGGAGAGGCCGAGCTCGGTGGCCATGGTGGTCTCGCCCGCTTCGGGCGCGGCGAGGCTCGCGTACCCGGCGACGGTCCGTTTGCCGAGCTGTTCCTCGCCGGTGAGGTGGCCGCTGACGCCCGCGAAGCCGCCGGAGCCCGGCTCCTTGGACATGATCGGGTGCTCGCGGGTCTTCTTGGCGGCGGATGTGGCGAACGTCTTGAGCTGTTCCTCGGCCCGTTTGATCTCCTCGCGGCGGCCGTCGCCGCTGACCTGCTCGGGCTCGGGGATGCCGTCCTGGCTGAGGACGCTGCCGTCATGGCTGACGACGGCGATGGAGCGGGACGCGCCGAGGCTGATGCCGGGGAAGCGCAGGCTGCTCGACGCGACGAGGAGCTGCTGCGGCTCTCCCTTCCAGGTGAGCAGGGCGAAGGAGAGCAGGCGCGTCTCGCCGTTCTCCAGGCGCACCATGCGCGGGGCCAGGCCGTCCTTGTCCGCGAGCTTGCCGCGGTCGATGGCGGTCAGCGGCAGGTTCTCGCCGCGGGCGGCGAGGAGCTTGCCCGAGGAGATCTCGACGACCGCGGTGCCCATCCACTTCTGGTAGACGCTGCCGATCTTGTCGAGGACGGCGTCCGCGGGGACCGGGTCGCCGGCGCTGAAGAGCTCGGCGCTGCGGGTCAGGTCGGTGACGGACTCGTCGATGGAGGCGCGCAGCGCGATGGCGCCGTCCTCGGCGAAGTGCTGCTGGGACGACTTGACCGCCTTGGGCACGGCTTCCTGGCCTGCGCGGCCGAGAGTGAGGGCGGTAATGCCCGCGAGGGCGAGGAGCAGGACCGACAGCACGGCGATCGGTGGACGTATGCCACCGATCAGGGACATGTCGGTCCTTCGGCGGACCTTGTGCCGCCGCTTCGAACGCGAAGCGGCCAAGGGAGGCTCCTCTCCTGGAGTCACGCAGGAACGTGATGTGGTGCGGGGACATGAAGTGGTGCAGGGACGTGAGGTGACGCGGGGGCATGCGGTGGCGCGCGGCCGCGCAAGCGCAGAGTGATGCGTTCCGGAGAGCTTTGACTTACGAGGGAACCGAATGGATGCACGAGATACGGAAAATGTGAGCTAGGTCGCGTCGAACGTCCTACCTCCCTTACATCAGGAGACGCACGCCCCCTCCGCCGGGCGCCGCAGGCGCGCCCTTATCTTCGTAGGACCATGGAGCACCCCCGCACTCCCCCACCGAGCCGATGACGATCGCAAAGAAGCTCTGCGTCCTCGCCGTCACGGCGGCCGGAATCCTCGGCCTCGTGCGGTGCGCGGGCGACCCCTCGGACGAGGACCGGGAGCCCGCCGGCCGCGGCCTGGAGCGCCTGGTCACCGACTACGCCTCCGGCTTCGGCGAGGACAGCGGATACCGCCGTCCCACCCGCGACGACCGGCGCACGATGGCCGCGGGGATCGCACTGCTCCTCGATCGCGAGCGCGCGGCGGCCGAACGGCGGCTCGACGACGTGGACTTCGCGGTCCGTACGATCACCGATCCGGCGGGCGGGCGACGGTTCGCCGAGGTCGCCGATCGCTCCGAGGAGGGTTCGGCGCCGCGCGGCTGGGGGCGCGTCTACATCGACCTGGACTCGCCCGTCCGCTGGTCGGTCCAGGTTCCGCACCCCGTCGCCGACCGGCACACGGAACGGCTGGGCGCGGAGCTCCTGAGCCGCTCACCCGGCGGCGTACTGGTCGTCGCGGGAGCACATCGCAAAGCCGGGCGCGGTGACGAGGCGGATGTGGCGCACCGCAGGGACAGCGTCTTCCACGCCATCTGCGCCGAACTGGCGCGCCGCGGTCTGCCCGGCGTACAGCTGCACGGGATGGACGACCAGTCCGCGCCCAAGCACGATGTCGTCGCCTCGACGGGCCGGGGCAGGGAGGCCGTCGCCGAGGGCCGCGACCTCGCCGACGCGCTGCGCGAGCGGGGCTACGACGTCTGCCGCGCCTGGGCCAGGTCCTGTCCCCTCGCGGGCCGCTCCAATCTGCAGGGCCGGGCGGCGGCGACGCACGACGTGCCGTTCCTGCACATCGAGTTCGGGCTGCGGATCCGCGAGGACCGCGACCGCTCGGCGGAGGCCGTCGAGGCCCTTGCGGACGTCGCAGGCACCTGGCGGCGCGCAGACTAGCCTCCGGCCCGCCCCGGATCAGCCGTCCGCGCGTACACCACCGCTCCCCCGACCCGCAGCACCGGCCGGTAGTCCGCCGCGAGCACCCGCCGCAGCGACGGCACCCGGTGCGGGCCGTACGGTTTGCCCCGCGAGTCGTCGACCACGAGCGCCGGCGGATGGCGCCGCAGCTCCTCGCGGAAGACGGGCCAGGCGCCGTCGACCGCGTACTTCTCCCCCACCTGCGGCCCGTTGCGGCCCCCGCTGTAGTTGGTGAGCAGCCCGGCCGTGAGGTAGCGGCTGGCGGGGGCGCGGTCGGCGAGCCAGTACGTCTCCGGGTGTATCCCCCACACCAGGACCTTGTCCCCCGCTCCGGTACGGGACTCGACCGCGTCCGCGAGCCGTGCCGCATGCGCCAGTTCGGGCCGCGGCGCGAGGAACCCCCAGGTCAGGAACACCGCACACGAGCACCCCGTGACGACGACCGCCCTCGCCGTGCGCTCACGCGGCAGGGTCTGCAGCGCCGCCGTGCCCAACAGGGCGAGCGGCGGCATCAGTTGCAGGTAGTAGTGGCCGAAGAAGTGGAAGCCGACCAATACCGCGGCCGCCGATGAGGCGAGCCACAGCCACAGCTCCGCGGCCCCGGTGCGGGCGACGCGCAGGACACGTACGACCGGCGGGATGATCCCCGCGCAGGCCCCGGCGAGGACCGCCGCGTTCACCAGGCCCCGCCCGAGCACATGGAGTTCGGAGCCGGTGAAGGAGGCGTAGGCGCCCGAACCCGTCACCGTCCAGAACACGAAGCCCGAGGGGTTCGTCAGGACGGCAGCGGCGACGACGGGACCGCACAGGCCCGCCGCGAGGCGCGCCGCGCACCACCGGGCGGCCCCGGCACGCCACAGCAGCCAGGCCACCGGCAGGAGCACCGCTCCCCCGGTCTGCTTGGCGAGGAACGCGCAGGCCACCGCCGCGCCCGCGGCGCCCCATCTGCGGCGGTCCGCGCACCACATGGCGGCGGCCGTGCACGGCAGCATGAAGATCTCGAAGGTGGCCGCCTGGGCGTCCTGCGGGTTCAGGCCGATCGAGATCAGCAGGTAGAGCACGCCCGCGGTACGGCCCGCCCGGTTCCCCCAGCGCCGCCGGGCCAGCGAGGCCAGGAGCACCGCCGTCAGGAGCTGGGCGGTGACGGCGAGCGCCTTGAGCGGCAGGAGCGAGGAGTCGCCGAAGAGCGCGAAGGACCCCTCGTACAGCCAGGGGACGAGCGGCGGCTTGCGGTCGACGACCGTCTCGTAGAGCTCGCCGCCGTGCGCCAATATCCGGGCCTGTACGGCGAGATAGCCCTCGTCGGGGTTCCACAGCGGCCCCCGCAGTGAGGGCAGCCGGGTCACGCACGCCAGGGCGGCGAGCAGCGGGAGCAGACGTGCCCAGTAGGCGCCCCTGCCACCGGGGGCGCGCCCCCCGGACACACCCGGCCCCCGAAGGGTGTTTACGGAACGTAGCGATACGGCGGGCTCGACGAGCATACGGTGCACGCTATCCGGCCCCGCAGTTCCCGCCGGAACGGGACATACGGGGCCGGATGTGAAGGAGTACCGAAGAGTGCCGGAGAGCGGCGACTACCGTGCGTTGTCAGCGTGCGGGTCACGCCGGTGCAGGCGGCTGTGCGAACGCCCGTACGCGAAGTAGATCACCACGCCGATGACCATCCAGACCCCGAACCGCAGCCAGGTCTCCGCGGGCAGGTTCAGCATCAGCCACAGCGAGGCGAGCACCGACAGGATCGGGACGAAGGGCACCAGCGGGGTGCGGAAGGCGCGCGGCAGGTCGGGGCGCTGCTTGCGGAGCAGGACGACGCCGATGGCCACCACCACGAAGGCGAACAGCGTCCCGATGTTGACCAGTTCGGCCAGTTCGTCGATGGAGGTGAAGCCCGCGACGATCGCGACGATCCCGCCGAGCAGCAGCGTCGAGCGGTAGGGGGTGCCGAACTTGGGGTGGACCTTGGAGAAGGTCAGGGGCAGCAGTCCGTCGCGGCTCATCGCGAAGAAGACGCGGGTCTGGCCGAGCAGCAGGATCATGCAGACCGAGGTCAGGCCGACCGCGGCGCCGAAGCTGATCAGGCCCGCCCAGAACGGGTGCCCGACGGCCTTGAAGGCGTCCGCGAGCGGTGCGTCCGTGGAGAGTTCGGTGTATTTCTGCATGCCCGTGACGACGACGGAGACGGCGACGTACAGGATCGTGCAGATGAAGAGCGAGCCGAGGATGCCGCGCGGCACGTCACGCTGCGGGTTGTGCGTCTCCTCCGCGGCGGTGGCGACGATGTCGAAGCCGATGAACGCGAAGAAGACCACGGCCGCCGCGGTGAAGATGCCCATCACGCCGAAGTGCGAGGGCGTGAAGCCGAACATCAGCTGGACCAGGGGCGCCGTGATGCCGCCGCCGCCCTCGGCGGGCTCGGACGGCGGGACGAAGGGGTCGTAGTTGGAGCCGGTGATGAAGAGGGCGCCGACGATGACGACCAGGAGCACCACCGTGACCTTGACGGCGACGATGACATTGGTGACCCGCGAGGACAGCTTCATCCCGGCGACCAGGATGCCGGTCAGGACGATCACGAGCAGGCAGGCCAGGATGTCGAAGCCGAAGGAGCCCTCGTGGGTTCCGCTCAGCGCCTGCGGAAGGTGCCAGCCCGCCGAGTCGAGGAGCGAGCGGATGTAGCCGGACCAGCCGACGGCGACCACCGCGCAGCCGAGCGCGAGTTCCAGGATGAGGTCCCAGCCGATGATCCAGGCGGGGAACTCGCCCAGCGAGGCGTACGAGAAGGTGTACGCCGATCCCGCCACCGGCACCGTCGAGGCGAATTCGGCGTAACAGAGCGCCGCGAGGGCGCAGACGAGTCCCGCGACGACGAAGGCGATGGCGACCGAGGGCCCCGCCGTCTCCTTGGCGATCTTTCCGGTCAGTACGAAGATGCCGGTGCCGATGATGACACCGACGCCGAAGACCGTGAGATCGAGGGCGGACAGGGACTTCTTGAGCGCGTGCTCCGGCTCCTCTGTGTCCCTGATGGACTGCTCGACGCTCTTCGTCCTGAAGAGACTGCTGCTCACGGGCGTACCTCCCACGCTTGTCGTCCCCGACATGATCGAGAGGGCGGGTACCCCGTAAGCCCCGGCGCGAGCCTATTCACGCGAATGGGCCTGCTCGACCACCCGTACAGGGTGGTGAAGCAGGCCCTTCGGCGGTGCGGGTTGACTCAGTCGCGCGCGGGCTCCCCGGCCTCGACGGAGTCGACGGCGGCCGTGCGCTCGTACCGTCCGTCGAGCTTGGCGACCAGGCCGGTCACCTGGCGGGAGATGTCCGGGGCGGTCAGACCGATCTCGGCGAGGATCTCCTTGCGCGAGGCGTGGTCGAGGAAGCGCGGCGGGATGCCGAAGTCGCGCAGCGGTACGTCGACGCCCGCGTCGCGCAGTGCCTGGGAGACGGCCGAACCGACTCCGCCCGCGCGCGAGTTGTCCTCGACGGTGACCACGACGCGGTGCTGCTCGGCGAGCGGGGCGAGCGCCTCGTCGACGGGCTTGACCCAGCGGGGGTCGACGACGGTGGTCGTGATGCCCTGCTTGTCCAGGAGACCGGCGATCTCCAGGCACATGGGCGCGAGGGCGCCCACGGAGACGAGGAGGACGTCGGGACGGCTGGTGCCCGCCTTGCGCAGGACGTCCATGCCGCCGACCTTGCCGACCGCCTTGACCGCGGGGCCCACCGCGCCCTTCGAGTAGCGGACGACGGTCGGGGCGTCGTCGACCTCGACGGCCTCGCGCAGCTGGAGGCGGACCTGGTCGGCGTCGCGCGGGGCGGCGATCCGCAGGGTCGGCACGCACTGCAGGATCGACATGTCCCACATGCCGTTGTGCGAGGCGCCGTCCGTGCCGGTGACGCCCGCGCGGTCCAGGACGAAGGTGACGCCGCACTTGTGCAGGGCCACGTCCATGAGGAGCTGGTCGAAGGCGCGGTTGAGGAAGGTGGCGTAGACGGCGAAGACGGGGTGCAGGCCGCCGGTGGCCAGACCCGCGGCGCTGACCGCGGCGTGCTGCTCGGCGATGCCCACGTCGTAGACGCGGTCGGGGAACTCCTCGGCGAACTTCTTCAGGCCGACCGGCTGGAGCATGGCGGCCGTGATGGCGACGATGTCCTCGCGCTCGCGGCCGAGCTTGACCATCTCCTCGCCGAAGACGGACGTCCAGTCCATGCCGCCCGCCGCGATGGGCAGGCCGGTGTCGGGGTGGATCGGGCCGATGCCGTGGAAGTGGTCGGCGTCGTCCTCCTCGGCGGGCTTGTAGCCGCGGCCCTTCTCGGTGATGCAGTGCACGATCACCGGTCCGCCGAAGCGCTTGGCGCGCGTCAGGGCGGACTCCAGGGCCTCGATGTCGTGGCCGTCGATCGGGCCGACGTACTTCAGGCCGAGGTCCTCGAACATGCCCTGCGGGGCGATGAAGTCCTTCAGGCCCTTCTTGGCGCCGTGCAGCGTCTCGTAGAGGGGCCTGCCGACGACCGGGGTGCGCTCCAGGATGTCCTTGCCGCGGGCCAGGAAGCGCTCGTAGCCGTCGGTGGTGCGCAGGGTCGCCAGGTGGTTCGCGAGGCCGCCGATGGTCGGGGCGTACGAACGCTCGTTGTCGTTGACGACGATCACCAGGGGGCGGTCCTTGGCGGCGGCGATGTTGTTCAGCGCCTCCCAGGCCATGCCGCCGGTGAGCGCGCCGTCACCGATGACGGCGACGACGTGGTCGTCCTTGCCCCGCACCTCGTTGGCCTTGGCGAGACCGTCGGCCCAGCCGAGAACCGTCGAGGCGTGCGAGTTCTCGATCACGTCGTGCTCGGACTCGGCGCGCGCGGGGTAGCCGGAGATGCCGCCCTTGGTGCGCAGCTTGGCGAAGTCCTGGCGGCCGGTGAGCAGCTTGTGCACGTAGCTCTGGTGGCCGGTGTCGAAGAGCACCTTGTCCTGAGGTGACTCGAAGACGCGGTGCATGGCGATGGTGAGCTCGACCACACCGAGGTTGGGGCCCAGGTGGCCGCCTGTCTTGGAGACTGCGTCGACGAGGAAGGCGCGGATCTCGCCGGCCAGCTGGTTCAGCTCCTCCGGGCTGAGCCGGTCCAGATCGCGCGGTCCCCTGATGCGGGTCAGCAGCGGCACCCGTGCCTCCTTGCAGTAGAGCTGTTCGAGCGTTGACCGGATGTTGCCGGGCTTGTTGAGTCTAATGTTCCGCCGCTGCCGACGGCGTCCGGGCCGTGAGTTCCGCGTCACGCGATCGGGTCATGACTGTGCCCGGCGTCACCGTTGACGCCGGGCACAGGGTTCATGCGGGGCTGCTGCCGATCGGATGACGGCAGCGCCCGGGGGCGGGGGTCAGGCGCGGCCCGCCGCCTTCTGGCTCCTGCGGGACACGGAGTCGAGGACCACCGCGGCGAGCAGCACGGCGCCGGTGATCATCGACTGCACGGCCTTGCTGGAGCTGCCCGACATGTACAGGCCCGTCATGATCGACTGGATGACCAGGATGCCGAGCAGCGCCGACCAGGGGGTGCCCCGGCCGCCGAAGAGGCTGGTGCCGCCGATGACCGCCGCGGCGATCGCCAGCATCAGGGTGTCGCCGCCGCCCAGGTTCGAGTCGGCGACGCCGGACTGGGAGGCGATGAACAGGCCGCCCAGGCCGCCGAGGAAGCCGGAGATCGTGAAGACGGAGATCCGGATCCACACGACGTTGATGCCGGCCCTGCGGGCGGCCTCGACGCCACCGCCGACCGCGAAGACCTGGCGGCCGTAGTTGGTGCGGCGCAGCACGAAGCTGGCCAGGACGACGACGCCGACGAAGACGGTCAGGCCGAGCGGCAGGCCGTCCTCCTGGTTCAGGACGAAGGCCACGACGTAGGCCAGGACGGCGACGACCGCGGTCCGCAGGGCCAGCTCGCTGACCGGGCGGTGCGGCAGGTCGGCGGCCTTGCGGCGCAGACGCTGGCTCCACTGGGAGTAGGCGTACGCGGCGACCGCGACGGTCGCCAGGCCGTAGGCGGCGGCGACATCGCTGAAGTAGTAGTTGTTCAGGTTGTAGATGATGCCGTCGGAGATGTTGTTCAGACTCAGCGTGTTGCCGAGGACGTACAGCTGCAGGCCGCTCCAGCCCAGGAAGCCGGCGAGGGTCACGACGAAGGCCGGGACGCCGATCTTGGCGAAGAAGAAGCCGTGCAGGGCACCGATCGCGCCGGCGGCGGCCAGGCCGATGAGGACGGCCAGCAGCTCGTTCACGTCCTGCTTGATCGCGAGGACCGAGCTGATCGCGGCCGTCAGACCGGCGACGGAGCCGACCGACAGGTCGATCTCGCCGAGCAGCAGCACGAAGACGATGCCGGTGGCGATGAGGCCGGGGCCGACGATGTACTGCGCGATGTTGCTGAGGTTGGACGGGTCGAGGAAGCGTCCGGTGGTGATCTCGAAGATCGCCCAGATCACGATGAGACCGGTGACGACCGGTATGGAGCCGAGCTCACCGCCCTTGATCTTCCGCTTGAACTCGGTGAGGTAACCGGCGAAACCCTGCTCGCGGACGAGCAGACGCGGGTCGATGGCCGGGATCGCGGCGGCGGCCGGAGCCTCGGCCTCCACCTTGTCCTGCGGTGGCGTGTTCACGGTCTCACTCACTTCGCGACCTCCGCGTTGCGCGCCTTGCGCCGGGTCACGGCGTTCTCCGTGGCTCCGGTGATCGCGGCGATGATCTCTTCGTTGCTGGTGTCCTTGACGCTGAAGACACCGTTGTTGCGACCGAGGCGCAGGACGGCCACCTCGTCGGCGACGGCCTTGACGTCGGCCATGTTGTGGCTGATGAGGAGCACCGCGAGGCCGCGCTCCCGCAGCCGCTCGACCAGGTCGAGGACCTGTGCGGTCTGCTCGACGCCGAGCGCGGCGGTGGGCTCGTCGAGGATCACCAGCTTGGGGTCGCCGACCAGGGCACGGGCGATCGCGACGACCTGGCGCTGACCGCCGGAGAGCGAGGCGATCGGGATGCGCACGCTCGGGATGCGGATGGAGAGGGTGTCGAGGAGCTCCTTGGCTCGCTTCTCCATCCCCACCTCGTCGAGGACCTTGGCACGGCCGAGCTCACGGCCGAGGAACAGGTTGGCGACGACGTCCAGGTTGTCGCAGAGCGCGAGGTCCTGGTAGACGGTGGCGACGCCCAGGCCCTGGGCGTCGTGCGGGCGCGAGATGGAGACGGGATTGCCGTCCCACTCGATGGTGCCCTCGTCGATGGGGTGGACCCCGGCGATCGTCTTGACCAGGGTCGACTTACCGGCACCGTTGTCGCCGACCAGGGCGACCACTTGACCGGCGTGTACTTCCAGTTCGACATCGGTGAGCGCCTGAACGGCACCGAAGCGCTTGGAGACGCCGCGCAACGCCAGCACGGGCGGAGCGGACATGTGAACCATCTCCTTCGTCCGCCAGGGGCTGGCGGAGGCCGTACGGGCATGGCGTACGGCGGGATGTTGATGTGGGCGAGGCCCCTTCGGAAGGGGGCCTAAGGGGGGAAGAAGCAGAAGCGAGGGTGCGAGCAGGTTCGTACGTACGGCGTCCCGGGCCCCGGCAGCGGGGTGAGTGAGAGGGGGACCGGGACGCCGTACGAGTCCGTTGCCGGCAACTCGCGGCTACTTGATGCCGGCGTCCGCGCAGGCCTTGGCGAAGTCCGGGGTGCAGATCTCGCTCGTCTTGTAGAGCTTGTCCTTGACCACGGTGTCCTTGATGTTGTCCTTCGTGACGACGAAGGCCTGGACGAGGGCCGACGGAATGCCCTTGTCGCTCGGGCTGTCGAGCTTGGCCGTCACCAGGGAGTCGATCTTCTCGCCCTTGAGGAGCTTCACCGCGACCTCGGCGGTCTTCTCCGCCTCCGGCTTGTACGGCTTGTAGATGCTGAAGGCCTGCGTGCCCTTCAGGATCCGCTGGATGCCCGCCAGTTCGGCGTCCTGGCCGCCGACCGGGATGTCCTTGACCTTCGCCGACTCCAGGGCCGCGACGATGCCGCCCGCCATGCCGTCGTTGGCCGAGTAGACGGCGTCGAAGCCGTCCTTGCCGAGGGAGGTGATGGCGGTGCCCATCTTCTCGCCGGCGATCTTCGGGTCCCACTCGCCCGTCTGCTCGTAGACGACCTTCTTGACCTTGCCGTCGATGACGGAGTGCGCGCCCTTCTTGAAGAGGGCGGCGTTCGGGTCGGACTCCTTGCCGTTGATCATGACGACGTTGGAGTCCTTGGCCTTGTCGCCAAGGGCCTCGACGATGCCCTGACCCTGGAGCTTGCCGATCTTCTCGTTGTCGAAGGAGACATACGCGGAGACCGGACCCTCGGCGAGGCGGTCGTACGCCACGACCTTGATGTCCTTCTTCTTCGCCTCCTGGACCCACGCCTTGGTGGCACCGGAGTCGACCGCGTCGAGAATGATGACCTTGACGCCGGAGTCGACGAGGTCGTCGAACTGCTGCTTCTGGGTCGAGACGTTCTCGGAGGCGTTCTTGTAATTGATCTTGCAGTCGGAGCAGAGATCCTTGACCTTCGCCTTGATCAGCGGGTAGTCGAAGGACTCGTAACGCGTGGTCTTGCTCTCGGGCAGCAACAGACCGATGGTCTTGTTGTCCCCGTCTCCCTTGTCACCGCCACCGGCCTCGCCACAAGCGGCAAGGGAAACGGCCATCGCGGTAGCGGTCATGGCTATCGCGGCACGACGCAGATGGGTGTTCACTGTCCAACCTCCCTGACGTGGCCGCGTCGTTGCGGCCGAGGTGGCTCGAAGTCAACTCGGCCGCCACACCAGCGTCAAGGAGTAAATCCTTAACGAGATGACAACGGTGCCATGCGTTATCTAAGTGAAGGCAGGTGCGGTCGCGGGCAGCGAGCCATCCAAAAGGGTCGAATCGCCCATTTCGCTGAGCGCGAGGGCCAGTGCGCCGAGGACCTCCGCACGGCCCCCCAGGGCCCCGGGAAGCACGGACAGCTGCCGGGCCGCGCTGGGGATCGCATAGCGCCCCACGGACTCCCTTATGGGCCCCAGGACCAGCTCACCGGCCTCCGCGAGGTCGCCGCCGAGGACGACCCTGCTCGGGTTCAGGAGGTTGCACAGGTTCGCCACGCCGCTGCCGATGTGCCGGCCGACGTCGGCGATCACGCGCCGGCAGCCGGGGTCCCCGTCGCGCGCGAGGGAGACGACACGCTCCATCGTCAGCTCGGTGCCGTGGCTGGACTGCAGCAGCGGAAGCACGTAGCGGGCCGCAGTGAAGGTCTCCAGGCAGCCGCGGTTGCCGCAGCGGCAGACCGGGCCCGACTCGTCCAGGGTGATGTGCCCGATCTCGCCCGCGGTGCCGCCGGGGCCGCGGTAGATCCGCCCGCTGATCACGAGCCCGGCGCCGACACCGCTCGCGACCTTGATGTACGCCAGGTCCTTGACCCCCCGGCCGCTCCCCCAGACCAGCTCGCCGAGCGCGCCGAGGTTGGCGTCGTTGTCGACGTGCACGGGGACGCCGAGGCGGTCCTTGAGCTCCTCCGCGGGCTTCGTGCCGGTCCAGCCCGGCAGGATCGAGGTGGAGCCGAGCGTCCCGGACTCCACGTCGATGGGGCCCGGCACACCGAGGCCGATGCCCGCGATCTTCGCGCGGTCCACCCCTGTCACCGCGATCAGCCTGTTGACCAGCTGCTCGGCCCGGTCGAAGCCCTGCGCGGCGGACGCGTCCACGTCCAGCGGCTCGGACTCCTCGGCGAGCACCTGGTGGGCGAGGTTGCCGACGGCCACGCGCAGGTGCGTATGGCCGAAGTCCACGCCGATGACGATGCCCGCGTCGCCGCTGAGCGAGACGCTGCGGGCCCGTCGACCGCCTGCCGAGGTGGGCGTGACCTCGACCGTTCCGCCGTCCTTGAGCTCCCGGACGATGTTGGAGACCGTGGCCGCGGACAGACCCGTCGTCCTGGCGATCTCCGCTTGAGTGAGCGACCCGGCGAGGCGTACGGCACGTACGACCCGCTCGAGATTGGCCCGGTGCAGCGACGACTGCGACCCCGGAGTCTCCATTGACTCAGCCACCCTTTTCCGTCTGACGTAACGGCTACTTCGCCGCCCGTACAAGTTGTGAACTCCAAGCTCTGCTGAACGGGTTGGCGCAGTCAAGTCCTTGACCCAAATCGGCACTCTTGAACAGCGGGACAGGCCGGGTCCAAGTGGCGAGGATGCACCCCAAACCACCCAGACCCGGCCTGAGAGGGCCGATCCGTTACTTGACCGATCCCGCGGTGAGACCCGAGACCACGTGCCGCTCGATGAAGGCGAAGAGCACGATGACCGGCACGATCGCCACCACGGAGGCCGCGAAGAGGTAGTTCCACTCCACGGTGTAGGCGCCGATGAAATTGTTGATGCCGACGGTCAGCGGCTGCTTGTCGGGCTCGGTGGTGAGCGTGAGGCCCATCACGAACTCGTTCCACGAGGTGATGAAAGTGAAGATCACCGCGGTGACCACGCCCGGCAGCGCGAGCGGCAGCGTCACCTTCACCATGGCGCCGAAGCGGCTCGTGCCGTCCACCATGGCGGCCTCTTCGAGCTCCGGCGGGATGGAGCTGATGTAGGCCGTCAGAATCCACACGGCGAACGCGAGGTTGAACGCCGCGTTGGTGATGATCAGCGTCCAGACCGAGTTGAGCATGTCCAGCTGGTGGAACTCGCGGTAGAGACCGACCAGGAGGGCGGTGGGCTGGAACATCTGGGTGATCAGGACGAGGAGCAGGAAGGCCTTGCGCCCGCGGTAGCGCATGCGCGCCGTGTAGTACGCGGCGGGCAGCGAGACCAGGAGCACGAGGAGCGTCGCGCCGCCCGCGACGAGCAGGGTCACTTGCAGGTTCTGGCCGAGCTCCGACTCCTTCCAGACCTCGATGAAGTTCGACCACTCCAGGTCCGTGGGCAGATACGTCCGGTCCCGCAGCTCGCTCTTGGGCCGCAGCGCGGTGATCACCATCTCCAGGTACGGAGCAAGGAAGATCGCCGCGAGCGCCCAGGCGACCACCGTGATGACCAGGGTGCGCGGCCGGAAGGTGCGCTTGGGCTTGGGCTGGGGCGCGGAGCCCTTCGGGGACCCCGCGCGGGGCGCCGTCGCGGTGGCCATCAGTCCTCCTCGTTCCACCGGCTGACCTTCAGGAAGATCAGCACGAGCACGACGACCATCGCGAAGTTGACCACGGACATGGCGGCGGATTCGCCGATGTCGGTCTCCTTCAGCTTGTACATGAACACCATGGTCGTGGAGGTGTCATAGCCGGGACCGCCCTGCGTCATGGCCCAGATGATCGGGAAGGAGTTGAAGACGTTGATGAGGTTGATGACCACACCGACGAGGAACGCGGGCCGCAGCATCGGCACGGTGATGTGCCGGTACGTCTGCCAGTGGCTCGCCCCGTCGATCCGCGAGGCCTCGTAGACCTCGTGCGGGATGGTCTGCAGACCGGCGAGCAGGGTGTACGTGGTGAAGGGCAGCGACACGAAGATCGCGACGGCCATCATCCACGGCCAGGCCGTCTCCGGCTTGCCGAGCCAGTCCTTGGACTTGTCGATGAGGCCGAGGTCGAGCATCAGCGTGTTGAGGACGCCCGCGGTCTGGTTGAGCATCCACTTGAAGCCGATGGCGGTCATCAGGACGGATGCCGCCCAGGGCGCGATGAGCGCCCAGCGGGTGACGGTGCGGCCGGGGAACTTCTGGTTGAACAGCTGGGCCAGGGCCAGCGAGAGCAGCATCGTCACGGTCACGACGACGACGGTCCACACGACCGTCCAGAGCAGGACCGCTCCGAAGTCGGTCTCGTCGAAGAGCTTCTTGTACTTGTCGGTCCCCGCGCTGCCGCGCACGATGCCGGCGATGGAGATGTTGAGGAACGAGGTGCGGATCAGCTCGACGACCGGCCAGATGACCACGGCGAGGATCAGCAGAATGACGGGCGCTATCCAGGGCAGCGGGCCGAGCCGTGCGATACCGCTGCGGCGGCTCACCGGCCTGGGTGCGCGCCCGCTCCGTCCCCGGCCGGTGTCGGCCGGGGGCGGAGGGGCCTTCAGTGACACAAGGTCTCCTAGCGAACGGGACTACGACTACTACGGAACGAAGTGCGTCTGCCTGCGTGCTACTTGTTCTCCGCGGCCGCCGTCTCCGCCTTCTTCTGCAGGTCGCCGAGGACCGCCTTCGGGTCGTCGCTGGCGGCCTTGCCACCGGTCTTCTTCATCTCCGCGGAGATGACGTCCCACGAGGTGTCGCCGAGCGGGTAGAACTTGGCGTTCGGCAGGACCTCGAAGAACGGCTCCAGGTCCTTGTGCTTGCCGCTGGACTGCATCTCCTTGAGCGTGTCCTGCGTGACGGGCATCAGGTTGTACATCTCGTCGAACTGCAGCATCTTCTTGGAGTACGTGAAGTCCAGGAACTTCTTCACGCCTTCCTTCTCCGCGCCGCCGTCCTTGAACGCCATCATCCAGTCGGCGACACCGAGCGTGGAGTCCAGCGGGCCCGCCTTGCCGGGGATCGGCGCGACGCCGTAGTCGACCTTGCCGTCCTTGGCCATCTGGATCAGGCTCGGGTGGCCGTTGAGCATGCCGACCTTGCCGGCCGCGAAGTCCGCGAAGGCCGTCTTGCGGTCGGTGGAGGCCGGGTTGGAGTACGTGAGGCCGGGCTTGACCAGGTTCTTCTGCAGCCAGTCGAAGGTCTCGACGTTCTTCGCGCTGTCGATCGTGTACTTGCCGCTCGCGTCGGTGTAACCACCGCCGTTGCCGAGCTCCCACATCATCGTCTCGCCCTGGGTCTCCTCGGGGCCGAGCGGGAGGGCGTAGGGGGTGTCGGCAGCCTTGGAGGACTTGATCTTCTTCGCGGCGGCGGCGAGCTCGTCCCACGTCTTGGGCGGCGTCTTCACGCCCGCCTTCTTCAGGACGGCCTTGTTGTAGAACATCACGCGGCTGGAGGAGACCCACGGGATGCCGTACTGCGTGCCCTTGACCTCGCCGGCCTTGGCGAAGCTCGGGATGAGGTTCTCCTGCGTCTTGGGCGAGAGGACCTCGTCGGCCTTGTAGAGCAGATCGTCCGCGACCTTGTCGGCGTAGCCGCCGGTCTGCAGGAGGTCGGGCTGGTTGCCCGCCTGGATCATGTTCTTGACGGACTTGTCGATCTCGTTCCAGTTGATGACCTGGACGTCGACCTTGTAGCCCTTGTTCTCGGCCTCGAAGTCCTTCTTCACGTCGGCCCAGTACTTCTTGGACGCGTTGGAGGCCTTGTCGCCGTAGTCGGCGGCGACGAGTTTGATGGTCTTGCTGTCGCCGCTGTCGCTGTCACCGCCGCACGCGGTAAGTCCCATGGCCATCGCGAGCGTTGCCGCACCGGTGGCGATCACTCGATTCCTCATGCTGTTCAACCTTTCGACATCGGTGTCGACTTGAACGCGGGCAAAGGTCCCCCCGCGGCGCCGTGGCGCCGACATTACTCACGGCCGGAATTGCCGCAACAGGCCTAGACCACTTTCGTGGCCAAGCTGAAATCACCTGCGGGCAGGGTCATTTGAGAGCGCCCGCGGTGAGGCCCGCCTGCACCTGACGCTGGAACACCGCGTACACGACGAGCACCGGCAGCATCGCGATCGTCAGGCCCGCGAACAGGGCTCCCCAGTCACCGCGGTAGCCCTGCGAGACGGCGAGGGTGGCGAGCCCCTGGGGCAGCACGTAGCTCTTCTCCTCCTCGTTGTTGAGCAGCAGCGGAAGCAGGTACTGGTTCCACTGGCCGAGGAAGTTGAAGATGCCGATGCTGACCAGGCCCGGCTTGGCCATCGGCAGCATGATCTGGAAGAACGTGCGCGTGTGCGAGGCACCGTCGACCATCGCCGCTTCCTGGACGCCGGTGGGCAGCGTGCGGAAGAAGGAGGTCAGGAAGAAGGTGGTGAAGGGCAGCGAGTACGCGATGTACGCGATCATCAGGCCCGGCCGGGTGTCCAGGAGCCCGAAGTTCTCCATCACCGCGAAGAGCGGCACGAGCGCGAGGATGACCGGGAACATCATGCCGCCCGCGAAGAGCAGGAAGACGAACCGGTTGCCGGGGAAGGTGAAGCGGGCGATGACGTACGCGGCCATCGACCCGAGCAGCATCGTGCCGGTCAGCGAACCCGCCAGGATGATCAGCGAGTTGATCGTGTACTGGCCGATGTTGGCCTCGGTCCACGCGTTGGTGAAGTTCTCCCAGTGGAAGGAGTCCGGCCAGCCCATCGGATCGCTGAGGATGTCGACCGAGGGCCGGAACGCGGTGAGGGCGACCCAGATCAGCGGCCCGGCCGCGAGGACCACCCACAGGGCGAGGAACGCGTGCGAGAAGACGTTCAGCGTGGCGCCGCCCTTGGAACCCGTGTCGGGGCGGGGCGCGTCGGCGGGCTCGGTGCGGGGCGCGGTTTTGGCGATGGTCATGATGCAGTGCTCCCGCGGTCTTTAGTATTCGATCCGGTCGCGATTCCCGATCCTCATGACGATCAGCGAGAACGCCATGCTGAGGACGAGGAGGACGACGCCGATGGAGGTGGCATAGCCGTACTGGCCGTCCCGGAATCGTTCGTAGAGGAAGACCGGGGTCACCTTCAGGACGTGCTCGGGCACCATGACCAGGACGATCGCGAACGAGTCGAGCGCCTGGATGCCCATATAGATCCAGCCCGTGCGGACGGTGTCCCAGATCAGCGGGAGCGTCACGCTGAAGAAGGTCCGCCCGCGACCCGCGCCGTCGAGCAGCGCCGCCTCGTAGATGTCCTTGGGGATCGCGCCCATCGCGGCGGAGAAGAGGACCACGTAGAAGCCGACGAAGCTCCAGCAGAGCACGACGAGTACGGCGATCAGGGCGAGGCTGCGGTCGCCGCCGAGCCAGGCGGGACCGTCGATGCCCACCTTGTCGAGACCGCCGTTGATCAGACCGCTGTTGGTGTTGAGGACGCGGCCCCAGACGACGGCGATGATGGCGACGGACAGGACCTGCGGGAAGAAGTAGACGACCTTGTAGAACGAGGAGCCCGCGACGCCCGCGATGGCCTGGCCCTTACGGTGCCGGCCGCCCGAGGTGATCATGTAGGCGAAGAACATGCCGAGCATGAGCGTGAGCACCGGGGCGACGAGCGCCAGGACGACGCTCACTTCCATCGAGTCCCAGAAGCGCTCGTCGTTCCACATCTTCGTGAAGTTGTCGAACCCGATGAAGTTCGCGACCGGGCCGCCGGACCAGTCGGTGAACGAGTAGTAGATCGCCTGGATGAAGGGCGAGATGACGAACAGGGCGTAGAACGCGAGCGGCAGGCCCAGGAAGCCGCTGATGAAGCGGTACTTGTCGAGCGTGCGGTAGCGCCGGTCGTAGCGCACGCTCTGGGGAGTGAAGCGGGGCGGAAGGAGGACCGCCAGGACGAACAACAGCCCGTTCGCCTTCTTGGTCTGCGGCGTCCGTTTCGTCGTCTTCTTCGGGGGTGGGGTCTCCGCCACCCGGGTGTCCGTCGTCATGCTGCTCCGCCCCGCCTCGCTCACATGCCTGAAGTCTCGGTTCCGCTGCCGGTCGTGGTGCTCGTTCCGGCGCCGGTCAGGACTTCTTGATCTTGGTGATGTCGGGGTCGTTCTTGATCCGGTCCGACGCCTTCTGCATGGTCTCCATCGCCTGCTTGGTGCCGATCTGGCCCAGCATGAACTTGGCGATCATGTTGTTGTAGTCCTCGCGGAACAGCTCGTTGTACCAGTCGAAGAACTTGGGGATGACGATGTTCTCGCCGGCCGCCTTGACGGCCGCCTGCACGCTCGTCGCACCGGACGGCAGCTTCTCGCCGTCGATGGCGCCCTTGACCACGGGGATCGAGCCGACCTCCTTGAACAGGTTCAGGGCGGCCTCCTTGCTGTACATCATCCGCAGCCACTCCATGCCGCCCTGCACGTTCTGGGCCTTGGAGGGGACGATGAAGGGCTCACCCGCGGGGGCGTAGAGCGTGCCGAAGGGCATCTTGTCGCTCGAGTCCAGGGACGGGGTCGCCCCGACCGTCATCTCGAAGTCCTTGGGCGTGGTGTCCTTCGCCTCGTTCTCCACCCAGGAGCCGTTGGGCACGAAGACGCACTTGCCGCCCTTGGTCCAGGCGGTCTGCATCTCGGTGTGCGCCTCGGTGCCGTCGAAGCCGGTGAGCACGTACTTCTTGGCGACCAGCTCCTCCCAGGCCTCGAAGACGTCCTTGACCGCGTCGTGCTTCCAGGCGTCCGGCTCCAGGTAGTCCATCGCCGTGATCACGTCGCGCCCGCCGCGCTGGGCGAACATCGCGTACATGCTGAAGAAGACGTAGCGCGGGTGGCCGCCGGGGTAGCTCCAGCCGTGGATGCCCTTGGCCTTGGCCTTCTTGCAGACCGCGAGCATCTCGTCCCAGGTCTTCGGATACTCGCTCTCCAGGCCCTCTTCGAGCAGCTTCTTGGAGTACCAGTTGCCGTAGACCGTCTGGGCGATGTTGAGCTGGTAGACCTCCTTGCCGCCGAAGGTGCCCATCTGCTCGACCACCGGTACGAGGGTCTCGCGCACCGTGACGTTCGGGTCGTCCCAGGAGGGGGCGTCGAGCAGTTCGCTGAGGTCGGCGACCTGCTTGTTGTGCACCAGCTTGCCGGGGTTCATCTGGTCGGCGCCGGAGTTGTTGACCACGTCCGCCGTGGGCTTGCCGCGCACGATCTTCGGCTGCACCTGGGTGGCGATCTTGGTGGTGGCCTTCTGCTCCGCGTCCGACTTCGGGTACTGCTTGTTGTACATGTCGGTGACGAACTGGGCGTACTTGTCCTCGTAGCCGCCGTTGAAGATGTAGACCGTCAAACCGGCGTCGGTCTTCACGCCCAGCGGGTTCTTCTTGGACTTGGTGCCCTTCTCCGCCTTGTTCTCTTCCCCGCCGCCGCTCGCGCAGGAGCTCAGGGCGCCCACGGCCGGTACCGCGAGAAGGCTGGTGGCCGCCGCCCTCTTCATCACGTCACGACGGTTGATGCTGGTGGATCCCATGCTCAAGTCCTCGCCTTCTCCAGGACTCAGGCGGCGTACGGCGCTCCCGACAGCTCGCCAGTGGCGAAGGGCCCGACACCGCGGGTCAGTTGAAGCTTGGTGGTGCTGCACGTGCGTCAACTACATGGCAAGGGCTCGCACCCGCCACTCAGGGTGCCGATAGGTATAGTCCACTTCTCGGCAGCAGAGCAAGATCGAATGCAGCTTGGGCCAGCAGTCTTTCCCGAGTTGAGACCTCGCGGAGACACGGACTGGTTCGTTCACGGCGTGAGCAAATTCAGCCGGGGAAATCGGCGGCGTCGGGACCCGTCGGCGCTTCCCCCTCCCTGATCTTCCCTGGCCCCTCCTCGCTCCTCATTGGACTTTCTCCCCGGCCCCCTTGGACTTTCCCGGGGCCACCTCCGGCCCGCCGTGACTCGCCTCCGCCTCACCTCCAGCACCTCCGGCCCTTTCAACAGCCTTGACACCACCGGCAACTTGACGCCCTACTGGACCTTGCGCAGCCATGTGACAACGTTGTCCATCACTTGCAGGGAGGGGCTCGGGGATGCCGCACAGATCACGCAGACCTCGCTTCAGACACCATCGTTCGGCCGCTGTTCTCGGAGCGGCGGCGTTCACGCTGGTCGCCACGGCGCAGGGCGCCGCCGTCGCCAAGCCGGAGAAACCACCCAAAGCGGCACGGGAGTTCGTTTCTTCGTTCGAAGAAGGCGATGTGCAGCCCGACTGGCTGAACACCGTGGAGACCGGCCCCGACGGCAAGAAGAAGACCGCCGGCGTCAACGGCGCGTTCAGCGCGGGCATCCCCGGCAGTGTGAACGACCACGTCACCGAGGTCCGCGCCAGCGGCGAGAACTCCGGCAGCGGCGAGGTCAAGGAGAACCTGACCGACGGCGAGCCCACCAGCAAGTGGCTGACCTTCGAGCCCACCGGCTGGGTCGAGTTCGACCTCGACGAGCCCGCCAAGGCCATCACGTACGCGCTCACGTCGGCGAACGACCACGACGAGCGCGACCCCAAGGACTGGACGCTCAAGGGCTCCACGGACGGCAAGGACTGGAAGGTCCTCGACACCCGCAAGGGCGAGTCGTTCGACAAGCGCCACCAGACGAAGAAGTACGACTTCGAGAACGACACGGCGTACTCCCACTACCGCCTGGACGTCACCGCCAACAACGGCGCCTCCGACGCCCTCCAGCTCTCCGACGTCCAGCTCTCCGTCGGCGGCAGCGAGAGCCCCGTCCCGGAGGACATGCTCTCCCTCGTGGACCGCGGGCCCAGCGGCTCCCCGACCGCGAAGGCGGGCG
Organism: Streptomyces sp. NPDC046925; assembly: GCF_040644915.1. Classification (NCBI taxonomy): domain Bacteria; kingdom Bacillati; phylum Actinomycetota; class Actinomycetes; order Kitasatosporales; family Streptomycetaceae; genus Streptomyces; species Streptomyces sp. NPDC046925. The sequence goes on along the minus strand of NZ_JBEYWZ010000001.1, from coordinate 305,966 downwards.
CCGGGTTCACCGGCAAGCGCGCGCTGCGCTACGCGGGCACCCACAAGGCGGACGCCCGCGGTTACTCGTACAACAAGGTTTTCGACGTCAATGTCTCGGTGCGGCGTGACACCGAGCTCTCGTACCGGATCTTCCCGTCGATGGCCGAGGGCGACCTCGACTACGACGCCACGAACGTGTCCGTGGACCTCGCGTTCACCGACGGCACCTATCTGAGTGACCTCAAGGCCGTGGACCAGAACGGTTTCGCGCTGACCCCGCAGGGCCAGGGCGCCGCCAAGGGCCTCTACGTCAACCAGTGGAACAACGTCGCCGCCCGGATCGGGCAGGTCGCGGGCGGCAAGACGGTGGACCGCGTGCTCGTCGCGTACGACTCCCCCAAGGGCCCGGCGAAGTTCCGCGGCTGGGTGGACGACGTCTCCCTGAAGGAGAAGGCCCCCGCCAAGCCGAAGGCCCACCCCTCGGACTACGCGGAAACCACCCGCGGCACCAACTCCAGCGGCGGCTTCTCGCGCGGCAACACCTTCCCCGCGACCGCCGTCCCGCACGGCTTCAACTTCTGGACGCCCGTCACCAACGCGGGCTCCCTGAGCTGGCTCTACGACTACGCGCGCGGCAACAACGCGGACAACCTGCCGACGATCCAGGCGTTCAGCGCGAGCCACGAGCCGAGCCCCTGGATGGGTGACCGGCAGACCTTCCAGATGATGCCGTCGGTCGACAAGGACACCCCGTCCGCGTCCCGCACCAAGCGCGCGCTGCCCTTCAAGCACGAGAAGGAGACGGCACGCCCGCACTACTACGGCGTGACGTTCGAGAACGGTCTGAAGGCCGAGATGGCCCCGACCGACCACGCCGCGATGATGAAGTTCACCTATCCCGGTGACGACGCGAGCGTCATATTCGACAACGTCTCGGAGAAGGGCGGCCTCACCCTCGACGAGAAGAACGGTGTCGTCAGCGGCTTCTCGGACGTCAAGTCCGGCCTCTCCACCGGTGCCACCCGCCTCTTCGTCTACGGCACCTTCGACGCGCCCGTCACCGCGGGCGGCAAGCTGGAGGGCGGCGGTGGCGGTGACGTCACCGGCTATCTGCGCTTCAAGCCCGGCAAGGACCGCACGGTCAACCTGCGTCTTGCGACCTCGCTCATCAGCCTCGACCAGGCCAAGGCGAACCTGAACAGCGAGATCCCCTCCGGCACCTCCTTCGAGCGCGTGAAGAACCGCGCGCAGAAGAGCTGGGACGACATCCTCGGCAAGGTCGAGGTGCAGGGCGCGAGCGAGGGCCAGCGCACCAGCCTCTACTCCTCCCTCTACCGCCTCTACCTCTACCCGAACTCGGGCTTCGAGAAGGTCGGCAAGAAGTACCAGTACGCCTCGCCGTTCTCCCCGCAGACGGGCCCGGACACCCCGACCCACACCGGCGCGAAGATCGTCGACGGCAAGCCGTACGTCAACAACGGCTTCTGGGACACGTATCGCACGACCTGGCCCGCCTACTCGCTCCTCACGCCGAAGAAGGCGGGTGAGCTGGTCGACGGCTTCGTGCAGCAGTACAAGGACGGCGGCTGGACGTCGCGCTGGTCGTCGCCCGGCTACGCCGACCTGATGACGGGCACCTCCTCGGACGTGGCCTTCGCCGACGCGTACGTCAAGGGCGTGGACTTCGACTCCAAGGACGCGTACGACGCGGCCCTGAAGAACGCGACGGTCGTGCCGCCGGACAAGGGCGTGGGCCGCAAGGGCATGGAGACCTCCCCCTTCCTCGGCTACACCCCCAGCGAGACCCACGAGGGCCTGTCCTGGGCCCTGGAGGGTTACGTCAACGACTACGGCATCTCCCGCATGGGCCAGGCCCTCTACAAGAAGACGGGCGAGAAGCGCTACAAGGAGGAGTCGGAGTACTTCCTCAACCGCGCCCGTGACTACGTCCACCTCTTCGACGGCAAGGCCGCCGGCGAAGGGTTCTTCCAGGGCAAGAACAAGAAGGGCGACTGGCGCGTCGCCTCGGACAAGTTCGACCCGCGCGTGTGGGGCTACGACTACACCGAGACGAACGCCTGGGGCTACGCCTTCACCGCCCCGCAGGACTCGCGCGGCCTCGCCAACCTCTACGGCGGCCGCAAGGGCCTCGGCGACAAGCTGGACAAGTACTTCGACACCCCGGAGACCGGCTCCGCCGAGTTCGCCGGCTCCTACGGGGGCGTCATCCACGAGATGACCGAGGCACGCGACGTCCGCATGGGCATGTACGGGCACTCCAACCAGGTCGCCCACCACGCCGCCTACATGTACGACGCGGCCGGTGAGCCGTCCAAGACGCAGGAGAAGGTCCGCGAGGTCCTCTCCCGCCTCTACACGGGCAGCGAGATCGGGCAGGGCTACCACGGCGACGAGGACAACGGCGAGCAGTCGGCCTGGTACCTCTTCTCCTCGCTCGGCTTCTATCCGCTGGTCATGGGCAGCGGCGAGTACGCGATCGGTTCGCCGCAGTTCACCAAGATGACCGTGCACCTGGACAACGGCCGCGACCTGGTCGTCAAGGCGCCCAAGAACAGCGCGAAGAACATCTACGTCCAGGGCCTGAAGGTCAACGGCAAGAAGTGGACCTCCACGGCGCTCCCCCACAAGGAGATCGCACGCGGCGGCGTCCTGGAGTTCGACATGGGCTCCAAGCCCTCGTCGTGGGGCACGGGCAAGAACGCCCAGCCCACCTCCGTCACGCAGGACGACAAGGTGCCGTCGCCGCGCGGTGACGCCATCAAGGGTGACGGCGCCCTCTTCGACAACACGTCGGACACGGACGCCACTTCGGCCTCCGTGGAGCTGCCGGTCGCCAAGTCGACGAAGGCGGTCCAGTACACGCTGACGTCGTCCTCCGACAAGGCGAAGGCGCCGCGCGGCTGGGTGCTCGAAGGCTCCGCCGACGGCGAGAAGTGGACCCAGCTGGACAAGCGCTCCGGCGAGTCCTTCGCCTGGGACAAGCAGACCCGGGCCTTCACCGTGGACAAGCCGGGCGCGTACGAGCACTACCGGCTCGTGCTCGACGGTTCGGCGACGCTCGCGGAGGTCGAGCTCCTGAGCTGATCCTTCCGCTGTGTTGATCCGTCTGCTGTGACGAGGGGGCGGGAGTGCCTGTGCACTCCCGCCCCCTCTCGTTTCGCGTGACCGCCGCGTGACCGTCACGACAGGTCCGCTCGGAAGCATCTGAGCTGCGCGGATGCCCCGCGACGGAGACCCAGAAGGAGACCAGCGCATGAACAAGCCTCGCCGCGTCACCCGGCTCGTGCTCAAGCTCGCAGCGGTGGCGGCCGCCATGGTGCCGGCGCTCGCCGTGGCGCCGGGCGCGTCGGCCACGCAGCAGGAAGTGGCCGCGCCCCCCAATGTCCTGACCTGCACCACGGACACCGACGGCTACTGGGGTCACGCCCACTGCACCAACAACACCGGTGTCGTGACGGCCTTCCGCGTCAAGGTGGTCTGCGGGGAGTGGCCGGACGCGCGCGGAGACTGGAAGACGCTGAATCCGGGCGCTTCCGACGTGTCGAGCGCCCGCTGCATGGGCGGCACGGGCGTTGGCAGCGTGAACTGGGAAGAGGGCTGATCGCTCGACAGCACGATGTCGCCGTGCCTAAGATCCACGGCGACATCGCGTGTCGGTCACCGGCTGGGTGAGGCATGGAGGTGTCGGGAGATGCCTTCTGGAGGCATTCCTTGTCAGTCGAGCTGAACCACACGATCATCCACGCCCGGGACAACCGGGAGTCCGCCGAGTTCTTCGCGGATCTGCTGGGCCTTGAGATCACCTCGGAGTGGGGCCCGTTCATCGCGGTGGAGCTGAGCAACAACGTCACCCTGGACTTCGCCGCCATCCCCGCCGACAAGATCACCCCGCAGCACTACGCGTTCCTGGTCTCCGAGGACGAGTTCACGGCCGCGTACGAGAAGATCAAGGCCCGCGGCATCGAGCACTGGGCCGACCCGCATCAGAAGCAGCCGGGCGAGATCAACACCCATGACGGCGGCCGGGGGGTCTACTTCCTGGACCCCTCCGCCCACGCCATGGAGATCATCACCGTGCCGTACGGCGGCTTCCCCGCGTAGTCCCCGGAACGACCGAGGGCCGCACCCCCGTGCAGGGGGTGCGGCCCTCGACTACTGCGTGCCGCCTGCTTACTTGCGGATCAGGCTGCGCAGCACGAACTGCATGATGCCGCCGTTGCGGTAGTAGTCCGCCTCACCGGGGGTGTCGATGCGGACGACCGCGTCGAACTCCACGCCGGTGTCGGTGGTGACCTTGACCGTGCTCGGCGTGGTGCCGTTGTTCAGCTCCTCGACGCCGGTGAAGGAGAAGGTCTCCTCGCCGGTCAGGCCGAGGGAGTCGGCGTTCTGGCCCTCCGGGAACTGGAGCGGCAGGACGCCCATGCCGATGAGGTTCGAGCGGTGGATGCGCTCGTACGACTCGGTGATGACGGCCTTGACGCCGAGGAGCGCGGTGCCCTTGGCGGCCCAGTCGCGGGACGAGCCGGAGCCGTACTCCTTGCCGCCCAGGATGACGAGGGGGGTGCCCTGGTCGATGTAGTTGCGCGAGGCGTCGTAGATGAAGGAGACGGGAGCGTCCTCCTTCGTGAAGTCGCGGGTGAAGCCGCCCTCGGTGCCCGGCGCGAGCTGGTTGCGCAGGCGGATGTTGGCGAACGTGCCGCGGATCATGACCTCGTGGTTGCCTCGGCGCGAGCCGTAGGAGTTGAAGTCACGGCGCTCGACGCCGTGCTCCGTGAGGTACTTGCCGGCCGGGGTGTCGGCCTTGATCGCACCGGCCGGGGAGATGTGGTCGGTGGTGACCGAGTCGCCCAGCTTGGCCAGGACGCGGGCGCCCGTGATGTCGGAGACCGGGGTGGTCTCCATCGTCATGCCCTCGAAGTAAGGGGGCTTGCGGACGTAGGTCGACTGCGGGTCCCACTCGAAGGTGTTGCCGGTCGGGATCGACAGGGCCTGCCACTGGGCGTCGCCCGCGAAGACGTCCTGGTAGGACTTGTTGAACATGTCCTCGCCGATGGAGTTGGCGACGACGTCGTTCACCTCGGCCTCGGAGGGCCAGATGTCCGTCAGGTAGACCGGGTTGCCGTCCTGGTCCGCGCCGAGCGCGTCCTTGGTGATGTCCACCTTCATCGAACCGGCGATGGCGTACGCGACGACCAGCGGCGGGGACGCCAGGTAGTTCATCTTGACGTCGGGGTTGATGCGGCCCTCGAAGTTCCGGTTGCCGGAGAGGACGGACGTCACGGCGAGGTCGGCGTCGTTGACCGCCTTGGAGACCTCCTCGGGCAGCGGGCCCGAGTTGCCGATGCAGGTGGTGCAGCCGTAGCCGACGAGGTTGAAGCCGACCTTGTCGAGGTAGGGGGTGAGCCCCGCCTTGTCGAAGTAGTCGGTGACGACCTTGGAGCCCGGCGCGAGGGTGGTCTTGACCCACGGCTTGCGGGTCAGGCCCTTCTCGACGGCCTTCTTCGCGACGAGCGCGGCGGCGACCATCACGTACGGGTTCGAGGTGTTGGTGCAGGAGGTGATCGCGGCGACCGTGACGGCGCCGTGGTCGATCTCGTACGTCGAGCCGTCGGGGGCGGTGACCGTGGTCGGCTTCGACGGGACGCCGTTGGAGGCGGCCGGGGCGTCGGACGCCGGGAAGGACTCCTTGCCGGCCTCCTCGTCGTCCGCGACGTAGTTGCGCACGTCCTGGGCGAACTGCTGCGAGGCGTTGGCGAGGACGATGCGGTCCTGCGGGCGCTTCGGGCCTGCGATGGAGGGGACGACCGTGGAGAGGTCGAGCTCCAGCTTCTCGGAGAAGTCGGGCTCGGCGGCCGGGTCGAGCCAGAGGCCCTGCTCCTTGGCGTACGCCTCGACGAGCGCGACCTGCTGGGCGTCACGGCCGGTCAGGCGCAGGTAGTTCAGGGTCTCGTCGTCGATCGGGAAGATCGCGGCGGTGGAGCCGAACTCCGGCGACATGTTGCCGATGGTGGCGCGGTTGGCCAGCGAGGTGGCGGCGACGCCCTCGCCGTAGAACTCGACGAACTTGCCGACGACGCCGTGCTTGCGCAGCATCTCGGTGATCGTGAGCACGAGGTCGGTGGCGGTGGTGCCGGCGGGCAGCTCACCGGTCAGCTTGAAGCCGACGACGCGCGGGATGAGCATGGAGACCGGCTGGCCGAGCATCGCGGCCTCGGCCTCGATGCCGCCGACGCCCCAGCCGAGCACGCCGAGGCCGTTGACCATCGTGGTGTGCGAGTCGGTGCCGACCAGCGTGTCGGGGTAGGCCTGACCGTTACGGGTCATGACCGTGCGGGCCAGCTTCTCGATGTTGACCTGGTGGACGATGCCGGTGCCCGGCGGGACGACCTTGAACTCGTCGAAGGCGGTCTGGCCCCAGCGCAGGAACTGGTAGCGCTCCTTGTTGCGGCCGTACTCCAGCTCGACGTTCTGGCCGAAGGCGTCCGCCGTGCCGAACTTGTCGGCGATCACGGAGTGGTCGATGACCAGCTCGGCCGGGGCCAGCGGGTTGATCTTGTCCGCGTCACCGCCGAGCTCCTTGACGGCCTCGCGCATGGTGGCGAGGTCCACGACGCAGGGCACGCCGGTGAAGTCCTGCATGATCACGCGGGCCGGCGTGAACTGGATCTCCTGCGACGGCTGCGCCTGGGAGTCCCAGGACCCGAGCGCACGGATGTGGTCGGCGGTGATGTTCGCGCCGTCCTCGGTGCGGAGCAGGTTCTCAAGGAGGACCTTCAGGCTATAGGGCAGCCGTGCGGAGCCCTCGACCTTGTCCAGCTTGAAGATCTCGTACGACTCGTCGCCCACGCGCAGCGTGCTGCGGGCGTCGAAGCTGTTCGCCGACACGACAGTCTCCTTCAGATTTTTTCGCGCGTTCCGTACATCCTGCCGCCACGACTCCTCGTCGGTCCGCTAAGGTAAGGCTTAGTTAGGTAACCCTTACCGGGTGGCGGCGGCTGGTGCGCCTCGGCAGATATCTCGATGTCGAGATAACTCTAGTACATCACCCGCGAGTACGACGAGGCGCGCCAGCCTGCCCGCACGTCGGGGCAGCGCCGAGTACGGCCTGAGCGAAGCGGGCGTTGCTCCTGAGGACCACCGTCTCCTCCGCCACGTGGCGCGCACGGCTCGCGAGCTTCTTCGCGGCGGCCGGGGTGCGATCGCCCCGGTCGTGGCCCAGTGTGTCGAGGACCACAAGCAGCCGCCGAGTGGGAAGGGCGGCGGGTGGGCGTGCGTCTTTCGCCGTACATGGCCGCGACCGAGCGTTTCATGGTCGACGAGGAGTGGCTCGCCGACCACGACGAGCTGGTGACGGTGCTCGGCGAGCGCCCCCTCGCCCATCTCCACCAGCGCGGCCCCGACCTCGCGGGGCCGCTGATCGCGAACAACGGCTTCGCAGCCGCTTCGCCCTGGGCCGCGACCCGGCCGACGGCGACCCGGCCACGGACTACCAGAGCGGCGCGGCGGGCTGAGCACGCGAGGAGTCGCGCACGACCAGGGCCGCCGGTACGACGACGGGGCAGTCCGATGCCGTGTCGGCGCATCCCTCGACCAGGTCCACGAGGAGTTCCACCGCGGCGCGTGCCGTCCGCTCCGGGGCGAGCGTCACCGTCGTCACGGGCGGCCGGGTCAGCGCGTATCCGGGGTCCTCGCTCGCGCACACCACGCGCAGGTCGTCGGGGACGCGCAGACCGAGGCGCGCCGCGGCGGCCAGGAGCTGGCGGCCGCCGGGGTCGTACGCCGCGTAGACGGCGTCGGCGCGGCCCTTGCCCCGCAGCAGCGCGTCGAACGTCCTTCCTTCGGCGTCCGCCAGGTCGAAGGGGACGACCAGCGGGTCCGCGCCGCGCTCCGCGCACCATGCGGAGTAGGCCGCGGTCACCGTGCGCGCGTAGTGCTCGTCGCCGCTGCCCGACTGGAGGGCGATGCGGCGGGCGCCGGACGCGCGGAGGTGGTCGAGGACTTCGCGGGTGGTCGCCTCGTGGTCGTTGTCGACCCAGTGATCGCCGGGGCGCGGGTCGCCGGGGACGCCGTCGAAGACGAGCGGGATGCCGCGGGCGCGCAGCGCGGTGACCATCGGGTCCCCGCGCGGGCTGTCCATGATCAGCATGCCGTCGACGGCGAGGCCGTGCCACGAGTCGTCCCCGGCGCGGGCGGCGGGCAGCGCGGTGAGGGCGTAGCCCCGTGCGTGGGCCGCGGAGGTGGCCTCCGTGACGACGCGCGAGAAGTAGGCGATCTCCGTGTAGTTCCAGGCGGTGGGGAACGTGGTGACCGCGATGCCGAGGGTCCGCGTGTGCGGGGCGGTGCGGCGGATGCCGTAGCCGAGGGCGGTGGCGGTTTCCCGCACCCTGCGGCGGGTGGCGCCGCCCAGGCGGCCGGTGCCGTTCAGGGCGTGCGAGACCGTCGCGGTCGACACCTCGGCTGCGCGGGCTATGTCGGTGAGGGTGGGCCCTGGCACGGCGGTAATCCTACGGATTCCCTGTCGCAAGAGCCATGTTTCCGCGGAATCCGTCGCGGGCGGGCGGTTCTGGTTAACGGGTTACTCGGTGAGTCTTTGTGCCCGGCCACCCGCCCGATGTCCCCGCGCACCCGATGTCCCCGCGCACCCGATGTCCCAGCGTCACAGCAGCTAGGAGAACCCCATGACCTCTCCGCAGCCCTCCTCCCCCTCTCCCCTCTCCCGGCGCGGGCTCATCGCCTCCGCCGGGGCCGCCGGGCTGCTCGCCTCGGTGGGTGCGCCCGCCGTCGCCGCCGTGCCCGCCGCGCGGCGCCGGTCCGCCGCGCTCGTCGTGCACAACTCCCGTGTCTTCAGCGGCGTCAAGGGCAGCGCCCCCGCGCAGGCCGTCGCCGTCGGGCGGGACGGGAAGATCCTCGCCGTCGGGAGCGACGCCTCGCTCAAGCGGTACATCGGGCGGGACACCCAGGTCGTGGACGGGCGTGGCGGCACCGTCATGAGCGGCATCCACGACGGGCACGCCCACCCCATGGACGCCGCGAACCGCTCGCTGCGGCCGTCCCTGGCCGGCGCCGAGCAGACCGTCGAGGAGTTGCAGAAGACGCTGACCGGCTTTCTCAAGGACTCCGCCGAGCAGGAGCCCGACGGATGGCTCGTGGTGGAGGACTGGAACCCGGTCGGGCTCCTGCCGCGGGGCACCGCCCCGCACCACTCCATGCTCGACGCCCTGCCGACCCGCCGCCCGATCGCCCTGCGCGGCGGCGACGGACACAACCTGTGGGCCAATCAGCGCGCCCTGGACATAGCGAAGATCACCGCGTCGACCCCCGACCCGGTCGGCGGCAAGATCGTCAAGGGTGCGGACGGCAAGCCGACCGGAGTGCTCAAGGACGACGCCCAGCCGCTCGTCTCCCGGCACATCCCCGAGCCCGACGAGGCACAGCTCGCGGACGCCGCCGCCAAGACCCTCGCCGAGGCCGCCGCGTCCGGCATCACGACCTTCATGGAAGCCGTGGTGGGCCGCGGCGAGCTGAAGCTGTACCAGCGCCTCGCCGAGTCGGGACGGCTGCTCCAGCGCATCGTGCCCGCGCTGCGCATCGAGACCGACCAGACCAAGGACCCGGCGGCGGCGGTCGCGTACGCGAAGGCGCTCCGCAAGGACTTCGGTGACGTACGGGGGCTGCGCTTCGGCACCGTCAAGGTGTTCCTGGACGGGGTCATCGAGTATCCGGCGCAGACCGCGGCGCTCCTGAAGCCCTACCTCGACAAGGACGGCAAGCCCACCGACCACCGCGGCGACCTGTATGTGTCATCGGCGGACTACGGCCGGCTCACCGCCGCCTTCAACAAGGAGGGCTGGCAGATGCACGCGCACGCCATCGGCGACCGCGCGGTCCGCACCTCCCTGGACGGGTACGCGTACGCCCTGCGCACCACGCGGGCGCGCGGCCTGCGCAACACCACCGCCCACCTCCAGCTCGTGGACCCCGCCGACCTGCCCCGCTTCGCCGAACTCGGCGTCATCCCCTGCATGCAGCTCCAGTGGGCCACCCGCAACGTCTGGACGATGGACGCCCTGTTGCCCTACATCGGCGCCGACCGCCACCGACTGCTGTACCCGGCGCGCAGTCTGGAGCGGTGCGGTGCGCGGCTCTCCGGTGGCTCGGACTGGCCGGTCGATCCGCTCCAGGTGTGGAACCAGGTGCGTACCGCCGTCGACCGGTCCGGAGCCGAGGGTGAGGGTGATCTGTACCGCGCCAAGGAAGGCCTCGGCCGCTCGTCGGCCCTGCTCATGCACACCGCGGGTACGGCGCGCCAGCTCCGTATGGACCACTTCACCGGAACCGTCGAAACGGGAAAGTCGGCCGATCTGGTGCTGCTCGACCGCGATGTGACGCGGTGTCCGGTGGCCGAAATCAGTTCTGCCGAAGTGCGACTGACGTTGACCGGAGGCACAGTGGTGCATGACGCCGAGTCGACGGCCGGGCGCGCTGCCGCCGCCCGGACGACGCGCGCGGCTGCCGGACCCCGGCCCACGGCGCAGGCCGCGGTGCACGGCGGTCGGCATGCCTCGTGCGGATGCGGCTGACGCGGTGCGGGCATGTGGCGTACGGAAAGGACGTACGGGAACTTCCGTACCGAACAGGACGTTTCACGTATGGCCTACCCCGACGCGTGCGTCATCTCATATCTGAGATAACCTGCGGAACATGGCAGACGATTACCTCGTACGTATCGGCAAGCTCATCCGTGACGCACGTCAGCACCGGGGCTGGACGCAGTCGCAGCTCGCCGAGGCGCTCAACACAAGTCAGAGCGCCGTGAACCGCATCGAGCGCGGTAACCAGAACATCAGCCTTGAGATGATCGCCCGCATCGGCGAAGCCCTCGACAGCGAGATCGTCTCCCTCGGCTATGCCGGGCCGATGCATCTGCGCGTCGTCGGCGGGCGCCGTCTCTCCGGATCGATCGACGTCAAGACGAGCAAGAACGCCTGCGTGGCGCTGCTCTGTGCCTCCCTGCTCAACAAGGGACGCACGGTGCTGCGCCGCGTGGCGCGCATCGAGGAGGTCTACCGCCTCCTCGAAGTGCTCAACTCGATCGGCGTCCGCACCCGTTGGATCAACGACGGGGTCGACCTGGAGATCGTGCCGCCCGCCCGGCTCGACATGGAGGCGATCGACGCGGAGGCCGCGATCCGGACCCGCTCGATCATCATGTTCCTCGGTCCGCTGCTGCACCGCATGGACCGCTTCAACCTGCCGTACGCGGGCGGTTGCGACCTCGGCACCCGCACGATCGAGCCGCACATGATCGCGCTGCGCCGCTTCGGTCTCGACATCGCCGCGACCGAGGGGCTCTACCACGCGGAGGTCGCGCGTGACGTCGTGCCCGACCGCCCGATCGTCCTGACCGAGCGCGGCGACACGGTGACCGAGAACGCCCTGCTCGCCGCGGCGCGCAGCGACTGCACGACCGTCATCCGCAACGCCTCGTCGAACTACATGGTCCAGGACCTGTGCTTCTTCCTGGAGGCGCTGGGCGTGAAGGTCGAGGGCATCGGTACGACCACCCTCACCGTGCACGGCGTGCCGACCATCGACGTCGACGTCGACTACTCCCCCTCCGAGGACCCGGTCGAGGCGATGAGCCTGCTCGCCGCCGCGGTCGTCACGGAGTCCGAGCTGACGGTGAACCGCGTCCCGATCGAGTTCCTGGAGATCGAGCTCGCGGTCCTGGAGGAGATGGGGCTCGACCACGACCGCACGGCGGAGTACTTCGCCGACAACGGCCGTACGCGCCTGATCGACCTCACCGTCCGGCCCTCCAAACTGGAGGCGCCGATCGACAAGATCCACCCGATGCCGTTCCCCGGCCTCAACATCGACAACGTCCCCTTCTTCGCGGCCATCGCGGCGGCGGCGCAGGGCAAGACGCTGATCCACGACTGGGTCTACGACAACCGCGCCATCTATCTCACGGACCTGAACCGCCTCGGCGGGCGCCTCCAACTCCTCGACCCGCACCGGGTCCTGGTCGAGGGCCCGACCCGCTGGCGCGCCGCCGAGATGATGTGCCCGCCCGCGCTGCGGCCCGCCGTGGTCGTGCTCCTCGCGATGATGGCCGCCGAGGGCACGTCCGTCCTGCGCAACGTGTACGTCATCAACCGTGGCTACGAGGAGCTGGCAGAGCGGCTCAACTCCGTGGGCGCACAGATCGAGACGTTCCGGGACATTTAACCTCCGGCTCTCTCGCTACGACTGGGCAACGATCACCGGTCGTCGCTGGAGACGCGCGAGGGCGCGGTGTTGGGGTGGGCGCATGGCAGATCGCACCCTTCTCCCCGGCGCACGCGCCCTCGTCGTCCCCGGCGCACGCGCCCTCGTCGTGCTCGGCGCCTCGCTGGCCCTGCTCGCGGCGGGGTGCGGCGAGCAGGCCTCCGACGGCAAGGGCTCGCGGGGCTCCGGGGGCGGCAACCCCGTGTCGACCCCGACCGCTTCCCGTCCGGTGCCCTCCGACGGCAAGGGTTCCAAGGACCCGGACGACATCAACGGCGACGGACACCGCGATCTGCTCGTCCCGCTGCCCTCCCGCGACGAGAACGCGGAGGGGCGGACCGCCGTCGTCTTCGGCTCGGCCAAGGGGCTCGATCCGTCGACGCACGCCGTGTACGACTACCTCCCCGGCACCGTCACCACCGCCGATCTGGACGGCGACGGCTACCCCGACTTCGTGTCGGACGCCGACGGGTCCACGGAGCAGGGGCAGCCGACCGTGGACTGGGGCGGCCCCGGCGGCCCCAAGCCCGGCGCGGAGCCGACCCGGATCCGGGCAGCGGACGCGGGGCTTTCCGGCCCGGTGCGGGGCGACTTCGACGGGGACGGCCACCACGACATCGCGGCGCTCCGGCAGGACGGGTCCGTGACCCTGCTGTACGGCCCCTTCACCCGCTCCGGTGCGCCGGCCCGCACCGATACCCGGCCCGGCGGGGGCAGTTGGCTGGCCGCGGACGACATCGCCCCGTCGGGAAAGCCGCGCGCGACCGGCCTCCTCGTCCACAAGGGCGACGACGGCGAGCAGACCGGCGGAGTTCTCTACCCGGCGCGCACCGGAAGCGGCCTCTCCCGCACCCCCGTCGAACTGCGCGAGGGCAACGCGGTGGCGTTCGGCGACTACGACGGCGACGGCGCCCGCGATCTGGCCATCGGCGACAACGGAAGCCGCAACAACGAGCCGGACACTGAGGAGGAGCCGGAGACGGTCTTCTCCCTCGCGATCTACCCCGGCAAGGGCGGCGATCCGGTCACGCACAAGATCCCCGAGAGTCGCGAGAACTCCTACTACGGCCCCGGCGACTACACGTCGGCCGACCCGGACGGCGACGGCAGGGACGTCCTCGTCGTCGCCACGGACGACGGGGCGCTGCTGATCGACGGCGGGAAGAAGCGCACCGTCGTACGCCGGGAGGGCCCTTCCCGCCTTGACGGCAAGAAGATCCGGGCGGGGTCGCGGGACGCGCGCCTGTACTCCGCCGCCGACTTCGACGCCGACGGCAAGGAGGAGCTGATCCTGAACTGGGGCGCGAGCACGCTCTTCATGTACGGCGAGAAGGCCACGCACTGGTGGCTCACCGACGGCACCTCGTCCCGGGACAAGACGGCGTTCGCCACGACGTCGTTCACGGGCCGCGGCTGAGGCTCAGCCTCAGTCGAGCACCGCAACGCCGTCCAGCTCCACGAGGCACTCCTCGTCCCAGAGGCGAACGGCGCCGATCACGGCCATAGCCGGGTAGTCGCGGCCCGCCAACCGCCTCCAGATGCGCCCGAGTTGAGGTGCCTGCTCGCGGTAGTCGGCAACGTCCGTGGCGTAGACCGTGACGCGGGCGAGGTCGGCGGGGGTGCCGCCCGCGTGGCGCAAGGCGGTGAGGAGATTGGTCAGGGCCAGCTCGAACTGCTCGGGCAGGGTCGTGCCGGTGACCTTGCCGTCGGTGTCCAGGGCCGTCTGGCCCGCGAGGAAGACGAGACGGCCGCCGGTCGCGGTGACGGCGTGCGAGAAGCCGGTGGCCGGGGAGAGCTCGGAGGGGTTGACGCGTTCGAGGCTCATGCGGAGGTCTCCTCGGGGGTGGTCGGCTGCGGGGTGGCGGACTGTGCGGGGACAGCCGGGTCGGCGTACAACTCCTTGGCGATGATGGTGCGTTGGACCTCGCTCGCGCCTTCGTAGATGCGCGGCGCCCGTACCTCGCGGTAGAGGTGTTCGAGGAGGTGTCCCCGTTGCAGGGCGCGCGCGCCGTGCAGTTGGACTGCGGCGTCCACGACGTACTGCGCCGTCTCCGTGGCCATCAGCTTGGCCATGGCGGCGCGTCGGGCGATGTCCGGTTCGCCGCGGTCGTACGCGGCGGCTGCCGCGTGCACCATCAGGCGGGCCGCCTCGGTCCGCGTCGCCATCTCCGCGACCTGGTGCGCCACCGCCTGAAGGTCCTTCAACTTGCCGCCGAACGCGTCTCGTTGAGCGGTGTGCGCGAGCGTCGCGTCGAGGGCCGCGCCCGCCATGCCGACCGCGAACGCGCCGACGCTCGGGCGGAAGCGGTTGAGGGTGGTCATGGCGACGCGGAAGCCGCGGTCGGGTTCGCCGAGCACGTCGTCGCCCGTGACCGTCACGCCGTCGAAGGCGAGGGCCCCGATCGGGTGCGGGGAGAGCATGTCCAGGGGGGTGCCGGTGAGGCCCGCGCGGTCGGCGGGCACAAGGAACGCGGTGACCCCGCGGGCGCCCGCGCCGGGGGTCGTACGGGCGAAGACGGTGTAGAAGTCGGCCTCGGGGGCGTTCGAGATCCAGCACTTCTCGCCGGTGAGCCGCCAGGCGGAGGCGCCGTCCGGCGCAGCGCTCAGGGCCAGTGCCGCGGCGTCCGAGCCGGCGCCGGGCTCGGAGAGCGCGAAGGCGGCGACGGCGCGCCCCGCGCGGGCCGGGGTCAGCCACTGTTCGCGCTGCCTCGCCGAGCCGTACGCGGCCACGGGATGCGCCCCGAGCCCCTGGAGAGCGAGGGCGGTCTCGGCCTCCGTACAGGCGTAGGCGAGGGATTCGCGCAGGAGGCAGAGGCCCAGGGCGCCCGAGGCGGCGTGCGGGGCCCGCGTCGCGGGGGAGGCACCGGGCCCCTCCCCCGCGAACAGGTGGTCCAGGAGTCCCAGTTCCCCCAGCGCCTCGACGAGGGGGCGGTTCACGCGGCCCGGCTCGCCCTTCTCCGCCAGCGGGCGCAGCCGCTCGTCGGCGAGCGTGCGTAGCTCCGCACACCATGCGGTTTGTTCTGGATTGAGCGAGAATGCCGTCATGCCGGGCCCCTCCTCTATCGCGCACCGTTGACTGTCGTCACCATCACGATACGCTCGTTGTGCGAGCTCACCACAAGCCCGAACGGCAAGGGGGCGACCCGCTGTGGACGCCAAGAGTGCACTGCGACTCCATCCATCGGCCCACGTCGACACCTTCGCCCGGGAGCATCTCCCGCCGCCGGAGCAGTGGCCCGCGTTCGTCCACGACCGGCCCGAGCTGCACTACGCGGAGCGCCTCAACTGCGGCGCCGAGCTCCTGGACCGGACGGTGGAGCGGCACGGCGCCGACCGCCCCGCCTTTCGTACGGGCTCCGGCGACGCGTGGACGTACGGCGAACTCCAGCAGCACGTGAACCGGATCGCGCACGTCCTGACCGACGAACTCGGCGTACGGCCCGGCCAGCGCGTCCTGCTGCGCGGCTCCACCACCCCCTGGCTCGCGGCCTGCTGGCTCGCGGTGATGAAGGCGGGCGCGGTCGCCGTCACCGTCCTGGCCCAGCAGCGCGCGCACGAGCTGACCACGATGTGCGAGATAGCCGAGGTCGGCCACGCCCTGTGCGACGCCCGCGCCGTGGACGACCTGATCAAGGCCGGGATCCCTGGGCTGAGCGTCACGACGTTCGGCGGTGACACGGACGACGACCTCCTGGCCCGCGCCGCCCGGCAGCCCGACGTCTACGACCCCGTCGACACCGCGGCCGACGACGTGGCCCTGATCGCCTTCACGTCCGGCACCACCGGGCGCCCCAAGGGCTGCATGCACTTCCACCGTGACGTGCTCGCCATCGCCGACACCTTCGCCCGCCATGTCCTGAAGCCGGTGCCCGACGACGTGTTCGCGGGGAGCCCGCCCCTCGGCTTCACCTTCGGGCTCGGCGGACTCGTCATCTTCCCGTTGCGGTTCGGCGCCTCGTCGCTCCTGCTCGAACAGGCCGCCCCCAAGCAGCTGTTGCCCGCGATCGCCGAGCACGGGGTGAGCGTGCTCTTCACCGCGCCGACCGCCTATCGCACGATGCTCGACGAGCTGCGGGGCCCGGACCCCTGTGACGTCTCCACGCTGCGGCGGTGCGTCTCCGCGGGCGAGAACCTGCCCGCCGCCACCTGGCAGTCCTGGCACGAGCGCACCGGCCTGCGCATCATCAACGGCATCGGCGCCACCGAACTCCTGCACATCTTCATCTCCGCCGCCGACGAGGAGATACGGCCGGGGACCACGGGACGGCCCGTTCCGGGGTGGCACGCGCGCGTGGTCGACGATGCGGGGGTGCCGGTGCCGGACGGGGAGCCCGGTCTGCTCGCGGTGCGCGGCCCGGTCGGCTGCCGGTATCTGGGCGACGAGCGCCAGCTCCAGTACGTGCGCCACGGCTGGAACGTCACGGGCGACACCTATGTCCGTGACGCCGACGGCTACTTCACGTACGTGGCACGCGCGGACGACATGATCATCTCGGCCGGGTACAACATCGCGGGCCCCGAGGTCGAGGAAGCGCTCATGCGCCACCCCGACGTGAGGGAGACCGCCGTCGTGGGACTCCCCGACGAGCTGCGCGGGCAGAAGGTCGTCGCCTACGTGGTCCAGCGCCCGGGCACGGAGCGCGACCCGGACCGGCTGCGCGAGTTCGTGAAGGGCGAGCTGGTGCCGTACAAGTGTCCGCGCGAGATCATCTATCTGGACGCGCTGCCGCGCACCGCGACGGGCAAACTGCAACGGTTCCGGCTGCGGGAGCCCGGGCCCGTAGAGTGATCACGTGTCCGAGCAGCACACTCCACGGTCCCTGATCGTCACCTTCTACGGCGCCTACGGGCGCGCGGCCCCCGGCCCGGTGCCCGTCGCCGAGCTGGTCAGACTCCTCGCCCCGGTCGGCGTGGACGCGCCGTCCGTGCGCTCGTCCGTGTCGCGGCTCAAGCGGCGCGGGCTTCTCGTGCCCGTGCGCACGGCGGCGGGCGCGGCGGGGTACGCCCTGTCGCCGGACGCGCGCCAGCTCCTGGAGGACGGCGACCGGCGCATCTACGCGGCTCCCCCGGCCGCGCGGCAGGACGGCGGCTGGGTGCTCGCCGTCTTCTCCGTACCGGAGTCGGAACGCCAGAAGCGGCACGTGCTGCGCTCCCGCCTGGCCGGGCTCGGCTTCGGGACGGCCGCTCCGGGGGTGTGGATCGCCCCGGCGCATCTCTACGAAGAGACCCGGCACACCCTGGAACGCCTCCAACTCGCCTCGTACGTCGACCTGTTCCGCGGCGAGCATCTGGGCTTCGCGGCGACGGCGGACGCGGTGGCCCGCTGGTGGGACCTGTCCTCGATCGCCAAGGAGCACGAGGCGTTCCTCGACCGGCACGAGCCGGTGCTGCGGTCCTGGCAGGAGCGGACGGACACCCCTGCGCAGGAGGCGTACCGCGACTATCTCCTCGCCCTGGACTCCTGGCGCCGGCTGCCGTACGCCGATCCGGGCCTGCCGGGGGAACTCCTGCCCGGCGGATGGCCCGGCGACCGGTCGGCCGAGGTGTTCACGGCACTGGACGGACGACTGCGGGACGCGGGGGCGGAGTTCGTCAACTCCGCAGGGTGAGACGGGGCTTGGGGGCGTCCGTGCGGCCGGTCTGCGGGCGGCGGCTGCCCGCACCGTACTGCTGGGGCCAGACGGCTCCGGGTCCCGCGTACCCCTGCTCGGCCGCCGCGTGCAGCGTCCAGTGCGGGTCGTAGAGGTGCGGGCGCGCGAGGGCGCACAGGTCCGTGCGGCCCGCCAGGATCAGTGAGTTGACGTCGTCCCAGGAGGAGATGGCGCCGACCGTGAGGACGGGGACGCCGGTTTCGTTGCGGATGCGGTCGGCGAACGGGGTCTGGTAGGAGCGGCCGTACGCGGGTCGTTCGTCGGAGACGACCTGGCCCGTCGAGACGTCGATCGCGTCGGCTCCGTGCGCGGTGAAGGCGCGGGCGATGGCGACGGCGTCCTGCGCGGTGGTGCCGCCCTCGGCCCAGTCGGTGGCCGAGATACGGACGGTCATGGGTTTACCGGCGGGCCACAGCTCCCGTATCGCGTCGAAGACTTCGAGAGGGAAGCGCAGGCGGTTCTCCGGGGAGCCGCCGTACTCGTCCGTCCGGTGGTTGGTCAGCGGCGAGAGGAAACCGGAGAGCAGATAGCCGTGCGCGCAGTGCAGTTCCAGGAGGTCGAATCCGCTGCGCTCGGCCCGGCGTGCCGCCTCGGTGAACTGCTCGCGGATCTCGGTGAGCCCGGCGCGGTCAAGCTCGTGCGGGCGCTGGCTGTTCGCCTTGTACGGGAGGGGCGAAGGGGCGACCAGCGGCCAGTTGCCCTCGTCGAGGGGTTCGTCGATGCCCTCCCACATCAGCTTCGTCGAACCCTTGCGGCCCGAGTGCCCGAGCTGGACGCCGATCGCGGTGCCGGGTGCCTGCGCGTGCGCGAAGTCCGTGACGCGGCGCCAGGCGTCGGCCTGCTCGTCGGTGTAGAGCCCGGCGCAGCCCGGCGTGATGCGGCCGCGCTCGCTGACGCACACCATCTCCGTCATGACCAGGCCCGCGCCGCCGAGTGCCCGCGCACCCAGGTGGACGAGGTGGAAGTCACCGGGGACGCCGTCCGTCGCGGAGTACATGTCCATGGGCGACACGACCACGCGGTTGCGCAGGGTGAGGTCGCGAAGCCGGAAGGGCGTGAACATCGGCGGCGTGCCGTCCGGGCAGCCGAAGTCCCGCTCGACGGACTCGGTGAAGCGGGCGTCGCGCAGGCGTAGGTTGTCGTGCGTGACGCGGCGGCTGCGGGTGAGGAGATTGAAGGCGAACTGGCGCGGCGGCTGGCCGAGATAGTCGGGCAGACGCTCGAACCACTCCAGGCTGGCGCGGGCCGCGCGCTGCGTGGACTCGACGACGGGGCGGCGCTCCGTCTCGTACGCGGCGAGGGCCTCGGGGATGCCGGGCTGCTCCTGGAGGCAGGCGGCGAGCGCGAGGGCGTCCTCGACGGCGAGCTTGGTGCCGGAGCCGATGGAGAAGTGCGCGGTGTGGGCGGCGTCGCCGAGCAGCACGGTGTTGCCGTGCGACCAGCGTTCGTTGACGACCGTGCGGAAGTTGATCCAGGAGGACTTGTTGCCGCGCAGGGCCCGGCCGCCGAGCGCGTCGGCGAAGATCTTCGCGCAGCGTTCGGTCGACTCCTCCTCGTCGAGCTCCGCGAATCCGGCCGCCTCCCACACCTCTTCGCGCATCTCGACGATGACCGTGGACTCGCCGGTCCCTGCGGTCGAGAACGGATAGCCGTGCAGCTGCATCACGCCGTGCTCGGTCTTGGCGATCTCGAAGCGGAAGGCGTCGAAGGCGAAGTCGGCGGCGAGCCAGATGTAGCGGCAGCGGTGCGTCTCGACGCTCGGCCCGAAGGCCCCGGCCTGCGCCTCGCGCGTGAGGCTGTGCACGCCGTCCGCCGCGATCACCAGGTCGTACGAGGCGGAGAGCTCGGCGGCGGGCGGCGCCTCGGCGCTGAAGCGCAGGTCGACGCCGAGCTCCCGGCACCGCTCGTGCAGGATGCCGAGCAGCCTGCGCCGGCCGAGCGCCGCGAAGCCGTGTCCGCCCGAGGTGTGGCGGCTCCCCCGGTGCACGATGTCGATGTCGTCCCAGCGCACGAACTCCGCCTGGAGCGCGGCATAGACGACGGGGTCGGCGTGCTCGATGCCGCCGAGTGTCTCGTCCGAGAGGACGACCCCGAAGCCGAACGTGTCGTCCGGAGCGTTGCGCTCCCAGACGGTGATCTCGCGCTCCGGGTCGAGCCGCTTGAGGAGGGCGGCGGCGTACAGCCCGCCGGGTCCGCCGCCGATGACGGCGACGCGGTGTGCGGAGTCGTGCCTGGAGGCCGTCATGGTCAGCGCCCCTGCCACTTCGGCGGGCGCTTGTCCGTGAACGCCGCGTGGAATTCCTTGTAGTCCTCGCCGGTCATGAGCAGGGCCTGCGTCGCCGCGTCCAGCTCGACGGCGGCGGCGAGCGGCATGTCCAGTTCGGAGGTCAGCAGCGCCTTGGTCTGCGCGTACGCGAGAGCGGGGCCGTCCGCGAGGCGGCGCGCGAGGGCCCTGGCGGACTCGTGGGCCTTGCCCTCGTCCGTCAGCTCGCTGATCAGGCCGATCCGTTCGGCCTCGGGGGCGCGGACCGGGTCGCCCAGCATCAGGATGCGGGTGGCGTGGCCGAGGCCGACGACGCGGGGCAGGAGGTAGGCGGCGCCCATGTCGCCGCCCGAGAGGCCGACCCGCGTGAAGAGGAAGGCGAACCGCGCCGAGGGGTCCGCCACCCGGAAGTCCGCGGCGAGGGCGAGCACGGCTCCCGCGCCCGCGGCCACCCCGTGCACCGCGGCGATCACCGGGAAGGGGCACTCCCGGATGGCCCGTACGACCTGCCCCGTCATGCGGTTGAAGTCGAGCAGCTGGGAGGTGTCCATGCCGAGGGTCGCGCCGATGATCTCGTCGACGTCACCGCCCGAGCAGAAGCCGCGCCCTTCTCCGCCGAGCACCAGGGCGCGCACGGATTTGTCGCGGGACAGCTCGGCCAGGAGGTCGCGCAGGTCGGCGTAGGCGCCGAAGGTGAGCGCGTTCAGCTTGTCGGGGCGGTCGAGGGTGACCGTGGCGACGCCCTCGGCCACTTCCAGGCGGATGTGCTGCCATGCGGGGGTGCGGGGGGCGGAGCCGGTGAAGGGACTCATGACGACGTGCGGCCTCCTCGGTAGGGGCGGCGGCGGTCTGCGTACCGGTGGTGTCTCTGCCCTTCGAAGTTATCACTCGTCCGTGACCGTCGTCACGAGTACGCGATAAACCCCGTGGGTAGAGAGCTCCGAGGAGAACCAAAATCCTGATATGCACGTCTTGTCACCCACACCGCCCAAGGGCCGGACGTCCCGGAAATGCCCGACCGTCGACCCTGTCGACATAGCGCTTAAGATTCGTACGGTTGAAAGCAGGACCTCCTGCTGCCCTGAACGGACCCGCCTTGCACGAACCTCCCGCTCCCGCCTCGTGGCGCATCGCGCTGCCGCACACCGCTGCGGCCGTTCCGATCGCCCGTGCGCTGGTGCGTACCGCGCTCGCGGAGATCGAGTCGCCCGCCGACAGCGATACCGCCGAGCTGCTCACGGCCGAGCTGGTGGCGAACGCGGTGGAGCACACCTCCGGGCAGGACCCGATAGAGCTCGTCATAGAGCTTCTGCCGACCGGCTGCCAGGTGGAGGTCCACGACTCGAACCCGCAGCCGCCCGGCGACCTCAGCGATCCCGGGCCGATGTGCGAGCCGGACCCCTGGCAGGAGCACGGGCGCGGCCTGCTCCTGATCCGCACCCTCAGCTCGTCCTGCGGTCACCGCCCGACCGACTCCGGCAAGGCGGTCTGGTTCACGCTCCCCGCGGCGTGACGGCATCGGCCTCCGCGGCCTTGCCGAGCCGTGAGTGACGGCGGCCGTACAGCGCGTACACCAACGCGCCCACGACCAGGAACACGGCGAACTGCACCCACGTCGTCCAGCCCGTGCCCCAGATCAGGTAGAGGCAGAAGCCCACGCCCAGGATCGGGCTCACGGGATACAGCGGCACCCGGAAGGTGCGCTTCAGCTCAGGCGCCGAGCGGCGCAGCGCGAGCACCGCGACATTCACCACGACCATGATCCCCAGCGTGCCGATCGTCGTCAGGTTGACCACCGCGTCGAGCGACGAGAAGGCGGCGGGGACGGCGAAGACCGCCGCGACGATCCAGGTGTTGGCGACCGGCGTCGAGGTCTTCGGCGAGACGCGCTCGAAGACGCGCGGGATGAGCCCGTCACGGGACATCGACATCAGGATGCGGGTCTGCCCGTACATCACGGCGAGCACGACGGACGCGATGGCCACGACCGCGCCGAAGGCGATGATCCCGCCGCCGACCGCCGAGTCGGTGACCTCGTTGACGACCAGCGAGAGGGCCGCGGGCTTGTCGGCGACCGCGTCGGCGCCCAGTGCGCCGATCGCGCCGAGTGCGACGGCGACGTACAGCAGGGTGACGACGCCGATGCAGACCAGGATGGCGATCGGGATGTTGCGCCGGGGGTTCTTGACCTCTTCGCCCGCCGTGGTGATGGCGTCGAAGCCGATGAAGGAGAAGAACGCGAGCGAGGCGCCCGCGGTGATGCCGGAGGCCCCGGCGCCCGCGAAGGGCGTGAGATTGCCGGCCTTGAACGCGGTGAACGCGATCGCCAGGAAGAGCAGCAGGATGCCGATCTTGAGCACGGCCATGGCGGCGGTCGCCCGCGCGCTCTCGCGGATGCCGCGCACGAGCAGCACCGCGGCGAGGAGGATCACGATCACGGCGGGCAGGTTCACGGCGCCGCCCTCGCCGGGTCCGGCACTGAGCGCGTCGGGCAGGTGCCAGCCGGTGAGGCTTTCGAGCAGCTCGTTCAGGTACTGGCTCCAGCCGACCGCCACGGCGGAGACGGAGACGCCGTACTCCAGGAGCAGGCACCAGCCGACGAGGAACGCGGTGCGCTCGCCGAGCGAGGCGTACGCGAAGGAGTACGAGCTGCCGGAGACCGGGATCGCGCCGCCCAGCTCGGCGAACGAGAAGGCCGTGAAGATGCAGGTCACGGCGGCCAGGAAGTACGAGACGGCGACCGCGGGGCCCGCCTCGGCGACGCTGTCGGAGAGGCCGACGAAGATGCCGGTGCCGACGATCGCGCCGACGCCGAAGCACACCAGCTGGAACAGGCCCATGGTGCGCTTGAGGCCGTGGCCTTCGAGGTCGGCGCCCGATTCGGCGACGAGGAGTTCGGGGGACTTGATGCGGAGTCCTGCCGGACCGGTCGAGCGCATGCGGTGGTTCTCATTTCGGTGGTGCGGGGAGCGGCTGGGGTGTGCCGCGAAAAAGCGGGGCCGGGGGAAGGTGTTCCCCGGCCCCACCAGTGTGTGCGTCGGTCAGGCGAGTGTCGCGACGAGGATCGCCTTGATCGTGTGCAGGCGGTTCTCCGCCTCGTCGAAGACGACGGAGTGCGCCGACTCGAAGACCTCGTCGGTGACCTCGAGAGAGCTTAGACCGTACTGGGCGTGGATCTCGCGGCCGACCTTCGTGCCCAGGTCGTGGAAGGCCGGGAGGCAGTGCAGGAACTTCACGTCGGCGTTGCCCGTGGCGCGCAGGACGTCCATCGTCACGGCGTACGGCGCGAGGGCCTCGATGCGCTCGGCCCAGATCTCCTTGGGCTCGCCCATGGAGACCCAGACGTCGGTCACGACGAAGTCGGCGCCCGCGACGCCCCCTGCGACGTCCTCGCTGAGCGTGATCCGGGCACCGCTGCTCTCGGCGAGCTCGCGCGCCCTGGCGACGATCTCCTCGGCGGGCCAGTAGGCCTTCGGCGCCACGATGCGTACGTCCATGCCGAGCAGTGCGGCGGTGATGAGGTACGAGTTGCCCATGTTGAAGCGGGCGTCACCGAGATAGGCGAAGGCGATTTCGGTGAGGGGCTTGGCGCTGTGCTCGGTCATCGTGAGGACGTCGGCGAGCATCTGGGTGGGGTGCCAGTCGTCGGTCAGGCCGTTGTAGACGGGCACGCCCGCGTAGGCGCCGAGCTCCTCGACGGTCGACTGGGCGTCGCCGCGGAACTGGATGGCGTCGAACATCCGCCCGAGGACCCGCGCGGTGTCCTTCGGGGACTCCTTGTGCCCTATCTGCGAACCCGCGGGGTCGAGATACGTGGTGGAGGCGCCCTGGTCCGCCGCGGCGACCTCGAAGGCGCAGCGTGTACGCGTCGAGGTCTTCTCGAAGATCAGCGCGATGTTCTTGCCGCGCAGCGCCTGCACCTCGGTCCCCGCCTTCCTGGCCGCCTTCAGCTCGGCGGCAAGGTCGATCAGGCCGCGGAACTCCTCGGCGGTGAAGTCCAGCTCCTTGAGGAAGTGGCGGCCGGTGAGGTCGATGGCCATGATGGCGCTCCAGGGGTACGCGTACGGGACTATTGGAAGTCTATACGATGCTCCACATTTCTATACAGGCGCGTGTTCTGGCAGGCCGGGCCGAACGGGCTCCTGCCCCGGCGGGCTCGTGCTCCCGCGAGCTCTTGCTCCGGCGGGCTCAGTCGACGGGATCACGCTGCACCGGGCAGCTCATGCACCGCGGACCGCCCCGGCCGCGCCCCAGCTCGCTCCCCAGGATCTCGATCACCTCGATGCCCTCCTTGCGCAGGTACGTGTTCGTCGTCGAGTTCCTTTCGTACGCGACGACCACGCCCGGCTCGACCGCGAGGACGTTGCAGCCGTCGTCCCACTGCTCGCGCGCGGCGGCGTGCACGTCCTGGGTGGCCGTGAGGACCCGGATGCCGCTCAGGCCGAGCGCCGCGGCTATCGCCCGGTGCATGTGCTCGGGCGGATGGTCGGTGACCTTCAGCTCGCGGCCGTCGACACCCGGCTCGATGGTGTACGAGCGGAGCATGCCCAGGCCCGCGTACTGCGTGAAGGTGTCCCTGTCGATCATCGTCATCACCGTGTCGAGATGCATGAACGCGCGCCCCTTCGGCATGTCCAGGGCCACGATCGTCTGCGCGGAGCCCGCGGCGAAGAGCTTGTGCGCCAGCATCTCGACGGCCTGCGGGGTGGTGCGCTCGCTCATGCCGATCAGGACCGCGCCCCGGCCGATCACCAGGACGTCACCGCCCTCGATGGTGGAGGGGTAGTCCGACTGCCCGCGGGACCAGACGTGGAAGTCCTCGGCCCGGAAGAGCGGGTGGTGGCGGTAGATCGCCTCGAAGTGCACGGTCTCGCGCTGCCGGGCGGGCCAGCGCATGGCGTTGATGGAGACGCCGTCGTATATCCAGGCCGAGGTGTCGCGCGTGAAGAGGTGGTTGGGCAGCGGGCCGAGCAGGAAGTCGTCCAGGTCCATGCAGTGGAAGCGCACGGACGTCGGCTCCGGGTGGCGCTCCAGGAACTCCCGCTTCGTCATCCCGCCGATCAGCGCCTCGGCGAGCTCGGCGGAGGGCAACGTCTCGAACGCGGAGCGCAGATGGTCCGTCGCGAGCGGCCCGTACTCCTTCTCGTCGAAGACCCGGTCAAGGACGAGGAGGCGGGCGCCGGGCTCGTCCAGCGTCTCGGTCAGCAGATCGCCGAAGAGGTGGACGGCCACCCCGCGGTCGCGCAGCACGTCGGCGAATCCGTCATGCTCCTGGCGGGCTCTGCGCACCCACAGGACGTCGTCGAAGAGCAACGCGTCCTTGTTGGTCGGGGTGAGCCGCTTGAGCTCCAGATCAGGGCGGTGCAGGATCACGCGGCGCAGCCGCCCGGCCTCGGAGTCGACATGGAATCCCATGGAGTCCATCTTTCCCCGGCCGGGCGGCAGTTGCCCCCGGTTGGCTAAAGCCGCGGGTCCACCGGCTCCGACTCCAGCGCGAGGACCGCGAACACGGCCTCGTGCACCCGCCAGAGCGGCTCGCCCGCCGCGAGACGGTCGAGGGCTTCGAGCCCGAGCGCGTACTCACGGATCGCGAGCGAGCGCTTGTGGCCGAGGAAGCGGCCGCGCAGCTTGTCGAGGTGGTCGGGGCGGGTGTACTCCGGGCCGTAGATGATCCGGAGGTACTCCCGTCCGCGGCACTTGATGCCGGGCTGGACGATCCGGCCCTTCCCGTCGCGGACCAGCGCCTCGACCGGCTTGACGACCATGCCCTCGCCGCCGCGGCTGGTCATCTCCAGCCACCAGTCGATGCCCGCCTGGACGGACGCCTCGTCGCCGGTCTCCACATAGAGCCGCCGGGTGGTCTGCAGGAGGCCGGTGCCGTCGTGCTCCACCATGCGGTCGATCAGGGCCAACTGCTCGTCGTGCGGGAGCGCGGCGAGGCTGCGGCCCTGGACGGCCAGGATCTGGAACGGCGCCAGACGCACGCCCTCCAGGCCTTCGGTCGGCCAGCAGTAGCGGCGGTAGGCGTCCGTGAACGCCGCCGCGTCCACGGCCCGTTCGCGCTGCCTGGCCAGGAGCTCTCCGGTGTCGACGCCCCGTGCCGTCGCCGCTTCCAGGGCGGCTATCGCGCCGGGGAAGACGGCACCGGAGGCGGCGCCCACGGCTGCGTACTGCGTGCGGAGCAGGCCGGACGCCTTGAGCGACCAGGGCATCAGCTCCGCGTCGAGCAGCAGCCAGTCCGTGTCGAGCTCCTGCCACAGGCCCGCTTCGGTGACGGCCGTGCGCACGCGGCCGAGTATCTCCTCGGTCATCTCCGTGCCCGCGGCGGAGCCGCTGATGGACTGCGTGAAGAAGGGGCGGCCCGTGCGGGTGCAGAGGGAGCCGGTCGGTCCGTCCACGCCGAAGCGCTCGCGGGCCACGTCCGCGTCGCGGCACACCAGGGCCACGGCGCGCGAGCCCATGTGCTTCTCCTCGCACACGACCCGGGCGACCCCGTCCTGCGCGTACGACGCGAAGGCCTCGGCCGGGTGCTCAAGGAAGCCCTCGCGCTGCGACGTGGCGGTCGGGGCCATCGTCGGCGGGAGGTAGGGAAGGAGCCGTGGGTCGACGGCGAAACGGCTCATGACCTCCAGGGCCGCCGCCGCGTTCTCCTCGCGCACGGAGACGCGTCCCGCCTGCCCGGTCTCGACGACCCGGCGACCGTGCACGTCGTTCAGGTCGAGCGGCCGGCCGTCGTGACCGCCCGGGGCCTCCGTACCGAGCGGCTTCGCCGGCTCGTACCAGACCTGCTCCGCCGGTACGTCGACGAGCTCGCGCTCCGGCCAGCGCAGCGCGGTGAGCTTGCCGCCGAACACGGCGCCGGTGTCCAGGCAGATGGTGTTGTTGAGCCAGGTCGCGGTGGGCACGGGGGTGTGGCCGTAGACCACGGCGGCGCTGCCGCGGTAGTCCTCCGCCCACGGGTAGCGCACGGGCAGGCCGAACTCGTCGGTCTCGCCGGTCGTGTCTCCGTAGAGCGCGTGGGAGCGCACCCGGCCCGACGTACGCCCGTGGTACTTCTCGGGCAGGCCCGCGTGGCAGACGACGAGCTTGCCGCCGTCGAGGACGTAGTGCGAGACGAGCCCGTCCACGAACTCCCGCACGCTCGCGCGGAACTCCTCGCTCTCCGCGTCCAGCTGCTCGATGGTCTCGGCGAGTCCGTGGGTGTGCTGGACCTTGCGGCCCTTGAGGTGGCGGCCGAGCTTGTTCTCGTGGTTGCCCGGTACGCAGAGGGCGGTGCCGTCGCCGACCATCGACATCACGCGGCGCAGCACGCCCGGGGAGTCCGGGCCGCGGTCGACGAGGTCGCCGACGAAAACGGCGGTACGGCCCTCGGGGTGGGCGCCGTCCGCATAACCGAGCTTGCCGAGCAGGGTCTCCAGCTCGGCGGCGCAGCCGTGGATGTCGCCGATGATGTCGAAGGGGCCCGTGAGGTGGGAGAGGTCGTTGTAACGCTTCTCGGTGACGATGGTGGCGCCGTCGATCTCCTCCACTCCCCTGAGGACGTGGACCTTCCGGAACCCCTCGCGCTCCAGGTGCTTGAGGGAGCGGCGCAGCTCGCGCTGGTGGCGCTGGATGACGCGGCGCGGCATGCCGGCCCGGTCGGCGCGCTCGGCGTTGCGCGCGGCGCAGACCTCCTCGGGCACGTCAAGGACGATGGCGATGGGCAGCACGTCGTGCTCCCTGGCCAGCTGGATCAGCTGCTTGCGGCTCTCGCTCTGCACGTTGGTCGCGTCGACGACGGTGCGGCGGCCCGCGGCGAGGCGCTTGCCCGCGATGTAGTGCAGCACGTCGAAGGCGTCACGGCTCGCGCCCTGGTCGTTCTCGTCGTCGGCGACCAGGCCGCGGCAGAAGTCGCTGGAGAGCACCTCGGTGGGCTTGAAGTGCGTGCGCCCGAAGGTGGACTTGCCGGAGCCGGTGGCGCCGACGAGCACGACGAGGGAGAGGTCGGTGACGGGCAGCACGCGCCCGGCGGGAGTGGCTTCGGTACTGGTGCCGGTCTCCTTGATCATGCTGCCCGCACCTCCTTCACGTTCTTGTCGTTCTTGTTGTTCTTGTTGCTCGCGTCGCTCTTGCTGCTCGTGTCGTTCTGCGTGAACACGGCCATCTGGGTCGGCGGTCCCACCTCGGGGTCGTCGTCGCCGACGGGCACGAAGTCCACGTCGTAGCCATGTCGTCCGGCGACCTGGCGGGCCCAGGCGCGGAACTCCTCGCGCGTCCACTCGAACCGGTGGTCACCGTGCCGGACGTGCCCGGCGGGGAGGGTCTCCCAGCGGACGTTGTACTCGACGTTCGGTGTCGTCACGAGCACCGTGCGCGGCCGCGCGGAGCCGAACACCGCGTACTCCAGGGCGGGCAGCCGCTCCTCGTCGAGGTGCTCGATGACCTCGCTGAGCACGGCGGCGTCATACCCCTTGAGCCGCTTGTCGGTGTAGGCGAGCGAGCCCTGGAAGAGCTTGACGCGCTCGGCCTGCCGCTCGCCCATACGGTCGAGCTTGAGCCGCCGTGACGCGATGGTCAGCGCGCGCATCGACACATCGACACCGGCTATCTCGGTGAAGCGCGTGTCCTTCAGGAGCGCCTGCACCAACTGCCCCTGTCCGCAGCCGAGATCCAGCACGCGCCCGGCACCGGCGCCGGTCAGCGCCGCCAGGATCGCCTCGCGCCGCAGCACGGCAAGCGGCACGGGCTTCTCCTCCGTGTCGGTCTCGTCGTCGACCGCGTTGTCGAGGTCGTCGACGTCCGTGTCGTCCGCGTCGGCGAGCCGCACCAGTTCGAGCCGCTGCATGGCCTCGCTGGTCAGCGACCAGCGCCGCGACAGATAGCGGCTGGAGATGACCTTCTGCTCCGGGTGGTCCGCGAGCCAGCCCTCACCGGCGCGGAGAAGCTTGTCGACCTCGTCCGCCGATACCCAGTAGTGCTTGGCGTCGTCGAGCACGGGGAACAGGACATAGAGGTGCCGAAGCGCCTCGCCCAGGGTCAGCCTGCCGTCCGGCACTTCGAGCACGAGATGGACGTACCGCGAGTCGCCCCACTGCGGGAACTGCTCGTCGAGCGGAATCCGTGTCACCGTGACCGTCCAGCCCAGCGGCTCGAACAGCTTGTGCACCAGCTCCGCCCCGCCGCGCGCGGGCAGCGCGGGCACCTCGATCCGCAGCGGCAGCGGCTGCCCGGCACGCTCGGGCCTGGCCTTGCACACACCGCGCATCGCGCTGGAGAACACCGCGCTCAGCGCCACGGCGAGCAGCGACGAGGCGGCGTAGGGCCGGTCGTTCACGTACTGGGCGAGTGCCGCGTCGGGCGCCCCTCCGCGCCCCTTGCCCTTGCCGCGCCGCACCAGCGCCACGGGGTCGACCTCGAGCAGCAGCGCGGCGGTGCAGCGCTCCGCGGTCGCCTCGGGGTAGAGGACATGCGCGGTGCCGTAGGACGTGGAGAATCCCTGGGCTTTGTCGGGATGCTTGTGCAGCAGGAACCCGAGGTCGGTCGCGGGGTTCTCGGGGGTACCGGAGGTACTGATCGTCAGGAACACGGGTTTGCCTCGAAACGCAATCTGAACTGCGGAAACTTACGGCTGCGGCTCCAGCGCGCCTCTAGACCGTACAGCGAACACCTCTGCCACACTCAGGGGTTTTCGCCGCCCCTGATTCCCTTGATCCCCCGGGAGGACCGGCCCCGGCCGCGGTCGGGGAGACCGGCCCCGGCCCGCTCTCAGCCTTCCGCCCAGCCGTGGCTCTTGCCGTGCTGCACCAGTTGCTCGCGGAGCTGCTTGATCTGCTCGCCGGTCATCCACGGAGCGGTGCTGAGCAGCAGCTCGGTCAGCTCGAAGGAGTACTCCGCGACGCTGAGCACATCGCAGGTGGGCTCCTCGCCGTCGTCGAACCCCGCGGCGGCGGCCTGGATCGACGGCGGCATCTGTGCCCTGCTCCCGTACGGCGCCGAAGCCTGCTCCCCCTTGGGGAGGCGGACGGACGAGGCCTTGGGGCCGCGCTCGCCCTCCTCGATCTCGAACTCGACCCGCGCCCCCGCGTGCACCAAAGGCTCCGGGATCAGGAGGTCGTTGGCGTGCAGGAACACGTCTTCCCCGCCGTGCTCCGGGGCGATGAAGCCATATCCCCGCGCGCCGTCGAACCGGACAACTCTGCCAGCGACCATCTCGACCCCAACCCCCGCACCATCTCCGGGCCCCTTGCCCGGACCGACCAGTGCCGAAGCCTAACCGCCCGGCAACGGCGCGGCACTGAAACTGGATCCGGCGTCCGGGCAAGATAGCTGTATGGACCTTCGAATCTTCACCGAACCGCAGCAGGGCGCGACCTACGAGACGCTTCTGCGCGTCGCCAAGGCCACCGAGGACCTCGGCTACAGCGCCTTCTTCCGCTCCGACCACTATCTCGTGATGGGCTCCTCCGACGGCCTTCCCGGCCCCACGGACGCCTGGATCACGCTGGCGGGACTCGCCCGTGAGACCCGGCGGATCCGGCTCGGCACCCTGATGACCGCGGGTACGTTCCGACTGCCGGGCGTCCTCGCGATCCAGGTCGCTCAGGTCGACCAGATGTCGGGCGGCCGCATCGAGCTCGGCCTCGGCTCGGGGTGGTACGAGGCGGAGCACTCCGCGTACGGAATTCCCTTCCCCAAGGAGAAGTTCGGGCGTCTGGAAGAGCAACTCGCCATTGTCACGGGCCTGTGGGAGACCCCGGTGGGCGAGCGCTTCTCCTACGACGGCACCTACTACCAGCTCTCCGATTCGCCCGCCCTTCCCAAGCCCGCGCAGTCCAAGGTGCCCGTCCTCATCGGCGGTCACGGCGCCAAGAAGACGCCTGCCCTCGCGGCCCGCTATGCGAGCGAGTTCAACATTCCCTTTGCCTCTCTTGCCGATACCGAGCAGCAGTTCAAGCGCGTGCGGGCCGCCGCCGACGAGCACGGGCGCCCTGCGGATGACCTCACCTACTCCAACGCTCTGGTGGCCTGCGTCGGCAAGACGGACGCGGAGGTGAAGCGCCGCGCCGACTCGATCGGGCGCGAGGTGGAGGACCTGAAGGCGAACGGTCTCGCCGGTTCCCCGGCGGAGGTCGTCGAGCGGATCGCCGCTTACCAGGCCGTGGGTTCGCAGCGCATGTACCTCCAGATCCTCGACCTGGACGACCTGGACCACCTGGAGCTGATCTCCTCGCAGGTCATGCCGCAGCTGAGCTGAGCTCGGCACGACCGGCCCCCGGCCGGGTGAAATTCCGTCAACCCCGCATCCGGTACGGCTCCGCCCCAGTGACCCGTCGGCGCGGGTGGTCGTTGGCTCGTGCGGAGCCGGACCGCCCGGCACCCGCGCCGGCGGTCGCTGCTGGTGCGTCGCTTGCATCAGCTGCCCTCCGCCACCCGGAGGGCGAGGGCCGAGGAGGCCGTCATGTCCCAGGAAGCCGTACCCGAGCAGGAGGCCGCGCGCGAACCGTCCGCGCCGGAGCAGGGTCCACCCAAGGGCTTGCTGCAGCAGATGGATGAGCTGATGGCCGCGCTCAACGCGGATCTGACGCAGCTCGACGCCGATCTGCAGCAGTCCGCGCCGGAAGGCGACACCGCGCCGCCCGCGCCTCGTCCGCCCGTCGGCGACGAGCCCACCCGCTTCTGAGGGAACCGGTACTTCCCCGGCGTTCGTACCACCCGGCCGTCCGCGGTCCGTGTGACGGCGCCGGTTCATGCTGACCCCGCCGCCGAGTCGGGTTCGGGCAGGTGCTGTTCGCGCACCGCGAGCCTGCGCAGCATTTCGAGCACACGGTCCCTCGACTCGTCGGCGGCGTCGATCGCTTCCATGCACTGCCAGTACGCCCCCTCGCCGTCCGCGCCCATGGCCACGCCGACGAGCGCGATGCCCACCTCGCCGAGCAGTTCGTCGAGCCCTTGCAGGACGTCATACGCCTCGCCGATGCCGGTGAGCCGCGCCGCCCGTATCCCCTCGGTGCCGAGGCCGGGGCCGGGGCCGTCCAGGACGCCCCAGCATCTGCCGCCGACTTCGCTCAGGCCGAGCGCCTCGCCCCGTAACTCCGGCGGTCCCGCGATCGCGAGCCGGCTGCCGATCGCCTGCGCGAGGGTCTGGGACTGCCATACCTCGGTCACGATGTCCGACGAATCCTGGCTCCGCGCCAGGGCGTGTCTGCTCACCTCGATGAGCCGCATCGCCTCCATGAGCACCCCCACCCGTCCCGTGCGCAACCGCCGCACGTTCGCCTCAACCCCTCGGTCCACTACCCACAGTGAGGGCCAGCGGGGCGAAAAGCCAGAGTAACCCGGAAATCTGTGGACAAGTTGTCGACTGTGGACAACTTGTCCACTCCGGAGAGTGACGAATCTAGAGACTATGGATGGACATGGAGGGCCGGGAACGGCGAACTCACGTCGCGGGAAAGCGCAGTTCGTTCCGGTCGATCTTCGCGGCGAGCGCCGCGAGCGCGTCGATGCCGAGCACTTCGCAGAACTGCAGGAGATAGGCGAGCACGTCGGCGACCTCGTCCGTCACCCGGTGCGCCGATTCCGGTTCGTCCATCACCCGTGCCGATTCGTCGGGCGTCAACCACTGGAAGATCTCGACCAGTTCGGACGCTTCCACGCTGAGCGCGGCGACCAGATTCTTCGGCGTGTGGTACTGCTCCCAGTCCCGCTTCGCCGCGAAGTCGGCCAGCCTGCGCTGCAATCCCGCTACATCAAGTTCCGTCACGGCTTCAGGTCTACCACCGCGGCCCCGCCCGCCTGCGCGGCCCACGACGCGTCGCTCGCCGTCCCGACGAGACGGATGTGCCCGCGCTCGCAGGTGCGCGCCGCGAGATCGGCGAGCGCGCGCTTCTGCCGCAGGTCCAGGAAGTGATCGAGGCCGTCGGCGAGCACGGTGAGGCTCTGGTACGCCGACGGCACCTCGCTCACCGGATCCACCTCGAGCACTCCGGGTCCGGTGAGCAGCACCAGGGCGAGCGCCAGATATCGCAGCTCGCCGTCCCCCAACTGGCCGACGGGCGACCTGATCCCGCCGCCCCGGTCGACGTACGCCTGCACCGACCCGTCGTCGGCCACCTCCGCGAACACGTCGGCCACCGGGCCCGCACACCCTGCCCGGACCGCGGCCACCAGCCGCGCGTGACGACTGCCGCACTCCTCCCTCGTACGGAGAAGGACCTCGGCGAGGTTGTCGCAGCCGGTCAACAGGCGGCCCGCACCGAGCAGTCCGGGCGGCACGGGTAACCGCATGGCCCCGGGCCGGGGAGCGCACGGGAACACCGAGCGCAGCGCGACCACCACCTGCTCGGCCGCCGCGAGCACCAGACGCTGCCCGGCGGTCTTGCCCGCCACCCGCAAGGGAAGCAGCGCCGTGCCGAGCCGGTCGTCCGGCAAGGGGGCGCGCGTCACCGGCGTCATGCCTGCCGTATGCCACGCCGCCTGCACCGCGCGCCGCCCCGGATCACGCAGCGCCGTCTCCAGGAGAGTGAGCCCGCCCCTGGTCAGCCGCTCGCCCACCATGCGCAGTTCGGGCTCGGCCTGTACGGCGACGTCGAGCCGCACCGCCCCGACGGGACCGTCGACCGTGCAGCCGATCCGGAATCCGCGCCGGTGCTGCCCGTCGCCCCGCGCCCGGTCGGGCACGCAGGCCACGGGATCGGCGAAGACGTCGATGAGTTCCTCGCCCGCCCCGAGCCGCGCCAGCGCTCCGCAGGCGGCGAGCGCGGTGGACTTGCCACTGCCGCTGGGCCCCGTGACGACGGTCAGCGGGCCGAGCGGGAGCACGGCGCCCCGGTGCGAGGCGAAAGCCGAGAGCCGCAGTTCGGTGACGCGGCTCCGGTCCGGGCCCGACGGCGGTTCGGCGTCCGTCTCCGGGAGGTGCACAGTCATGCCCGGACGGTAGGTGGCGACGGCACTGGTGAACCGTTACGCCCAGGTGACCTTCCTACGGATGAGGGATTCGTCCGGGATTCCCGGCAGAACGACCAAAAGGCGGCTCCAAGCGGCTGTGAGTCCGTCCTCAGCCGCTCCGAGCCGCCTCGATGCCGGGTACTACGACTGCGCCGCCGCGACGAGCCCCTGCACCTCGGTGCCGGGAGGGGCGAGCAGGAAGACGTTCTTGTCGACCCGGTGCATCCCGCAGCCGAGCCCGAGGACCACGCCGCTGCTGAAGTCCAGGACGCGCTTGGCGACTTCCGTCTCGGCTCCCGTCAGGTCGAGCAGGACCGGTATCTGCGCCATCACGGTCTCGGCGACCTCGCGGGCATCGGCGAAGATGTTCACCCGCATCACCACAAAACGCCGCCGCGCCTCGGTCTCCGCGTCGGGCAGCGCGCGGTGTCCGGGCCACGAGGGCCATTCGTTGCGGCTGCGCAGCGGTACGACCTGGGCGAGCCCTTCCCACTGTTCATCGGTGACGTCGTGGCTGTTCAACGCTCCACCCCGTCCTGGCTCGCACTCGATATCTGCACCGGCTCATTCTTACGCGACCTCACCCGTTCGGCCCAACAGCGACACGAGGCGGGCGAACCAGTCTGCCAGGCCCGGCGGGTCAGTGTCCCAGGAGTCGCACAAGCCCTTCGGTGAGGCATGATCCCCAACTGGCCCAGTCGTGACCGCCGTTGTACTCGCCCAGGGTCACGGGGCAGCCGCGCGAGCTCAGGCTCCCGTACAGATCGCGGTGGTGATCAATAATTCCGGCCTCGCGCAGTCCTACGTCGAGGCGCACGGCGACGGGCCGGGTCGTGCCGCCGCCGGGGCGCGAGAGGCCCTCGGCGACGGTCGCGCAGACGGGTGCGGTGAGCGGCGCGGACTGGGCCAGGACGTTGCCGAAGCGCTCCGGCCGCAGCAAGCCCGCGTACAGGGCGGCGAGTCCGCCGAGGCCCTGGCCCGCGACGAGGGTGCGCGCGGGGTCGGTGGCCAGGGGCCAGCGGCCCGCCGCCCACGGCAGCAGTTCGTCGGCGAGGAACCTCACATGGCTTTCGTGCTCGCCCAGTTCCCTGCGGCGCGTGGCCCGGTCGACGGCGTCCGGGGCGAGGACGGCGAGCGGCGGCAGGGCGCCGTCGGCGATGAGGGCGTCCAGCGCGTCCTGGAAGGCGATCCGCCCGAACCACATGTCGCCGTCACCCAGGACGAGCACCGGCAGTCCGGCCGCCGGACCACCGGGAGGCAGGTACGCCCAGACGTCCCGCTCGGCGCCGAGCACTCCCGCGGGCAGCCGGTGCCGTTCGACCCTTCCCCGCGGCGCCCCGGCGGGCGGCTCGGCCCCCGGTCCCGCGGGCGCCTGCGGGAGTTCGAAGACGGAGGTGGCGCGGTCCGGCCACCTGCCCGGCATCCGGCGGGGGTTGAGCGGGTCGGGCGCGGCGTACGCGGACAGGGAGAGCAGCCGCTGCTGGAGGAGCGCGGCGGACGCGGGCGGTTCGCCGGGCGAGATGTCGGCGGCCATGCGGTACGAGGCGCGGTGGTCGGCGCGCAGCCGGTAGGTGAGGTGCCAGATGTCGGTGCCGGGCAGCGGGCTCAGGAGGGCCGCCGCGAGGTCGGTGCGGTCCGCGATGCCCTCGGCGAGCAGCAGGACCTGCCGTGTGGCGCGGTGGCCGCGCCACAGGAACGTCACGTCACGCTGGGCGGGCTCGCCCTCGACGGCTTCGACCAGGGGGGTGCCGCGACGTGCGGCGTCGGCCCAGAACTCCTCCAGGGCGGCGGCCCGCGCGGCGTCGGAGGCGTCCAGGGCTTCGGCGACGCGCCGGACGCAGGGCGCCGGGTCCGCGAGCCGGCGGGGAGTCGCGTCGGCCGCGGACACCCCCGTGGTCACCGTCACCCGCACACGAAGAGGACCCGCATCGTTCCCCGCCTTCCTGGTCCAGTACAGCGCAATATCAACTTAGCTAAGCCTAACCTAAGTCGCCATCGATTGCGGTGTACCGCCTCCGGCTCAGCCCCGCAGCGGCCGGAAGAACGTCCGCAGCTCCCGTGCCACCTGCTCCGGCTCCTCGTGCGCCATGAAGTGCCCGCCCCGCTCCGGGGTGCTCCAGTGGCGCAGGTCGGTGAGCGTGCGCTCGGCCATGCTCCTCGGGAAGCCCGCGAACGCCGGCTCATGGCTGAGGGTGATGGCGGCGGGGACGGTGATGGGCGGCACCGGCTTGTTCCGGGGGTAGTCGTAGTACTGCCGGAAGGACGAGCCGATGCAGCCGGTGGCCCAGTACAGGGTCGCGACCGTGAGCAGGGTGTCCTTGTCCCAGCGGGTCTCCAGATCGCCGCCGCAGTCGCTCCAGTCGCGGTACTTGTCGGCGATCCAGGCGACCAGCCCGGCCGGGGAGTCCGTCAGGGCCGCGGCGATCGTGTCCGGGCGGGTGCACATGATCTCGCTGTAGCCCTGGTCGCCCGCGTCGTAGGCGGCAAGCGCGTCGAGGAACGTCTGCTCCGCGGGGGTCGGCGGCTCCCCCTCGAACTGCTCCGTGATCACCGCGGAGGTGAGGTGCACCCCGGCCACGTCCCGCGGATAGAGCGCGCCGAGCCACTGCGTCACACCGCCCCCGATGTCCCCGCCGAACGCCCCGAAGCGCTCGTAACCCAGCGTCCCGGTCATCAGCTCGTGCCAGATCTCCGCGACGCCCCTGCGGGTGAACGGCTCGCGCGGCAGCTCGGAGTGGACGAAGCCGGGCAGCGAGGGGATCACCACGTCGAAGGCGTCGGCGGGGTCGCCGCCGTGCGCGGCGGGATCGGCGAGGAGTTCGCCGACCCGCAGCATCTCCACGAAGCTGCTCGGCCAGCCATGGCTCAGGACCAGCGGCAGCGGCGCGGGCGCGCCCTGTGGCCGTCGGCCCCGCAGATGCACGAAGTGCACGCGCCGTCCGGCGACTTCGGCGACGTACTGGGGATGGGCGTTGAGCGTGCTCTCCGCGGCCCGCCAGTCGAAACCGTCGGCCCAGTGGGCGACGAGTTCGCGCAGATAGCCGGGGTCGACGCCCGCCGCCCAGTACGCGGAGTCGGACGGCTGGGCGAAGAGGGTGCGGCGCAGGCGCGTACGCAGGTCGTCCAACACGTCGTCGGACACGGCCGTACGGAAGGGGGCGGGTTCGGGCGTACGGGAGGGGGCGGACCCGGCCGTACGAGAAGGGGCGGGTTCGGGCGTGCGGAAACCGGCGGATTCGGCTGTCATGGTTCCTTCGGTGCAGGAGGCAGAGGCGCCGCGGCACCGGGATCACGGCTCCGCGACGGGCAGGCCCATGATGCGCCGACGCGCAAGAATCTGCCCATGGATTTTGACCAGACGGATGCTTACCTGCGCCGCATCGGCGCCGAGCGCCCCGCCGCTCCCACCACGCGGGCCCTGCACGATCTGCATCTCGCGCATTTGCGTGCCGTCCCCTTCGAGAATCTCTCCATCCACCTCGACGAGGACATCGAACTCACCGAGGAGTCCCTGGTCGCGAAGGTGGTCGGCGCCCACCGCGGCGGCTTCTGCTACGAACTCAACGGCGCCTTCGCCGCACTGCTCACCGCCCTCGGCTTCCAGGTCACCCTGATGCAAGCGCGCGTGTACGACGCCTCCGGGCAGCCCGGAATCCCCTACGACCACCTGGCGTTGCGCGTACGCACGTCCGACGGGGGCGACTGGCTCGCGGACATCGGCTTCGGCACCCACAGCCACTTCCCGCTGGTCTTCGGCGACCGCGGCGACCAGTCCGATCCCGGCGGCACCTTCTGCGTCACCGAGACCCCCGAGGGCGATCTGGACGTCAGCAGGGACGGCAAGCTCCAGTACGTGGCCGACCGGCGCCCGCGTGCCCTCGGCGACTTCACGGCCGGCGCCTGGTGGCACCGCACCTCGCCCCGGTCGCACTTCACGCAGTCACTGGTCTGCTCGCTGCTCACCGGGACCGGCCGGATCACCCTCAGCGGGCGCACCCTCACCACCACGACGGACGGTGAGCGCCATGTCGTCGAGCTGGCCACGGACTCCGAGGTGCTCGACGCGTACGCCACGCACTTCGGCATCGTCCTGAAGCAGGTGCCACAGGTGAAGGCGACCACGCGCCCCGGTGACGGCGCTCCCTCTTGAGTACTCCCTCTTGAGCATTCCTGTTGAGCGTCCCTTTTGAGCATTCCTCCAAGGAGGGTGGCATCTGCCATGGACAATCACCTATGCATGTTGTAGATGCCAGGTAGAGCGGCTTATCGTGTCGCGCATGCAGTCCTACACGATCGGACAGGCGGCGCGTCTGCTCGGCGTCAGCCCCGATACCGCGCGCCGCTGGGCGGACGCCGGACGGGTCACGACCCACCGGGACGAGGGCGGCCGTCGGCTCATCGACGGCCGCGACCTCGCCGCGTTCTCCGTCGAGATCGCGCAGGTGCAGCCACAAGGGGGCAACGGCGACGACGACGTCCCCTACACCTCGGCCCGCAACGCCTTTCCCGGCATCGTCACCTCCGTGAAGCTCGGCGATGTCGCGGCCCAGGTCGAGATCCAGGCAGGTCCGCACCGGCTCGTCTCGCTCCTGACCAGGGAGGCCGTGGAGGAGCTCGGTCTGGAGGTCGGCATGCGGGCGACCGCCCGCGTGAAGTCCACCAGCGTGCACATCGACCGCACCTGACCCCCGGTCCGCACCCCGGGATCCGCAACCACGGGCCGGACCGCGCCGCCGGCCTCGTCCCCAAGGAGTTCCACGCTCATGTCCGTTGCTCTCAGCGCTCTCGGCCCCGCCGGGCGCCGCACCGCCGCCGCCGTGCTCACGGCCGCCCTGCTCGTCCCGCTCGCCGCCTGCGGCAACGACGACGACAAGGGCGACAGCTCCAAGAAGTCCGCGGGCGACTCCGCCCCGAAGGCCGACCTGACGGTGCTCGCCGCCTCCTCGCTCACCGACGTCTTCGAGACGGCCGGCGCCGCGTACGAGAAGGAGAACCCGGGAACGAAGGTCAACTTCTCCTTCGCCGGTTCCCAGGAACTCGCCGCCCAGGTCAAGCAGGGCGCCCCCGCCGACGCCCTGGTCACCGCCGACACCAAGACCATGGACGGCTTGAAGTCCGACACCGGAACTCCGTCGGTGATCGCCAAGAACCGCCTGGTCATCGCGGTCGGCGAGGGCAACCCGAAGAAGGTCGCCGAGCTGAAGGACCTCTCCGACAGCAAGCTGAAGGTCGTGCTCGCCGCGTCCGAGGTGCCGGTCGGCCGCTACAGCAAGCAGATCCTCGACGACCAGAAGATCGACGTGAAGCCGGTCTCGCAGGAACCCAACGTCCGCGCGGTCCTGAGCAAGGTCGAACTGGGCGAGGCGGACGCCGGGCTCGTCTACAAGACGGACGCCGCCACCGCCACCGGCAAGGTCGACGCGATCAAGATTCCCGACGCCGAGAACGCGATCGCCGAGTACCCCGCGGCCACACTGAAGACCTCGAAGCACGAGGAAGCCGCGACGGCGTTCGTGAAGTGGTTGTCCACGCCCGCCGCACAGAAGATCCTGAAGGACGCGGGCTTCGAGAAGCCGTAGCAGTACCAGCAGGAGTCACACCCGTGGCCACCGCTTCGAGAAGCGGTGGCCGCACCAGCCGGGGTGAGGGGGCCGACCGCCTCCCCGGTCGGGGCAGCCGGGCCGTCCCCCGGCACACCCCTGACGCCCCCTCACCTCGCGACACCGCACCGAGCGCACCCCAGGGACCACGATGAAACGCCCGCGCGGCCGGACCTCCGGCCCCCGCACCCCGATCGCCCTGGCGATTCCCGCGCTGCTCGCCATCGCGTTCCTGATGCTGCCGCTGCTCGGGATCCTCGTCCGTACCGAGTGGGGTGAGCTCGGCGCCCATCTGACCAGCGAGGGAACGACAGAGGCGCTGAAGCTGTCCCTCGTCGTCTCCCTCTGGGCGCTCGGCCTGTCCCTGCTGCTCGGGGTGCCGCTGGCCTGGCTCCTCGCCCGCGTCGACTTTCCCGGCAAGGCGGTCGTACGGTCCCTCGTCCTGCTCCCGATGGTGCTTCCGCCCACCGTGGGCGGAGTCGCCCTGCTGCTCGCCTTCGGGCGGCGCGGACTGCTCGGCCCCTGGCTCGAGGACACGTTCGGGATCACCCTGCCGTTCCACATGTCGGGCGCGGTGATCGCGGCGACCTTCGTCGCGATGCCGTTCCTCGTCATCAGCCTCGAAGGCGCGCTCGGCGGACTGCGCCCCCGCTACGAGGAAACAGCGGCGTCCCTGGGAGCCTCGCCGGTACGGGTCTTCTGCACCGTCACGCTGCCCATGGTCGCCCCCGGGCTCATCGCCGGAGCCGCCCTGACCTGGGCGCGCGCCCTGGGTGAGTTCGGCGCGACCATCACCTTCGCGGGCAACCTGCCCGGCAGCACCCAGACCCTGCCCCTACAGGTGTATCTGCTGCTCCAGGACTCCCCCGAGGCCGCGACGTCCGTGTCGCTGCTGCTGCTCGCCATCGCCATGGCGGTGCTCGTGGCGCTGCGCGGGCGCTGGATGAGCACGCCCGGCGACCGGCGGGGCGGGCGGTCGGGGGGAACGGGGCGGGCAGGGCGATCAGGGGGGTCCGAGCAGGTGCCGGACGACGCGGGCGCGCCCGCGTTTCCGGGGGACGCCGGGTCCGGGGCTGTCGCGTCCGGGGCTGTCGCGTCCGGTGCTGTCGCGTCCGGTGCTGTCGTGACCGAGCCCGCGCCGCCCGCCCCGGAGGAGCGCTGGCCCCTGCGCGCCGAGGTCACCGGCTTCAACCGGCTCTCCCTGGACGCCGAACCGGGGACCACCATCGCCGTCGTCGGACCCAACGGCGCGGGCAAGACCACGCTGCTGCGCGCGCTCCTGGGACTCACCCCGCGCGCCCACGCCGACCTCCGCCTCGGCGACACCGACGTCACCAAGCTTCCGCCGCACCGCCGTCACGTCGCCTGGGTCCCGCAGGACGGCGCCCTGTTCCCGCACATGAGTGCCCTCGCGAACACGGCGTACGGGCCCCGCGCGCTCGGCGTCCCGCGCGCCGAGGCCCGGCGGCGCGCGCAGGAGTGGCTCGACCGGCTCGGCGTCGGTCACCTCGCGCACCGCAAGCCCGCCCAGGTCTCCGGCGGTCAGGCCCAACGGGTCGCGCTGGCCAGGGCGTTGGCGGCCCGGCCCCGGCTGCTTCTGCTCGACGAACCGCTCGCCGCGCTCGACCAGACGACCCGCGCCCATGTGCGCCACACCCTGCGCACGCACCTCGACACCTTCGGCGGTGTCTGCCTGATCGTCACCCATGACCCCGTCGAGGCGGTGTCCCTCGCCGACCGTGTTCTCGTACTCGACCAGGGGCTCGCCCTCCAGGACGAGACGCCCGCCGAGGTGACCCGGCACCCGCGCTCCCCGTGGGTGGCCAGGATGCTGGGCCGCAACGCCTGGCCCGGCACCGCGGGACCCGATGGCCTCGCCCTGCCCGGCGGGGGCACCCTCGTGACCGCAGACCCGCTCCCGGCGGGCACCGAGGCCCTGGCGATCATCGCCCCGGAGGCGGTCTCGGTGCACCGCGACAAACCCACCGGCAGTCCCCGCAACGTCTGGCCCGGCACCATCCGCGAGATCACCACGAGCGGCAGCCGCCTGCGCCTCCTGATCACCTCGTCCGAGGCCCCCGACCTCGTGGCCGAGATCACCCCGCAGGCCGCGACGGAACTCGGCCTCACGGACGGCACACCGGTGTGGACCAGCGTAAAGGCGACGGAGACGACGGTCGTACCGACGTAGAACCTCCGCGCCCGCCCACGGCCGCCCGCGCCCGTCGGGAGGTGTCGGAACCATGCCGCGATCATCACCTTCACCGATCGCTCGCCGTAACGAACTATCGAGTTGTCCAGCGATTGGAACGACTTCAGTCAACAGTGATCACGGGGACCGTGCCGCCGCGCGCCGCCCCTAAGGTCTGCCCCATGGGCGCCAGTTCTGTGACCAGGACGGTCTCCGTCACCCGTATGAACCCCGGGGATCACGCATGCCTCGGATTCGACGACGACGAATCCCGCTGGGAACTCCGCGCCGCGTACGCCGACATCGGCCTCTCGCGCGGCGAGCAAGTGATCTTCTTCACCGACCGCGCGACCACCCCCGCGCTCGCGGCCGAGCAGCTGAGCGGCTGCGGCTTCCGGCTGGGCCCCGCGCTCATGGACGGACGCCTGGTCGTGGTCGACGAGGTGCCCGGGTACGACCCGGCGACCGGTTTCGATCCCGTCGAACGGGCCCAGATGTGGGTGGAGCTGACCGACAAGGCCCGCCACGGCGGATTCTCGGGACTCCGGATCGTCGGCGACATGGGCTGGGCCGCGGAACCGGGCGTCGACCACGATCTCCTGGTCGAGTACGAGGCGAGCCTCTCGCCGCTCTTCGCGGAGATCGGGTTCACCGCCGTCTGCGAGTACGACCTGCGGAAGTTCGACGAGGGCGTCCTGGGCCGGATACACCGCGCGCATCCCAAACGGGTCCTGCGCCGCCTCGGCGCGCTGGAGGTGACGCGGACCGGAACCGAGCTGCGGATCGCCGGAGACGTCGACATCGCGACGCACGCGGAGTTCGACTCGGCGCTCGCGCACGCCCTGGCCGCCCCCGGACTCCCCCGCGTGCTCGACCTGTCCGAGCTGTGCTTCATGGACATACGCGGCGCATCGACTCTGCTGCGTCTCGCGAGCAGGCTGCCCCGTGACCACCGCCTCGCGGTCCGCTGCTCACCCGCGCAGGGCAAAGTGTTACGGCTCTGCGGAGCCGCCGAAACATCTCAACTCGTCCTGGGCGAAGGGTGAAGTGATCCGTTCAGTGATCCTCAACCGCGGCATCGGCAACGACGACAACGGCGGTGACCCGGCCCTGCACCGGGAGCACGTCAACGACACCCTCGCCCTGCCCTCCGCAAGGGCCACCCTTCTCGAACTTCCCTTCGGCATGACCGACCTGGCCCGCCTGCGTCTGCTCGTCACCCGTCGTGCCGAGGACGCGGGCCTGTGCGAACCCCGGCTCAGCGACTTCGTGCTCGCCGTGCACGAGGTCGCGAGCAACGCCGTCGTGCACGGCGGCGGCAAGGGGCGGATCCATCTCGCCCGCACGGACGCGGGGTTGCGCTGCTCCGTCGCGGACGGCGGGCCGGGCCTGAACTGCCCGGAGCCGTGCGAGTCGGCCTCCCTCCCCGAGGCGGACGAGGCCGAGAACGGCCGGGGCCTGTGGCTGGCCCACGCCCTCACGGACGACTGCGAGGTCACGGTCGGCCAGAGCGGGACGACGGTGACGCTGGTGGCGTTCCTGTCCTGAGCGGGGGCGCAACGGGGTCCCTGTCGTGAGCGACGATGCCCGGCAGGGCGGTCACGCGGAGGCCCGCTCCACCAGCGTCGGGCGGAACACCATCGACAGCGGCGCGTCGCCCGGCTGTTTGATCCGGCCGAGGAGCAGCCGGGCCATCTCGCCGGCCATCTCCTCCACCGGCTGCCGGACCGTGGTCAGCGCGGGCTCGCAGGACCGGGCGGCCTCGCTGTCGTCGAAGCCGACCACCGCGACGTCCCCCGGCAGCCGTCTGCCCGCCCGCAGCAGCGTCTGGAGCACGCCCTGCGCCATCAGGTCCGAGGCGACGAACACGCCGTCCAGGTCCG
The DNA here is from genome assembly GCF_040644915.1 of Streptomyces sp. NPDC046925. Lineage (NCBI taxonomy): Bacteria > Bacillati > Actinomycetota > Actinomycetes > Kitasatosporales > Streptomycetaceae > Streptomyces > Streptomyces sp. NPDC046925. The sequence goes on along the minus strand of NZ_JBEYWZ010000001.1, from coordinate 262,180 downwards.
GGTGATCGGCCAGGAGATGCCGCATCGCTTCGGCGCCGCCCACCCGGGTGAAGTCCGCCTCCGCCCACGGCGCCCCGGTCACGCCGTGCGCGGCCAGCGCGTCGCGGAAGCCCTCGAGGCGCTCCCGGGCGGCCGGCATGTCCTGCGGCCCCGCGATGGTGCCGATCCTGCGGCGCCCCCCGGAGACAAGCCGGTCGACGGCCATCCGCGCCCCCGCGCGCTGGTCCACCTCCACGTACGGCAGCGGCACCGTCCCCGCCGGGCGTCCGGCAAGGACGGCGGGCAGCCCGGTCTCCGCGATCAGCCGGGGAAGCGGATCGGAGGCGTGCGAGGAGACAAGCACCGTTCCGTCCACATGCCCCTGCCGCAGATACGAAAGCAGTTGCCGGCGCGAGGTGTCGTCGTCCACCAGCATCAGGACCATCTGCACCCCGGCCGGGCGCAGTACGTCCAGGAGCCCGCCGACCACCCGCCCGAAGTGGGGGTCGGTGAACATCCGGCCGACGAAGGGAGCCGCCACCGGCCGCCGCTCCTGCTCGGAGACCACCAGGGCGATGGAGTCGGTCCGCTGGGTCACCAGGGAACGGGCCGCCTGGTTGGGCACGTATCCGGTGGCCTCGACGGCCTCCTCCACCTTGCGGCGCAGCTCCGGGTCGACGGTGGGCGCGCCGTTCACCACCCGGGAGACGGTGGCGCGTGACACCCCCGCCGTCCGGGCCACGTCCTCCAACGTCACGGGGCGGGCGGGGCGCAGGGCATCGGGAGTCACGGTGTCTTTATAGCAATCAAGGAGAGGGCTGTTCGGAACTCTTTGCCTGATGAGGCATCAAGTGCGGGGCAGCAAAGGCCGGTTGGCCCGCGCCCCACACCGGCGGACAATTCCCCCACGTACGAGCTATTGGCGCCAACTTGCCCACACGGGCACCTAGTTGACTTCTCTCCACCGAGTCAGCGCGACATCGTGCGCACCCCCTTGACGCTTCTTGTCTCAGACACAACTATCCAACGCGAGAGAGCGCTCTCTCAGAGATCAACGTTCATGTTCTGAACTCAAACCGAACACTTACGGCACCGCTCTGCCCACCCACCCCGGAGCTGTGCCGCCCCCCTCCGGAGCAGTGCCCCCACCCCCTGCTGACAGGAAGACTCGCCATGTCTGAGCACAAGCCCACGCCCGCCGCCGGATCGTCCCTCTCCCGCCGCACGGCACTCGCCGCGGCCCTCGCGGTTCCGGCCACCGGGATGCTCGCCTCCCACGCGGTCGCCGCTCCCGACGCGCCACCGGCGCAGGCCCCCGCAGCCCGTGGCCCCCGGCCCGCGAACGCCGCCGCTCCGGACTTCGGGCCGAACGTCATCATCTTCGACCCCTCCACCGGGGGCATCCAGGCGAAGCTGGACGAGGTCTTCAAGAAGCAGGAGTCAGCGCAGTTCGGCAAGGCCCGCTACGCCCTGCTGTTCAAGCCCGGCACCTACGGCGGCCTCAACGCCCAGATCGGCTTCTACACCTCGATCATGGGCCTGGGCCTGTCCCCCGACGACACGCACTTCAACGGCGACGTGACCGTCGACGCGGGCTGGTTCAACGGCAACGCCACGCAGAACTTCTGGCGTTCGGCGGAGAACCTCTCCCTCTCCCCGGTCAGCGGCGGTAACCGCTGGGCCGTCTCGCAGGCCGCGCCGTTCCGCCGCATGCACGTACGCGGCGACCTGAACCTCGCGCCCAACGGCTACGGCTGGGCCAGCGGCGGCTACATCGCCGACAGCCGCATCGACGGCACCGTACAGCCGTACTCGCAGCAGCAGTGGTACACACGGGACAGCTCGATCGGCGGCTGGCTGAACGCGGTGTGGAACATGGTCTTCTCCGGCGTGGAGGGCGCCCCCGGCGACACCTTCCCCAACCCGCCCTACACGACCCTGAACAACACCCCGTACTCCCGCGAGAAGCCCTTCCTCTACCTCGACGGCGGCGAGTACAAGGTCTTCCTGCCCGCCCTGCGCACCAACGCCCGCGGCACCAGCTGGGGCAACGGCACCCCGAAGGGCCAGTCCCTCTCCCTCTCCGCCTTCTACGTAGCCAAGGAGGGCGACAGCGCGGCCACCCTGAACGCCGCGCTCGACAAGGGGCTCCACCTCCTGCTCACCCCCGGCATCTACCACCTGGACCGGCCGATCGAGGTCAAGAAGGCCAACAGCGTGGTCCTCGGCATCGGCTACGCCACCCTCATCCCGGACAACGGAGTGACCGCGGTGAAGACCGCCGACGTGGACGGGGTGCGCCTGGCCGGGTTCCTCGTCGACGCCGGGCCGCAGAACTCCAAGACCCTCGTCGAGGTCGGTCCCGCGGGCGCCACGGGCTCGCACGTCGGCAACCCGACCACCGTCCAGGACGTGTTCATCCGTATCGGCGGTGCGGGCGCGGGCAAGGCCACCACCAGCATGGTCGTCAACAGCCGGCACACCATCGTCGACCACACCTGGGTCTGGCGCGCCGATCACGGCGACGGCGTCGGCTGGGAGACCAACCGGGCCGACTACGGCGTGGTCGTGAACGGCGCCGACGTCCTGGCCACCGGCCTGTTCGTGGAGCACTTCAACAAGTACGACGTGCAGTGGAACGGCGAGCGCGGGCGCACGATCTTCTACCAGAACGAGAAGGCGTACGACGCCCCCAACCAGGCCGCCATCCAGAACGGCAGCATCCGGGGCTACGCCGCGTACAAGGTCGCCGACTCCGTCAACACGCACGAGGGCTGGGGTCTGGGCAGCTACTGCTACTACAACGTCGCTCCGTCCATCGTGCAGGAGCACGGTTTCCAGGCCCCGAACAAGTCCGGCGTGAAGTTCCACCACCTGCTCGTCGTCTCGCTGGGCGGCAAGGGCCAATACGCGCACGTCATCAACTCGACGGGCAACCCCACGTCGGGCTCCGACACGGTGCCGTCCCAGGTGGTCCAGTACCCCTGACCCGCCTCCCCCACCGGCCAGTCCACCCACCCGCAAGGAGAGCAGCATGCACTCCGGCACCTCCCGAAGAGAGAGACCCGCCCTCAGACTCACCCCCGTCGTCGCGCTGGCGACGGCCTGCGTCCTGACCCTGCTCACCGGCCTCGCCTCCGCCGCGCCCGCGGACAACCCCGGCGCGGTGGCGGCCGCGGCCTGGGACACCGACCGCGCGGCCGAGGCGTACGCCGCGAACCCGGCGTCGGCGACCGCGTCCGGCAACGAGGCGGGCAGCGCGGGACCCGGCGCCGCCTTCGACGGCAACGCCTCGACCCGCTGGTCGAGCCAGTTCGCCGACGACGCGTGGATACGCCTCGACCTCGGCACCACCCTGCGCATCGACCGCGTCGTACTGGACTGGGAGGCCGCCTACGGCAAGAAGTACGTCCTGGAGGTGTCGAAGAACGGCACCGACTGGACCCCCTTCTACACCGAGACGGCAGGCACGGGCGGCTCCGTCACCGCCCACACGTATCCCCAGGAAGTGACGGGCCGCTACGTCAGGATGCGCGGCGTCGAACGCGCCACACCGTGGGGTTACTCGCTGCACGCCTTCAAGGTCTACGGCGGCGCGCCCGCCCCGGCCTCGACGACCCGCTCGAACCTCGCCCTGAACCACCCCGCCTACTCCAACCGCTATCAGCACGCCGGCAATTCACCGTCCTTCGTGACCGACGGCGGCTGGCCGGCCGACCTCAAGGCCGATCAGACCCGCTGGTCGAGCGACTGGAACGCCAACCGCTGGGTCTCGGTCGACCTGGGCGCGCGCTCGACCATCGACACCGTGGACCTGTACTGGGAGGCGGCCTACGCGGTCGACTACGAACTCCAGGTCTCCGACGACAACCAGTCCTGGCGCACCGTGCACAAGCCGTCGGCGTCGGAGGTCGCCGCGCGGCGGGCGAACGTCAAGTCGCCGGGTGACGCGGTGGGGCTGCACGACAGCGTCAAGCTCTCGCAGCCCGCGACAGGGCGCTATGTGCGGATGCTCGGCAAGGAACGCCGTTCCTTCTACAACCCGGCTCCCTCCACCGCCCAATTCGGCTATTCGCTCTACGAGTTCCAGGTGTGGGGCACGGGCGGCAGCGCGTCGGCGGCCTATCCGGCCCTGCCGGGCGACCAGTCGGGGGCGTACCGGACGACGTTCTTCGACGACTTCACCGGCGCGAGCCTGGACCGCTCCAAGTGGCGTGTCGTCAGGACCGGTCAGGAGATGGGTTCGGTCAACGGCGAGTCGCAGGCGTACGTCGACTCCACGAACAACATCCGTACACAGAACGGCAGTCTGTCCCTGGAGGCGAAGTACTGCGACAACTGCACCACCGCGGGCGGCGGCACCTATGACTTCACCTCGGGCCGCATCGACACCAACACCAAGTTCGACTTCACATACGGCAAGGTCAGCGCCCGTATGAAGCTGCCGGTCGGCGACGGGTTCTGGCCCGCCTTCTGGATGCTGGGCAGCAACGTCGACGACCCGAACGTCTCGTGGCCCGCCTCCGGCGAGACCGACATCATGGAGAACATCGGCTACGGGGACTGGACGAGTTCCGCCCTGCACGGCCCCGGCTACTCGGCGGACGGCAACATCGGCGCCCGCCAGACCTATCCGGGCGGCGGCACCGCCGACCAGTGGCACACGTACGCGGTGGAGTGGACACCGACGGGCATGCGCTTCTACGTCGACGACCGCCTCGTCCAGGAGACGACGCGCAACAAGCTGGAGTCCACTCGCGGCGAATGGGTCTTCGACCACGACCAGTACGTCATCCTCAACCTCGCCCTGGGCGGCGCCTATCCGGCGGGCTGGAACAAGGTCACCCAGCCGTACTGGGGCCTGCCGCAGTCCAGCGTCGACAGGATCGCCGCGGGCGGGGTCAAGGCGGAGATCGACTGGGTGCGGGTCGAGCAGAAGGGTTAGGGCTCTTGGGGCTCCGGGGCCTTCGGGCTCCGGAGCCTTCGGGGTATTTGTCTGCCCTTTTGCTGCGATCCCCCCTCACGCGCACGTTCCGCACATCCACGCTCACACCGAACCGATCGGAGTCCCCATGTCCGGACACCCCGCTCCCCCGAAGCCGGAACCACCCCGCTCCCACCGCCGGCGCCGGCTGCCGCTGCCCGTGGCGCTGCTTGCCCTGGCCTTACCCCTGCTCGGCGTCACGCTCCCCGAGAGCGGCGCGCAGGCGGCCACCCCGCCCAAGGCGGACGTCGTACGCGTGGCCGAGTTCCTGGCCGAGTGTCCCGCCAGTCACCGCGCACCGGACGACCCGATCATCTTCCCCGGGCTCCCCGGCGCCTCCCACATGCACAGCTTCTTCGGCAACAAGTCGACCAACGCCCACTCCAGCATGGGCAGCCTCGACGGCTCCGCGAGCACCTGTTCGCCCGACACCGATCTCTCCGCCTACTGGGTGCCGACCCTGTACAAGGGCAACACCCCGGTGGAGCCGACGGGCACCACGTTCTACTACCTCGGCGAGGGGGTCAGGGACGACATCATCGCCAAGACACAGCCCATCCCCCGCGGCCTGCGCATCGTGGCGGGCAACGCCAAGGCCACCGGGCCGAACGACAACACCATCTCCCGCTGGTCCTGCCTGCACCACGGCGAGGTCGGCTCCTCGCACGACTTCGTCAACTGCCCGGCGGGGTCGATGCTGGAGTCCTACCTCGACTTCCCGCAGTGCTGGAACGGCAAGGACCTCGACTCCGCGGACCACAAGAGCCACATGTCCTACCCGGTGAACGGCGCCTGCCCCGGCACCCACCCGGTTCCGGTGCCCAAGCTCCGTCAGGTCCTGCGCTACCCCGTCAACGGCAACCCCGCCGACCTGCGGCTCGCCTCGGGGGCGGGGTACACGATGCACGGCGACTTCATCAACGTATGGCCCGAGGACGAGATGAAGCGCCGGGTGCGTGACTGCATCAACCCCATCATCAAGTGCGGGGCCGACGGGCGTCCTTCCTGACCCGCGCGCCTCACTCCCGTACCTCCAACCCTTACCTCCAACCCCTCACACCCCGTGGCCGGCCGGGCTCTCCTCCGGCCGGGCACGGGCCCGCCCACCGGAAGCCCTCATGAAACCGGTAACCGCCCTCCGTCTCGCTCCCGCGCTCGCGCTGTCCCTGCCCCTCGCCGTGCTCCTGACGGGCTGCTCGACGCCGTCCGCACGGCCTGTCTCGTCCGCGCCTTCGGTGTCAGCGGCCGCTCCCTCCCTCCCCGGAGCCACCGCCACCGACACCGGCTGGATACAGCTCCTGATCCCGATGGACGATCAGGCCGAAGAGCTGCTCGCTCTCGCCGCCGACCGCGGCTCCTCACCGGCCGTGGCGACGTGGGCGACAGGTCTCGCCAAGGCACACCGCTCCGAACTCGCCACGCTGCGGCCGCTGTTGCACCGCATGGGCCTGCCCGACACCAATGTGCACCAGGGCCATGACATGCCCGGCATGGTGACCGAGAGCGATCTCACCCGCGGCCGTCGGCTCACCGGCGCCGCGTTCGACCGCTTCGTCCTCAGGGAGCTCCGCGACCACCTCGGCCATTCGCGGCGCGTCTCGCGCTCCGCGGCTCGCTCGGCCGGCAGCAGCGAGGTCCGACGTCTGGCGTCCGGCATCGCCGACACACGCGCCGACCAGCTGAAATCGCTGCCCGGCCGATGAGGCTCACACGCACGGGGTGCGACGCTTCGTACCAACTGCGCGGGTGTGCGGACGGTGCGGCGAAGGCGGAGTAACGTCGTGACTGCGCGTTCGAAGCGGCCGGTTGACGGCGGCCGCCGCGCGTGGGGCGGCGACGGCCGCCCGGGCGCGAGGAACGAGGCTCCCCCCTCGTCGCTTCCTCGCGCGGTGCCCTCCATGGGTGAGATGCGGGATTTCCCACCACGAAGGGCTCTGGCGGGAGCCGCCTCGTCGGTGATGCGGCTCCTGCCGGCCAGCGGGGAGTCCTCGCTCGTCAGCCGAGGATAGGACTTCCGCTCGCATGACCGAAGCAGCCATCGAACGGCCCCGAAACGGACGATCAGGTCGACGCACAGATCGCGCCCGTCATCAGGAAATTCTTGCCACGAGCAGGATCACGCATGGCCCGCTGAGCCTTGCGGCGGCACCGAGGCGAACACATCGGCCACGAACAGCCCCAACGCAGCTCGCGCAAACGATCTATTTCATGCGCGTCCACACTGCCAACGTGCTCACGATCGGCATCAACGGAAAGACTTAACGAAGCGCTGTCAGGCGGACGAGCGCGATGTCACCGACGGAAGTAGAGGAACCCCAAATAGCACACGAACGACAGTTCACGCTGCCGGAGTTTGGCAGCCTCGACGGAGTCGCTCAGTGTCCCGTGGAGCGCGCTGTTCTGCTGGAGCCCGACCGTGCGCCGACTGAACTCCTCCCGCTGCTGCCGGGCCTGATCGCCCGCGACAGAGTTGGCTCGGGTGAGTCGGTCCTGTCCGTCCACCATCTGCTTCCGTGCCTTCACTCGCAAAGCATCGGTCTCGGATTCCACATCCTTGCGCTGTGCGGTGAACCGGGCCCGCCGACTGGCGACGCCTTGCTCGATAGGCCGTCGCTCTGACGCACTGAGGGAGGTCGGTTGCCGTGCTTCAGCAGAGGCGACCAAGCGTTTACGCCAGATATCGAGGGCGATGGCCTTGGTCTCGCCGATGCCGTGAACGTCGATGACCCGGCCGTTGCTCAACACGAGTACGGCGCCAGTGCTGTTGTAGTGGGTGTTCTGCACCGGCCGATAGCCCGTGAAGTCAGCCGCTGTTCGGATTCCCGCCGCTGCCAGACGGGAGGCGAGTTTCGGCCCGATGCCCGTCGGCGGGGACTGGGCAATCAGCCGTCGGCTGAGCTGATCCCGCACGTACGCCGACTGCTTCTCGGAGAGTGCCTTGGCCAGGGCTCTGCTCAATTCCCCCGCAAGCCCGTCGATTTTCTTGTCCATGTCGCGCTGCTTGCGGACCTTGCGCTTCTCGGCCTCCTTGAGCTCGCCGTGGTACTGAGCCGTGAGCTTGTCCAGGGCTCGTGGGAAGGCCGCGGTCCGCTTCGCCTCCGCCGCATCGAACTTCGCCCGGTCCTTACGTAGCTTCTCCGCTGCCTTGACCGGGTCATCGAGCTGGCCCAGTTCATTGGTCAGCTTGGCGAGAGCCGCCCTTACCTGTGTTCGCTCCGAACGACGGCTCCATGCGAACGCTGTGAATGCGAGCGCAGCGAGAACCGGTATTCCTGGCCCGACCGGTGATGCCGAGAACCCCGCGACAACCATCAGGACGGTTGCGATCAGCATGGGCGGAAGGAGCACGGCAGAGGCAACATCCAGCCACGTCCGGGTGCGGAAACCGACCGGGGCCATGCCCGATGGCTCAGTCGGCGTCGGCGCAGACTGCGGAGGGACATGCCCAGCCATCCAACCGGGCAGTCCGCCTGTACCTGGAGCAGCGGCCTTGGCGCCACCAACCGATGCCGTTGAGTTCGTCGCGGCGACTCTTTGCCCGGGGACGGCCAGGGCGAGCGGGGGCAGCACGTCCAACGGCTGGAAGGCCAAGGACCGTACTTGGTCGGCGAGTCCGCTCACCGTCCGGTCGGGGTGGGTCAGCAGCGTCTGCAGTCTGGTGGAGCCACCCGGATTCTTGAAGTCATCTTCGGTGAGCAGCAGGAACTCGCCACTCGGCTCGTGCAGCCGATTCCACAGAGCAGGATCGGAAGCGATCGCCTTGAGCGACAAGAAGATGACCCAGGCGGAGAACCGGTCCAGCGCCACCCCGAAGTCATCATTCCCGCGCATGGGTGACTGATAGTTGCGGTGTCCTCGCTCAGTACCGCCCATTCCGTCCAGTGCGGGGACGTACATGCCGTCGTAGTCGACCAGCCGTAACGTGTCATCGCCCGCGACGAGCAGGTTGCCGTGCTGAAGGTCGCCGTGGGCTATCTCGTGGGCGGCCAGATCACGGGTCAGGGCCTCGAACCGTTCTGCCATACGGTCGACGGCGAACCCGTGGGCATGATTGTCGTCGAGCCAGGATGACAGCGTGACGGCCTCCGCCCATTCCATCTTCAGGACCGGGTAGCGATCCCGCCCGACGCTGATGGCAGAGGGAAGGTACTCGAATCCAAGGTTCCAGGGCTGCGAGAGTTCGGCCGGGTTCAGCCGCGCGAGTCGGGAGCTGATGGCCTGATAGCGACGTTCCTGGTCCGGAACGTGGCGGGTGAAGCACTTGATCGCGTACCGCTGGCCTGAGGTGTCCGAGGTCAGCGAGAAGACACTCGCGAAGGCGCCGGAGATGGCGCGAGGCAGTCCTAGCTTGGTCAGTTCCGGACGGGCGCCTTTGAGTTCTGGATGCTGGAAGCACAACTGCGTGTGCTGCAAAGCCTCCGCGTAGTCGGCACCGCTCGGGAATTGCCGCTGGGGACCAGTGGCCGGGCCCACGTTCACCGCCCCTCGAAATCGATCCGTACGAAAGCCACGTCGTCGTTGCGCAATTGCCTACGGTCCCGGAGATCAGCCAGCCAGTTCTCGAACTGGTTCAGGTCGTCAGGCCCGGCGTACTCCAGCAACTGGTGTACGGCGTCTTCCTGGTCGGAGGCTGACAAGAGCCACGCGGCCAGGGCATCCGTCATCAGGAGCAGCCGGTCCCCGGGGCCGCACCTGCCTTCGGTGAAGAACGTGCGGCGGGCCAGCAGTTCCACGTCGTGGTTGCGGCTGCCGAACAGGTCAGGATTTGTGCCGAATTCTTCGGCGGTCGCCACAGGGAACGCCCGTACCAGCCGGTTGTTGTGCAGGTGAAACAGGCAGCTGTCCCCGAGCGCGGCAGCACGCCATCGCCAGGCCGGTTCAGCCGTGTCGGACTCGGCAGCGGCGTCCGGGTCGATACGCACAGTGAGCAGTGTCGCGTAGGCACCCTCGGCGATCTTGGTGTGCTCATACCACTTCAGCGGGCGCCCTTCCTCCTGGCGCGCCTGCGTGTACCGCCCGAGCCAGGGCTCCCACTGAGACACCGCCGACGATGCGAATTCCTCGAAAGCGGTGCCTCCTCCCAGCAGGTCCGGCCGTTCCATTGCCTGTTCGGCCGCCGTGCGGGACAGCAGCCTGGCCCAGTCCTTGGCCAGGGCACTCTCCGTCGCACCGTCGCAAACGCCCGCGGTCAGCGGCTCCTGGAGCTCACAGTCGTGTGGACGGCCGGGAAGCACTGCAACGGCGTCTTCGCATTCCGCCTCCGTGCTCCCGTGCTTTGGGGCCACGAATTGCGTGACGTACACGCATGATGTGGAAGTCGTCACCGCAGTTCAGTGGCCCGGGTGCCGATGTCGAGGAACTGCACGACCGTGGTGATGTCCGCGTTGTAGACGAATCCGCGGGTGGTCTCGCTGACCCGCTGCCCCTGTGACGCTGCGTACGACCGCATGTGGCTGGGCAGCGGGCTCGACATGGCGAACAGTGTCCGGGCATAGCTGTCGGGGAGACCGTTGTCCGTGTCCGGGAAGGCGGTGGGGGTGCCGCCCGCGGCGGACACGTGCAGGTTGAACAGCAGCGCGGCTCCATCGGCGGTGGCGTGCGAGGTGACGGCCTCGGCAGCCGCGGTGGGGTCGCCGTCTGTAGACTCTCCGTCCGTCAGGTTGATGACGATGGGCGGGAAACTGGCCGGGTAGCGCTCGGTCCACCCCGCGACAAGACTTTCGGCGTATTGAAGTGCGCGGTTCATCGGAGTTCCGCCGCGAGCGGTCGGGTCCATCCACAGCGGGAAGCTGACCGCCGTTTCGACCAGGCCGCCGGCACCGTCGGGCACCTTCTTGCTTCGCTCGTCGACGCGGGCCGGATTGTCCGCCACCTCGCTGAGGGGGACGATGTCTCGGCCCGCCAGCGATCCCGCGAACGCTGAGCCCACGGTGGCTCCGTAGCCGATGACCGCGACGTGGAAGTAGTCGCGCACGCCTTCTTCTTTTGCGCACTTGACCGAGAGTTCCGTGAGCAGCCGGTTGATGGCGTCGGCAACGACGTCAGCCTTCTGCTGGGGAACTTCACCGCCGATGGGATCGCTCATAGAGGTCGATTGGTCGACCAGGAAGATGATGCTCGTCGGATTACTGCGGCTGATCTCTGCCGTGTACGGCACATTGAGCTCCTGGCGGGCTGCGAAGAAGTCGGTCGTCGGAGAGGCTCGAACGACATGCTGATGAGGTGCCGGTGACGGCCGTCGTCGCGCAGGTCAAGTCAGTGAGATGCCCCCAACTCCAGTGTAGTGAGCAGACATTGGCGTGGGGCATATTCAGGTTTATCTCGACGAAATTCCGGGCTTCGCCCTCACCCGCCGCTGAGCCGCCGTGTAACACGCTCCGCTCGACCGGCCCACACGTGCCAGGCCGGCAGTCGCACGCCGTTGGGAAGCAGGGCGGCATGGCTGAGGGCGAGCCTCAGATGTCGTGCGTCCTCCATCTCGGCGGATGCCCCGTGGTCCAGCTGGACCTGGGCCACGGCCGAGCCCCGGCGGACATCGAAATCGTAGGGATAGCCGTCGGCCGTGACGTTCCGGTCAAGCTGGATTCCGGAGATCTGACCCGCCAGGAGGTGTTGAAGCCGGTCTCCGACAAACTCGTGGCCCTGCCCGGACTCACCTCCGGGCAAGGTCTGTTCGGCTTTGGCCTCAGCCGCGTCCAGCAGCGCACGCGGCATCCCCGCACGGACCGACCAGAAGTCACGGTCACCGAACACGATGAGATGCGAACGAGCGCGCGTGATGGCCACGTTCCACAGGTTGATCTCGCGACAGAGCCAGCCGACCGCGCTGGGACGCATTCTCTCGCCCGCGACGAGTGACAGCAGAATCACGTCCTGCTGCCCTCCCTGGAACGTGTGCACCGTACCGACCCGCACGCGCGGCTCGTGCCCCCAACGCTTGGCGATCAAGTCCTTCTGAGCGCGGAACGGGGTGACGACTCCTACCGTCGAGCCGTCAGGCAGCCGCTTCAGCAATCGCTCCACCGAGATGTGGACGCGATCTGCCTCTTCCTGATTCATCCAGGACCCGTTGTCGCCTCTGCGCGCCGTTCCCTCTACGTCGAGCCACTGAACCGCGTCGACCCCTTCGAGACGCCGGAGCGACCCGGGCTCGGTGAGAACGGTCAGCCGGTCGCCGTAACAATGCCGGTTGGAGATGCCGACGATGTCCGGGTGGCAGCGGAAGTGCTCGTCCAGCAGCAGAGTCGTCCCGGCCGCGTGGGCAGCCGCATGGAACGCGGAGTACCGACGGTGCTCGAGCCGGTGCTCATCGAGCCAACTCGCCCGCAGCCCCGCCCCACGGTGCGCCTCGGCCTCCTGCCGGGGCTGAAGCGTGGTGATGTGCTGCAACTGCATGGGGTCGCCGATCACGAGAGCCCGGCGTGCGCGAAAGAGCAGAGGCAGCACGTCCGGCGTGGAGCACTGGCTCGCCTCGTCGACGATGACCAGGTCGAAGAGGGCCGCCCGATCCCGGAACCGCCGTGGGGATCTCGCGGTGACGGCCCAGCCCGAAACCTGCGGCAGGATGCGCTCCAGGGACGACCATTGCCGCGGCGACCGTGATTTCACGGCTTCGATGCGGTCGTGGATGGCCGCACGAACGGTCGTTGCCTGCTCCGCCACCGAAGCCTGCAGCAGTGCCGCCGCCGTCTCCCGGACCCGTCGATCGGTCCCCCGAAGCGTCGTCAGCAGTTGGGTGTCGTCCGGAGCCGCATCAGCTTCAGCGCCCGTCCGCCGCCAAGCAGCCTCTGCTTTCGCGAAGCGCACCAACTCGTCGAACTCTTGACGCCCCGCGGCCTGCGCGGACAGCGGGGCGAGACCGCGCAGGCACCGCCTTCGCAGCCACCCACCCAGGATCCCGAGGCGCACCGCCGTGCGAGCCCGGCGCAGCCACCGGCTGAGGGAGGCATCGTCGCCGAGCGCCGCTGCGAGTGTCTGCGGGTCCCCATGATGTTGCTCGGCGTAGGAGAAACGGAGTCGGCCGAGGTCGGCCAGTTCCCGCTCCCGACCGGCGACCTCCGCGAGTTGTCGGCGCAGCGCCTGCTGCTCACGAAGATGGTTCCGCAGTTCGCCCCCATGCATCTGGGAAGACTGGTCGGGCCGGACGCTGCGAGTCAGCTTCTCCAGCGTCCGCAGCTCTTCTTCGACGGCTGTCTGGTTGCCCGTACGTACGAGGAGGCCCGGAGCCAGGGCTTCGCAGCGCTCCCAGACCTCGTCCACCGCCTTGTTGTTGGTCGAGGCGACGAGCACGGTCTGGCCGGCCGCTCTGGCCGTGGCGACCGCGTTGACGATGAGCTGGCTCTTCCCGGTGCCGGGCGGGCCGGTCGCGACGGTGAGCGGACGGACCATGGCGGCCCGGATGACCGCCTCCTGCCCCTCGTTCAGCTCCAACGGAGCGACTACCTGCACCTCACGCTCGGCGCTTTCGTCCACGCCTTGGCCCGCCCCCGCGGTGAGTGCCCCGAGCGCGGTGCCTGAGAACTGCCCGACGCTCTTCTGCAGCGTTTTGTAGTCCTTCATCAGCTGTGCGGTGGCCGCCGAGTCCGACCGTGCGGCGAAGACGATCGCCACATTGCGGGCACCTTCATGCGCGGCGTACAGCGAACTGCCGTCGCCGAGCGATCCGGGATCGAGGTGCTCGGTGTCGGGCAGTCCCAGTTCCTGCAGCAGGCTGCGCAGGTCACGGACCATGTCTTCGCGGAATCCCGGACGCCAGTTGGGCTGGTAGGCCGCGAGTAACTCGTTGCCTTCGTCCTTGCCCAACCGGTCGAGAACAAGTTTGGGGTGCAGGACGATCGGCCCTGTGGGCGTCACCACGCTGTGTCCCTGTGGACTGCGTTCGACCTCGACCTGCCGCATCGCGAGCGGCGCGCACACCTGCCGCTTGCCGTCGTAGAGGACGGCGACTGGGTATCCGTACCAGAGGTCTGCGCTGTCCTTCTGCGCACGCTCGGCCAGGTCCACGACGCGTTCTGGCGCTTGTACCGTGGCTTCCGTACCGGAGAGCAGGACCTCCTCCCCTGCGGGCCAGACCGCGCGTGGCGGTTCGCTGCCGACCAGCGGCAGCAGTTCGCCGGTGGAGTTCTCCGCCTCCAGGCAGTGCTGGTAGTACGCCAGCAGCCGAGTCCAGTCGGCGTCGGTGAAGGCGGAGTCGTCGTGCACCGCCTCGGCAGCCTTGACCGGTGCCGGTGTCACCCCTCCCGTTCCATCGGTGACTGCGGTGAGCCCGGCGGGCAACGGCTTGAGGGCGGGAATCTGACGGCCGGTGGACGCAGTGGCGAGATAGATGTCGCCGGTCACCTGAAGACTGGACTGCGTCGGTGTCTGTCGCCGTCCATCAGGTGCTTTCCGCAGGTCACGGCTGATGTACCGGAACAGGTCGTTCGCCGAGACCTTCCCATCACCGTCCAGGTCCGCTTGTCCCGAGTGCAGGCCGTCGACCATCGCCTTGGTGAACTGCGAGGGCTGGTCCGCATCGGTGGTGAAGGCCTGCTCCCAATGCTGCGATGCGGTGATGACGTACACGCCGCTGGCCTCGACCACCGGTGCGGTGGTCGAGTGCGAGGCCCCTTTGCTGCGAAAGCCCTGCACCGCACTGCCGCTGAAGCAGCAGTCGAGCAGCAGGACCTTGCGCCGCGCGGCACACTTCTCCAACTGGTCTGTCACGTACGAGGCTTCGAGCGCGGTCTGCTGGAGCCGGTCCGCCTCGGTGTCCGTCGTGACGTAGTAGAGCTGGCCGTCCTCACGGTCGTACGCCCCGTGGCCGCTGAGATAGAGCACGACCAGTTCGTCCGGCTCGCGGTCCCGGAGAAACTGCTCGACGGCCTGCTTGATTGCCGCCTTCGACGAGTCCTCGACCCGTACGCATTTCTCGTACCTGCCCACGGCAGGCATCTCCAGGATCTGGCTCAAGTAGTGGACGTCCGCGCGTACAGAGGGCAGGGCGGGAAAGTGCACGTCCTCATAGACAGCGGTGCCTACGAGCAAGGCGTGCTGACGGCTCATCGCTCGTCTCCCGGACCGGCGGCGCCCGGCCTGTCGCTCCGTCCGTCCTGGCCGTCACGCAGCGCCTTCACCTCACGCCCGGAGACTCCGCCCTGGAACTCCGTGACCGTGCCGTCGGAGTGCACGACACGCACCTTGCGGCTCTTGCGGACGTCGACCCACGCCTTGATGGCCGTCCTCGCCAGCGCGAAGGTGCCCGTGGTGAGGATGAGCACGACCTCAGGGGTCAGCAGCTCCGCCCCCTTCGCACCCTCCCTGCTTCCCGTCGCTTCGGGCAGGGCGAAGCGCACCTGGGCGCCGTCCAGTTGGTGCAGCACCTCTCGGAGCTCTCGTGCCTCGACCTCCGCATGCCGCGGGTCGGCACCGAAAACCTGGATCTGCGCGGACTCGATCTCGTCGGACATGTTCTCCCTCGTACGGCCAACTCGTGTGTCTGCGAGCAGGGTTACCCGCGCCGCTGATGAGCCGTCAGCCTATTGATCGCTCTCGTCGTCATGTTCCGGTCGCCCAGCGCCTGCGTCGTGTGTCCACGTCCGGAATCCGCAGGATCCTGTACAGCGGCTCGCCTACGTCCGCCCACCTCTCCAGCACGTCCCGGTCCACCAGGTGGATCCCATAGCGTGGACCGCTGGCTCTCGCGGCTGCCGTGAAACCTCCGGTGGTGACGATCACCGCGAAGTCGGCACCGTGGTCGTGGCGGTACGTGCCGTTGACGCGCTGTACGTCCTGGTCCCCGACCCGTCGATCCGGTCGCAGCCGCTTGCACTGCACGACGACCCGTCGCCGCGAACGGTCGACGACGAGCACGTCGGCGCCCTTGTCCCCGGCTCTGCCGACATGCTCCGCGGCGAGTCCGTCCCGACGCAGCAAGGAACAGACCGCCAGCTCGAACGCCCGGGGATCCAGGGCATCGAGATGCGCCAGCGAATACCGCACGGGCCCGGCGGAAAGCGCCGAGGGCCCGCTCCATCTCCGTAGGGCCAGCCGCCCCGGCTCCAGGCCCAGTCCGACCGTCGCGGCGGCCAGCACGACGCCCGTCCACACCGGCCACTGCTCGGCCGCCTGCCACAGACCGCTGCCCCCGGCCAGGACGCCTATCCCCCACGCCCACCAAGGAATTGCCGCCCACCCTCCTTGGCTCCGCCTGCGCCGCCGCATCAAACGGCCGGGCCGAAGAGTGCAAACATGCCGCCGGCCAGCCCGAACAGCGCGAGGCCCGCCAGATCGGTGATCGTGACCAAGGTGAAGGTGTGGTCGCGGCAGCGCGCGAACAGCCCCTTGCGCCTGCGGCGACACGGCCGATGGAAGGCGGTCGGACCGCCGCAACGCGACACCAACGCAGTGCCACCGATCACCAGTAGTGCCATGGCGAGCAGCATCAGATCCCCCGTCCCCCGCCTATGCCTCACGAGTATTCGGGAAAGCCCTCCGCCCCGACCAGTACTTCTTCGGCCGAGCTGGCCGAAATGGGGGCGCGCGGGAGCGTCGGCGACGTTCTTCCCGCGCGTGTCCCTTGCGCGCGCCCCCGAGATCGCCGCATGCGATCGAACGTACGACTTACCCACCTCCGTCGGCCACGGCTAGGATTCACGGGGTCCGTGACGTGGTGGAACGGCACGTGAAGACACGAACGGGCAGTAGCTGGGGACAGATTCAAGGGGCGGGGACAGCGCATGCGGCAAGGCCGGTGGACCACGGTCACCGAGTCGGAGTTCGACCATGAACACCGTGGCCTGGAAGCCATCCGGGAGAGGCTGGCGGACGCCGATCCCTGGCGCGCGTGGTCGAACTTCACCTTCACCGCCCACACCGGACACGTCCGCGAAGTCGACCTCCTCGTCGTCGCCCCCGGCGGCGTCTACATGATCGAACTCAAGGACTGGCACGGCTCCGTGACCAGCGAGAACGGCACCTGGGTGCAGACCACCCCCGGTGGCCACCGCCGCCCGCACGGCAACCCGCTCCACCTCGTCAACAAGAAGGCGAAGGAACTGGCCACGCTGCTCGGCCAGAACGGCAGGCGGGTGTGGGTCGGCGAAGCTGTCTGCTTCACCGACGGCGGCTTACGTGTTCGGCTGCCCGCCCACGATCAGAACGGCGTCCACACGGTCGACGAGCTGGTCACCATGTTGAAGCAGCCGCCGCGCGACGAGCGGCGCCGTATCAACGCCGTCGAGTCCCGTGAGATCAAGACCAAGCTCGAACGGATCGGCATCCGGCGCAGTGATGCCGAGTACAAGGTCGGCCCGTATCAGCTGGACCGCAAGTCCTTCGATTCCGGTCCGACTTGGTCCGACTACAAGGCGAGCCACAGCGAGCTGCCCGAAGTGGCCCGGGTCCGCGTCTACCTCAGCGAGCGCGGTTCGGACACGTCGATCCGGCGGTCGGTGGAGAACGCGGCCCGCCGTGAAGCGGCCGTACTACAGCGCTTCAAGCACCCCGGCGCGGTACAGCTCAAGCAGTACTACCCGTCCGGGCACTCCGCGGGCCCTTCCCTGATCTTCGACTACGACCCGCGCACGCTACGCCTGGACGAGTACCTGCTCCAGCACGGCAAGGGTCTCGACATCCTCGGCCGCATGGCGCTGGTCCGCCAGCTCGCCGAGACGATACGTTCCGCGCACTCGGCCCGCATCCATCACCGGGCGCTGGCCGCCCGCGCCGTGCACGTGATCCCCCGGGACCGGGGCCGCCGTGGTCGCGCGGTCGGGGAGGACGCCGCCTGGCTCACCCCCCGCCTGGAGATCTCGGACTGGCAGATCGCCACCCAGCGCGCCTCCGGCACGGACGGCGACAACGCGCAGGGCATGACCCGCTTCGCGCCGACCGCACTCTCGGCCATGCACCTGGCGGAGGCCTCCGACCCGTACTTCGCCCCGGAGTTGACCGCCCTCAAGCCCGACCCGGTCTACCTGGACGTGTACGGCCTAGGCGTCCTCACGTACCTCCTCGTCACGGGCAGGGCCCCGGCGGCGAGCCAGGCCGAGCTCCGTGCACGGCTCGAGGCGGGCGAGGGCCTGCGCCCCAGCTCGTTGGTGGACGACCTCTCCGAGGACATCGATTTCCTGGTGCAGGCGGCGACCGCCTACCGGCCCGGCCAACGCCTTTCCTCGGTGGACGAGTTCCTGGAGATGCTGGAGATCGTCGAGGACGGTCTGACCGCCCCGACCTCGCCGCCCGAGCCCGAACCGGCCGAGGACCCCGAGAAGGACCCGCTCGACGCGGTGGCCGGCGATGTGCTCGGCGGGCGCTGGGAAGTACGGCGCCGTCTCGGGACCGGCTCCACCAGCCGGGCCTTCCTCGTGCGCGACCTGGAGGCCGAGGCACGAAAGACTCGGCCACTTGCCGTGCTGAAGGTGGCCCTCTCGGACAGCAGGGGCCAAGTCCTGGTGCACGAGGCCGAGGTGATGAACCGGCTGCGGCCCGACTCCCGCGTGATCCGGCTCGTCGAGCCTGAGCCCCTGCACATCGGCTCGCGTACCGTCCTCGCCCTGGAGTACGTGGGCGACGAGCGCGAGGCCACCGAGCCGGACGCCGGAACCGCCAAATCCGGCACTGGCACCAGCACCAACACGCGCACCCGCCGCCGTGAGGAGACGGTCGCGCGACAACTGCGTGAGCACGGCCGGTTGAAGATGGACCAGTTGGAGGCGTACGGCGACTACCTGTTCGGTGCCGTGGACTTCCTGGAGGGCGAGAGCGTCTGGCACCGCGACATCAAGCCGGACAACATCGCCATACGCATCCGCCCCAACCGCACCCGCGAACTGGTTCTCATAGACTTCTCCCTGGCTGGCTACCCGGCGAAGGACTACGAGGCCGGCACCGAGGGATACCTCGACCCGTTCATCGGCAGCCTGACCCGTACCGCGTACGACTCGCACGCCGAGCGGTACGCGATAGCCGTCACCTTGCACCAGATGGCCTCGGGCGAGCTGCCCAAGTGGGGCGATGGATCGCTCCCGCCGGGGATGACAGACGCGAAGGACTTCCCGTTCCCGACCGTCCAGGCCGACGCCTTCGAGCCCGCCGTGCGGGACAGCCTGGTCGCCTTCTTCCGCAAGGCCCTCCACCGGGACGCGACGAAGCGCTTCGCCGAGCTGAAGCCGATGCGCGACGCCTGGCGGAAGATCTTCCTCGACGCCACGCAAACGGTGCCGTCCAGCCACCGTTCCCGCAACCCCGAGCCCGCACCGCAGGACACCGCGGAGGGCGAGCACGCGGCGGCGATCGCGGACGCCGAGCCGCTCACCGCGGACGAACAGCGTGAGCGTCTGGCGGCGGCGGTCACCCGCGACACCCACTTGTCCGCGGCCGGTCTCACCCCGGCCGCGGAGTCCTTCCTCTACGGCCTCGACATCACGACCGTCGGCGGCCTCCTCGAATACAGCCGCAGCAAGCTCCTCAACGCGCCGGGTCTCGGCACCAAGACCCGCACCGAGGTGCAGCGCCGCCAGCGCCAGTGGGGCAGGCTGCTGCGCGAGGCTCAGCTCTCCCCTCTCACCCCGAAGGGCCGCGCGGAGGCGAAGGAGGAGCTCGCTCAGCTCAGCGCCACCGGGTCGGCGGTGGCCGGAGCCCTGGCCACGGAGGAGGGAGCGGCGCGCCTGACGGAGTCCGTCCTGCGCGCGGTGAGCCTGGACACCCTTGCCACGCTCTTCGTTCCGGAGCTGAACAACAACCGCTCCAACAGCAACAAGGTCGAGATGGTACGGCTGTTGCTGCGCCTTCCCGACGAGCGCGGAGAGCTGCCCGGCATCGGTGTCTGGCCCAAGCAGAAGGACGTCGCCGAAGCGCTCGGCCTGTCCGCGGGGCGCATTCCCCAGATGCTGAAGGAGGAGCGCAAGCGCTGGAAGAAGCACCCTGCGGTCCAGGCCCTGCGGGACGAGATCGTCGGCCTCCTTGTGGGTCTCGGCCGGGTCGCTCCCGCCGTGGAGATCGCCGATGCACTTGCCGTACGACGCGGTACGCAGCTGCCGGGACGTGAGCAGCGACGCGCGCTGGCTCTGGCGGCGGTGCGGGCCGTCGTGGAGGTGGAGCAGCTCCAGCCGGAAGAGGCGGAGTTCCAGCACCAGGCCAACCGGCGGGCGACGGAGGATGTACTGGCGGCGGGTCTGCTCGCGCTGGACGTGCGTGAGGTCGATGCTCCGGACACACCGACGGCTCCGGGACTCCTCGACTACGCGACCCGCCTGGGCAAGACAGCCGACCGCCTGACCCGTCTGGACACCTTGCCGACGGCCACGACAGTCCTGAGCGAGCTGGGCGCGCTGACCCCGCCGCCCGGTGTCGTGGACTGGGATGAGCGGCGACTGGTTGTACTGGCCGCTGCGGCGTCCGTGAACGCGGCGGCCACGCCCCGTCTGGAGATCTATGCGCGCGACCTGCCCCTGGTACGGGCCCTGCGCCTCACCCAGGCCGGTCTGGTGCGGCTGATCCCTGGCGTACCGGAAGCCCGGCAGCCCGGTCTGACGGGCGAGGACGTCAATGATCGAGTGCGGGCGCGCTTCCCTGAGCTGGTCATCAAGGACGCCCGTGGCACGAGCACGCATGAACTGCCGACCGGAGGCCCGCTGACCAAGGCGCTGCGCGACGCCGGTTTCGACCTCACGCTGTCGACACGCGAGGACACAAGGACGCTCCGTTACCTCCCGACGCGGATGGACAGCGCGTCCACCTATCT
Organism: Streptomyces sp. NPDC046925; assembly: GCF_040644915.1. Classification (NCBI taxonomy): domain Bacteria; kingdom Bacillati; phylum Actinomycetota; class Actinomycetes; order Kitasatosporales; family Streptomycetaceae; genus Streptomyces; species Streptomyces sp. NPDC046925. Next base: position 241,493 of record NZ_JBEYWZ010000001.1, on the reverse strand, counting down.
GACGGTCGCGGACTGGCGGCAGTCGACGGAGGCGGGTGCGGTGACGCGCTACTCCGACGACCCGCTGGTCGCGGGCGGCGTCCGCGCCGACGAGCGCCTCCTTGCCTCGGCTCGACGGGACGGCTACCGGGTCCTGACCGTGCATCACGCCCGTACAGTCGAGGCCATACGGAGGCTGGCGGGCCACCGCATCGGTGCGCAGGCGGTCTCCGTGACCGAACTCTTCCTGTCGTCCATGCACGCGCTGGTCCCTCCGGGCACGAAGCCGACGTGGGAGACGCTGCTGAAGGCGGACGTGGCCGAGCCGGGCTCGCGGGGCGCGCTGAAGTTCAGCGAGTACGCGCGGACCGCGTGGGGTTCGGTGGAACCGCAGGTGCGGGAGCTGTTGGCGCCTGGCGCTGGTTCGGGCCCGGTTCTGTTGACCGAGGCCGCTGTGTTCGCCCGGTACGACGGCATGGGCGTCCTCGACCGGCTCGCGGAAGCGGCTCGGCAGGGCGGGCGCGGGCTGTGGTTGCTGGTTCCGCAGGCGGACCCGGCGCGGGAGCCGAAGCTGGGGCACACGGCGGTGGCGTACCAGGCCGGCCTGGGCGAATGGATTGATCTTCCGGACTCGTGGGTGAAGAAGGACTACCTGTCCGGGACGTCGGGGGACGTGGGTGTCGTGGACGTGAACGCAACGAGGGGGACGACAAGTGATCGACCGCAAGGCGCTGCTGAATGATCTTAAGCAGCAGGTCAAGTTAGTCGAGGCCGACCTCGGCAAGCAGGTCAAGGTGGTTGCCGAGGGGGAGAAGCTGCGCGCCGAATACGAGCGCGCACGCAAGTTGGGCCGTACGGCGGCCACGTGGAATTCGTGGTTGGACGACCGGGTCACGCAGGTCGCGGTGGCGTGGGTGCTGGGTACGGTCTTCGTCCGGTTCTGTGAGGACAACGGGCTGATACCGGAGCCGTATCTGACGGCGCCGGAGCCTGATCGGCGGGACTTGGCGCTGGCCCGATTCGAGGAGTACGTCGCGGGCTCTGAGGACCCGACGTACCGAGGCTGGCTTGAGCAGGCGTTCGCGGAACTGGGTGCGGGGCAGGCGGGGCGGCTGCTGTTCGATCGGCGGCACAATCCGTTGTTCCACATACCGATATCGCACGACGGTGCGCGGGAGTTGGTGGACTTCTGGCGGGGGCGGGATGAGGACGGTTTCCTCGTCCACGACTTCACGGACCCGCTGAATGTAGATAGCTACGGTACGCGGGGCTGGGATACGCGGTTCCTCGGTGATCTATATCAAGACCTGAGTGAGGCAGCGCGGAAAACGTTTGCACTACTGCAAACACCGGAGTTCGTGGAGGAGTTCATCCTGGATCGGACTATGAATCCGGCGGTCCGGGAGTTCGGCTACCAGGGCCTGAAGATGATTGACCCCACATGTGGCTCGGGACACTTCGTATTGGGTGCCTTTCGGCGGCTGGTGCGACTGTGGGGAAACGGCCACCCGGGAAAAGACCTGCACGAACGAGTGCGGGAGGCGCTGGACTCCGTGCACGGGGTGGACCTGAATCCGTTCGCGGTGGCTATTGCACGTTTTCGGCTACTCGTGGCGGCGATGGCTGCGAGCGGGGTGTGGACACTGGCAGAGGCCGCTAAATATGAGTGGCCGATCCACCTCGCGGTGGGTGACTCACTTATCAAGCATCGACACAAGCAGGGGAACCTGTTCGACGACTCGAATGAAGACGGGGCTGACGAACTAGCCAACTTCAAGTACGAGACCGAGGATGTGCACAAGCATACGGACATATTGAAGCCGGGACGATACCACGTGGTAGCGGGTAACCCGCCATACGTTACGGTGAAAGACAAGAAGCTAGCTGAGCTTTACCGGGGGTCATACGATGCCTGCGAAGGCGCGTATGCACTATCAGTTCCATTCGCTCAACGTTTTTTCGAGCTAGCAAAAGCATCAGACCCTCAGACTAGCCTAGGATTTGGCACAGTAGGACAAATCACGGCGAATTCGTTCATGAAGCGAGAATTCGGAAAGCGACTCATTGAAACTTACTTCGGGCATGATGTAGAACTTACTGAGGTGATTGACACCTCTGGTGCATACATCCCCGGCCACGGAACTCCTACTGTTATTCTCGTTGGTCGACCCCGTAGCGGAAAGTGGCGTTCTGAGACCATTCGTACGGTCCGAAGCATCCGAGGGGAGCCGGCCGCGCCAGACGTGGCAGCGAACGGCAATGTCTGGAAGTCAATCGAAAGTCAGATCGATCACCCTGGGGCAGCCGACCAGTGGACTTCGGTGGAAGACCTGGGGCGTAAACGCTACTTCGGAAAGCAACCTTGGGTGTTGACCGATGGAGGACGCGAGATCATCGAAGAGATTTCGAAGGCAGAACGAGCGACGGTGAGGCACCTGTCGACGAGAGTCGGCTTCTTCGGCGACAGCCACGCCGACGATATCTTCACTCTCCCCTCGAAGGGCCCTTTGGCGCGCCGCGGCAGTAAACTGCACGCCACGCTAAGCCACAGGGGAGACCAGACTCGCGATTGGGGCTTCATCAGTTGTGACCTTACTGCGCTACCTTACGACGCCAGCAAGGAAATCCTCCCGGAAAAGCAGCTCTCAAGCGACTTTAAACGCCACTTCTGGGCATACCGCACTCCGCTATCAAAGCGCACCATGGGAACGGGTAAATCATACGCAACTGGCGGCAAGGCTTGGTGGTCCTGGCATCAACTGCCCAGAGACCTAGATGCAAACCCAATAACACTCGCCTTCGGTGAAGTTTCGACCCATAACCACTGGGTGCTCGATAGAAATTCTCGAGCGTTCAATCGAACCGCCCCCGTCATCAAGTTGAGCAGAGATTGCAGCGAAGAAGACCACATTTCCCTTTTAGGTCTCCTAAATAGCTCGACGGCCTGCCTTTGGCTAAAGCTCAACTGTCACGACAAGGGAATTCGTGGCGAAGGCGGGGGATTCACTAGCTCCGAGTGGGAACGCTTCTACCAATTTAACGGCTCCAACGTTGAACGATTCCCGCTTCCCGACTTCTACCCCACCGCTATTTCCGCCGCCTTGGAAAATCTAGGCCAGCAGCTTACAGACGTGAGCCCATTCGCCATTTCGGCCGAGCTCACGCCGTCCAGCTCCACTCTCCGTGAGGCTCGTGCGAAATGGCATGATATTCGCACACGCATGATCAGCCTTCAGGAAGAATTGGACTGGCAAGTCTACTTCCTCTACGGCCTGTACCCTAAAGATATGCGCGTCTCTGAGGATCCAAAATCCCTCGAAATTCCTGACATAGACCTGGGAGAGCGCGCCTTCGAGATAACGCTCGCGCGTCAGGTCGCCGCAGGTGAGGCCAGTGATGAGTGGTTCAAACGGCATCGGTCCACCCCCATCACGGAGATCCCCTCTCACTGGCCCGCCGCATACCGTGAGGTCGTCCAGCAACGGATCGATGCTATCGAGTCGTCCCGCGCCATCGGGATGGTCGAACGGCCGGAGTACAAGCGGCGTTGGGCAACCGAGGGGTGGGATTCGCTCCAGGAGAAGGCGCTCCGAAGCTGGCTGCTCGACCGGATAGAGGACCGTGCGCACTGGTTCGACGAGAACGGGATGCCCGCCCTCGTCACCCTTTCTCGGCTCACCGACAGCCTCTCCCGTGACGAGGACTTCGTCTCCGTCGCCAAAATCTACGCTCCCCGCAGGGAACTCCCCACCGTCATATCCGAGTTGATGACCGACGAGCACGTCCCGTTCCTCTCCGCCCTGCGCTACAAGCCCGCCGCCCTCAAGAAGCGCGCCGACTGGGAGCACGTCTGGGCCCTCCAGCGCCAGGAGGACGCCGCTCCCGACGAGCCGGCCAAGCGGAAGATCCGGGACAGGATCCCCGTACCGCCGAAGTACACCTCCGCCGACTTCCTACGCCCCTCCTACTGGCGAGCGCGCGGCAAGTTGGACGTGCCCAAGGAGCGGTTCATCTCGTATGCGCGGGCCAACGTAGCCACTCCCGACTTGTACGGCTGGGCAGGCTGGGATCACCGGGAGCAGGCGATCGCCCTCGACACGTACATCGCCACCCACGAGGGTCTGACAACCGAAGAGGTCACCCCACTGCTCGCCGGGCTACTCGAACTCCAGCCGTGGCTGACGCAGTGGCACAACGAGCCCGACTCGCTCTTCGCCCCAACCCCCGCCAAGTTCTTCGAGGGTGACCGGCAGATGGAACAAGGCAAGCACGGCCTCACCGACGACGACCTGCGCGCCTGGCGCCCCGTCGCCGCGACCAGAGGACGCCGTACCACCAAGAAGTAGCCGCCAACGATGGCAACGGCCCCGCGATCCGCCGAGCAGATCGCGGGGCCGTTGCCTTGCCTGGTCAGTCGCTCAACTGTCCGCCTCTGATCGCCGAAACGAAGAGGGCCCAGCCAGTAGCCGGGAACACGAGTACCGGACCATGCGAAACCTTGCTGTCCCGTACCGGGACGGCAGCGGCAAAGCCGTCAGAGACCTCGACGCAAGCCCCACCGTCCTGGTTGCTGTAGCTGCTCTTGCGCCAGGAGGCGGCAGTCAGGTCGATGGATCGCACTTTGCTTCCTCCAAAATCCGCAGGATGAACTCGCGCGACTTAGCCGGGGTTAGCGCCATGTCGCGCACCGCATCGTACGTCTTCTGCAAACGCACAACCGGGCCTGCTTCCTCGATGAGTTCGCCCCGGTATCCATTCTCGGTATACGCGACGGTTCGGCCCTGCGGAAGGAGCAGGTACCACATGTCGGCGCTCACAAGACCGTGTAACCCTGCACTGTGCAGAAGCACATGGACCGTCACATTGGGACGCTCCGCAGCTTCCCCGAGGTACTCCAACTGCCCCCGCCACTCCCCCACATCCCGCAACGGCGTTCGCAGCACCGCCTCCGACAAAATCGTCCGGAACGGCGGCGCATCCTCCCCCGCCAACAGCTCCCGTCGCCCCATCCGAGCCTCAACCTGCTGCTCAAGCTCCTTCCCCTTGAGCCCGCCCGCCGCCAGCACCTCACGCGCATACCCCGGCGTCTGCAACAAGCCCGGCAGCACGCTCACCGCAAAGTGCCACAAGCTCCCCGCCTCCGCCTCCAGCGCCATGTACCGCCGGTACCGCTCCCGGAACTGCGTATGGTCCCCGGCAGCCAGCTCCCACAGCGCCAGCAACAGCCCAGGCGTCCCGTAGTACGTATCCAGCGCCTGGACGACCTCCGGGCTGCCGATCGTCTCGCCCTTTTCCATCTTGCCGAACAACGAGTAGTCCCAGCCGAGCCGTTCGCCGAGCGCCCTCAGGCTGACCCCGCTCGCAGCCCGCAACCTCCGCAACTCCTCTGCGAACCGCTGACGTGGCTCCTGACTGCGGCCGGTGATGACGCGCCGTTGCGACATACCGCTCCCTCCGGGACGTGCGCATGGACGATGTGGAACGTGTGGAACCACCAACACGGGCAGGGGCACCATCTCCCCGTCCACAACGTGGTCGCTCGCCTCCGGGCGCATCCTCGTAACGACCGGACTACTCAGCGTAATTCACGCAGTACAGCCAGGTCATGAAGTCAGCGGAACCCGCAAACTCGACCGCTACGACGAGGACCGACATGACCCCCACACCTCGCACTCCCCGCGCAACCCCTGCTCCCCACGCCCACAACGCCACCAGCACCAGCGCCACCGCCACCGCCAACCCCAAGATCGACGAAGCCCTCGCAGCCCGCGACGCCCTCGCCACCGCCCTCTCCCAGGCCGGCATCCAACTCCCCGCGATGGACATCCGCACTCCATGGGCGGACGACCGCAAAGGCGAAGCCCGATACGCGCTCGTCCACCTGGGCGTGTGCTCGGCCCCCATCGCCCTGATGCTCGCGGACGTGATCACGAAGGGGATCGCCGGGTGACGGGCACCGACGACGAGGTCCCCGCCGTCACACCAACCTTCACCCCCGACGCCGTAACCACCGGCAAGGTCGTCCACGACACCGCCCGCGACCGCCTCGGCCGCGTCATGGGCCACGAAGGCCCCTACATCCAACTCCGCCCACTCGCCGGTGGCCGCGAATGGGACGCCGACCCCGGCCACCTACGCACCCTCACCCCCACCGAGCTACTGAGCGCTCTCCTCGCCGAGGCGAACGCCCGCAGCAGGCAACCCAGATGACGACAGCTGTCGACAGCCGCCGCCCGTCATAACCGGCACCCCACCGATCCCCTCCCCGTGATCAACACCCTCACCTAGGATGGTCAGGACCAATCTCAGCGGCCCGACGGGCTTCCTGATCCGCCTCGCGCAAGCGCACGGCGGACCACGAAGGACATGCCCCCACCCGCACGAGTCTTCTTCGTGCTGCCTGGGGGCATTGCCTTGCTGTTCCGTGAGTCCGCGGCGTCCGTGGCCGCCCGCATCCTCGAAGGGTCCCTGCGCCTGCATCTGACCGAGAACTTCCGTCATCTGCACGGCCGGAGTGCCGGGCAGTCGGAGGTCAGGTCCTGGGAACGCAGTCTCCCGGCGCTTGTGAACGCCCTCATCGAGGCCGGGCTCGACGACGTCGAAGTCCTCATCGAGTACGGCCTGCCCCTCACCAGCAAGCGCGCGGACGCCGTGTTGGCAGGCGTGCATCCCACCACCGGCGAACCGTCGTACGTCATCGTCGAGCTGAAGCAGTGGAGTGCCGCCTACCCGGAAGAGGGCGAGCCGCTGCTGTGCCGGATCGATGCGTATCCGGACGCCGTTCTCAACCCGATCGAGCAGGTCAGGGGCTACTGCGAGTACCTGCTGTCGTTCAACGGCGCCCTTGAGCGGATGCCGAAGTCGCTGGCCGGGGTCGCGTTCCTGCACAACGCCTCCGAATCGCGCATCGCGGGCCTGCGGGGCGTCGACGAGGACCAGCACGGCCGCCTGTACACCGGCGAACAGCGCGGCGCGTTCCTGGACTTCCTGCGCTCACGGCTCGCCCCCAAGCCGGGCGCGCAGGCCGCGGACCTCCTGCTGAGCGGCAAAATCCGGCCGTCGAAGCAGCTGATGGCCCTCGCGGCGGCGGAGATCCGCGACCGCGAGCAGTTCGTGCTGATCGCCGAGCAGCGGGTCGCGTACGAGAAGGTGATGGCCGCCGTCCGCAAGGCCAAACAGTCCAACCACAAGCAGGTCGTTGTGGTGACCGGCGGTCCCGGTTCCGGCAAGAGCGTCGTCGCCCTGTCGCTGCTCGGTGAGCTCTACCGGCGCGGGGTGACCGCGCTGCACGCCACCGGGTCCGCGTCGTTCACCAAGACCATGCGCAAGATTGCCGGGGCGCGGAAGCCCGCCGTGCAGAAGCTGTTCATGTACTTCAACAGCTTCATGGACGCCGAGCCGAACGACCTCGACGTACTGATCTGCGACGAGGCCCACCGCCTTCGCAAGACCTCCGCCAACCGGTACACCAAGGCGGAGTTGCGCACCGGCCGCCTCCAGGTCGCGGAACTGATCGACGCCGCCCGCGTACCCGTCTTCCTGCTCGACCAGCATCAGGTGGTGCGGCCCGGCGAGATGGGCACCAAGGCGGAGATCAAGCGGGCCGCCGCCGCACAGGGCCTGGAGTGCACGGTCGTGGAGCTGGACGGGCAATTCCGATGCGGCGGCAGTGACGCGTACGAGAAGTGGGTCGTCGATCTGCTCGGCCTCGAAGGCGGCACGCCAGGCCCCTGGGAGCCGGACGGCAAGCTGGAGCTGCGGATTGCCGAGAGCCCGCAGGAGTTGGAGGACTTCCTCGTCGCCCGCCGGGCGGACGGCTACGGCGCGCGGATGTCGGCCGGCTACTGCTGGAAGTGGACGACGAAGGTCACTCCGGGCATGACCGAGCTGCCCACCGATGTCGTCATCGGCCAGTGGGAGCGGCCCTGGAACGTGTACGGCGACCGGTCCCTCCTCGGTGCACCGCCCGCGCCCTTGTGGGCCACCGACCCGGACGGCTTCGGACAGGTCGGCTGCGTCTACACCGCGCAGGGCTTCGAGTACGACTGGTCGGGCGTGATCATGGGTCCCGATCTGGTGTGGCGTACGGACCGTTGGGTCGTGGACCGGTCGGCGTCGAAGGACCCGATCTTCACCAAGACGACGCCGGACAGCGAGATCGACCGACTGATCCGCAACACCTACAAGGTGCTGCTGACCCGGGGCATGGTCGGCACGGTCGTCTACTCGACGGACCCCGAGACGCGCGACAAGCTGCGCTCGCTCGTGAGTCCGGCGTCGGGGGCGAAGGCAACCGCCCACGTGTAATCGGGCGGCATATGCGCAAAGAGGTCATCCGATGACCGTAGTAAGTCATACGATCGGAGAACCTGCGCAGCCGCCCGTCGGAGAGTGATCGTTCATGGCCCAACAGCCGCTCCTGCTCCGCGATGTCATTGACATCAAGGAGTCCATTTCCACGTCCGACTTCGTCCTCCAGCTCTCGGAGGCGACGGCCCCGGAGGGCGCCGAGCGCGCTCTGCGAGATTACGTGGTCACGGAACGGCTGTTGGAGAATTTCGACGAGGCGCTCGGGCTCATCCGGGCCGCACTCGACGGACACACGTCGAAGGCGGCCTACCTCCACGGGTCGTTCGGTTCCGGTAAGTCGCACTTCATGGCGGTGCTTCACGCGCTGCTCAGCGGGGCCTCAGCGGCACGCGGTCGGACGGACCTGGACCCCGTACTGACCAAGCACGAGTGGCTCGGCACGGAGGGCAAGCGGTTCCTGCTCGTGCCGTACCACATGCTCGGGGCGAAGGCGCTGGAGCAGCGCATCCTCGGCGGGTACGTGAACCACGTCAAGAAGCTGCACCCCGAGGCTCCGACGCCGCAGGTGTACCGGACGGACGCCCTGTTCGAGGACATCCGCGCGATGCGGTCCCGCATGGGAGACCAGGCGGTGATCGGCGGCCTCACCTCCACTGACGGCGGCGGCAGTGCGGACGAGGAGGACGAGTGGGGCGAGGCGTTCGGCTGGACGCCTCAGCTACTCGACACCGCCCTGGCCGCCGAGGAGATCCACGAGGGCGGCCACGCGCTCAACCTGGTCAGTCCGTCGACACCCGCCGAGCTGCGCGCGCGCCTTGTCCAGGACGCGAGCACGCACCTGCTGCCCGGCTTCGCCAAGAACGCCGCCGAGGACGAGCACGGGTTCGTCTCGCTCGACGCCGGGCTTTCTGTCATCGCCGAGCATGCCAAGGCCCTCGGTTACGACGGGCTGATCCTCTTCATGGACGAGCTGATCCTGTGGCTCGCGACGCTCATCCACGACCAGAAATTCGTGGCCCGGGAAGCCGGAAAAATCACCAACTTCGTGGAGGGCGGCGACGCCCGCCGTGCCGTGCCGGTCATCTCGTTCATCGCCCGTCAGCGCGACCTGCGCGAACTGGTCGGCGAGGAGGTGTCGGGGGCGGCCGAGGCTTCCATCCAGGACACGCTCAACCTGGCATCGGGCCGCTTCGACAAGATCACGCTGGAGGACCGCAACCTTCCGCAGGTCGCGCACGCCCGGCTGCTCAAGCCCAAGGACGACGAAGCCGCCGCCCTCGTCGAGGCGGAGTTCGAGAAGACCCGCAGGATCCGCCAGGAGGTGTGGGACACGCTCCTGGGCTCCGACCGCGGGGCCGACGGCGTAGGCGCGGACGAGGAGAGCTTCAGGCTCACGTACCCCTTCTCGCCCGCGTTCATGGACACCCTTGTGCACGTGTCGTCCGCGCTCCAGCGCAACCGGACCGGCATGAAGCTGATGGGGCAGCTGCTCGCCGAGCACCGGGCGGAATTACGCCTCGGCGACCTGATACCGGTCGGCGACCTGTATCCGCTGATCACGGCAGGCGGCGACAAGCCGTTCACCGACAGCCTGAAGGTGGTCTTCGAGGCGGCCGACAAGCTGTACCGGACGAAGCTGCGGCCCTACCTCATCCTCACGCACACCGTGTCGGAGGAGGTCATCGAGCAGTACACCAACCGGCCCGACAGCATCACCGACCCGGACCTGCTCACCCGTATCAAGCAGTTCATCGGTGACAACCGCATCGTCGGCACGCTGCTGCTCTCGGCGCTCGCCCCGAGTGTCCCGGCCCTGTCCGATCTGACCATCCGCCGCCTGTCCGCGCTCAACTACGGCTCGGTGGCCGCTCCGATCCCGGGCCGCGAGTACGGCATCCTGAAGAACAAGGTTGCCGAGTGGGCGGGCCGCTTCCCCGAGATCAAGGAAACCGGAACCGAGGCCAATCCCGGCGTCCGGCTCGAACTGTCCGGTGTCGACGTCGACTCGGTGATCGCCAACGCCAACGTCAACGACAATCCCGGCAACCGCGAGGCCCTCGCCAAGCGGCTTCTCGTCGAAGACCTCGGCGTCGATCAGGACCAGCTGATCAACGAGCTGCACTTCGCGTGGCGGGGCACAGAGCGCAGTGTCGAGGTGGTGTTCGGCAACGTCGCCGACGTGGACGAGCTGCCGGACCACGACCTCATGCCTCAGCAGGACGGGCACTGGCGGCTCGTGATCGACCTTCCCTTCGACGAGAGCGAGTGGGGCCCACGCGAGGACGCCATCCGGATGCAGCGGCTGCGTGAGCGGCAGGGCGAGCCGTCCCGCAGCGTCGCCTGGCTGCCCACCCACCTCTCCAGCCAGCGGTACGCCGACTTCCGCCGCCTCGTCGTCATCGACAAGGCCCTGTCCGACAGCCAGCGGTTCGACGGCCAGTACGCGAGCCACCTCAGCCCCGACAACCGGGCCCGCGCGAAGGGACTTCTGGAGACCCAGCGGGAATCGCTGCTCAAGAACGTGAAGGCGGCCTTCAAGCAGGCGTACGGCCTCGCCGACAAGAAGGCCACCGATGTGGAACTCGGCTTCGGCGACCATCTGCAGTCGCTGCGCGAGGTCGAGGGTCTCACGCTGTCCTTCGGCCAGTCGCTGCGGGACGGCATCCGGCATATCGCGGGCAAGCTGCTCGCGAGCCAGTACCCGGACCACCCGAACCTGGACCCCGACGGCACCGGCACCGTCGTCAAGCCCGCCGACGCCAAGAAGGTCTTCACGCACGTACAGGCCGCCGCCGAAGCCCGCGACGGACGCGCCGAGGTCCCCGCTCCTGACCGGAACCTGATGCGCCGAGTGGCCGCCCCGCTGCGTCTCGGGCAGCAGAAGGAAGCGTACTTCGAGGTGTCGGAGTACTGGGCCGATCATTTCCGGCAGCTCGCCAGAGGGCAGGGCGTGACCGGAGACCTCAGCCTGATCACCCTCACCGACTGGACGGACCGTCCGACACCGCGCGGTCTGCCGGTGTTCCTCGCCCGCCTGGTCGTGGCCTCGTTCGCCGAGATGGACGACCGGGTGTGGGTTCGTGCGGGCACGCCGCTCGACCCGGCGCCCCAACTGAACGAAATCAAGGACCATGACGCGCTGCGCAGTCAGCCGCTGCCGTCCGAGGAGGACTGGTCGGCTGCCCGCGAGCGTTTCTCCACGGTCTTCGGCGACCCCGCCCCCACGCTGCGGCGTGGCCGCATGGTCAACCAGCTCGCCCGGCAGATCGCCCAGCAGGCGGGCGCCCACCTGGAGGGGGCCCGCGAGCTGGTGACCCAGCTGGAGCGGCACGGCGGCTTCCTCCAGCTCGACGAAACCGCCGAGGGCGGACGCCTCGCCCTCGCGCGGCGGGCCGTCGAACTGCTCCTGGAGCTGACGCGCTCGGCCGGACAGGGCGCAGCCGGAGCACGGAAGACCGTCGAGGCCCTGGCCTCCTTCGACTTCGGCCAGGTCGGCGCGGACCGGTTCGGGACCTCCATCACGCAGGCCCGTGGGGTGGCGCAGGCGCTGGACTCGGCGTCCTGGACCACCCTCGACCTCGCCACCTCGGAGGGCCCCGAGGGAGAGGCGCTGCTTGAGTCCCTGCGCAATGCCGCGCAGAGCGATCAGCGGACCAACAACCTGAAGGAAGCTCTGGCCGGGACGCAGCGCGAGGTTCTCGCGCTGGTGAAGCGCAACCGCGCGACGGTTAATCCGCCGCCCACTCCCCCGGACCCGAGCCCCAGTGACGTACGCCTCGACACGCGAACGAGTCATCCGCCGATCCCCACGCAGAGAACGGGCACAGGCACGTCCGCTCCGGGACGGGTGAAGCGCTCAGGGGGCGGACGGACGACCGCCTCCAGGGCGGTGGCCGAACTCCAGGCCGAGATCGCCGAGCTGGCGGAGCGCGAACCCGGCGTCGAGGTCGAAATCACCTGGAAGACCGTCGAAGGATGAGCACGGCGACACCCAGCACGGTGGCCGTCCGCCTGAACCTCGCGACGATCACCCAGTACCTGACGACCCAGAGCTCGCTCGCCGACACCCTGGCGGGCCAGGACCAGCGGCGTGCGGTGCTGCTGCGTTCCGCACCGCACTGGGAGGGGCCCGCCGAACATTCCTGGGGGGACGGCCTCTCGGTTCGGATCGTGGCGGCGCCCTCCCCGCTCGCCGTGCACGAACTGCTGCTCAGCCATCTGTCGGACACCGCGACCGGCCCTGCCCTGCTCGTGATCCTGACCGATCGTGAACAGAACGAACTCGACCCCGCCATCCTGGCCCGCGCCCACAAGAAGCGCATCGACACGGTGGACAGCTGGGACGTGGTGCGGGACGCGTTCGGAGCGCATCAGGTCGACCAGCGTCTCAGGGACGACAAGTGGGCTGCGGAAGCATTGCTCGACGCGGCGCCGCCGAGGGGCGGCTGGCCCCGCCTTGGAGGCGGCATCCTGTCGCGTGGCACAGCCCTGTCCGCGCTCGCACTGCGTCGTCTGAGGCTGGGCAGCTACGAGGACGAGACGGCCCGTCAGGACCACACCACATCCGCCGACCGCCTGGACACCCACGCGCTCCTTGGCTGGTCCCTGCTTCCGGGACGTCCGGAGCACTTCCTCGCGCTCCGCGGCCCCGAACGCGGCGGCCTGGCACAGTTCCTGCGTGAGGACGACCGCGCCGGACTCGCGGGTCGGGCACTTCTGGACCTCGTCGACGCCGAACACGGACCGGACGCCGTGGCCTTCGGACTCGTATGCGCTGCGCTGTGGTGCCATGCCGAACCGGACGCCGCCGTCTACACGGCGCGCGGTCGCGCGGAGCGCTGGTTCGGAGAGCGCCCTTCGGCGCAAGGGGAGCAGCTCGACGCCATGGCGACCGCCTTCGGGCGGGCCTCGGAGGACTACGTGGGCACACTGCTCGCCACAGCCGCCAGGGACCGTGCGGCAAGCTCGGAAACGGCCCGCGAGGCCCGCCGGACCAGCGACACGGTGCTGGAACGTGCCTCGGTGCTGGTCCGCCAGTTCGGCGCGGAAGCCGCCGCAAGGACCAGCCCGCTTCTGCCCGCCGGTCTGGACGCCAGGTTCACGGCCGTCGGAGAGGCTCTGACCGCCGATGAGCCGGGAGCGCTCGACGCCGCCGTACGTTCCTTGAGCGGGCACCGGCGTGCACAAGGGCCGGAGGTTCAGTCACGGATCGAGCGGACCCGCATGGCCCAGCGGCTCGCCCGGTGGCTGGCCACCGAACCGCCGGTCGAGGCCGAGCACGTGGGCGGCGCCATAGAGCGGCACCTCAAAGAGACCGCCTGGGTGGATCGCGCCCTTGAGCACATTGAGGCCGGCGGCGACTCCGACGACCGGCTGAGAGCTGCGTACGACTCACTGGCCGTTCGCGTGCGCGAGCGACGCCACGAGATCGACCGGGCCTTCGCGCGCGCACTGGCGACCTGGACCGCGGCCGGTACCGATCCCGGTGGAATGCTGACGGTGGAGACATTCCTTGAGCGGGTGGTGAAGCCTGTGGTCCGCGGCGCCCCCGACCGCCGCGTGCTGCTGATCGTCCTGGACGGGATGAGTGCGGCCATAGCCACCGAGCTGGGCGAGGAACTGCGCGCCACCTGGTCCGAGTTCGACCCGGTGGCCACCGACGGCGCGCCGCTGCGCCGCGCCATGGCAGCGGCTCTTCCCACCCTCACCTCTGTTTCCCGTACTTCGCTGTTCGCGGGCAGGCTGATGCAGGGATCGCAGAAGGACGAAGCCCAGCTCTTCCCTGCCCTTCCGCTCTGGAACGGCGGGCAGGCGGCAGTGTTCCACAAGGACGACCTGCGGGCCGACAGCGCGGGAGACACCTTCGGGGCCGCGCTCACCGAAGCGCTCATGGACGGCCGCACGCATGTGGCCGTGGTCCTCAACGCGATCGACGACCGGCTCGCCAAGGAGCAGAAGCTGGGCGACGGAGCCTGGCAGGCCGGGCACATCCCAGGTCTCGTGGATCTGCTGCGGATCGCCGCTTCACAGGGGATGGCGGTGGTCGTCACCAGCGACCACGGACATGTCGTGGACCGGCACGGGGAAAAGGTGGACACCGGTTCGCCGCAGTCCGCCCGGCACCGAGAGCCGGGCGGCGAGGTGGGCCCGCGGGAGATCGCGCTGCACGGCCCCCGGGTCGTCGCGCCGAAGTCCGGTGGATCGATCGTCGCGCTGTGGGACGCCGACTCGCGGTACACAGCGCGCAAGGCCGGATACCACGGCGGTGCGTCCCTCGCCGAGTTCACGATTCCGGTGCTGGCCTTCCTGCCGTTCGGAGCGACGCCTCCTCCGGCCTGGCGGGAGCTGGCGGATCAGCGGCCGGCCTGGTGGCTGCTGGAGGATTTCACGCCTCCCCCTGTCACCGTCCCGCCCGCGCCGCCGACAGCCACGGCAACCCCGGCGAAGCGACAGACACGGCAGAAGCCGACGAAGGCCCAGGTCCAGGCTCAGGCTCAAGTGGCTCGTACACACGACTCGTTGTTCGAGGTAGCTGTGGTCCCGTCGCCCGATGCCGCGGAGACGCTGGTGACCACCACCTTCGTCGGTCCCGACGACACCCTCATCTCGGCCCTCTTCGCTTCAGAGGCGTTCCAGGGACAGACCGGCCTGCTCGCCCGCAAGCCGCCCATGGACAAGGTCGAAGGTGCGGTTCGGGCGCTGCTCGACGCCGGGGGCACGCTGCCGGTGTCCGCGCTGGCGCAGCGCGTTTCCTACCCGGTGACGCGTGCGGACGGGTTCGCCGCAATCCTGCGCCAACTGCTCAACTACGACGGCGTGCAAGTCCTGGAAACGCTGCCGGACGGGCGGACCGTGCGTCTCGACCTCGCCCTGCTCCGCATGCAGTTCGACCTGGGCTGACGCCCCACCAGCCGCTACCTCCACTGATGAGCCAGGAGCCATGAGCGCCAACGACCGTGTATTAATCAACCAGATGATCGAGGAGCGCCGTACCTCTCGCTCCGTCCCCCTCTCGTTCGACGCGGCCTTCGAGAGGTTCGCGAGCGAACACGCTCTGCACGGATTCGGCCTCTCGGAGGAGGAGATCGAGGCCGGCGTGATCGGAGGTGCCAACGACGGAGGCATCGACGGGGCCTATGTCTTCCTCGGCGGCCGGCTACTGCATGAGGACAGCGAGATCTTCCAGCCGCACTCCTCTGTCTCCAACGTGGAGCAGGGAAGCCAGCTGACGCTCTGGCTCATCCAGGCCAAGACCAGCGCGGGCTTCTCCGAAACGGCTCTGGACAAGGCGGCCTCCACCTGCTCGAACCTGCTGAACATGGAGGTCGACGAGGACACCGTCGGCGTGCTGTACACCGCCGATCTCCTCGCTCGCTTCAGACTCTTCAGAACGGCGTTGACGCGGCTCCTCACCCGCCACCCGACCGTACTCATCAAGTTCTCGTACGTGACGCGCGGCGAGGCGAGTGAGGTGCACCCCAAGGTTCAGGCGAAGGCCAAGATCCTGGAGACGCAGTTCACCAAAGCCTTCGCCATCTCCACCGGCGAGGTCGAGTTCCTGGGCCCCTCGGAACTCTGGCAGCGCGCCAGCACCCTGCCGTCGTACACCCTGGAACTGCCCTACAGGGAGAGCATCACCCACGGCACCAGCCACGTCGCGCTCGTCGGCCTGGGCGAGTACCTCGATTTCCTCAGCGACGAGACCGGGTTGATCAAGTCGCACATCTTCGACTGGAACGTCCGTGACTATCAGGGCAACGTCGAGGTGAACCGGGAGATCACAGCTTCTCTTCAGAACCCCGAGGCGCCGGAGTTCTGGTGGCTCAACAACGGCATCACCATCGTGTGCTCGCAGGCGACCTCCGTCGGAAAGCGGCTCAGCCTCTCCGACGTACAGATAGTCAACGGCCTCCAGACCTCGTACACACTCCACGAGACGCTGCACGCTCTCTACCTGACCGACCCCACCGACCCGGTCTTCGACAGGCTCGTGCAGGTACGCATCCTCGTCACCGTGGACCAGGCCGCCCGGGACTCCGTCATCCGCGCCACCAACCGGCAGACGAGTGTGCCGGTCGCCTCTCTCCGGGCCACGGACGACATCCAGCGGCAGATCGAGTCGTACTTCCTGGAACACGACTGGTTCTACGACCGGCGCAAGAACTTCTATCGGAACCAGGGCAAGCCGGCCGACCGGATCGTCAGCATTCCCCTCCTTGCCCAGTCCATGATGGCCATGGCCCTCGGGCAGCCCGACTACGCCCGAGCCCGCCCCTCGAGCCTGCTGAAGTCCGATACCGACTACCGACGCGTCTTCTCGTCGAAGACGGAACTCCCCGTCTACCTGTGGCTGGCCAAGGCTCAACGCCAGGTGGACGAGTTCTTGCAGTCGACGTCGGATCCCATCTCCCGTTCACTGCACACGAACCTCCACTTCCACCTCGCCATGCTCGGTGCCGTCGACCTCATGGGCCGCGTGTTCAGCAAGCCGGAGGTCTTGAACAACGCTGCTAGGGAGAAGGTCTTCCCTAGCGCCGCACGGCTTGAGTCACTGTGGGGGTCGCTTCAGGAGCAGTTCGAGAAGTTCCAGCGGGACAACCGATGGGGAGCTGACAAGACCGCGAAGAGCAGCGACTTCGTCTCCTACCTGACGACCAACCTCGGTTACGGCAGTCTTCGCCGCAGGTGACCTCGAAATCGGTTCTTCGCCATGCCCGGATGGGACAATGAGCGAGTGATCGATCCCCCCCCTTCTCCCGTCTCAGCCGCTCGACGGCGCACCGCCCTCGACGCGCTGCGGCGCGGTGCGGTGCCCGAGAGCGGCCTGGATCTGCTTGCCACCGGCCTCGATCGTTTCGAGTCCGCGCTCGACGCGGAACTCGACGCGGTCGCCTCGGGCGCCTCGGTCTTCAAGGCTGTACGGGGTGAGTACGGCTCCGGCAAGACGTTCTTCACCCGCTGGCTCGGAGAGCGCGCCAAGCAGCGCAACTTCGCCGTCTCCGAGATCCAGATCTCGGAGACGGAAACTCCCCTGCACAAGCTGGAGACCGTCTACCGGCGTCTCACCGAGCGGCTGTCCACTCCGAGCTTCCCGCCAAGTGCCCTGCGGCCCGTGGTGGACGCCTGGTTCTACGCCCTGGAGGAGGACGCTCTCGCCGCCGGTGCCGACGAGGACGATCTGAGCGGCGCGGTGGAGGAGTTGCTGACCGCGCGGCTGACCGAAGTATCCCGGCACGCACCGTCCTTCGCGACAGCTCTGCGCGGCTATCGGACCGCGCTCGCCGAGGGCGACGAAGCGACGGCAGCGGCCATCCTCGCCTGGCTCGGCGGCCAGCCCCATGTGGCGGCTGCGGCGCGGCGTTTCGCGGGGGTGCGCGGCGACCTGGACCACTTCGGGGCTCTCGGCTTCCTGCAGGGGTTGCTCACCGTCCTGCGGGATTCCGGCCACCGGGGTCTTTTCGTGGTCCTTGACGAGGTGGAAACCCTTCAGAGGGTGCGGTCCGACGCCCGGGACAAGGCGCTCAACGCCCTGCGCCAGCTGATCGACGAAGTCCACTCGGGCCGGTTTCCCGGCCTGTATCTCGTCATCACCGGCACGCCCGCCTTTTACGACGGCCAGCAGGGGGTCCAACGGCTCCCGCCGCTCGCACAGCGACTCGCCACCGACTTCACGACCGACGCCCGCTTCGACAACCCGCGGGCGGTCCAGCTACGCCTGCCCGGCTTCACCTTGGAGTCACTGACCGGCCTCGGAACAACCATCCGGGATCTCTACGCGTCCGGAGCGGACTCTCCCGACCGGATCAAGGCTCTGGCGGACGACGCCTACGTCGCCGATCTCGCCCGTGCGGTGGGCGGGGCCCTCGGCGGCAAGGTGGGGGTCGCGCCCCGGCTCTTCCTCAAGAAGCTGGTCGACGACGTCCTCGACCGCATCGACCAGTTCCCGGACTTCGACCCGCGGCAGCACTACCGACTCACGGTCGGTGGCAGTGAACTCACCGACGTGGAACGGAACCTGGCCGGGCCGTCGTCGGCCGACGCCATCGACCTGGAGCTGTGATGACGTCGGCCGCGGATCCTGTCGACCGGCTCGATCCCGTCATCCTGCACCACGTGGTCAACACGCTCGGCTGGCCGGACCTGCGGCCCTTGCAGCGGGCCGCGATCAATCCGGTGATGGACGGCGAGGACACCGTGCTCCTGGCGCCCACCGCCGGCGGCAAGACCGAGGCGGCCTGTCTGCCGATCCTGTCGGCCATGTCGGCACAGGGCTGGACCGGCACTTCGGTTCTGTACCTCTGCCCGCTCAAGGCGCTCCTCAACAATCTCGTGACACGCGTCGACAGTTACGCGCAATGGCTCGGACGGCGCGCGGCGCTGTGGCACGGGGACACGAGTGAGTCGCGGCGCCAGCGCATCCGTACCGACAGGCCCGACATCCTGCTGACGACACCCGAGTCACTGGAAGCCATGCTGATCGGGGTGAAGACGGATCACGCACACCTGCTTGGCGGCGTCCGGGCCGTCGTCGTCGACGAGGTGCACGCGTTCGCGGGAGACGACCGGGGCTGGCATCTTCTGGCGGTCCTCGAACGCCTCCAACGGGTCACCGGGCATCCGATCCAGCGGATCGGGTTGTCGGCGACCATCGGAAATCCTCGCCACCTACTCACCTGGCTACAAGGATCCGGCGCCGGTCGGCGCGTGGGACAGGTCATCGGCCCAGAGCTCACGGCCCCCTCGGTCGCATCGTCGGCCCAGATGCCCGCGGACGACGCGACCGGCCCCCCACCCGGTGAGATCGAACTCGACTACGTGGGCTCTCTGTCCAATGCCGCCAAGGTCATCGCGGCCCTGCACAAGGGCGAGAAGCGACTGGTCTTCTGTGAGTCGCGACGGCAGGTCGAAGAGCTGGGCGCGGCGCTCCGGGCACGTGACGTCACCGTCTTCCTGTCTCATGCCTCTCTTTCGGCCGACGAGCGGGCCCGGTCCGAGCAGGCGTTCGCCGAAGCCCGTGACTGTGTCATCGTGGCCACCTCCACCCTGGAACTCGGCATCGACGTCGGCGACCTCGACCGAGTCGTCCAGATCGATTCACCCAGCACAGTCGCCTCGTTCCTCCAACGCGTCGGCCGTACGGGGCGACGCGCGGGAAACACGCGCAACTGCCTGTTCCTAGCCACGCACAAGGAGACTCTGCTGCAGGCCGCCGCGTTGCTGGTCCTCTGGGGCCGCGGCTGGGTCGAACCGGTTGTTGCACCACCCGCGCCGCGCCATCTCGTCGCACAGCAGTTGCTCGCCGCCACCCTCCAGGAGCACAAGCTGGGCGATCAGATGTGGCCCGCGCAGTGGAACGGCCTGGCCCCCTTCGACCGTTCCGCCGCTCCCATCCTGCGCCACCTGACGGAGGAAGGCTTCCTGGACAACGATGAAGGCATGCTGTTCATCGGCCCGGAAGCCGAACGGCTTTTCGGGCGACGCCATTTCATCGAGCTGACCGCCTCTTTCACCGCGCCACCGCAGTTCACGGTCCTGTCCGGGCGTGCCGAGATCGGCCGGATGGATCCGTCCGTACTCACGGAGGAACGTCCGGGCCCGCGAAGGCTGCTGCTGGCGGGCCGCAGCTGGCAGGTGACGTTCATCGACTGGGGGCGCAAGCGGGTCTTCGTCGAGCCTGTCGAGGGCGGTGGAATCGCCAAATGGTCCGGAGGCACGCTCGTCGGACTCTCGTACGAGTTGACGCGCGCCATGCGGGACGTCCTCCTGGGCGCCGACCCGAAGGTCTCACTCACCCGACGAGCCGAGGTCTGTCTCCAGGAATGGCGTGACGAGGACGCCCAGCACCTCGTCCACCCCGGCGGCACACTGATCGCGCGGCGCGGAAACGATGTCCGCTGGTGGACGTGGGCGGGCTACCGGGCCAATGCGACGCTGGGCGCGACACTGTCGTCCATCGCCGATCCCGTTCAGCGGCCGACGGACTGCTACCTGCGGCTACGGGAGGACCTGACCCTCGGCATGTGGCGCGCTGCAATGGACGCCGCCCAAGCCGAGCCGACGCTGGTTCTACCCGTCGTCGACCAGCGGGCAGTGCGCGGCCTGAAGTTCTCGGCAGCGCTCCCCCAACGACTAGCCGTGGCCACCCTGTCGGCGAGGCTGGCCGACTTCGACGGCGCACGCGCCGCTCTGGCGGAACCGAAGCGCTTCTCTACCGCCCAGTGACACGAGTGCCGCCGCCTCAGAAGGCGTACCTGACCCGGAGCCACGGTGCGTGGGTCGTGAGGAGTTGCTGGATGCGGGCCAGGGACTGCTGCTTGATCTCGCGGGAGTAGCGCACGTTGAGGGCGCCGTTCTGGGAGCGCTTGGTCTCCTGGGCCTCCGGCTGCCACAGCACGTCCTCGGCGCGGGGGTGCCAGCCCAGGTTGACCTCGTGGAGGGCCTGGTTGTGGGTCAGCATGATGACCTCGGCCGCCGCCTGCTCCTTGACCCGGGCGGGCAGGACGTCGTCGAGGTGGGTGAGCAGGTCGGCCCAGTCCCGCTGCCAGCCGGGGCGGAGGACGACGGGCGAGAGGTTGAAGTGGACCTCGTATCCGGCGTCGAGGAAGTCGGCGGCCGCGGCGATCCGCTCGTCGACCGGGCTGGTGCGGATGTCGAGGAGGCGCGCGTCGTCGGGCGGCATGACGGAGAAGCGCACGCGGGTACGCCCCTGCGGGTCGAGCGCGAGCAGGTCGGGGTTGACGAACTTGGTCGCGAAGGAGGCCTTCGCCGTGGGGAGGCCGCGGAACGCGGCGATGAGGTCGGCCGTGTTGTCGCAGACCAGGGCGTCGACGGAGCAGTCGCCGTTCTCGCCGATGTCGTAGACCCAGGCCTCGGGGTCGCACTGGTTGGGTTCCGTCTTGGGGCCCTGGTTGCGTACGTGGCGCCGGACGTGGGCCACGATCGCCTCGATGTTGGTGAACAGCGTGATGGGGTTGGCGAAGCCCTTGCGGCGGGGGACGTAGCAGTAGGCGCAGGCCATGGCGCAGCCGTTGGAGGGGCCGGGCGCGATCCAGTCGGCGGACCTTCCGTTGGGGCGCGTCGCGAGCGTGTGCTTGACCCCGAGGACGAGCGTCTCGGTCTTGATGCGGACCCATCGGCCGATGTTGCCGTCGTTGCCGTGCAGGGCGGGGATGTTCCAGTGGCTGGGGACCTCGGTCACGCGCGCGTCCGGCAGCCGGGCCATGATCTGCTGGCCGCGCGGCGAGTCGAGGGCGGCGGGCTCGGCGTAGACCTCGCGTACGTCGAGCATTCTGCGCGCCTGCGGGCTGTCGCGGAACGCCTGCTGCGGGGTGTGCCCCGGCTCGGTGTCCGCCCACCCGAAGAGCGCTTGCTGCTCGGGCTCCTCCGCCGCCTTGCCCACGTGCTGTCCCTCTCCCGGGTCTTCTCGTCGTGCCTCGTGCTGTCTCGCCCTGTCGTCAATCCCGGCGGTCGCGCTCCTGCTCGAGGAGCTCGTCGAGATCGCGGAGGCGGTCGAGCCCCCGCACCGCCTGCGACATCCGTGCATTGTGCTCGAACCGGTCGCGGTGGCGGTGCAGGAGGTTCCAGTACCCGGCGGTGAAGGGGCAGGCGTCCTCGCCGACCCGTACGGACGGCTTGTACCGGCAGGGCCCGCAGAGGTCGCTCATGCGGTCGATGTAGGCGCCTCCGGACGTGTACGGCTTGGTGGTCATGCGGCCGCCGTCCGCGTACTGCGACATGCCCACCACGTTCGGCACCATGACCCAGTCGTAGCCGTCGACGAAGCTGCGGTGGAACCAGTCGGTGACGGCCCGGGGCTCCCACCCCCGCTGGAGGGCGAAGCTGCCCAGGATCATCAGGCGCGGGATGTGGTGCGTCCAGCCGCTCTCGCGGACCTGCTCAAGGACGTGGGTCAGGCAGTTCGCGTCGGTGCCGTCCGGGGACAACTCCGTGAACCAGTCGGGCAGTTGCGCGCGATGGCGCAGGGTGTTGCTGGCGCGGTACTCGGTGCCGAAGTACCAGTAGACATGCCAGACGAACTCGCGCCAGCCGGCGATCTGTCGTACGAAGCCTTCGGTGCTGTTGAGCGGCGCGTCGCCCGACCGCCACCGTGCCTCGGCCCGTTCGACGCATTCGGCGGGGTCGAGCAGGCCGAGGTTGAGCGACGAGGAGAGCAGGCTGTGGCTCATCGTCCTGTCCCCGGCCAGGATGGCGTCCTCGTACGCCCCGAACGTGGCGAGCCGGTGTTCGACGAAGCGGCGGAGCGCGGCGAGTGCCTCGCGGCGTGTGGCGGGGAACCGGCGGGGGCCGTCCTCGCCGACGAATTCGACGTCCCCGTCGCGCGCCCAGCGGTCGAGGTCGGCCCGTACTTCGGCGTCGACGTCGCTTTCGCGGGGGTGATAGGGCGCCGGAACGCCCAGGTCGGCGGCGTCCTTGGGCGGGGGCTCCCGGTTGTCGTGGTCCAGGTTCCACTTGCCGCCGACGGGACGGTCGCCCTCCATCAGGAGGTCGTGCGTCTGGCGGACCCAGCGGTAGAAGTCCTCCTGCCGCAGGCGCTTGGTGGCGCGGCCGTCCGCCCAGGTCTTGAACTCGTCGTGTGTCACGAGGAAGCCGCGTGCGGGCAGTACGCGTACGGAGGGCAGCGCGTCCACGAAGGCGCGGGCCGCGTGGGACGTCGGATGGTGCACGGTCACCGGGGTGTCCCCCACCGCCTCGCGCAGACCTTCGCGGTAGGTGTCCGCCTTGACGTACCGCACGCGGTCACCGAGCTCGGCGGCCCGGTGGCGCATCGCCGAGAGGATCAGATGGGCCTTGGCGCGGTGGAAGCGCCGCCGCCGGAAGACGCTGCGGGCCTCGATCATCAGGAGCGGCGCGTCCCGGTGGGGTCCGCCCCGCGCCGGATCGACGAAATGGGGGCCGAGCTGATCGCCGAACAGCCAATGGGGGGTGGGCGCGCCGGAGTCTTCCGCCTTCTCGGCCTTCTGTTCCTTCTGATCCTTCTGTTCCTTGTCCGCAGTCACCCCACCGATGAAAGCGCACGGCGGCGCGGGCGGCGCGCGGCACACGCCGGGGCTACTCGGCCGGGTCGTGGCCCCGGTTCATGAGCCGCTCTTCCTCTCGCGCAGGGACTCCGGCTTGTGGACGGCGTCGCGGCCGGACTTGTCGCTCGTGACCTCGTACTGCGGTTCGTCCTTCGAGGCGTCGACCTTGCGTCCCGCAACCCGGGTGCGTTCCGTGATCTTCTTTTTCACTTTTCCCGGAACGCTCTGTCCGTGGCTGCTCCAGGAGACCTGGTCACCCTTGCTGAGCTTCTTTTCCTTGGCCACGATGCGCACGCTCCTCGGTTCCGGCCCCCCGGTGGACGACGTTGGTGTCCACCACTCTCCCGGTCCCCGGGGGGCGGCGCACTCAGTCGCCCGCCAGATGGAGTTCCGCGCCGCAGTCCCGTACACCCTCGGCGGCGGCCTCGGTCAGGGCGCGGTCGGTGATGATGGTGTCGAAGTCGGCCAGGGCGGCGACGCGGTACTTGCCGAAGGTGCCGAACTTGGACGACGCGGCCACCAGGGTGGCGCTGCGGGCGCTCTCCAGGGCGGCCCGCTTCACCTCCACCTTGGCGTCCGAGGGAGTGGTGACCCCGCGCAGCAGGTCCCAGGAGCTCGTGCTGATGAAGGCCATGTCCAGGGCCAGTTGGCGCAGGGTCGCCGCAGCGAGGCGGCCGACGGTGGAGCGGTTGGCGGGCTCGGCCCGGCCGCCGACATGGATGATCTCCAGGTGGGGGCCTTCGGTCATCAGCCGGTCGACGGTGCTGAAGTCGTTGCTGACGACCGTGAGCCGCTGGTGGTGGATCAGGTGCGGGACCATGGCGAGCAGGGTGGTGCCCGCGTCGAGGTAGAGCGTCATGCCGTCCTCGACGAGTGCCGCGGCCCGCCTCGCCATGGCGTCCTTCTGCGGCTGCTCAAGGCGGGACTTCGCCTGGTGGCTCGGCTCGGTGCGCACCTGGCTCGCGATCCGTACGCCGCCGGGCACGGTGAACACAAGGCCCTGGCGCTCCAGTTCGGCGATGTCCCGGCGGACGGTCATGTGCGAGACGCCGAGAAGCTGCGTGATCTGCTGCACGCTCAGGACGCCGTCGTGGCGCAGGTGCTTGAGCAGCTTCTCCCGCCGCTGGTCGGGGATGAGCGGCGGGGACGCGTCTTCGGCCATGGTCGTATCTTCCCTTCTGGTCTTCGGGCGGGCCCGCCCGGCCCGATGATTGTGCCGGGCGGGCCCGTGAGCGGATTCCGGCCCCCGCCGGGGGCGCGGCTCAGCTTCCGACGAACAGGCTCAGGAGCAGGATGCCGCCGAGGCTGAGCATCGACTGGAGCGAGAGCATCAGCGTCCAGGTGCGGAAGGTCTGCGGCACCGAGAGCTGGAAGTACTCCTTGAAGAGCCAGAAGCCCGAGTCGTTCACGTGCGACAGCATGACCGCGCCGGATGCCGTGGCCAGGACGAGCAGTTCGGGCGAGAGCCCGGGGTAGGCGCCGACCAGCGGGGCGACGATGCCGGTGGCCGCGGCGGTGGCGACCGTGGCCGAGCCGAGGCAGATCCGCAGCAGTGCGGCGACCAGCCAGGCGAGGATCAGCGGCGGGATCGACCAGTCGACCGCGTAATCGGAGATGATCTTGTCGATGCCGGTGGCGGTCAGCATCGCCTTGAGACCGCCGCCCGCGCCCAGGATGAGGACGATGCCGCCGACCGGGCCGAGCCCCTTGGCGGCCATCTTCTGTATCTGGCCGAGCCCGAAGCCGGAGCGGACGCCGAGGGCGAAGAACGCGAAGAGGACGGCCGCGAGCAGGGAGAGGACCGGGGAGTCGCACGCCTCGAAGATCGTGTAGGGCGCCGTGCCCTCGCGGGTCGCCGAGGTGCCGATGGTGCCGATCAGCATGAGGACCGGCGGCAGCAGGACCGTGATCAGGGCGAGGGTGAAGGACGCGGGGCGCCGCTGGTTCTCCGGGGTCATTCCCGCGTCGGGGACCGGGCCCTTGTCGAGGTCGGGCGCGGGCCCGAACCAGCGAGCTCCGTACCGGGTGAGCACCGGGCCGGTGAGGACGGCGATCGGGATGCCGATGATCAGCCCGTAGAGGATGGTGAGGCCGGTGCTGGCGTCGTACGCGGAGACGGCGAGCGTCGGCGAGGGGTGCGGCGGCAGCAGGCCGTGCGAGATGTAGAGGCCGGCGGCCATGGGCAGGCCGACGTAGAGCAGGTGGGAGCCGGTGCGCTTGGCCACCGCGTAGACCAGCGGGACGAGCATCACGAAGCTCACGTCGAACAGGTGCGGCATCCCGATGAGCAGGGCCGCCGCCGTGATCGCGGTGGGGATCCACTTCACCGGGCGGGCGCCGATGAAGACGGTGGCGATCCGGTCGGCTCCGCCGGAGCCGAGCAGGATGCCGCCGAGCAGGGTGCCGAGGCCGATGGTGGGGCCGACGCTCTTGAGGGAGTCGCCGAAGCCGTCCTGGAAGTGCTCGACCGTGTCACCCGGGCCGATGCCGGACGCGAGGCCGAGGCCGATGGCGGAGAGCGCGAGGGCCAGGAACGGGTGGAGCTTGGCCTTGGTGATCAGCAGGATGAGGGCGACGACGGCCGCGAGGCCGAGGAGCAGGTGCTGGATGTCGGTGCTCATGATCCGTTCTCCGGTGATGCGTTCTCCGACGCGGTGACGGGACGGGCCGCGGCGGACTGCGCCGCGTGGCCGGAGGGCCGGGCCGCGCGGCCCGAGGTCCAGGCGTCGAGCAGGGCGGCGTCCGGGTTCGCGAGGTGCCCGAGGGTGAGCAGCGCGCCCGCCGGTACGTCCACGGCGAGGGTGGCGTGCGCGGCGAGGTAGAGCGGCGCGGCGTCGGCGGGGGTGTCCTCGTCGCGGAGCAGGACCGCCTTGACGCCGGTGACGTCGTGGTGGTGGCCGCCCATGTCGAGGACGGTCCCGGCGGGCAGGTCCACCTCGGCCCGGCCCGCGAGGACGGCGTGGCAGCGGGGGTCGGTGCCGCCGGAGGGGCGGTCGTGCAGGACGGCGGAGAGCAGGGAGGCGGGGGTCTCGACGCCCATCAGGTGGTACGGCAGATAGACGGCGGCGTACTTGCCGTCGCGGCTGACGACGTGCCCCTTGCCGCGCAGGGTCTCCCAGGTGACGGGGTCGCCGGTGCGTACGACGACGAAGACGCCGCCCGCGAAGGACGCCTCGCCGGGCAGCCGCAGGGCGCTGAAGACGTCGACGGCGCCGGGGCGGTGCAGGACGCCGCCGTCCTCGCGCAGGGCGTAGATGTCCGCCAGTTCGGCGATCCGGGCGACGGGGTAGTGCAGCCGCTCGGTGTCCGGGCGGAAGCCGGTGCTGGTGGCGACCACGGCCATCTCGCAGTAGTCGGCGGTGGCGCCGGTGGGCAGGGCGGCGACGGCGGCGGCGCGGGCGTCGAGGGTGGCGCGCGGGTCGTCGCCGAGTTCGAGGAGTTCCGCCAGTTCCGGGGCGGGGACGGTCGTGTCGAGTTGCGTGACCGTACCGGTGGAGGGGTCGAGGACGAGGTCGTACTCAGAGGACTTGCCGATGGCCACGATGTCGAGGCCGAGGGTCTCGGCCCAGGTGACCAGGCCGATCAGGTTGGCGGGCTGGTCGCCGTCGGCGGTGGTGTAGACGCAGCCGTGGGTGTCCGCCAGCTCGGCGAGGTGCAGTCCGGCGACCGAGTCGACCTCCTTGCTGACCATGGCGACGTGCCGGCCGCCGGTCAGGGCCTGGCGGGCCATCGCGTATCCGGCGGCGGGGCTGCCGGTGGCCTCCACGAGGATGTCCCACTCGCCCTCGACGAGCAGGGCCCCGTCGCGGACCAGGGCGATCCGGCCGTCCTCGCGGGCCTGCCGTACGGAGGCGGCGTCGTCGCAGATCCGCAGCTCGTCCGCGTCATGGCCGAGCTCGACGAGCATGGCGCTCAGCCGCTCCACGTCCTGGTCGCAGAGGACCGCGGGGCTGAGTCGCGGGATGCGCCGGGTCTGCGCGAGGAGCGTCCGGGCGAATCCGCCACCGGCGCCGGAGAGCGCGTAACGCACGATCCGGTCGCCGCCCGGGGCGAACAGGTGATGGAAGTTCATGGGCACTCCTCAGTGGGTGCGCGATGCGATGGGGTGGCTCCGATCGGCCGTGAGGAGGGCCATCCAAGAGCTGGTTAACAATCTGTATCAAGATATCTCACCCACGTAAAGTCTGTTAACATTTTTTCACATACCGGCACACGACACCATGGAGGTTCCATGCCGACCCTCGGGGCCATCGCGGATGACTTCACCGGAGCGACGGACCTGGCGACGATGCTGGTGTCCCGCGGCTTCCGGACCCTGGTCGCCATCGGCGCCGACGCCGTCGAGACGGAAGCGGTCGCCGGCGCGGACGCGGTCGTCGTCGCCCTCAAGTCCCGCACCGCACCGGTGGGCGAGGCCGTCGCGGACTCGCTGGCCGCCCTGCGCGCGCTGAGGGCCGCCGGATGCAGCCGGTACTACTTCAAGTACTGCTCGACCTTCGACTCCACTCCCCGCGGCAACATCGGCCCGGTCATCGACGCGCTCCTCGACGCCGTCCCCGCGGACCGCACCGTGGTGGCGCCCTCCTTCCCGGCCACCGGCCGCACCGTGCGCGACGGACTCCTGTACGTCCACGGGGAGCCGCTCGACCAGAGCCCGATGCGCCACCACCCGCTGACCCCGATGACGGACGCCTCCGTCGAGCGTCTGCTGCGTCCGCAGACCGGACATCCCGTACGCCACGTTCCGCTGGACACCGTCCGGGCGGGCGCCGATGAGCTGCGGGCGGCCGTGGACTGCGCGGACGCGGCCGGGGCGCTCGTCGTGGTGGACGCCGTCACCGACGAGGATCTGCGCACCGTCTCCGCCGCCACCGCACACCTCGCCCTGGTCACCGGAGCCGCCGGGCTCGCCCTCGGCCTGACCGGGCCGCGCCCCGGCGCCGCCCGGGCCACCCCCGCATCGCGGCCCGGCGATCCGGCGGTCGTCCTCTCCGGCAGCGCGTCGGCCGCCACCAGGGCGCAGGTCGCCCACGGCCGGACCCGGCTGCCGCACCGCAAGCTGGACATCGCCGCGCTGCGCGCCGACCTGCCCGGCGCGGTGGCCGAACTCGCCGCCTTCGCGCGGGAGCAGTGGCGGCGCGACCCCGGCCTGCCGCCGCTGATCTACGCCGTGGAGGACCTTGCGGACCTGGAGCAGAGCACCCCGGAGGGCGAGGCGCCCGCCTCCGACCTGATCGAACGGGCGCTGGCTGCCCTCGCCGTCGACCTGGTGGAGCACGGCGCGCGGCGTCTGCTGGTCGCCGGGGGCGAGACCTCCGGCGCGGTCGTCACGGCACTGGACGTCCGCGGCCTCGCCATCGGCGCCCCCATCTGCCCCGGCGTCACCTGGGCCCGCGCCGACGGCGAGCGGCCCAGCGTGGACCTGGCCCTGAAGTCAGGGAACTTCGGCGACACCGACATCTTCACGGAAGCATGGAGCACCCTCGTATGAGCGACGTGCGAGCCGACCTCACGGCCGCCGGAGCACACCTCGCCGCCCTGGGGCTGAGCCCCGGATCCTCCGGGAACCTCAGTGTCCGGGCCGGCGACCAGCTGTTCATCACCCCCACCGGGGCGGACCTCGCCTGCCTGGCCCCGGACGAGCTGAGCGTCCTGGACCTCGACGGCAGGCACATGGACGGCCCCAAGCCCTCCAAGGAACACCCGCTGCACACGGCCCTCTACCGGCGCGACGCCGCCACACGGGCCGTCGTCCATCTGCACTCCCGGAGCGCGGCGGCGGTCTCCTGCCTGCCGCCGTGGTCCGAGTACAGCGCCATACCGCCGCTCACCCCGTACTTCGTGATGCGGGTCGGCCAGACACCCCTGCTGCCGTACGCGGCGCCGGGCGACGCGGATCAGGCGAAGAAGCTGGAGCTGCTGCCGTTTCCGCTGCGTGCCGCCCTGCTCCAGAACCACGGCCCGGTCGTCTCGGGCAGGTCCCTGCGGGCGGCGCTGGACGCGGCGGTCGAGATAGAGGAGGTGTCCGCGCTCCTGCTGGCCCTCGGCGACCGCCCCGCCCGTCTGCTGACGACCGGGGAGGCCGAGGAACTGGCCGAACGTCACCACTCGTACTGGGGCCCCTGACTCCCCTGCTCCTTCTGTCCCCCCGGGCGAGGCGCCCGAAGATTACGCGAGCCGCCCGAAGATATGGATGGCCGGCGAGTCGGGGTCGTCTCCGTAGAAGAACTCGGACGCCGCCTTGTGGTACTCGGCCCGCGTCAGGGCTCCGGAGGCGTCGAGGTCCAGCGCGTTGAAGACCTCGGCGCACTCTTCGTCGGGGGCCCGCCCCGTGCTGCCGAAGATGTGCGTGAACTCGGCCAGGCTGATCGCGCCGTCACCGTCGGCGTCGGCCAGGTCGAAGAAGCGGTCGGCGACCGGCGCGAGCTCCTCCATGTACCGGGCACGATCGGCAAAGGTGACGTCGAACGCCTGAATGGCCTCCGCCAGGGTCACCCGGTCGTCCTTGTCGGCGTCGGCGGGCGCGATCACGGACTCCCAGAACTGGTGCATGGTGTCGTGCATCAGCCCCACCTCGGGAGCGCCCTGCGAAATACTCCTGGCCCGGAGGTAGCGGTCGCTCATCATGACGACGTCCTGCCGCGTGATCGCACCGTCGCCGTCGACGTCCGCGGCGCGGAACCATCGCTCGTACTTGCGCTTGCGCAGCTCATTCATAGGCGCAAGGTAAATCCGAAGCACCGGTTCGCCCAGGTCGATTCCCGGCCGCCGTCGCCGTTCCGTGCCGACGCCTCGGCCGTCGGTTCAGCGACTCTTGTCCGCCGGCTCCAGAATCGCCACGCACTCCACGTGATGCGTCATCGGGAACAGGTCGAACGCCCGCAGCGTCCGCACGCGGTAGCCGCCGTCGCGGAAGTAGCCCAGGTCGCGGGCGAGCGCGGCCGGGTCGCAGGCCACGTATGCGATGCGGCGGGCGCCCAGCTTCGTCAGGTGCTTGACCGTCTGCTTGCCGGCGCCCGCGCGGGGCGGGTCGAGGACGATGAGGTCGACCTCGGTGATGCCGGTGCGCGGCAGGGCGGATTCGACCTTGCCCTGTTCGATGCGGACGCGGTCGAACGCGGCGAGGTTGTGGCGGGCGTCCTCGACCGCTCGCTTGCCGGACTCGATGCCGAGGACCGCGCCCTTGTCGCCGACCCGGTCGGCGATCGCGCCCGCGAACAGGCCCACGCCGCAGTAGAGGTCCAGGGCCGTGTCGCCCTTGCGGGGCGTCAGACCCTGCATGACCGCGAGCATCAGCGTCTCGGCGGCCTTCGGGTGGACCTGCCAGAAGCCGCCGTTGCCGACGCGGTAGGTGCGGTTGTCGGCGCGTTCGCGGACGAAGGGGCGGCCGTGGACCCGGTGGACGCCGCCGTCCTGTTCGGCGATGCGCAGGACCGAGACCGGCTTGTCCAGCTCGACGAGCGGCAGGCGCGCGCCCGGCTTCGGTTCCAGGATGACCTGGCGGTCCTGGGAGCCCGTGGCCGCGATCGCCTCGACCGACGCCATGCCCGACCAGTCGTGCTTCTCGATGCCGAGCTCCGAGACCCCCGGCGCCGCGATCATGCAGTGCTCGATGGGCTCGACCTCGTGCGAGCGGTGGCGGCGCAGGCCCGCGTTGCCGTCGGGGTCGATCGCGTACTGGACGCGGGTGCGCCAGGCGGGGACCTCGCCGGCGGGCAGCTTGTCGCCCTCGGCCGGGACGACCGTGCCGTCCCAGCCCGCCTCCTCCGGGGTCAGACCGGCCAGGCGCTGCAGCTGCTCGGCGATGACCTCGCCCTTGAGGCGGCGCTGGGCGCCCGGCTTGGCGTGCTGCCAGTCGCAGCCGCCGCAGCGGCCGGGGCCGGCGTACGGGCAGGGGGCCTCGACGCGGTCCTTGGAGGCGTCGAGGACCGTCACGGCGTCCGCGCGCAGGAAGCGGGACTCCTCGTCGCCGTCCGTCACGCGCGCGATGACCTTCTCGCCGGGCAGCGTGTGCCGGACGAAGAGGACGCGGCCCTCCGCCGTGCGGGCGACGCAGTGGCCGCCGTGCGCGACGGGGCCCACCTCGACCTCGTACTCCTGCCCGATGAGGGAGGCAGCCTGCGAGGCCTCCGCCGAGTTCCCCGCCTGCGATTTCTTCGGTTCTGCCTGCATGGCGGGGTGACTCCACAACGTAAGGGGGCATCGGCCGAAGGAAACGGCCGGACAACAGCCCACCAGTCTACGTGGGTGTTGTCCGGCCGCTCACCAGCCGTCCGGGGTCAGCAGGGGTCAGCCCTTGTTGCCGTTCCCGCCGCCGTTGCTGTGCTCCTTGGCGCGCTTCTCCACCGGCCCACGCCGCACCGCACCCGGCGCGTTCCACTCGGACCGCTTCCTGGCCCGCTTCTTCGCGGCCTCGGAGGAGTCGAGCTGGTAGGGGACGGAGGTGACCATCACGCCGGGGGTGAAGAGCAGGCGGCCCTTGAGCCGCAGCGCGCTCTGGTTGTGCAGCAGGTGCTCGTACCAGTGGCCCACCACGTACTCCGGGATGATCACGCTGACCACGTCGCGGGGGCTCTCCTTGCGCAGGCCCTTGACGTACTCGATGATCGGCCGGGTGATCTCGCGGTAGGGCGAGTCGAGGATCTTCAGCGGGACGTGGATGCCGCGCCGGTCCCACTCGGCCCGCAGGGCCTTGGTCTCCGCCGGGTCGACGTTGATGCTCAGCGCTTCGAGCGTGTCCGAGCGCATCAGCTTGGCGTAGGCCAGGGCGCGCAGCGTCGGGCGGTGGATCTTGGAGACCAGGACGATGGAGTGCACGCGCGAGGGGCGCACGCTGTCCTCGGACGGGGTGTCCGGTGCGGCGATCTCCTCGGCCACGCGGTCGTAGTGGCGGCGGATCGCGGACATCGTCGCGTAGAAGATGCACATGCCGAGCAGCGCGACCCACGCGCCGTGCGTGAACTTCGTGACGAGTACGACGATCAGGACGAGGCCCGTGAAGAAGGCGCCGAAGGTGTTGATCGCCCGCGAGCGGAGCATGTGGCGCCGCTTGGCCTGGTCCCGCTCCTTGCGCAGATGGCGGTTCCAGTGCCGGACCATGCCGATCTGGCTGAGCGTGAAGGAGACGAAGACGCCGACGATGTAGAGCTGGATCAGGCGGGTCGAGTCCGCGCCGTAGATGACGACGAGGAGCGCGGCGGCGCCCGCGAGCAGCACGATGCCGTTGGAGAACGCGAGCCGGTCGCCGCGGGTGTGCAGCTGGCGCGGGAGGTAGCGGTCCTGCGCGAGGATCGAGCCGAGCAGCGGGAAGCCGTTGTACGCCGTGTTGGCCGCGAGGAAGAGGACGAGCGCGGTGGCGGCGGCCAGGACGATGAACAGGAAGCTGCCGTTGCCGAAGACGGCCTCGGCGACCTGCGAGATCACCGGGTTCTGCACGTAGTCCGAGCCGACCGGGACGCCGTTGTGGAAGAGGTCCTTGCCCGGATACTCGGCCATGCGGACCTTGGTCGTCATGGCGAGCGCGATGATGCCGCAGAACATCGTGACGGCCAGGGCGCCCATCAGGGCCAGGGTGCTCGCCGCGTTCTTGCTCTTGGGCTTGCGGAAGGCCGGGACGCCGTTGCTGATCGCCTCGACGCCGGTGAGCGCCGCGCAGCCGGAGGAGAAGGCCCGCAGGAGCAGGAAGACGAGGGCGAAGCCCGCGAGGCCCTGGTGCTCGGGCTTGATCTCGTAGTCCGCGGTGGGCGCCTTCATGGTCTCGTCCAGGACGATGCCCCGGAAGGCACCCCAGGCGATCATGATGAAGACGCCGGCGACGAAGACGTACGTCGGGATGGCGAAGAGCTTCCCCGACTCCTTCACGCCGCGCAGGTTCATCACCGTCAGGAGCACGATGACGGCGACGGCGCAGAGCACCTTGTGCTCGACGACGAACGGGATCGCCGAGCCGAGGTTCTCGATGCCCGAGGAGATCGACACCGCCACGGTCAGGACGTAGTCGACGAGCAGCGCGCTCGCGACGGTCAGTCCGGCCTTGGGGCCGAGGTTGGTGTTGGCGACTTCGTAGTCACCGCCGCCGCTCGGATAGGCGTGCACGTTCTGCCGGTACGAGGCGACGACGGTGAACATCAGCACGACGACCCCGACGGCGATCCAGGGGCTGAAGTGGTACGCCGACACACCCGCGATCGAGAGGACGAGGAGCACTTCCCCCGGCGCGTAGGCCACGGAGGAGAGCGGGTCGGACGCGAACACGGGTAGAGCGATGCGCTTCGGCAGGAGGGTTTCTCCGAGCCGGTCGCTGCGCAGTGCGCGCCCGATGAGGATCCGTTTGGGCACGTCGGTCAGTTTGGACACGCAGAGGATCGTAAGCGTTCGAATGGGTGCCCGCCCACCCACCACCCCCTAACGGCTCGGGTTAGCCACGACGCGCCGTCCGGGGCTCCGCCCAATGCCCGGAAAGCGGACGCCGGTCGGCGGCTTCCGGTGCTTTCCGCGCTTCGGCCGCCTCCCGCGCCCCGTGGGCCCCGTGGCGCTCGGCGGCCGACTTCTCCGCCCGGCGGATCGCGCGCGACGGCCACCACGTGGCGCGCCCGAGCAGCAGCAGCGCCGCGGGCAGAATCATGACGCGGATCACGAACGCGTCGAGCAGGACGGCCGCCGCGAGGACGAAGCCCATCTGCTTCATCTCCAGGATGTGCAGCATCACGAAGCTCGCGAAGACGGTGACCATGACGATCGCGGCGCTGGTGACGACCTTGGCCGACGAGCCGATGCCCTCGATGACGGCCTGCCGGGTGGGTACGCCGTTCAGTGCGGCCTCCCGGATCCTGCTGACCACGAACACCTGGTAGTCCATCGAGAGCCCGAAGAGGATCACGAAGAGGAAGAGCGGCACCCGCGAGGAGATCCCGCCGAGCGAGACGAACGAGAGCAGCTCCTGCGCCCACTCCCCCTGGAAGACCAGGACGAGCAGTCCGAGCGCGGACGCGGCGGAGAGCAGGTTGAGCACGACGCCGAGCAGTCCGAGGACGACGGAGCGGAACGCGAAGACCGTCATGGCGAAGGTCATCAGGAGCAGGAAGCCGAGGACGAGCGGCAGCTTCTGGTTCTGGTGCTCCACGTAGTCGGTGCCGCGCGGCACTTCGCCGGTGACGGCGGTCTCGACGCCGGGCAGCTTGCCGACGGTGGCGGGGAGATGGTCGTGGCGCAGGTGGTCGAGCGAGTCCTCGGCCTTCTTCGAGTACGTCGCGTGCGGGGCGTTCAGCTCCAGGGTGGTGGTCCTGCGGTCCTTCGACGCACGGAGCAGCGGGGCGCCCGAGGGGTGCGAGAAGAGCGGGTCGGCCTTCGCCCTGCGGTCGAGGTCGCGCAGGGCTTCCCGTACGCCGGCGGCCTGCGAGGCGTCGGCCCGTACGACGACGAGGTGCCGCACGCGCTGCTCCGGGAAGGCTTCGAGCAGCCTGTCGTACCCCTTCATCGCCTCGATCTCGCGCGAGAAGCTGTCCCGCGCCGGGTTCTTGAGGTTCATGTCCAGGGCGGGCAGCGCGAGCCCCAGCATCACGAGGACGGAGAGGCACAGGGTGAGCGCGGGGCGCTTGCGGGCGGGCGCGAGCAGGGCGTTCCAGGCGCGGCCCGGCTTCTTCTCGCCGTCGCCGTACGCCCTGCGGACCTGCTTGCCCCGCGCCAGGCGCCCGGCGGCGCGCCGCTCGGCGCGGCGGCCGAGCTTGACCAGGAGAGCGGGCAGCACCGTCACCGAGCTGACCACGGCCACGGCGACGACCAGGATCGTGCCGGTGGCGAGGGAGTCGAAGATGACGTCACGGGCCAGGAAGAGCGCGGTGGTGGAGACGATCACGGCGATTCCGGAGACCACGATGGCGCGGCCCGCCGTCGCGGCGGCGGCTTCGACCAAAGCCTCCGAGGTGAGCCGGCCGCCCGCGCGGGCCCGCTCCTCGCGTTCGCGCTTGAGGTAGAAGAGCGTGTAGTCGACGCCGACGGCCATGCCGATCAGCAGGATCATGCTCATTCCGACGCCGGTGTCGGGCAGCAGGTGCGAGGCGAGCATCGCCAGGCCCATCGTCGCCATGATCGAGGTCACCGCGAGCAGCAGCGGTACGCCGACCATGACGACCGAGCCGAAGACCACGGCGAGCGTGATCAGCGTGACGGGCAGCGTGATCGCCTCGGAGAACTGCAGGTCCTTGTCGCGCTGATCGTCGACGCCCTTGCTCACGGAGGCGTCGCCGGTCTCCTCGATCACCAGGCCGGGGTGCGCCTTCGCGGCCTCCTCGGTCTGGGCCCGGAGCGGCGGCACCGACTCCTGGTCCTCCTGCTCTGAGCCGTTCAGCTCCACCGGGACCCGCAGGACCCGCCCGTCGGCGGACCGCACCGGCGCCGCGACCGAAGCGACCTCGGGCAGCGACTTCATCCGGGCGGTGATGTCCTTGACGGCGGCGTCGGCCGCCCCCGCGTCGAGCGGGCCCGACTCCGCCCGGATCAGGATCTGTTCCGTGGGCCGCAGCTGGACGCCGCCCTCGGTGGCCAGGGCCTCGGCGCGGCCCGCCTCGCCGACCCGGAAGTCTTCCGTGGTCGCGCTGTTCATGCCCGCGGCGATGCCGCCCCCCAGGCAGAGCACCACGAACACCAGCCACCCGATGATCGCCCGCCCCGGATGCAGCGCGCTCCATCTCGCCGCGCGCACCGTGACCGATCGCTTCCTCATGACCATCCCCGCCCCTTCGCCAGGTCCTGGCGTTCAGTCCTTCATGTGTAAGTGGAGACTGACAGGTGAAGGAATGAGCCGTCAACTGTCATGTACGGCTGGACGGAAGCGGATTGACAGCAGATCCCGTCATGCGTAAGTCTGGGCTGACAGGTTTCGGGACCAGGGAAAAGGCGGGCCATGGACAGCGAAGAGCTGCTCGCCTTCCTCTCCGCCGTCGGCCACGCCCAGCGGATCCGGATCATCACCGAGCTCGCCCCCGGACAGCTGTACGTCAGCGAACTGGCGCGGCGGCTCGGCGTCTCCCGCCCCCTGCTCTACATGCATCTCGAACGTCTGGAGAAGGCCGGTCTCGTCGTCGGCCGCCTGGAGCTCTCCGACGACGGCAAGGCGCTCAAGTACTTCGAACTGGCGCCGTTCGACGTGCGCCTGAACGTGGACACGATCCTCGCGGCCGTCCAGGAGGACGCTTCCGACGAGGGTGCACAGCACTCACCTGAGGGGTCTTAATGGACGACGTGATCATCCCGGTCGCCTTCTTCCTGATACTCGCCGGCGCGATCGTGGCCGTCGCCTACTTCCAGACGCAGCGCAACCGCGAACGCGACCGCCAGTGGGCCGAGGCGATGGAGCAGTACCGCGAGGCCGTGGAGCGCGCCAGGTCGGAGCAGGAGTCGGCGCGGCTTCAGCTCGTCGAGATGGGTTACCGGCTGAAGGCCGTCGAGGGCCTGCTGCGCAGCGTGGACTGAACAATCGGCGAGGACCGGCGACCGGCAGGTGCACGGGGGTGCCCTCCGCGGACCGTGCGTGTGTAGCTTGGGCGTCGGTCTGAGACGCTTTGACCGTTCAACCTGAGCAAAAAGTATTGACACAGCCGGAAGGACGGGCGTGCACATCGTCATCATGGGCTGCGGGAGAGTCGGATCCGCTCTCGCGCAGACCCTGGAACAACAGGGGCACACGGTCGCCGTGATCGACCAGGACCCCACCGCCTTCCGCCGGCTCGGCTCCGGCTTCGGCGGGCGCCGCGTCACCGGCATCGGCTTCGACCAGGACACCCTGCGCGAGTCCGGCATCGAGGAGGCGGGCGCCTTCGCCGCGGTCAGCAGCGGCGACAACTCGAACATCATCGCCGCCCGCGTGGCCCGCGAGATGTTCGGCATCGAGAACGTCGCCGCCCGCATCTACGACCCCCGCCGCGCCGAGGTCTACCAGCGCCTGGGCATCCCCACCGTCGCCACGGTCCGCTGGACCGCCGACCAGATGCTGCGCAGGCTGCTGCCCTCCGGGGCCGAGCCGCTGTGGCGCGACCCCACCGGCGGCGTACAGCTCGCCGAGGTGCACGCATCCGAGTCCTGGATCGGCCGCAAGATCAGTGAGCTCCAGGAGGAGACCGGCGTCCGCGTCGCCTTCCTCACCCGGCTGGGCGAGGCGGTCCTGCCGACCTCCCAGACGGTGCTCCAGGAGGGCGACCTGGTGCACGTGATGATGCGCACCGACGAGGTCGAGAAGGTCGAAGCGGCATTCGCCGAAGGCCCCGAGGAAGGCGGTCACTGATGAGGGTCGCCATTGCCGGAGCGGGCGCGGTGGGACGTTCCATCGCCGGTGAGCTCCTGGAGAACGGGCACGAGATTCTGCTCATCGACAAGGCGCCGACCGCCATCTCGGTCGAGCGCGTCCCACTGGCGGAGTGGCTGCTCGCCGACGCCTGCGAGATCACCTCGCTCGACGAGGCGGCGCTCCAGCGCTGCAACGTGGTGATCGCCGCGACCGGCGACGACAAGGTCAACCTCGTCGTCTCGCTCCTCGCGAAGACCGAGTACGGCGTTCCCCGGGTCGTCGCCCGCGTGAACAACCCCAAGAACGAATGGCTCTTCAACGAGTCCTGGGGCGTCGACGTCGCCGTCTCGACCCCGCGTCTGATGTCCGCGCTCGTCGAGGAGGCGGTGAGCGTCGGTGATCTCGTACGCCTGCTGCGCTTCAGCCACGGCGACGCCAACCTCGTCGAACTGACCCTGCCGCCCGAGTCCGCCCTCGCGGGCACGCAGGTCGGCGACGTCCAGTGGCCCGAGGACACCTCGCTGGTGACGATCATCCGCGGCACGCGCGTCCTCGCGCCGACCCCGGACGACTCCCTGGAGGCGGGCGACGAACTGCTCTTCGTGGCGGCGCAGGCGCGGGAGGAGCAGCTGGAAGATCTGCTCTCCGTGCGCCGGGAGGACGCGGCGAGTTAGCTCTGCGCTTTTACGTGAATGGGGGGCGCCCGGAATCTTCCGGGCGCCCCCCATCTCGTACGTGTGAGGCGCGGCCTCAGGCCTGGCGGCGCTCCGCCTCGCGCTCCTTCTCCGCCTTCTCGGCGGCCTCCATCTCGGCGAACACGTCGATCGGCGCGGGGGCCTTCGCCAGGAAGACCCAGGTCAGCCAGACCGCGAGCAGGAACGGCGGGATCTTCAGGGCGATCAGGACCCAGCCGAACTGGGTCGTGTCCGCCCACCAGTAGAGCGGGAAGAGGATCGCGCACTTGGCGAGCAGGATCAGGCCCCAGGCCCAACTGGCCTTCGTGTACGCCTTCTTGCGGCCGGGGTTGCGGGTCCGCCAGGAGAGGTTCTCCTTGAAGACCGGGCCGAGGATCAGGCCGATCAGCGGGACGCCCGCGAGGGCCGTGATGATGTAGGCGAGGGCGAGGCCCAGGGTGTAGAGCATGCCCGGCAGATAGAAGTCCTTGGCGTTGCCGGTCATCATCGCGAAGACCACGCCGAAGGCGACACCGAAGACACCGCTGAAGGCGTGCTTGACGGTGTCCTTCATGACCAGGCGGACCACCACGAGCACCAGGGACACCGCGAGGGCCGCGATGGCCGACATGTGCAGGTCCTTGTTGATCGTGAAGATGGTCACGAAGAGAAGGCCGGGGGCGACGGTCTCCACCATGCCCCGCACGCCGCCGAAGGCCTCGAAGAGCGCGGCTTCGGTCACGGCCCTGGAATCACTGTCCTGATCCGGGGATCCCTGGTCCGTGGTTCCGTGGTCCGTCGGCTTGTCGAGGGACGTCACCGGCTACTCCCGTCCGAGGGGTCTGAGTTCGTATTTCGGGTTGAAGAGCACCCGGCGGCCCCGGCTCATCGAGACCCTGCCGGACGCGATCAGTCTGCGTCCCGGCTCGATCCCCACGATGGAGCGCCTTCCGAGCCACACCACGTCCAGTGCCGCCGAGCCGTCGAACAGCTCCGCCTCCAGGGCGGGGACACCGGCGCGTGGCCGCAGGGTGACCGTGCGCAAGGTACCAGTAACCGTGACTATCTGGCGGTCGTGGCAGTCCCCGATGCGTGTACAGCCCGCTGTCTCGGCGTCCTCGCGCAGCTCCTCCGACTCCAGGTCCTCCTGGGAGGAGGACAGCCGGTCGAGCATGCGCCGGAATCGGCCTGCCGGCTTCTCTGAACCAGGAACAGCACTCATACAGGAAGCGTACCGGGGGTCACGGACAGCGCCGCAACGGGTGAGCTCATCCGTGCTTATGCCCGCTCAACCCGGCTCCGACCCTTCACTCACCGCTCGAACCTGTATCCCATGCCGGGCTCGGTGATGAAGTGCCGCGGATGCGCGGGGTCCGTCTCCAGCTTGCGCCGCAGCTGTGCCATGTAGACGCGCAGATAGTTCGTCTCCGTGCCGTACGAAGGGCCCCAGACCTCCTGGAGCAGCTGCTTCTGGCTGACCAGGCGCCCGGTGTTGCGCACGAGGACTTCGAGCAGATGCCATTCGGTGGGTGTCAGGCGTACGTCGCGTCCGCCGCGGTTGACCTTCTTGGCGGCCAGATCGACCGTGAAGTCCTCCGTGTCCACCATCACGTCGTCCTCGCCCGGTCCGGCGGGCTCGGCCCTGCGGATGGAGGCGCGGAGGCGGGCGAGCAGTTCGTCCATGCCGAAGGGCTTGGTGACGTAGTCGTCGGCGCCCGCGTCGAGCGCCTCGACCTTCTCGTCCGAGCTGTGCCGCGCGGAGAGCACCAGGATCGGGACGCGCGTCCAGCCGCGCAGGCCCCTGATGACCTCGACGCCGTCCATGTCCGGCAGACCGAGGTCGAGCACGATCACGTCGGGGTGGCGGGCCGCGGCGAGCTGGAGCGCGGTGGCTCCGTCGGGGGCGGCGTCCACGTCATACTTGCGTGCCTTCAGGTTGATCACGAGGGCGCGTACGATCTGCGGCTCGTCGTCGACCACGAGCACCCTCGTGGGGGTCCTGGGGTCTCCCCCGGGAGAGTGCGGCATGGGTGCCTGCCTTTCGGGCCTTGGGGTCTTGCCGGTGGTGGCGGTCATGAGGTGGCCTGTGCGGAGAGGTCCGGCAGGACCGGCGGTCCGCCCGCCGCGGCCCGCAGGGTGAGGACCATGGTGAGGCCGCCGCCGGGGGTGTCCTCCGCCTCGAGCGTGCCGCCCATGGACTCGACGAAGCCGCGTGCGACCGCGAGGCCGAGGCCCACGCCCGCACCGCGCGGGGCGTCGCCGTAGCGCTGGAACGGCTCGAAGATCCGGTCCTTGGCGGTGTCGGGGACGCCGGGGCCGCGGTCCACGACGCGCAGTTCGACGCGGTCGCCGAGCGCGCTCGCGGAGACCAGGACCGGTTCGGCGTCGGGGCTGTACTTGACCGCGTTCTCCACGATGTTGGCGACCGCCCGCTCCAGGAGGCCCTTGTCGACGCTGACCATGGGCAGCGTCTCGGGGATGTCGAGGTCGGCGCTGCCGTCGGGGACACCGCCGAGCGCCATCGGGACGACCTCGTCCAGGTCGATCTCGCGGATCAGCGGGGTGACCGTGCCGGTCTGCAGGCGTGACATGTCCAGGAGGTTGCCGACCAGATGGTCCAGGCGGTCGGCGCCGTCCTCGATGCCTTCGAGGAGCTCGGCCTGGTCCTCCTCGGACCAGGCGACGTCGTCGGAGCGCAGGGAGGAGACGGCGGCCTTGATGCCCGCGAGGGGCGTACGGAGGTCATGGCTGACCGCGGCGAGCAGCGCGGTGCGGATGCGGTTGCCCTCGGCGAGGGTGCGGGCCTGCTGCGCCTCGTCCTGGAGGCGCCGGCGGTCGAGGACGACCACGGCCTGCGCGGCGAACGCGGCGAGCACCCGGCGGTCCTCGGCGGGCAGGACCCGGCCGGACAGGGCGAGGGCCATGTGGTCCCCGACCGGCATGTCCACGTCCGCGTCCTCGGGGCGCTCCAGGGTGCGGCCCTCACCGACACGGCCCGCGCAGGTCCAGGGGGCGACGTCGCTGGCCCGCTCAAGGAGGGCCACGGAGTCCATGCTGAAGGTCTCGCGCACACGTTCGAGCAGAGCGTCCAGGCTCGTCTCGCCGCGCAGCACGCTGCCCGCGAGGAACGAGAGTATTTCCGACTCGGCGCGCAGCCGTGCGGCCTGGTGGGTACGGCGGGCGGCGAGGTCCACGACGGAGGCGACGGAGATCGCGACGCCCACGAAGACGACGATCGCGACGATGTTCTTGGAGTCGGAGATCGTCCACAGATGCTGCGGCGGCGCGAAGTAGTAGTTCAGGAGCAGCGAGCCGAAGGCGGCCGACGCCAGCGCCGGAAGGAGGCCGCCGAGCAGCGCGGCGGCGACCGTGAGCGTCAGGAACAGGAGCATGTCGTTGGCGAGGCCGAGATTCGCGTCGACATGGGTCAGGAGCAGCGTCAGGAACGCCGGGCCGCCGACGCCGACCAGCCAGCCCCAGATGGACCTGGAGCGCCCGAGCCGGGCCCCGCGCGCCTCGGGCAGGCCGCGGCCCTTGGCGACCTCGTCGTGCGTGACGATGTGGACGTCCAGGTCGGGGCCGGAATCGCGGGCGACCGTGGCGCCCACGCCGGGTCCGAAGATGTACTGCCAGGTCTTGCGGCGCGAGGAGCCGAGGAC
This sequence comes from Streptomyces sp. NPDC046925, assembly GCF_040644915.1. Taxonomy (NCBI): domain Bacteria; kingdom Bacillati; phylum Actinomycetota; class Actinomycetes; order Kitasatosporales; family Streptomycetaceae; genus Streptomyces; species Streptomyces sp. NPDC046925. Next base: position 199,552 of record NZ_JBEYWZ010000001.1, on the reverse strand, counting down.
GATCTGGGTGGCGTTGACGCCGCGGGAGAAGTCGAGCAGCGCGGCGGGTATGTCGTCGCCGATGACGTGGTGGAAGGTGCCGCCCAGGTCCTCCACGAGGGTGCGCTGGACGGCGAGTTCCTTGGGCGACGCCGCGGTCAGGCCGTCGCTGCGGGCGATGTAGACGGCGAGGATCTCGCTGCCGGAGCCCTTGGCCGCCATCCGCGACGCGCGGCGGATCAGCGTGCGGCCCTCGGGGCCGCCGGTGAGGCCGACGGCGATGCGTTCGCGGGCCTGCCAGGTGGAGCGGATGCCGTGCTCGCCGCGGTACTGCTGGAGGTATTCGTCGACCCGGTCGGCGACCCAGAGCAGCGCGAGCTCGCGCAGGGCGGTGAGGTTGCCGGGCCGGAAGTAGTTGGACAGGGCCGCGTCGACCCGGTCGGGCTTGTAGATGTTGCCGTGGGCCATGCGGCGGCGCAGCGCCTGGGGCGACATGTCGACCAGCTCTATCTGGTCCGCGCGCCGCACCACCTCGTCCGGCACGGTCTCGCGCTGGCGGACGCCGGTGATCGACTCGACGACGTCGCCGAGGGACTCCAGGTGCTGGATGTTCACGGTCGAGACGACGTCGATGCCGGCCGCGAGCAGCTCCTCGACGTCCTGCCAGCGCTTGGCGTTGCGGGAGCCGGGGACATTGGTGTGCGCCAGTTCGTCCACGAGGGCGACGACGGGCGCCCGCTCCAGGACGGCGTCCACGTCCATCTCGGTGAACAGGGTGCCGCGGTAGTCGAGATCCTTGCGGGGCACCTGCTCCAGGCCGTGCAGCATCACTTCGGTGCGGGGCCTGTCGTGGTGCTCCACGAAGGCGACCACGCAGTCGGTGCCACGCTCGATGCGGCGGTGTGCCTCGGACAGCATCGCGTACGTCTTGCCGACGCCCGGTGCCGAACCGAGGTATATCCGAAGCTTGCCGCGTGCCATGGCCCCATTGTCTTCCCGAATCCGCTCTGTACGCAGCGTCGACTTTACGGCCAACAATTCCCGCGAAACGGACGAAGGTGCGCCTGCGGGCGCACCTTGACACAACCCTGATGTCGGCGCCGGACCCTGATGTCAGCGCTCGACGATCTCGTGTCAGTGCTCGACGATCTCGCCGTCGCGCAGTTCCAGGACCCGGTCGGCGAGGTCGAGCAGGGCCGCGTCGTGCGTGGCGACCAGGGCGGTGACGCCTTCGCCGCGCACGACGGCGCGCAGCAGCTCCATCACCGCGAGCCCGGTCTCGGCGTCGAGCTGTCCGGTGGGCTCGTCCGCGATGAGCAGGGAGGGTTTGTTGGCGAGCGCGCGGGCGATCGCCACGCGCTGCTGCTGTCCTCCGGAGAGCTCTCCCGGCCGTTGCTCCGCGTGATCGGCGAGGCCGACGAGGGCGAGGAGCAGCGCGACGCGCTCCTCACGCGCCTTGGGGTCGGTCTTGCGCAGCCGCAGGGGCACACCGACGTTCTCGGCGGCGGTGAGGATCGGGATGAGTCCGAAGGACTGGAAGATGAAGCCGACGCGGTCGCGGCGCAGCTCCAGGAGGCCGTTCTCGCCGAGGCCCGCGAGTTCGAGCCCCTCGACGGTGACCTTGCCCGCGTCCGGGGTGTCGAGTCCGCCGACGAGATTGAGCAGCGTGGTCTTGCCGGACCCGGACCGCCCCTTCAGAGCGACGAGCTCGCCGCGCGGGACGGTGAAGGAGACACCGCGCAGGGCGTGCACGGCGGACGCGCCGCTGCCGTACGTCCGGTGCAGATCCTCGACGACCACCGCGCTCTCGGCCATGCGCCCTCGCTCCCCCGTACGGACCCGCTGGACCGGGCGCCAGTATGGTCACGGCGCGCCCGGTCCAACAAGGTCCGCGGCAGCCAGGCCGGGGTCAGCTCGGGTTGTCCGCGTGGGTCAGGGTCTCCCAGGCGACGAACAGGTTGTTGGAGCCTGCCGGGCGGTTCTGCTCGGTGAGCTTCTGGGTGTTGGTCATGGCGTTGCCGAGGCGGTTGTGCAGCGCGTTGTAGCCGACCTCCGTGACGGGCCCGAGGCCCCGGTGGACCGAGCCGCCGCACAGCGAGCCCGGCGGCGCCTCGCCCAGTTCGTACTTGGCCTGGAAGCCGAGGCCCTGGCGCAGCCGCTCGCCGACGTCCGTCTTGTAGAGGTCGTCGCCCTGGATGCGGCTGGTCTCGGCGACGTGGGAGATCGCGGAGAGTCCGTATCCGGTGTGGGTGAAGTCGCGGCACGTCTCCTGGGTGAGCCCGGTGGTGAAGGTGCCCTGTCCCTGCCAGTACTTGACGATCTTCGCGCGGGTGTCGAGGTTCTGGCTGGGCACGGTCTTGGGCAGGTCGCCGTCGGACGCGAGGTAGACGTAGGCGGCGGTACGGGTGCGGAACTTCGCCATGGCCTTGTCGTAGGACCCCTTGTCCTCGATGAAGACGGAGATGCCGATGGCGGCCTCCATCATCGACAGCTCCCAGTTGCCGTTGGAGTTGGAGCCGTTGATGATCTCGGGCAGGTAGACGGTGCGCAGCATCGTGGCGAAGCGGCCGGAGTTGGCCCAGCTGCCGGTGTACGTGTGCTTGATGATCTCGGCGGCCCTGGGCCAGGACGAGCCCGCCCAGCCGGTCTGCAGCGGGGCGTTGCTGTTCGTGTGGTCCTTGATGGTGGCGGACCAGGCGTCCATCAGCTCGATGGACTTCTTGGCGTAGCGCTCGTCACGCGTGAGGTACCAGGCGAGGGCCGTGGTGTACGCGGCTATCGCGTCCTCGCGCTCGTCGGTGCAGCCGTAGTTGGGGTCCGAGTAGGAGCCGCATTCGACGACCGCGCGGGGCTTGGGCGTGCGCGACAGGGAAGCGTATTTGCTCCCCATCATCTGGTCGTAGGCGCCCTTCCAGGGCTGGGCGCCCGCGTTGACCTTCTCCCTGGTGAAGTCCAGCTGGCCGCGGGAGACGGTGACTCCGGGGTGCGCGAAGGTGCCGGGTGCGGCTGCGGCGTCTTGGGCGGCGTCGGCGCGTTCGGCGCCGGGCAAGGCGAGGAGGGCGGCGACCAGGGCGGTCACCACGGTGGCGAGGGTCGCGAGGACTGCCGTACGGGGTCTGCGGTGGTGGCGCACGGGTGTGGGGGTGTGAGCCATGCGAAGGCCATCCATTCTCGTATGTGAACTTCAAGTGCCTTTCTGAACAAGCGCGTTGGCCCGAGACCATAAGTACGGACCAGGCTTCCGTCAAGGCGTGAAGTGAGAGGTTGCGTACACGTTGCGTACGCGCGAAGTCAGAGCTCCTGGTCAGGGGCCGGGCGGGGCCCCGGTCTGGCGGAATCCGGCCCTTCGCCCCATACGCCGATGTGGTCCCGCTCCTCCGTGAGCCGCACGCGCCCGCGCAGTCCGTAGCGCTCCACGTAGTCGCGCGGCAGCTGCAACCGTCCCGCGCGGTCCAGAACCGTGAACTCCTCGCCCGCGCCGCCCTGTTCGCGCAGCGTCTCCGTGGACGTACGGCCGTCCCGGATGCGCACCGTGCGGCGGACCTGTCCGGAGACGAGCGGGTCGTGCGTGACGACGAGGACGGTCGCGCCGAGCTCCTCGTTGGCACGGCGCAGGGCGGCGAACACCTCCTCGCCGCTCGCCGTGTCCAGCTCCCCGGTGGGCTCGTCGGCGAGCAGCACGCGCGGGGCGTTGGCGGAGGCGACCGCCACGGCGACGCGCTGCTGCTCGCCACCGGACAGTTCGGCGGGCCGCCGGTCGCGGCAGTACGCGACGCCGAGCACGCCGAGCAGTTCGGCGGCCCGCGCGGCGCGCTCGCGGCGGGGCACGCGCGCGTACTTCATCGGCAGCGCGACGTTCTCCAGGGCGGTCAGGTACGGCAGGAGATTGCGCCCGGTCTGCTGCCATACGAAGCCGACGGTGCCCCTGCGGTAGCCCAGGCGCTCGCGGCGGCCCATGGAGAGCAGATCGTGTCCCGCGACCTTAGCCCGGCCCGCGGTCGGCAGGTCGAGCCCCGAGAGGATCGACAGGAGGGTGGACTTGCCGGAGCCGGACGCGCCGACGAGAGCCACGCACTCCCCTTCCCCGACCACCAGGTCGAGCCCCTGGAGGGCCTGCACCTCCACCTTGTCGGTGCGATAGACGCGTACGAGGTTGTCGCACACCACAAGGCCCTCGTCACCGGCGGTACGGCGCGCGGCGTTCGCGCGGGCCTCCAGGTCGGCGAGCTCAGTCATCGTTCCTCCCCAGTCGCAGCACGGCTCCGAGGCCGCGCCGCCGTCCCAGCCAGGTCTCCACGCCCACCGCGACGGCCACCAGGGCCACGGTCGCGGCGGCAAGGGCCGCGGTGAACAGCACGTCGGTGCGCAAGGCGGGCGCGGTGGGCCCGCCGGTGAACTCCCGCAGGTCGAGGGCGGGTCCGAGCAGCCCCGGCAGGGTCAGGCCGAGCGCGACGCCACCGGCCACGGCCGCGAGCACCAGGGGCAGCAGCTGGAGCAGATGCAGTCCGGCGGTGGCGCGTCCGCCGAGCCCCAGGGTGCGGAGGCGGGCTGCGGTGCTGCCGCGTGCGGGGGCGGACAGCAGGAGTTCGAGCACGAGGGCGAGCAGCGCGAGGAGTACGGCCAGGGCCGTACAGGCGGTGTGCGCGGCGGTCAGGGCGGCGGTCAGCCCGTCGTCGTCGGCCTCGGCCTGCTCCTCGGCGCGGATCCGCAGCTCTCCGGTGGCGGTGCCGGGCGCGGTGCGCGGGACGACGGAGCGCAGTTCGGCGGTGTCCAGGCGCGGCCCGTAGAGGAGCAGGGCGGACTCCTCGAACTCCCCCGCGTCAAAACCCCCGAGGTCCCGGTTGTCGGCCAGCAGAAGATGCTCCCTGCCCTGGGTGGCGGCCCGCGTCGGCCCCAGCGCGGGATCACGCCGCACCGCTTCGGGAAGAGCACCGACGACCCGCAGACGACGCTCCTTGCCGTGCACGGTGATGGTGAGCAGATCCCCCGCGTCGGCGGCATCGGCGAGCACGCGTATGTCATGCGGCCTACTGCCACCGCCTTGGCCGCGAGGCCCACTGAGACCGGCGTCTCGCAGTGCGGTGGCCGCTGCTGACGTGGCGGCCGCGGAGTGCAGTTCGGCGCCGTCGATGCCCACCAGGCTTGCGATTCCGTAGCGCCCTCCGTCCGTTCCGCTCACCGGGTCGACCCGCAGCTGCCGTACCGCCACCGTTTCCCGCACTCCACGCGCGTGTGCCAGGCGCCCCGCGGTGTCGGGGTCGCGCCCGGCGCCCAGGAACGAGGCATCGGCGCCGACCCGCCACGCGACGGCATCGCGCCGCCCCTCCGTCAGCGTCCCGGCGACCAGGCCGCCGAACACGGCACCGGCCAGCGTCACCACCAGGACCAGCAGCGCGAGCGCCCTCGCGGGGGCCTCCTTGGCGGCGCGGGAGAGCGCGATGAGAGCCACGGTGCCGCGCCCCCGGCCGGCCAAGCGGGCGGCGAGGCGTACCGGCAAGGGGTAGAGGCGGATCAGTACGACCACCGTGGCGAGCCCGAGCAGTACGGGCACGGCGGCGAGCAGGGGATCACCGCCCGAGCTCCCCTCGGTCCCGCGGGCCCGCAGCGCGAAGACGCCCGCGAGCGCGAGGACGACCACGCCCGCCTCGGCGACGACGCGACGCCCGCCGCGTGTGCCCCTGTCCCGCAGCAGCGCCCGGTCCCGCACGGCCCACCAGGTCAGCAGGGGCAGTACCAGCCACACGCCCACGGCGACGAGCACTCCGCGCCCGTACGCGGACGAAGCTCCCGGCAGCAGCGAGGCGAGCGCGCACCCTCCGCCGAACCCCAGAAGCACGGCCGGAGCGGTCTCCACCGCACGCCCCAGGGCGATCCCCGCGGCCGACGCTCCACGCGCGCGTTGCAGCCGGTGGACGTCGAGCCCGCGGCGCACGGACAGCAGCGCACCGACCACCACGGCGGCGAACCCCACCGCCGCCACCGAGGCCAACGCGAAGGAGATCACGACACTGCCCTGCCGCCACTGCCGCTGGAACTCGTCCAGGGCGTCGGGCAGTGCGGTGGCGCTCTCCGTCTCCGTGGCGGGATGCGCGCCGAGGGCGCAGAGCATGCTCTGGGCGACCAGACCCGTGTCGCACGTGACGCTCCGTACCGACTCCGGATAGCGGAGCATCAGGCGCTCGAAGTCACGCTGCCCCTGATCGCCGACGAAACGCGCGGCGCCGTCGCCGGGGTCGAACCGCATGCTCCAGATCACGGTGAGGTCGGCGGTCGCCTGGCTCTGCAGCACTTCGACGGCGCGGGGCGCGACGAGAGCCCCGGCATACCGCACCGGCCCGTCCGCGCCGTCGCGGGGCTGCCGTGCCGGACGGGCGAGCAGGGGCTGCTCGCTCCAGAGCCGCCGGTCGCCGTCGGCGGCGTAGAAGCCGACCACCCGTGCCGGTGCGTCCACTTTCTCCAACGCGCCGGGTGAGAGCCGCAGTTCCTGCCCAAGGCGCAGCTTCATCGCGTCACGCGTACGGGTGGAGACGGCGATCTCCACGACGCGCCCGCGTGCGGCGGGGGGACGTCCCTCGGCGTATGCCTTGCGCGGCGGGGCGTCGGAGGCGTACACGAGGGACAGCGTGGTGTCGTCACCGGTGCGCACGGTGGGCAGGGCGATGCGGGTGGAGTCCCGTACGAGGTCGCCGCGCAGGGGTGCGGGGGCGGCGTTCTCGATGGTCGTCGAGAGCCGTCGCAGATCGGCGCCCAACTCGCTCTCCCCTCCGGCCCTCTCCACTTCCGGGCCGAACCGCACGCGGTGCGTGATGCCCGGCGCGGTGCGCTGCGCTTGCTCGAGCCGGGCCCCGAGTGCGTTCCCGGCGGCCCGCTCCAGCAGTCCCGGCCCGCCCACGGCCACGGCCCCAAGTACCAGCACGAACAGGGCAAGGCACCCCCGAAGCCCCCACTCCCCCCACCTCACAAGCCACCCCCACGTCCACCCCTGACCAACCAACCTCTCCCACCCACCGACCCGATTGCCCCGCAGCGACGGGGCGAGTGCGCGAGTTCATCGGCGGACAGGTGCGGGGCAGGCGGGCGGAACAGCGGGGGTGGACAGAGCCCCGACCCCCGCCCGTCGCAGTCGGCATCGAGACGCGAGGGGGTGTGCCGGTATGTCCGCCCGGAGCACGGCAAGCAGCACTCCCCAACCGAAGAAAACAAGCGCCCACAGGCGGATGGCGAGGACGGACATACCGGCGCGGCCCCGCACCCACACACGACCCCGCACCGCCCCCGGACGCACCGGCACCCGGCAGCGCACCCCGAGAAGACACAGCCCCCAACCGCGCCGCACCCGACCCCGCACCCCGAGGCAACACACCAGCACAGCCCCACCCCCAGCAACGCACCCGCACCCGCACCGCCCCCAAACGCACCCACACCCGACCCCGCACCACCCCCAAACGCGCCCGCCCCCGCACCCACACCCGACCCCGCCCCCACCAGCACCAGCACCCCACACCCCAAAGGCCCCCGGCCAGGCCCCCTCACTCCTCCTCCCCCACCCGCAACACCCGCCCCAGATCCACCCGCCCCAATAGCCGGGCCACCCCGCTCACCACCCCGCAGATCACCAGCGTCACCCCTCCCGCCACCAGCCAGACCCGTGCCCACGGGACCTCCGTGAGCAGGTCGGGGAAGACCGGAGCGCCGGACGCGTCCACCGTCACCACCGGCATGATCACCACCGCGAGTCCCGCCCCGAGCACCGTGCCCAGGAGCGCCGCCGCCCCCGCAAGGGCCAACTGCTCCGTCCACAGATACGCGGCGAGCTGCCCCCGCCGTACCCCCAGCGCCCGCAGCAACGCGAACTCCCGCCCCCTCGCCCGCGCCGAAAGCACCGTGTGCAGGGTGAAGGCGATGACGGCGAACGCCGGGGCGAGGGCGAGACAGAGCCAGAGGCCCGCGCGTGCTCCGCGCCGCAGCGGATCCTCCCCGAGCCGCACGCGCGCGTGCGGCACATCCACGGCGGTTCCGAGCCGAGGCCGATCCCGCACCGCCCGCCACGCGGCGGACGCATCGCCCCGGCCCGCCCCCGCCCACCACACGCTCTCCGCCCCCGGCAACGCCCCGCTCAGCACCAACTGGGCAGCCATCGCCCGCGAGTCGGCGAGCAGCCGGGGCCGGTCGCGCGGGACGCCCGGCACCGCCGCGATCCGTCCGACGATCTTCAGCCGCGCGCTGCCGCCCGTACTCCGCCGCACGGTCACGACGTCCCCGACCCGTACCGCCCCGGAGTCGAGGAACGCACGATCGGCGAGAGCGGGTGCGGCGGGGCGCCCCTTGGCGCTGTCCGTGCCGAGCCGGACGCTCCATGTCGGGTACTTGAGCCCCGTATCGGGACCCCGAAGCACCGCGTCGAGCAGCACGCCGGCGCCGGGACGGTCCTCGCAGAGCACGGGCCCCGGCGACTCCCCCACCGTCCCGCGCGGCGGCTCCGCGCCGGGGCACCCCGCCCCGTAGCGGTCCGGCGCGTCCTCGCGCAGGTCGCGCCACGCGGCCTTCTGGGTGAGCCCCGGCACCCGGTCGACACGGAGCCGGTAGGTACGCCGCACCGTCTCCCCCACCATGCTCAGGTCAATCTGCACGATCCGCAGACCACCGCCATCGCCACCGCCGCCCCCACCGCTCCCACCGCGCACCGGCACCTTCAGCCGCACTACCCGATCGCCGCCTTCTTCAAGAAGCACGGCGCTTGAGTGGACGAGCCCGTCCTCGTCTTCGAAGAAGACGGTCAGCCGGACCGGCACGACCGCGCGGCCAGGACCACCCACCGACAGCCGCACCCGCAACGGAAGCTCCCCCGACCCCACCTCAAACCCCGATCGACTCCCCGAGCCCCCAACAGCAAGCCCATGCCGCGCGATCCCCTCCCCCAGCGGCGCGACAAGCTCCCGCACGGGCCGATCCGCCAGATCGGCCCGCAGCGAAGGCACCGGCCCCCGACCGGTGTTCATCCCGGTCACGGCCACCGCGTCCTGCCCGATGTAGCCCTCCGTGGTCACCACGGGAGTGACCGCATCGATGCCCGGCAGCCCCGCGTACGTCGCACGCCGCTCCCCCGCAGGCACGCTCTCCCCCGGCTCGATCCGCAGGTCGGCGCCCACCCCGAAGGCGGCCTGATCCCGGTCGCCCCGGTCGAGAACGGCAAGGGCAGTACTGCTCAGCGCCGCCACGGCCAGTGCGAGCGTCACCACCAGGGCGGGCCCCGCGTGCCGTGCCGCGCGCCGCCCGATCTGCCACCCGCCGAGCGGCAGCACGAGCCCCCTGCCCCGCCGGGCCAGCGGATCGATGCCCCGCGTCAGGAAGGGCAGCAGGCGCAGCACGAGCAGCGCGGCCGCGGTGGTCATCACCATGGGCGCGAGCACGAGCACCGGGTCGACGCCGTCACCGGTCACCGGCGACCGGTACTGCCTCAGTTGCAGCCACCCGAGGACGGCCACCGCCGCGAGCCCCACGTCGGCGCCCACCCGCTGCGTCCCCGCGAACCTCCCCGCCCGCAGCCGAAGGCGGCTCACCGCCCGCCGGTCCCGCACCACCCGCACGGTGGGCAGCAGTACCGCGCAGCCGTGCACCAGGACGGCGAAGGCGGAGGCCATCCACGCGGCACCGACCACGGCCGCGTCCGGCACCCCGCCGGGCAGCAGCCCCGCCCCTTCGAGCAGCCTCAGGAGCGGCCCCGCGAGGAAGGGCGCGGCGACGCCCGCGGGAAGAGCGATCACCGCCCACTGCACGCCCGCCGACACCACGAGCCGCCGCGTGCCCGCACCCCTGGCGGCCAGCAACGCAAGCTCGGACCGCCGGTGTTCGGCGAGCTGACGGCCGGTGAGCACCAGGGCGGCGACCGCGAGGGCGGCGAGCAGCGTGGCGGGGACGTAGAGCCCGGCGCGGGCCACGGCGATGGGCGTGGTGAGCCGGTCGAGCGCTCTGCGGAGCCCGGCGGAGACGGTCAGGTCGGCGTCGGGGCCCCTGCCCCGCAGCACGGAGAGCGAGGAGTCGCTGCCGCCGAACTTCCTGGCCCGCTCCGCCAGCGGCGCGATGTCGCCGAGCCGCAGCCCGCGCGCCTCGGGCACGCCGAGCCACAGCGCGCCCGCGTCCTTCGCGAGGCCCGGCCGTGCCGTGAACGCGTCGCGCGCCGCGAGCGCGATGGAGTCGGCCGTGCCGAACGTACTGCTCAGGCCGGCCCACACCGCGGGCCCGTGCCCCTCGGTCGTATAGAGCCCGACGACCTTCAGCCGCACCACACGCCCCCCGGCGCCGCGCACGAGCACCTCGTCACCGGTCCGCACCGCGAGCTCGGCGGCGAACGCCCTGGTCAGCACGGTCTCCACGGGCACACCCGCCGGACCGCCCGCACCACCCGCGCCACCCCGGTCATCCGCGCCGCCGCCGGAACCTCCCCGCGGCCACCTCCCCGCCACGAGCCGGGCGTGGGACCGTGTTCCTTCCAGCGCGACCACGGACACGGTGGCGTCCTCGCGGCGGCGGCCCCCGGCCTCGGTCACGGCGAGCTCGTCGCCTCGCGCCGCGGGTGCCCGCAGCGCGAGGCGTGTGCGGTGGGGTACGTCGCCGTAGGTGCGGTCGACGGCGGCCCGTACGTCCCCGTCCAACCGCCTTACGCCGTCGGCGTCGTAGCGCCCGGCGACCTCGACGACGGCTTCCTGGTCCGCGGTGAGCCGCTGCCGTACTCCGCCCTCGACCGCGTTCTCGGTCAGCGCGACCAGGGCGGCGAGCACCGTCGCCGCCAGCAGGACGGCGAGCCCCGCGGCCCCGAGCACCATCCCGTGATGCCGGCCGCTCCGCACCACGGCGGGCATACGCCGTCCACTCACCGCACCGGTCTCCCCCCGAGTGACCGGCACAGTATGGACGTACGCGATTGTGACCCGCAATGCTCCGGCGAGCAGCCGAAGCACCGCGCGTCACAGTCGAGTTGACGGCACGTCAGCTGTGCGCGGCGCCGGAGACGAGACCCTTGAGCGCGATGTTGAGCTGGAGGACGTTGACCCGGGGTTCGCCCACGAAGCCGAGGATCCGCCCGTCGACGTGCTCGTCGACCAGCTTCGCGACCTTGTTCACGGGGAGGCCGTTCTTCTCGGCCACCCGGTGGACCTGCAGTTCCGCGTACTGCGGAGAGATGTGCGGGTCCAGGCCCGAGCCGGACGAGGTGACGGCCTCGGCCGGCACGTCGGAGGGCCTGACCTTGAAGTCGGCCGTGGAGTTGTCCTTGATCACGGCGGCCTTGGCGGCCCTGACGTTCGCGATCAGGTCCTTGCTGTCGCCCGCCAGGTTCGTCGCGCCCGAGAGGATCAGGTCGTACTGCGTGTTCACCCCCGCGTCCCGGTTGGAGCCGAGGCCGTTGGACGGCCGGGGCTGGAACCACTTCAGATCCGGCTCCGCGGTCTCCTGGCCCTTCTTCAGCGGCAGGTCGTACCGCTGCCCGATGAGTTCGGAGCCGACGACCTTGCCCCCCCTCGTGACCTCGGACCCGTTGGCCTTGTCGTGGAACAGGCCCTGGGCGATCCCGGTGACGGCCAGCGGATAGATGACTCCGCAGATGACGGTGAGGACGAGCAGGGCGCGCAGCCCGGCCCCGAGCAACCGCGCCGTGCTTCCGACTGAGTTGTTCATGATGATCAGCACGCTTCCGAGGAGCTAGGGACTAGAGACCGGGGATGAGGGAGATGACCATGTCGATGATCTTGATCCCGATGAAGGGGGCGACGAGACCGCCGAGGCCGTAGATGCCGAGGTTGCGCCGCAGCATCCGGTCCGCGCTCATCGGCCGGTACCGCACGCCCTTCAGGGCCAGCGGCACCAGGGCGACGATGATCAGCGCGTTGAAGATGACGGCCGACAGGATCGCCGACTCCGGAGACGACAGGTTCATGATGTTGAGCTTGTCGAGACCCGGATAGACCACGGCGAACATGGCCGGAATGATCGCGAAGTACTTCGCGACGTCGTTGGCGATGGAGAAGGTCGTCAGCGCACCGCGGGTGATCAGGAGTTGCTTGCCGATCTCGACGATCTCGATGAGCTTGGTGGGGTTGGAGTCCAGGTCCACCATGTTCCCGGCCTCCTTGGCGGCCGAGGTGCCGGTGTTCATGGCCACGCCCACGTCCGCCTGGGCCAGCGCGGGCGCGTCGTTGGTGCCGTCGCCGGTCATCGCGACGAGCTTGCCGCCGGCCTGCTCGCGCTTGATCAGCGCCATCTTGTCCTCGGGCGTGGCCTCGGCGAGGAAGTCGTCCACGCCCGCCTCGTCCGCGATCGCCTTGGCGGTCAGCGGGTTGTCGCCCGTGATCATGACGGTCTTGATGCCCATGCGCCGCAGCTCGTCGAACCGCTCGCGCATGCCTTCCTTGACGACGTCCTTGAGGTGGATGACGCCCAGGACCCGCGCGCCCTTGCCGTCCTCGGCGGCCACCAGGAGGGGCGTGCCGCCGGCCTGCGAGATGGTGTCGGTCAGGGTGCGGGCGTCCTCGGAGACGGTGCCGCCGTTCGCGGTGACCCAGGCGACGACCGAACCGGCCGCGCCCTTGCGGACCTTGCGTACGGCTCCGTCCTGGACGAGGTCGACGCCCGACATCCGCGTCTGCGCGGTGAAGGCGACCCACTCGGCCCCTTCGAGCTCCCCCTGGTGGCGCTCGCGGAGCCCGTACTTCTCCTTGGCCAGTACGACGACGGAGCGGCCCTCCGGCGTCTCGTCGGCCAGCGACGAGAGCTGGGCGGCGTCCGCGAGTTCGGCCTCCGTGGTGCCGCGCACCGGCACGAACTCGGCGGCCTGCCGGTTGCCGAGCGTGATGGTGCCGGTCTTGTCGAGCAGCAGCGTCGAGACGTCGCCGGCGGCCTCGACGGCCCTGCCGGACATGGCGAGGACGTTGCGCTGGACCAGGCGGTCCATGCCCGCGATGCCGATCGCGGAGAGCAGGGCGCCGATGGTCGTCGGGATCAGGCAGACCAGGAGGGCGGCCAGGACGATCATGGACTGCTCGGCGCCCGCGTAGACGGCGAACGGCTGGAGCGTGACGACCGCGAGCAGGAAGACGATGGTGAGGGACGCGAGCAGGATGTTGAGCGCGATCTCGTTGGGCGTCTTCTGCCGGGCGGCGCCCTCGACCAGGTTGATCATGCGGTCGATGAAGGTCTCGCCGGGCTTGGTCGTGATCTTGATGACGATGCGGTCGGAGAGGACCTTCGTGCCGCCGGTGACGGCGGAGCGGTCACCGCCCGACTCCCGGATGACGGGGGCCGATTCGCCGGTGATGGCCGACTCGTCGACGCTCGCGACCCCCTCGACGACGTCACCGTCGCCGGGGATCACGTCGCCCGCCTCGCAGACGACGAGGTCGCCGATGCGCAGTTCGGTGCCGGGCACCTGCTCCTCGGCCGTGCCGTTCAGGCGGCGCGCGACCGTGTCGGTCTTGGCCTTGCGCAGGGTGTCCGCCTGCGCCTTGCCGCGCCCCTCGGCCACCGCCTCCGCGAGATTGGCGAAGATCGTCGTCAGCCAGAGCCAGACCGCGATCGCCCAGCCGAACCAGTCCCCCGGGTCCGTGACCGCGAGGACGGTGGTGATCACCGAGCCGACGAGCACCACGAACATGACGGGCGACTTGACCATGACCCGCGGATCGAGCTTCCGCACGGCGTCCGGGAAGGACTTCAGGAGCTGCCGGGGGTCGAAGAGGCCCCCGCCGACGCGGCCCGCGTCCTTGTGCCCGCCGGGCATGTCCTGGTGCGGTGCCTGGCTCGGCGTACGGGTGGGGGTAGCGGTGGACATGGAGCCGGGCTCCTCTGGCTTCTTTGTGTCGGTGGTCATGACGCGAGCCCCTCGGCCAGCGGCCCGAGTGCGAGCGCGGGGAAGTAGGTCAGACCGGTGATAATCATGATGGCGCCGACCAGCAGACCGGTGAACAGCGGTTTCTCGGTGCGCAGCGTGCCCGCTGTCGCCGGAACCGGCTTCTGCTCGGCGAGCGAACCCGCGAGGGCGAGGACGAACACCATCGGCAGGAAGCGGCCGAGGAGCATCGCGAGACCGATCGTGGTGTTGAACCAGTTCGTGTCCGCGCTCAGCCCCGCGAAGGCCGAACCGTTGTTGTTGGCGCCCGAGGTGTAGGCGTAGAGGATCTCGGAGAAGCCGTGCGCCCCCGAGTTGAGCATCGAGTCCTTGGGCGTGGGCAGCGCCATCGAGACCGCGGTGAAGCCGAGCACCAGGGCGGGGGTGATCAGGATGTAGCAGGCCGCCAGCTTGATCTCGCGGGTGCCGATCTTCTTGCCGAGGTACTCCGGCGTACGCCCCACCATCAGTCCGGCGATGAACACCGCGATGATCGCCATGATCAGCATGCCGTACAGACCCGAGCCCGTACCGCCGGGCGCGATCTCCCCCAGTTGCATGCCGAGGAGGTCGAGTCCGCCGCCGAAGCCGGTGTTGGAGGAGTGGAAGGAGTTGACCGCGCCGGTCGAGGTCAGCGTGGTGGCGACCGAGAAGATCGCCGAGCCGCTGATGCCGAAGCGCGTCTCCTTGCCCTCCATCGCGCCGCCCGCGACGTCGAACGCGGGAGCCCCGTGGTGGAACTCCGTCCACATCATCAGCGCGGTGAACCCGACCCAGATGGTGACCATCGTGGCGAGGATCGCGTACCCCTGCCGGAGGGAGCCGACCATCCGCCCGAAGGTCCTGGTGATCGCGAAGGGGATCAGCAGGATCAGGAAGACCTCGAAGAGGTTGGAGAAACCATTGGGGTTCTCGAAGGGGTGGGCGGAGTTGGCGTTGAAGTAGCCGCCTCCGTTGGTGCCCAGCTCCTTGATGACCTCCTGCGAGGCGACGGCGCCGCCGTTCCACTGCTGGCTGCCGCCGAGGAACTGGCCGACTCCGTGGATGCCGGAGAAGTTCTGGATCGCGCCGCAGGCGACCAGGACGACCGCGCCGATCACGGAGATGGGGATCAGGATGCGCACGGTGCCGCGCACCAGGTCGGACCAGAAGTTGCCGAGTTCACCCGTGCGGGAGCGGGCGAAGCCGCGCACCAGGGCGACCGCGACGGCGATGCCCACGGCCGCGGAGACGAAGTTCTGCACCGCGAGGCCGCCGGTCTGCACGACGTGGCCCATGGCCTGCTCGCCGTAGTACGACTGCCAGTTGGTGTTCGCCACGAAGGACGCGGCGGTGTTGAAGGCCTGGTCGGGGTCGATGGCCTTGAAGCCGAGCGATCCGGGCAGCGAGCCCTGGAGCCGCTGGAGCAGGTACAGGAACAGCACGCTGACGGCGGAGAAGGCGAGGACCCCCCGCAGATAGGCGGGCCAGCGCATCTCGGTGTCCGGGTCGGCGCCGATGCCCTTGTAGATCCACTTCTCGACCCGCAGATGCTTGTCGGAGGTGTAGACCCGGGCCATGTAGTCGCCGAGCGGACGGTATGCCAGGGCCAGCGCCGCCATCAGCGCCAGGAACTGGAGCACACCAGCAAGAACAGGACTCATGTCGTACTCAGAACCTCTCCGGGAACACGAGAGCGAGGACGAGATAGCCCAGCAGGGCGACGGCCACGACGAGGCCGACGATGTTCTCGGCAGTCACAGCTTCGCCACCCCCTTGGCGATGAACGCCACCAGCGCGAAGACCGCGATCGTGGTGACGACGAAGGCCACGTCGGCCATCGTGTGCTCCTAGATGAGATGCGATTGATCTGACGTCTTGAGCAAACCCCCTCCGTGGCCGGATTCGACCGCCGTTGACGGCTCCCATACGTCCGTTGGCACTCCGTTGACGACTCTCTTACGGATACCGCCGCCATACCGCTCTCACCTGCGAAAACGCGAAAAGGCCGGTGGGCCGCACTCCCGTAGGGGAATGCGGCCCACCGGCCTCGCTGCTCGTGCCCGGGGCGGCTAACGCACCTCGGTGATCTCAGGGCCCCGCTGGAGCTGGCCCATTCCGCCCGAGAAGCGCGAGCCCTCCTGCTGCTCCTGCTGGACGGTGCCTTCGGCGACCATCTGGGCGTCGTCCGGCAGCTTCAGGACGATCGGGTCGCGGGGCGCCATCGGGCCCTCGCCGCGCACGATGACCGTGTCCCGGAAAATCTGTTCGAGGAGTCCCGCGGCCTGCGGCTGCACCGCGCCCTGGCCGGAGATGACCCCGCGCAGGAACCACCGCGGACCGTCGACACCGATGAAGCGCACGACCTGCACGCCGCCGGTGCCGTCCGGCAGCTGCACCGGCACCTGCGCGCGCAGCTCCCAGCCCAGGGGGCCCTCGACCTCGTCGATGACACCGCCCTGCTGGGTGATGCCCGAGGCGATCTCCTCGCGGACCTCGCTCCAGATGCCCTGCTTCTTGGGGGCGGCGAAGCCCTGGAGCTGGATGGCGCTGTCCTGGAGCACGACGGTCGCGGCGACGATCGCGTCACCCGCGACCTCCACCCGCAGCTCCATGCCTTCGACGCCCGGTACGAAGAGGCCGCCCAGGTCCACTCGGCCCTCTCCGGGCTCCCGGACCTCCGAGACATCCCAGGGACCGTCGGGGCGGGGCTCGGGCTCGAGCATCACGCGCGAGCGCGCCGCGGCCGTGTCGTCACTGTCAGCACCGTCAGGGGCCCCGACGACCTGCTCGGCCTCGCCCGCCGCGTCCTCGGCGGCACTGTCCTTCTTGCGACGTCCGAACACGTCACTGTCCTTCCCGGTCAGATACGACCGATGCGTATCGATTCCCACCCGTTTGTTCATCCGAGCCTGTGCCCACGGCGGCATGGCCGCCGGTGGACCCGAAGCCCCCCTCGGCCCGCGCCGAGCCGGGAAGCTCCGCCACCTCTCGGAAGCGCACCTTCTCGACCTGCTGGACGACCAGTTGGGCAATCCGGTCGAAGCGCTCGAACCGCACGCTCTCGCGCGGATCGAGATTCACCACGATCACCTTGATCTCTCCACGGTACCCGGCATCCACCGTCCCCGGGGCATTCACCAGGGCGACACCGCAGCGTGCGGCGAGCCCCGATCGCGGGTGCACGAAGGCCGCGTACCCCTCCGGGAGCGCGATAGACACACCGGTGGGCAGCACGGCCCGCTCGCCGGGAGCCAGTTCGCGGGCTTCGGTGGTCCGCAGGTCCGCCCCGGCGTCACCGGGCTGCGCGTACGAGGGCAGCGGCACCTCGGGGTCGACGCGGCGGATCTGGACGTCGAGCTCCGGCCGGAGTTCAGCGGTCACGGGGGTCACGGGTTCACCTCGAAGGCACGTGCGCGGCGGGTCTGGTCCGGGTCGTCCATCGCGGCCCGGATCTCCTGCGGACGGCCGTTCTCGATGAAGTGGTCGACCTTGACCTCGATGAAGAGGGCCTCGGCACGGACGGCGACGGGCCCGTCGGGGCCCCCGATCCGCCCGGTGGCCCGCGAATAGATCTTCCGCCCTGCGACGGCGGTCACCTCGGCGTCGAGGAAGAGCACGGTGCCGAGCGGCACGGGCCGTACGAAGTCGGTCTCGAGCCGGCCGGTCACGGCGATCACCCGCAGCAGCCAGTTCAGCGAGCCCAGCGTCTCGTCGAGCGCCGTGGCGAGCACCCCGCCGTGGGCGAGGCCCGGCGCGCCCTGGTGGGCCTCCCGGACGGTGAACTCGGCGGTGACGCCCACGTCTTCGCCGGCCCGCGTCGCGAGGTGCAGCCCGTGGGCCTGCCCCTCGCCGCAGCCGAAACAGTGCTCGTAATGGGCTCCGATGAGCTCGCCGGGGGCGGGCGCGTCGGGGTGGCGGACGGGCGCTATTGCGTCGGCCGGGGGCGTCAGAGCTGCTGAAGTACCACTCACGACCGCAGACCTTACCCGCCCGCCCGTCTCCCACCGCCGCCCTGCCTGGCAGCGCTGCGCGCAGACTGCCCTGAACCCGGGCCGGTCGACTCATCGTGCCAAGCTTGCTTGCATGCAGCCTTACGAAGAACGCCTGACGGCGCCCCGTTCCTGGTGGCTTGTCTCGCTCCTGGTCGGCGTCGCGACCGCGCTGATCATGGTCCCCTTCGGGACCCTGCCGCTGCTCGGCGGCCTGGTCGCGGGCACGGCGGTCGCCGCGGTCGTCACCAGTTCGTACGGCTCCCCGCGGATCCGCGTGGTGGCGGACTCACTCGTCGTGGGGGACGCGAAGATCCCGGTCTCCGCCCTGGGCGAGGCCGAGGTACTGGACGCGGAGGAGGCGCGCGCCTGGCGCGGACCGAAGGCCGACCCGCGCGCCTTCATGCTGCTGCGCGCCTACATCCCCACGGCGCTGCGCGTGGAGATCACGGACCCGCAGGACCCGACTCCGTACGTGTACGTGTCGACGCGGCACCCCGAGGCGCTCGCGGCGGCGCTCACGGCCGTACGGGCCTCTTAAGCGCGTCAGGCGCGTCAGGCGCCGAGCTCCTCGGGCGGGTTGCCCGGGCGTGACGGGTCCAGGGGCTGCGCGGGCTGCTCAAGGGGCGGCAGCTCGACGAGGGCATCCCAGGGCACCTGCGACCTCCGCAGGTCCGCACGGACCCGCTCAGCGAGTTTCCTGGTGTCCCGGCGGTTCATCACCGCCCCGACCGCGGCGCCGACCATGAAGGGCATCAGGTTCGGGAGGTTGCGCACCATGCGTTTCATGATCTGCTGGCGCAGCTCGCGCTTCATCTGGCCGCCCAGGGCCGCGTTGACCGTCGCGGGCTTCGCGACGTCGATGCCGCGCTCCTCGGTCCACGCGGTGAGGTAGGCGCTGCTGCGCTCCTTGAGATTGCCGGGCGGGCGGCGGCCGTAGACCTCGTGGAGTTCGGCGATCAGCTTCAGCTCGATCGCCGCGACGCCGGTGATCTCGGCGGCCAGCTCCGCGGGCATCGCGGGCGGCACGGGCATCATCACCGCTGCGCCGATTCCGGCTCCGACCGTCGAGGTCGCGTTGGCCGCGCCGGAGATGAGTTTGTCCGCGAGCTGTTCGGGATCGAGGTCCGGGAACTGCTTGCGGAGGGTTTCCAGGTCGCGGACCGGGATCCGCGGGGCGTTCTCGATGATCCTGTCGGCGACAAAGCCGATGCCGGCTCTGGCGGCGCGCCCGCTCGCGCGTACGCCCGCCTTGACTCCGTTCGTGACGGCGGCAACGCGGCCCTTGGACTCACGGGTCCGCTGCGCCTTGTCGACCGCCGTCGCGTCGTCTGCCGCCTCCAGGGCGTTCGCTGGTCCGAGCGAGGCTTTTCCGTTGGGGGAAGAGCCCCGCTCGTCGTCACGCACGCCGTCGGAGGCGCCGTTCTCTTGGTCCGCTCCACGCTTGCGGAAGCGGCGCTTCCTGGGCGGGGTCGAGCCTGTCACGGCCGACCCTGCCCTAGTCGCAGTCGCGGCAGATCGGCTGGCCGTTCTTCTCCTTGGCCAGCTGGCTGCGGTGGTGCACCAGGAAGCAGCTCATGCAGGTGAACTCGTCCTGCTGCTTCGGGAGCACCCGAACAGCGAGCTCCTCGTTCGAAAGGTCCGCGCCGGGCAGCTCAAGGCCCTCTGCGGCCTCGAACTCGTCGACGTCTACGGCCGAGGTCGACTTGTCGTTCCGCCGCGCCTTCAGTTCCTCGATGCTGTCCTCGTTGACGTCATCGTCGGTCTTGCGTGGGGTGTCGTAGTCCGTTGCCATGTCGCTCTCCCCCTCTGGGTGTCTGCGGTGTCTCAGCGCACGTAACGCATGAGAGGCCGGACTTGTGCCCGACCTGAGGCGGAGATTTTGCCTCACATCAAGGTCTGTTACTCAATCGACACCCAACCGCACCCCTGAAGAGGTGATCGGTTTGGATGGCGATCGGGACCGTACACGGTCCTGATGGTGCAGTTCACAGGCGCCACCCCGTGTACTTCCCGTGATCAAGACCCCCGAAAACCCGGATTTTCCCGGCTTTCCGACGACTTTCACGATCACGGAGAGTAGATGGCCGAAAATTCGCGCCTGTGATCGATCGCACACGAAATCTCCAGGATCAGGTCCAGAAAATTCCGCGCAAAGCGAACACCTCGGCGCGTCCGCGGCAGCATCTCAGAGAGGAAGGGTGACTCGCATCACGAGCCCTCCCCCCTCGCGCGGCTCCGCGATGATACGGCCCCCGTGGGCCCGTGCCACCGACCGGGCGATCGACAGGCCGAGTCCGACGCCCTTGTCGCTGCCCGTCCGCTCGGTCCGCAGCCGCCTGAACGGCTCGAAGAGGTTGTCGATCTCGTACGCGGGCACCACGGGGCCCGTGTTCGACACCACGAGGACCGCCTGGCCGTGCTGGGCCTCCGTGGTGACCTCGACCCATCCCTCGTCCGGCACGTTGTACCTGACGGCGTTCTGGACGAGGTTCAGGGCGATCCGTTCGAGGAGCACGCCGTTGCCCTGGACGACGGCCGCACCGGTCTCCGAGCGGATCTCCACGCCCTTCGCGTCCGCCTCCGAGCGCACCTGGTCGACGGCGCGGTCGGCGACCTCGGCGAGGTCGACCGGTTTGCGCTCCACGATCTGGTTGTCGCTGCGGGCGAGCAGCAGCAGGCCCTCCACGAGCTGCTCGCTGCGTTCGTTCGTGGCCAGGAGCGTCTTGCCGAGCTGATGGAGCTCGGGCGGCGCCCCCGGATCGGAGAGCTGCACCTCGAGCAGCGTGCGGTTGATCGCCAGCGGGGTGCGCAGCTCGTGCGAGGCGTTGCCGACGAAGCGCTGCTGGGCGGTGAAGGCCCGCTCCAGGCGGTCGAGCATCTCGTCGAAGGTGTCCGAGAGCTCCTTCAACTCGTCGTCGGGTCCGTCCAGTTCGATGCGCCGCGACAGGTCCGTGCCGGCCACCCTGCGCGCGGTGCGCGTGATGCGGCCGAGCGGCGAGAGGACGCGGCCCGCCATCGCGTAACCGAAGGCGAAGGCGATCACCGCGAGCCCCAGGAGGGCGAGCAGCGATCGGCTCAGGAGGTTGTCCAGAGCGTCCTGGCGCTGTTCGTTGACGCAGGCGTTCATGGCGTTGTTGAGCTCGCCGGCCGACGGTGAGCTCGGGAAGTTGCAGGCGTCGCTCGCCACCTGGCCGGAGACGATCTTGAACGGCAGGTCGGTGCCCACATGCAGGGCCTGCGCGGCGAGCAGATAGATGATCGAGAGCAGCAGAATGCCCGCGATCAGGAACATGCCGCCGTACAGCAGCGTGAGGCGTATACGGATGGTGGGGCGCAGCCACGGGAAGGGCGGTTCGGCCTTCCTGGGGTCCCAGGTGGGTTTCGGAGGCGCTGCTGGTGGCGCCGGGGTCGCGGCCACCGGGGATCAGATCCGGTAGCCGGAGCCGGGCACCGTCACGATGACGGCGGGCTCGCCGAGTTTCCTCCGCAGGGTCATGACGGTCACCCGGACCACGTTCGTGAACGGGTCGGTGTTCTCGTCCCAGGCCTTTTCGAGGAGCTGTTCGGCGGAGACGACGGCGCCCTCGCTGCGCAGCAGCACTTCGAGGACGGCGAACTCCTTGGGGGCGAGCTGGATCTCCTTGCCGTCGCGGAAGATCTCGCGGCGGTTCGGGTCGAGCTTGATCCCGGCGCGCTCCAGGACGGGGGGCAGCGGCACGCTCGTACGCCGTCCCAGGGCACGCACGCGTGCCGTGAGCTCGCTGAACGCGAACGGCTTGGGGAGATAGTCGTCGGCGCCGATCTCCAGGCCCTCGACGCGGTCGCTGACGTCGCCCGACGCGGTGAGCATCAGGACGCGGGTCGGCATGCCGAGCTCGACGATCTTGCGGCAGACGTCGTCCCCGTGCACGAGCGGGAGGTCCCGGTCGAGCACCACGACGTCGTAGTCATTGACCCCGATGCGCTCCAGGGCGGCCGCTCCGTCGTACACGACGTCGACGGCCATGGCCTCCCGGCGCAGTCCGGTGGCCACCGCATCGGCGAGCAGTTGCTCGTCCTCGACGACGAGTACACGCACGGCGCTGTCCTTCCTCTGTGCCCCTGCGGGCAGGTCTGTTCGTGGGGTGTGGCCTCCATCCTGCCCCTTTCGGTCATAAACCGGCTGTAAGGCGGTGACCCGGCCGGGGAATGCGGGATTTTCTCCGATGGTTGAGGTTTCCGTCGGAGGGAGCCAGGGGAGGACGACTCCACACCCCGCGATCACGCTTTGTATGTGGCGCGCCACAACCCGCTTTCTCCAGGGCGGACTGGCGCGGGACGTGATCGCCCCTTCCTTGAGGGCACACCCCCGTGCCATCGACCCACGACCCAGCCGAGGGGGCGCAACCATGGACGCTTTCACCGCAGGACTGCTGCAGCGCATAAAGGCCACGGAGTCCGACCTCACGAAGGCCCGTGAGACGGGCGACGACTTCCTTGCCGAGGTCGAGCAGGGCGAACTCGAAGATCTCCACCGCCTGGCCGCCGAGCACGGGGTGGAGGTCGGCGTGCTGCACGCCTGATCCGTTCGTCGTCACGTCATCTCGTCGTCACGTCGTCTCTTCGTCAGAGGACGCAGAAGGGCCCCGCATCCGAGCAGGATGCGGGGCCCTTCTGCGTACGGGCGCGCGGCCCGGTCAGTCGTGCCAGGCGCCGAGGTCTTCCAGGCGGCCCTGCAGATCCTCGAACAGGCCGGGCGGGGCCGCGACGGTCAGCTCGCCCGAAAGGGCCTGCCCGGGGCGTCCGCCGGTCAGTGCGCCCGCCTCCCTGGCGACGAGGTCACCCGCGGCGAAGTCCCAGGGGTTCAGGCCGCGCTCGTAGTACGCGTCCAGGCGGCCGAGCGCGACGTCGCACAGGTCTATCGCCGCGGAGCCGCCCCGGCGAATGTCCCTGACCAGGGGGATCAGCTGTCGGGCCACTTCGGCCTGGCGGACGCGGCGCTGGGCGACGTACCCGAAGCCGGTGCCGATGAGGGCCTGTTCGAACGGGGGTGCGGGGCGCACATGCGCGGGCTTGTCGTTGACGAACGCTCCCTCCCCCAGGACCGCGCGGCAGATCTCGCCGCGCATCGGGGCGTGCACCACGCCGACGAGCGTCTCGCCGTCCTTGCGGGCCGCGATGGACACGGACCAGTCGGGGCGGCCGTAGAGGTAGTTGACAGTGCCGTCGATCGGGTCGATCACCCACTGGACGCCGCTGCTGCCCTCGGAGCTCGCGCCCTCCTCGCCGAGCACGCCGTCGTCCGGCCTGCGCTCGGCGAGGAAGTCGGTGATCAGCTTCTCGGAGGCGATGTCCATCTCGGTGACGACGTCGACCGCGCTGGTCTTCGTGGCGGCCACACCCAGGTCCTCCGGGCGGCCGTCGCGCAGGAAGGCCCCGGCGCGCTGCGCGGCCTCCAGGGCGACGCCGAGGAGTTCGGCCTTGAGAGCGGTCAGGTTGATCGGGTCGGTCACATCGGTCACGGCGGTTCCTTACGCGTACGGGCTGTCGGCGCCCGCGGCCGCGGGCTTGGTGACGCGCGAGGGGCAGCAGCCCACCGGGCACAGGTCGTGGCTCGCGCCGAGCGCGCCCAGGGCGCAGGGCGTGACCGGGCGTCCGCTCTCCTTGCCGGCGCGCTCCAGGACGAGGTCACGCACCGCGGCGGCGAACCGCGGGTCGGCGCCCACGGTGGCCGAGCGGCGGACCGGCAGGCCGAGCTCCGCGGCCTTCGCCTCGGCCTCGGTGTCGAGGTCGTACAGGACTTCCATGTGGTCGGAGACGAAGCCGATGGGGATCATCACCAGCGCGGGCGCCCCGGCGGCCTGCCGCTCCTCCAGGTGGTCACAGATGTCCGGCTCCAGCCACGGAGTGCTCGGGGCGCCGCTGCGCGACTGGTAGACGAGCTGCCAGGGGTGCTCGATACCGGTCTCCTCGCGCACCGCGTCGGCGATCAGCCGGGCCACGTCCAGGTGCTCCTCGACGTACGCGCCGCCGTCCCCGTGGTCCTCGACGCGCCCCGAGGTGTCGGCGGCCGCCGTCGGGATGGAGTGCGTCGTGAAGGCGAGGTGCGCCCCTTCGCGGACGTCGCCGGGGAGGTCGGCGAGGGACTTCAGGACCCCGTCGATCATGGGGCCGACGAAGCCGGGGTGGTTGAAGTAGTGCCGCAGCTTGTCGACGCGCGGCACGTCGAGACCCTCCGAGGCGAGCACGGCGAGGGACTCCGCCAGGTTCTCCCTGTACTGACGGCAGCCCGAGTACGACGCGTACGCGCTGGTGGCGAGGACGAGCACGCGGCGGTGGCCGTCCCGGACGATGTCGCGCAGGGTGTCGGTGAGGTAGGGCGCCCAGTTGCGGTTGCCCCAGTAGACCGGCAGGTCGAGGCCGTGCGCCGCGAAGTCCTTGCGCAGGGCGTCGAGCAGGGCGCGGTTCTGGTCGTTGATCGGGCTGACCCCGCCGAACAGGAAGTAGTGCTGCCCCACTTCCTTGAGCCGCTCCTTGGGGATGCCGCGGCCCCGCGTCACGTTCTCCAGGAACGGGACCACGTCGTCGGGGCCTTCTGGGCCGCCGAACGAGAGCAGCAGCAGGGCGTCATAGGGAGAGGCATCGAGAGCATCGGACATGTATCCGATCCTGCCATTCGGCACTGACAGCCGAAAATCACGGTGCGGCCCGGCCTGTCGGAGCCGTAATCTGTATAAGCCATCTTTACGCCTTACCGGATCGCCTCCGTACAGTCCCCGCGGAGCCGCCCCGGCGCCTCAGCGGAGTCCACGTGCCCAGCCCCTACCGCGCCATTTTCGCCGCCCCCGGCACCAAGGGGTTCTCGACGGCGGGCTTCCTCGGCCGGATGCCGATCTCGATGATGGGCATCGGCATCGTGACGATGGTGTCCCAGCTCACCGGGCGGTACGGCCTCGCGGGCGCGCTGTCGGCGACCGTCGCGCTCTCCGCCGCCGCGATCGGCCCGCAGATCTCGCGCCTGGTGGACCTGTACGGCCAGCGCCGGGTGCTGCGGCCTGCGACCCTGGCCTCCCTGGCCGCGGTCACCGGGCTCCTGCTCTGCGCGAAGTACGAGCTCCCCGACTGGACGCTCTTCGCTTTCGCCGCGCTCGTCGGCTGTGTACCGAGCGTGGGCTCGATGATCAGGGCGCGCTGGGCGGTCCTCTACCGGGACACCCCGCAGCTGCACACCGCGTACTCCTTCGAGTCCGTGGTGGACGAGATCTGCTTCATCTTCGGGCCGATCCTCTCGATCGGGCTCTCCACGGTGTGGTTCCCCGAGGCCGGGCCGCTCATGGCCGGGGTCTTCCTCGCGACGGGCGTCTTCTGGCTGACGTCGCAGCGGGCCACCGAGCCCGTGCCGCACGGCCGCGAACACCACACCAAGGGCTCGGCGTTGCGCTCCGGCGGACTCCAGGTCCTGGTCCTGACGTTCGCCGCGACGGGCGCCATCTTCGGGTCCATCGACGTGGTGACCGTCGCGTACGCCGAGGACCAGGGCCACAAGGCGGCGGCGAGCCTGGTGCTCGCGGTGTACGCGCTGGGCTCCTGCGTGGCGGGGGCGGCCTTCGGGCTCATGCACTTCAAAGGCGCTCCCGCGCCGAGGTGGCTGCTGGGTGTCTGCGCGATGGCCGTGAGTATGATCCCGCTTCAGTTGGTCGGGAACCTTCCGTTTCTGGCCGTGGCGTTGTTCATCGCGGGCCTCTCCATCGCACCGACCATGATCACGACGATGGCCCTCGTCGAACAGCACGTACCACGCGCGAAGCTGACCGAGGGCATGACCTGGGTGAGCACCGGACTCGCGGTCGGCGTCGCGCTCGGCTCCTCCGCGGCCGGCTGGGTCATCGACGCGGCCGGATCGGACGCCGGGTACGCGGTCCCCGGACTCTCGGGAGCCGTCGCGGTGACGGTCGGATTCCTGGGGTACCGCCGGCTGAAGAAGCCGGTTCCGCAACGGGGAGGGACGACGACCCATGAGCACGGCAACGGGCACGGGCAGCGGGAAGAGCACAGCAGCGTGGCGTAACTGGGCGGGCAACGTCAGCGTCCGCCCGGCCGGGGAGGTCACTCCCGCGTCGGTCGAGGAGCTGCGGACCGCGATGCGCCGGGCCAGGGAGGACGGCCTCAAGGTGAAGCCGGTCGGCACCGGCCACTCCTTCACGGCGACCGCGGCGACCAGCGGCCTCCTGATACGCCCCGACCTGCTCACCGGCATCCGCAGGATCGACCGCGAGGCCGGCACCGTCACCGTGGAAGCGGGCACTCCGCTCAAGCGCCTGAACGCGGCGCTCGCCCGCGAGGGCCTGTCGCTCACGAACATGGGCGACATCATGGAGCAGACGGTCTCCGGCGCGACCAGCACGGGGACGCACGGCACCGGCCGCGACTCGGCGTCGATCTCCGCCCAGATCAGGGCACTTGAACTGGTCACCGCGGACGGCACGGTCCTGACCTGCTCGGAGAAGGAGAACTCCGAGGTATTCGCGGCGGCCCGGATCGGCCTCGGCGCACTCGGCGTGATCAGCGCGATCACCTTCGCCGTGGAGCCCGTGTTCTTCCTCACCGCCCGTGAGGAACCGATGACCTTCGACAAGGTCACCCGTGAGTTCGACGCGCTCTACGCCGAGAACGAGCACTTCGAGTTCTACTGGTTCCCGCACACCGGCAACTGCAACACCAAACGCAACAACCGCAGCGCCGGTCCCGCGGCGCCTCCCGGCCGGGTCAGCGCCTTCGTAGAGGACGAAATTCTCTCCAACGGCCTCTTCCAGGTGGTCAACACGATCGGCAGGGCCGTCCCCGCGACCGTCCCCGGCATCGCCAAGATCTCCAGCAAGGCCCTGTCCGCCCGCACCTACACGGACATTCCCTACAAGGTCTTCACAAGCCCGCGCCGCGTGCGCTTCATGGAGATGGAGTACGCCGTCCCGCGCGAGGCCCTCGTGGAGACCTTGCGCGAGCTGAAGACGATGGTGGAGCGCTCGAATCTGCGGATCAGCTTCCCCGTGGAGGTCCGTACGGCCCCCGCGGACGACATCACGCTCTCCACGGCCTCGGGCCGGGAGAGCGCGTACATCGCCGTCCACATGTACCGGGGCACGCCCTACCAGGCGTACTTCACCGCCGCCGAGCGCATCTTCACCGCGCACGAGGGCCGTCCCCACTGGGGCAAGATCCACACCCGTGACGCCGGCTACTTCGCGCAGGCCTATCCGCGCTTCGCCGAGTTCACGGCCCTGCGCGACCGCCTGGACCCGGACCGCCTGTTCGGCAACGACTACTTGCGCCGCGTCCTGGGCGACTGAGCCGGGCCGCCGCGTCTAGGGAGTGGCGGTCTCTCCTCGCTGTGCGTCGCCTCCGCTGCCGGTGTCGCCGCCCTTCGACGGGGTCTGCGACGGGGTCTGCGACGGGGTCGGGGTGGGAGTCGGCGTAGGAGTGGGATCCGTCTTCGAGCCGTCGTCGTCCCCGGAGTCCGTGCCGGAGTCGTTGTCCTGGTCGGTCTCACCCTTCGAACCGGAGTCCGAGCCGGAGTCGTTGCCGTTGTCGGGCGACTGCGAGTTCGTCCCCTCCGGGTCCTTCGACGCGTCGCCGCCCTGCTGCGAACCGTCGTCGGTGCCCGTGGAACCCCCGTCGGACGGCTGCTCGGAGGGGTCGGTCGACGGGGTGGAGGGCCGGTCCGGCGAGCTGTTGCGGCCCGTGAAGCTGTTGCTGATCGTGGTGCCGTTGCCCCCGCTGAAGTCCTCGCCGGAGACGATCTCGTACGTCGTGATGCCGGCCATGGCCACACCGAAGACCACCGCGGCCGCGAGCACCGGGCGCTTCCAGCTCCGGGTCCGTGTGCGATGCGTGATGCCTTCGGTGAACTCGCCCTCGGTGAGCTCGTCCGACGGCAGTGGCGGTTCGAGCGGCTCCATCGCGACGGCCGACCCGGCCGGATCAGCCTGCCGCAGCACCCGCGTGGCGTCGTCCCGTGGCACCGGCCGTGTGGCGTCGACCGATCCCAGCAGCTGCGTCTTCTCGGCGTCGGCGCCGGTGCCCGTCACGGGGAGCAGCGTCGTGCGGTCCGCGTCCGCGTCCGCGACCGGGAGCAGCGTCGTGCGGTCCGCGTCGGCGTCCGCCACGCGCAGCACCGTCGTGTGCTCCGCCGCACCCGCGGCGGGCAGCACCGAGGTGGCGTCGGGTTCGACCGCTCTCCCCCATGTCGTCGTCACCGGCCCCGGCCCGGCGTGAGCCGTCGCGTCCGTATACGCCGACGACCGGAACGTCTGCGCCACCGGTGCACCCGAGCCGTCGGTCAGCGGGACCTGCCGCGCCCTGGGCTTGGCCTGCACGGTGACGTCACGTATCTGCTCGCCCGTGCGGCGGAAGAAGTGCTGGAAGAGCGTGCCGCCGCAGGTCGCGACGGCGCTGACCACACCGGCGCCGAGGATCGTGCCGTAGACGCCGAAGCTCGACGCCAGCTTCGCCGCGACGACAGCGGCCACCGCGCTTCCCGCCACCTGCGGCACACTCAGATCGAGGCGCCGCTTTCCGCTCGTCTCCTCCTGGTCCGTCGCCTCGTCCTTCGACTCCCTGCCGGAATCCGGCTTTTCACGCATCTCCGACCCTTGCCTGCCTTTCGCGACCACCTGTCCGAGAAAGGGACGTATGGGTGAAGTGGATAGTTCCGTTTCTGCAGATTCCGTGAAGTGCGCCACTACCGCGCCACCCTGCCCGGGTATCTCCGGGCGCCAACTCCCGCCCCCCGCGAGAACTTCAGCGGCGCGGCGGACCACCCGCGTGGCCCGAATGGAGTACTGTTGCGAGCCCTGGGTCCGGTCTCCCACCTGGGTGCCCGGAGCCTTCCAGGACCTGCCGGGAGGGGGCTCGCTGCACAGGGTGACCAAAGTGGTCACTGAGAGTTGCGAAGAGGTAACCGTGCCATAACGGCGACCTAGGGCCCATGCCCGACACGCCGGGCAACTCGGCAAGGTTGTGGCAGGCTGCACCCGGGCAGGCCACACTCGACTAGCGGAAGCAGCGACGCACGTGACGTCGGCAGGCACCACCCGGGAGGTCCCCATGCCCGAACTGCGTGTCGTGGCCGTCAGCAACGACGGCACACGGCTGGTGCTGAAGGCTGCGGACAGCACGGAGTACACGCTTCCGATCGATGAGCGTCTGCGCGCCGCCGTGCGCGGTGACCGTCCGCGTCTCGGCCAGATCGAGATCGAGGTGGAGAGCCACCTCCGCCCGCGCGACATCCAGGCGCGTATACGTGCCGGTGCCAGCGCGGAGGAAGTCGCCTCGCTCGCCGGAATCCCCGTCGATCGCGTCCGCCGCTTCGAAGGACCCGTGCTCGCCGAGCGCGCCTTCATGGCCGAGCGGGCCCGGAAGACCCCCGTGCGCCGTCCCGGCGAGAACACCGGACCCCAGCTCGGCGAGGCCGTGTCGGAGCGCCTGCTCCTGCGCGGCGCCGACAAGGAGTCCGTGCAGTGGGACTCCTGGCGCCGTGACGACGGCACCTGGGAAGTCCTGCTCGTCTACCGCGTCGCGACCGAACCGCACTCCGCGAGCTGGACGTACGACCCGCCGCGGCGGCTCGTCCAGGCCGTGGACGACGAGGCGCGCTCGCTGATCGGCGAGACGGACGACATCGCCGCGCCCGAGCCGAGCTTCCCGTTCGTGCCGCGCATCGCCCGGCTGCCCAGGGACAGGCCCTCCCAGCCCTCCCTCGAGCGGCCGCTCGACCGCGCCCTTGACCGGCAGCTGGAGCGCCCGACCGCGCCGCCGCCACCGGAGCCGGCCGAGGAGGGCACGGCGGCGACCGCGGCCGTCTCGGAGTCGGAGCGTGACTCGCTCACCAGCCTCCTGGAGGCGGTGCCGAGCTTCCGCGGCGACATGATCGTGCCGGAGCGCCCCGCGCTGCCGACCACGGACCTTCCGCCCGCGGAGGAGCCCGAGCAGGACCCGGAGGCCGAGGAGCCCCCTGCCGCGGCCGGGGCGGGTGCCGCGTACGCGGACGTTCTGATGCCGCGCTCGGTGGCCAGCCACCGCGACCGCCTCGTCGGCACCACCGACCGCCAGGCGGAGGCCGACGGCGTCCGGCCCGGACGGCGTGCCGCGGTGCCCAGCTGGGACGAGATCGTCTTCGGCACGCGCCGCAAGAAGCAGGAGTAGCACCTTCTTGTACGTCGTCGGGCCCCGCATCGTTCAGATGCGGGGCCCGACGACGTATGTGCCGCCCGCTACTGCGGATCCGGCCCCTTGGCCACCGGACGGGACTCGTCCGAGGACCACTGGGACCAGGAGCCGACGTACAGCGACGCCGGAATCCCCGCCACCGCGAGCGCGAGCACCTCATGGGCGCCGGACACACCGGAGCCGCAGTAGACGCCGACCTCGGAAGTGTCCGACGCGCCCAGGGAGTTGAAGCGGTCCGCGAGATCGGCCGCCGGCCTGAAGGTGCCGTCGTCCGTGACGTTCTCGGTGGTCGGCGCGGAGACCGCACCCGGGATGTGGCCGCCGACGCGGTCGATCGGCTCGACGTCACCGCGGTAGCGCTCGGCGGCGCGGGCGTCCAGGAGCAGACCGGAGCGGGCCAGGGCCGCCGCCGCGTCGGCGTCGAGGAGGTCCTTCGTGTTCGGCTCGGGGGCGAACGAACCCCCGGCCGCCGGGCGCTCGTCCCCCGTCTCCAGCGGACCGCCCCACGCGGCGAGCCCGCCGTCAAGCACGCGCACCGAGGGATGCCCCGTCCAGCGCAACAGCCACCAGGCGCGTGCGGCGGCCCAGCCCTGGCCGCCGTCGTATACGACCACGTCCCGGTCGGCGTCGACCCCGGCGGCCCGCATCACCGCGCCGAAGTGCTCGACGTCCGGCAGCGGATGCCGGCCCTCCGGGCCCGCACGCCCTGCCAGGTCTGCGTCCAGATCGACGAAGACGGCGCCCGGGATGTGCCCCTTCTCGTACTCGGCCCGCCCGTCGAAGGCGGCGGCGCCCGCCGCCTTCGCGGTGCTCAGCTGCCAGCGGATGTCCAGGAGCACCGGCGGGTTCTCGCCCGCCGAGTCGCTCGCGAGTTCGGATGCGGAGATGATGGCATTCATGGCCCCATCCTTGCGCACGGGGTGGCCGCGTCGGTCAAGTCCGGCTACCCTGCTCCGCCGGAGACGACCGAACACGCGGCGTAGGGAATCAAGTACGCCGTGTACTGCCGAAAGACACCACTGAGCAACCGCGCGTTAACGGATGAGAAACGGCAAACCGGGCATCCTCCGAGCGGGGCGCGGGAACGCGGCGCGGCCGAAGCGCGCGGCGCCACCGGTGGTGCAAGCATCTGCACGGGCGAAGACGCGCAATAGGCACGCGTGTTCGAAAGCGGAAGCCGAGCGGCCACCATGACGGGCCGAGGAGAGAGTGACGATGACGGAGGCATGGGGGTCGACGGGTCGGCGTGACGGCTCGGAGGCCGTCCGCCGCGCGCCCGGCACACCCACCTGGGTGAGCCTGATGGCGCACGGCCTGGCCGCGACCCAGGAGTTCTACAGAGCGCTGTTCGGCTGGGAGTTCCGGCCGGGCCCCGAGCAGCTCGGGCCCTACGTACGGGCGCTGCTCGACGGCCATGAGGTCGCCGGGATCGGCCAGCTGCCGCCCGATCACCATCTGCCGATCGCCTGGACGCCGTACCTGGCGTCGGACGACGTGGACGCGACGGCCGAGGCCGTGCGGCACTGCTGCGGCACGATCGGCGTCGGCCCGCTGGACGCGGGGGCGGCCGGACGGATGGCCATCGCGGTGGACCCCGCGGGCGCGGTGTTCGGGATCTGGCAGGCGGCGGAGCACGCGGGCGCCGCACTGGTCGGCGAGCCGGGAGCGGTCGCCTGGAACGAGCTGGTGACGCCCGAGACGGCGGGCGTCGTGAAGTTCTACCAAGCGGTCTTCGGATATACCGAAGAGGCGCCCGTCACACCCGACTTCGACCATGTGACGCTCCAGGTCGAAGGCCGTCCCGTGGCCTCGATCCACGGCGTGGGCCAGGCCCTGCCGCGGGACCGGGGCGCGCACTGGATGACGCACTTCGAAGTGGCCGACGTGGACAAGTCGGTGGAGCGCGTCATCGAACTCGGCGGCCGTCTCGTCAAGCCCGCGCGCGCGAGCGCCCACGGGCGGATGGCCACGGTCGCCGACCCGGAGGGCGCGGTCTTCACGCTCGTACGGTCGAGTTCCTGACGGCGTCGGATCACGCGGGCGGATCACGGCGTCGGGTCCCGGGCATCCCGCGTTCCGGCAAGGGGTATTTGACGCCACGTGCTGGCCAGAATCTCACTGTGAGAACTTCACGCCCCGACCGTGAGAGGGCCACTGTTTCCGGCCTTTGTCGCACACGAGTATGACGTGCCACAGAGCAAGTCCGGATCGGCACGAAAGGGCAATACGTTCATGACCCTTGTCATGCAGCACCGTTTCGAGCCCGTACAGCAGACCTCCGCACCGCGCACCAGGACGCAACGTCCGCGCCTGGTGATCGAGAACCTGAGCGACGCGCTGGGTCCGGGCGTCGCCCTGGCCTCCATCTGCACCATCGCCGAACCGCCCGCTCCCAAGACCCCCGCTCCCGAGGCGCCCGGCACCGAGCCGGCCGAGAACCGGCTGCCAGAAGTGCGCGGGTGGCTCACGGCATGACTCTCACCGGGGGGTGGCAGGCCGGTCCGTCGCTGGGGAGCGAACGGACGGCCGTCGGATTCAAGCTTCATCTGCGCCCGGTCGTCGTACCGGGAGAAGCCACGTATCTGGTGTCGCGGCTCGGCGTGACCGCTCTGCGCGGCGAACACGCCGAACTTCTGGTGCCGTTGCTCGACGGCACCCGCGACCTGGAAGGCGTCGTGCGCGACGCCGCACCGGGACTCGACTCCGAGTCCGTCATGCGGTCGCTCGACGATCTCACGACGGCCGGCCTGCTGCGCCTGCACCCTCGTGCCGTGCCGTCCGCTCCGGCGGGCGGCACGGCACGCGCCGCGGCCGAGGCCTACTGGGATCTGGCCGGACTCGACGGCGGGGCGGCGGCGGCCCGGCTGCGGCGGGCGTCGCTGCGCGTCGAGGTGCTCGACGACATCGATCCCGAAGCGGTCCGCGCGGCCTGCCGGGCCTCCGGCATCGCCCTCGCTCCCGAGGGCGGCGCCGCGGACCTCACTCTCGTACTGTGCGACGACTACCTTGCGCCGCGCCTGCGCGACCTGGACACCGCGCACCGCGCCCAGGGCACACCGTGGCTGATCGCCAGGGCCTGTGGCGCCGAGCCCTGGATCGGCCCGGTCTTCCGGCCGGACGGCGGGCCCTGCTGGACCTGCCTGGGCTCCCGGCTCTCCGGGCACCGGCGCGCCGAGGGCCCTGTGCGGCGGGCGCTGGGCATCGAGGGACCGCCGGCCAGACCCGCCGCCTCGCTCCACGCGGGCCGTGCCGTCGCCCTGAACCTGGCCGTCCTGGAGGCGGCGAAGTGGCTCGCCGGGGTACGGGACGACTCCCAGGGGCAGCTCCACACCTGGGACACCCTCCGGATGCGGGGCCGCAGCCACCGCGTCGACCGGCGCACGCAGTGTCCCGTCTGCGGCGATCCGGGCACCGTGGCCGCGTGGGTCGAGCGGCCCTTCGTGCCCGTCACGCGGCCCAAGGCGTCCACGGCGGCGGGCGGCGGGCACCGCGCGCTGACCCCCGAGCAGATGCTGGCCAGGCACGGTCACCTCATCGACCCGGTGACCGGGATCGTCAAGGAGATCCGCCGCGCGCCCCGCACTCCGGAGGGGCTCAACTCCTGTATCTCCGGGCCCAATCTAGCGATGAGCGCACACACCCTCGGCGGGCTGCGGGCCGGGCTGCGCGCGCTGAGCGGCGGAAAGGGGCTCACCGAGACGGAAGCCAGGGTCAGCGCCCTGTGCGAGGCCGTGGAGCGCTACAGCGGGACCCGGCACGGCGATGAGCCGGTGGTGCGCGACACCTACCGGGCTCTGGGCGCCGAGGCCGTGCACCCGTATGCCTGCCAGCTCTACGACGAGCGGCAGTTCCGCGAACGGGAGCACTGGAACGCCCGGTTCTCCAGCTTCCAGTACGTGCCCAGGCCTTTCGCCGACGACCGGCCGACGGAGTGGACGCCCGTGTGGTCCCTGACCTCGGGTACCCGGCGGCTGCTGCCCACCTCGATGCTCTACTTCACCCACGGCGAGCCGACCGAGGACGGCCTGTACGCCGACTCCAACGGCAACGCGGCGGGCAGCAGCCGCGAGGACGCCCTGGTCCAGGGGTTCCTGGAGCTGGTCGAACGGGACGCGGTGGCTCTGTGGTGGTACAACCGCACCCGGCAACCGGCCGTCGACATCGACGCGTTCGCCGAGCCGTACGCCGACCGCATCCGCACGGCCTGCGCCCGTCTGCGGCGCGAGCTCTGGGTGCTCGACCTCACCTCGGACCTGGGCATCCCGGTCTTCGCCGCCCTGTCCCGGCGCACCGACAAACCCGCCGAGGACGTGATCTTCGGATTCGGGGCGCACTTCGACCCCCGGGTGGCGATGCGCAGGGCCCTGTCGGAGCTCGGCCAGCTGCTGCCCACCGTGTGCGACGCGCGGGCGGACGGCACCGGCTACGCGCTCACGGATCCCGAGCCGCTGGGCTGGTGGCGCCGGGCCACGATCGCCAACCAGCCCTATCTGCGCCCCGATCGCCGGCTGCCCGCACGGAAGCCGGAGAGCTGGGACTACGTCCACCGCGCCGATCTCCTCGACGACGTGTCGGCCATCACCGCACTGGTACGGGACCGGGGGATGGAGCTCCTCGTGCTCGACCAGAGCAGGCCGGACCTTGAGGTTCCGGTCGTGAAGGTAGTGGTGCCGGGAATGCGTCACTTCTGGGCACGGTTCGCTCCCGGACGGCTCTTCGACGTGCCCGTCGCCCTGGGCCGCCTCTCCGCGCCGACCTCGTACGAAGCGTTGAACCCCGTGCCGCTCTTCGTGTGACCAGACGCTTCGCCCGGAGCTTCTGTCGGCGAACTCCGCCTCGTAAAGCGACTTTTGAGTACTCATGCGGACTCTTACGCGGTTGTCATGGCCTTCACATATCATCCGCAGACAGACGCGCACAGTTGCGAGAAGAGGTCGCGAACGGTGGACAACCAAGCACGGTTAGACATCGCTGACAGAAGCAACGGAGAGCGCGCCAGGGGCGGCGGGGAGCGCCACAGACCCGGCGGGGAGCCGGGGACACCACCGCCGGAGAGACGCAGCCGGGACCTGCCTGCTCCCCGGGTGGCCCACGTCATCCTGGTGATGGCGCTGCTCAGCTACACCGTCGTCACCCTGCTCAACCTCCTGGGCGCGGACATGGCCGGGTATCAGCAGGTCATCGCCCTGGCGTCGCTCGCGGCCATTCTCGCCCTGCAGCTCAGACACTCGGCGCCCGGTGCCAACCGGGCGCCGCTGTGGCAGCGCTGCCTCACCCTGACCGCGCAGGCACTCCTGACCTACCTGCCGTTCTTCGTCTTCCAGGCCGAGTGGGGCGCCATGGCGGGGTTCCTCGCCGGGTCGCTGCTTCTCCTGCTGCCGGCGCGCGTCGGCTGGAGCCTGTACGGGGTGGTCGGGGCGAGCCTCTCGGTGCCCGCCGCGCTGGAGGGCCGGTCGGTCCTCGTCGTCGTGTATCTCTGCCAGTCGACGCTTCTGACCGGCCTGGTCACCTACGGGCTCTCCCGGTTGAGCGAGCTCGTCAAGGAGGTGCACGCGGCCCGCGACGAGCTGACCCACATGGCCGTGACCGAGGAACGGCTGCGCTTCGCCAGGGACTTGCACGATCTGCTCGGCTTCAGCCTCTCCGCCATCACGCTGAAGAGCGAGCTCATCCACCGGCTCATACCGCAGCATCCGCAGCGCGCCAGGGAGGAGGTCCAGGACGTCCTGTCCGTCGCGCGCGACGCGCTGGCGGATGTGCGTCGAGTGGCCAGAGGGTTTCAGGACATGTCCCTCGAACAGGAGATCAGTTCGGCCCGCTCGGTGCTGAGCGCGGCCGACATCGGCACGACGGTACGGGTCTCGCTCGGCAGCGTGTCCACGCAGACGTCCTCGGTCCTCGCGGCGGTCCTCAGGGAAGCCGTGACGAATGTGCTGAGGCACAGCAAGGCCGACACGTGCAGCATCGAAGCCGTCCAACTCGACGGCAACGTACATCTGTTGGTCGCCAACGACGGAGCCGCCCCGGATCATCACGAGCACTCGTTGCACGGCGGCAGCGGCCTGATGAACCTGGAGGCGCGGGTACGGGCGATCGGCGGAGAGGTGAAGGCCGGGCGGGTCGACGGCACCCGGTTCCGCCTGCGGGTCGTGGTCCCGGCCGAGCAGGAGCAGCCCGACAGGCCATCTTTTCCCGGCAGTTGACCGCTCGGGGCTTTACCGCTTAGTCGGATCTGACCACCCAGTTGATAGAATCCGGCCGGAATTCGCTGATTACGGGGGGGGCCGTGATTCGGATACTGCTGGCTGAGGACATGCACATGGTCCGCGGCGCGCTGGTCGCGCTGCTCAATCTCGAAGCCGATCTCGATGTGGTGGCCGAAGTCGAGCGGGGGGACGAGATCGTCGCCAAAGCCCTGGAGACGAAGCCCGATGTGGCGGTCATCGACATCGACCTGCCGGGACTCGACGGTCTGACGGCCGCGACCCACCTGCGGGAGCGGATGCCGGAGTGCCGCACGCTCATTCTCACCAGCCTGGGCCGCCCCGGCACGCTGCGCCGGGCGCTGGCCGCGCATGTGTCCGGCTATCTCCTCAAGGACGCCCCGCCCAAGGAGCTCGCGGAGGCGGTGCGGCGTGTCGCCGCGGGCCAGCGTGCCGTCGACGCGCAGCTGGCGCTCGCCGCCTGGGGTGGCGCCGAGAACCCGCTGACGGAGCGGGAGAACGAGGTGCTCAAGCTGGCCTCGCAGGGGGCGGAGGCGCCCGAGATCGCCTCCCGGATGCACCTGACGACCGGCACGGTCCGCAACTACCTGACGACGGTCGTCTCCAAGCTCAACGCCCGCAACCGCGTCGACGCGATCCGCATCGCCCGGGACTCCGGGTGGTTGTACTAGGGCCTGTCGTCATCCGGGGCCGGTGGATGCACCGGCTTCGCCATGCCCGCCGCCACCAGATAGCGCAGGATGCCGTCCGTCACCTCGGGGTGCAGCGGCAGGGCCTCGGTGGCGGCGTCCGGGGTGACGGGCCAGGCGAGCATGCCGACCACCCAGACCGCCTCCGGGCGGTGCAGCACCACCCGGTGCAGTGAGGCCGCCGACTCCAGCGCGACCCCCGCGGCGTCCAGCGTCACCCTGACGTCCCGCGGCAGCCGTATCTCGTCCGCGGCCTCGAGTTCGTCGGGAGAGAACGTCGCGAGCCGGGACTCGGGAGACACCGACAGGAGCGGCCCCTTCAGGTCGTCGAGACCCAGGGTGCGCACCGTCAGGTGGGAGATCCGGCTCAGCGTGGGCAGGAGCACCAGGCAGATGCTGCCCTCCGGGTTCGCCCGGACGTTGGCGGGCAGTACGGGGCCCAGCTCCATGCGGCGCAGCGCCTCGCGGACGATCGGGTCGGGGTCGATGAGCTCTTCCGTGCCGAACCGGCCCGTGAGTACCACCGCGTCATCGGTGGTCTCCACGACGACGTCCTCGCTCAGCGACCACAGGTGCAGCGGCTGCCGACCGAGAGGTTCCGGCATGGCGCGCTCCCTTCCGATGCGTGGTCGGCCACCGAGTATCCGGCAGCCCGGCAGCGCGCCGACAGCCACGGTTTCATGGCTCGCACATGAAGATCTCATAGGTGATCGGCAGCTTCCGCCCGTCCCGGATCTGACCCGTCCGCTTGCCGCTTAGCCCGGTCGCAAGGACCACTCCCTACGTTCGGCGACAGTCAGCCCACTGCGTCCACGTCTATGGGAAGGGGGACGGCCGGTGGCCGTTCATACAGTGGAGAGCAACGAGTCCCCACCCGCCGGGAGCAAGGAGGTCCGTCGTCTGAACCGGGTGATCATCCGCTTCGCGGGTGACTCGGGTGACGGCATGCAGCTCACCGGCGACCGGTTCACCTCCGAGACGGCGTCCTTCGGCAATGATCTGTCGACGCTGCCGAATTTCCCCGCCGAGATCCGCGCCCCCGCCGGGACGCTGCTCGGAGTCTCCAGTTTCCAGCTGCACTTCGCCGACCACGACATCCTCACGCCGGGCGACGCGCCGAACGTCCTGGTCGCGATGAACCCGGCCGCGCTGAAGGCGAACATCGCCGATGTGCCGCGCGGCGCGGAGATCATCGTCAACACCGACGAGTTCACCTCGCGGGCACTCCAGAAGGTCGGCTACGCGTCAAACCCCTTGGAGGACAACGGACTTGACGCCTACCGGGTCCATCCCGTCCCGCTGACGACGCTCACGGTCGAGGCGCTGAAGTCCCACGGCCTTTCGCGCAAGGACGCCGACCGGTGCAAGAACATGTTCGTGCTGGGGCTGCTGTCGTGGATGTATCACCGGCCCACCGAGGGCACGGAGCGCTTTCTGCGGACGAAGTTCGCCAAGAAGCCCGATATCGCGGAGGCGAACATCGCGGCGTTCCGGGCGGGCTGGAATTTCGGGGAGACGACGGAGGATTTCGCGGTCTCCTACGAGGTGGCCCAGGCGGCGGCCGCGTTCCCGGCGGGCAGGTACCGCAATATCTCGGGGAACCTTGCGCTGTCGTACGGGCTGATCGCGGCGGGCCGGCAGACCGGGCTGCCGCTGTTCCTGGGCTCGTATCCCATTACTCCGGCCTCCGACATCCTGCACGAACTCTCCCGGCACAAGAATTTCGGGGTGCGCACCTTCCAGGCCGAGGACGAGATCGCCGCGATCGGGGCCGCGCTGGGTGCGGCGTTCGGCGGGTCGCTGGCCGTCACCTCCAACTCCGGGCCCGGTGTGGCGCTGAAGTCGGAGACGATCGGGCTCGCGGTGTCGCTGGAGCTGCCGCTGCTGATCGTGGACATCCAGCGGGGCGGGCCGAGCACCGGGTTGCCGACCAAGACCGAGCAGGCCGATCTGCTGCAGGCGATGTACGGGCGCAACGGTGAGGCGCCGGTGCCGATCGTGGCCGCGAAGACCCCGGCCGACTGCTTCGACGCGGCGCTGGAGGCGGCCTGGATCGCGGTCACCTACCGCACCCCGGTCTTCCTGCTGTCCGACGGCTATCTGGCCAACGGCAGCGAGCCGTGGCGCATCCCCCAGCTCGACGAACTGCCCGAAATGCTGGTGCAGTTCCCGCAAGGGCCCAACCACGTCCTGGACGACGGGAGTGAGGTGTTCTGGCCCTACAAGCGCGACCCGCAGACGCTGGCCCGCCCGTGGGCGATCCCGGGCACGCCGGGTCTTGAGCACCGGATCGGCGGGATCGAGAAGCAGGACGGCACCGGCAACATCTCCTACGACCCGGCCAACCACGACTTCATGGTCCGCACCCGCCAAGCCAAGATCGACGGAATTGCCGTACCTGACCTGGAAGTTGACGACCCTTCAGGCAGGGCCCGCACTCTCGTCCTGGGCTGGGGTTCGACGTACGGGCCGATCACCGCGGCGGTACGCCGGCTTCGCCGTACGGGCGAGGCGATCGCCCAGGCCCACCTGCGCCACCTCAACCCCTTCCCGTCCAATCTGGGCGAGGTCCTGCGCTCGTACGACCGTGTGGTGGCCCCTGAGATGAACCTGGGCCAGCTCGCGCTGCTCCTGCGCGGGACATATCTGGTCGACGTGGTCTCGCACACCCAGGTCAACGGGATGCCGTTCAAGGCCGAGCAGCTCGCCGCCGTACTCCAGGAGGCTCTCCATGCCCGCTGAGGCGCTCACCCTCGTTCCGAAGTCCGATGTGCGGCTGGCCGCCAAGGACTTCAAGTCGGACCAGGAGGTGCGGTGGTGCCCGGGCTGCGGGGACTACGCCGTCCTGGCCGCCGTGCAGGGCTTCATGCCCGAACTCGGCCTGGCCAAGGAGAACATCGTCTTCGTCTCCGGCATCGGCTGCTCCAGCCGCTTCCCGTACTACATGAACACCTACGGGATGCACTCCATCCACGGCCGTGCCCCCGCCATCGCCACCGGACTGGCCTCATCGCGACGCGACCTGTCCGTCTGGGTCGTCACCGGCGACGGCGACGCCCTGTCCATCGGCGGCAACCACCTCATCCACGCCCTGCGCCGCAACGTCAACCTCAAGATCCTCCTCTTCAACAACCGGATCTACGGGCTGACCAAGGGCCAGTACTCCCCCACCTCCGAGGTCGGCAAGATCACCAAATCGACGCCGATGGGCTCCCTGGACGCACCCTTCAACCCCGTCTCGCTGGCCATCGGCGCCGAGGCCTCCTTCGTCGCCCGGACGGTGGACTCGGACCGCAAGCACCTCACCTCGGTACTGCGCGAGGCCGCCGAACACCCCGGCACCGCCCTGGTCGAGATCTACCAGAACTGCAACATCTTCAACGACGGCGCCTTCGAGGTGCTGAAAGACAAGCAGCAGGCCGAGGAAGCCGTGATCCGCCTCGAGCACGGGCAGCCCATCCGCTTCGGAGCCCCCATGGAAAACGGACTCGGCTCCAAGGGCGTCGTACGGGACCCCGCCACCGGCGACCTCAAGGTCGTCCCGGTCACGCCCGAGACCGAGTCGCAGATCCTGCTCCACGACGCGCACTCCACCTCGCCCACCACGGCGTTCGCCCTCTCCCGCCTCGCCGACCCCGACACCCTGCACCACACCCCCATCGGCGTCTTCCGCAACGTCCAACGCCCCGTCTACGACACCCTCATGGCCGACCAACTCGACACCGCCATCGAACAGAACGGCAAGGGCGACCTGGCCGCGCTCCTCGCCGGCAACGACACCTGGACCGTGGAGAGTTCCTCATGACCTACGTCATCGCCCAGCCGTGCGTGGACCTCAAGGACAAGGCCTGTGTCGACGAATGCCCCGTCGACTGCATCTACGAGGGTCCTCGCAAGATGTACATCAACCCCGATGAATGCGTGGACTGCGGCGCCTGTGAACCCGTCTGCCCGGTCGAGGCCATCTTCTACGAGGACTCGATGCCGTCGGAGTGGGCCGGATACGCCACGGCCGACCAGGAGATCTTCGTCTCGGGCGAGGTGAGCGGTGGGGCCGGCGCCGCGGGCCCGCTGCCCGCCGACCACCCCGTCGTCGCCGCTGAGCCCGTAAAGGAGACCAACTGAGCTCTCTGCACGGCTCATTGGACGACGCGAGCGGCCCTTCACCCCGATGGTTCACGGGGGAAGGGCCGCTCGACGTGGTGCAGTGGGGCTGTGGCGCGTCGGGTGGGAGTGCGGTCACGCGGACCGCGGGAACGTGCCCGGGCCCTGCTGCCGCGCGCCCCGTGCCGAGGGGTGGCGGCTGCGCAGCATCCGCCGCCACTGCTCGGCGCTGTACTGAGCCGGTTCCGTGGTCGCGATGAAGTCCCGCAGGACGTTCTCGAAGCGCTGCGGGTCCGTACGGAAGGGGAAGTGGCCCGCCTCCTCGAAGATCTCCAGGCGGCTGCCGGGCATGGCCACATGGCCGAGTCCGGCGTGCGTGGCGGGCACCACCTGGTCGCGGCCTCCCCACACCAGCATCGTGGGCATCCCCCCGGCGAGATAGCAGCGGTCGAGCATGGTGCCGACCTGGCCGCGCCAGTCGACGACGGCCCGCAGTGTCCTGATGAAGGCGCTGCGCGAGGTGCCGTCGGGCAGCGCGTCCACCACCCGCAGCAGGTCGGGGGCGTCCACTCCGAGCCCGGTGTCGAGGAGCCTGAGCGCCTTGACGGCGATGCCGAGCTGGGTGCGCATGGTCGGGAGGCCCAGGGCCATCAGGAGCAGCTCGGCGCCCGGCAGTGTCGCCGCACGCAGCAGCGGGGTCACCTGGCGGCTGATCCCGCCGGTGCCGACGAGGACGAGCCGCTCGCACCGCTCGGGGAACTGGTAGGCGAACTGCATGGCCACCGCGCCGCCGAGCGAGTGCCCCACCAGCGTGACCCGTTCGATGCCGAGCACGCCGAGCAGGTCGCGCATCCCGTTGGCGTACGCGGCCAGGGAGTAGTCGGCGCGGGGTTTGTCGGAGGCGCCGTGGCCGAGCAGGTCCGGGGCCAGGACCCGGTAGTTGCGGGCCAGGCCCGGCATGATGTCGCGCCAGGTGTCGGAGGAGTCCCCGATGCCGTGGATCAGGAGGATCGCCCGGCCCTTGCCGGCCATCCGGAAGGCCCGCCGGTAACCGTGCACGGTGCGGTACCGCATCCGGATGGCCGAGCTGTTGCCGCGCTGCCCGGAGCCATTGTGCGAGGTCATGGTGTGCTGCCTCCCTCGGGGGCACGGTGGCGCCGCTCGCCCGGTCGTTCGCCGGGCTGCCGGAACGCCGCGGCGGGCCTGTGGTGGACGGTGGTCAGATCGCTTTCGGTCACTCCGAGCGAGGCGAGGCTCTGCCAGGGCCGGACCGTTCGGGACGTACGCGAGGGTTTCGGCGAGTCCGTCATGACGGGACACCTCCTCGGGTGGGCCGGCCGGTTCGGGGGGACCCTGCGGACCGGCCGGGCCCGGTGGTGACGCAGACGCGCCGGGCGAGGCGTCGGCGCAGCAGCGAGGAGAACAGCCAGCGCCGCATCGCGCCCAGGTGGGCGGGAGAACCGTGCACGTCGTCGAAGACCTTGAAGCGGGCGTTCTCGGCGCACCGGCGCAGCAGATCCTGTTCCCCGGCGGGGATGATCTCGTCCCGGCTGCTGGCGACGTACCGGACGGGTATCCGTACGGCGTGCAGTTCCTGCGGGGTGAGCGCGAACTGCGGCAGGAGGGAGCGGAGTTCGGCGGTGGTGGCGGTTCCGGTGAGGCGGCGCAGGGTTTCCGCGGTGATGCCGGGCACCTGCGGCCACCAATCGGTGTCGGCGAAGAACTCCGAGACGGGGGCGCCCACGGTGAGGACCTGGCACACCCTGCGGTCCCGTGCGGCCGCCCGCAGCGCGAGGTGGCCGCTGAAGCTGAGGGCGAGCATCGAGGTGTCGTCGACCGCCGCTCGGCCTTGCAGCCGGTCCATCAGGAACGTCAGCATCCGCCAGGAGTCGGGGGCGTACGGAAGGGTGTTCTCGCCGACGCCGGGCAGTTCCGTGACGACGGCGGCGAAGCCCAGCTTGCGCAGCACCGGCAGGAGCGGCGCCCACTGTTCCTTCACGCTGACGATGCCGCCCATCACCACAAGGAGCGGTCGCGGGCGTGGCGCGTCGAGGCCGGACGCCCAGCAGGCGAACGAACCGTCCGGGTGCTTGAACTCAAGGCGTTCGATGCCCTGTTGGCCCTTTCGCCAGCGGTCGAAGGTGTCCACGCACAGCCGCTGGGCGAGGGCCCTGTCGTCGTCCGCGTGGTACGGGAAGCGGGCGAGGGAGTAGTGCCTGCAGGCGTCCAGGAGGTCGCCGCGGGCCGCCGCGACCTTGCCCTCCGCGGTCCACACGGCGGCCCAGGACGCCGGGTCGCCCGCTGTGTCGTTGTCGATGCGTGCGAGCACTCCGGCGGCGTGGTCGGGCGCCATGCCCTGGCCGCGGGCGTGCAGGCGGGCGAATTCCTTGAGTTCTTCCAGATGGTCCATGTCTTTCCGCCCCGTCTCGTAGCGTCTTGTCCCGCGTCGTACGGTGTCGCGCCCGTTCGGTCAGTGGATGGCGCCGTCGGGGCGCCTGAGGCCGAAGCCGAAGGCACGGTCGACCGCGATGTGGGTGGTCCAGCCGAGTCCGGCGAGCAGCAGCGGCCGGTTCGCCGTGAGCACGCCCGCCGCCACGGCGGCGCCGGCCAGGCGCGGGTCGTGCAGGGTGTTGTAGAGGCGGACGGTGTCGGGCGAGAGCATGCCGGGGCCCGCGGGCGGTGTCGCGCCACGGTGGAAGAAGGCGGCGTCGGGGGCGACGAGCGCGGTCCAGAAGGTCCAGCCCACCGCCCCGCCGAGCGCGAGTCCGGTGCCGAACGCGGCGGCTCCGGTGACCGCGCTGAGCGCCCGCCC
The DNA here is from genome assembly GCF_040644915.1 of Streptomyces sp. NPDC046925. Lineage (NCBI taxonomy): Bacteria > Bacillati > Actinomycetota > Actinomycetes > Kitasatosporales > Streptomycetaceae > Streptomyces > Streptomyces sp. NPDC046925. The sequence goes on along the minus strand of NZ_JBEYWZ010000001.1, from coordinate 155,687 downwards.
CGTGGTGGTGCGCCAGGTCCAGCGGTCCGCCGGGACGGGTGCCGGCGGAGCCGGGGCCCCGGCGGCCGGCGAGTGTGCCGGCGTCGTGCGGGGGGCGGGTTTCGTCACCCGGAGATCGGTCTTCATGGAGCGTCTCCTGTCGCGGTCACCTGCGCGGCTTGTCGGTTCTGCCGCCAGTGTTCCCGCGGGTGCTTGGGGCCCGCTTGTACGGGATCGGGCCCCGTCACCACCAGTCGTCGGCCGCGTCCTCCTGCGCCTCGTCCTCGCCGAGCACCTCGGCGAGCGCGTCCATGATTCCCGCGTCGAGGGCGGTGCCTGCGGCCGTGTCGGCCGTGGGGCCGAACCCCGCGTCGCCGACGGCCACGCTGACGGTGTACGCGCCGTCGATGTCGTACGTACGGAACGTCCACTCGCCGTCCGAACCGGGGCTGCCGTCGGGGCGCAGCACATCGGTGGACGTGCCGTCCGTACGGAAGCCGAAGTTGGTGAAGCGGAACTGCATGCCGAGGCCGATCGCCTTGCTGTAGGCCTCCTTCAGCGTCCAGAGCCGCACGAGCGCCGGATCGCGTTCCTCCGGCGCCATCGCCTCGATCTCGGCGGCCTCGTGCGGGGTGCACAGATGCCGGTCGAGCCCCGGACCGTACAGCTTGCGGTCGGCGAGCTCCGCGTCCACGCCGATGACACCGCCGGTGGCCAGGCCCACGAGAAGCAGCTCGTCGGTGTGGCTGAGGCTGATGTGCACGCCGTCGTAGCCGCGCAGATAGGGCCGCCCGGTGTGCGTGTAGCCCAACTCGACGGCCTGCGGCGGCACATGGAGTGCCGCCGCGGCCGCGAACTTGAGCAGCACCCGGGACGAGGCGAACCTGGTCCGTACGTCCGGGTGGGTCAGCTCCAGGAAGCGCGCCCAGTCCCGGCCGAGCAGGGCCCGCAGGCGCGGGCCCTTCGCCTGCTCCGGACGCCAGTCGCCCAGGCGGGCGTAGAGGATCGTGCAGGCGTGCCGGTCCAGGTCAGCGCGGACTTGGCTCCAGTCCCCGCCGGGCCCCGTGATCACGATCGGCTCCCCGATGGTCCGGAGGGCAGGCCTGCCCGCTGGAGCCGTCATCAAAGGCCTCCATGGTGTGGTGGAGATCGGTCAGCAGGTCGGCGGCCGACCCGCCGTCGATCACCCGGTGGTCGAAGGTCAGGCCGAGCCGGAGCACGGGTGCGGCGGCCACGGACCCGTCCGCGCGGACCACGGGCCGCTGTGCGACCCGCCCCGCGCACAGGGTGACGGCGGTGCCGCCCGCCGAGTGGAAGCCGTCCACCGAGCCGTGCCCGAGTGAACTGACCGAGACGGTGCCGAAGACGGCGGGCCGCTTGCGCGGGTCGCGCAGCGCCGCCGCGAACGCGGTACGGGCCACCGGCAGCGGGAGGCGTCCGAGCATCCGCACGCCCTTGAACTCGGGGAGTTCGGCGGTGTCCTGCCCCCGGTAGCGGTCGACCTGCTGCTGTATCTCGCGCAGCCCTGCCCGCTCCAGGTTCGGCACCAGGGCGGACAGGACGGTCCGTTCGCCCTCCACTTTCCGGTCGAGTGCGAGTTTCGCGGTCACGCCCTCGAACCGCACGATGCGGGGCGCGCGCAGCAGGCCCGGCCAGCCCGGTGCCATCACCGCGTTGGCCTCGGGGTGCCGCTCCAGGGCGCGGCCCGCCGCGTACAGCAGATACGTCACGTACGAGTAGCGCAGGCCGCGGGCCCGGGCCTCGGACCGGTGTTCCTGGATCCGCGTCATGTCGATGTCGGTGTCCAGATGCACCGGGCGCTGGCCGGCCGCCCACTCCAGGAAGAACAGAGTGTGCCGACGGCGCCGCTCCACGACGGTGCGCGCCCCGGGCGCCGTGGCCCTGCTCATGCCGGCACCGCCAGGTCGTAGATCTCCTTCAGGCTGCGCGCCTCCAGGATCCTGCCGACGGGGACGCCGTGGCCGGTGGCGCGTTCCAGGGCCGTCACCAGTTTCAGCAGGTAGAGGGAGTCCCAGTCGGGGAGTTCGTCGAAGTCCGCCGTGACGTGCTCGGGCTCCAGGGGGATGCCGATCTCGTCGCGGACGAGTCGGGTGAACGCGTCGACGGTGAAGGTGCTCGCGGGGCTGCTCATATCTTCTCCAGGGCGAAGCCGGCTTTGATCCACTTGCTTGACTCGACGGCGACCGCCAGGGCCTTCTCGCCCGGTGACATCTCGCCGAGGAGCTTCTCCATCTGCAGGAAGGGCAGGGCGTTGCCGTTGTTCCCGGTGTCGGCGACGCAGGACACCTCGCGGGCGGTCGGCAGGCCGAGCTCCTCGGTGATGCGGCGCGTCATACGGCCCGACAGCTGGGGCGGCAGCAGATAGTCCAGGTCGTCGGCCTCCCAGTCGAGTTCGCCGAGGAGTTCCCAGAGGATCTCCACGGCCATCACCGGTACGCCTTCCTCGATGGCCTTGTAGTCCTCGGTGAGCGCCTGGCGGTCGTCGTGGCGGTCGGCGAGCCCGAACCACTCGATCACCTGCCCCGCCTTGCGGCCGAGGCCCGTGAACCGGTTGAGGACGCGGCGCACCGCGATCCGCTGCCCGGCCGGCTCGGACGTGAGCACGGCGGCGCCGGCACCGTCCCCGAAGAGGACGAAGTTGACCAGGTCGCTGGGGGCCGCGTCGGAAAGGTCGCGCTTGACGTCGAGGTGTTTGCTGCACACGTCGCCGCCGATAACGAGGCCGGTGCGGTACTGCCCCGAGGCGATCATGGTCTGGGCCAGGCTGAGCGCCTGGACGGCGCCCGCGCAGCCCGACTGGAGCTGGAAAGTGGGCACTTGGTCGAGGCCGAGCTGGTCGGCGACGTCGTTGACGGTGGCCGGCATGAGGGTGTCGGGCGTCGCGGTGCCGAGCACGATGAAGTCGATGTCGGCGGCGTCGACGCCGTCCGCGTACAGGGCCTTCTCGGCGGCCTTCGCACACAGGTCGGCGAGGGACCAGCGGACCTCGCCGGTGGCCAGGTCGCGGGCGAAGTGCCGGGTCTTGGTGCCGATGAAGACCTCGATCCACTCCTCGTTGACGCCCAGCATCTTGGCGAGCGTCGCGTTGTCCACCGGGTCGCCGGGCAGGGCGGTGCCGATGGACGCGATATGGGCGGTGGGGGTGGTCTCGGTGTGCGGTTCCTGGCTCATGCCGTCCTCTCTTCGTGGCCGGGTGCGGCGGCGTCGATCTCGTGGAGGAAGCTGACGAGGTCGCCGATGGTGGCGAGCCGCGGCAGCAGATCCTGGACGGTCACCGAGTCGAGCCCGGTGAGCCGCTCGTCCAGACGGGTCTTGAGCTCCATGACCATCACGGAGTCGAAGCCGAGGTCCTCGTACAGGCGCAGCTTCGGGGTGAGTTCGTCGGAGCTGTAGCCGCCGACCTGCCCGACGGCCTCCAGGGCGGCGAGCGCCACCGGGCCGTCCGCCTTGCCGCGGCTGACGTTGAGCACGGCGACGGCGCCGGACTGGGGCTGCCGGGTCTCCTTGGTGTCCCTGGCCTCCCTGGTCTCCCGCCCGCGCTCCGGCGCGGTGAACTCCGAGGCCGGGGCGACCGGTCGGGGTGCGGCGCCGCGCGAGGGGATCCGCGCCGCCCAGTAGCGGTGCTGGTCGGAGAAGGCGTACGCGGCGAGCTGCTGCGGTACGCGGTCCCGCTCCTCGTAGACGGCGTCCCAGTCGGGGTCGACGCCGCCGCGGTACAGCGCGGCCAGGGCGTCGGCCAGGTCCTGGCCGCCCGCGCCCTCGGCGGGCACCGGCGTGACGTGTGTGGGCTCCGGGCCTGGCCGCGCACCACTGAGGGAGCGGACCATCCGGGACAGGACGGGGCGCGGCCCGGTCTCCACCAGATGGCTCGCCCCGTCGTCGAGCAGGGCGGCCGCCGCGTCGGCGAAGAGGACCGGGGCGCCGATGTGTTCGGTCCAGTACGCCGCGTCCATCGCCTCGCCGTCGAGGAGGCGCCCGCGCACCGTCGAGTAGACCGGGATGCCGGGCACCCCGCCGCCGACCTTCTCGGCGAGCGCCGCGAAGCGTTCGACGACCGGCTCCATGAGCGGCGAGTGGAAGGCGTGCGACACCGTCAGCCTGCGGGTACGCACGCCGTCCGCGGTCAGCACGGTCTCGATGCGCTCCAGGGCGGCGAGATCACCGGACAGGACGGTGGCCTGCGGACCGTTGACGGCCGCGATGCCCACCGACGGTTCCGCGGCCACCCGCTCCTCGAGGGACTCGCGCGCGGCCCGCACCGACAGCATGCCGCCGCCCTCGGGGAGTTCCTGCATCAGCGCGCCCCGCGCCGCGATCAGCCGCGCCGCGCCGTCCAGGGGCAGCGCCCCGGCGAGGACGGCCGCCGCGTATTCGCCGACGCTGTGCCCGATGAGCAGGTCGGGCCGCACGCCGAGCGCGTCGAGGGTGCGCCCCATGGCGTACTCGACGGCGAACAGGGCGGGCTGGGTCCATCGGGTGCGGTGGATGGCGTCGACGTCGCCGGACCTGCCGAGGAGCAGATCGCGTACGGAGGTGTCCGTGTGCGGCAGGAGCGCCGCGTCGGCCTCGTCGAGGAAGGAGCGGTACAGGCCCGAGTCCCGGTAGAGGCCCGCCGTCATCGCCGGGTACTGGGAGCCCTGCCCGGTGTGGAGGAACGCGACCCGCGGGCGGCCGGTGGGCGCCGCGGTGAGGCGGTCGAGGACGTCGTCGTCCGCCGCGGCCTCCCGCAGCCGGGTCACCAGCTGCGCCGTGTCCGCCGCGGAGACGGCGAACCGGTGGCGGTGGCCGCCCTTGACGTGGTTGCTGGTCCAGCCAAGCGCCCCCACCGGCACCCGCCGCGCCGCCGCCGCGTCCGCCTGGGCGAGCAGGTTGCGCCGCAGCGATTCGACGCCCGGCGCGGTGAGAGTGAACACGGCGGCGGCGAGCCCGCCGGGTGCGTCGGAGGGCCGCGCCGGCCGGCCCGCGGCCGCCGGTGCGCTCTCCAGGACGGCGTGGGCGTTCGTGCCGCCCATGCCGAAGCTGCTGAGCCCGGCGACGACGCCCGTCGCGGGCAGCCGGAGAGGGGCCTTCAGGAGTCTGAGTCCGCGCTCGCGCAGCTTCAGGCCGGGGTTCTCCTTGGCGGCGAACCGGCTCGCGGGAACCACCCTGTGGTGCAGGGCGAGGGCGACCTTGATGAGGCCCGCGATGCCCGCGGCGCCCTCGGTGTGCCCCAGGTTGCCCTTGACCGAGCCGAGCGCCATCGGCTTGCCCTCGCGCCCGGCGTGATGGTGGCCCAGGGCCTTGATCTCCATCATGTCGCCGAGGGCCGTGCCGGTGCCGTGCCCTTCCGTGAAGGTGACGTCGGACGCCTCCACGCCGGCCCTGCGGTAGGCGGCGGCGAGCACGTCCTGCTGTGCCCAGCGGTTGGGTGCGGTGATGCCGTTGGAGCGCCCGTCCTGGTTGACGGCGGTGCCGCGGATCACCGCGTAGACGCGCTGCCCGTCGGCGACCGCGTCCGCCAGCCTGCGCAGCACGACGACGCCGACGCCCTCGCCGCGCCCGATGCCGTCGGCGTCCGCGCTGAACGGTTTGCAGCGGCCGTCGGGCGCGGAGAGGCCCGCCTGTGTGTAGAAGATCGAGAGGGCCGGGGTGAGCGCGACGTTGACGCCCCCCGCGAGCGCGACGTCGCTCTCCCCGGACAGCAGGGAGTTGACCGCGAGGTGCACGGCCACCAGCGACGACGAGCAGGCGGTGTCGACGGCCAGCGAGGGCCCCTTGAGGTCCAGGTGGTAGGAGACCCGGTTGGCGGTCATGCAGTAGCCGTTGCCGGAGCCGATCTGCGCGGTGACGTTGTCGTAGTCGGTCAGGTGGAGCTGCGCCCACTCGTTGCCCATGACGCCGACGAAGACGCCGGTGTCCGATCCGGCGAGGCGGTGCGGGGCGACCCCGGCGTCCTCGACGGCGCGCCAGGCGCACTGCAGGAGCAGCCGCTGCTGCGGGTCCATGGCGGCGGCCTCGCGCGGCGAGATGGTGAAGAACTCGTTGTCGAACGCGTCGGGGTCGCTGACGAAGCCGCCCTCGGTGGTGTTCGTGTGCCCCGGCGAACCGGCGGCCGCGTGGAACTCCTTGGCCTCCCACCGCAGCCGGGGCACCTCCCCCACACCGTCTCCCGAGCGCAACAGCAGGTCCCAGTAGGCGCGGGTGTCCGGCGCCCCCGGGAACCTGCAGTCGATGCCGACGATGGCGATGGGTTCCATCAGCTGGCGCCGCCTTCCACGGCCGCGAATTCCGCGAGGAGGTGGTCGGCGAGCGCGTGCACCGTCGGGTAGTCCCAGGCGGCGGTGGGTTCGAGGACGAAGTCGAAGTCCTCCTCGATGTCGCCGCACAGGCCGAAGGCGGCCACCGAGTCGAGGCCGTACTCGGCCAGCGGCACGGCCGCGTCGATCTCGGACGGCTGCCGCTTGAGGTACAGGGCGATGCGCTCGGTCAGCCAGGTGGTGAGCGACTCACGGGTGTGTCCGGTGAGGGATGCGGGCATGGTGCACTCCTTGGTTCGGCGGTGAGTGGCTCGGGGTCAGCCGGCCAGCGGCGTGTTGTAGAGGTCGAAGCTCCGGCGTTGGTCGAAGCGGCGCAGCACTTCCTCGTGCAGCCGGGCGTCGACGGCCGCGGGCAGGTCCGGGGGCTGCTGGCCGAGCCGGCGTGCCAGGCGGTGCAGCACGGCGGCGAGCCAGGACGGGTCGGCGAGGAACGTGTCGTCGCCGGTGCGTGCCTGCTGCCAGACGCCGATCGCGGAGGCGGCGGCGAGGAGCACCGCGTACCGGTCGGCGAGGGCGAAGGTGGCGGGGCTCGCCAGGGCGGTGCGGTTCTCCGGGGCGAGCGCGAGGCTCGCCTCCTGCAACTGGCGCAGCTCGTCCATCATCTTCAGGGCGATGCCGTGGACCGCCCGCTCCTCGGGGGTGGAGCTGGGCAGTTCCTCGACGGCGGCGACGAGGGTGGCACTGAGCGCGTCGCGGCCGCTGGCCAGGGTGAGCTTCTCGAAGGGGATGTCCGGCAGGTCCTCGCGCAGCCGGAACAGCGATCCCGGCGCCGGGTCCCCCGCGAACCAGGACCGCCGGGCGAGGCGGGCCAGCTGGGGGATGATCGTGGCCTGGCAGGCCGCGGAGCCCGCGTGGCCGAGGCTGAGCACCGGCAGGTCCCTGATGTGCTTCTGGAAGATGCCGAACTCGCCCTCGCGGACGTAGAAGCGGGCCCCGAGGACGATGGACAGGTCGTGCATCGTCTCGGTGAGCATCTTCGGCACCAGGTATTTGGTGGCGGCCGCGTAGACGCTGGTCTCGTCCGGCAGCAGATGCACCGCGCGGGTCGCGGCCAGCGAGAGGCTGTCGCAGGCGAGGAGGTCGAGGAAGGCCCCGGACAGGGTCGCCTTGGCGTGCGGGATGTCCATCACGGACTTGCGGTACAGCTCGCGGCCCAGCGCGAACGAGACGACGGTGCGCAGGCTGGTGTCGGCCGCGCCGAGTGCCATGCCGGGTACGGCGCTGCGGGTGATCTGGAAGGCGCGCAGGGCGAGTTCGACTCCCATGCCGCGATCCCCGACGAGCGCGTCGGCGGGCACCGGAGTGTCGTCGAAGTGCAGCCCCGACAGATGGCAGCCGCGCACGCCGACCGCGTCGTAGCGCGGCAGCACCCGGTAGCTTCCGGCGTCCAGGCCCGCCCGCTCGGCGAAGACGACCGAGTGGCTGCGGCTGCCGGGGGCCTGGCTGGTGCGGCTGAACAGGACCCAGGCCGCGGCCCGGTCGGCGTTGTTGATGACCTGCTTCTCGCCGGAGAGCAGAAGGCCTCCGTCCGGTCCGTCCTTGGCCTCGAACTCATTGCGTACGAAGTCGTTGCCGTGCGCCAGTTCGTGGTACGCGACCGAGACCTTGCCGCCGTCGAGCAGGATCCGGGCGAGGCGTTCGCGCTGCTCGGCGGAGCCGGACGTCCATACGTTGACGCCCGCCATGAACGAGGTCACGCCGTAGCCGAGGCCCAGGGTGACGTCGCGGCGGAACACCTGGCGCATCACCCGTACCAGCGTGTCGATCCGCTCCAGGCGGCCGCCGTGCTCCCGCGGCACGAAGTCGGCGTTGAGCACCGCCTCGTCGAGGACGCGCTCACCGGCCGGGGAGATCTCCCCGGCTTCGTCGGCCTCCAGGAGCCGGGCGTAGGAGACGGGGTTCTGCTCGTCGGTCGGGTCGCCGAGACGTTTCTCCAGCTCGGCGACGCGGGCGGCGACCCTGGTCTCCTGGTCGGTGGCGGGGGCTTCTGGGGCCCCCTGGGGCAGGGAACCGGTCAGCATGACGTCCTCTCGTTCTCGCCGTGCGTGGCGGCGGTGTTCGCGGGGTTGGTGCCTGCGGATTCGGGCGGGGCCGGTTCCCGCTGCTCCAGGAGCGAGAACAGGCGGCCCCGGGCGCGCGCGGACCGCAGTTCGGCGAGCAGCGCCTCGTAGGTCTCGGGCTCCGAGTCGTCGGCCGTGCCGGGCGAATCGCTCTCCCCGAGGCCGGCGAGGATCCGGTCGAGCGCGGCCCGCAGCCACAGCGCGTCCCGCCAGAGCGCGGCGGTCTCGCCCTCGCCGAACCGGTCCGCGTTCGCGGCCCACAGGCCGGTGACGGCGGCGCCCGCGTAGCACAGGGTGTAGCGGCGGGCCGTCTCGAAGGCGGCCGGTGGCACGTCGGTGACGACGTCCTGGTGGCTCTCCATCTCGGCGTGCACCGTGTCGGTGACGGCGAGCAGCCGCCGGGCCGCGGCGACGGCCGGCCACAGCTGGGGGCGGGACTGCGCGCGGCGGGTCAGCTCGGCGACATGGCCCGCCAGGCCCGCGATGATGCCGCTGCCGCGCCGTGCGACCACGGACAGTTGGCCCGGGTCGAGCGGGGGCAGCGGCACAGCCAGGTCCTGGGCGGCCGCGGCTCCCGCCGTGTCGCCGGTGCCGCGGCGGTGACCGCGTACCAGCGAACGGAACTGGTTCACGACGGAGTTGAGGTTCACCAGTGTGTTGCCGTCGAACAGGCCCACGATGCGGTGGTCCCGGTCGAGCTTCTGGAACCGGCCGTGCGCGTACACGTCCTTGAGGAAGGCGCGGGCGCCGAGCAGCCGGGTCAGTTCGGTGAGCACGCTCTCGGTGCCGGAGGGCAGCAGGTACTTGGTGACCGCGGCGGTCAGGCTCATCTCCGCGGTCTGGGTGTGCACGGCGCGCGAGGCCACCAGGGCGAGCGCCTCGTGCAGGAGTACGTCGGCGGCCGCGGCGCCCAGGGTCCTGCGGGCCTTCGGCAGCTCGATGAGCCGCCGCCCATACAGTTCGCGCTGCTCGGCGAAGTCCAGGGCGATGCGCAGGCCGTGGTCGCCCGCGCCGAGCGAGAGCGCGGCGCACATGGTGCGGGTCAGTTGCAGGGCCTTGATGACCGTCTCGATGCCGCCGCCCTCGGCGCCGACCAGGGCCCGGCGCGGCACCCGGGCGCCGTCGAAGACGATGCCCGAGATGTCGGCGCCCCGGATGCCGTGCGTGTCCACCTTGGGCAGATGCCGGTAGGCGGCCTCGTCCAGCTCCCGCTTGTCGACGAGCAGGACGCTGAAGCCGCGCGGGCCGCCCGCCGGGTTCGTGCGGGTGAGCAGCGCGAGGAGCGAGCCGCGGGTGGCGTTGTTGATGAGCCACTTCTCGCCGCTCACCAGCCAGCCGTCACCGTCGCCGTCTTCCGGCGCGTTCACCGGGCTGCCCTGCACCTCGCACGCGAGCAGGTCGCTGCCGTGGGCCCGCTCGGTGAGGCCGAGCGAGACCGGCACCCCGGCCCGGATGTCGGCGCCGAGCCGCTCGGCCTGCTCCGGCCCTCCGGCCACCCAGACGCAGACGCCGCCCAGATAAGTCTTGCCGTGTCCGATCGCGGTCGTCAGATCGCGCCTGGCGACGGCCCGCAGGAGCTGGAGCAACTGCTCGTAGTCGTGGAGCTGTCCGCCGTGCTGGACCGGCACGTAGTAGTCGCTCAGGCCCCACTCCTGGAGGAGACGGCAGATGTCCGCGGGAAACTCCTCCTTCTCGTCGAGCTCGGCGCAGCGCTCGTACGAGAAGGTGGTGCGCGGGTCGTTCGGATCCCCGAGGAAGGCGTCGAACTCCTCGGCCAGCCGGTACGGCGGATGCTCCATGTCAGGCTCCCGGAACCAGCGGGCGGTCGATGGCGTCGGCGACGAGCTCACGGACCGCGGGCTCAAGGACCTCGTACAGCGGGGTGATCTGTCCCTTGAGGAACAGCTGCTTCATCAGCGTGCGCTGGATCTTGCCGCTGGTCGTCTTGCGGATCGTGCCGGGGCGCACCAGGAGCACATTGCCCGCGGGGATGTTGAACTCCCGTCCGACAAAGGCCTGGACGCCGGTGGCCAGGGTGCGCAGATCGGTGGCGATCTTGCTGGTGCGCACCTCCTGGACAATGATCAGGTGCTCGCGGTCGGTCTCCACGGCGAAGACCGAGCCCGCACCGATGCCGAGCGCCTTGTCGGTGCCCTGTACCGCCCGCTCGATGTCCTGCGGGTAGAGGTTGCGGCCCGCGAAGATGACCAGTTCCTTGAGCCGGCCCGTCACATAGAGCTGGCCGTCCTCCAGGACGCCCAGGTCGCCGGTGCGCAGCCAACCGCCGGCGTCCTGGCCGCCGTTGCCGTTCGAGATGGCGGCGTCGAAGATCTCCTTGTTGGTCAGCGGGCGCTTCCAGTAGCCGCCCGCGACGCTCTCGCCGCGCACCCAGATCTCGCCGACGGTTCCCTCGTCGCGCTCCTTGTGGGTCTCCGGGTCGACGATGCGTACGTCGAAGTCGTCGGCGTTGACGATGCCGCTGCTGACCAGGGTGCGGCTCGGCGCGTTCTCGCGCGGGTCGGCGAGCTCACCGGCCTCCAGGGCCTCGGAGTCGACGCCGAGGATGACGGGCCTGCTGGCCTGCGGGGTGCCGGAGACCAGGAGCGTCGTCTCGGCCATGCCGTAGCAGGGGAAGAAGGTCTCGGGCCGGAAGCCGGCGGGTGCGAAGCGTTCGGTGAAGGCCCGTATCGTCTCGGCCCGCACGGGCTCCGCTCCGTTGCAGGCCACCCGCCAGCTGGACAGGTCGAGGGTGGCGAGCTGCTCGTCGGTGACGCGGCGCAGGCACAGGTCGTAGGCGAAGTTGGGGCCGCCGCCGATGGTGACCTTGTGGTCGCCGATCATCTGGAGCCAGCGGTGCGGCCGCTTGAGGAACGACACGGGCGACATCAGGGCGGCCGAGCCGCCGAGGAACAGGGGCTGGAGGATGTGCCCGATCAGGCCCATGTCGTGGTAGAAGGGCAGCCAGCCGCCGTAGCGGGTGTGGGCGTCGCCCCCTGCCGAGTTCTTGATGGCCTGTTCGTTGGCGAGCAGGTTGCGGTGCGAGACCATGACGCCCTTGGGGTCGCTGGTCGAACCCGACGTGTACTGGAGGAACGCGAGGTCTTCCGGGACCAGGCTCGGCGCGGTCCAGGCCGCCGCGTCACCGTGGTCGGGGGCGTCGGTGGCCAGGCACCGCACGTCGGTCATGTTCTCGGCCGCGAGCCAGGCCGTGATGTCGGGGGCGTTGTCCGAGTCGGTGAGGACCGCGCGCGCCTCCGCGTCGCGCAGGATCCCCGAGACCCGGGTGAAGTGGTTGCCCTGCTCGGTGGGGAGCGGCGCGGGCACCGCGACGGCCCCCGCGTACAGGCAGCCGATGAAGCCCTTGACGAATTCGAGGCCGGAGGGGAACAGCAGCAGGACCTGGTGCCCGGCGGCCCCGTTCTGCTGCAGCCAGGCCCCTATTTTGCGGGCCTCCAGGTCGAGTTGGCGATACGTCAGGTGCTGGGGGGCCGAACCCTTGGCGTCGTCCGGCAGAAAGATGAAGGCGTCCTTGGATCCGAGCGCGTCGGTACGCGCCAGGACCAGTTCCGTAAAGGTTCGGAAGGCTGTCAACGTCGTTCCCTGACCTTTCGACGATCCGCCGGCGCAGCGCCGGACGTTGGTCTTTTCGGACAATGCGATGCTGCGGCGGAGAGCTTGGGTGCCGCTTGTGCGGGGGCCTGACACGTTTCGACGGCCTTGATGTCAGCCCGCCGGGCGGGCGCTCGGCGCGAAGTCGGCGTCCAGGGCGAGGTGTTCCGGGACCGGCGGGATGTCGCCGAGCGAGTGGGTGAACTCAAGGCTTCCGTCGACCGTTTCGGCGGTCGTCCCGAAGCCGAGCGAGGGGTAGAAGCCGCGCACGCGGTGGTTCTTCGCGGTGGGCCGGTAGCTCGCGTGCACGGCCGCCGCCCCGGTGTCCCTGGCGTGTGCGAGGAGGGCGGACAGGGCCGCCTGCTCGATGCCGCGGGCGAAGACCCGGCAGCTGAGCAGCATGTTGTCCAGGTGCAGGGTGCCGTCGTCGCGGTGCGCGAAGACGGCGCCGATCACGCCGTTGTCGCCGAACCTGTCGCGGGCGCGCAGGGCCAGGACGAGGTGGTCGGGATCGGTGCGCCGCTCCTGTACGTCGGCCTCCTGCAGTCTGCGCGTGGTGAGGTTGAACTGGTTGGTGCGCAGGGTGATCTGGGAGATGCGGGCCACCTCGTGGTCGCGTACGGGCGACATCTCCAGGCGGATGTCCAGGGCCCGCAGATAGTCCTCCATCGAGCCCGAGCTCTCCTGGAGGTCCTGCCGCTCGGCCTCGGAGCGGTACTGGCCCGAGCGCAGCCGGTCCTCCGCGGTCAGCGCGCGTACGTCGAACCAGCCGTCGGCGAGCAGCCGGTCCACGTGCAGCGCGGGTTCCTCGTCGAGCCTGACCACGGCGACTTCCGGCAGGCCCGCGGCCACGAGACCGCACTCGAAGGGCGAGTCGTCGGCGAAGACGAAGCTGTCGACGCCGAGGTTGAGGCGCGCTGCGATGTCGCGGAGGTTTCCGTCCTTCGGGTCCCAGTTGGCGTTGATCCGCGTGAAGTCGGCCTCGCGCAGGGTCATGTCGGGGTGCTCGCGCAACACGTCGACGACCGGTTCCCGGTCGTTCTTGCTGCACACCGCGAGCAGTACGCCCTGGGCGCCGATCTGTTTGACGGTGCGCTGGAACTTGCCGAACGCCTCGCCGCGGTACGTCGTCGCCGCCGCGATGCCGTCCGCGCCGTCGTCGCCGAGGATGCCGTCCCACAGGGTGTTGTCGAGGTCGACGACCAGGACCTTCTTGGCGCGGCCGCGCAGAGTCCGGGCCAGGTGCCCGACCTCCCGCGCGTACCGCCCCAGAACCTCCTCCCCCAGGTGCACCTTCGCGTAGGCGGCGAGCCTGCTGTCGCGCACCGGGCCGCCGTCGGCGATCAGCGGGTCCAGGTCGACCACGTGCAGGCGCGGGTGGTCGGCGGCAAGGCGCAGCAGCCCCGCGTTGAACTCGCGCCAACGCCAGGCGAGTTCGGTGCGCGATGCCTGGTCGACGAGCTGGTGCGTGTGGCTGCTCAGGAGCGGCAGGGTGTTGAGGACCAGGGTGCCGGGGCCGTGCTCGGTGTAGCGCGCGACGAGTCCGGCGAGCTGCTTCAGCTTGCCGTCCAGGGCGGCGGCCAGGTCCGTGATCTGCCAGGGCAGCGGGAGCTCGTCGAACACGAGCTGCGCGTCCAGGACGCACAGGGCGAGTTCCGTGCCGGGCTCGTACAGCGGGCTCGTCGTGTCCTGGAGGTCCCGCAGCCAGGAGTCGTACTCGGCGTCGGAGATCCGCACCGGTATGCCGTGCCGGGCGAACTGGGCGGTGAGCGCCGGGGGCAGCGCGTCCAGCATGCCGTGCCCGGTCAGCGCCACGGTCGCCGGTGCGGCGCCCGGGTGCAGCTCTCTGATGCTCTCCGGGGAGACCCGGGCGAGCAGCCGCCCGGCGCGGGCCAGGGCCGCGAAGTCCGCGTCGTGACCGATGAGTTCGGCCAGGAGCGCGGGCACCGCCGGGTACTCGGCCGCGATCCGCCCCTCCTGGTGCAGGGCACGGAGCCGGTCGAGCGGCCCCAGCCGCTCCGCCTCGGGGGTCGTCACTGCTGTGGTCACGTTCCGCTTCTCCCGTCAGTAGCGCGGCAGCCACCCGCACACCCATCACCGCCGCTCCAGACCAACCACCGTGATCGGGGCAGCTAAAGGGGCGGTTGCAGGCCGCAGGCCCCAAGCCCCAGGCCGCAGACGGAACGCGCAGGCCGCAAACCGCAGGGCGCAGGCGGAACGCGCAGGGCGCGCCCTGCGCGGGCCGGATAGGCCCCGCCCGGCGCGAGCCGGAATAGGCGCACCCGGCGGAAGCCGGAGCTGGGGGCTTCAGCGAGGCGCAAGCGGGCGCGCGCACGATGCCGTACCTGCACGCACGTCCGACCCGGAACATCCAGTCCCCGCCGGCCACCCCGGCCCGGCATGCGAGGAGACCTCATGAAGACCGACCCGGCTCCCGAGCGGGGTACCGCTCACGCGGGGGCGTCCGCACCTGCCGCCACCGCTCCGCCAGACCCCCGGCGCTGGTGGGTGCTCGGAGTCATCTCCCTTGCCCAGTTCGTCATCGCCATCGACTCGTCCGTCGTCAACGTGATGGGCCCCGAGCTCAAGGACGCCATCGGCCTGTCGACCACCGGCCTGCAGTGGGTCATGAACATCTACGTCCTCCTCTTCGGAGGCCTCCTGCTGCTCGGCGGCCGGCTCGCCGACGTACTCGGCCGCCGCCTCGTCTTCCTGGCCGGCCTCGCGCTGTTCACGCTCGCCTCGCTGGGCGCCGGAATCGCCGATTCGGAGGGCGCGCTGCTCACCGCGCGTGCGCTCCAGGGCATCGGCGCCGCCGCCCTCTCGCCCGCCTCGCTGTCCATCCTGGTGACGACGTTCCCCGACACCAAGGAACGGGCGAAGGCGTTCGGCGTCTGGGGCGCGGTCATCGGGATCGGCGCGAGCACCGGCACCATCCTGGGCGGAGCCATCGCCAACGTCGACTGGCGCTGGGCGTTCTGGATCAACGTGCCGGTCGGCCTGCTCGTCGGCGCCGCCGCTCTCGTCCTCATCAAGGCGCCCCGCCCCTCGGGCGAGCGTCCCGCGAAGGACCTGGCGGGAGCCGTCACGGCGACCGGCGGTCTGCTGCTGCTCGTGTACGCCATCGTGACCTCCGGCGACCACGGCTGGACGGACTGGCGCACCCTGGGTGCCTTCGCCGGCGCGGCCGCGCTCCTCGTCGCGTTCGTCGTGGTGGAGGGGCGCAGCAAGGCGCCGCTCGTACCGCTGCGGCTCTTCCGTTCGCGTTCCGTGGTGGCGGGCGGTCTCGGCGAGTTCCTCACCGCGGCGATCATGATGCCGATCTTCTTCCTGCTTCCGCTGTGGATGCAGGGCGTTCTCGGCTACAGCCCGCTGCGGACCGGCCTCGCGTATCTGCCGGTGAGCATCGCGCTGATGGTCCTGGCTCCCCTGGCCTCCACCCTGATCGGCAGGACGGGACCGCGGAACATGTACCTGGCCGGTACGGTCGCGCTGGCGGGCTGTGTCGTCATGCTGATCGGCCTGCCCGTGCACACCGGTTACTGGAGCTTCCTCCTTCCGGCCACCACGCTGTTCGGTGTCGGCCTGGTGTTCTGCCTGATCCCGACCCCGGTCGTGGGCACGTCGGAGGCGACCGACGAGGACGCGGGGACCACGTCCGCGCTGCTCAACGCCTCGACGCAGATCGGTGCCGCGTTCGGTATCGCCGTCGCCGTGACGGTGCTCAACCACAAGACGGCATCGGAGGCCGCGCACGGCGTGGGGCCTGATGTCGCGCTGGTGAACGGTTTGCAGTCCGCGTTCACGGTCCTGCTCGTCTTCCTGGCCCTGTCGGTGCTCACCGGGCTCCTCGGCTTCCGGCGCGGCCCCCTCGCTTCGGCCGGCACGGAGAGCACGGCCACGGCGGAGGACACCCCCGCGGCCCCGGCGGTCAAGTCCCCCGCGCAGACCGTGGGCTGAGCCCGCCCCTTCCTACGCCGCTGTGGCCCGCTTCCCGGATGACGGGACGGCGGGCCACAGCGGCGTACGGGGGGATCAGCCGGCATCGTGGAGTTCTCCGAGCCGCAGCGCGACGCTCTCCGCGAGGGCGGCGGCGGTCAGCGAGGCACCGCCGACCGCCTCAACGGCCCCGGATACGGATACGGATACGGACACGGACACCGCAAAGTCCCGCACCGTCACCGAAAGAGCGTGCTCGGCGGCGAGTTCACCGAGCCGTGCGGGCAGCGGTGTGATCCATCCCGGGTCCACGACGGTCACCCCCACCCCCCGCTCGTCGAGCAGCCGGGCCGCGTCCAGGCAGATCCGGGCCATGGCCCCGACGGACACGATGAGTACGTCGTCGGGCAGCCGCTGCGGCGCACGGCAGAGCACGTCGAGCCCCCGGTCGTGGGCCACGGCCTCGACGTCCGGGGGCACGGGCCCTTCGGGGAAGCACACCGCGGTGGGCGCGTCCCCGATCCCCAGGGCCTCCCGCAGCCGCGCCCGCAAACTCGCCCCGTCACGCGGCACCGCACAGCGCACCCCGTCCGGCAGCCCGGCCGGGGACAGCGCACCGCCGAGCACGAAAGTCGTCCCGCGCCCACGGCGGGCCGCGGCCGCCGGCACCCCGTCGGGCACGGCGACCACGGGATGCAGCCCCTCGGCGGCGAGTCCCGCCGCGCAGTAGGCGGCGTGCTCCCGGCTGCCGCCCGCGGCGAAGGCACGCTCCGGGTCAAGGGCGGCGAACTCCGCGAAGACACGGGGAAGCCGCCGGGCAGCGCCCACCGCGACGACGTGCGGCTGCTCCGCCCCGGCCTCGGCCAGTTCCTCGGCGAAGACGGCCGCCCACGACCGGGACGGCGCGAGGCCGATCCGCCCGGGCCTGGCCCGCCCGGGGGCCACGCAGTGGACGACCGCCGGGCGTCCCGCGTCCCTGGCCGCACGCAGCGCGGACTCAAGCCGCGCGGGGCTGGAGCCGTCGACCGGCCCGGTGTGGTCGAGACCCGGCCCGCCGAACGCGTCGTACAGGCTCGCCCCGACGAGCGGAGCGCGGCGCAGCGCGCCCCCGATCCGGCCGGTGAGCCCACCCCGCGCACCGCTGTGCGACCCCGGGCCACCGCTCTCCTCTCCGATGACCACGACGACGATCCGCAGTCCGGGGGTCCGGGCGAGGGAGTCGAGGGCTTCCCTGGCCGCGTCGGTCGCGAGGGTCGCGCCGTCCACGACGGCGACGGCGTGCCGGTCGGTGCGCCCGCCGAGCAGAAAGGCGCGGGCGAGCCCTTCGGCGTACGAGAGGGCCCGGGTGCCGAGGGCTTCGGTGGCGCCGATCCGGTTCATGAACTCGGCGCGGTTCCGCAGCAGTTCATAGGCGTACGCCCACCGGGGTCTCTCCCAGGCCACCTGGTCCCGGGCGGAGTCGAAGACGCGGTGCAGGGCGATGCCCAACTCGACGGTGGTGTCCGCGCCGGGGTGGGGGGCGAGGAGTTTCCGTACCTCCACGGCCAGCGCGGGCAGTCGCGCCGGCCGCAGGGCGCGTACGTCGTGCGGCCCGTACACGTCGTCGAGCACGAGCGGCCACGGCTGGGTCTCCGGCATCACAGCGCACCTCCTGATCAGGTCGCGGCCCGCTCCGGCGACCCTTCACGGTGGCACGCGGGGGCGTACCGGGACAGTGATCCGGACACGGGCCGGACCGTGCGTGCGCGAGGGCCGGACCATGAGCAATTCATGGTCCGGCCGCCGTGGTGCCGTATCGGGTCCGCGCCGTCACGCGGCGACGGGCACCCGCGCGTACTGCCGTACCAGCGGGGCCAGTTCGCCCAGGAACGCCTCCTCGTGGGCCCGGACGAAGAAGTGCCCGCCCGGCATGGTCCGCACCTCGCAGCCCCGTCCCGCGTGCCGCCGCCACGAGACCACCTCGGGCACCGACACGAGGCGGTCCCTGCGGCCGGCGAACAGGTGCAGCGGCACCCGCAGCGGCTCGGAGGTGTACGAGGCCGCGTCGCCCGTGCACAGCAGCAGGTCGTCGCGGGCCACCGGAAGCAGCGCGGAGAGGAAGTCCGGGTGGTTCAGGAGGACTTGGGGGATGCCGCCGAGCGCGGCCAGGCTCTCGATCAGCTCCTCGTCGCTCGCCTCCGGGCGGGCGATCTGCGGCGCGGGCAGGTGCGGTGCCCGGTAGGCGCTCAGCACGACCGCGAGGGGCAGCGGGGCGCAGCGCTGCTGCCGCCGCCAGGCGAGCGAGTAGGCGATCAGCGCGCCCATGCTGTGCCCGTAGAAGATGTGGGGCATCTCCAGTTCGTCGTCGAGCTGGGCATCCATGTCGTCGATCAGGGCGCGCAGGTCGGTGAACCGCGGTTCGTCGATGCGCCCTTCGCGGCCGGGGAGCTGGATGGGCATGACCCGCACCCCCGCGCCGTGGGCGTCCAGGGTGCGCTGCCAGCGCCCGTACGCCGATGCGCCGCCGCCCGCGTACGGGAAACAGAACAGCCGTAAGTCCGCGCTCGAACTCTCGTCGATGCTGCTCCGGGCCAGGTATCGCGTCATTGTGCTCCGCCTCGGGTCCGTCCTGCGTGGGTGTGCCGGCGGGGTCCGCCGCGCGGCGCTCGGCCGGCGGCCGATCGGACGGGCGGAGCCGGGCCCGCACAGGATGGACATGCGCGGGCGAGGTCACTGCCCGGCCGGGAGGGCGCCGGATCCACTGCGGAGCGGACCCCCGACCGACACATCACGCAGCGTGCGGTCGACGGCTAAAGGACGGCCAAATCCGGGGGGCGGAGGGGGCTCGGCGGCCAGGACTCAGGCGGATCCGGAAGTGACTCGGGCGGGCCCGGACGGGACTTAGGCGGGTCTTTAGGGCGTTCCGCCAGGGTGGCGCCGACGCATGCCGTACGCCCGCACGCGCCCGCATCTCCTGCCCGCGCACCCCCTCACTAGGAGTGAGTTCATGACGTCTCCCGCCGCCCGGGAAGCCACCCGCAGTTCGACGCCGGTGGCGGTCCGCGCCGCCTGGGCGCTGCTCGGCGCGTTCCTGCTCGTCTGGGTCGTGTTCGAGATGGTCAAGCACGCGGGCTGGGTCATCCCGCTCGGCGTGCTCGGCTTCATCGCACCTGACCTGTCGTTCTTCGTCGGCGCCTCGGGCCCGCACCGGCACGGACAGCTGCCGCGCGGCACGGTGGGCGCGTACAACCTCGTCCACCGGCCGGTCGGGCCGCTGGTCTGGATGACGGTCGTGGCGCTGCTCGCGGACGGTCCCGGCCAGAATGCCGCGCCCTTCACCTTCGGCCTGGCGTGGCTGCTGCACATCGCCCTCGACCGGTCCCTGGGATACGGGCTGCGCACGCCCGACGGCTGGCAGCGCTGAACCGCCCGCACGCCCACGCCCTCACGCCCCGCCCCCGCCCCCGCCCCGGCCTTTGCCGCGCCACAAGCCCGCGTCGCGACGATCTCACGAGCCCTGACCCCCTTCATGGAGGCAGCACCCATGGACATCGAAGACCAGCCGGCCCCCGACGGCGCGAGTGCCGCCGAGCCGACCCTGAGCTACCCGTTCCACCGGCCCTCCGCCATCGAAGTACCGCCCGTGTACGAGGAGTTGAGGGAGCGGTGCCCCGTCGCTCACGTACGCCTGCCGAGCGGTGACCCGGGGCACGTGGTCACCCGCTACGACGACGTGCGCACCGTGCTCGCCGACCCCCGCTTCAGCCGCGCCGCCACCGTCGAGCCCGGCGCCCCGCAACTGTCCAGCACTCCCCCGCTGGCCGGCGGCCTGTTCACGATGGACCCGCCCGAGCACACCCGGCTGCGCAAGCTGGTCCTGCGGGAGTTCACCGGGCGTCGCGTGCAGCGGCTGCGTCCGCGCATCCAGGAACTCACCGACGGGCTGCTCGACTCGATGGAGCGTCTCGCGCCGCCCGTCGACCTCAACACCGAACTGGCGTTCCCGCTGCCGGTGATGGTCATCTGCGAGTTGCTCGGCGTGCCCTTCGAGGACCGGGGCCGCTTCCGCGCCTGGTCCGACGCCTTCGTGTCGCTCACCTCGCACACTCCCGAGGAGACCGCGGCCCAGCGCACGTCGATGATCGCGTACCTGGCGGCTCTCATCCAGCGCAAACGCGACGAGCCCACCGACGACCTCATCGGCGCGCTCGTCGCCGCCCACGACGACGAGGGCCGGCTCACCGAGCACGAGCTGATCACGATGTGCATCACGCTGCTCGTCGCCGGACACGAGACGACCGTCTCCATGATCGGCACCTGTGTGCTGACCCTGCTGCGCCACCCCGAGCACCTGGCCGCGCTGCGCGAGAACCCCGACATGATCGAGCACGCCGTCGAGGAGCTGATGCGGATCAACCCGATCGGCGACGGCGGGCCGCTGCGCATCACCCTGGAGGACGTCGAGCTCGGCGGCACGCTCATCCCCAAGGGCAGCGCCGTGCTCGCGGCGATCTGCTCGGCCAATCAGGACGCGGCGCGCTTCCCCGAGGGCTCGCCCGCCGACTTCGACCCCCGGCGCCCCTCGGCGACCCAGCACGTCGCCTTCGGCCACGGGCCGCACCACTGCCTCGGCGCGGCCCTCGCCCGCGCCGAACTGCAGATCGTCATCGGCTCACTGCTGCGCCGCTTCCCCGCCCTGAAGCTCGCCGAGGACGTCGCCGACCTGCGCATGACGACCGGGATGATGGTGCACGGCCTGACCCGGCTGCCCGTCGCCTGGTGACTTCCCCCGTGCCGCACGTCCAGCACGGGCACGGCGAAGGCCCTGACTCCCGCCCGGAGTCAGGGCCTTCGCCGTGCAGCGGCGCCTGGGTCACACACGCGAGGTGGGCCGGTGCGTGGGC
The DNA here is from genome assembly GCF_040644915.1 of Streptomyces sp. NPDC046925. NCBI lineage: Bacteria > Bacillati > Actinomycetota > Actinomycetes > Kitasatosporales > Streptomycetaceae > Streptomyces > Streptomyces sp. NPDC046925. The sequence continues at coordinate 134,900 of NZ_JBEYWZ010000001.1, read as the reverse complement.
ACCGCGTGCGGGCCCGTCTCCTGCAACTGGAAGTACGCCCCCGCGAGCACCCGCTGCTTCAGCCGCTGGCTGCGGTCCACGACCCGGTACAGGGTGCGCCGGAGCGTGCCGCCCGCGCCGTGCAGCGCGAAGAGCCGCTCCTGGCGCAGCTGGAGCCCCCGCGATTTGCTCACGGAGACCTCCCTGGCCTGCTGGAACTCCCCGCAGGCCCGCTCCAGTTCGGCGACCGAACCGCCGGCCGCGAAGGCCTCCTGCACCAGCGGCGCCAGCGTCACCGCGTCGATGATGGCGTGGTTGACGCCCTGCCCCAGGATCGGCGTCAGGGTGTGCGCGGCGTCGCCGGTGAGGACCAGGCCGGGGCAGGACCAGCGCGGCACCAGGGTGGTGAAGATGTCGAGCATCGAGGTGTCCGACCAACTGCGGATCTCGGAGCGCACCGCGCCGGACAGCTCGGGGGCGAGCCGGTCGAGGCGCTCGTACAGGGCGGGCAGACCCTTGGCGCGCAGCTCCTTGAGGCCGCCCTTGGGGATGTTGAAGCCCACCCGCACGCTGTCGGGGCGGGTGGGGATGAACAGGCCGTGCTGATCGCCCTCGATGCGGATGCGGTACGTGCGGTCGTCCCACTCCCCCGGGAACGGCAGCTTCAGCCACACCACGTCCCGCTCAAGCGGCACGCGGGTGTAGGGCAGCCCGGACATCTCCCGCACCTTGCTGAACCGCCCGTCCGCCGCCACCGTCAGGGCGGCGTGCACGGTGACCTCGCCGTCCGGCGTGCGCGCCCGCACCCCGGTCACCGGCCCCCGGCCCTCCCGCACCAGGCCCACCGCCGTGGCCTTGCGCAGCAGCGTGAAGTGCTCGGCGTGCTCCTCGCCGAGCCCCGCGAGCGCCGAGAGGAGCGCGGGCTGCGGCATCTCGACCGGGTAGGGGTGCGGATACGGGAAGCGGGTGAAGTCGGCGCGCAGCACGGCGCTGCCGGAGTCCACTATCTCCATGCGGTGCATCTGCTGGTACGCGCCGTCGAGCCGCCCCAGGACGCCGAGGCGGTCCAGGAGCCACACCGAGTCGGGAGAGACCGACTCACCGCGGAACGACCGGTCGAAGTGGCCGCTCTGCTCCAGGACCACGACGGAGACCGAGCGCTTGGCGAGCTCCACGGCCAGGGTGAGGCCCGCGGGACCCCCTCCGACCACGCACACTTGTGCGGTCAGCTCAGTTGTCATCGTCAACGCTGCCTTTCCGGAGGAGTCACGGTCGCTCGACTCTCCCGGCAACGGCTAAAGAGGCCCTTGCAGACCGTACGCCGGCCCGGGGCCCAAGTACGCCTTTAGAGCGCCCCGGCAAGGTGATGGACATGCGCCGCACCGGTTCGGCGCGGCCCCGGGGCGAGCCCGCCGCCGGCCCCACTCCCCCGGGGGCCGGCGGCGGGCTCGACCGCTCGGCCCGGGCTCCCGGATCCCTGCTTCCGGCCCCCGGCTCCTGGCTTGCGGCCCTCAGTGCGCGGCCCGCTCCTCCACCCGCCCCTTCAGGGCATCGGTCAGCATCCCGAACCCCGCCTGGCTCTGCCGGATGACGGACCCCGTGACGGGGACGAGCGCGCCGGTGAACGTCTCGCTCTGCAACACGTGCGTGCCGCCCTCACTCGGCGTCAGCTCGAAGGAGTGCAGCCCGTCGAACACGCCGGGCACGCCCAGCCTGCCCCGCCAGCGCAGCAGCCGGCCAGGCTCGCTCGTCAGGACGGTCGGCTTGAACACCATCTCGCGGCCGCCCTTCGGCAGCCGGAAGCGCAGCATGAGGCGCTGGCCCGGCTCGGCCCGGCCCGCCGCCCGCACCAGAAACGGATTCCACTCGTGGAAACGCTCGAAATCGGTGAGCACGGCCCACACCTCGTCGGGACCGGCGCTGATCTGGACTTCGGACGCGATACGGCGCACTGTCTCTGCGCTCCTTCCGTGGCGTCCCCGCAGGGAGCCACTCACGGGATTCACTCACCGGGGGGCACCACGTAACGCTACTGGGTCAACTCGGCGAGTTGCAGAGCACTTTGAGGCCGCGCAAGCGTCCCTTCAGCGGCCGGGAACGGGCGCCGAAAGCAGCCACACGCCCGGCCTGACTTCCAGCGGCCGGCCCGCGAGGTCTCCCTCGCGGCCCGCGGCCACCGCCGCCTCCACGGCGCCGAGCGTGCGCGTGGCGTACTCCTCCCAGCGCCGGTCGCCCGCGCGCCGGGCCTGCGCCGCGCACTCGGCGAGGCGGCCCCCGGCCTCGGCGGCCCGGCCCTCCCGCAGCGCCACGAGGGCCAGGCCGCGCAGGGCCTCGGCGGTGCCACGGGGGTCGTTCTCGGCCTGCCCGGCCGACAGCGCCCGCACGTAACAGCGCTCGGCGCGCGCCCCGCGGCCCTGCCCGAGCATGACGTCCGCCTCGCCGGACAAGCAGCGGGCGGCGGACGCGCGGTCCCCGCAGCGGGTGAAGAGGTGCCAGGCGAGGCGGTAGCGGTCGACGGCCGTCGCCGTCTCCTGCCGCTGCCACGCCAGATCGCCGAGGGAGCGAAGGACCGCGGCCTCCGCGTGCGGGTCACCGGCCTGCCGCGCCGCGTCCAGGGCGAGTTGATGCCCCTGCGCCCAGTCGTCCCACAGCGCCCCGGTCTCGTAGTAGCCCGCCGACGCCGACGCCAGGGCGGAGCAGAGCTGCCAGAGTCCGGCCGCGTGCGTCTGCCGCACGGTCTCCAGGAGGCCCGCCGCCTCCTCCCGGAACCACTGGAGGGGCGCCGATCCGATCAGCGCCTCGGGGCTGATGCCGGCCGGAGGCCGAAGGGTGTCCCCCAGAGGGTCGCGCCCCGGCGCGAGCAGGGCGTCGGCGTGCCGCGCGAGGGCCAGGAAGGCACGGCCGAGCCGGTCGGTCGCCGACACCGGCCGCCTGTCGAGCAGTTCGAGGGAGAGGGACCGCAGCAGGGGGTGGAAGCCGTAGCGCACCGTGGTCAGCTGCCCCGGGCGGGCGCCGGCCTCCAGGAGCCGGGCGCGCACCAGCTCCTCGGTGTGCCGCTCGGCCTGCGGGAGTTCCGTGTCGAGCAGCGCCGCCGCGCTCCACAGCGGGAAGTCGGGCAGCGGGGCGAGCCCGAGCAGCCGGAACGCCTGCCGTCCCTGTATCCCCACGTCCCGGTAGGCGGTCAGCAGACTGCTGCGCACGTCGAGGTCGCCGAGTTCGAGCGAGCTGAGCCGGGTCCGCTCGTCGGCGAGCCGTGCCACGAGGTCCGCGGCGCTCCAGTGCGGCCGCGCCGCGAGCCCCGCGGCGGCCACGCGCAGCGCGAGCGGCAGGTTGCCGCACAGCCGGGCGGTCTCGCCGACGGCGGCCGGGTCCTCGCGCATCGCGGGACCGCCGCACCGCACGAGCAGTTCTTCCGCCTCCTCCCGGCTGAACACGTCGAGGACGAGGTGCTGTACGCCGTCGAGGGCGCCGAGCGCGTGCCGCCCGGTCAGCAGGACCGTGCTGTCGGGCAGCGCGGCGAGCACCGGCCGCACCTGCGCCTCGGACACCGCGTCGTCCAGGACGATGAGCATCTTGCGGGCCTTGGTCAACTCGTAGACCAGATCGGCGGGTTCGGACTCCGGAGCGGCACCGGCTGACTCCCCCTGGGCGCCGCCCACCACGGGCGGCGCGTCTTCCCTGCCGCCTCGCAGCCGGCGCAGCAGCGTCGTCAGAGCGGCATGCGGGGTCAGGACGCGCCCACCGGCGTCGCGCAGCAACAGCAGCACCCGGCCGTCGGGGAAGAGATCGCCCGCGTCGTGCGCGAGGCGCGCCGCGAGGGCGGTCTTCCCGGCCCCGGCCCGCCCGGACATCGCGAGCACCCGCCCCGGCAGCGGCCCGGCGCCCGCCAGGAACCGTCTGCCCAGGGCCAGTTGGCTCTCGCGCCCGGTGAAGTGGTCCACCGGTCCCGGCAGCCGCACCACGGGCCCCGCCGGGCGGTGCGGAGTCCCGGGGGTACGGGGAGTGTCCTGCTGCCAGGTCAGCGCGGGGTCGGAGGCGAGGATCCGCTCCAGGAGGCGGCTCATCACGGGGCCGGGTTCCACCCCGAGTTCGTCGACGAGTCCGCGGCGGGCCCGGTGGTAGACGTGCAGGGCGTCCGACTGCCGTCCCGAGCGGTACAGCGCGACCATCAGATGGCAGTGCAGGGTCTCGCGCAGGGGGTGGTCATGGGCGAGCGCCATGAGTTCACCGATCAGCTCCTGGTGGCGGCCCATGCGCAGATCGGCGGAGATCCGCTGCTCCAGGGCCTCCAGGCGCAGCTCGTCGAGCCGGATCGCGGAGGTCTGCAGGGTCGGCCCGTGCGGAATGCCGGAGAGGGCGGGGCCCGTCCACAGGGCGAGCGCCCGCGAGAGCCGCCGGGAGGCCTCCGCGTAGTCCTTGCGCCCGTAGGCCGCCCGCCCCTCGTCCCGTAACGTCTCGAAGACCAGCAGGTCGAGGTCGTCGTCGGCGACCCGGAGCAGATAGCCGGGCGGCACGGTCAGCAGCGGCTGCGCGCCGTCCCCGACGCCCGCGACGCCGTCCGCGAGCGCCTTGCGCAGGTGGGAGACGTAGACCTGGAGGGTGGTGGCGGCCGTGCGGGGCGGCTCCTCGCTCCACAGTTCGTCGATGAGGGCGTGTGTCGACACCACGCTGTTGCTCTGCATGAGCAGGGTGGCGAGCACCACGCGCGGCTTGGCCGCGGTCGGCGCCCGCGGTGCCATCCGTACCGGTCCGAGCACTCGGAATCGCATGGCGTGCCTAGCAGTCCTGCAGTACGGACGCGGACACCCTGGCCACTTCGCGGTCGCCCTGCAGGAAGTCGAGGCGTAACCGCGCCGTGGGCAGCCCGGCGGCATCCCGCACGATGCCCCCGTCGTCCGGCTTCTGCGGGTGCACCGCGCAGTGGAGGGGGAGCGCGGGTTCGGCGAAGCCGCGGAAGTCACCGTGCCAGCGGGTGAGCAGCGCGTGCGACGTGACGAATCCGTGCAGCTCGGCGGCGGCCATCAGGGCGGCCTGCCGCGAGGCCTCCAGGAACAGCGCCGCGGGCACCTCGTCGCCGAGCACCTGTCCCGCGGCGTCCAGGTCCACGGGGAAGACGAGCCGTTCGTCCTCGCCCTCGACCGGAAGGCCCACGAGTACGTTGCGGGAGCTGCGGCGCCCCACGCGTTCGGGCGCGGGCACGCCGGTCACCGCGAACTGCCCGTGTCCGGCCAGGAGGCTCTGTTCGCTCTGCCGCCGGCCCGCCTCGCGGTGTCCGCGGTGCACTCCGGGCGAGAGGAAGACGAGCTCGGCACCGGCCGTTCCGCAGCGCCGTCCGCCGATCGACACGACGGCCTCGCATTCAAGGCCGCGGGGCACTCCCGTGATCACGTTGACCGGGGTGAGGGCGAGTTCGAGCGCGATCCGGGCGGGCCCGCCGGAGTGCCGCCACGGGGCCACGTCGGTGATCTCCGTGCCGCTCGCGGAGACGGCGGTGATCCGCTGCGGCGGCACCCGGAAGTACTGCCGGGCCGCGAAGAGGGCGGCGTGCCGCAGCGCCTCGACGGGGAAGAGCAGATCGTGGAAGGGCGCGGCCACATCGCCGAACAGCGGGTGTCCTTCGGGCAGTTCGGTCGCGTAGGTGAAGCTCTGCCGCACGGGTGCGCCCGCGTCGAGGAGGAAGGCCTCGGGGCTTTCCGGCTTGTGCACCAAGTGCTGAGGACCGCGGAAGAACGGCGAAAGCTCGGGCACGATGTCCATGGCAGTCCTTCGGGGCGGGCGACCGAATCCTTGGCACGTTCGAGTCTCGGTCACACCCCGCCGACCAGGGAATCCTCGCCGTCATGCCTTCAACATGACGAATTCATGCGTGTCCCCGCACGCCCTCCCCGCACGCCCGTACGGCGGGCGGGCGAGCGGGCGGCGCTCAGCCGGGAGTGACCGGCAGGACGTCCGGCGACAGGGCCGCCGCGTGCGACGTGGCGCTCGTCATCCGCTTGCGGTGGTGGCGGCGGCACAGCACCTCGTAACCCACCTCGTCCGCCGCGTGGTTGACGTCGCCGACGACGACCTGGGCGCCTTCCACGACCATCGCACCGCCTATGGTGCGGGCGTTGTGGGTGGCGCGGGCGCCGCACCAGCACAGGGCCTCGACCTGCAACACCTCGACGCGGTCGGCGAGTTCGACCAGGCGCTGCGAGCCGGGGAAGAGCTTGGAGCGGAAGTCCGTGGTGATGCCGAAGGCGAAGACGCCGAGCCCCAGGTCGTCCACGACCCGGGCGAGCTGGTCAATCTGCCCGGGGGCGAGGAACTGCGCCTCGTCCACGATCACGTAGTCCGCGCGTCCGCCCCGCGAGAGATGGTCGACGAGATGGGCGTAGAAGTCGAAGTCGTCCGCGGCCTCGATCGCGTCCGTGACGAGGCCGAGCCGCGAGGAGAGCTTGCCCTCGCCCGCGCGGTCGTCACGGGTGAAGATCATCCCTTTCAGGCCGCGGGCCGAGCGGTTGTGCTCGATCTGCAGAGCCAGCGTGCTCTTTCCGCAGTCCATCGTTCCGGAGAAGAACACCAGCTCGGGCATGGGGAGTTGCGGCCTTTCGGGGCGTACGGCGTGCAGTGCTCAAGGGAGGTCCGGTCAGGAGCGTACTTCGATCAGGGGCACGAGCTGCTCGACGGGGGTCATGGAACCGTGCATGCCGACCAGGGCCGACTCCTTGGGCTCCTTCTCGGTGGCGATGATCGCCACGTCGTCGTGGGCCGCCGCGATGACATCGCCGATGCGCCCGCGGACCCGCTCGTCGACGGCGCCCGGCGGGCCGAACCAGCCCGCCGCGATCGCCTCGTCGCGGCCCGCCACCCAGAACTGCTCGCCGAGCACCTCGCGCCAGACGGTCAGGACGTCGTTCTCGGCGCCCGGCACCGCGTACACGTGGCGGGCGCGGCCCTCGCCGCCGAGGAGGGCGACACCGGCGCGCAGCTCCCAGTCCTCGTCGAAGTCGATGCGGGACTGCTCGTCGAAGGGGATGTCGAGCATGCCGTGGTCGGCGGTGACGTACAGGGCGCTGCGCGGCGGGAGTTGCTCGGCCAGCCGCTGGACGAGGCGGTCGACGTACATGAGCTGGCCGCGCCAGGCGTCGGAGTCGACGCCGAAGCGGTGACCCTTGCCGTCGACCTCCGCGTAGTACGTGTAGACCAGGGACCGGTCACCCGCGCCCAGCTGCTCGGCGGCGAGGTCCATGCGGTCCTCGCCGGAGAGCTTGCCCCGGAAGGTGCCGCCGCTCAGCGCGATCTTGGTGAGCGGGGTCCGCTCGAAGGTCGGCGACGACACCTGGGCGGTGTGCACACCCGCGGCGTGGGCCTGCTGGAAGACGGTGGGGTACGGCTGCCACTTGCGGGGGTCCGTCCACGGGTTCCAGCGGAGCTGGTTCATCAGCTCGCCGGTGGCGGGGTTGCGGACGGTGTAGCCGGGCAGTCCGTGCGAGGCGGGCGGCAGGCCCGTGCCGACCGAGGCGAGCGAGGTCGCCGTGGTGGCGGGGAAGCCGGCGGTGATCGGACGGCCCGTATTGCCACGGGACGAACTGATGAGCGAGGTCAGGAAGGGCGCCTCCGCCGGGTGGGCGCGCAGCTGCTCCCAGCCGAGGCCGTCGATCAGGAAGACGCAGTTCCGGTCGGCCGGGGCGAGTTCTTGGATGACGGGTGCGAAGCCTTCGACGCCCTGGTGCGCGACGAGCGTGGGCAGCAGGTCGGCGAGCGAGCCGACGCCGTACTCGGGCAGGGGGGCGGAGTCGAGGGAGAGCGGCTGTACGTCGTCCCAGGCGGGCAGGGACATCAGCGGGCGGTGTCCGCGGTCGCCTCGGACAGCGCCTGTGCGAAGGCAAGGGTCTGGCGCACGGTGTCCGGGCCGTCGCCCGCCTCGCTGACGCGCAGGCTGAGGTCGTCGGCGGTGGAGCTGCCGGTGTAGCCGTGGTCCGCCTCGCAGTTGGGGTCACCGCAGGCGGCGGGCTCGATGTCGATGCGCGCCACGGCGCCCCAGCCGATGGTCAGGACGACCTCGCGGGGCAGCGAGCCCGGAACGTACTTCTCGGGGTTGGCGACGACACGGCTGACGACGACCGAGGAGATCCGGCCGATCTTCACGGACTCCGTGGAGGTCGTCGCGTACGGCGTCGGGGAGGTGCTGTCCGCCGCCTGCTCGTCCGTGTGGCTGACGATGAAGCGGTTGCCGGTCAGGACGAGGACCGTCACGTGCCGGCGCACTTCGTTCGCGTCGAACGTGGTCTCCTGGTGGACCAGGTACGACCCGATGGGTTCGCCGCCGATCGCGGCCTCCACCGCCTCGGCCACGAGGGCCGGGTAGTAGCCGCTGCGCTCGATCGCCGCGCGCAGCCCCTGGGTCGTCGTACCGGTCTTTGCCATGCCGTCCATCCTACGACCCGGCGGAGGGCACGCGGTGCCCCACCGGCCGCCTCAGTACCCGGGCAGGGCCCGCGGACCGAGGTCGTCGCGGGCGGGCGGGGGCGCGAGACGCACGGAGGCGCCGAGCACGGAGAGGCCGCGCTGGGCGACGACCACGGGCTCCAGGGACACGGTGACCACCTCGGGGTGATCGTCGACGAGGCGCGAGACCCGCTGGAGCAGTTCCTCCAGGGCGGGAGTGTCCACGGGCGCCGAGCCGCGCCAGCCGAAGAGGAGCGGGGCGGTCCGGATGGACCTGATCAGGGAGCCCGCGTCGCGCTCCGTGACCGGGATCAGCCGGTGCCCGGTGTCGCCGAGCAGCTCGGACGCGGCGCCGGCGAGCCCGAAGGAGAGCACCGCTCCGGCCGCCGGGTCGATGACCGCGCGGACGACGGTGTCGACGCCGCGGGGCGCCATCGCCTGCACCACGGGCCGCAGCTCGACGGGCTTGCCGAACGTCTCGGTCAATTCGGCGTAGGCACGGCGCAATTGCTCTTCGTCCGCCAGGTCGAGGCGCACACCGCCGAGGTCGGCGCGGTGGCGCAGGTGCGGGGCCGTGGTCTTGAGGGCCACGGGGAAACCGAGCGTACGGGCGGCGGCCACCGCCGCGTCCGGGTCGGGCGCGGGCAGGGCGTCCCGTACGTCGATGCCGTACCGCCCGAGCAGTTCGCGCGCGTCGTCCTGCGTGAGGGTGGCACCACGCGGATCGTCTTGCCCGGCAAGCAGCTCATCGATCCGCCGGGCGGTGCCGTGCTCGTCGATGTCCTCGTACTCATGCACTTTCCCGGGCTCCCCGGCCTCACGCCGCCACTGCCCGTACTTAACGGCTTCAGCAAGCGCACGGACGGCGCGCTCGGCGGCGGGGTAGGCGGGGATGGAGGTGCGGTCATGTGCCCCGGCTGTGGGCAGGCGTTCCGCAGGGCGATTGGGGTCTCCCCTGCTCGAACGAAGTTGAGAGCTTGGGGAAGGGTGGGCACAGCCCTCAGTGCCGGGTGCGGGTGCAGGGGCGCCGGGGCGAGTACGGCTGGCAGCAGCCAGCGCCTCGGCGAGCCCGCCGAGCTCGACGTGCACCACGGCCACCGGCTTCGCCGGACACCCCGCGGCCGCATCCCGCAGAGCGGCGGCAAGCTCCTCCCCCTCGGGAGACTCGGGAGTGGGCCCGTCCTCCCCCACCCAGGGAATGGCAGTCACGATCACCGAGTCACAGGCATCGTCCGACAGGGCGTCGACCAACGCCCCCCGGAAGTCATCCGGGGTAGCCCCGGTCGTGAGATCCCGCGGCGGCATCGGCCGAAGCCCATCGGCAACACACGCGTCGTACGTGAGCAGCCCGAGCGACTCGGAGTTCCCGAGAATCGCCACCCGCGGCCCCGCGGGCAACGGCTGCCCCGCAAGCAACAGCCCCGCATCCACCATCTCGGTGACGGTGTCGACCCGGATGACCCCCGCCTGCCGCAGCAGCGCCGACACCGTGGCATACGGAAGCCGCGTGGCCTGCACGGCGTGCCCCGTGGGCGCGATCCCGCTGTGCTTGGCCCCCTGCACCACGACCAGCGGCTTCGCCGTCGCCGCCCGCCGGGCGAGCCGGGTGAACTTGCGCGGGTTGCCGATGGATTCCAGGTACATCAGGGCGACATCGGTGTCGGGGTCCTCGTACCAGTACTGGAGCACGTCGTTGCCGGAGACGTCCGCGCGGTTGCCCGCACTCACGAAGGTCGAGAGACCCGCACCGCGCCGGTGCAGCCCGGACAGCAGCGCGATGCCGATCGCGCCGGACTGGGTGAACAGGCCGATCCGTCCGCGCTCGGGAGGGTGCGGGGCCAGCGAGGCGTTGAGCCGTACGTCCGGCGACGTATTGATGACCCCGAAGGCGTTCGGGCCGAGGATGCGCGTGCCGTACGACCGCGCCTGCCGCACGAGCTCGCGCTGCCGCTCACGCCCTTCGGGACCGCTCTCCGCGTATCCGGCGGAGATCACGACGAGCCCGGGCACGCCGCGCTCACCGCACTCGGCGACGGCCTGCGGCACCCGCTCGGCGGGCACGGTGACGACGGCGAGATCGACGGGCGCGTCGATGTCCCGCACGGAGCGGTACGCGGGCACCCCGTCGATCTCACCGCCCCCGGCGCCTTCGTCGAACGCGCTGTTCACCGCGTACAGGCTCCCCGTGAAGCCCGCCCCGCGCAGATTGCGCAGGACGCTGCGGCCCACGCCGCCCGGCGTGCGTCCGACGCCGATCACGGCGACCGACCCCGGGGTGAGCAGCCGCTGGACCGACCGCGCCTCGGCGCGCTGCTCCCTGGCGCGCTGCACGGCGAGCGAGCGGTCGGTCGGCTCCAGATCGAATTCGAGCCGTACGACGCCGTCCTCGAAGCTGCGTTTCTGCTGGTAGCCCGCGTCCGTGAACACCTTGATCATCTTGGTGTTGGCGGGCAGCACCTCGGCGGCGAAGCGCCGGATGCCGCGCTCCCTGGCGACGGCCGCGATGTGTTCGAGGAGGGTGGAGGCGACGCCGCGGCCCTGATGGGCGTCCTGCACCAGGAAGGCGACCTCGGCCTCGTCGGCGGGCGCGCTCGCGGACATGCCGCGGGAGTCGATGCGGTCGAAGCGCACGGTCGCGATGAACTCGCCGCCCACGGTGGCCGCGAGACCCACCCGGTCCACTTGGTCGTGATGGGTGAACCGGTGGACGTCCTTGGCGGACAGGCGGGGGTAGGGCGCGAAGAAGCGGTAGTACTTCGACTCGTCCGAGACCTGCTCGTAGAAGCTGACGAGGCGGTCCGCGTCCTCGGCTGTGATCGGCCTGATCCGCGCGGTGCCTCCGTCACGCAGGACGACATCGGCTTCCCAGTGGGAGGGATATGCCTGCCGGTCCGACGGGGTCGTCATGGGGCCAGGGTACGGGTCGCGGGTGCGCGGCGGCCGGGGCAGGCTAGGAGTCGTCGAAGGGCGGGACGCGGGCCCGTGGCACGAGGACGTACGGTCGACGGGGCAGGACCACCGGTCGATGCCGTACGGACCAGCGGCCGGCGGAGCACGCGCAACGGCATGAGACACTGGTCTAGACAACTGTGAGACATCCGGAAGGGCAGCAACACATGGCTGAGCGCCGCGTCAACGTCGGCTGGGCCGAGGGCCTTCACGCCCGACCCGCCTCCATCTTCGTCCGCGCGGCCACCGCCGCCGGCGTCCCCGTGACGATCGCCAAGGCTGACGGCAACCCCGTGAACGCCGCCTCCATGCTCGCCGTGCTCGGCCTGGGCGCGCAGGGCGGCGAGGAGATCGTGCTCGCCTCCGACGCCGAGGGTGCGGACGCCGCTCTCGACCGTCTGGCGAAGCTGGTCGCCGACGGCCTCGAGGAGCTTCCCGAGACCGTCTAGCAAAGACCGGTACTCGTACGGCGAAGGGCCTGCCCGAATTCGGGGCGGGCCCTTCGCCGTTTCCGCGCACCCCATCGAATACCGAGGGCTTTTACCGAATTCGGGCAGCAGAAATAACGCCCCCGCCGAATAGCACTTCTTTGTATACGGCGCCTCTGTTAATGCCGGAGGCCCACCGTGTTTACGGCATGTTGCGAATCCCTCACACGATCACGGCCCACGGTCCGGTGACCTTGCGGAACCGGAGAAAAGCGCGGCCTGTGCGCGGCCGTCGACCGTTCCGCGTGGGCCGCGGCGAGCGACCTGGCCCGTTCCGCGTCCCCGCGGGCGACCGCGTCGACGATCGCGGCGTGCTCCGCCCAGGACTCCGCGGGAGCGGCCGGGCCCTCGACGACGTACATCCAGGCGATCTTGTGGCGGAGCTGGGTGAGCAGCGCCGTGAGGCCGGGGCTGCCGGACGACTGGGCGAGCGTCTCGTGGAACCAGCCGCTCAGCGAGCGCAGATCCTCGCTCTGGCCGCGCCGGGAACGCTCCTGGCCGAGCCTGACGAGGCCGCGCAGGACCTTCAGGTGCGCCTCCGTGCGGCGCTGTGCGGCGCGGGCGGCGCCGAGCGGCTCCAGGAGCACGCGCATCTCCAGGAGGTCGGCGGCCTCCTGCTCGGTGGGCTCGGCGACGCAGGCGCCCGCGTGCCGGCGCGTGACGACGAAGCCCTCGGCCTCCAGGGTGCGCAGGGCCTCGCGCACGGGGACGCGGGAGACTCCGTAGCGGCGCGCGAGCAGTTCCTCGGTGAGCCGGCCGCCCCGTTCGTAGACACCGGAGACGATGTCGTCCCGGATGGCCGTGCACACCGAGTGCGCGGGAATGCGCATGAGCTGACCTCCGCCTTAATCCCCGCGAAACGCGGTCGACCGACGCTTTTTCAGTGACTCTATTGCAGAGCGGCTGCATTTCCGACGGCTGGCCAGAATCCATGGATACTTTTGGCCAAAGGTGATGCGTGACCAAAGGCGGCGGGGAACGGCGAAAGCCCCGGCTCGCGATGAGCCGGGGCTTTCGGTGAATCAGGTGCGCGTCGCGCGAACCGCCGTGGGTCAGACGTTGACGCCGTGCGAGCGGAGGTACGAGACCGGGTCGATGTCCGTGCCGTAGTCCTCGCCGGTGCGGGCCTCGAAGTGCAGGTGCGGGCCGCTGGAGTTGCCGGTGGAGCCCGAGAGGCCTATCTGCTGGCCCGGCGTGACCGCCTGGCCGACGGTGACACCGAGGGACGACATGTGGCCGTACTGGGTGTACGTGCCGTCGTTCATCTTGATGACCACGTTGTTGCCGTAGGCGCCGCCCCAGCCGGCCTCGACGACGGTGCCGGAGCCGACCGCGTGGACCGAGGTACCGGACGCGGCGTGGAAGTCGACGCCGGTGTGGCTGCCGGAGGACCACATGGCGCCGCCGGTCTGGTAGCCCGTGGAGACGTACGAGCCGGAGATCGGGGAGACGTAGGTGTTCAGGCGCTTGCGCTCGGCCTCGCGGGCGGCGCGCTCCTTGGCCTCGCGCTCCTTCTTGGCCTTGGCCTTCGCCTCGGCCTCGGCCTTGCGCTTGGCCTCCTCGGCCTTCTTCTTGGCGGCCTCTTCGGCCTTCTTGGCGGCCGCGGCGGCGTCGGCGGCCTCCTGCTGCGCGGTGGCCTGCGCGTCGATGCTCGCGGCGAGCGAGTCGCCGACGGAGACAGCCTGGGTGAGGCCGGTGTGCTCGAGAGCCACCGCGTCGTCGGCGGCGAGCGCCGGAGCGGCCAGGCCTCCGATGACACCGGTGGTGGTCAGTGCGGCGACGCCCGCCACATTCGCGGTCGTGCGCGTGAGGCGGCTCGGGCGACGGTGCTTCCCGGTGGCACGGGTGAACGCCATGAAGCGGCTGGTCCTTTCCTTCCCTCTCGCCTACCGGGTTAGCTGACGGGTTCGGAGCAGGAAGGTCTCCTACGAGTCCCTCGCCTCACGGCAAGGTTCCCGATTCACCCCAAGGGGACATGTGGGTCCCCGGCTCCCCTGGCTCGCGCCGTACGGGGACTCGGCGATGACTGTCCGGTGCCGCGGGTGCGGCGTACTGCATGACGAACAGCCGGACCAGACGCTAAGCGTGGCGTCTTTCAAACGACAAACGGATCAGAGCTTTTGTAGCGCACGCCACAGGGCAGACACGTAACCTCCATACCAATTCGGACAAATGAGGACCCCGGTGGCCAATTCCAGCCACCGGGGTCCCGATATGTCCTGACTGTCACTCAGGCTGTCACCGTGCTCAGCCGGTGACGACACTCACTTCGCCGATGCCGAGCGCCCTGACGGGCTCCTCGATCTGCGAGGCGTCACCGACGAGCACCGTCACGAGCCGGTCCACGGGGAAGGCGCTCACCACGGCGGCGGTGGCCTCCACGGTGCCGGTCGCGGCCAACTGGCGGTACAGCTGCGCCTGGAAGTCGTCGGGCAGGTGCTGCTCGACCTGGTCGGCGAGGGTGGCCGCCACGGAGGCCGCCATCTCGTACTTGAGCGGGGCCACGCCCACCAGGTTCTGCACGGCGACGTCACGCTCGGCGTCCGTGAGGCCCTCGGCGGCGAGGGTGCGCAGGACCTTCCACAGGTCGTCGAGCGCCGGTCCCGTGGACTCGGTGTCCACGGAGCCGCTGATGGCCAGCATCGCTGCGCCCGTGCCGTCCGGAGCCGAACGCAGGACCTGGGCGAACGACCGTACGCCGTAGGTGTATCCCTTCTCCTCGCGCAGGACGCGGTCCAGGCGCGAGGTGAGGGTGCCGCCGAGGCAGTACGTGCCGAGCACCTGGGCGGGCCAGACGCGGTCGTGCCTGTCCGGTCCCACGCGTCCGATGAGCAGCTGCGTCTGGACGGCGCCGGGGCGGTCGACGATCACGACACGCCCGGTGTCGTCGGCGGTCACCGGCGGCACCGGACGCGGCTGCGCCGTGCCGCCGGTCCAGGAGCCGATGGTGTCGGCGAGGACGGCGTCCAGGTCGGTGCCGGTGAGGTCGCCCACGACGACGGCGGTCGCCGTGGCGGGCCGCACGTGCTTCTCGTAGAAGGCGCGCACCGCGGCCGAGTCGATGGCCGTGACCGTCTCCTCGGTGCCCTGGCGGGGCCGCGACATGCGCGACGTGGCCGGGAACAGCTGCCGGGAGAGCTCCTTGGCGGCGCGGCGCGCCGGGTTGGCGGCCTCGTGCGGGATCTCGTCCAGGCGGTTGCGTACGAGGCGTTCGATCTCGCTGTCCGCGAAGGCGGGGGCGCGCAGGGCGTCGGAGAGCAGGCCGAGCGCCTTCGGGAGGCGGGAGACCGGGACCTCCAGGGAGACCCGGACGCCGGGGTGGTCGGCGTGCGCGTCCATGGTGGCGCCGCAGCGGTCGAGTTCGGCGGCGAAGTCCTCGGCGGAGTGCTTGTCGGTGCCTTCGTTGAAGGCCCTCGCCATGATCGTGGCGACGCCGTCGAGGCCCGCGGGCTCGGCTTCGAGCGGCGCCTCCAGGTGGATCTCCACGGCGACGACCTGCTGGCCGGGGCGGTGGCAGCGCAGCACGGTGAGGCCGTTGTCCAGGGTGGCGCGCTCGGGCGCGGGGAAGGCCCACGGCCTGGCGGCGCCCGCCTGGGGCTGCGGGTGGAACTGCATCGTCGCGGCCTCGGTCACTTCGCCGCCTCCTCGTCGTCCTCGTCGGTGGCTTCGGGGCCCGCTGTGCCCTCTACGGGCTCGTACACGAGCACCGCCCGGTTGTCGGGGCGCAGGCGGGCGGCGGCGGCCTCACGGACCTCTTCCGCCGTGACGTCGAGGACGCGCTCGACGGCGGTCAGGGCGAGCTGCGGGTCGCCGAACAGGACGGCGTACCGGCACAGTTCGTCCGCGCGGCCCGCGACCGTGCCCAGACGGTCCAGCCACTCGCGCTCCAGCTGTGCCTGGGCGCGCTCCATCTCCTCGGCGGTGGGGCCCTCTTCCGCGAAGCGGGCGAGCTCCTCGTCGACGGCGGCCTCGATGACGGGCACCTCGACGTCGCCGGACGTCTTCACGTCGAGCCAGCCGAGCGAGGGCGCGCCGGCGAGCCGAAGCAGGCCGAAACCGGCCGCCACCGCGGTGCGGTCGCGGCGCACGAGGCGGTTGTAGAGCCGCGAGGACTCGCCGCTGCCGAGGACCGTGAGCGCCAGGTCGGCCGCGTCGCACGCGCGCGTGCCGTCCTCCGGGAGGCGGTAGGCGGCCATCAGGGCGCGGGCCGGGACCTCCTCCTCGACGACCTCGCGCAGCTCCTTGCCGATGATGTCGGGCAGCGAGCCGTCGCGCGGCGGCTGCTTGCCGTCGTGCGAGGGGATGGACCCGAAGTACCGCTCGACCCAGGCGAGGGTCTGCTCCGGGTCGATGTCGCCGACGACCGAGAGGACGGCGTTGTTGGGCGCGTAGTACGTACGGAAGAAGTTCCGCGCGTCCTCCAGCGTCGCCGCGTCCAGGTCGGCCATGGAGCCGATCGGGGTGTGGTGGTAGGGGTGGCCCTCGGGGTACGAGAGGGCGGTCAGCTTTTCGAACGCCGTGCCGTAGGGAACGTTGTCGTAGCGCTGGCGGCGCTCGTTCTTGACGACGTCGCGCTGGTTCTCCATGGATTCGTCGTCGAGCGCGGAGAGCAGCGAGCCCATCCGGTCGGCTTCGAGCCACAGGGCCAGCTCCAGCTGGTGTGTGGGCATCGTCTCGAAATAGTTGGTGCGTTCGAAGCTCGTGGTCCCGTTGAGCGAACCGCCCGCGCCCTGTACCAGCTCGAAGTGGCCGTTGCCCTGGACCTGCTTCGACCCCTGGAACATGAGGTGCTCGAAGAGGTGCGCGAGGCCCGTACGGCCCTTGACCTCGTGGCGCGAACCGACGTCGTACCAGAGGCAGACCGCGGCGACCGGGGTCAGGTGGTCCTCGGAAAGCACCACGCGCAGGCCGTTGGCCAGCCGGTGCTCGGTCGCTGTCAGGCCGCCGGAGCCGGCCTCGGCTGTGGCCGTGTGACCCATGGGCATGTACGTCCCTTCGATCGCTAAAAGCTGGAATTTCTGCCAGTCCTGACACTGTATGCAAGCGCGCTGACTACCGGCGAAGTTCCCGCTCCGCCCTTGGCGTACTCGTGCCCGAAGTCCGGGTCGTGTTCGGCGTTGTCAGTGGGACAGTCCACAATGGTCGGCGTCAGATCCCGTTGATGGTCGGCGTCAGGTCTTGCTGATGCCCTGGCAGACACCGTGAAGGAGCCGCAGCCGCGATGGCCCGCCGCAGCACGAAGACCCCGCCGCCCGACGAGTCGTTCGAGGAGAAGATCCTCGACATCGACGTCGTCGACGAGATGCAGGGCTCCTTCCTCGAGTACGCGTATTCGGTCATCTACTCGCGCGCCCTGCCGGACGCCCGCGACGGCATGAAGCCGGTGCACCGCCGCATCGTGTACCAGATGAACGAAATGGGCCTGCGCCCCGACCGCGGCTACGTGAAGTGCGCCCGCGTCGTCGGCGAGGTCATGGGTAAGTTGCACCCGCACGGAGACGCGTCGATCTACGACGCCCTGGTGCGCATGGCGCAGCCCTTCTCCATGCGCCTGCCCCTGGTGGACGGGCACGGCAACTTCGGCTCGCTCGGCAACGACGACCCGCCGGCCGCCATGCGGTACACCGAGTGCCGGATGGCCGACGCGACGTCCCTGATGACGGAGTCGATCGAAGAGAACACGGTCGACTTCGAGTCGAACTACGACGGCCAGGAGCAGGAGCCGGTCACCCTCCCGGCGGCCTATCCGAACCTGCTGGTCAACGGCGCGTCGGGCATCGCCGTCGGCATGGCGACGAACATGCCGCCGCACAACCTCGGCGAGGTCATCGCCGCGGCCCGCCATCTGATCAAGCACCCCGGGGCCGACCTGGAGACGCTGATGCGTTTCGTGCCGGGCCCGGACCTGCCCACGGGCGGCCGCATCGTCGGCCTGTCCGGGGTCAAGGACGCGTACGAATCAGGGCGCGGCACCTTCAAGATCCGCGCCACGGTCGCCGTGGAGAACGTGACCGCCCGCCGCAAGGGCCTGGTCGTCACCGAACTGCCCTTCTCCGTAGGACCCGAGAAGGTCATCTCGAAGATCAAGGACCTGGTCGGCTCGAAGAAGCTCCAGGGCATCGCCGACGTCAAGGACCTCACGGACCGCTCGCACGGCCTGCGCCTGGTCATCGAGATCAAGAACGGCTTCGTTCCCGAGGCCATCCTGGAGCAGCTCTACAAACTGACGCCGATGGAGGAGTCCTTCGGCATCAACAACGTCGCCCTGGTGGACGGCCAGCCCCTCACCCTGGGCCTCAAGGAGCTCCTCGAGGTCTATCTCGACCACCGCTTCAACGTCGTGCGGCGCCGCAGCGAGTTCCGCCGCGGCAAGAAGCAGGCCAGGCTGCACCTCGTCGAGGGTCTGCTTGTCGCCCTCGTGGACATCGACGAGGTCATCCGCCTCATCCGCTCCAGCGACAACTCCGCCCAGGCCAAGGAGCGCCTGATGGAGCGCTTCTCGCTGAGCGAGATCCAGACGCAGTACATCCTGGACACGCCGCTGCGCCGCCTGACCAAGTTCGACCGCATCGAGCTGGAGTCCGAGCGCGACAAGCTCAAGGCCGAGATCGACGAGCTGACCCGGATCCTGGAGTCGGACGCGGAGCTGCGCAAGCTGGTCTCCGCCGAACTGGCCGCCGTGGCCAAGAAGTTCGGCACCGACCGGCGCACGGTCCTCCTGGAGTCGGCGAGCACCCCGGCGCCCACGGTCTCGCTTCAGGTGGCGGACGACCCGTGCCGCGTGCTCCTCTCCTCGACCGGCCTCCTGGCCCGTACGGCCAACGGCGAGCCCTTCGCGGAGAACGACACCAAGCGCGTCAAGCACGACGTGATCATCTCCGCCGTTCCCGCCACCGCGCGGGGCGAGGTGGGCGCGGTGACCTCCGAGGGACGCCTGCTCCGCCTCTCCGTGGTGGACCTCCCGCAGCTTCCGGAGACGGCGGCTGCGCCCAACCTCTCCGGAGGCGCGCCGATCGCGGAGCTGCTCACCCTGGAGCCGGACGAGAGCCTGATCTGCCTGATGACCCTGGACGAGTCCTCACCGGGTCTCGCCCTCGGCACCGAACAGGGCGTGGTCAAGCGTGTGGTCCCGGACTATCCGTCCCACAAGGAGGAGCTGGAGGTCATCACCCTCAGGGACGGTGACCGGATCGTCGGTGCGGCCGAGCTGCGCACGGGCGAGGAAGACCTGGTCTTCATCACGGACGACGCCCAGCTCCTTCGCTACCAAGCCTCCCAGGTCCGTCCGCAGGGCCGTCCCGCGGGCGGCATGGCGGGCATCAAGCTCGCGGACGGCGTCAAGGTCATCTCCTTCGTCGCGGTGGACCCGGCCGTCGACGCGGTGGTCTTCACGGTGGCGGGCTCCCGGGGCACGCTCGACGACTCGGTGCAGACGACGGCCAAGGTGACGCCGTTCGACCAGTACCCCCGCAAGGGCCGGGCCACGGGCGGCGTTCGCGTCCAGCGCTTCCTGAAGGGCGAGGACTGCCTGAGCTTCGCGTGGGCGGGCCCGACGCCGCCGCTCGCGGCCCAGCGCAGCGGCCTGCCGGCGGAGCTGCCGGAGATCGACCCGCGCCGCGACGGCTCGGGCGTCTCGCTGGCGAAGCCGGTGGCGGCGGTGGCCGGCCCGGCGTAGTCGCCTACTCCACGGGTTCGGGCTCGGCCTCGGGCTCCTGGACGTATCGGAGGACGCCCCACATGCCGTGCTCATCGGCACCGGCCTGTGGGGCGTCCTCACGAGCCGCCCCGAGCTCCTTCTCCAGAGCGGGTACGTCGATGCCCGACCCGATGAGCACGAGCTGGGTCAGACGCGGCTCCCCCGCGGCCCACGGCTCGGGGTAGAAGCGCAGGAACCGTCCCACGGCGTGCACGGCGTACTTGTTGCGCGGGTCGGCGGCGCCGAAATCGACGTACCCCTTGATGCGGTAGAGCCCTTCGGGCCGACTGTCGAGGAAGGCCATGAACGGGCGGGGGCCCATGGGCACTTCGGAGGAGAAGGAGAGGCTCTCGTAGGCGGAGTGCAGGTGGTCGTGGTGCTCGGCCCCGTGCTCGTTGCTGTCCCCGGCCCCATGCTCGTGACCGTCCTCGTGACTGTGCAGGTCGTCGAAGGACAGCTGCCCGACCCGCTCCCCCACGGGCTTGCGGTCGAGGAGCAGCTCCACGTCGACACGCCCGTACGAGGCGGGGACGACGGCCGCGCGGTCGGCGAAGCCGCGCACGACGCCGGTGATGCGTTCCAGCTCCTCGTCGGGGACCCGGTCCGCCTTGTTGACGACGACGAGATCGGCGATCCCCAGATGCCGGTCGACCTCGGGATGTGCCTGCCGCGTCGCATCGAACTCGGCGGCATCGACGACCTCGACGAGCCCTCCGTACACAATGTGCGGATTCTCGCTGGCCAGCACCATCTTCACGAGCTCCTGCGGCTCGGCGAGCCCACTGGCCTCGATGACGATCACGTCGATCCGGGCGGCGGGCCGGGCGAGCTTCTCCAGATACACGTCGAGCTCACTGGCGTCCACGGCGCAGCACAGACAGCCGTTGCCCAGCGAGACGGTGGAGTCACCGAGCTGCCCGGCGACGGACATGGCATCGATTTCGATGGACCCGAAGTCGTTGACGATGGCACCGATTCTGCTGCCGCCGCTGCGGTGGAGCAGATGATTGAGCAGGGTCGTCTTGCCGGACCCCAGAAATCCGGTGATGACGACGACAGGGATCTGCCCCGCACTCGGCCGAGTCAACGCGCGACCCCTTTCACACTGACGCGTGCACCGGCGCGTGGCCGGCTCTCGTACGACGAATGACTTCCGCCCCAGCATACGAGCGCGTAGAAGGGCCGCGAAGTGAACGATTGTTAGCGGCGCAGGCGGGGCACACATTGGGCACGGCGTCGGGACATGCGACCATCGCTGCCTTCCGTGCGCCTCCTCTCCGCCTCCCTGCCGATCAGAGCCGCTCGGCATCCTGGGAGGCGGCAAGCGCGCCGCCCATCGCTCGCCGGTCCTCATCCTGTCGACCCGCATCCGACGACCGGCGGACGGTCGCCGAATCGGGGGTTGACATGGCCACACAGAAATTTGGGGTACGGAGGTTGGGGTCCGCCGCTGTCGCGGGCCTTGCTTTCACCGTCGGGGCTCTGACGGTCCTGACCGCCCAGCAACGCAAGCACGGGGCGCTGCGGCTGCGACTCGCGCGCACGGGACAGTCCGAGCAGGAGCGCAACGCCGCCTTGATCGCGCAGCAACAACTGCAGTTCAACATGCTCAGCAAGGCGATGGACGACCCCGACCTGGCGGCCGTCCTGGACACCTTCGACGTGACGCTCGACGCCCGGACGCTGCGGCAGTACCTCTTCGCGAACGCGGTGTACACCAACACCCTGCTGTTCTGGCGCGTCGGCAACCTCAGCTGGGAAGAGGCGCACGGGCATCTGCGTCTGATCTGCCAGAACCCGGTCTTCCGCAACTACTGGAAGGCCACCCGACCGCACCGGGCCAGCCTGCTCGACACTTCGGACGAGGCCCGCCTGGGCCGAATGGTCGACAAGCTCATACACGATCTGGAGGAAGCGGACACCGACGAATGGTGGGTCGTCGGGGAACCTCCGTACGAATAAGGGAAGTTGGCCCCTTCAGCGACGTCACACGCCGGGATGACCCGGCTTGTCTCGGGCATCTCCAGTCCCTAAGGTGGGCGCGCGCGCACGAATTACCCAATGCGCGGCCCCCCAAACTTCTTAAAGGGATACCGTTGAAAATCGTGCGTCGCATCGGAGTCTCTCCCCAGCAGCGAGGCAGCGCGTCGGGGCAGTCGTGCCCTGATGTGTTCGAGCTCAGCGACGGGAACTTCGCTGTCATCGGGACAGAGGCAACGGCGTCGCTCGAGAAAGAACTTCCGCCGGACGCCTCGCGGGCGGACTACGAACGCATCGTGATCGTGAGCCGCGAGACGCTGGTCCGCGCGAAGGTCGACATCCCTGACGCCTGACGCCTGCCGTCAGTCGGTGGACGTTCGTCGACGGACGTCAGTCGGCGGACGTCGGTCGATGGACGTCATGACGGGCTCGGCCGCTTCGGCGGCCGAGCCCGTTTCGCGTCTCTCCGCCTCCCGGAGGGGCCCTTCGGCCTGCGGGCCCCCGTGGTCCGGATGTCCGCCCCCTGTGGCCTGGAGGCCCTTCAGAGGGCGGCGGGCACCGGCTGGGGTGCCTGCTCGCCCACGTACCGCGCCGCAGGTCGGATGATCTTCGAGTCCCGCGCCTGCTCCAGGATGTTGGCTCCCCAGCCCACCACCCGCGCCGCCGCGAACGTCGGCGTGAACATCTCGCGCGGCAGCCCGCAGAGCTCCATCACGACACCCGCGTAGAACTCCACGTTGGTGTGCAGCTCACGCCCCGGCTTCAGTTCGGCGAGGATCGCCTCGACCTGCCGCTCGACCTCGACCGCGAACTCCACCATGTCGCCGCCGAATTGCCGCGCGATGTCCCGCAGCATGCGTGAACGCGGGTCCTCCGTGCGGTAGACGGGGTGGCCGAAGCCCATGATGCGGTCACCGGCGAGGACCCGCTCGCGGATCCAGCCGTCGATACGGTCGGGGGTGCCGATGGCGTCGAGGGTGTCGAGCGCGCGGCTCGGCGCCCCTCCGTGCAGCGGCCCGGACAACGCGCCCACGGCACCCACCAGGCACGCCGCGACATCCGCACCCGTCGAGGTGATCACCCGGGCCGTGAACGTTGACGCGTTGAATCCGTGATCAATGGTGGAGATCAAGTACCGCTCGATCGCCCGCGCACGTTCGGGGCCTGGCTCCGAACCCGTGAGCATGTAGAGGTAGTTGGCCGCGTACGACAGATCCTCGCGCGGCTCCACGGGGTCGAGCCCCTGGCCGAGCCGGTAGAGCGCCGTGAGCAGCGTCGGCACCACGGCGGACGCGGCGAGGGCGTCCTCGCGGCGCCGGTCCTCGTCGATGTCGTACACCGGGCGGAAGCCCTTGGCCGCGCCGAAGAGCGACAGCGCCGTGCGCAGCCCGGAGAGCGGTCCCGACAGGGCGCTGGCCCGGGCTATGGCGGGGAGCGCCGCGCGTACGTCGTCGGGCAGCCGGCGCAGGCGCGCGGTCCGCGCGACGAAGGCGGATCGCTGTCCGGCGTCCGGCAGCGTGCCGTGGAACATCAGGTGCCAGACGTCCTCGAAGCTGCGGGTCCGCGCGAGCTCGACGGCCGAGTACTGGCGGTAGTGGTAGAAGCCCTCGTACCCCCTGACGTCCCCGAGCCGGGTCTCGGTCACGACGACGCCCGCAAGACCGCGGGGAACTTCCACGGGTGCGGTGGGGGTGGTGGCGGAGCCATTGATCGGCATGTTCTTCCTCGACTTCCTCCCTGGACTTGATTTGACTGTCCATGCTTGACTGAATACCTGTCAATATTGATTGAATCAATGTCAGGTCAATCTGGATACGGTAACGCCCATGACGGATCGAGAAGTGCCCCGCACGGACGCCGGAACGTCGGGTCACACCACGTCGGAAGCCACCCGCGAGGGCCGGCGTCTGAGCACCCGGGAAGCCGCCGAACTGCTCGGCGTGAAGCCGGAGACCGTGTACGCCTACGTGAGCCGCGGTCAGCTCAGCAGCCGCCGCGGCCCCGGCTCACGCGGCAGCACCTTCGACGCCAAGGAAGTCGAGTCGCTCGCCCGCAGGAACCGCCGGGAGCCCGCGGCCGCCTCCGCGAGCGGCGAGCTCTCCGTGCGCACCCGCATCACGCTCATCGACAAGGACCGCTACTACTACCGCGGCGTCGACGCGACACGACTGGCCCTGGCGCACTCCTACGAAGAGGTCGCCGAGTGGCTGTGGACCGGCGTCATGCGCCCCGGAATCCGCTTCACCGCCCCCAGGGAGACCGCGAGCGCCGCACGCCGTGCCGTCGACGCACTGCCCGAGCACAGCGGCCCCACCGACCGGCTGCGCGTGGCGGCCATCTCGGCGGCCGCGGCCGACCCTCTCCGCTTCGACCTCTCCGAAGAGGCCGTCATCGGCACCGCACGCACCCTCATCCCCACCCTCGTCACCGCTCTCCCCCTGGCGAACCGCACCCACCGGGACGAAGGCCCCCTGGCCCACCGCCTCTGGGCCCGGCTGTCCGGACGGCAGCCGGACGACGACTCGCTGCGTGCCCTGGACACCGCGCTCGCCCTGCTCGTCGACCACGACCTCGCCGCGTCGACGCTCGCCGTCCGCGTCGCCGCATCCGCCCGCGCCCACCCGTACGCGGCGGTCTCCGCGGGCCTCGGCGTCTTGGAGGGCCCTCTGCACGGCGCGGCCAGCGGCCTCGCGCACCGCATGCTCCTGGACGTCCTCGACCGGGGCAGCGCGGCCCCCGTAGTGGCCGACGAACTCCGCGCGGGCCGCCGCGTCCCCGGCCTCGGCCACCGTCTCTACCCCGGCGACGACCCGCGCGCGGAGGCCCTGTTCACCCTCCTGGAGGCCGTCCCCGGAGCGGGCCCCGCCCTGGCCGCGGCCCGCGACGTGGTGGCCACCACGGCCCGCCACACCGACCTGCACGCCAACGTCGACCTGGCCCTCGCCGTCCTGACCGCCTCCTCCGGGATGCCCGCGGAGGCCGGCGAGACGATCTTCGCCGTGGCGCGGACGGCCGGCTGGATCGCGCACGCCCTGGAGGAGTACGAGGAGCGCCCGCTGCGCATGCGCCCCAGCGGGCAGTACGTCGGCCTGCGCCCGCCCCAGCCCATGCCCGCGCCACCCGACGCCGGATGAATCACCGCAGGCCCGGCGCAGGTTAGGCTCACCTCTGTGAGTACGTGCGCCACCGCATCGCGGGATCTGGACGAGCCCCTCGCGGGGACCGCGGCCACCGCCAGGACCTGGCTGCTGCTCGAGCAGCCGGGCCCGTGGGGCGCCAAGGCGCTGACCTCGAGCCACCTGGATCCCGAGGTCGGACGCGCCCTTGAGGCCGCCGCCGAGGGGACCGGCGTCCGCGTCGCGCTCATCCGCCGCCCCGGCCGCCATGCCGACAGCCACACGCCCGCTCTCCGCCGGGTGTACGCGGCCCACACCACTCCCGGCAACACCTGGCTGCGCGGCCACGTCACGGACGAGCCGCGGGAACTGCTCGACCTGGACTTCGCTGCCCTCGGCGCGGGCGATCACGGCGGATTCGGCACCCCGCACACGGGCGACCCGCTCGCCCTCGTCTGCACGAACGGCAAGCGTGACCGCTGCTGCGCCCTGCTGGGCAGGCCCCTGGCCGCGGAGCTCGCCGCGTCCGGTGAACAAGGTGCCTGGGAAGTCACTCATCTGGGTGGCCACCGCTTCTCCCCCACGCTCCTCGTCCTGCCCTACGGCTACGCGTACGGCCGCTCCGGGCAGGCCGCCGTCAAGGAGATCCTCGAAGGGGTGCGCACGGGCCGCGTCGTCACCGGAGGCTGCCGGGGCAATTCCGCCTGGGACCGGCCCGGACAGGCCGCCGAGCTCGCGGTGCGCACCTCGACGGGCGAGGAGGCCGCGGGCACCCTGAGCGTCGTCCGCACGGAGGGCGCGGCCCCGCGCTGGGACGTGACGGTGGCCCACGCCGACGGGCGGAGCTGGCGCGTGACGGTCGCACAGGGTGCTTCGCTGCCGCCGCGGGCGGAGAGCTGCGGGGCGGCACTGGCGACCCCGGCGCGGATGGATGTCGTGGCGGTGCGGCAGGTCGCATACGACGCCGTACGGGAGATCCGCGCCACAGTGACTTCGGAGTAGCCCTCCGGCCGCCGTACCGTTCGTACACATGAGCCCGACCTCCCCCGCCAGACGACTGCGCCTCGGCCTGCCGCGACGCGTCTTCTCGCAGGTGCTGCTGATGCAGCTGGCGATCGCCGCCGGGGTCGCCGTGCTCGCCACGGGACTCTTCCTCGCGCCGCTCAGTGACCAGCTCGACGACCAGGCGATGCGCCGCGCGCTCGCCATCGCGCAGACGACGGCGGCCCAGCCGCAGATCGCCGATGACCTGAAGCGTTCGAAGCCGGCGGTCGACGGGCCCGTGCAGGCGGAAGCCGAACGCATCCGGCGCGCCAGTGGCGCCGAGTACGTCGTGATCATGAACAAGGACGGCATTCGCTGGTCCCACACCGACCACGACCAGATCGGCCAGGTCGTCTCGACCGACCCCAGCGACGCGCTCGCGGGCGACGAGGTCATGGAGATCGACGACGGCACCCTGGGCCGTTCGGCGCGCGGCAAGGTGCCGCTGCGGGACATCGACGGGGACATCGTGGGCGCCGTCTCCGTGGGCATCGAGTACGACAGCGTCCGCGCCCGCCTGGTCCACGCGATCCCCGGTCTCTTCGCGTACGCGGGCGGGGCCCTCGCCGTCGGCGCGCTCGCCGCCTATCTGATCTCACGCAGAGTCCAGCGGCAGACCCGTGACCTGGCCTTCTCCGATATCTCGGCGCTCCTCGCGGAGCGCGAGGCCATGCTGCACAGCATCCGCGAAGGCGTCGTCGCACTGGATCGCGCCGGCCGGATCCGCCTGCTCAACGACGAGGCGCAGCGGCTTCTCGGCCTCGGCGCGGATGCCATCGGGCAACCGCTGGACACCGCGCTCGGTCCGGGCCGTACGACGGACGTGCTCGCCGGACGGGTCACGGGCACCGACCTCCTGACCGTCCGCGGCCAGCGCGTACTGATCGCCAACCGCATGCCCACGGACGACGGGGGCGCCGTCGCCACCCTGCGTGACCGCACCGAACTGGAGCAGCTGGGCCGCGAACTGGACTCCACCCGCGGTCTCATCGACGCGCTGCGCGCCCAGGACCACGAACACGCCAACCGCATGCACACGCTGCTCGGCCTGCTCGAACTGGAGATGTACGAGGAGGCCGCGGAGTTCGTGGGCGAGGTGGCGGGCGCGCACCGGGTGACCGCCGAGCAGATCACGGAGAAGATCGGCGATCCGCTGCTCGCCGCGCTCCTGGTCGGCAAGGCCACGGTCGCCGCGGAGCGCGGGGTCGTCCTCTCCGTGCCGCGCGACACCGCGCTGCCCGACCGTCTCATCGATCCGGGCGGTCTGGTCACCATCGTGGGCAATCTCGTCGACAACGCGCTCGACGCGGCCGCGGGCACCGCCCACGCGCGCGTGGAGGTCGATGTGCGCACAGAGGGACGCGCCGTCGTCCTTCAGGTGCGCGACACGGGACCCGGCGTACCGTCCGACCAGCGCGAGACGATCTTCACCGAGGGATGGTCCACCAAGGAGCCTCCGGCGCACGGCAAGCGCGGCATCGGGCTCGCCCTGGTGCGCAGGCTCGCCGAGCGGCAGGGCGGCAGCGCGCGGGCCGGCGCCGCGCCCGACGGTGGTGCCGAGTTCACCGTCGTCCTGCCCGAAGCGCTCGCACAGTCCGAACTGGCCCCCACGGAGGAGGCACGATGATCGAGGTGCTCGTCGTGGACGACGACGTCCGGGTGGCGGACGTCAACGCCGCCTACGTGGCGAAGGTGCCCGGCTTCCGGGTGGCCGCGAAGGCCCACAGCGCCGCCGAGGCGCTGCGGCTCGTCGATGAAATCCCCGTCGACCTGGTGCTCCTGGACCACTATCTGCCGGACGAGACGGGCCTCGCGGTGGTCCGCACGCTGCGGGAGCGCGGCCATCAGACCGACGTGATCATGGTGACCGCGGCGCGCGATGTCGCCACCGTCCAGGCCGCGATGCGGCACGGCGCCCTGCAGTACCTGGTCAAGCCGTTCTCCTACGCGGGACTTCGCGCCAAGCTCGACGCGTACGCCACCTTGCGCCGCACCCTGGACGGCGGGGGCGAGGCCGAGCAGGCCGAGGTGGACCGGATCTTCGGCGCCCTCTCGGCGACTCCGGCGCCGGAGCTGCCCAAAGGGCACTCGCCCACCACGGCCGAGCTGGTGCGCAGGGCCCTGATGGGCGCCGAAGGGCCGCTGTCCGCCCAGGAACTCGCGGACCGCACCCGGCTGAGCCGGCAGACGGCCCAGCGCTATCTGAAGCTCCTGGAGCGCTCGGGGCGGGTCCGGCTCAGTCTCAAGTACGGCGACACGGGCCGCCCGGAACACCGCTACGAATGGGCCCCGAGCGCTTCGTAGGCGGGTGTTACGTAGGGGGGCGTTACGTAGCCGGACGCTACGTAGGCGGGCGTTACGCGGCTCCCGCCCCGGTGAGCGCCCGCACCTCGGTCTCCGCGTGCTTGGCCTCGTCCGCGGGCTCCGGCGAGGTGACGGTGCCGAGCCATCCGGCGAGGAAGCCCAGCGGGATGGAGACGAGCCCCGGGTTCTCCAGCGGGAAGTACTGGAAGTCCACCCCGGGGAAGAGCGAACTCGGCCCTCCCGAGACCACGGGCGAGAGCACGACGAGCACCAGGGAGGGCACCAGGCCGCCGTAGACCGACCAGACCGCTCCCCGCGTGGTGAAGTTCCGCCAGAACAGCGAGTAGAGCAGCACGGGCAGATTCGCGGACGCGGCGACCGCGAAGGCGAGACCCACCAGGAACGCCACGTTGAGGTCGCGCGCGAGCAGCCCCAGGCCGATCGCCACCACCCCGACCCCCGCAGCGGCCAGACGCGCCACCGCCACCTCGCTGCGCGGCTTCGCCCGCTTGCGCCGCAGCGACGCGTACAGGTCGTGGGCCACGGACGCCGAGGAGGCGAGCGTGATCCCGGCGACGACGGCGAGGATCGTGGCGAAGGCGATCGCGGCGACGACGGCGAACAGAACCGTTCCGCCTGTGGAATCCGCGCCGCCCCCGAGATCGAGCGCGAGCAGCGGAACCGCCGTGTTGCCCGCGGCGTTCGATCCCCGCACGGCATCGGTACCCACGATGGCGGCGGCACCGAAACCAAGGACGATCGTCATCAGGTAGAAGCTGCCGATGAGGCCGATGGACCAGACGACGGAACGGCGGGCGGCGCGGGCGGTCGGCACCGTGTAGAAGCGGGAGAGGATGTGCGGGAGACCGGCCGTGCCGAGGACGAGCGCGAGCCCGAGGCTGATGAAGTCCAGGCGCGACGTCCAGTCGCCGCCGTACTTCAGGCCGGGCGCGAGGAACTGGCTGCCGTGCCCGCTGCGGTCGGCCGCGGTCCGCAACAACTGGTCGAAGTCGCCGTGGAAACGCACCAGAACGAGCACGGTCAGCGTGATCGCGCCGCACATCAGCAGGACCGCCTTGACGATCTGGATCCAGGTGGTGGCCCGCATCCCTCCCAACGACACATAGACGACCATCAGCGCGCCGACGCCGATCACCGTCCAGGCCTGCGCCGCCCCGCTCGTCCCGCCGAGCAGCAGCGCGACCAGTGAGCCCGCCCCCACCATCTGCGCCACCAGATAGAGAACGGACACGGTCACGGAGGAAGTTCCCGCCGCGATGCGCACGGGCCGCTCCCGCATCCGGGCGGCGACGACATCGGCGAGCGTGAACCGGCCGCAGTTGCGCACCAGTTCGGCCACCAGGAACAGCACGACCAGCCAGGCGACGAGGAAGCCCACCGAGTAGAGCAGCCCGTCGTACCCGAAGAGGGCGATCAGTCCGGAGATGCCGAGGAAAGAGGCGGCCGACATGTAGTCGCCGGCGATGGCGAAACCGTTCTCCATGGGCGAGAAGAGCCGCCCGCCCGCATAGAACTCCTCCGCCGAGCCGTGCCGGTTGCGGCTCACCCACGTCGTGATGCCGAGGGTGACGGCCACGAACACGCCGAACAGCAGCAGCGCGAGCGTCTGGTGGTCCCCCGTCATCGCTCGCTCCCCCGGACCGGCTCCTGCACGCCCCACGCGCCGGGTTCCCGCTGATGATCGTGTACTCGCTGGTCCTGCTCACGCTTCTGCTCGAACACGGCCCAGCGCAGATCGAGCGCCGCGCGATCCCTCCTCAGCCGGGCGTGCCGGGCATACGCCCAGGTCAGCAGGAAGGTCGTGAGGAACTGCCCGAGGCCCGCGACCATCGCCACGTTCACGGATCCGGCGACGGGCCGCGCCATGAGGCCGGGCGCCGTCGTCGCCGTCACGACATACGCGACGTACCAGGTGAAGAAGACGGCCACCCCGGGGATGACGAAGCGCCGGTAGCGGGCGCGCACCTCCTGGAAGGCAGCACTGCGCTGGACCTCCAGGTAGATGTCGGCCGCGCTCGCGCTGCGCTCCGGCGCGGCTCGGGGCGGCACCACGGGCGCCGGCGCACCTGTGCCGTCCAACTCGCCCCAGCCGGAGGCAAGCGCGTCGTACCAGGGATCTCTCGGATCACCGGTCCGCGCCTGCCCCGCATCGCGCCCGTCGTGCTTCTCCACCGAACTCTCCTTGTCCGCAGCCTTGTTCGGCCGCGTGCCCAAGGATGGACAGAACGGGAAGATCCCTGACTCTTCTCTCCCTTCTCTTCACCCCATCAGGTGAAGGACCTCATCAAAGATCCCATTTAGGTCGGCCTGGCGCCCGGCGGCTTGCCCGGCGGCGCGACGAGACCGTGCCCGTAGGCATAACGGACCGCCTGCGCGCGGTCCTTGAGGCCGGTCTTGGCGAAGAGATTGTTGATGTGCGTCTTCACCGTCGCGGTGGAGACATGCATCGCGCGGGCGATCTCCTGGTTCGTCATGCCCTCGGCGATCAGGACGAGCACTTCCGTCTCGCGCGTGGTGAGGCCGTCGGGCGGCTCCACCGGGGGCGCGGGCTGTTCGGGCTCCGAAAGCCGCTCCAGCAGACGCCGCTGGATCCGCGGAGACAGCCCCGCGTCGCCCGAGAGCACGTCCTCGACGGCCCGCACGATCTCGTCCCCGCCCGCGTCCTTGGTGAGATATCCGCGAGCACCCGCTCTCAGCGCGGGGAAGAGCGAGTCGTCGTCGGCGTAGGTCGTGAGGACGACGACCTGTGTCCCCGGATGCTCGGCACGGATACGGCGGGTGGCCTCCGCGCCGTCGACCCGCGGCATACGCAGGTCCATCAGAACGACATCCGGAGCGAGCTCGGCCACGAGCCGCACGGCCTCCTCCCCGTCACCCCCGGAACCGACGACCTCGATACCGGGCAACAGCCCCAGCAGCATCACGATGCCCTCGCGCACCACGGTCTGATCGTCGACCACGACCACCCGCGCCGGCGCCTTGGCGCCGCCGTCCGTCGTCATGTGGGCACCTTCAGCGTCACGTTGAAGCCCTCCTCGCCCGGCCCGGCCGTCAGGGACCCGCCCAGCAGCTCGGCCCGCTCCCGCATTCCGAGCAGACCGTACCCGGCTCCGGACGCCGCGAGTTCACCCGGCGGCCCGCCCGAATCCCGCACGTCCAGCGTCACTTCGCCCTCCCCGTAAGCCAGGCGCACGAACACCTCGGCGCCCGGCGCGTGCTTGCGGACGTTCGTCAGGGCCTCCTGCGCGACGCGCCGCACCGCCTGTGACGCCTCGGCGGGCAGAGCGCGCCGCTCCCCCGTCACGGACACCGAAGCCTTGTCCGAAGCGACCAGATCGTGCAGGAAATCCTCGACCGGTGTCATCTCTCCGCGCAGCGCGGAGAGCGCCTGGCGGGTCTCCGAGAGCCCTTCGCGGGCCATGGAACGCGCCGCCACCACACGCTCCAGTATCTGATCGCGTGTCGCGTCCCCCTCGATCAGAAGTCGCGCCGCCTCCAGGTGGACGAGCTGCGCGGAGAGGCTGTGCGCGAGCACGTCGTGGATCTCCCGGGCGATGCGGGCCCGCTCGGCCAGCGCGGCCGTCTCGGCCTCCGCGGCGCGGGCGGCCCGTTCCTGGGCGAGGAGCCGCTGGGCGTTGCCCCGTGCGTCGGCATCGAGCCGCAGGGTGTATCCGGCAAGCGCGAGCCCGACGACGATGAGGCCCGTGACCAGCCAGTTGTCGTTGTTGTGGACGGCGAATCCGATCATCGCCACCGGCACACAGACCGCGGCCGCGACGAGCGGCAGCCGCTCCAGGGCCAGGACCCCCGTGCCGCACCAGAGGACGAGCGCCAGCGCCTTCCAGTCGCCCGCCTGCGCGGCGTATCCGGCCCCCGTCAGCAGGAGCAGCAGGGTGACCGAGGGCCACAACCGCCGGTCGAAGGAGGTGCGCAGGAAGGCCACGGCGAGCCCGCAGGAGAGCACGACCAGGCCGATCCCGGCCGCAAGAAGCCAGCCCCTGTCGTGCCGGAACGCGTTCCACAGCAGGACGCAGGCGACCACCACCCTCAGGACCCTGACGAACCACAGTCGGGCGACGCTCTGCCCTCCCTGGCTGAACGCTTCCCGTGAGGGCCATCTCATCCACCGGTCCGCGATCACACGGGGTCCTTCCGCATCGGCTCGTACGCCGCGTCCGCAACACCGTACGCCGGGCGGAACAGGCCGGCCCGCTGCGCCAGCATGCCGCTGCGCACCAGGAGCGTGGCCGCGAGGGCCAGCATCAGAGCGGCGCTGCCCTGTCGCACCCCGAACAGCGCGCCGATGCCGAACAGACCGAGCCGCAGCCCTATCCCGACGGCCCAGACGATGGCGGTGGCCCTGGTCCCCTTGCCCCACACGGCACCGTCCGGTGCCGTCCACACATGGGTGGTCCGTGCCCAGCCGAAGCCCATGGCCAGAGCGACCAGCAGCTCCGCGCCGAGCAGAACGGCGGCCGCCGCCCGGTGATGCGGATCCAGCAGGTCCGGCTCGCGCACGGCCATGAAGACCAGCACGGCAGGTATGACCCACCAGCGCCTGTCCGTGGTGATCTCCTGCGCCTTGAACTGGCGCACGATCACCAGCACGACGACGGCGCAGATCACCAGAACATTGGTGAGCCCAGACATGACGGCCTCCGTATGGCGAAGAAGTGCGGAGCCGATCCGGGGAGGATCGACGCCTTCGACGCTACGGAAATGGCCTGGTCAAGGCATCGGAGCAGGGGTGGAACGTGGGTGGAGCCGTCGGCTCCACCCACGGGTGGAGGGCGCTACGCGTCGATGCGCGAGCGGTCCAGCGTCGCCGCAGAGCTCGTGATGAACTCCTTGCGGGGCGCCACGTCGTTGCCCATCAGCAGATCGAAGACCTGCTCGGCGGCCTCCAGGTCGCCGATGTTGACCCGCCGCAGAGTGCGGTAGCGGGGGTCCATGGTGGTTTCCGCGAGCTGGTCCGCGTCCATCTCGCCGAGGCCCTTGTAGCGCTGGATGGAGTCCTTGAAGCGGATTCCCTTGCGCTGGTACTCGAGGAGCGTCTCGCGCAGTTCGTTGTCCGAGTACGTGTAGACGTACTTGTCCTGGCCCTTCTTCGGCTGCACCAGCTCGATCCGGTGCAGCGGCGGCACGGCCGCGAAGACCCGGCCCGCCTCCACCATCGGTCGCATGTACCGCTGGAAGAGGGTGAGCAGCAGAATCCGGATGTGGGCGCCGTCGACATCGGCGTCGACGAGGAGAATGATCTTCCCGTAGCGCGCCGCGTCGATGTCGAAGGTCCGGCCGGACCCTGCCCCTATGACCTGGATGATCGCGCCGCACTCGGCGTTCTTCAGCATGTCCGTGACGGACGCCTTCTGAACGTTGAGGATCTTTCCGCGGATCGGCAGGAGCGCCTGGAACTCGGAGGTCCGCGCCAGCTTGGCCGTGCCGAGCGCCGAGTCGCCCTCGACGATGAAGAGCTCGCTGCGCTCCACGTCGTCGCTGCGGCAGTCCGCGAGCTTCGCGGGCAGCGACGAGGACTCCAGGGCCGTCTTCCGGCGCTGGGCGTCCTTGTGCTGACGGGCCGCGATGCGGGTGCGGGCCGCCGCGACGGCCTTCTCCATCACGGCGCGGGCCTGCGCCTTGGCGTCGCGCTTGGTGGAGGTCAGGAACGCCTTGAGCTCCTTGGCCACGACGTTGGCGACGATGCGGTTGGCCGCCGAGGTGCCGAGCACCTCCTTGGTCTGGCCCTCGAACTGCGGCTCGGCGAGACGGACCGTGACGACCGCGGTGAGGCCTTCGAGGGCGTCGTCCTTGACGATGTCGTCCTCGGCGACGCGCAGCACCTTCTGGGCACGCAGCGCCTCGTTCATCGTCTTGGTGAGGGAGCGCTCGAAGCCCGACACATGGGTGCCGCCCTTGGGGGTGGCGATGATGTTGACGAAGGACCGCAGCGTGGTGTCGTATCCGGTGCCCCAGCGCAGCGCGATGTCCACGCCGAGTTCCCGGGTGACCTCGGTGGGCGTCATCTGGCCGTGGTCGTCGAGGACCGGGACGGTCTCCTTGAAGCTGCCCTGGCCGGTGAGGCGCAGGACGTCACAGACGGCCTTGTCCTGCGCGAGGTACTCGCAGAACTCGCTGATGCCGCCGTCGAAGCGGAAGGACTCCTCGCCCTTGCTGCCGCCCTCGCCGAGGCCGTACTCGTCGCGTACGACGATGGTCAGGCCCGGCACCAGGAACGCGGTCTGCCGGGCGCGCTGGTGCAGCGTGTCGAGGTTGAGCTTGGCGTCCTTGAGGAAGATCTGGCGATCGGCCCAGTAGCGCACGCGCGTGCCGGTGCGCGTCTTGGGGATCTTCTTGGCCTTGCGCAGCTTGGCCGACGAGTCGAAGTCGGCGTCGGGGCCGGGCTTGGCGAAAGCTCCGGGGACACCACGACGGAAGCTGATCGCGTGGGTGTGCCCCGCGCGGTCCACCTCTACGTCGAGGCGCGCGGACAGGGCGTTCACCACGGAGGCACCCACGCCGTGCAGGCCGCCGGAGGCGGCGTAGGAGCCACCGCCGAACTTGCCGCCCGCGTGGAGCTTCGTCATGACGACCTCGACCCCGGAGAGGCCGGTCTTGGGCTCGACATCCACCGGGATGCCTCGGCCGTTGTCCCGGACCTCTACTGAGGCGTCGTCGTGGAGGATGACTTCGATGTGGTCGCAGTAGCCGCCCAGGGCCTCGTCGACGGAGTTGTCGATGATCTCCCAGAGGCAGTGCAGCAGGCCACGGCTGTCCGTGGACCCGATGTACATGCCAGGACGCTTGCGAACGGCCTCGAGCCCCTCCAGGACGAGCAGGTGCCGCGCGGTGTAGTTGGAACCGTCCCGGTCTGCTCCGGTCAGCAACGCTGTGGACGGCACGGACGTCTCGGCGGTCACGCGGTTCGCTCCTCGCTGAATTTCAAATGGGGCCCTTTGGGGTAAGGACCCGGCTTCGGTTGCCGCTCAGAGGGTACCGAGGCCTGGTAGAGCCGTTGTAACGCCACCCTCGTCTCAACTCACACTAGTCCAGTGCCGCACGCTTGTTCGATCCCTCGATGGAGTGAAGCGCACGTCACGTTCCCTTCCAGGCATGAACCATTTAGGCTCCGGGCACGTCCTCATGAACAACCGGCAACCCAGCCGGCGGACGACCGACCTGACAGACAGCGCGAAACCGTACGACACGTTAGAGACGTAATACGGCACATTCGCCGCCAACCGGCAGCAGACAGCCGCCTCGGAAAAAACATTCGAGGAAAAGCCACGAGCGGGAACGTTTTCGGCCTGGTTGGATGTTGACCCTGGTACGACAGCTCGTCGAGCTAGAGAAGAGGCGACGTGACTACTGTTCTGACCCCCGCGAGCCCCCTGACGGCCGCTGATCGCTGCGACCGCTGCGGCGCCCAGGCATACCTGCGCGTCGTCCTGTTGAGCGGCGGTGAACTGCTCTTCTGCGCCCACCACGGCCGCAAGTTCGAGCCGGAACTCAAGAAGATCGCCGCTGAGATACAGGACGAGACGGAGCGGCTGACGGCCGTTCCGGAAACCACGGACGAGGATCGCTGACACCTCGCACCCACGACGAGCCATCCGGCGCTCTTCAGGCCGGTGATCGGGCGGCCGCCCCTGCCAACCCCAGGGGTGGCCGCCCGCTCTCGTCACACGGGCGCCCAGGCGCCTTCTCGGGGCTCCCGGGCGACGCCCCGCACTGCCCGTGCCGACAACTCCCGCGTTCTCAGCCGCGCAGAGGCATGTCCTGCGCGACACCCGAGATCCGCGTGTAGACGCCGGGACTGCCGGCCCGACCGCATCCGCTCCCCCACGACACGAGGCCGATCAGCCGCCCGCGCGCGATGAGCGGACCACCGCTGTCCCCCTGGCAGGCGTCACGGCCTCCCCTGACCTCGCCCGCACACAGCATGGATGCGGGCATGTACGTACCGTCAGCGCTGCCCGGATAGGCCTTCTTGCACGTCGCGTCGGGCAGCACGCGCACATTCGCGGCGTGCAGTGTCCGCGCGTAATCACCCGCTCCCGTCGTGTCACCCCACCCGTAGACGGCCGCGCGCGTGCCGGGCTCGTACGCCGGGTCGCCCTCCCCGGCCATGCCGATGACGTAGTCCTCCGGCAGCGGGGTCGCCAGCTTCACCACCGCCACGTCACCGGAGTTCGAGGTGCTGTCGTACTTCGGATTGACCGTCGCCCCACTAACCGGAATCTCACGGCCGTCCGACGTGCCCAGATCGTCCCGGCCTGCGATCACCTTCAGGTCACTCATCTTCCTCAGCGGCACTCCGAGGACTTCCTCGCCCAGGCAGTGCGCCGCGGTGAGGACCGTCGAGCGTCCGACGACCACTCCTCCGCAGAACTGTCCCGAGCGTGTACCTCCGAACCGGTCACGGCTGGACAGCGCCACCGCCCACGGACTGTCGGCCACCTTGACCGGGCTGCCCCCGATGACGACGCTGTCGGCCGCCGCGGGGGCCGGTGAGGCCAGCGGCAGCACCGCCACCGGCGTGACAAGGGCCAACGCCGCCGTAAATGTTCGGGCGAAAGGACGAGGCATGCGATCTCCCCACTCTGGGTTGCCATGGCACACCCACAGTGATCGAGAGCGGCACGCCCCGCACCCCGCCACGCGCGTCCGGACCAGGCCGGACACATAGAACAGGACGCCGCCGGGTGAACGCATCGAACAAACAGAAGACCCGAAGCCTCGCCGAGGCTTCGGGTCTTGTGTCTGGAGCGCTGGTGACTAGTCGAGGTAGTCGCGCAGGACCTGCGAACGCGACGGGTGACGCAGCTTCGACATCGTCTTCGACTCGATCTGGCGGATGCGCTCACGCGTCACCCCGTAGACCTTGCCGATCTCGTCGAGGGTCTTCGGCTGGCCGTCGGTGAGGCCGAAGCGCATGGAGACCACGCCCGCCTCACGCTCGGACAGGGTGTCGAGCACGGAGTGCAGCTGCTCCTGGAGGAGCGTGAAGCTGACCGCGTCGGCCGGAACGACCGCCTCGGAGTCCTCGATGAGGTCACCGAACTCGCTGTCGCCGTCCTCACCCAGGGGGGTGTGGAGGGAGATCGGCTCACGGCCGTACTTCTGGACCTCGATGACCTTCTCCGGGGTCATGTCGAGTTCCTTGGCCAGCTCCTCCGGGGTGGGCTCGCGGCCCAGGTCCTGGAGCATCTGGCGCTGCACGCGCGCGAGCTTGTTGATGACCTCGACCATGTGCACCGGGATACGGATGGTGCGGGCCTGGTCGGCCATGGCGCGGGTGATCGCCTGACGGATCCACCAGGTGGCGTACGTGGAGAACTTGTAGCCCTTGGTGTAGTCGAACTTCTCGACCGCGCGGATCAGACCGAGGTTGCCCTCCTGGATGAGGTCCAGGAAGAGCATGCCGCGGCCGGTGTAGCGCTTGGCCAGGGAGACCACCAGACGGAGGTTGGCCTCCAGCAGGTGGTTCTTGGCGCGGCGCCCGTCCTCGGCGATGATCTCCAGCTCGCGCTTGAGCTTCGGCGCGAGCTTGTCGGCGTTCGCCAGCTTGTCCTCGGCGAACAGGCCGGCCTCGATGCGCTTGGCGAGCTCGACCTCCTGCTCGGCGTTGAGCAGCGGGACCTTGCCGATCTGCTTCAGGTAGTCCTTGACGGGGTCGGCGGTGGCACCGGCGGCGGCGACCTGCTGGGCCGGGGCGTCGTCCTCGTCCTCGTCGGACAGCACGAAGCCCTGGGCACCCTCTTCCGCGGGCTCGCCCTCACCGGGCTTGCCCTTGGCGGGCGCCTCCTCGGTGGCCTCGTCGTCCAGGATCTCGTCGTCCTGCTTGGACGCACTCTTCTTCGCCGTCGCCTTCTTGGCGACGGTCTTCTTGGCGACGGCCTTCTTTGCCGTCGTCTTCTTGGCGGCGACCTTCTTCGCGGGCGAGTCCTCGGCTGCGACATCTGCGGCCGACGCCTCGGGGGCGGCGGTCGCGGTGGCCTGCTTCGCCGTGGCCGTCTTGGCCGCGACGGTCTTGGTCGCGGTGCGCTTGACCGGGCTCTTTGCTGCGACGCTCTTGCGGGGGCGCTTCGGCTCCGCGGCACTGACCATCAGCGTCACACCCTCTTCCTCGAGGATCTGGTTGAGGCTGCGCAGAACGTTCTTCCACTGAGTGGCCGGAATCTGGTCAGCTTCGAAGGCACGACGCACGTCATCGCCGGCGATCTGCCCATCAGCCTTTCCCCGCTCGATGAGCGCCATGACAGAGACGGATTCGGCGATCTCCGGCGGGAGCGTACGGGATGTGCTGGCCGACACGAACAACCTCTCGGAACGTTGGAAAACGGCTTCCGGCCCCGTCCATTGTGGACCAGGACCGACGACCGACGACTGGGGATGGGCCGAC
This sequence comes from Streptomyces sp. NPDC046925, assembly GCF_040644915.1. Taxonomy (NCBI): domain Bacteria; kingdom Bacillati; phylum Actinomycetota; class Actinomycetes; order Kitasatosporales; family Streptomycetaceae; genus Streptomyces; species Streptomyces sp. NPDC046925. Next base: position 96,491 of record NZ_JBEYWZ010000001.1, on the reverse strand, counting down.
GGCGCAGGCGGGGCCGGGGAGCTACACAGCGCCGCGAACGACTGCTGTATTCCTTCCTCGGCTATCACCTCTTAGGTCATCGCGCTGCCCCGAGGAGCGTTACGCCCAATCTACGTGGCCCGAGTCACACCCCGTAAGCATTCAAAAGCGGCCAGATGCGGTCAGAAGTGTCCAGACCTGGGCTCTGACGGCCGCTCGCAGGGCAACAACCGCGTCGCCGGGCTCTGACGGATCCCCGAGGAACCCGCAGAGGCCCGGCGACGCGGCCGCGCCAACGGAGTGATGCGGTCGGGCCGCGAGGCGCATGATCCGGCCGTACGGACGCAGACCCGGCCCGTCAGTGCTCGCGGGGGGCGGGCACGACGCGCTCCACCTCGGGGTGGGCCGTGAGCAGCTGACGCATGGCGGCTTCGGCGCCGGGCCCGTCGCCCGCTCCGAGAGCGTCGACGATGCGCGAGTGGTGGACCAGTGACGTCTCCGTGGGGCGGTCACAGCCGGTGACCGGGCCTCCCGAGACCTGGAGCGCGGCCGAGACGATGCCGGACAGGTGCTCCAGCATGCGATTGCCCGCGAGCTGGATGAGCAACGAGTGGAACTCCGCGTCGGCGCGGGAGAACGTGATCCCGTCGCCCTGGCTCAGGGCATGGCCCATGATCTCGACCATGTCGGCGAGCCGCTGCTGCACCTCCTCGCGGCCATGGCCCGCGGCGAGCCGGGCGGCGAGGGGCTCGATCGTCCAGCGAAGCTCGCCGAGTTCGCGGCGCTGGTCGTCGCGCTGCGGCCCGAAGGCACGCCACTCGATGATGTCGGGGTCCAGGAGGTTCCAGTCGCTGACGGGGCGCACGCGCGTGCCGACATTGGGCCTGGCGCTGACCAGGCCCTTGGCTTCGAGTACGCGCAGCGATTCCCGGACGACGGTGCGGGAGACCTCGAAACGCTGGCCGATCTCCTCGGGGACCAGCGGGCGGTCTGCGCCCAGGTCACCGGAGACGATCATCTGGCCGAGCTGTTGAACGAGTTGGCCGTGCAGTCCACGGCCGCGGCTGCCTGCGGTGCGTCGGCCGACGCGGCCGAGATCCTGGTCGGCGCTGTCCCACGAGGGCGCGACGACGCGATCGGCACCGGAGGCCTCCGCGTAGGGGTAGCGGTCGAGTTCGCCCGGGCCGGCGAGGCCGGAGTCGGCGGAGCGGGCGGCGGTCATCATGGTGTGCGCAAGGGTACTCACGGAACCTTTGTCGGCGTGGCTCCCAAGTCCCTTGAGGTCTTTGGTGAAAAGCACACGAAAGGGTGATCGCTTACCCCGCCGCAATTGACGCCTTATCGGAAGGAAGCGGCCGTTCTGTGAGGAGTTGTGCGCAGGACGTGAACGGAAGCGCCGGGTGGTCGTCTATCGAGCTCTGGTTCGCATCCCTGTGAGCAGAAACGCGCAGAGCAGAGCGGTAACCGACAACATCAGTGCGCTGCCCACAGGTTGGGCGATCATCCGGACTCCACCGGCCAGATACCGCTCGACGCCGAACGGCCACTGCACCAGAGCGAGGTCGCGAAGCCGCCCCGGCAGCCCCGCCGCCGATCGCACAGACGGTCCCTCCAAGGCCTTTTGTACGAGCGGTACGACGACGATCGGCACGGCGAGAACAGCGGCCAGGCCGGCGGTCGTGGACCGGAAAACCCCTCCGGCGAGCACCCCCGCCCAGGCGCATCCCGCCACCAGGGCAACCCAACTCGCGCTCAGCGAGAGCCAGTCGGCGGGAACTTTCGCGACCTCGTCTCCGTATACCAGGTGAAGCAACGCGGCGTCCGAGCCCAGCACGAGCAGGCTCAGGAGGAGCGCGGTGGCCGCCGAGACGATCAACTTGGCGCAGAGCAGCCCCAAGCGGCGGGGGACGGTGCCGCGGTCGACGGCGAGTGCGGGGTGGCGGAACTCCTCACCGAAGGCGAGCGCGCCGAGCAGCCCGGCGCCAAGCGCCGCGGGCGGCAAGGGAAGTTCCTCGGGCCAGGCGGCGAGCAGGAGCGGCTGCGGGGTGTGCCCGTTCCTGGCGAGGAAGACACAGAGGACGGCGGAGACAGCGAGCACCGCGGCGATGGTGAGGTACCCGGTGCCGATACCGGCGGCGCGGCGCAGCTCGTAGCGCAAGGGGCGAAGAGGGCCGCGGGCGGGACGGATCGAAATGGGAGGCGGCAAGGGGGTTGGAGCCGCGGCATCCTGCGGGGCGGGGGTGCTGGTCGGGGTTGTGGTGACGAGGGGGATGAGGGTCTTGGTCTCGGCGGGGGCTGTGGCGGTGGCGGTGGCGGTGGCCGCAGTTTCGGCGGGGGCGGTGGCCGTGGCCGCGGTCTCGGCCTTGCTTTCGGTGCTGGCCTCGGTGCTGGTCGCGGTGGCGGCGACGGTGGCGGCCTCGGTCTCAGCCTCAGCCTCAGCCTCAGCCACGGTGCCGTTATCGCTGTCGGGCCGCACATCGGCTGCCCCAGTCGGGCCACCCTCCCCCGAGTTGATTCCCACCGGGCTCTCTTCCGTCCCGCCCGCAGCGGCTGTTGCCGCTGTTGCCGCTGTCGCCGCTCCAGAAGGCTCGGTTACGCGTTCGGGCGCGGGCGTCGGTGACGGCACCGTGGCCACGGGCCCCGCATCCCCGATCTCGTCGGCGAGTTGGTGGACGAGAATCCCGTGGCGGAACGCCGTCTCTCCGATCTCGGCGCAGTGGCTGCCGTACACCGAAAGCCGGTTGCCCTCCTCCTTCACCACCTCGATGGAGCGTCGCCCGGCACGGGCTTCCTTGGCCAGCAGCGCACCGAGGCGAGCCGCGTGCGGGCTGCGCACCGCAACCCGCGGACGCAGCCGGGTGCGGGCGAAGTCACCGGCTTCCTGGTCGGCGACCAGACGGCCCGCTTCCAGCGTCACGACCCGGTCGGCGGTCCGTGCGGCCTCCTTGGGGTCGGCCGTGGAGAACAGGACGGTTCCGCCCTGGGCGGCGTGCGCGCGCAGAACACTGTGCAGCCACGCGCCCTCCCGTGCCGAGAGCCCGTCGGCGGGACCGTCGAGGACAAGCGTGTGCGGGTCGGCGAGCAGCGCGCAGGCCAGGCCGAGACGCCGGTCCATGCCGCGCGAGAGCATGCCGAGCCGCTGATCGCGGAGGCCGACGAGACCGACCACTTCGAGTACGTCGTCGGCGCGCTGGACGGTCACACCGGCCGCGGCGCACAGCATGCGCAACTGGCCCCGGACCGTGCGGCCGGGGTGCCCCGGCACCTCGCCCAGAAGGACACCCACCTCGCGCGACGGATGGCTGATGCGGTGCAGCGGGCGCCCTCTGAAGTAGGTGACTCCTCGGCCCTGTTGGATTTCGAGCATGAGCCTGAGCGCCGTCGTCTTGCCGGCGCCCTGCGCGCCGAGCAGTGCCGTCACGCGGCCTGTTCGCGCCTCGAAGGACACGTCGTCGACGGCGGGCGGCAGCTCCTGACGGGTATTGCTGGTCAGTCCGATGGCCTGGATCATCGCTTCTCTCGCGGGATGTGCGACCGCTCGACGGCCGGGATCCGTCCGCCGGGTCGGGGGCGGGCGAACCCCGTGGGTACTTCTGCAAGATAACGCGATATTTCCGTCATTTCGGTCAAGACGTGGGCCGCGGGTGTCTCCATCACGTGACAGGAACGGCAGTTGACCAGCGCGTGACCCCCGGCGCGGGCCTCAGACCTCGGGGCGCAGCATGGGCGGGTTGAGCAGCGTCGCGCCGCCCGCGCGGAAGAGCTGGGCGGGGCGGCCGCCCTGGCGGGTGGTCGTGCCGCCGGTGGGGACGAGGAAGCCCGGCGTGCCGGTCACCTTGCGGTGGAAGTTGCGCGGGTCGAGCACGACGCCCCACACGGCTTCGTACACCCGTCGCAGCTCTCCGACGGTGAACTCGGGCGGGCAGAAGGCCGTCGCGAGGGAGGAGTACTCGATCTTCGAACGCGCGCGCTCCACGCCGTCCGCAAGGATCTGCGCGTGATCGAAGGCGAGCGGCGCGGCCTGCTCGTCCTCACGGCCGTATCCGCCCTGGTGGAGCAGTGCCTCGACCGGTGCCCAGCGCGCGCTGTTCGCGTCACCGCCGGCCCGCGGTGCGGGCAGATCGGGAGCGAGCGCGAGATGGGCGACGCTGACGACCCTCATCCGCGGATCGCGCTTGGGATCGCCGTACGTGGCGAGCTGCTCCAGGTGCGCGCCGTTCGCCCGGGCCGGAGTATCCGGATCGTGCGCGCACAGCCCCGTCTCCTCGACCAGCTCCCGCGCGGCTGCCGACGACAGGTCCTCGTCGTCGCGCACGAATCCGCCGGGGAGCGCCCAACGCCCCTGGAACGGCGGCTCACCCCGCCGTACGGCAAGCGCACAGAGCGCGTGACGGCGCACGGTCAGCACGACCAGATCGACGGTGACAGCGAAGGGCGGGAAGGCCGACGGGTCGTAGGGCGACATGCCGCGATCATAGTCGTCTGCCTGACGATAAACAGCTCCTCCGGCAACCGTTCCCGGCCGGATTCACCGGCTCCCACGTCGGGTTCGCGCCACGCCCGCCGCAGACTCCCCCGCCCTAACGTCCAGCCCACGGCCGCAGCCCGCCGCAGGTCCCTTTCCCGTACGTCACACCCCCAGCTGCAGTCCCTCGGCGGCCTCCTCGACCATGGCGAGGCCGAGCCTGCTGACCCGCACGGAGAACGGAGCGCCCGCGACGCGCAGCGCCGTCAGCTCCAGCTCCCCCAGGGGCGCGCTGCGGACGGGCCTGAGCGTCACCGTGCCCGCCGGGGCGTCGGGACGGATCCCGGCCAGCGCCGTGAGGAGCTGGACCCCGGCGGCCGCGGCGGTGGCCGCCGGGCGGCACGCCGCGGGGTGCGGCAACGGAGCACCGCCCTCCGTGCGCTGCTCCCCCGCGTACATCTCGGGCAGCCGGTGGCCGAACGCCTCGGCCGCCGCCAGCACCCCTCGCAGCAGTCCGCTCGCCTCCTTCTCGTAGCCCGCGGCGGCCAGACCCGAGAAGGCGACCGCCGTCTCGTGGACACGGACCGCCCCGGCCCGGTGCCCGAACGGGTTGTACGCGGCTTCCTTGACGCCCAGGCTCCGCAGCCCCCACCCCGAGTCCATGGCGGGCCCGCCGAGCAGCCGGGCGAGCTGCTCGGTCTGCACCTTGTCCAGGAGGCCCGGCGCGAGCGCGCCCGCCCCGAGCAGGCCCGTGTCGAGGAGGTGGGCGGCGGCGCCGGTGAGGAGGGGCACGGGGCGGCCGTCGGCCAGAAGGGCCGCGGCAGGCCGCCCACCCGTCCGGTCCCCCACCCAGAACTTCTCCTTGAAGGTGTCCCGCAGCCGCTCCGCGCACCGCCGCAGCTCGCCGGCGCCCGACCGGCCGTGCGCGTCGAGCAGGTCGGCGCCGAGCAGCGCGGCCCGGTGGGCATGGGCCTGGGTCTCGCAGCGCGCGGGGCCGTCCGGATAGGGGTCCGGCAGGAGCACCCCGTCGCCGCCCGCGGCAAGCAGCCACCGCAGACAGCGTTCGGCCACCGGCAGCAACTCCTCCGTCTCCTGCGCCGGAAGCCCCCAACGCCACGCCTCCGCCAGCAAGGCCGGAAAGAGCAGCGTCGCCTCCACCCCCGTACATCCGGGCGGCAGATGCGGTCCCGTGTTCCGCAACGGCCCGGGGATCATCCCCGCCCGTGGCCCCTTGCCCGCGAGCTGACGGCGGCCGAGGGTACGCAGCGTCCCCGCAGCGATCCGCGTGCCCAGCGGCAGGGCCATCCGGGCGGCTGCGAGCGCCTCGGCCGGCGCGAGGCCACAGCGCCACGGCGCCCCCGCGGCCAGGTGGACGTCGGTCGGATGCTCGGGGTCCCGCAACAGCAGCGCCTGGAGATCCTCCACGGAACGGTCCAGCAGGGGCCTGGCCCCCGGATCGTCGCCCGCGGCCCGTGCCGTGGCGAGGGAGCGCGACGCCCCGTGCCCGACCGCTCTCACCGGGCCCGCGCCCTGGGGCCGCACCCGCAGCTCCAGGCTCCAGGTGCCGCCCGGCGGCAGCTCCACCTCCCAGCGCAGCAGCCCCGCAGAGGCCAGCGCATCCGCGGGCGCGGGGTGCGCGGTGACCGCACAGTGACCCGCGGGCGAGGACCAGCGCATGCCGGAGTCGTGGACACTGGCGGCCAGTTCGGGGCCGGTGTTGCCCGAGGCGACCGCGCCGAGCTCCGCCAGGTCCGTGCCGAGCGACACCTCCACGGGCAGCCGCAGGGGGCGGCCTGCGGCGCTGCGCAGGACGATCCGCTCCGTGCCGTCCGCGTACCGCGTCCGCTCGACGACCACGTCCGGATCCGGGCCACCGTCCGCGAACGGTCGCAGTGTCGCGACGAAGCGGGCACGGTCGGCGGAGATCATCCGGGCCTGGACTGCGATCGGCTCGCGCCCCGCCACCCGCACTTCGCAGCGCGACAGCAGCCTGCGCCCCGCGCGGTAGAACCCCTCGAGTCCACGGCCGGTCAACTGCCCCTGGTCCGAAGAGATCGCCAGCGCGGGCATGGCGACACAGATCAGCGCGGTGTGCGCGGGCGGCAGCTGAGCGGGGCGGCGCGGCGCGGGAGCAGTGGCCTGCCCACCGGGCGGACGCGGTGCGGCCGACGCGGGGCGCCGGGGTCCCTCTCTGCCAGAGGCACCGGAGAGACCGGAAACGCCGGAGACAGGAAACGGGGCGGGCCGGGGCATGAGGCGGCTTCTTCCGCGCTGTCCGCGCTACGGGGAGTCGGAGGTCGTACGGCGGCTCGATCCGGGCACGGGTACCGCCACTCAGGTGAACGGACCGGCCCCGCCCGGAGTCACGCCCAGGGGCGGGGAAGCCACCCGACCGGCCCCTGACTTCCGCGTCCGGCCTCTCCTCAGGCAACCGCCTCGCACCCCTCCCCGCCCTCCGATCCGCCCTCCGTCCCGCCCTCCGCCGCGTCCTCCGGCCTGTCTCACGGACTGCCGTGCGGCGCCGGAGTCCCGCGTTCACGTGTCTTTCCTGGCTGCGCGCCGGACGGTGCGGCGGCGGTTCTGCGATCCGGTGCCCGGCCTGTCGGTGGGCCGTGCACCACTGCCGCTCTTCGGGCGCGCGGGGCGGCGGTGTCGCGGAACGGCGCCCACCGGCTCGCCCTCCGGGTCCAGGGGTTCCGCAGGGAGGGGCAGCTCGGCCTCGGCCTCCTCCGCGTCACGTCCGGTTCGCTCCCTGCGCAAGCAGCGGCGGATCGGCTCGGGGTCCAGGTCGCCGGCGCAGGCATGGTGCAGGAGCTGCGCGAAGGTGTAGCCGGGGTCGGCGCACAGCGCCATGTCCAGGGCTTCCTGCCCCTCGGTGGTGTCACCGAGGGACCAGGCGACCCAGCCCGCGAGGGAGAGGGGCGCGGCGGCGTGCTCTCCGTAACCGATGACGCAGCGGCGGGCCAGGGCCCTCCAGAGACGAAGCGCCGGTGCCGCGATGTCGCCTTCCATCCATTCCGCCGCCTGATCACGCGTCGTACGGTTCTGGAGGCCGAGGATCAGCGCCGCGGCCTCGTCGTGCGCCAGAAGTTCGTCGTCCTGGAGATCCGCCTCCAGCCTGTCGCTGACCGGGGGCGCGGCCGTCATGCGCCCCATGATCCTGCGGGCCAGGTCGAGCGTGTCGGCGGCGACCTCGGCGTGCCCGCCCTCTTCCATGATCCGGCGCACGATCGCCATGCCCGCCGCGTCGAGAGCGGCCCGCTGGTCAGGCACGGCGGCGGATTCCCAGGGCGTCAGGCGTGCCCGGATCTCCCTCGGTGTGACGCCCACCTGTGCGCCGGCGTAGGCCGTCGCCGCGGCCAGGACCGACGTGCCGGGCCGCAGCAGCGGCACGCCCTGCGGCGGGCAGCACTCCTCGCTCGGGCAGCAGTAGGTCCAGAAATGCCCCGCGGAGATGCACACGACCTCGAACACGGGGACGTCGAGGCTTCCACAGGCGGTGCGGAGCACTTGTGCCAGCGGTCGCAGGCGCTCCATGACCTGCCGCCCGGATTCGGCGCCGTCGGGCTCCGCGCACAGGAACGCGACGATGCCGTCAGGCCGGGCCCCGCGCCGCTCGCAGCCGCCCACCAGGCACTGGGCGAGCTGCTCCGCGATGGGCGGCCAGTCCTCCGGGCGCCCGGGAATGCCGAGGCGCACCCGTCCGCCGAAGCGCCCCCGCTCGCCGTGCAGGGCGATGAGGACGACGCTCTCCTCGGGCCGGAACCCGAGCAAGTACGGCAGGGCGTCCGCGAGTTCGGCCGGGGTGCGCAAGGTGACCAGGGCCTCGTCGACGGAACCGGGGGTGCCGGGGGCGCCAGTGGAATCGCCGGTGGAATCGAGGGTGCCGACGGCGTCGGCGGAATCGGGGGCGCCAGGGACGTCGGTGGAGTCGGTGGGATCGATCGGGTCGTTTTGTTCGCTGTGGTTCGCCATGCGCCGACTCTCCCGCGGATCACCAGATTCCGGTTTGCCCTGTGGATAACTGCGGGCAGGGGCACGCCAAGAGTTATCCACAAGCCGGCGGACGCGTTCGCCGAATGTCAGACCCATCGGGTTGCATGGGGGCATGAGCAACGAAGATCTGCGCACGGCGGCCGATGCCGTACTCGCCCGCCTCGTCGGCGGTCCCGCGCCCGCAGACGGCGAAGTGCCGCCGTCGGACGGTCCACGACTGCGCGAGGACCAGTGGCGCGCGATCGAAGCGCTGGTAGCGGACAAGCGACGGGCGCTGGTCGTGCAGCGCACGGGGTGGGGCAAGTCCGCCGTGTACTTCGTCGCGACCGCGCTGCTGCGGGAGCGGGGCAGCGGCCCCACCGTGATCGTCTCGCCGCTGCTCGCGCTCATGCGCAATCAGGTGGAGTCGGCCGCGCGAGCCGGGATCACCGCCCGCACGATCAACTCCTCCAACACGGAGGAGTGGGAGACCATCCAGGCCGAGGTGGCCTCCGGCGACGTGGACGTCCTGCTGGTCAGCCCGGAACGGCTGAACAACCCGGACTTCCGCGATCAGGTCCTGCCCAAGCTCGCCGCGGCCACCGGCCTGCTCGTGGTCGACGAGGCGCACTGCATCTCGGACTGGGGCCACGACTTCCGGCCCGATTACCGACGGCTGCGCACCATGCTCGCCGACCTGCCGCCGGGCGTCCCCGTCCTGGCCACCACCGCGACGGCCAACGCGCGTGTGACGGCCGATGTGGCCGAGCAGTTGGGCACCGGCGGCAGCTCGGACGCGCTCGTGCTGCGCGGACCGCTCGACCGGGAGAGCCTGAGCCTGAACGTGCTGCAACTGCCCAACGCGGCGCACCGGTTGGCCTGGCTCGCCGACCACCTGAACGAGCTGCCGGGCTCGGGAATCATCTATACGCTCACCGTCGCGGCCGCCGAGGAGATCACCGCCTTCCTGCGGCAATGCGGGCACACCGTCGCCTCGTACACCGGAAAGACGGAGAACGCCGACCGCCAGCAGGCCGAGGAGGACCTGCTCGCCAACCGCGTGAAGGCCCTGGTCGCCACCTCCGCCCTGGGCATGGGCTTCGACAAGCCCGACCTCGGCTTCGTGGTGCACCTCGGCTCCCCCTCGTCCCCGATCGCCTACTACCAGCAGGTCGGCCGCGCGGGCCGCGGCGTCGATCACGCGGAGGTGCTGCTCCTGCCGGGCAAGGAGGACGAGGCGATCTGGAACTACTTCGCCTCGCTCGCCTTCCCTCCCGAGGAGCAGGTCCGGCGCACGCTGGACGTGCTGGCGCAGGCGGGCAGGCCACTGTCGCTGCCCGCTCTGGAGCCGCTGGTCGAACTGCGCCGGTCCCGGCTCGAAACGATGCTCAAGGTCCTCGACGTGGACGGCGCGGTCCGGCGCGTCAAGGGCGGCTGGATCTCCACGGGAATGCCCTGGGAGTACGACGCCGAGCGCTACGCCTGGGTCGCCAAGCAGCGGCAGAGCGAGCAGCAGGCGATGCGTGACTACGCAACGACACCCGGCTGCCGCATGGAGTTTTTGCGGCGGCAGCTGGACGACGAGGCAGCGGCGCCCTGCGGTCGATGCGACAACTGCGCGGGCGCCCGATTCACCGACGCCGTGTCCTCCGGTGCGCTGGACACGGCACGGGGCGAGCTGGTCCGCGCGGGTGTCGACGTGGAACCCCGGAAGATGTGGCCGACCGGGCTCGCCGCGGTCGGCGTCGACCTCAAGGGACGTATCCCCGCAGGAGAGCAGGCCTCCACCGGACGGGCCCTGGGGCGGCTCTCGGACATCGGATGGGGAAACCGGCTCCGGCCGATGCTCGCCCCGCAGGCCCCCGACGGCCCCGTGCCCGACGACGTGGCCAACGCCGTGGTCGGTGTCCTCGCCGACTGGGCGAAGGGCCCCGGCGGCTGGGCCCCGGGCAACGGCGACGCCCAGCCGCGGCCGGCCGGCGTCGTGACCATGTCCTCGCACACCAGGCCCCAGCTGATCCAGACCCTGGGTGCGCGGATCGCCGAGATCGGCCGCCTCCCGCTCCTCGGCTCCATCGAGTACGCCGCGGGAGCCGATACGGCGCATGTGCCGCGGAGCAACAGCGCGCAGCGGCTGCGCGCCCTGGACGGAGCGCTGACCGTGCCCGACGAGCTGGCCGCGGCGCTCCGGGAAGCGGGCGGTCCCGTTCTGCTCGTCGACGATCTGACGGACAGCGGCTGGACCCTGGCGGTGGCCGCTCGCATGCTCCGCCGGGCCGGGGCCGAGGGGGTGTTGCCGCTGGTCCTGGCTGTACAAGGCTGACCCAAGCGTCAATGCGGTGTGCCCTGGGCAGGGATATAGGTGGCGCATCGTCAGATACCGGTCGGCGGACCCAATTGCTCGTTGCCGCAAGGCAGTACGACGGGAAGAATTGGCACCGCTCCCCGCGCGCCTTCCCGTGGTCCGGCAGGGCTGTGCCGCGGTGCGCTCCACAGTCCGACCCCGCCCTCTGGGCGCGTAGCCGAAGGGAGGACCGTGACCTTCGGATTCTCTTCGTCCGGTGCGGCATCGATGTCGGATTTTTCGACGTCGGCTGAGATGTCCGCCGACTCCGCCAACCGACTGGCCCGGATGCTCGAGCCCGCGGAGTGGTCAGCCGCGGGAATTCCCCTGCTGCGCAATCCGCGTGAGGTCGTCAGTGGCCTGCATGCCCGGCATCGTCCGACGCCCGCGACCGCCGTCGTCGCGGTGCTCGATCCGGAGGAACGACTCCGGGCGAGCGCGTCGTTCGCCCGGCGGCCGAGCGCCGCGGACGGCTGGGTCTTCCGTAACGCGCTGCTCGCGCAGCTGCGCCGGGTCATACCGCACGACCTGCGCCGCCGTACTCCGGTGCGCACCGCCGTCCTGCTCTACTGCCGTGACGGTGACGCGCGTTGGACGCAGGAGGACGGGGCGTGGATGTGGGGGCTGCGGGACGCGTGCACGCTGCACGGCCTGCGGTGCGGCGCCTACATCACGCTGACCCGCGACGGCTGGCAGGTGCTCGGCGAGGGCCGCGGCGGCCGTCGGCCGAGTTCCGGCTCACGCCCCGAGGCCTTCGCCGAAACCGATCCTCCGCCACCACGCACCGGCGGCGCGGCGTCCGATGTACTGCGCCGGGCGGCGGCACGCTGAAGCGCTCTCCGAGCTGCCGCGCAGTACGTGACGCCGCGCAACACGCGACGCCGCGAGACGGGCCACCGGCACACACCGGTCGCACGCCGCCGCCTGCGTCACACGACACGTCGCACGACACTCGACGCACGCACCGTTCGAGCCCGCCCGACCACCCGGCTCGGGCATCCGGCATCGGACTTCAGGAAGTCGGAGCCGGAGCACCGCGGCGCAGGTGCCGGACAGCGAAGAACGTCAGACGCCTGCGCCCAGCATCGCGTTGATCCGCTGCGGGTCACCGCAGACGATCAACAGGACTCCGGCCCGGGAGAGCGCCGTCGGCAGGGCGCCGACCGCGGTCTCCTCGCTGCCGCCGTTGATGGCGACGACGACCACGGGACGGGACGCGGCACGGTTGAGGGCGGCGGCGTCGGCGTAGAAGACGTCGTCACCCGCCTCGTGCTGGGCCCAGTAGGAGGCTTCGCCGAACGACAGCTCGTGCGTGGCCCACGGGTGCGGGTCACCGGTGGTGATCACCAGGACCTCGCCCGGAGCACGGCCCGAGTCGAGCAGCAGGTCGACGGCTTCCTCGGCGGCGTCGAGCGCCCCCTCGGCGGAAGCCGGGATCAGCTGGATCTGCGGCACCGAAGCACCGGCAGCCGTGGCGGAGCCCGCGGTGGAACCAGCGGGAACGGCGGAGGGTCCGGAAGCAGCCGGGGCCGACGGCCCGGGCTGTACGGTCGGCTCACGCGACGTGCGCTGCGCCGGCGGCGTCGGCCGGGCGGGGCCCGGTCGGCCTGGACGCGGCACAGCGGCGGGACGCGGGCCGGGTACGGGGCGGGGGGTCGGCGTGATGCGGCCGCTGGCCGGGGTCACGCGGGGACCCTGGGCACTCTCGTGAATCTGAGGCTCCTCGGGACTGAGAGGCATGCGTTGTTGTCTGTCAAATGCCGATGCGGGTCGCATCGGCGGGTGGCACATGAGTGCGAGTGGAACTGCCGGAAGCATCAGAAATCGAAGCCGAGCTGGCCCTCGATCTCCGGAACGCCTCCATCCGCCCAGCTGCGGGCCTTCTTGAGGTGCCGCCACTGGGGCAGCGCATCAAGATACGCCCACGACATCCGGTGGTACGGGGTGGGCCCCCGCTCCGCCAGCGCGGCCTTGTGCACCGGCGACGGATAGCCGGCGTTGGCCGCAAAACCGAAGTCTGCATGTTCGATACCCAGTTCGGCCATCATTTTGTCGCGCCGAACCTTGGCGATCACCGACGCCGCAGCGACGGCCACACAGGATTGGTCGCCCTTGATCACCGTACGAACCCGCCAGGGAATCCCGAGATAGTCGTGCTTCCCGTCGAGGATCACCGCGTCCGGACGCATGGGCAGCGCCTCCAGGGCGCGCACCGCGGCGAGCCGCAGCGCGGCGGTCATCCCCATGTCGTCGATCTCCTCCGGCGAGGAGTGCCCCAGGGCGTAGGCCGTGACCCAGCTCTCCAGCTCCCCGGCGAGCGTGGTGCGCCGCTTGGGAGTGATCAGCTTGGAGTCGGTGAGCCCTTCGGGCGGCCTGCGCAGTCCCGTGATCGCCGCACAGACGGTGACCGGTCCCGCCCACGCGCCGCGCCCGACTTCGTCGACACCGGCAACGATCTTCGCTCCGGTGGTAGCGCGAAGGGAGCGCTCGACGGTGTGGGTGGGTGGTTCGTACGGCATGGCGCCAGACAGCGTACGCCGCCGCGTGCCACCCGCGACACCCAGGCCTACCGACGAAGCAGCGGAACCATCACCTGATCGATGAGTTCGGTGAACTCATCGTCCCCCCATTCGCTCCCGCACACCTTGGAGCGATACATCATCATCGCCGGAAGAACGTCGCACACATACGGATCCATGGCGTCCGCGCGCACCTCTCCGCGCTCGACCCCGCGGCGCAGGACCTCTTTGATCAGCTCCACGCTCGGGCCGATGACTCCGTCGAAGATCACTCCATGGAACCGCTCGGCAGTCACCGTGTCGCACTCGTGAAGCACGGCACGCAGTGCGAATCCGGGCCGCGAGAACATGGCCTCGCGCATCTGGCGGCACAGCTGAAGGAGATCTTCCCTGACCCCGCCGCAGTCCGGCGCGGAGTCGAGTTTCGGAAGACCGGCCTGCAGGGCGTCCACGACGAGGTCCTCCTTGGAGGGCCAGCGCCGGTAGACCGCGGCCTTGCCGGTCTGCGCGCCCGCGGCCACGCCCTCCATCGTCAGGCCGTTCCAGCCGACGGTGCTGAGCTGCTCCAGTGCGGCCTCGAGGATCGCCCGTTCAAGGACAGGGCCCCGCCGGCGCAGGGAGGCCGTCGGAGCGGAGGCGGCGCTCCAGCGCGAAGTAACCATCGATATCTCTCCGTTGGGCGATCGAGGCAGTGTCAGTGAACGGTTGCGTTCACTGATGGGGAGTCACTACCGTTGACGAGACAGTGAACGGTGCCGTTCACTAACGCACTTGTGGGGGACCCATAGTGACAACCTCTCAATTAACTCAAGATCACAAGCCCGGCGCCGCACGCAGAGGAAGCCGGCCCGGAATCGCTCTGACCGTCATCGCGGCCTGCCAACTCATGGTGGTCCTGGACGCGACGATTGTGAACATCGCGCTCCCGCACATTCAGAACGCGCTCGAATTCTCGACCACCGACCTCACTTGGGTCGTCAGCGCGTACACCCTCACCTTCGGCGGACTGCTGCTCCTCGGTGGCCGCGCCGGTGACATCCTCGGCCGCCGCCGCGTCTTCATGACCGGCATCCTGGTCTTCACCCTCGCCTCGCTTCTCGGCGGATTCGCGCAGGAGCCCTGGCAGTTGCTGGCCGCGCGGGCCCTGCAGGGCGTGGGCGGCGCGATCGCATCGCCCACCTCCCTCGCACTCATCACCACGACGTTCCCCGAAGGCCCCGAGCGCAACCGCGCGTTCGGTGTCTTCGCGGCCGTCTCCGCGGGCGGCGGCGCCATCGGGCTGCTGGCGGGCGGCATGCTCACGGAGTGGCTCGACTGGCGCTGGGTCCTGTTCGTGAACGTGCCCATCGGCGTCCTGATCGCCTTCCTCGCCCCGCTCTACATCAGCGAGTCCGAGCGTCATCCGGGCCGGTTCGACATCGCCGGCGCGCTCACGTCGACCCTCGGCATGGCCTCCCTGGTCTACGGATTCATCCGGGCGGCCGAGGAGGGCTGGAGCGACAACCTCACGCTGGGGTCGTTCGGCGCGGCGGCCGTGCTGCTCGTCGCCTTCACCCTGATCGAGAGCCGGGCGAAGGAACCGATCACTCCGCTGAAGATGTTCGCCGACCGGAACCGCTCCGGCTCGTACGTGATCATGCTGAGCCTGGCCGCGGCGATGTTCGGCATGTTCTTCTTCATCGTGCTCTTCGTCCAGAACGTGCTGGGCTACACACCGATCGAAGCGGGCCTCGCCTTCCTGCCGGTGACGGTCGCGATCGTGGCGGGCGCGGGCATCTCCCAACGGATGCTCCCTGTCCTTGGCCCCAAGCCGTTCATGGTGATCGGCTCGGCGCTCGTCGCCGTCGGGCTCAGCTGGCAGACCCTCATCAGCCCGGACAGCTCGTACGTGGGCGGGGTGCTCGGCCCGATGCTGCTGTTCGGCTTCGGCATGGGTCTGAACTTCGTGACCCTTACACTGACGGCCGTCTCCGGAGTGGCCCCGCACGAGGCGGGCGCGGCATCCGGCCTGCTCAACGCGACGCAGCAGGTGGGCGGTTCGCTCGGCCTCTCCATCCTGACCACGGTGTTCGGCACGGCAAGCCGGAACGAGGGCAAGGAGCAGATGGCGGACTTCATGGCGAACGCCTCGCCGGAACAGAAGGCCGCCTTCGCCAAGACGGGCGAGCTCCCGGCGCCCTGGGGACACGAAGTGCTGTCCGAGGGGATCTCCACGGCCTTCATACCGGCCGTCGCCATGGCCCTGCTCGCGCTCGTCACCGCCGTGGTGCTGGTGCGGGTGCGCAAGAGCGACATGGAGGCGCTGTCCGGTACGGCGAGCGCGGCGGGCCCCGCGGCCGGCTGACGAAGGCGTCGTACGTGCCGGGTCGGCGGCCCCGATGAGACCGCCGACCCGGCAAAGCGACCTCAGCGGTACGAGACCTCCCGGTCGGAATCCTCGCAGTCCCCCGGGCCGGCCGTGGGCGGCCGTTCCTCGATGATCTCCCTGGCGCGCGCCTCGCCCAGGCTGGTGGCGTACCAGGGGTCGCGCTCGGACCCGAGGCTGTTCGCGATGCCCTCGAGGGCGCAGGAGCGCAGCGGCTCCGGCAGCTCGTCGATGGCCGGAGCGGCATCGGCGGAAAGACCGCGCGCGTACTCCAGGTCGAACTTCCCGGCGTCCTCGTAGCGCTGGACATTGCGCTCGGCGACGAGACCGTCGGGCGAGAGCAGCCCGAAGGCCAGCACCCCGGCTGCGGCGCTCGCGGCCACGGCGCGCGGCAGCCAACGTGCGCCCCACACCCCCGCCGCCATGATCAGCACGACGATCAGGCCAAGCCACAGCTCCACGGCCACGACGGACACCCGCAGCCGGGTCAGGCCGTACGCGTCGACGTACATGTCCATGCGTCGCACCGCCGACGCCACGACGACGAGCGTGAGCGCGCAGAGCGTGCCGAGCACGGCCCGCACCAGTGCACGGTCGCGCGCCCCGCCCCGCGGCGCCCAGCGCAGGGCGAGCACGATGACGACCAGGGTGAGCAGCGTGGCGAGCAGCAGCTGCCAGAAGCCCTGGCGCGCGTACTCGGAGTACGAGAGGCCCGTCTTTTCGAGGACCGCGTCATAGCCACCGAAGAGCACGGCCAGCTGCACCGCGTTGAACGCCGCGAACAGCACGTTCAGGACGATCATCGGCAGCGCCCACTCCACGCGGCTCCGCTCCCGGCCGGGACCCACGACGAGCCGGTCCCAGCGCACGGGTGCGGCGGCGGTGCGCGCCGCCGCGAGCGCTCCGAGGACACCGGCCGCGAAGAGCAGCAAACGCCACGGCCCCTCGCCGACGGAGGCGTCGGGCAGCAGATCGCCCAGCAGCCCCGCGAAGGCGGCATCGGCCCCGGCGAAGAGCGCCCCGAAGACCAGCAGCAGTACGGCGGTCACCACCACCGCCCGCAGGACGGGCCCGCTCCTGGACCCGCTCGCGCGACTGCGCACCCCGTGCCAGCCCCAGCCGAGGCCCGAGACCACCGCTTCGAAGAGTCCGAGCGGGCCGAGCAGGACGCCGGGCCAGGTGCGGCAGCCGTGCAGGGCGAGTGAGCCGAGCGCGACCGCGGAGACGACGGCGAGGAACGAGGGCCAGGCCGCGTCCCGCAGGGCGGGCACGGCCAGCAGTCCGAGGCCGCCGATCGCCCAGACCAGCGTCCAGGGGCGGGGCCTGCGACCGGCCTGCTCGGCGGCGAAGTACGCGGCGAGTGCGGCCGGGAGGGCGACGATCAGCAGATTGAGCGCGAGCCCGTCGCCGAGCAGCAGCATGCTCAGCAGGCCGGTCGCGAGGACCGCGCCGAGCGTGCCCGTCCGGATCGCGGCGGGCGGTTCGGCCCTCAGATCGGCCAGCAGGGGCTCCGGCTTGCCCGCCGGGTAGGCCCAGTCGGCAGGAGGCGCCGGTCGCCTCGCCGCGGCACGCGGGCCGGGCACGGCGTCCTCGGGCTCTCTCGGCTCAGCCGGTTCTCCTGGATCTCTTGGTGGATCTTCCACATCTGAATGCGATGGCTCAGGCGTGGACGGTGTGTCGGACACGGGACCCCCTCCCGGCCGGTCCGCACATGCAGCAGTCGGCACGCACGCGTGGCGGGGCCGCCGGGAGACCGGCATCTCGTTGAAGACACGCAAGTCATGATCAACTCGCGGCCTGCCGGAAAGAGTAGCCGCGCGGCCGACGACGGCTCCCGCATCGGCCAGGCTGTGGCATGACCGTGACAGTCAGAGGGGGCCCGGACGGTCAGATGGGGTCCGGACGGTCAGATGAGGTCCGGACGGTCACATGGGGCCGCCTGGGACTGGCGCGTGGGGCCATGACAGACACACGGAGCCGCGACAGCCACACGGCGAGCCGGACCCCAAAATCAGTCCGCCGCTACCGGCACCCAGTCGGGCAACGCCTCGGTCTGCTCCAACCACTCGCCGCTGGGCGCACCGCCCTCACCGGAAGCGACCACACCGCCCACGATGGCGCAGGTCGTGTCCATGTCGCCGCCCACCTGCGCGGTGGACCAGATGGCCCGCTCGAAGGCGCCGAGGCCACGGGCGGCCGACCACAGGGCGAACGGCACCGTGTCATGGGCGGTCGTACGGCGGCCACAGCCCAGGACCGCGGCGACCGTCGCCGCGTCCCCGTAGTCGAGCATGTCCCGCGCCCGGCGCAGCCCCGCGCCCACGGCACTGCGGGGCACGAGGTCGATGACGCCGTCGAGCAGCGCCTTCGGGGCGGGCGGCCCCGCGGGGTCGGCGGCCAGTGCGGCGGCGGCAGCCACCGCCATGGCTCCCACGACCGCCTCGCGGTGCTGATGGGTGGGGTAGGCGGAGATCTCCGCCTGGTGTGTCGCCTGCTCCGGATCGTCCGCGTACCAGGCGCCGAGCGGGGCGATGCGCATGGCCGCGCCGTTACCCCAGGAGCCCTGCCCCTTGAACAGTGCGGAGGCAAGCTCCCGCCAGTCCCCGCCCTCGCGGACGAGCCTGAGCAGGCGGTTCACGGCGGGGCCGTAGCCGCGGTCGAAGTCGTGGTGCTCGGCGAAGGAGAGGGCGAGCGCGTCCTGGTCGATCCGGTCGTGCCGGACCAGGATCGCGAAGACGGAACAGGCCATCTCGGTGTCGTCGGTCCACTGCCAGGGGCCAGGGGGCGCTTCCCGGCGCTTCAGCAGCGGGTAGTTCGCGGGCACGAAGAACTGAGAGCCCAGCGCGTCCCCCACCGCCAGTCCACGCAGGCTGGCCAGAGCGCGGGCCAGGCGCCGTTCGGGAGAGGAGTCAGCGGTCATCGCTGTCCCACTCTATCCGGTGACGCCATACGGTTCCGGTTCGCGCCAGCGTTCGAACGGCCGGTCCAGCGTGTATTTGCCGTCGTCACCGAGCACGAGGGTCCGCATCTCGCCGTTCCCCGGGTTCGACAGCGACTCGAACTCCGCCACCGACCAGTGGAACCAGCGCATGCAGAACAGCCGCATCGTCAGGCCATGGGTGACGAGGAGGACGTTCGGGGGGTGGTCCGGGGCCTCGAAGCTGCGGTACAGGCTCTCCAGGAACGCGCCCACCCTGTCGTACACGTCGGCCCCGGACTCACCCTGGGCGAAGCGGTAGAAGAAGTGTCCGTACG
Source organism: Streptomyces sp. NPDC046925 (assembly GCF_040644915.1). Classification (NCBI taxonomy): domain Bacteria; kingdom Bacillati; phylum Actinomycetota; class Actinomycetes; order Kitasatosporales; family Streptomycetaceae; genus Streptomyces; species Streptomyces sp. NPDC046925. The sequence continues at coordinate 77,589 of NZ_JBEYWZ010000001.1, read as the reverse complement.
CGTCGCGGTACGCCTTCTGGAGCCTTACGTCGTCCCGGTCCTGCCAGTTTCCCCAGTCCTGCTCCCGAAGCCGCGGCTCCTCGCGCACCCGTACGAGATCGGGATCGAGCCGCAGGGCCCGGAAGGTCTCATGGGTGCGCCGGTAGGGCGAGACGTACACGCTGACCCGCTCCTGGCCGACGGCGTCCCGTAGCTGCTCGCCCGTCTCGTCCGCCTGCCGCCACCCCTTCTCGGTGAGCGCCAGCGCGTGGTCGGGTTCGCGTTCGTACACGGTGTCGTCGGCGTTTCCGGCCGACTCGCCGTGCCGGACAAGGAAGATGCGCTGCGGACGTGCCATAAGGAAACCCTAGATCGGCCGCCGCCGGACGGCCCAACCGGTCAGCCGCCCCAGCTCCATCCGGCGCAAGGGACGGACACTCGCCACCGCCCGCGCGCCGTCACACCGTCCACGACGGCTCCAGTTCCACGATGTCACCGGCCAGCGCCGCGACATCGGCCTCCGTCTGGGCACGCAACGAGAGGCGCTCCACCCGTTCCCTGCGGTATTTGCCGTGCTCGGCGGCCGAGAGCCACATCGACAGGACGAGGAACTCGTGCCCCGGCGCCTCCCCGAAGAGCCCGCGCACCATCCCCGGAGAGCCCGCCATCGCCGGGTTCCAGACCTTCTCCTGCATCAGCGCGAAGTGCTCCACGCGCGCCTCACGGACCCGGCAGTGCGCCACACGCACCACGTCGGCGTCGGAGAAGCGCGGCTCGAAGCCCGTCTTCACGTCGAAACGGTGGACGAAGAGCTTGCTCTGGATGTCCTTGAAGGTGCCCGACTGCGCGGCGGCCAGCCGGTCGTGGGAGCGTGCCATGAAGGAGTCGTAGAAGGCCCGGCTCTCCCAGAAGGCGAAGACATGCGCCACGCCCGGCCGCTCACGACTCCATCCTCCGCCCTGTCCCCGGAACCCCGGCTCCCCCAGAAGCCCCGCCCACTTCCGCTGCCCCCGCTCGAACCCCCGTCGGTCCACCACGGTGCAGCGAATCCACTTGACCAGCACCGCGCCATCGTACGGCGCCGGACGTGGCCAAGGTCATGCTCCGGCGTAGTGCACCCGGATCAGCTCGGCTCCGTCATCGACGTTCAGTTCGATACCGAACTCACGGACGAGGATCTCGCCCAACTCATGGGCGGATACGTCGCGTTCGTCCGATGTGCCGTCCGGACGGTCACCGTCAAGCGCTCGCCGACCAAGGTCCGGCGCGCGTCCGGAGCGGCCCTCTGGATCACCGGGCGGCGGATGAACGACGACTTGGGGTGGGTCGACGTGTAGTGGTTCATCACTACGTAGTCGACGGGAAGGCGTTCTTCCAGCGTGTACTCGTAGAGATCGAACCAGCCGTCCGCGTGCTCGGTCCGCAACACCCGCGCGCCGTCCGCCTCCTGGACGATCCCGAACCGCCACTCTCCCTGTCGCACGTCTTGGTTCTTCCCCGTTCCACGTCATGGCGCCCACGATCTACGCGCCCGCGCACGCACGCCACCCGCAAACCTCCGCCGGCCTCAACGGCCCTGCGCACCCGGAAACTTCAGAGATGTCAGTCATGCGTCGTAGCGTGTGCGTGGGGCATGCCGTGAGGACAAGTGGACATGTCTGGTGCGAGGGCGTCAGCCGGGACGCGAGGAGGGGACTCTGTGAGCAGTGTCAGCAAGGGGATCACAAAGGTCGAGGTGGGGCTCAAATGGGATCCGAGCCCTGTCGGATCGCCGCCGCACGATCTCGACATCATCGCCGCGACCTACTTGGCGGACGCTCCGTACGACAGCCCGGTGTACCTGGTGCACTTCGACAGTCGCGCCCCTGACGGGACCATCACCCTCAACAGGGACAGCAAGACGGGCCAGGGTTTCGGCTTCGACGAGGTCATGACCCTGGAGCTCGACCGGCTCGCGGCCACGTACGCGCGCGTGGTGGTCGGTGTGGCCATACAGCCCCACACCCACGACGACAGCGAGAAGGTCTTCGGCGACATCCCGAACACCGCGGTGCGCATCCGCACGGGACACACGGACCTGGCGCTGAACGACCTCGCCGCGGTCTCCGGATCCACGGCCGCGACGATCGCCGAGTTCACCCGGAACGAGACGGGTGCGTGGTCCTTCCGCGAGCTCATCCGCGGGTTCGACGCGGACCCGACATCCTTTGCCGCTGCGATGGGCACCGCGATCTGAGAACGGCTCCCGGAGACAGCCCGGGGTCTTCGCGTCGCGGGAAACGCCAAGGGCGGTGACGCCGATTTCTCGGCATCACCGCCCTTAGCGATCAGGCTTTACCACCGGCCAGCGCCGGGAGCTCCCGGCGCTGCGCGGGGATCAGCTGCAACCGCTGGTCGAGCCGCAGCCCTCGCAGATGTAGCAGGAGCCGGCCCGCTGCATCTTCGTGCCGCAGGAGAAGCACAGCGGCGCGTCGGCCTGGATGCCCAGCTGCATCTCGACGAGCTCGGCGCTGGTGTGCGCCTGCTGCGGAGCGGGCTTCTCCGCCTCGGTCCTCGGCGCGGCGACCGCCTTCAGGGGCTCGGTCTGCGCGGGGGCGGACCGGGCCAGGTCGTCGTCCAGGTCGGAGCTGTCCAGGGACGGCTCGTACGAACCGGTGTCCAGGTGACGCTGACGCTCCTCGGCCGAGTGGATGCCGAGCGCGGAGCGCGTCTCGAAGGGCAGGAAGTCCAGCGCCAGGCGGCGGAAGATGTAGTCGACGATCGACTGCGCCATCCGCACGTCCGGGTCGTCCGTCATGCCGGCCGGCTCGAAGCGCATGTTCGTGAACTTCGAGACGTACGTCTCCAGCGGGACGCCGTACTGCAGGCCCACGGAGACGGCGATCGAGAAGGCGTCCATCATGCCCGCGAGGGTCGAACCCTGCTTGGACATCTTCAGGAAGACCTCGCCGAGACCGTCGTCCGGGTAGGAGTTGGCGGTCATGTAGCCCTCGGCGCCACCCACGGTGAAGGAGGTGGTGATCCCCGGGCGGCCCTTGGGGAGGCGCTTGCGGACGGGGCGGTACTCGACGACCTTCTCGACGGCCTCACGGATCGTCGCCTCGGTCTTCTCGGTGACCTCGGCCTTCTCCTGCTCCTTCTTCTTGGCGGAGAGGGGCTGGCCGACCTTGCAGTTGTCGCGGTAGATGGCGAGCGCCTTGACGCCCATCTTCCACGCCTCGTAGTAGACCTCTTCGACGTCCTCGACGGTGGCGGTCTCCGGGAGGTTGACCGTCTTGGAGAGCGCGCCGGAGATCCACGGCTGGATGGCCGCCATCATGCGGACGTGACCCATCGCGGAGATGGAACGCTCGCCCATCGCGCAGTCGAAGACCTCGTAGTGCTCGGTCTTCAGGCTCGGGGCGTCGATCACATTGCCGTTCTCGGCGATGTGGGCGACGATCGCCTCGATCTGCTCCTCCTGGTAGCCCAGGCGACGCAGGGCCTGCGGCACGGTGCCGTTGACGATCTGCATCGAGCCGCCGCCGACGAGCTTCTTGAACTTGACCAGGGCGAGGTCCGGCTCCAGGCCGGTGGTGTCGCAGGACATCGCGAGACCGATGGTGCCGGTCGGGGCGATGACCGACGCCTGGGAGTTACGGAAACCGTTCTTCTCGCCGAGGCGGACGACGTCCTGCCAGGCCTCCGTGGCGGCGGCCCAGACCGGCGTGTCCAGGTCGTCCATGCGGACGGCCGCGCCGTTGGCGTCGGCGTGCTGCTTCATGACGCGCTTGTGCGGCGTGGCGTTCTTGGCGTACCCGTCGTACGGACCGACGACCGCGGCGAGTTCGGCGGAGCGCTTGTACGAGGTGCCGGTCATCAGGGAGGTGATGGCACCGGCGAGCGCGCGGCCGCCGTCCGAGTCGTAGGCGTGGCCGGTCGCCATCAGCAGGGCGCCGAGGTTGGCGTAGCCGATGCCGAGCTGGCGGAAGGCGCGGGTGTTCTCGCCGATCTTCTGCGTCGGGAAGTCCGCGAAGCAGATGGAGATGTCCATCGCGGTGATGACGAGCTCGACGACCTTGGCGAAGCGCTCGACCTCGAAGGACTGGTTGCCCAGGCCGTCGTCCTTCAGGAACTTCATCAGGTTCAGCGAGGCGAGGTTGCAGGACGTGTTGTCCAGGTGCATGTACTCGCTGCACGGGTTCGAGCCGTTGATGCGGCCGGACTCCGGGCAGGTGTGCCAGGCGTTGATGGTGTCGTCGTACTGGATGCCGGGGTCGGCACAGGCCCAGGCGGCCTCGGCCATCTTGCGGAAGAGCGACTTGGCGTCGACCTCCTCGATGACGTCACCCGTCATGCGGGACGTCAGGCCGAACTTTCCGCCCTTCTCGACCGCCTTCATGAACGTGTCGTTCACGCGGACCGAGTTGTTGGCGTTCTGGTACTGGACGGACGTGATGTCGTCGCCGCCCAGGTCCATGTCGAAGCCCGCGTCGCGCAGGGCGCGGATCTTCTCCTCTTCCTTCACCTTGGTCTCGATGAAGCCCTCGATGTCGGGGTGGTCGACGTCGAGGATGACCATCTTGGCCGCGCGGCGCGTGGCGCCGCCCGACTTGATCGTTCCTGCGGAGGCGTCGGCACCGCGCATGAAGGAGACCGGTCCCGAGGCGTTGCCGCCGGAGGAGAGCAGTTCCTTGGAAGAACGGATACGGGAGAGGTTCAGGCCGGCGCCGGAGCCGCCCTTGAAGATCATCCCCTCTTCCTTGTACCAGTCCAGGATCGAGTCCATGGAGTCGTCCACGGCCAGGATGAAGCAGGCAGAGACCTGCTGCGGCTGGGGCGTGCCGACGTTGAACCACACCGGGGAGTTGAAGCTGAAGATCTGGTGCAGGAGGGCGTACGCCAGCTCGTGCTCGAAGATCTCGGCATCGGCGGGCGAGGCGAAGTAACTGTAGTCCTCGCCGGCCTTGCGGTAGGTCTTCACGATGCGGTCGATCAGCTGCTTGAGGCCGGTCTCGCGCTGCGGGGTGCCAACGGCCCCGCGAAAGTACTTGCTGGTGACGATGTTGACCGCGTTCACCGACCAGAAGTCGGGGAACTCGACGCCACGCTGCTCGAAGTTGACCGAGCCGTCGCGCCAGTTGGTCATGACGACGTCTCGGCGCTCCCAGACCACCTCGTCGTACGGATGCACGCCGGGCGTCGTATGGATGCGCTCGATACGCAGACCCTTGCTGGCCTTGGATCCCTTGGCGCGGGAACCTCGTGCCGGGCCGCTCGTCGTCTCGGTCATGCCGCCTCCCTGTATCAGGCTAAAACGCCCTGAAGTGCCACGATGTTCCCGTGACACGGTGTTGTCTGGTGCCGCAGAGGCCGCGAGGGCATCCGCAACAGGTCTGTGTGTGTCGCCGTCGGCCGTTCGGCCGGTCAGTCGGCGGCAGTGGCGGGCACCGGGACTTCGGCAGTCCCTCCGGGCCCGCATTCGTTCGCGCCGGGCTCCCCGCCGGCGCCCTGCGGCTCTTCGTCGAGCCGCTTTTCCCGCTTGTCCCGCAGCTCGCCGACGGCAGCCTCGAAGTCGTCGAGCGAGTCGAACGCCCGGTACACGGACGCGAAGCGCAGGTAGGCCACGAGGTCCAGCTCCTGCAGCGGACCCAGTATGGCCAGACCCACGTCATGCGTGGTCAGCTCGGCGCTTCCGGTGGCCCGCACCGCTTCCTCGACCCGCTGGCCGAGCTGCGCGAGCGCGTCCTCGGTCACCGGCCGCCCCTGGCACGCCTTGCGTACGCCGTTGATCACCTTCGTACGACTGAAGGGCTCGGTCACGCCGCTGCGCTTGACCACCATCAGTGAACACGTCTCCACCGTCGTGAAACGACGGGAGCAGTCGGGGCACTGACGCCGCCTGCGGATCGACGTGCCGTCATCGGTGGTCCTGCTGTCGACCACGCGACTGTCGGGGTGCCTGCAGAAGGGGCAGTGCATGGAACTCCCAACCCTCCTTCAAGACACGACTCGTAGGCCTCACCGGGCCCGTGAGGCCCTCGAAGCAGCCCCAAGCATAGGCGATGCCCCGGGCCTGAAAAGACCGGGGACCACAACTTCTGGGCCGTGGTTGCAATCCAACCACTAGATCTGGGGTTTGGCCGTACATCCGACCCCAGCGCGTGTCGCGCGCCCGGGCCACGTCGTGAAGGTTACGAGTCCACTGCGCGCGACCCACAGGAAGGGGGGCGGTACGGGATCGACCGAGCAACGAGTGGCAGTATGAGAGCCCCACCGAGGGGGCCGCGATCCCGGCGGTGAAGCGTACCGTAATCAACCGAAATGCCATTCGGCTCGAACGTTAGCCATACACCCAGACGCATGATCACGGCAGACCTTCTGCGATTTTTCACTCGAACGTGTGTTTGGCGCAACCTTTCGAAAGCAACTACCGTTGGCTAACTAGGGAGAACATTCTCGAGAGGGGCCGACCGACGTGACCACCACCGCAGACAGTGCCACCATCACTGCTCAGGACCGCCAGAGCCGACTCGAGCCGGTGCATGCCATGAGTGACGCAGACACGAACCAGGAGGGCGCCAAGCCCACTCGCTCCCTACCGGGCCGACCTCCAGGTATCCGCGCCGACAGCTCGGGCCTCACCGACCGGCAGCGTCGTGTCATCGAGGTCATCAGGGACTCGGTGCAGCGGCGCGGCTACCCGCCGTCGATGCGCGAGATCGGCCAGGCGGTGGGCCTCTCCAGCACGTCGTCGGTCGCCCACCAGCTGATGGCCCTGGAGCGCAAGGGTTTCCTGCGCCGTGACCCGCACCGCCCCCGGGCGTACGAGGTGCGCGGCTCGGACCAGCCGAGCAGCCAGCCCACCGACACGGCGGGCAAGCCCGCCGCTTCGTATGTCCCGCTGGTCGGCCGTATCGCAGCCGGTGGTCCGATCCTCGCCGAGGAGTCGGTCGAAGACGTCTTCCCGCTCCCCCGGCAGCTCGTCGGTGACGGTGAGCTCTTCGTCCTCAAGGTCGTCGGCGACTCCATGATCGAAGCCGCGATCTGTGACGGGGACTGGGTGACGGTCCGCCGCCAGCCCGTCGCGGAGAACGGCGACATCGTCGCCGCCATGCTCGACGGCGAAGCGACGGTCAAGCGGTTCAAGCGCGAAGACGGTCACGTATGGCTGCTGCCTCACAACTCCGCGTATCAGCCCATCCCCGGTGACGAGGCGACGATCCTCGGCAAGGTGGTGGCGGTGCTGCGGCGGGTGTGAGCCACCGCCCCCGACCGGGCCCCGGAACCAACTGCGCCGGTTCCGGGGCCCTGCTGCGTCCGGAGGGCCGGTCGCGGGCTGCTTCCGCGCCGCGCCGCCGCTCCTCCGCTACTCCTCGTCTGCCTCGCCCTTGTCGGCGTCCTTGATCGTGACCGTGGCCTTGGCCGCCGCGTCGATCGCGGCCAAGGAGCGGCGCGCCTGATTACGGTCCGTCGTGTACCAGAAGTCCGGCAACGAGGCCTTCAGATAGCTGCCGTAGCGCGCCGTGGCGAGCCGGGGGTCCAGGACGGCGACGACGCCCCGGTCCGCGGAGGCCCGCACGAGACGCCCCGCTCCCTGCGCCATCAGAAGCGCCGCATGCGTCGCGGCGATGGCCATGAAGCCATTGCCGCCGTTGTCGTCCACCGCCTTCTGGCGTGCGCTCATCAGCGGGTCGTCGGGACGCGGGAAGGGGATCTTGTCCATGACCACCAACTGACAGCTGTCGCCCGGCACATCGACGCCCTGCCACAGGGAGAGCGTCCCGAACAGGCAGGTCTGCGGGTCCGCCGCGAAGTTCTTGATCAGCTCGCCCAGCGTCTCCTCGCCCTGCAACAGGATGGGCATGTCCAGGCGGCCGCGCAGCTCCTCCGCGGCGTTCTGGGCGGCGCGCATGGACGAGAACAGACCGAGCGTACGGCCGCCTGCCGCCTCGATCAGTTCGGCCAGCTCCTCGATCATGTCGGTGCGCGTGCCCTCACGGCCCGGCCGGGCCAGGTGCTGGGCCACGTACAGGATCCCCTGCTTGCGGTAGTCGAAGGGCGAGCCGACGTCCAGGCCCTTCCAGGCGGGGGCGTCCTCGGACTCGGTGCCCTCGGGAGAGAGGCCCAGAGACGCTCCCACGCCGTTGAAGTCGCCGCCGAGCTTGAGGGTGGCCGACGTCAGGACCACGGAGCGGTCGCTGAAGAGCTTCTCGCGGAGCAGGCCCGACACGGACATGGGCGCCACCCGCAGGGAGGCTCCGAAGCGGTCGTGACGCTCGTACCAGACGACGTCCCACTCGGAGCCGTTCGAAATGCGCTCCGCCACGTCGTGGATCGACTCGACGGAGGCGAGGGCCTGCTTGCGTACGGCGTCCTCGTCCTGGACCGACTTGTCGCGGGTGGAGCCGAGCGCCGAGATGACCGTCCGCGCGGCGTCGCGCAGGGCCATCAGTGCGTACCCGAGGTCTTCCGGAATCTCTTCGAGGCGGCCGGGGAGGGCCAGCTCCATCACCCGCTCGAAGCCTTCGGACGCGGTCTGGAGCTGATCGGCCGCCTTTTCGTTGACGAGCTTGGCGGCTCGGCGCACCGCGCGGCTGACCTGGCCGGGGGTGAGCTCGCCGGTGGCGACACCGGTGACCCTGGAGACCAGCTCATGGGCCTCGTCCACGATCAGCACCTCGTGCTGGGGAAGGACGGGAGCGCCCTCGATGGCGTCGATCGCGAGGAGGGCGTGGTTGGTGACCACGACCTCGGAGAGCTTGGCCCGCTCGCGCGCCGCCTCGGCGAAGCACTCCGCTCCGTAGGCACACTTCGACGCTCCCAGGCACTCCCTGGAGGAGACGGACACCTGGGACCAGGCGCGGTCGGAGACTCCGGGGGTGAGGTCGTCCCGGTCGCCGGTCTCCGTCTCGTCCGCCCAGTCGCGCATCCGCAGCAGGTCCTGGCCGAGCCTGCTGGTCGGGGCGGCGGCCTCGAACTGGTCGAAGAGCCCGGGCCCCTCCTCCTCTTCCTGCGGCACGCCTTCGTGCAGGCGGTGCAGGCACAGGTAGTTCGAGCGGCCCTTGAGCATGGCGAACTGGGGGCGGCGGCGCAGCAGGGGATGCAGGGCGTCGACCGTCCGCGGCAGGTCGCGCTCCACGAGCTGGCGCTGCAGCGCGAGCGTGGCGGTCGCGACCACCACGCGCTCGCCGTGCGCGAGGGCGGGCACCAGATAGCCGAGGGACTTGCCCGTGCCGGTACCGGCCTGGATCAGGAGGTGGGAGCCGTCGTCGATCGCCTCGGCGACGGTCTCGGCCATCGTCACCTGGCCAGGGCGCTCCGTGCCGCCGACGGCGGTGACGGCGGCGTGCAGGAGCTCGGGAAGGGAGGGCTTTGTCATAGCGCGACCACCCTACGGGTCTCCACTGACAATCCCTCGATCAAGGCCGGTGGAGGGGGTTGGGCACGGTCCCGTGCACGGCGGCGTGCGGGCGCTCGGGACGGTCCCGGTATCCGTCGAGGTGGAGCCTGTTCCGGTTGAGGCAGAGCCGCTCGATGCGGGGGGTGAGCAGGTCGAACATGTCGTATCGCTCCCTGAGCTTCGGGGCGCGGGCCTGATGGCGGAGGATCTCGGCGCGGACGAGACCCCAGAATTCGGTCTCCGGGACGCCCAGCTGCTCGTGGCACAGCGGGGCGAGGTAGCGGAAAACCCCCACGAAGAGCCCCGAGTGGATGAACTGCGTGAGGAAATCGGGCCGTTCGGTGAGCAGTACGTCCCGTACGTCGTCCGGCATCGACGCGTGCTCCGGAAGCGCCTCGGCACTGACGTTGACGTCGTCGACGAAGTCCTTGACCGCGAGCCGGACGGGCACGTCCCGTTCGTCGAAGACGACGATGGCGTTCTCCCCGTGGGGCGAGAACACGGTGCCGTACCGGTACAGGAACTGCAGGAGCGGAGGGAGCAGGGCGGCGAAGAGACGCCGCAGCCACACATCGGGGGCAAGGCGCGAGCGCTCGACGAGCTCGGCGACGAAGGCCCTTCCTTGCGGGTCGGTCTGCAGTAAGGAGGCGAGGGTGCGGGCGCGCTCACCGGGAGCGAGATACCGGGTGATCGGCTCGCGCCAGATCGCGCCGAGCAGTTCCTTGTACTGGTAAGGGACCTCGGGAAGCCCGTCGTACAGCGGGTGCTCGACGGTCACCGACGCGACCTCGCCGAGCAGGATCACCCGGCATTCGTCCCGCAGGAAGGGGTCCGCGTCGCGCACGGCGTGCATCCAGGCGGTGACGGCGGGGGCGGCCAGGGTGCGCTCGGTGGGGAGCCCGCGCCACACCAGGGTGTTGAGGACCGACAGCGGCAGCTTGACCGTGTGGCGGTCGGGCCGGGTCAGGTTGAGGAACGTACGAATGGACTGCTGGGGCAGCCGCAGATCGCTGTCGGCGGCGAGGGGGACGATCATTCCCGCGGCCACGGAAGGGGCGAAGAGGGGCAGGACGATGTCGTCCCACTGCCACGGATGCACCGGCAAGTAGAGGTAGGCGTGCGGGTCGAGTCCGCGTGCCCTGAGTATGTCCGCGAAGGCCTCCCGTGTGGCGGAGGGGAGTTCGCGTGTGTACAGCTCCTCCGCGGCCTCCAGGCCGGCGACGCCCCGATAGACGGCGAGTTCGTTGTGCACCGCGATCCAGGGAAGCCGCGTGGTGCGGCGGGCCTCGGGCGCCCACCGGGCGGTGTCGCTCGCGGAGAACCCGATGCGGCCCTTGTTGAGCACGAGCCAGGGGTGGCCGGTCTGCTGCCCTTCGAGTTCCGCGTAGTCGAGATCGGCGAGCTGCGCCGCGGTGAGGGCGGTCTGGTCGAGCCGGGCGTCGGCGGCAAGCGTGACGGTCAGCTCGCGGATGAGGTGGCCGAGCGTGGCGCCGTCGATTCCCAGGGTGCGGCGGGCCCTGGCCAGGAAACGGAGGGGGTCGCTGAAGGGGAGCGGCGGGCCCTCGCCCTCGGCCAGCGTCAGGGTTGCCGGGTCGACGTACCAGCTGCCGTACGAGCCGCGGCGCGCGCGGAAGAGGAGCCGTCCCCCGTCCTCGGCGTCCAGGCCGAAGCTGTAGCTCTGCGACTCGCCTTCGTCGCCCGGACCGGCCGGGATGGGCTCGATGATCTCCTCGTAGGCGAACTCCGCGACCATTTTGGCGAGGAGGCGACGCCCTGCCTTCGCCCACCGATCCGTGGTCAGCTCGGGTGGGTCGTAGAGAACGGACGGTTCTCGGGATGTCGAGTGAATCGTCGGATTCGGCACGGGGACTCCTCAGGGAGGGAACCGGATCAGGTCGAGCGGTGCACCACGTCGAGCGGTGTACCAAGAGTGACGGGTCAGAGCACTGCGCGAAGAGCCCGGTCCCGGACCATGAGCGCCGCGCGCTTGTCGGGCAGATCCACCTCCGCAGAGAAGCGGAATCCGGCGCTCAGGAATGCGGAGACGGAGGGGGTGTTGCGCAGGTCGGGTTCCGCGACGACGCGTGCGCTTGCGGCCCGGTGGTCGAGCACGAGGTCCGCGACAGCTCTCAGCAGAGAGGTGCCGAGTCCCCGGCCGCGGTCGGCGACACCACCGATGAGGAGATGCAGGCCGGTGTCGTGCGGGCGGGCCGGATAGTGCCGGGCCAGGCCGTCCAGATCGGCACGGTAGATCTCCCAATAGCTCATCGGCGTGCCGTCCAGGACGCCGAGGCAGGGGACGCTGCGGCCGTCGCCGTCGAGCTGTCCGCGCAGATGTGCCTCCGTGACGGCGTCGGGGCCGGCCAGCTCCCAGAATGCCGCCACGGCGGGGTCGTTCATCCACCGGCTGATGAGGGACAGATCGCGTTCGACGCATACAGGGACGAGTTGGAAGACACCGGCAGGGGTGGTCGCGGGGCCCCAGTCGGCGACGTTGTCGAGCAGATCGTCGGCCGACGATCTGACCGCCGGTGCGGGAGCACGCTCTGCCGTGCGTACGTCGGCGCCTTCGCCTTCCCCGGTGTGCGTCTCCCGCGCTTCGTCCGCGTGACCCGGATGACCCGCGTCACCCGGTTCGCCCGGTTCGCCCGTGCCGAACAGGGCGATGAGTTCGTCCGGGAGTCGCAGGTCGAGGGTGTCCTGGGCGTCCGCCCTGTCGGCGGCGGAGGACTCGGTGGCGGACTCGGGGGCGGTCTCGGTTCCGGCGTCGGTACTCGCGTCAGGCGGAGGCACGGCGTCGCTCCTCTCAGGAAAGGCGGGTCATGTTCCTCAGGAATGCAGGGGGTTGGCGATGGAGACGTAGACGGACTGGGTGTCCACCGGGCCCACCAGTTCGTCGAGTCCTCGGAGCCGGGTCAGCAGGTTGGCCTTGCACCGCAGCACGGGTGAGTCGAGAAGCAGGGCGGGAAGGGACGTACGCAGAGCGGCGGGACCCGAGGCGACATCGCCGAGGAAGCGCCGGAACGCCGCGAGCAGCAGCCGCTCGTCGGCCAGGCGTTGGGCTCCGAGCGCTCCGATGAGGCCGAGGACGTTGTTGATGCCGAGGTAGTAGGCGAAGCGCTCGTCCGCCACCTCGTCGGACACGAACGAGTCGCTGTGCTCGCCGATGCCGGGGAGCCGTCGTTCCAGTTCGGCCCGCCGGGACTCGCGGTAGTAGTAGCCCTGGTTGTCGCGGTACCGGCCGCCCACGGGCCAGCCGTCGGGGTCGAGCAGCAGGAGGGTGTTCTGCTGGTGGGCCTCCAGGGCGACGCCTGCCTCGCTGTCCAGCCAGAGCACGGGGCGTACGACGTTCTCCAGGTAGCGCAGGAACCACTCCGTGGCTGCGGCACCCACTGAGCGGCCCGTCCGACCTGCTAGGCAGGTGACGATCTCGCCGAGCCGGGAGAGCATCGGGGCGTGGTCATGCCCGGTGGAGTGCGGTGACGGCCTGGGCGAGACGAGCCCTGCGATGCAGGTGACGTCGTCGCCGGGGCCGAAGGGGTTGTGGCGGATCATGACGTCGAGTCCGGCGACGGGCGCTCCGTCGGGGCCGGTCACGGCGAGCCAGGCCGGGTCGCGGATCACGTCGAACCCCGGGTGGGCTGCCAGCCACTGCTCGGCGAGGCCGCTGCGGAGCAGCCGGTGGACCTCGACGCCGCGGTGGAGTTCCTTGCGGAGATTCTCCCGGCGGGAGTTGGTGATGCGCAGGCCGAGCGAGAGCTTCAGCATGGCTGCGGCGCCCGAGCGGTAGAGGGTGCGCACGGAGGAGGTCGGGTACCACGGTGCGCCGTGCGGGCCGAGGTCCTGGAGGAGCCCGGCTTCCAGGAGCGCGGCGGTCGCGGGGCGGTGCCTGAGCTCACGGATCTGCCACGGGTGCAGGGGCAGGGCGGCGCGGCCTTCCGGCAGCGACAGGTCGGGGCCCGCGAGGCGGGCGGTGAGCTGCTCGGCCGGGAGGGTGCGGCCACGCTCGGTCCAGGCCGAGTCCGCGGCGAGCACGGAGGCGTCGACGGCGAGCCAGTGCAGCGCGAAGGCGCCGCGCAACTCCGGTGAGTAGAGCCGGGACTCGGTGTCGGAGAGCCCTTCGCGGCTCTTGGGCGTGGGGTGCAGGGGGTGGCCGAGGACCAGGGACTGTTCGGCGGCGAGAAAGAGGTCGGGCTCGTCGACGGGGTTGCTGCGGCGGTCGGCGATGAAGGTGGCCGTGCGCCGCACCGAGTCGGCGACGCGGCCGACGAGGTCCCCTCCCTCGACTCGCTCGCCGTCGATGCCGCAGCCGGTGCCGGAGGCGGAGTAGGTGGCGCCGCCGACGTCGACGCCGGTGAGACCGGCCTCTTCCTGTGGCACCCCGTGCTCGCCCTGGCCGCCGGGCTCCTCTGCCCGCTCCCCCGCGTGCCCCTCCGGATCGGCGGCTTCTGTCCGCGTGCCCGTCTCGCGTCCCAGGAGCGCGGCGACGGTGACGGCGTCCGCCGGGGGCGCGCTCTGGGGGCCGTCTTCCAGGTACGGGAGGCCGAATCGGTGCCAGCCGGTGGCCGACCAGTAGTGGACGGGGACGAGGAGGGCGGTGCCGCTGGCGTCGAGCGGGATGCGCAGGGCGCCGTGCTCGGGGGCGGGGAAGTTGTTCTCGCGTACCCAGCAGCGCAGGAGGTTCTCGATGGCCGCGACTTGTGCGGCGGTGTGCGGATCGGGGTGCTCCAGGAAATCGGCGGTTCCGCCTGGCAGCCGCTCGGTGTGCCGGCCTCCCTTCTGCCGGGGAACCGTACCGGGCTCCGCCACCAGCGCGGATTGCTGGCCGCACACCTTCGGGGCGCGGAGCTGGGGTGGGCCGTCAGATGCGGGAGTGGCGTTCAAGAGGCTTCCTTGTGCGGTCGTTCGGGCTCCGGGGGGACGGGCTGGAGCTCTGCTGATGTCTCTCGGCCGTCGGCGGGACGGCCCGGTTGCGGCGTGGCTATCCGTGGTGCGGGCGTGCCGCGGCGGAGATCGCGTCGGCGAGGCGGTCCAGGATCGCTGCCGCCTGCTCGTCCGTGATCGTGAGAGGAGGAAGGAGGCGTACGACACTGGAGTGCCGCCCTCCCAGCTCGACGATGAGTCCGCGGCGCAGGCATTCCCGTTGCACCTCGGCGGCGAGTTCGGGGGCCGGGGGAAGCGGTCGTGGGGAACGGCCCGGGGACAGCAGGCCGGTGGTCGCCGGCCGGGCGCCGGGCTCGGGCCCGTCCGCGGCAGCCGGGTTCACCAGTTCGACGCCGATCATCAGGCCTCTGCCGCGGACGTCGCCGATACAGGGGTGCTCGGCGGCCAGGGACCGCAAGTGGGTGAGCATGCGGGCGCCCAGGACTCCGGCGCGTTCCGCGAGGCCGTTCTCACGGACGTACGCGAGGGTGGCCGCGCCAGCCGCCATGGCGAGCTGGTTGCCCCGGAAGGTGCCCGCGTGCGCGCCGGGGGGCCAGACGTCGAGGTCGTCGCGGTAGACCACGACGGCCAGGGGCAGGCTGCCGCCGATGGCCTTGGAGAGCACCATCACGTCCGGGACGACGCCGCTGTGCTCGACGGCCCAGAACGCGCCGGTGCGCCCGACGCCGGTCTGGACCTCGTCCGCGATGAGCGGGATCGAGCGCGCGGCGGTGATCGCCCGCATCCGGCGCAGCCAGTCGTCGGGGGCGGGGATCACTCCGCCCTCGCCCTGCACGGGTTCGAGGATCATTCCGGCGGGCCGGAGCACACCCGATTTGGTGTCGTCCAGGAGGCTTTCGGTCCAGCGGGCCGCGACTTCGGCGCCGTCCGCGCCGCCGATCCCGAACGGGCAGCGGTAGTCCTGCGGATAGGGCAGCCGCGCGACCCGTACGTCCGTCGCGCCCCCGGATGCTTCGAGCGCCCCTGCCGTCATCCCGTGATAGGCGCCGGTGAAGGCGAGCATGCCGTCGCGACCGGTCGCCGTGCGCACGAGCTTCAGCGCCGCTTCCACCGCGTCCGTGCCGGCGGGTCCGCAGAACTGGATCCGCGCACGGTCGGCGAGTCCGCGGGGCAGCGTGCGGAAGAGCTCGGTGGTGAACGCGTCCTTCACCGGCGTCGCGAGATCGAGGACATGCAGCGGCGCCCCCGAGTCGAGAACCTTTCTGATCGCTTCGAGCACGACCGGATGGTTGTGCCCGAGGGCCAGGGTCCCCGCACCCGAGAGGCAGTCGAGGTAGCGCCGTCCGTCGGCGCCCTCGATGGTCAGACCGCGCGCGCGGACCGGCACGATCGGCAGGGCGCGCGCGTAGGTGCGCGCCGCCGACTCGCGCGCCGACTGGCGTCGCAGGATCCCCTCGTGTGCTGCGGAGTGCGCCGCGGAAACCGCCGCGGGTGCCGGCTCGGTCACGGCCACGACTGTTGGACCTCCCGCTGGGTGGGCGCGTCCCGCGTGATCCGGGCCGGTGCGCCGACGAGTTGGCAGGGGAGATGAACGCAGGCCGCCAGCCCCCCGTACGTACCAACGACTGGGGCTGCGGAGGAACACGGGTCATCGGAAGATCCTTGCCGTGACGGAACCGTTGCCGTTCCGTCGGTTGTCCCCTACGGCACCGGCATAGTGTGAGGTGCCGTTCATCCGACAAGTGGGTGGGCAGCGCAACGGAAATAACGTGCTCAACGCACCGTTTGGCAGGCGGTGTCCGGCATGCGAACGATCTCGAAGCCCAGGGGGAATCTCTCTATGCGACCCATACGCCCGCTCAATGCCGCTCGTCGTGGGAGGAGCGCGCGCGGCAGAACCTCCCCTGTGGCGGCCGCTGTCGCCATCGGCGCGGCACTCGTCCTGACCGCGACGGCCTGCGGCCCGAGCGAGGACAACGCGGGCGACGAGGCATCCGCGTCCCAGCCCGCCGACGACGGCAACAACGACGGCAACGGCGACGGCAAGGTCAAGATCCCGCAGGACATCCAGGACCGGCTCAAGGAGCACGGCATCGACCTGGACAAGTGGAAGAACGGGGCCTGGAAGGACTTCAGCAAGGACGACTGGCTCCGCGAGGCCGGTGACTTCGTCAACC
The DNA here is from genome assembly GCF_040644915.1 of Streptomyces sp. NPDC046925. Classification (NCBI taxonomy): domain Bacteria; kingdom Bacillati; phylum Actinomycetota; class Actinomycetes; order Kitasatosporales; family Streptomycetaceae; genus Streptomyces; species Streptomyces sp. NPDC046925. Next base: position 61,167 of record NZ_JBEYWZ010000001.1, on the reverse strand, counting down.
CGATCATCGAGGGCCTGTGGGACTCGGACCGCATGCGGGACGCGGACAAGAACCCCGACCGCGGTGTCGACGACAACGACATCTCCGGTGACCAGGGCGTGACCGACCCGACTCCCGAGCCGGTGGAAGCGGCGGCCGTGAAGACGCCGTACGACGCCAGCGTTCCCGAGTCGGGCAAGCTGTTCTTCGACGGCCCCGACGGCTCGATGGTCTGCTCGGCCACCGTCGTCGAGGACCCCGCGCACCCCGGCAAGTCCAACATGGTGTGGACCGCGGGTCACTGCGTGCACGCCGGCGCCCAGGGCGGCTGGTACCGCAACATCGCCTTCGTCCCCTCGTACAACAACACCGGCAAGTCGACCGCCGAGCTGGAGAACACCCCCAAGGAAGAGGTCGCTCCGCACGGTGTCTGGTGGGGTGACTGGGCACAGACCTCCGACCAGTGGATCGAGAAGGGCGGCCCGACGGGCGGCACCGGCGCACCCTACGACTTCGCGGTCATTCACGTGACGCCCGAGAAGGGCAGCGAGGGCAAGTCCCTCGAGGAGCAGGTCGGTTCGGCGCTCCCGGTGGACTTCAACGCCCCGGCCGTTCCGCGGATCTCCGAGATGACGGCGACCGGCTACCCCGCCGCTCCGCCGTTCGACGGCCAGAAGGCGTTCCAGTGCGCCGACAAGCCGGGCCGGCTCTCGATCAGCAAGCCCGAGCCGACGATGTACCGCATCGGCTGCACGATGACCGGTGGTTCGTCCGGCGGCGGCTGGGTCGCCAAGGGTTCGGACGGCAAGCCCGCCCTGGTGTCCAACACCTCCATCGGCCCGGTGACGGCAGGCTGGCTCGCCGGTCCGCGCCTCGGCAAGGAGGCCAAGGGCATCTACGGCGCGGTGAGCAAGAAGTTCGCCGGCCAGTAGAAGACCGGCAGCAAAGAAGTAACGGCAGCAGACGAGTAAGTGCCTGATGCATGACGGCGGGGTCGCCTGAAACCTTCACGACCCCGCCGTCATTCGTCCCCAATCGCACAGGCATAGTGAGGTGTTGCTTCGGCGGGAAGCCCTCGGGGTCTCCGCGGCCGCAGATGACACGTACATGGCAATTGCAGCAATCACACGTTCACTTCGGGGGTTACAGCTTCATGCGTTCCATACGTGCGCCCTACGCGCGCAGTCGCGGGCAGCGTCTCGCACTCGCCGCCACCGGGCTCGCCGCGGCTCTGGCACTCACCGCCACCGCCTGCGGCCCCAGCGAGGACAAGGCCGCCGACAAGGCCGATTCCGGCACCTCGCAGGGCGCCGACAAGGGTTCCGACACCGGCTCCGACAACGGTTCCGACGCCAAGCTGCCCGGCGGCCTCGCCGACAAGCTGAAGAAGCACGGCATCGACCCGGACAAGTGGAAGAACGGCGGCTGGAAGAACTTCGAGAAGGGGGACTGGCTCCGCGAGGCCAAGGACTTCGTCAACCCGGTCATCGAGGGGCTCTGGAAGCCCGAGCGGATGAAGGACGCCAAGGACCCGAACAAGACGATCGCCGCGAAGGACGCCCCTTCCGACCAGGGCGCGACCGACCCCGAGCCGTCGCCGGTCCAGGCCAAGCGCGAGAAGACGCCGTACCACGAGAACGCAGCCCCGGTCGGCAAGATCTTCTTCGACGCTCCCGCGGGCTCGATGGTCTGCTCCGGCACGGTCGTGAAGGACCCGCGCAACCCGGGCAAGTCGAACCTCGTGTGGACCGCGGGCCACTGCGTGCACGCCGGCGCCGAAGGCGGCTGGTACCGCAACATCACCTTCGTGCCTGCCTACAACGACCTCGGCAAGTCCGAGGCCGAGCTGAGCAACGCCGCCCCGCAGGAAGTCGCCCCCTACGGCCAGTACTGGGCCGACTGGGTCTCGACCTCCGCCGAGTGGATCGACCAGGGCGCCGCTTCGGGCGGTGCCGGTGCGCCGTACGACTACGCCGTGATGCACGTGAAGCCGCAGCAGGGCTCCAAGTCCCTCGAGGAGACCGTCGGCAACGCGCTGCCCGTCGACTTCACGGCTCCGGCCACGCAGAGCGTGAGCTCGATGGGCGCCTGGGGCTACCCCGCCGCTCCCCCGTACAACGGCCAGATCATGCACAAGTGCATCGACAAGCCGGGCCGTCTCTCGCTGACCTCCGCCCAGCCGACGATGTACCGCATCGGCTGCACCATGACCGGCGGTTCGTCCGGCGGCGGCTGGTTCCGGATGGTGGGCGGCAAGACCCAGCTGGTCTCGAACACCTCGATCGGCCCGGCCGAGAACACCTGGCTGGCCGGACCGCAGCTGGGCAAGGGCGCCGAGCAGGTCTACGACATGATGAGCAAGAAGTACGGCTCGCAGTAGCCGCACGGCGGACCACGTCCGCACCTCGCACCTGACGCGGCGAAGGCCCGCCCCCTACGAGAGGGGGCGGGCCTTCGCCATGTGGTCCGCGCGCCACGCGGTCCGGGGCTGGGCTCAGCCCGCGACTGGGACGTACGGCGCGAGGTCCGCGGCCAGTTCCGCGTGCACCTTCGCCTTGAGCAGCGTGCCCTCGGCGGTGTGCTCCTCGGAGAGCACCTCGCCCTCGGCGTGCGCCCGCGAGATGAGCTGTCCCTGCGTGTACGGAACGAGGGCCTCGATCTCGACCTCGGGCCGCGGCAGTTCGGCGTCGATCAGCGCGAGCAGCTCTTCGATGCCCGCGCCCGTGCGCGCGGAGACCGCGATCGCGTGCTTCTCGTTGCGCAGCAGCCGCTGGAGGACCAGCGGATCGGCCGCGTCCGCCTTGTTCACGATCACGATCTCGGGCACGTCGGTCGCGCCGACGTCCCTGATCACCTCGCGCACGGCGGCCAGCTGCTCCTCCGGCACCGGGTGCGAACCGTCCACCACGTGCAGGATCAGGTCGGACTCGCCGACCTCTTCCATCGTGGAGCGGAACGCCTCGACGAGGTGGTGCGGCAGATGCCGTACGAACCCGACGGTGTCGGCCAGGGTGTAGATCCGGCCGCTCGGCGTCTCGGCCCGGCGCACGGTCGGGTCGAGGGTGGCGAACAGGGCGTTCTCCACCAGGACGCCCGCACCCGTGAGGCGGTTGAGCAGGGAGGACTTGCCCGCGTTCGTGTATCCGGCGATCGCGACCGAGGGCACCTTGTTGCGCTTGCGCTCCTGGCGCTTGATCTCGCGGCCCGTCTTCATCTCCGCGATCTCCCGGCGCATCTTCGCCATCTTCTCGCGGATCCGACGGCGGTCCGTCTCGATCTTGGTCTCACCGGGACCACGGGTCGCCATGCCGCCGCCACCGCTGGATCCGCCGCCGCCCATCTGACGGGAGAGCGACTGACCCCAGCCTCGCAGGCGCGGGAGCATGTACTGCATCTGGGCAAGGGCGACCTGCGCCTTGCCCTCTCGGGACTTGGCGTGCTGGGCGAAGATGTCGAGGATCAGGGCGGTCCTGTCGACCACCTTGACCTTGACGACGTCTTCGAGGTGAATCAGCTGGCCGGGGCTCAGCTCACCGTCACACACGACGGTGTCGGCCCCGGTCTCGAGGACGATGTCGCGCAGCCCCTGGGCCTTGCCGGATCCGATGTACGTCGCCGGGTCGGGCTTGTCGCGGCGCTGAATGACACCGTCGAGCACGAGCGCGCCCGCCGTCTCGGCGAGGGCGGCCAGCTCGGCGACGGAGTTCTCCGCGTCCTGCACTGTGCCCGAGGTCCACACCCCGACGAGGACCACGCGCTCCAGGCGGAGCTGGCGGTACTCGACTTCGGTGACGTCCTCGAGCTCGGTGGAGAGGCCGGCGACGCGGCGCAGAGCCGCGCGCTCGGAGCGGTCGAACTGTTCGCCGTCCCGCTCTCCGTCGATCTCGTGGCTCCAGGCGACGTCCTCTTCCATCAGGGCATCGGCCCGAAGACCTTCGGGGTAGTTCTGCGCGAAGCTCTGCGCGTCCTGGGAAGGGGAAGAAGAGGAGGTCATTGGATCCTTACGTCGATGGGATTCTTCATGGTGGTCAACGCTCGGGGCCGCCCCGTGATTCCCCGGACCGGCCGGCACGGGCCCCGAGATACCCCCGAAGGGTTTTCCCGGACCCGCGGCGGCGCCGACCTGAAGATGGTTGCACGGAACGGCCCGTCTCGTCACTTGGGTTATTCCCGGGTTATTTCCCGGCAGGAGCCGCCTTACGCCAGTCCGGGTGCCCAGGCATCGCCGGTGTCTTCGCGCCGTACAGCCACGCGTCGAAGAATCCGCCCAGATCACGGCCCGCGACGGTCGAGGCGAGGCGCACGAAGTCCGCGGTCGTCGCGTTCCCGTCCCGGTGGGTCCGCACCCAGAGCCGCTCCAGGCGCTCGAAGGCCGGCTTCCCGATCTCCTGCCGCAGCGCGTAGAGCACCAGCGCACTGCCGTCGTACACGACGGGCCGGAAGATGCTGATCTTCTGTCCCGGCGCGGGCCCCTTCGGGGCGGCCGGCGGTCCGCCCGCGGCGCGCCAGCTGTCCGACTGCCGGTAGGCCTCACGCATGCGCCGCTGGAGGGGCTTGTCCGCCTTCTCCTCGGCGAAGAGCGCCTCGTACCAGGTGGCGTGTCCTTCGTTGAGCCAGAGATCGGACCAGGTGGCGGGGCTGACGCTGTCGCCGAACCACTGGTGCGCCAGCTCGTGGACCATGATCGAGTCCACGTACCACTCGGGGTACTCGGGCCGCTTGAACAGGTCGCTCTCGAAGAGGGAGAGGGTCTGCGTCTCGAGTTCGAAGCCTGTCTGCGCCTGCGCCATCAGGACGCCGTACGTCTCGAAGGGGTAGCGGCCTACCTTGTCCTCCATCCAGCCGATCTGGTCGGGCGTCTTCTTGAGCCAGCGCTCGAGGACCTTGCGGTCCTTGGTGGGCACCACGTCGCGTACGGGCAGGCCGTGCGGCCCGGTGCGGTGCACCACGGTGGAGCGGCCGATGGACACCTGCGCCAGTTCCGTGGCCATGGGGTGCTGGGTGCGGAAGGCGCGCGTCGTGGTGGCTCCCCTGTGCGCCGTGCCGACGGGCAGGCCGTTGGCGACGGCGGTGAGCCCCTTGGGGGTGGTGATGCGGAACGTGAACATCGCCTTGTCGGCGGGGTGGTCGTTGGACGGGAACACTCGGTGCCCGGCGTCGGCCTGATTGGCCATGGCGAGCCCGTCGGCCGTGGGCACCCAGCCGCCGTCCCGGTCCTTCGTGGGCCGGGGATCACTGGTGTGCCGGACGGTGATCCGCATCCCCTCGCCCTGGTTCAGGGGCTGGGGCGGCGTGACGACCAGGTCCTCGCCGGTGGATTCGAAGCGGGCGGGAGCGCCGTTGACCTCGACGGAGCGGACCTTGCCGTGGGCGAAGTCGAGGTTGATCAGCTCCAGCGGGGCGGTGGTGCGGGCGTCGATCACCGTCGTGGCGTCGAGCGGCTTCTTGTTGGAGCCGCGGTACGTGAAGTCGATGTCGTACGACATGACGTCGTAGCCGGGGTTGCCCAGGTGCGGGAAGAGCCGGTCGCCGATGCCGAGCGGTTTGACCGGTGCCGGTGCGGAAGCGGCGAGCAGGGTGGCGGAGGTGGCCGCGGCCAGGAGCGCGGTCGCGATGCGAAGGGTCTTCGACCGCGAGGCCCTGACCCGGGGGGTGAGCAGCATGAACTACCGCTATCAGCGCGGACCTACCGCGCCGGGGTCAACGCGCGCCGGGCCACTCGAACGAGTCGCCAGTAGGCGGCTGCCGCGACGCCCGGCACCCCCTGGCGCGCTGCTACGAGTTCGCCGACGCCGGGTGCTGGGCCCGGCTGACGTCGTACACCCCCGGCACGGCGCGCATCGCCCGCATCAGCCCCGGAAGGTGGTCGGCGTCGGGGAGTTGCAGCGTGTACGTGTGGCGCACGCGCTGCTGGCTCGGCGGCTCGACGGTGGCCGACATGACTTCGACGCCCTCCAGGGCGATGGCCTCGGTGAGGTCGGCCATCAGATGCGCGCGACCGAACGATTCAGCGATCAGCGTGACCCGGCACTCCGCGCTGTCCCCCCAGTGCACTCCGACCTCGGCGCGCCCCACTTCCTTCATGCGCGCGACCGCCGGGCACTCGACGCGGTGCACGGTGACGACGCCGCCGCGCACGGCGAAGGCGGTCACCTCGTCGGGCGGCACGGGCGTACAACACCCCGCGAGACGTACGCTCGCGCCCTCCCTGTCCACGACGGCGTTCGCCGCGGCGGGGCGCGGGAAGTCGGCGGCCTGCGGCGGGGGAACGGGCTTCTCCGGGGTCGACGCCGAGGGCGCCGACGCGGGCGTGGGGTGGGTGGTGAGCCAGCGCCGGATGGCGATGCGGGCGCCGGGCGTGCGCGCGTGTTCGAGCCACTCGCGGGAGGGCCCGGCCGCCGCGTCCTGTCCCATGAGGAGCTGGACCGTGTCGCCGTCCCGCAGGACCGTGCTCAGCGTCGCCAGACGGCCGTTGACACGTGCTCCGATGCAGGCGTGGGCGTCTTCGCCGTACTGGGCGTAGGCGGCGTCCACGCAGCTCGCACCTGCGGGCAGTCCCAGGGTGCCGCCGTCGGGGCGGAAGACGGCGATCTCGCGGTCCTGGGCGAGGTCTTCGCGGAGGGTGGACCAGAACGTGTCCGGGTCGGGGGCCGCTTCCTGCCAGTCGAGGAGGCGGGAGAGCCAGCCGGGCCGGGTCGGGTCGGCGCGCTCGCCCTCGACCGCGTCCTCGGACAGTCCGGAGCCGGAATCGGACTGCTCCTCCGAAGGAGGAGCGTACGGATTGCGCAGGGCGACGACGCCGGCCTCGGCCACCTTGTGCATCTGGTGCGTACGGATGAGGACTTCGGCGACCTCTCCGTCCGGGCGGGCCACGGCCGTGTGCAGCGACTGGTAGAGGTTGAACTTCGGTACGGCGATGAAGTCCTTGAACTCCGAGACCACCGGCGTGAAGCAGGTGTGCAGCTCGCCGAGGACTCCGTAGCAGTCCGCGTCCTCGTTCACCAGGACCAGGATCCGCCCGAAGTCCGCCGCACGCATCTCGCCGCGTTTGCGGTGCACCCGGTGGACCGAGACGAAGTGCCGCGGCCTGATGAGGACTTCGGCCGCGATGTCCGCCTCACGCAGAACCGTCCGGACGTCGTCGGCCGTCTCTTCCAGGGGGTCGCCGCCGACCACCGCGTTGTCCGCGATCAGCTCCTGGACCCGGGAGTACTCCTCCGGGTGGAGGATCGCGAAGACGAGGTCCTCCAGCTCGGTCTTGAGCGCCTGTACGCCGAGGCGCTCGGCGAGCGGAATGAGCACGTCCCGCGTCACCTTGGCGATCCGCGCCTGTTTCTCGGGGCGCATGACACCGAGCGTGCGCATGTTGTGCAGGCGGTCGGCGAGCTTGATCGACATGACGCGTACGTCGTTGCCGGTGGCCACGAGCATCTTGCGGAAGGTCTCGGGCTCGGCGGCCGCTCCGTAGTCGACCTTCTCCAGCTTCGTGACGCCGTCGACGAGATAGCAGACGTCGTCGCCGAACTCCGTACGCACCTGGTCGAGCGTCACATCCGTGTCCTCGACGGTGTCGTGGAGCAGCGACGCGGTCAAGGTGGTGATCTCGGCACCCAGTTGGGCGAGGATCAGGGTCACCGCGAGCGGATGTGTGATGTACGGCTCACCGCTCTTGCGCATCTGGCCGCGGTGCGAGGACTCCGCAAGGACCCACGCACGGCGCAGCGGCTCCAGATCCGCGTCCGGATAGTGGGCCCGGTGGGCTTCCGCCACATGGCCGATCGCGTCCGGCAACCGGTCCCGGGTGGCGGGCCCCATGAGGGCAGCGCGACCGAGCCTGCGCAGGTCAAGCCGCGGACGACCGCGCCTGCGCTGCCCTGCGGGCGTCGCGGCACCAGACATCGCAGGGTTTGTAGCCTCCGCACTCATGGGCACCTCCGGCTGCTCCGACCGGCGGTGAGCGGACGGCGGCATGCTCTGTCCGGGCCGGTGCTTGATGCTACCGAGCCCATCACGCGCCGCTGACCGCCTCTCGCCGAGCGTGAAACGGATCACCCATTCGAGCGACAGTTCACGGGTTTACAGTTTCGAGCCATTCCGCGTCGATTTCGCCTTCGGCGACGATCACCGCGGGACCCGTCATCTCGATCTCTCCGTCGGGACGCTCGGTGATCACCAGGCGCCCACCAGGGAGATCGACGGTATAGGTGACCGGCGTACCGGTCGTCGCAGGGTCCTGCCCGTCCCTGCGGGCCGCCGCGACGGCGACGGCGCACGCGCCCGTGCCGCACGAGCGGGTCTCGCCGGAACCGCGCTCATGCACGCGCATGGCGACGTGACGAGGACCACGGTCGACGACGAATTCGACGTTCACGCCCTGCGGGTAGGCCGAGGCGGGGCTGAACGGCGGCGGGTCGTACAGGTTCCCCGCGTGGGCCAGGTCGTCCACGAAGGCGACCGCGTGCGGGTTGCCCATGTTCACGTTGCGCGCGGGCCAGTGGCGGTCGGCCACGGAGACGGTGACGTCCTGGTCTTCGGGGAGGAACGCTTTGCCCATGCCGACGGTGATGTCCCCGCCGGCCGCGGCCTTGGCGATGTGCACGGTCTTGACGCCGCCACGGGTGGCGACGGCCAGATCGCCCTCGCCCACCAGTCCGGCGTGCTGGAGATAGCGGGCGAAGACGCGCACTCCGTTGCCGCACATCTCGGCGATCGAACCGTCGCCGTTGCGGTAGTCCATGAACCACTCGGCCTCGGCGGCCAGGTGGCGTGCCTCGGGGTGCGCCGCGGACCGCACGACATGGAGCAGGCCGTCGCCGCCGATGCCCGCGCGGCGGTCGCACAGGGCGGCCACGGCGGCTTGGGGCAGCTCGACGGCGTTGTCCGGGTCCGGGACGATCACGAAGTCGTTCTCGGTCCCGTGCCCCTTGAGGAAGGCGATCCGCGTGCTCATTCCTCGATCGTACGGGGTGCCGATGACACTCGGCCCGTACGGTGCCCTTCAGGGCCCTGAGCTGGTACGACGCGGTCAGCGAAGACGTGCGACGCGCCACACGGCAAGGACGGCGACGGCCAGGAACACCAGGGCGTACGCACAGACGATGCGCCAGTCCGGGCGGCTCCCGGAGCCGCGCTCGGGCAGCCCCGGCCAGGTGTGCCCCACGCGGCGCGCGGCCATCATGCCCCAGCCCGCGGCGCAGCAGCTGATCAGGAGTCCGAGCATGGCGACGACGGCGCCGCCGTCTCCGAACTCGAAGGCCAGCGGGAAGGCGAACATCAGCGATCCCGCCGCGGCGAGGACCACGATCGGCGCGAGCTGCCAGATGCGCAGACGGCGCTGCGGGCGCAGCTCGACCTCGACCTCGGCAACGGCCATCTGGTCCGCGCCCGGACCGTCGTCGGTCACGCCGTCCGGCGCCCCGTCAGGGCCGTCCGGAGTCAGCTCGCCGCCGGAATGTGCGGTGTCACGAGGGCCGGCCTCCATCGCCATCCGCCCTCCTACTTCGGACTCCACTGGTCGATCGATGGTCGATGATGGCACGGCGCCGGGGGCCGGGATGACCGCCGGAGCGTCCCGATGCCATCACGTGATCAGGCTGTGACCGCTCGTTCGACCAACGCCATTGCCCGTCCTGGGAGTTCCCCTCGATCGGCCACGGCGCCGCTGAGCCAGTGCACGCGGGGATCGCGGCGGAACCACGAGTCCTGACGTCGCGCGAAGCGCTTGGTCGCGCGCACGGTCTCCGCGCGCGCCTCGTCGTCGGTGCACTCCCCCGCGAGCGCCGCGAGCACCTGCTGGTAGCCGAGCGCACGCGACGCCGTACGCCCCTCGCGCAGTCCCAGCGCCTCCAATGCGCGCACCTCGTCGACCAGACCCGCGTCCCACATGCGGTCCACGCGCGTGGCGATGCGTTCGTCGAGTTCGGGGCGGCCGACGTCGACGCCGATCTGGACGGTGTCGTAGACGGAGTCGTGTCCGGGGAGGTTGGCGGTGAAGGGCTTGCCGGTGATCTCGATGACCTCCAGGGCGCGGACGATCCGGCGCCCGTTGCTCGGCAGGATGGCCTTGCCCGCTCCGGGGTCGGCGGCGGCCAGGCGGGCATGGAGCACTCCGGAGCCGCGGAGCGCGAGCTCTTCCTCCAGGCGGGCCCGGACCGCGGGGTCCGTACCGGGGAACTCCAGCTGGTCGACGGCGCCCTTGACGTAGAGGCCGGAGCCGCCGACCAGGATCGGCCAGCGGCCGTCGGCGAGGAGGCGGTCGATCTCGGCTCGCGCCAGCTTCTGGTACTCGGCGACGCTTGCCGCCTCCGTGACGTCCCAGATGTCGAGGAGGTGGTGCGGCACTCCGTCGCGCTCTTCGAGCGTCAGCTTGGCGGTGCCGATGTCCATCCCTCTGTAGAGCTGCATGGAGTCGGCGTTGACGACTTCGCCGCCGAGTTGCTGGGCGAGGAAAACGCCCAGATCGGACTTTCCGGCCGCGGTCGGCCCGACGACGGCGATGACCCGCGGTGCGGGAGCTGCTCTACTCACTGCCTCAGTCTCGCAAACTCCGCGACCTCTTCCCGAACGAGCTACGTGACGTCACACGTCCGGGGTCGTTGCCTGTTGCGAGGTTCCGGCCGCCGGTTTTGAGGACCGGCGACCCGGGAGGCGCAACAGGGCGCACCGGGCGGCGCGGGATTTCGCCCTCACGAGTACCATATGGAGTAGATATGGGCGTTTTTGCACGGTTCCGTAGGAAGTCCAAGGACGCGGAAGAGGCGTCAACGGCCGACGCGGCAGCCGGGACCCTGACGGCCGAGCCGGAAGCGGCCGGGGAGACTCCCGAGTCCGAGTCCGGCAAGGAGGAGGGCAAGACCGAGGCCGCCGCCGGGGACGAGACCGAGGCCGAGGCCGAGGCCGGTAAGGCCGACGCCGGGACCGGAGCCGAGGCCGACGCCGAGACCGCGGGCAAGACCGAGGACGAGGCGAAGGGCTCCGACGAGGCTGCTGCGGAGAACGTGGACATTCCCAAGCAGCAGTCCGCGGAGAAGGCCGCCGACAACGACGAGGCCGACGAGGGCGCCCGCAAGTGACTCTCCCGGCGAAGGAAGGCAACCGATGGGCTTCCTGCAGAGCCTGAAAGACAAGCTCGCCCCGGCGAAGGACAAGGTCGCGGGCCTCGCGCAGCAGCACGGGGACAAGATCGACCAAGGTCTCGACAAGGCCGCGAAGGCGGTCGACGACAAGACCAAGGGCAAGTACAGCGACAAGATCCAGGCCGGGACGGGCAAGGCGAAGGACGCCGTGGACCGCCTCGCCGGGACGCCCGACGAGGGCAAGGACCCGGGCGGCGGCACCGCCCGTCCCACGCCCCCTCCGGCTCCCTGAACCACCGGCTGGATCACTCGCCGCTCACCGGCGCCGGCGAGGCGCCGGAGCGGCGGCTGAGTCAGCCGACCGGGTCACCGAACGACACCGGCGGACGGCCGTGGAGCACCACCAGCTCCACGGCCGTCGCCGTACGGCACGCATCCGCCACGCTCACACCCCGAGCAACGCCCAGAACCGTCCACCTGCCCCGCTGAGCACCCAGCGGCCCCTTCTGCCCCCCTAGCGGCGTTCACGGCCCCCTGCGGCCCCGAGCAGCGCGTACCGCCGCGACAGCACGCCCCCGCGCACCCGAGAGCGCTCAGCCACGCACAGGCAAATCGCTACGACCAGGTGGCGACCAGATAGCCGACGCCGTACGGGGCGTCCTCGTAGAGCAGTTGGCCGCTCAGGTCCGCGTTTTCTGCCGCGCCCGCCAGTACCTGCCACGGCGCGCGGCCCGCCGCCTTCAGTTCGTAGGCCAGCTCCGCGTCCAGCGCCTTGAGTGCCCCCACGTCGGCCGCCCCCAGCGCACGCGCGACCTCCGCGTCGAACCCGGCCGCCCGCTCGTCGAGGTACCCCGGCGCCTTCAGCGTGCGGCACGCGCTGGCGTCGCCCATCACGAGGAGGGCCACTCGGTCGCCCCGCGCCGCGATGTCCCCGCCCGCTGCAAAGCACCGCTCGGCCGCCAGAGGTTCCCCCACCCCGAGCCCTTCCAGCGGGGCCGCCGACCACTCCGTACGGTCGAGCAGCCAGGCGGCGACGGCGAGCGACGGCGGGAGTTCGCGCTCCGCCGCGGTGGAGGCCTCGTCGCCACCACGCCCGAGCCGCACGTCGAGGTCGACGCCGAAACCGCGGAACGAGCCGCGGGCGCCCTGCGGATGCGGCCCGCGCCCGCTCTGCTCTGCGGGGCCCACCACGACGAGCCGGTCGGGCCGCGCGGCGGCGAGCACCCCGACGGCGTCCGTGCAAGCGGCGCGCGCGGCATCCAGTTCGGGGGCAGCGCCCGCGGCGACCTCGGGGACGAGCAGGGGCGGGCACGGGCAGACGGCTGCGGCGACAAGCATGATCCGCAGCGTACGCGCGCCCGCGCGCTAGTAGGAGATCGGACCGGAGTCCCACTCCAGCTCGGAGATCGAGAAGCGGTACGGGAAGGAGCCGCCGGACGAGCCGTCGCCGATCACCATCCACCCGTCGGCCGTGCGATAGCGCCGCATCCGTACGGGATAGCGCGGGTGCTTGGGACGGTAGAGGCGGACGAACTCCGCGAACCGCTCCACCGCCTCCTCATGTGTGCCGTCCACCGTGGCCATCAGCTCGAACAGATGCCACGCCCCCGGCCCCGGAGGGTTCTCCATCATCAGCGCCCAGCGCGCCATCCGCCCCGCCCCGCCCCCGTTGTCCACTGTCTGCCGCTCGCCCCGGTCAGTCGCAGCCGCAACCGCTGCCCGCGGCCACCGGAAGCGGCTCGGGGGCGCCCACCTTGGGCAGGCCCAGCATCACGCCGGCGGGCTTGGCCGCCGCCTCGGCATTGCGCTTCTCCCACGCGTCGCCCGCGCGCGTGCGGCGCACGTTCAGGACGGGGCCCTCTGCGAGCAGGTGGTGCGGAGCCGCGTACGTGATCTCGACCGTGACGACGTCACCGGGGCGGACCTCGGTGTCCGGCTTGGTGAAGTGGACCAGGCGGCTGTCCGGGGCCCGCCCGGAGAGACGGTGGGTGGCGCCGTCCTTGCGGCCCTCGCCCTCGGCGACCATCAGCTCCAGGGTCCTGCCGACCTGCTTCTTGTTCTCGTCCCAGGAGATCTCCTCCTGGAGGGCGGACAGACGCATGTAGCGGGCCTGCACGACCTCCTTGGGGATCTGCCCCTCCATGGTCGCCGCGGGCGTACCGGGGCGCTTGGAGTACTGGAAGGTGAAGGCGCTGGCGAAACGGGCCTCACGGACTACGTGCATCGTCTGCTCGAAGTCCTCCTCGGTCTCTCCGGGGAAGCCGACGATGATGTCGGTGGAGATCGCCGCGTCGGGCATGGCGGCGCGGACCTTCTCGATGATCCCGAGGAAGCGGTCCTGGCGGTACGAGCGGCGCATCGCCTTCAGGATCGGGTCCGAGCCGGACTGGAGCGGCATGTGCAGCTGGGGCATCACGTTCGGGGTCTCGGCCATGGCGGCGATCACGTCGTCCGTGAAGTCGCGCGGGTGCGGCGAGGTGAAGCGCACGCGCTCCAGGCCCTCGATCTTGCCGCAGGCCCGCAGGAGCTTGCTGAAGGCCTCGCGGTCGCCGATGTCGGAGCCGTACGCGTTCACGTTCTGGCCGAGCAGGGTGATCTCGGAGACGCCCTCGGCGACGAGGGCCTCGATCTCGGCGAGGATGTCGCCGGTCCTGCGGTCCTTCTCCTTGCCGCGCAGGGCGGGCACGATGCAGAACGTGCAGGTGTTGTTGCAGCCCACGGAGATGGAGACCCACGCCGCGTACGCGCTCTCGCGGCGCGTGGGCAGCGTCGAGGGGAACGCTTCGAGGGACTCGGCGATCTCGACCTGCGCCTCTTCCTGGACGCGGGCCCGCTCCAGGAGCACCGGCAGCTTGCCGATGTTGTGCGTCCCGAAGACGACGTCCACCCAGGGCGCCTTCTGCACGATGGTGTCGCGGTCCTTCTGGGCCAGGCAGCCGCCGACGGCGATCTGCATGCCGGGCCGCTTGGTCTTCATGGGGGCCAGGCGGCCGAGGTTGCCGTAGAGCCGGTTGTCGGCGTTCTCCCGTACGGCGCAGGTGTTGAAGACGACCACGTCGGCGTCGCCGTCCGAGCCCTCGGGCGCTCGCTCGTATCCGGCGCCTTCGAGCAGCCCGGAGAGCCGCTCACTGTCGTGGACGTTCATCTGGCACCCGTAAGTGCGTACCTCGTACGTTCCTTTAACGCCCACTGCCTGTCCCCGGTCGCCGCTGCTCATGTGACAAGGGTAGGCGGTCGGGGAAGTTTCCCCGCCGGGAGCTCGGCCCTGGCCATCACTGCGAGTGGCCTGGCAGGATCGCGCGCATGCTCAAGGCACTCCCCCACGTCAGCAGGCGCCGCGCACTCCAGGGTGCGGCGGCCGCCCTCGTGGTGTTCGGGCTCCTGGTGTGGTGGCTCGTCCCGGCGCGCGACGACTCTCCGACGGGCGGGATGACGTTCAGCACGGGCGTGAAGAACGGGGTGTACGAACGCTACGGAAAGCTCCTGCGGACCGCGGTGTCCGAGGACATGCCCAAGGTGGACGTGGAGCTGCTCAACAGCGAGGGCTCGCAGCAGAACGTCGAGCGGGTGGCCAAGGGGAAGGCCGACTTCACCATCGCGGCCGCCGACGCCGTAGCGAAGTACCGCCTGGAGGGGCGTGCGGGCGCGGACCGGCTGCGGGGCTGCGCGCGGCTGTACGACGACTACGTACAGCTCGTCGTCCGGCGCTCCTCGGACATCGAGAAGGCGCGGGACCTGAAGGGCAAGAAGGTCGCCGTGGGCCAGCCGCGGTCGGGTGTGCGGCTGATAGCGGACCGGGTGCTCAAGGCCGCAGGTCTGGATCCCGGCAAGGACCTCACGTCGGTGGACGCCGGTATCGACACCGCGCCCGATCTTCTCAAGAAGGGCGACATCGACGCCTTCTTCTGGTCGGGCGGGCTGCCGACCACCACGGTGCGGTTGCTCTCCGAGGAGTTCGACGTGCGCCTCGTCGAGCTGGGCACTCTCGTGGACGCCCTGCACAAGCAGGGCGGAGCCTCGCGCTACTACCGGGCGGCCGTGATGCCCGCAGACGCCTATCCGGCCGCCCAGGAGAACGACGCCGTGCCGACGCTGGCCGTGGCGAATCTCCTGGTCACCACGGACCGGGTGGACCCGAAGCTGTCCGAGGGGCTGACCCGCACGGTGATCGACAGCCGCGACCACATCGGTGACCAGGTGCACGCGGCCCAGCTGGTGGACCTGCGGACGGCGCTCTACACCGATCCGCTCACCCTGCACGAGGGCGCACGCCGCTACTACCAGTCGGTCAAGCCGTAGCGGTCACGCGGTCGCGCCGGGTCAGCAGCCGCAAGCGGGCTCAGCGGCCCGTGGAGCCGGGCTCGCCGCGCGGGACGCCGACCGTCACACGCAGGCCGTGCGGCTCGTGCTGCGCGTACGTGAGGGAGCCGCCGCCCGCGGTGAGCAGGGCCCGCGAGATGGACAGGCCCAGGCCCGAGCCCTGCACGTTCTGATGGCGGTTGCTGCGCCAGAAGCGGTCTCCGATGCGGGCGAGTTCGTCCTCCGTGAGGCCGGGGCCGCCGTCCGTGATCACCACGGTCGTCAGCTGACCGCTCCAGGAGACCTCCACCCGCACCTCCTCGCCCTCGGGCGTGAACTTGAGGGCGTTGTCGATCACCGCGTCCAGGGCGCTGGACAGCGCGACCGGGTCTGCCCAGCCGGTGGTCGCCGGGCAGACGCCGGTCAGCCGCACCCCGCGCTCCTCGGCGAGCGGCCGCCAGGCGCCGACCCGTTCCGCCGCGAGCTCGCCGATGTCGGTGAGCCGGAGATCGGCCGCCGTGTGCTCGGCGAGCGCGAGCCCCAGGAGGTCGTCGAGAACCCGGGCGAGGCGCTTGCCCTCGGTGCGCACGGAGGCGATCTCCTCGTTCCCCTCCGGCAGTTCGAGGGCGAGCAGTTCGATGCGCAGCAGCAGGGCGGCCAGGGGGTTGCGCAGTTGGTGCGAGGCGTCGGCGACGAAGGCCCGCTGCTGTTCGAGGACGTCCTCGACGTTGTCGGCCATCTCGTTGAACGACCGGGCCAGGCGCCGGAGTTCCGGCGGACCGCCCGTGGCCGCCACCCTGGACTTCAGGCGCCCGGTCGCGATGTCGTGCGTCGTCGCGTCGAGGACCCGCACCGGACGCAGCACCCAGCCGGTCAGGCGCAGCGCCGCACCGACGGCGAGGAGCATGGCCGCCGACTCTCCGGCGGCGATGAGCAGCCATCCCTGCAGCGTCTTCGAACGCATGCGCCCGGTAGGTGATTCGGTGACGACGACCGCGATGACGTCGCCGTCCCTGATCACCGGGGAGGCGACGACGAGCCGCCCGCGCTGCCAGGGCCACACCTGCTGCGGGTCGTGGCTTCCACGGGACCTGAGGGCCTCCTCGAAGGCCTCCCGCACCTCGGCGCCCCTGGGGGGCAGGAACCAGTTCCCGGGAGCGTGAGCCATGGGCGTACGGTCCCTGAAGAAGACGCCCGCCCTGATCCCGTATATCTGGTGGTAGTAGTCGAGTTCGGTCTGGAGCGTCTCGCGCCGTTCGTCCTTGTCCCGTAGGCGCGAACCGGTGGGACGTTTCGTGACGAACTGCGCGAGCGCCGCGAATCGCGCCGTGTCGTCGATCCGGTCGACGACCACCTTCTGCTGCTGCGCCGCGGCCACGCTCACCGCGAGCGGGAAGCCGAGAGCCAGCAGCACTCCCGCCATGAGGACGATGAGCAGCGGGAGGAGGCGAGAGCGCACCTGACCTCGCTACTGGCTACACGCCCGGGGCGACGAGCCGGTAGCCGACGCCCCGTACGGTCTCGATCAGGGCCGGCATGTGCAACTTGGAGCGCAGGGAAGCGACATGCACCTCGAGGGTGCGCCCCGTCCCCTCCCAGCTGGTGCGCCACACCTCGCTGATGATCTGCTCGCGGCGGAACACCACGCCGGGCCGCTGCGCGAGAAGCGCCAGCAGGTCGAACTCCTTGCGGGTCAGCTGGATCGTCGAACCGTCGACACTCACCTGGCGGGTGGGCAGTTCGATGCGTACGGAGCCGAGGCGCAGTTCGCTCTCCGCGGGCCCTTCGGCGGCGCCGGACGGGGGTCGCCGGATGACCGCGTGGATACGGGCGATGAGCTCCCCGGTGTCGTACGGCTTCACTACGTAGTCATCGGCTCCGAGGTTCAGGCCGTGGATACGCGAGCGCACGTCGGCACGTGCCGTCACCATGATCACGGGGGTCGAGCCGCGCTTGCGGATCTTTCCGCACACCTCGTAGCCGTCCTGGTCGGGCAGTCCCAGATCGAGGAGCACGACTCCGAAGGGTGCCGTTTTGCCGGGCAGCAGGGCCTGCAGGGCTTCCTCGCCGTTGCGTGCGTGCACGACGTCGAAGCCGTGCCTGGCCAGGACCGCGGACAGGGCGGCTGCCACGTGGTCGTCGTCCTCGACGAGGAGCAGTCTCATGCGGGCCCCCTCCGGTTCATCGGTCGTTCCGTTCGCGCTCGCCGACGGCCGGTACGCGCGCGTGCACAGGCACCAACGCATCCACGCCGATATATAAGGACCGCGTCAAGAGGGTACGGGTCACGGACACGTTCCGTTATGCAGCCGGTACGCGCGCGGGCGTCCCCTTCACACGGAGTGTCCGGTTGCGGCCGGATCGTTATGCTCAATTTCCCCTCAGATGTAATGACGCTGGTCGCACCGGGTTATTACTGTCCTCCCAACCGAGGAGGATGGAGCAACAAGCCGTGACCGAAGTATCGGTGACCAAGGACGCCATACCGCCCGGGGCGGACGACCTGGTCGTGCTGAAGAACGTCAACAAGCACTTCGGCGCTCTGCACGTCCTCCAGGACATCGACCTGACCATCAAGCGCGGTGAGGTCGTCGTCGTGATCGGCCCCTCCGGGTCGGGCAAGTCGACACTGTGCCGCGCCATCAACCGCCTGGAGACGGTCGAGTCGGGAGACATCTCGATCGACGGCAAGCCGCTGCCCCAGGAGGGCAAGGCGCTCGCCCGTCTCCGTGCGGACGTGGGCATGGTCTTCCAGTCCTTCAACCTTTTCGCGCACAAGACCGTGCTCGAGAACGTGATGCTGGGCCAGACCAAGGTGCGCAAGACGTCCAAGGCGGAAGCAGAGACAAAGGCGCGCGCCCTTCTGGACCGTGTGGGCGTCGCCTCACAGGCCGACAAGTACCCCGCGCAGCTCTCCGGCGGTCAGCAGCAGCGCGTCGCGATCGCGCGCGCGTTGGCGATGGACCCCAAGGTGATGCTCTTCGACGAGCCCACGTCGGCGCTCGACCCGGAGATGATCAACGAGGTCCTGGAGGTCATGCAGCAGCTCGCGCGTGACGGCATGACCATGGTCGTGGTCACCCACGAGATGGGCTTCGCACGCTCCGCGGCCAACCGCGTCGTCTTCATGGCGGACGGCCGCATCGTCGAAGAGGCCGTGCCGGACCAGTTCTTCAGCAACCCGCGCAGCGACCGGGCCAAGGACTTCCTGTCGAAGATCCTTAAACACTGAGGCTCCCACGTCGTCTCAACGCCAGTCGAAACAAAGGATGTTCACCATGAAGCTCCGTAAGTCCGCCGCCGCAGTAGCGGCCGTCGCCGCGCTCTCGCTCGCCGCCACCGCCTGCGGTGGCAAGGAGGGCTCCGCCGGCGACAAGCCGGAGGGCCCCGACACCTCCGGCGCCAAGGCCCTCAAGTACGAGGTCAAGAAGGACGCCGCCGTCGACTCGGCCGTCTTCAAGGCCGCCAAGAAGCGCGGGAAAATCGTCATCGGTGCCAAGGCCGACCAGCCGTACCTGGGCTTCCAGGACCAGTCGACCAAGGAGTACTCCGGCTTCGACATCGAGATCGCCAAGATGATCGCGGCCGATCTCGGCTTCTCGCCGAAGCAGATCGAGTGGAAGACGGTCGACTCCGGAGCCCGCGAGACCGCGGTCTCCAAGGGTGACGTCGACCTGATGATCGGTACGTACACGATCAACGACGAGCGCAAGAAGCAGATCGACTTCGCCGGCCCGTACTTCCACGCCGGAGCCTCCCTCCTGGTCCGCAAGGACGAGAAGGACGTCAAGGGCCCCGAGACCGTCCGTGACAAGAAGGTCTGTTCGATCGTCGGCTCGACGCCGCTGCAGAACATCAAGAAGCCGAAGTACGGCGCCAAGGTCACCGAGCTCTCCAAGTACTCGGAGTGCGTCGCCCAGCTCCTGAACAACCAGATCGACGCCGTCACCACGGACGACGCGATCCTGATGGGCTACGCCGCGCAGAACGAGGGCAAGCTCAAGGTCGTCGGCAAGCCGTTCTCGGACGAGCCCTACGGTGTCGGCCTGAAGAAGGGCGACGCGGCCCTGCAGAAGGCCGTCGCGGACGCCATCAAGGCGCACCAGGAGAGCGGCGACTACAAGAAGGCCTACGACGCCACCCTCGGCAAGTCCGGCTCCGAGTACCAGGAGCCCCCGGCCTTCACCGACCCGAAGTAATCCGGCACGTCCCGCTCCGCCCGCACCCGTCTGTGGTGCGGAGCGGGACGTTCGCTGCGCGCATCGCTGCCGGACCCGTCGCGAAACCCTGCCACCGCCCCCGAGCCTGACGGCCGGGGCCCGTCGCGATCACCTGCGACCCGTCGCGAAAGACCTCGCGGAGAATTCATGGACGTACTGCTCGACAACCTGTCGCTTTTCCGCGAAGGGTTTTTCGGGACTCTGAAGCTGACCGCAGCCAGCGCGCTGGTGGCTGTGGTGGCCGGGGTCATCATCGCCGGGTTCCGGGTGTCACCCGTTACGCCGCTGCGAATATTCGGAACCCTCTGGGTGACGCTGCTGCGTAACACCCCGCTGACCCTGCTCTTCCTTGTGGCGTTCTTCGTCGTCCCCAAGGTGCTCTTCCCCGACCTGGACTCGTTCCTTCTCGCCACGCTCGCCTGCGGCTTCTACACCTCCGCGTTCGTGGCCGAGGCGGTCCGTTCGGGCATCAACACCGTGCCCCTCGGGCAGGCCGAGGCGGCCCGCGCGATCGGGCTCACCTTCACCCAGACGATGCGGCTCATCGTCCTGCCGCAGGCCACGCGCACGGTGGTACCGCCGCTCTCCAGCATCTTCATCGCCCTGACGAAGAACACCGCGATCGCGGGCGCCTTCGACAACGTCGACCTCTTCAACGTCTCCAAGACGCTGAGCAATGACGGATACGACATCGCGGTGATCTTCATCTGGATCACCCTCGCGTACCTGATCATCACGTACGCCATCAGCGGACTCTTCCGGCTGTTGGAGCACCGCCTGGAGGTCGCCCGATGAGTGCCAACGTTCTCTTCGACGCCCCGGGCCCCAAGGCGCGTGTCCGCAACATCATCTACAGCATCGTCGGCTCCGCGGCCCTGCTGGGCGGCATCGTCTGGATCGTTCTGCGTCTGAACGACAAGGGCGAGTTCGACGCCGACCTGTGGGACATCTTCAACTACACCGGTATCCAGCAGAACATTCTGGATGCCCTGGTCGCCACGCTGAAGGTGTTCGCCTTCGCCGGAGTGTTCTCCCTGGCGTTCGCCGTGGTGCTCTGCGTCGCACGACTCTCCGAGCACAAGCCCGTGCGCTGGATCGCGGTCGCCTTCATCGACCTCTTCCGGTCCATTCCGCTGCTCATCACCATCTTCGCGCTCTGGGTCGGCCTGCTCGGCGACATGACCCCGTTCTGGGCACTGGTGATCGGCCTGACCATCTACAACGGATGCGTCCAGGCCGAGGTCCTCCGCGCGGGCATCAACGCGGTACCCAAGGGACAGAAGGAAGCCGCCTACGCCCTGGGCCTGCGCAAGACCCAGGTCATGACCACGGTGCTCTTCCCGCAGGCCGTCCGATCGATGCTGCCGACCATCATCAGCCAGCTGGTGGTCACGCTGAAGGACACCTCGCTCGGGTTCATGGTCCTCTACCCCGAGCTGCTCCACTCGGCGCGGCTGATCGCCAACAACACACCGGTCAACGGCGTGTACCCGTTCGTCCAGACGGTCACCGTGTTCGGCGCCATCTACATCGGGCTCTGCCTGCTTCTCTCGTCCCTTGCCACCTGGCTCGAGAAGCGCGGGCGTCGCACCAAGACCGGCATCGCCGTCGCCGCGGCCGCCGAACCGGCCGAGGCTCCCAGCGTGCTCGATCCGTCCGCGCCGCTCGGCCCCACCACCGGGGACGCCGCGACGGCGGACGCGGAGCCGGACGACGGCCCCGCGGAGAAGAAGAACTGACGCTTTCTCAGCGACGGTGAACCACTGCCGTCGGTACCTGCCTCAGGGCCCGTCGAATGCGTTCGACGGGCCCTGACGCGTGTCCTCACCGGGAGCCTCACCCGGCGCCGCCCGCGAACGACCTCGCAGGAAGCCCGGCCCCCGTGAGTCCAGCTTGACGGCTCGGCACCCAGTCTGTTGCATACGTTCTGTGATCGCGCACCGGGCTCCAACTGTAAGTTCCTGTACGTACGTCCAGCGCTCCCGGGCCCTTGCGGCGGGAGGGTACGCACCGTGGACCCGGTGATCGTCGTCGGCGCGGGCCCCGTGGGGCTCACGCTCGCCCTGGCTCTCGCGCGTCACTCCGTACCCACCGTCGTACTCGACGAAGGACCCGGCAAGGACGAGCAGCGGCCCGCGCGGACCGTCGTCCTGCGGGACGACACGGCGGCCCTCATGGAACGGCTCGTCGGTCACTCGTTCGGGGACCGGGACTCCGGCGCGCGGTGGGGCGGCTGGCGTTCCCTGCGGCGCAAGCAGGTGATGCGGGAGCTCACGTTCAGTGATGAGATGCCGGCCCCGCTCCATGTGCCGCAGCATGTGCTGACCGGTGCCCTGCGCGCGGCCATCGCCGACGAACACCTCGTCAAGATCGCCACGGAGAGCAAGCTCGACTCCCTGGAGCAGGACGCGGGCGGGCTGACCGCGCATACGCGCGGGCCCAAGGACACCTGGTGGCGCGGAAGTTATCTGGTGGGCTGCGACGGGCCGCGCTCGACGGTCCGCAAGCTCCTCGACATCCGCTTCCCCGGGCGCACGGCCGTCGAACGACACGCCGTGGCCGCGCTGCGCACGGAACTTCCCGGGCCCGGCGAGGCGTTGTTGCACCGAGCGCCTCCGTGGCGCCACGGAGGCGCCGAGGTGACGGGGCGTCCGCTCGCCGACGGGGTGTGGCGGATCGACTGGCTGCTGCCACCACGCGGCGACCTCGTGACGCCCGACGCCCTCGTGGTCCGCATCCGCGAGACGCTCGCGGGCTGGTGCGGGGGCTCCACACCCCCGTACGAACTGCTCGACACCGGCGTGCACACCGTCCACCACCGGCTGGCCCGACGCTGGCGGGCCGGCCGCGCCTTCCTCGCGGGGGACGCCGCGCATCTGCTCGGCGCGCTCGGCACCCAAGGGCTCGACGAGGGGCTGCGGGACGCGGACAACCTCGCCTGGAAGCTGGCCCTCGCGTGGCACCACGGTGCGCGGGACGCCCTGCTCGACAGCTATCAGGCCGAGCGGCGGGCCGGCGTCGCCGCACGTCTGCGCGCCGCCGACCAGTCCCTGCCGATACTGCGGGGCGGCGGAGGCCTGCGTTCGTACGTGCCGGGATCGGCGCGCGGGCACGACATGCTGCTCGCGGACGGCCATGTGGGACGCGGGCCGCTCGGTGCGCCCGCATCGTACGCGGACTCACCGCTGGCGCCCGCGCCCTTGGAGTCCGAGGTGGCGGTGGAGACGGAGCCGGGGTCGCCCGTGGCCGATGTGCCGGTGACGGCGCCCGACGGCTCCCTGGTCCGGCTGCGGGACCGGCTCGGCACGGGACAGCTGCTCGTCGTCCTTGTCGCGCCCGGAACGGTCGTGTGGGAGCGGCGGCACTGGGTGACGGCGGGGATCATGCCCCGGCTCGCCGCCGCGGTCTCGGCGCTGCCGCACCAGGCGGAACTGCTCGTCGCGGAGAGTTACCCCGGAGCCCCCGCGCACTCGGTGCTCCTCGTCCGCCCAGACGGTCACCTGGTCACCGCGCTCGGCGGGGTGCGGCCCGCCGAGCTGTATACGGCGGCCGAGGCGGCCGTCGGCGGGGCGGAACCGAAGCGGCGCGCGAGCCGGGCGGACACCACGGAGAAGGCGGAGAGCACGGCCTCCGCGGGACGGCCGACCACCCAGTGAACAGGAGTTGACCGGCCCGCGGCGTCATGGTCTACTCCGAAACGTGACCGACACCGATGTGCGCCTGTGGCGACGAGTCCATATGGACCTCGTCCGCTATGCGGGCTGCGTGTGTCGCCCGTCCTTCTGAATTCGCCTTCTTCTCAGCACGCCCTCTTCTTGGCGTGCGCTTCCGCGAACTTCCAGGACGGTAGCCGTGTCTCCCTCTGTTTCTGCTCCCGCTGTTCCCGCTGTCTCCACCACGCACGCCTCCACGGCGGTGGCCGCGCCCACCGCCGCCGAGCTTCTCGACTTCGTGCGCCGCAGCGCCGCCGACCCTGAATTGATCGCCTCGCTGCCGCTCGACCCCGAGGGACGCACCTGGGTGCGCCTCGAAGGGCCCGGCGGCAGCGAAGCCTGGCTGATCGGCTGGCCGCCGGGCACCGGTACCGGCTGGCACGACCACGCGGAGTCGGTCGGCGCCTTCCTCACCGCCGCCGGCACCCTCAAGGAGAACTCCCTCGCCGCCCGGCTGCCCACCGACGGCTGGAAGACCCTGGAGCTGTCCGAAGGGGTGGACCGCGAGCGGGAGTTGACGTCCGGCAAGGGCAGGGCGTTCGGCCAGAACCACGTCCATGAAGTACTGAACGAATCCACGAGCGAGCACGCCATCTCCGTGCACGCCTACTATCCGCCGCTCCCCCGCATCCGCCGGTACAGCCGTACGGGCGCGGTCCTGCGGCTTGAGTCCGTGGAGCGTCCGGAGGACTGGCAGTGACCGAGCACTCCGTAGAAGGCCACTCCGTAGAAGGCCGCTCCGAAGACGCGCCTCCCGTAGGCATCGACGACTTGCTGGAGCGCGTACGGCTCGACCTGGACCGGGTCACCCCGCAGAAGGCGCGCGACATCGCGGCCGCGGGAGGGCTGCTGGTCGACATCCGGTACGCGGCCCTGCGCGAGCGTGACGGTCTGATCCCCGGTGCCCTCGTCGTCGAGCGCAACGAGCTGGAGTGGCGTCTGGACCCGCAGGGCAGCCACCGCGCCGCGGAGGCCGTCAGCCATGACCTGCGGGTCGTCGTCGTGTGCAACGAGGGGTACGCGTCGAGCCTCGCGGCCGTGTCCCTGCGGCAGTTGGGGCTGCGGCACGCCACCGATCTCGTCGGAGGGTTCCAGGCTTGGAAGGCGGCGGGGCTTCCTGTCGCGGGGTGAGCAGGCATGTACGGCGGCGTGAGCACGCACGTCTCGCGAGGTGAGCACACGCGCGTGGGCGCCGCTTTCCGGGTTCGGTAAGGGGCGCCCACCCTTGCGTGCCGACACTTACTCCTTGGCCGTGGCCACCGTGACGGGGCGCGGCTTCAGCGCGACACGGCCGGGGAGCGCGGTCGCCGTGAGGGCGAGCAGTGCCGCGACGGCGACCACGGAGACGTACACCAAGGGAGTGACCGAAGGCGCGGCGCTGCCCGTCATGCCGACGCTGAAGGCGGTCAGGACGGCGAGCGCGATGCCGCTGCCGATGGCCGTGCCGATGAGCAGGACGGCCAGCGCCTCGGTGCGCAGCATGCCCAGGACCTGGCGGCGGCTCGCGCCCGCGAGACGCAGCATCGCGAACTCGCGGATGCGCTCGGAAACGGACATCGCCAGGGTGTTGACGACGGCGATCGCGGTGAAGGCCAGGATGAGGCCCATGGCCAGGTAGTTCACCTCGGCGTTCGCCTCCTGACGCTCGGCCTGGAGATTGTCGGCCGCCGCCGGGGCGAGGACCCGCACACCTGGGAACTTCTCGACTCCCGCCGCGAGTTGTTCCTGTGGACGGTCGCTCCTGACCAGGACCGTGGCGGCGAGCGGGTTGTCGACGTGGCGGGCGACCAGGTCGTGCGCCATGGTCAGATCCCCGAACCCGAGCCCGCGCGCGTACACGGCGCTGACCTTGAGCGCGGTCTTCGTGCCGTCTCCGAGCGTGAGCTTCAGAGTGCTGCCGGGCCGCAAGCCGAGCCGGTCCGCGGCCAGTTCGCTGACGGCGACGCTGCCCTTGCCGAGGTCCTTCAGGGATCCGGCGGTGACGTCCGGGTCCCAGGTGCGGGTGAGACCGGCCGTGCTGACGCCCTGCGCAGGGTACTTGTCGAGCCCTACGCGCACGGTGGTGCGCACGACTTCGGTGGCGGCCTCGACGCCTTCGGTCGTACGCAGCTTCTGTGCGACCCCGGCCGGGACGCCGGGCCCCTGCGCCGCCAGGACCCAGTCGGCGCGGATGCCCTCGCGTGCCTGTGCGCGGGCCGCGTCGCCGAGGGTGGGCTGGACGAACAGGACGGTGCAGGTCATGCCGGTGAGCAGGGCGAGCGGGGTGACGGCGGCCGCCATCCGGGCGGCATTGCCGCGGAGGTTGGCGTGCGCGAGGCGGCCACCGGGGCCGGTCAGGCGCAGCGGGCCGCGGAGTACGGCAGCCGCCGCCCTGACGACGAGCGGGCCGAGGAGCGCGACGGCGGAGGAGAGGACCACGACGGCCAGGAATGTCACGGGCGTCGAGGCGGGCTCGGTGCGCAGCACGCTGAGCACGGCGACCAGCACGGCGCCGCCGGCCAGGACGACGAGCCCCGCGATGATGCGGCTCCACGCCGGCCGGGTGCGCTCCACCCGTGCTTCGGCGAGGGCTTCGGCCGGGCGGATACGGGCGATGCGGCGGGCCGAGAGGCGGGCCGCGGCCCAGGCTCCGAGGAGCGTCGCGGCCACGGCGGCGAAGAGCGGGAAGACGCTCACGGTCCGCTCCAGGGTGGCGGGGACTGCGCCCAGGTCCACGAACTTGCCGTGCAGCCAGCCGCCCAGTGGAATCCCGGCGAGCGCACCGCTGACGCCTGCCGCCGCGCCGACGATCAGCGCCTCGCGGCCGAGGAGCCCGCGGATCTGCTTCGGGGTGGCGGCGATGGCGCGGAGCAGGGCGAGTTCGCGGTGGCGCTGCTGCACGGAGAGGGCGAAGGTGCCGACGACCACGAGGACGGCGACGAGGAGGGAGGTGCCGCCCATCGCGCCGCCCATACTGACCAGCTTGACGCGGGCGCCCGCCGCGTCCAGGAACTCCACGGGGCCACGGTCGTCGCCGGTGCTGACCTGCGCCTTCGTACCGGCGAGGGAGTCCGCCACCGCCTTCTTGAGAGCGGCCGTCCCGGTGCCCTCGGCCGGTACGACACCGAGGGTGGTGATCCGGCCGGGGTGGGCGGCGAGCCGCTCGGCTTCCGCGGCGGAGAAGAAGAGGGACGTCTGGTGGGCGAGGTCTCCCCGGGCGGGGGCCGCGACGCCGGTGATGCGGTAGGAGCGCGGGGCCTGCGTCGACTGGACGGTGAGGCGGTCGCCCCGCTTGAGGTGGGCGCGCTCGGCGAGTCCGCGGTCGATGACGAGGTCGCCGGTGGCGCGCGGGGCCGTACCGTCGACGAGGCGGAAGGGCGTCAGCGCGGCCGACTCCCAGGCGTGGCCGTACGCGGGCCTCTCGGCGAGGTTGCCGGCTCCGGCGGTCAACGGCACGGCGAGAAACGTCAGTTCGGGGATGACCTTGCCGACGCCCGGCGCCGCTCTGACCTTGTCCGCCACTCCGTCCGGCAGCCAGGCCCGCTCGGCGATCGGCTTGGCCTTGTGCTTGAGCTTGGTCTTGCCCTTCTTGTGCTTGACGGTGGTCTTGTGGACGTTCTGGTCGGCGGAGACGACCACGGGGGCCGCGGCGTAGCGCTCGGTCCGGATGGTGCCGCGCAGGCCTGTCTCCAGGAGGGTGCCGCAGGCCGTGATCAGGGCGGCGGCACACATCAATGCCAGGAAGGCGCCGAGGAATCCGCCTTTGCGGTCCCGGACTGTCTGCAGTGCGTAGCGGAGCATCATGAGGTCGCCTCGGGCTCGGAGGAGGGGGATTCGTCGGTGGTCGCGGGCTTGTCGATGACTGGGGGCTCGTCGGTCGGCTCCGGTGCCGGGAAAGCCAGGAGTCGTGTGAGTACGGTGCGGGCGTCCGCCGGGGTCTCCGCGTCGGGGCGCTTGTACCGGTTGAGCAGGGCGATGTACTCCTCGAAGAACGCGCGGAGTTCGGGGAGCGTGAGCCGGATCGTGCCGCGCGAGTACGGAAACGCGTCGGCCCACTCACCGGGCGCGGCATCGGAGTCCCGCTGGAGCTGCTCGAAAAGCTCCAGGTCGGCGGCGTACGAGAGGCGGTTCAACTCGTCCATGACGAGCCGCGTCTCGGCGCTCTGCTTGCTGCGCGGAGGAAAACGCCGGTCGCCGGGGATCGCGCGCCACCAGCGCTCACGCCCATGGCCCCCGCCCCCGCCCTCGGTCTCCTCGACGAAGCCGTAGCGAGCGAGCTCGCGCAGGTGGTAGCTGGTGGCGCCGGTGTTGAGACCGAGCGCCCTGGCGAGCGTCGCGGAGGTGGCCGGGCCGTGCACGGTGAGGTGCTGCAGCATCTGCTGGCGCCGGGGCTGCGCGAGCGCCTTGAGGACGCGGAGGTCGCTCAACTCCTCGGGGGCTCCGTCAGTCGTGCCGGGTTCCTTTGCCATGCGTACACAGTCGTCTGTGCACAGGTCCCTTTGCAGTGCGGCGGACCGGCGTCTTGGGTGGGGGGTTATCCCCACCCCGCTGCCACAAAGGGGGAGTTGAGGTGCACGTGATGCGGGGTCTCCCCCCTCGGTACGAGACCCCGAAGCACGAGTCGCCCCTCAGCCCGCCCCCCACCCCCCCCACCGAACGCGAAAGGGCCGGGCCGCGGTTAGTACCGCGCTGCCCGGCCCGGACCCGGGCCCCACCCCCGCGAGGGCCCCGGTCAGCTCACATCCCGTCGTACCCCAAGTCCTCCGCGTCTTCGCCCTCTTCCTCGAGTGCCTGCCGGACGATCCGGAGTGCCAGGCCTTCCGAGTAGCCCTTGCGGGCGAGCATGCCCGCGAGGCGGCGCAGTCGCTTGTCGCGGTCGAGGCCCCGCGTGGCACGGAGCTTGCGGGCGACGAGCTCGCGTGCGGTCGCCTCTTCCTGCTCCGAGTCCAGCTGTCCGACGGCCTCCTCGATCAGCACGGCGTCCACGCCCTTCGTACGCAGCTCCTGTGCGAGCGCGCGTCGGGCCAGGCCCCGGCCGTGGTGCCGGGACTCCACCCAGGCACCCGCGAAGGCGCCGTCGTTGATCAGGCCGACCTCTTCGAAGCGGGTCAGTACCTCGTCCGCGACGTCCTCGGGGATGTCCCGCTTGCGCAGCGCGTCCGCCAGCTGTTTGCGCGTGCGCGGGGTCCCGGTGAGCAGACGCAGACAGATCGCCCGCGCCTTCTCACCCGGATCCGCTGTCGGCGGCTCCCCCTTCTCGGCCCTCGACGAGGAAGGGGGGCCGCTGTCCCGTGAACCGTCACCCCGGCCTTCGCCGAAGCCGCCGCGCCGTCGACGGCCCCTGCGGCCACCGCCCCCACGGAAGCCGGTGCCGTCACCGGCCTGGTCGGCGCCGCCCTGATCCGCACCGTCCGCGGGGCCTCTGCCCGCGGGGTCGGTGTGGTGCTCGGGAGTGATCTGGTCCGCCCAGTCCGTGCGCCGCGTCATGGATCAGCTCTTGGCCGCGGCGGCCTTGGGCTTGGTGGCCTTGGCGGCCGGTGCGGGCACCGTCTTGGCGGCTTCCTCGGCCGCGCCCGCCGCGTCCTTGACCGGCTCGGCGGCCGGCTCCTCGGCCGGCTTCACGCCGACGCCCAGCTTCTCCTTGATCTTCCTCTCGATCTCGTTGGCGAGATCGGGGTTGTCCTTCAGGAAGTTACGGGCGTTCTCCTTGCCCTGGCCGAGCTGGTCGCCCTCGTACGTGTACCAGGCGCCGGCCTTGCGGACGAAGCCGTTCTCCACGCCCATGTCGATCAGGCCGCCCTCGCGGCTGATGCCCTGGCCGTAGAGGATGTCGAACTCGGCCTGCTTGAAGGGCGGCGCGACCTTGTTCTTGACGACCTTGACGCGGGTGCGGTTACCGACCGCGTCCGTGCCGTCCTTCAGGGTCTCGATGCGGCGGATGTCCAGACGCACCGAGGCGTAGAACTTCAGCGCGCGGCCACCGGTCGTGGTCTCCGGCGAGCCGAACATCACGCCGATCTTCTCGCGGAGCTGGTTGATGAAGATCGCGGTGGTCTTGGACTGGTTGAGCGCGCTGGTGATCTTCCGGAGCGCCTGGCTCATCAGACGGGCCTGGAGACCCACGTGCGAGTCGCCCATCTCACCCTCGATCTCCGCGCGCGGCACCAGGGCGGCGACGGAGTCGATGACGATGAGGTCGAGGGCACCGGAGCGGACCAGCATGTCCGTGATCTCCAGGGCCTGCTCGCCGTTGTCCGGCTGGGACAGGATCAGGTTGTCGATGTCGACGCCCAGCTTCTTCGCGTACTCGGGGTCGAGTGCGTGCTCGGCGTCCACGAAGGCGACGGCGCCGCCCGCGCGCTGTGCGTTCGCCACGGCGTGCAGCGTCAGCGTCGTCTTACCGGAGGATTCCGGTCCGTACACCTCCACCACACGGCCGCGCGGGATGCCGCCGACGCCGAGCGCGACGTCGAGCGCGGTCGATCCGGTGGGGATGACCTCGATGGGGTCGTTCGGCCGCTCGCCCATGCGCATCACTGCGCCCTTGCCGAATTGCCGTTCAATCTGTGCGAGGGCGGCTTCGAGCGCCTTCTCGCGGTCGGTTCCTGCCATGGGTTCCACCCGATTTGCTTGTGTCGATCGCTTCACGTCAATGACGCTAGCGCCTGCCACTGACAATCCGCCCCGACGGCCGTCCGGCCTGTGGATAACTCGGGGCGACCGCCCCGCCGAAAACCGCCGGAGCCCCAGGGATCCCCCCGCGAAAACCCCGGGAAAACGCCGCCAGGCAACCCATAAGAATGGATGTTCGATTTTGGTGTCAAGCGCACCACGCGGCGCCACCGAGAGTACGGAAGGGTCCGGTCCGCCGCGCGTACATCGGCCTTCCGGCCCTTCGTGCCGCGCCTACCGGCGCTCGTCCGGCCCCGGCTCGCGACCGTGCCCTGATCCGGTGTCAGGGCTCGCACCCGAAGCTTCCTCCGCCGCGACCTCGGCCTCCGAACTCCCTCCCGGATGGTTCGGCCCGCGCATCGCACGCCGCATGCGTGTCAGGAGGGACACCCCGCCCTTGCGCCGGTGCCCGTGCACGCGCGGGTCGTCCGTGACGTCGTACCGCTTCACGTACGCCCCCAGGAAGGCCTGCAGGGTCGCGATCGCCGGGATGGAGATCAGGGCGCCCACCGCGCCGAGGAGCGCCGTGCCCGCGATGACCGACCCGAAGGCGACCGCCGGGTGGATGTCGACGCTCTTGGCGGTGAGCTTGGGCTGCAGCACGTAGTTCTCGAACTGCTGGTAGACCACCACGAAGATCAGCACCCACAGGGCGTACCAGGGATCGACCGTGAAGGAGATCAGCATCGGCAGCGCGCCCGCCAGATACGTGCCGATGGTGGGGATGAACTGCGAGACCAGGCCGACCCACACCGCGAGCACGGGCGCGTACGGCACACCGAGGGCCTGCAGCAGGACGTAGTGCGCGATTCCGGAGATCAGCGCCATCAGACCGCGCGAGTAGAGATAGCCGCCGGTCTTGTCGACCGCGATCTCCCAGGCGCGGAGCACCTCGGCCTGCCGGGCGGGCGGCAGCACCGAGCAGAGCGCGCGCCGCAGCCGCGGTCCGTCGGCCGCGAAGTAGAACGAGAACAGCATGACCGTCAGGAGCTGGAAGAGGCCGCCGAGGACCTGCGCCGACACGTCCAGGACGCCGCTGGCGCTGTTCTGCACGTACTTCTGCAGCCAGTCCGAGTGGACCAGGCTGTCCTGGATCTCGACCCGGGAGAGCTCCGTGTGGAAGGTCTGGTTGATCCAGCTGATGACGTCGTCGAGGTACTCGGGGAAGTCCTCGACCATGTCCACGATCTGGCCCGCGAGCATCGACCCCATGAGCGTGATGAAGCCCGCGCTCGCGATCAGGACACCGAGGAAGACCAGGAAGGTGGCGAAGCCCCTGCGCAGCCCCCGCGCGGCCATCCAGCTCACCGCGGGCTCGACCGCGAGCGCCAGGAAGAACGCGATCAGGATGTTGATCAGCAGCCCGGTCAGCTGGTGGAAGGCCCAACTGCCCAGCTGGAAACAGGCGAAGAGCGCGAGGGCAAGCACCATGGCCCGCGGCAGCCAGCGCGGCATACTGGCGCCCCGTCCGGTCGACGCCCCGTTCGGGGGCTGTGCGGGCGGCGTCGTGCCGAGCGGAGCTGCATCCTGAGTGACCTGCGCGGTCTCGTCTGTCGGTGCCACGGGGTCAGTCTCGCCCACGCCACCGACATTCAGCCGCCGCCCCCGCATCTTCGCCACCGCCGGAAGCCGCGGCGGGTCGCCCGCGGGCGGCGAACTGTCCGGCCGTCAGCGCCTATCGGCCGGTACGTCCATCGCCGTGCACACGGCGCGCCATACGTCCTTGGCGTCCCAGCCCGCGTCCAGTGCCTGATGCACCGTGCGCCCGCCGAGCTCCGACATCACATGATCGCGAGCGAACGAGTCGGCGTACCCCTCTCCGAAGTGGGCAGCCATCCGCTCCCAGAAAATCGTCAACCGCATGCGTCCAGTATCACGCCCTTGAGAGTGCAGCCGGACCCGGAGGGCTCACCGAAGGCGCTTTCCGGCCTACGGTCTGTGCATGGCCGAAACCGGAGCTTCCCCGCCTGCCGCGTCGTCGCCGGTCGCACGCGCCGAGCACTTCGTCTGGCTCACCGCGCGCGTCCTCGAGCAGCGGCGGTTCGCGTACCACTTCCCGAGCGCCGCGGGAGGTGCCGGACCCGACCCGCTGGCCGACGCGGTCGAGGGCGCCCTGGCCGCGTACGGCACCGAGGACGGCGGGTACGGATACGCGCTCGAACCGGATCTCCGCGGCCCCGTGAGCCAGCCCCTGCACGCGGAACACGCGCTGCGCGTCCTGGACTCCATCCGGCGCTGCGGCGGACAGCGGGTGGAGCGCGTGTGCCGCTATCTGACCTCGGTCTCGACGTCCGACGGCGCCCTTCCGGCCGTTCATCCCAGCCAGCGCGGCTACCCCTCGGCCCCGTTCATGCCCGTGGTTGACGATCCGCCGAGCGAACTCCTGACCACCGGCCCCGTAGTGGGTTTGTTGCACCGCAACGAGGTGTGGCACGCCTGGCTGTTCAGGGCCACCGACTTCTGCTGGGCGGCCGTCGAGTCCCTGGAGAAGTCCCATCCGTACGAGATCCAGGCGGCCGTCGCGTTCCTGGACGGGGCGCCCGACCGCCCGCGCGCGGAGGCGGCCGCCGACCGGCTCGGCAGGATCGTGCGGGAGCAGCGTCTCGTGGCGCTCGACCCCGGGCGCCTGGACGCGTATCCCGTGGCGCCCGGCTACGCAGCGGGCGAGCATCACTTCGCGCACGACTACGCGAAGGCTCCGGAGTCGCTCGCGCGCGCGTGGTTCACCGACACGGAGATGGCACGTTCCCTGGACTACCTGGAGCGGGAGCAGCAGGAGGACGGCGGCTGGCCTCTCCGCTGGAGACAGTGGGCGCCGGGCAGCGCCCTCGAAGCGCGCCCGATCGTCACCATCGAGGCCCTGCGCACACTACGGGCGTACGGGCGGACCGTCTCCTGAGGGCGCGGCACGGCGCTTCGGTCACGGCTTCGGGGCCTCGGCGCCGGCGTCCGGCCGGGATCAGCCCGTGAGCGCCCGCACCCCCGCGGTGACCACCACGGCCGCCCCGATGACGACCAGGAACGGGGCGCGCAGCACCAGTGCCACGGCGGCAGCCGCGAGGCCCACGGCCTTCGCGTCGAGTTGCAGGACCCGTCCGTCGGCGAAGGCCTGCTGGGCCGTGAGCGCGGCCAGCAGCGCCACGGGCAGCAGGGCGGCCATGCGCTTGACGAGCGGACGTTCCAGGGCGCCCGCGGGTACCAGCAGGCCCGCGAGCTTGACGAGGTAGCAACCGGCGAAGGTCGCGCCGATCGCGATCCAGATGTTCAACGGTTTTCCTTCTGCGGATCGTTGCGGCGTGCTTCTTCCTCGGCGCCTGCTCCGGTGGCGCCCTTGCGGCCCTCTACGTAGAGCACGGCCGGCGCGGCAAGCGCGGCCACCAGGACCGGCACTCCGGCGGGCAGTACGGGCAGCAGGCCGAGACCCAGGACGACGGCGATCGCCGCCACGGCCCGCTCGGTGGTCGTACGCAGCATCGGCGCGAGGAGCGCCAGGAAGACCGCGGGTCCCGCGGCGTCGAGCCCCCATACGTCGGTGTCACCGATGGCCTCGGCGCCCAGCGCCCCGAGCAGCGTGGTGAGGTTCCACAGCACGTAGAGGCTCAGTCCGGTGACCGTGAATCCGATGCGGGCGGCGCGCCGGGTCGGCTGTGCGAGCGAGACGGCGGTGGTCTCGTCGATGACCCAGTGGGCGGCGAACGGGCGCACCGCGCGCGGGAGGGCGAGCAGCTGCGAGAGCCGCAGCCCGTAGAACGCGTTGCGTGCCCCAAGGAAGAAGGCGCCCGCCGCGGCCGTGAACGGGTTCCCGCCGCCCGCGAGCGCCCCGACCAGCGCGAACTGCGAGGCGCCGGTGAAGACCAGCAGGCTGAGCGCGCAGGTCTGCAGCACGGTGAGGCCGCTGCCTGCCGAGGTCACTCCGAAGGCGAAGCCGGAGAGCCCGACGGCGACCCCGACTCCGAGTGCGTCGCGGACCACGGCCGAGTCGGGTTTCTCCGGTGTGCGGTCGCCTGTCGTGTCTGCCGGGAGCCCTGCCGTCACGTCCGCCGGGCGACCGGCCGCTATGTCTGCGGGTGTCGTCTGTTCTGCCACACACCGGACGGTACGAGCAGGGCCGGCTCCCCGTCTTGTACGTTCTTGCGCTCGCGCTGATAGGCCCCCGGCGGCACCCCGACGATCCTCGTGAAGTGCCGGTTGAGGTGCGGCTGGTCGGTGAAGCCCACGGTGACGGCCGCCTCCGCGGGAGCCGTACCCGCGTCCAGGAGACGCCGTGCGGTGCGCACGCGCGCGTCGGTGAGCCACGCGTGCGGAGGCATCCCGTACGCGTCACGGAAAGCCCTCAGCAGGGCGAACGAGCCGACTCCGAGATCGGTGGCGAGCCGCTCCAGGCTCGGCGGATCGGCAAGGCGCTCCTGGAGGACGCCACGCGCGCGTGCGGCGACCCGTGCGCCCGCCGTGCGCACGGCACGCTGCGGGAGGGGTCCCCCGTTCAGCCGCAGCAGCCGGGTCACCGCCACCCGCAGCAGCGTGTCGGCGGCGAGCGCGTTGCCCTCCTCCGCGGCACGCAGCACCCGGTGGACGAGCGTCACCGCGTACGGGTCCTCGAGCACCGGCCGGACGAAGCCGGGGGTCCCCCGGACGGTGGTGGTCTCGGCGGCGATGGCGGCGACCAGATCCGGCGCCGGGTAGACCACCCCGTACCGCCACCCCTCGGGCACGCCCGCCCGGCCCGTGTGCATGGTGTCGGGGTTGATCAGGGCGACCGTTCCGGGCCCTGCGTGCTGGTCGGCGCCGCCGTGGTGGAAAACGTCGACGCCCTCTGCGATCGCGGCGATCACGAAGTGCTCGTGGGTGTGCCGCACAAACGTCTTGCTGATGTAGTGGGCACGCAGCAGGTCGACCCCCGGCAGCTCCGCGTACCGCCAGTGCCGCGCCTGCTCCGCCGAACCTGCCATGCCCCCCATTCTGCGCCAGGCGCGCAAACCCTTTTCCGCAGGTCGGCGCAGTTGTCAGTGGCGAGGTGCACGATGGGGTCATGGTCAGGTCCGCACCCAGTGCCCACAGCGCCCACGGCGCCCTGGACGGTTTCTCCCCCGCGACCCGCAGCTGGTTCACGGGGGCCTTCTCCGCGCCCACCTCCGCGCAGGCCGGGGCGTGGAAGGCCATCGGCGAGGGTTCGGACGTGCTGGTCGTCGCGCCCACCGGCTCCGGCAAGACGCTGGCCGCGTTCCTCGCGGCCCTGGACCAGCTGGCCTCGACCCCGCCGCCCGCCGACCCCAAGAAGCGCTGCCGCGTGCTGTACGTGTCTCCGCTCAAGGCCCTGGCGGTCGACGTGGAGCGCAACCTGCGCAGCCCGCTGACCGGCATCCGCCAGGAGTCCGTGCGCCTGGGGCGCCCCGAGCCGGAAGTGCGGGTCGGCATCCGTTCGGGCGACACCCCGCCCGCCGAGCGCCGTGCCCTGTCCACGCGCCCGCCGGACATCCTGATCACCACACCCGAGTCGCTCTTCCTGATGCTCACCTCCGCCGCGCGGGACGCGCTGACGGGCATCGAGACGGTGATCCTGGACGAGGTGCACGCCGTCGCGGGCACCAAGCGCGGCGCCCATCTGGCCCTCTCCCTGGAGCGGCTCGACGAGCTCCTGCCCAGGCCCGCCCGCCGCATCGGCCTGTCGGCGACGGTCCGTCCGGTGGACGAGGTGGCCCGCTATCTGTCCCCGCAGCGCCGGGTGGAGATCGTCCAGCCACCGTCCGGCAAGGAGTTCGACCTTTCCGTGGTCGTGCCCGTCGAGGATCTAGGCGAGCTGGGCGGGTCCCCGGCCTCCGACTCCGACGAGGGCGCGGAGCGCCCCTCGATCTGGCCGCACGTCGAGGAGCGCATCACCGACCTCGTCCAGGCGCACCGCTCGACGATCGTGTTCGCCAACTCACGCCGCCTGGCGGAGCGTCTGTGCAACAGGCTCAACGAAATCGCGTACGAACGCGCGACGGGAGAGCCTCTCCCCGAAGACCACTCCCCCGCCGAGCTGATGGCCGAGTCGGGCGCGGCCAAGGGCGCCCCTCCGGTCCTCGCCAGGGCCCACCACGGCTCGGTCTCCAAGGAGCAGCGCGCGCTCGTCGAGGAGGACCTGAAGGCGGGCCGCCTGCCCGCCGTCGTCGCCACGTCCAGCCTGGAGCTCGGCATCGACATGGGAGCGGTCGACCTGGTGGTCCAGGTCGAGTCACCGCCCTCCGTGGCCTCCGGCCTGCAGCGAGTCGGCCGCGCGGGGCACCAGGTGGGCGCGGTCTCCACCGGCGTCGTCTTCCCCAAGTACCGAGGCGACCTGGTGCAGGCCGCCGTGGTCACCGAGCGGATGCGGACCGGCTCCATCGAGTCGCTGCGCATCCCTGCCAACCCCCTGGACGTCCTGGCCCAGCAGCTCGTCGCGATGGTCTCCCTGGACACCTGGCAGGTCGACGACCTCCTCGCGCTGGTCCGCAGGGCCGCCTCCTTCGCCTCGCTCCCGGAGTCGGCGTTCACGGCCGTCCTGGACATGCTCGCGGGCCGCTATCCGTCGGACGCCTTCGCCGAGCTGCGCCCCCGTGTCGTCTGGGACCGGGTGGCCGGCACCGTCACCGGGCGCCCCGGCGCGCAGCGGCTCGCGGTCACCTCCGGGGGCACGATCCCCGACCGCGGGCTCTTCGGGGTCTTCCTCGCCGGCGCCGACCCCAAGAAGGGCGGAGGCCGCGTCGGAGAGCTCGACGAGGAGATGGTCTACGAATCCCGCGTGGGCGACGTCTTCACGCTCGGCACCAGCTCCTGGCGCATCGAGGACATCACTCGCGACCGCGTGCTCGTCTCCCCCGCCCCCGGCGTCCCCGGACGGCTGCCTTTCTGGAAGGGCGACCAGCTGGGCCGCCCGCTCGAACTGGGCCGAGCGGTGGGCGCGTTCCTCCGAGAGGTCGGTTCGCTGGCGCGCGACGACGCGCGCGTGCGTCTCCAGGCCGCGGGCCTGGACGACTGGGCGGCCGACAATGTCCTGACCTACCTCACCGAGCAGCGCGAGGCCTGCGGCCACATTCCGGACGACCGCACGATCGTGGTCGAGCGGTTCCGCGACGAGCTGGGCGACTGGCGGGTCGTGGTGCACTCCCCGTTCGGCGCGCAGGTGCACGCGCCCTGGGCCCTCGCCCTGGCCTCCAGGCTGACCGAGCGCTATGGCATGGACGCCCAGGTCATGCACGCCGACGACGGCATCGTGCTGCGCCTGCCCGACGCCGACCTGATGAGCCTGGACCTGCTCGACCAGGAGCCCGCCGACCAACCTCTGGGGTACGACAGCGAACAGCCACCCGTAGGAGCGGGAGACGTCGCCTTCGACAAGGGCGAGGTCAATCAGATCGTCACCGACCAGGTGGGCGGCTCGGCGCTGTTCGCCTCCCGCTTCCGGGAGTGCGCCGCCCGCGCGCTGCTGCTGCCGCGCCGCAGCCCCGGAAAGCGCACGCCTTTGTGGCAGCAGCGCCAGCGCGCCGCACAGCTGCTCCAGGTGGCCAGCGAGTTCGGATCGTTCCCCATCGTCCTGGAAGCGATCAGGGAGTGCCTCCAGGACGTCTTCGACGTCCCGGGTCTCACGGAACTGATGGGTGACATCGAGTCCCGCAAGGTCCGGCTCGTCGAGGTCACGACCCCCGAGCCGTCTCCCTTCGCCCGCTCGCTGCTGTTCGGTTATGTCGCGCAATTCCTGTACGAGGGTGACTCACCGCTCGCCGAGCGGCGCGCGGCGGCGCTCTCCCTGGACTCCCGGCTGCTCTCCGAGCTCCTCGGACAGGCCGAGCTGCGCGAGCTGCTCGACGCGGACGTCCTCGCGGAACTGGAGCAGGAGCTCCAGTGGCGCACGGAGGACCGCCGCATCAAGGACGCCGAAGGCGTCGCCGACCTGCTGCGCCTCCTCGGACCGCTCACCGACGCCGAGTTGGCCGAGCGCGGCGGCGAGCCTCAGTGGGCGCAGGAGCTGGCCGCCGCCCGCCGCGCGATCCAGGTCCGCATCGCCGGGACGGACCACTGGGCGGCGATCGAGGACGCGGGCCGCCTGCGTGACGCGCTGGGCACCGCGCTGCCGGTCGGTGTCCCCGAGGCGTTCACCGAGCCGGTCAAGGACCCCCTCGGCGACCTCATCGCGCGGTTCGCGCGCACGCACGGCCCCTTCACCTCCGCCACGGCCGCCGCCCGCTTCGGCCTCGGCGCGGCGGTCACCGAGGGAGCGCTGCAGCGCCTCGCCGCGGCCGGACGTGTCGTACAAGGAGAGTTCCATCCGGCGGGCATCGGTCAGGAGTGGTGCGATGCGGCCGTCCTCCGCCGTCTGCGACGTCGCTCACTGGCGGCGCTCCGGCATGAGCTGGAGCCGGTGCCGCCCGCCGCGCTTGCCCAGTTCCTGCCCCAGTGGCAGCACTTGAGCGGGCACGGACTGCGGGGCCTGGACGGGCTGGTGCGTGCCATCGAGCAGTTGCAGGGGGCGACCGTCCCCGCGTCCGCGCTCGAGAAGCTCGTGCTGCCCTCCCGCGTATCCGGGTACGCACCGGCGATGCTCGACGAACTCACCGCCGCCGGCGAGGTGGTGTGGGCCGGGT
Source organism: Streptomyces sp. NPDC046925 (assembly GCF_040644915.1). Classification (NCBI taxonomy): domain Bacteria; kingdom Bacillati; phylum Actinomycetota; class Actinomycetes; order Kitasatosporales; family Streptomycetaceae; genus Streptomyces; species Streptomyces sp. NPDC046925. The sequence goes on along the minus strand of NZ_JBEYWZ010000001.1, from coordinate 22,630 downwards.
CCGGATCCCTGCCCGGCAAGGACGGCTGGGTCTCCTTGTACCTCGCCGACGCCGCGCCCCTGCTCCTGCCGCAGGCCCACCCCCTGGAGCTCACCGCGCTCCACCAGTCGGTCCTGGACACCCTCTCCGGGGGGTACGGCCTGTTCTTCCGGCAGATCGCCGACCAGATCCGCGCCACCACCCACCCCGAAGCCTCCGACCTCCAACTGGCCGACGTGATCTGGGATCTGGCCTGGTCCGGACGGCTCACGAACGACACGCTCGGCCCGATGCGCTCGCTCCTGGGCTCGGGCCGCACGGCGGGCTCCACCGCCCACCGCGCCAAGCGCAACACCCCGCGCGGGCGCTACGGCACACTGACCGCCGCCGCCCGCCCCACATCGCGTACGGGCCCGCCGACCGTAGCCGGCCGCTGGTCGCTGCTCCCCGCCCACGAACCCGACCCCACGCTGCGCGCCCACGCCCTGGCCCGCACCCTCCTGGACCGGCACGGCGTGGTCACCCGTGGGGCGGTCGCCGCCGAGGGCGTCGAGGGCGGTTTTTCGGCGACGTACCGCGTCCTGTCCGCCTTCGAGGACAGCGGGCAGGCGCGGCGCGGATACGTCGTCGAGGGGCTGGGCGCCGCACAGTTCGCCATGGACGGCGCGGTGGACCGACTGCGCGCGGCGGCGAACGCCCGCGACCGCACGGACAGTTCACCGTCCGCCATGAACTACTCCCCGCGCTCCTCGGACACCCAGGCCCTCGTCCTGGCCGCCGCCGACCCCGCCAACGCCTACGGAGCCGCGCTCCCCTGGCCCGATCCGCCCACCGACGCGGGCCACAAGCCGGGCCGCAAGGCGGGCTCACTCGTCGTCCTCGTCGACGGCGAACTGACCCTCTACATGGAGCGCGGCGGCAAGACCCTCCTGGCCTGGCCCTCGGCCCCGGAGGACGACACCCCCGCCACCGAGGACGCCCGCCTGCACATGGCCGCCGAAGCCCTCGCCGCGTCGGCCCGCGCGGGTTCGCTCGGCACGGTCACGGTCGAGCGCATCAACGGAGGCTCCTCCCTGACATCCCCCCTCGCCCCCCTCCTGGAAGGAGCAGGCTTCCACGCCACCCCCCGCGGCCTACGCCTGCGCGCATGACGCGGCCCCACGCCCAAACGCGGCCCCGCGCGCAACCCGTAACGCCCCGACCTCGGCCCCGGCGCGGACCCGGCTCGGACCCGCCCCCGGACCCTGCCCATCCGGCCCCGGCCCCATCCCGGCCTACCCCGGACCCATCCCGGCCCACCCCAGCCGCGCCCACCCACCGCGCCTGGCCTCCACCCCACCCCCGACATGCCACCCTGGACCCCATGCCCGAAGGAGACACCGTCTACCAGGCGGCCCGGCGTCTGCACACCGCCCTAGCCGGGCACACCGTCACGCTCTCCGACCTCCGCGTCCCGAAGCTCGCGACCGTCGACCTGACCGGGCGTACCGTCCTGGACGTCACCCCGCGCGGCAAGCACCTCCTCACCCGCTTCGAGGGCGGGCTCACCCTGCACTCGCACCTCCGCATGGACGGCTCCTGGCGGCTGTACGCGCCGGGCGAGCGCTGGAACGGCGGCCCCGGGTACCAGATCAGGGCGATCCTGGGCACCGACGAACGCACGGCGGTCGGCTACCGCCTGCCCGTGCTCGAACTCCTGCGCACCGCCGACGAACACAAGGCCGTGGGCCACCTGGGTCCCGACCTCCTGGGCCCCGACTGGGACCCCGAGCAGGCGCTCCGCAACCTCCTCGCCGACCCCGAGCGCCAGCTGGGCGAGGCCCTGCTCGACCAGCGCAATCTCGCGGGCATCGGCAACGTCTTCAAGTGCGAGATCTGCTTCCTCCTGGGCGTCACCCCATGGCTCCCCGTGGGCGAGCTCCCCGCCGAGACGGCCGCGCGCATCCCCGCCCTCTCCAAGAAGCTCCTGGACGCCAACCGCAACCGCCCGGCGCGCATCACCACGGGCCGCGACCGCCCGGGCCACCGCCTGTACGTCTACGGCCGCGCGCCCCGCCCCTGTCTGCGCTGCGGCACCCCCGTACGCAAGGGCCAGCAGGGCGACGGCTCCCGCGACCGTCCCACGTACTGGTGCCCCACCTGCCAATCCGGCCCGACTTCCTGAACTCCGGCAGCCGACGCGCGCCCTCCCCCGTCCCGCCCTCCCCGTTCCTCCCGGCGGCCGGGAACCCGCGCACACGGGCCGGCAACCCACACCCACGCACCAGTTGACGCCCCGTCAGATTCAGCCGTACCGTCCCGTCATGCCCCTCACGGCGTACGACCTCAGCGGACGCACGGCATTCGTCACCGGCGCGGCCTCCGGCATCGGCAGGGCATCGGCCGTACTCCTCGCGGAAGCGGGCGCGAGTGTTCACTGCGCCGACCGCGACACCCAGGGGCTCCAGGAGACGGCCACGCTCATCAAGGCCGCGGGCGGCACCGCGCACACCCATTACCTGGACGTGGCGGACAGAGCCCAGGTCGACCAGGCCGTGGCGACCGCCACCGCGGTCACCGGCCGCCTGGACGTCATGGCCGCCATCGCCGGGATCATGCACAACAGCCCGGTCCTGGAGACCCGCGACGAGGACCTCGACCGGGTCCTGAACATCAACTTCAAGGGCGTCCTGTACGCCTGCCAGGCCGCGGCCCGCGCAATGATCGCGGCCAACACCAGCACCGCGAACACCGGCACCACGAGCACCAGCACCACGAACGCCCACACAGCAAACCCCGCCGAAGCCAACGGCTCCCGCCACCCCGGCAGCATCATCACCATGGCATCGGGCGCCGTGGACACCGGCGGCCCCGGCCTCCTCTGCTACGGCGCGGCAAAAGCCGCCGTCGTGCAGCTCACGAAGACCCTGGCCACCGAGGTGGGCCCGCACGGCATCCGCGTCAACGCCGTGGCGCCGGGCTGGATCCGTACCCCCATGACCGACCGCCACGACAGCGACGCGCAGGCGCACACCGAAGGGCTCATGGTCCGCATGTCCCCGCTGGGCCGCGTCGGCGAACCGGAGGACATCGCGCACGCCGTCCTGCACCTGGCGTCCGACGCGTCCGCCTTCACGACGGGCCAGATCCTCCGCCCGAACGGCGGCGTCGCCATGCCCTGGTGACAGCGTCGGCAGCGGCCCGTGCGGCAGCTCGGCCAGCCTTGGCCGTACGCTCCCCGCAAGACCGCAACCACCCCGACCATCCCGACCACCCCGGCCCTCGCGGCCGCCCCGACCACCCCTGCCTCCCCGCCACAACGGAAGCCTCCCCCGCCGCAGACCCCGCCCGCCGAGCCCGCTCCCTGGCCAGAGCCGCCGCGCTCACCGCCCGCGACTTCGGCACGCAGTGCACCGGCAGCAGGCTCAGCCCCCACCCACCGGCCGCGACGGCCCCCTCCAGAACCCCCGCGTCAGGCGCGAGCGCCAGCCGCAGCACGCCCCACCACCAGAGCGCACCGAGCGCCAGAGCCGGCGCCCACCGCACGACTCTCCATGCCACGGCCACCACCTCCGCACGCTCAAGGCCCGCACGAGACCCGCTCGACGCCCGACACCCGTTGCCCCACGCCTGACACCCGGCACGCGATGCCCGCTCGACGCTAGACGCCCGACTTCACCGGACGGGAGGGCGCACCACGGCGCACACGAGGCACGACCACTGGGTCGGCGGTCGTGCGGGTGGTCGTGCGGCTGCTCGCGCCGGCCGTCCTGCCCCCTACACCGCGATCAGCCGTTCTCCGCCTGGAACATCCAGTGATGCTTCTCCAGGTCCGCCGTAATCCCGATGAAGATGTCCTGGCTGACCGGGTCCGCCTCACCGGTCGCCCCGACCCGCTCCCGCATCCGCGTGATCACCGAACCGAGCGCGTCCACGAGCGTGCCCACGGCGTCGGCGTCCTTGACCCAGCCACCGGCGACGTCGCCGATCCCGCTGCTCCGCGCCACGGTCCCGGCACGGCCGTCGGGCGAGACACCGAGCGTGGACGCCCGCTCCGCCACCGTGTCGGAGTGCGTCCGCGCCGTGTCCACGACCTCGTCGAGCTGCAGGTGCACGGAGCGGAATCGAGCGCCGACCACGTTCCAGTGGATCTGCTTGGCCACCAGGGAGAGGTCGACGAGGTCCACGAGCGCCCCCTGAAGGGCCTCCGAGACCGTCTTCAGATCCGCGTCCGACAGAGGACTCTTCACGACATACATGCAACCTCCAAAGATCATGGGACCTCGTGAGCTAAAATCCCCCACCAACCATGGCACAAGCGCACGAATACGGACATTCAGCGAGTGGCGCCCCGGAACAGAACAGCCCCCGGACACACAAAAGCCCCGGCCGGTAACCCGGCCGGGGCTTCGTCACACTTAAGCGCTCAAACAGCGTGCACAGTCAGCGCAGCGCCACGCGTCATCACGCGGCGACGACGTCCACCGCCTCCGCAGGCGCCTTGATCGTCACCCGTTCCGGCGGCACACCGCTCACCGAGACGGAATTGAGCATCGGGCGAACCGGTGTACGCACCGGTTCCGTAGCCGCTGCCGACGCAGCCAGTTCGGCGAGAGAGAGCTCATCGCTCACCTCGCGCATGAGCTCGGACATCCGTACGTCAAGCGCGTCGCAGATCGCGGAAAGCAGCTCGGAGGATGCCTCCTTCTGCCCCCGCTCCACCTCGGAAAGATAGCCGAGCGAGACTCGGGCGGACGAGGAGACTTCGCGCAGAGTACGGCCCTGGCGCTGGCGCTGCCGACGCAGCACGTCACCCAGCAGGCGACGGAGCAGAATCATCGGTGGCTCCCTCCTCGGACCGCGTAGCCGCATCCTTCACGCCCCACCGTACCGCCTCGCGCGGCGGCCGTGCGGGGAGCGATGTCGTGTTCACTCAGGGCTGCAAACATCAAGTCCCCCCGTTCTGTTCCGTATCCTGTGCCCGCCCATTCCCGGCACGTTCGCCGGACAGCCGCTCGAGCAGCAGCCTGAGCACGCTCCGTACACTCTCCATACGAATGTCCGAACGGCCACCGTTCAACCTCAGCGCCGCAACTTTCCCCTCAGAGCGAAGCGCGGAACCCGGTTCGCCGACCGCGAAATCCGGCCCGCCGGCCGCGGAAATCGGCCCGTCGACCGGTGAAACCAGCGCCTCGACCATGGAAACAGGCCCGTCGACCGCCACGAACACGGTCCCGACCGGCTGCCCGTCCTGCGGATCCGGCCCGGCGACGCCCGTGGTCGCGATCCCCCAGTCCGCGCCCATGACCTTGCGCACACCGGCCGCCATCTGCAGCGCCACCTCGGCATCCACGGCGCCGCGCTCCGCCAAGAGAGTGCCGTCGACCCCGAGCACCCGGTGCTTGAGCTCGGTCGCGTACGCCGTCACGGACCCCCGGAAGACCCGGGAAGCCCCCGGCACCGCCGTCACCTCGGCGGCCACCAGGCCCCCGGTGAGCGATTCGGCGACGGCGAGCGTCTCGCCCCGCGTCTGAAGAAGCCGCAGAACCTCCGCGGCCGGTTGCGCCGACGTCATGACGCCGACTCCCTGGCCCCCTCGCCGGAGGCCGCGGCGGACCCGGAGACCGCCGCGGCCGCTGCCGCCGCCTCCGCGAGCCCGAGGCGACGCAGCACGACGGCCTGCCGCACATAGTCGAGCCCGGTCAGGACGGTCAGGACGACGGCGACCGCCATCACCCAGAACCGCAGGGTGGCGAGCGGCCCGGTCAGCGCGAGGACGTACATCCCGGCCGCCGTGCCCTGCCAGAGCGTCTTCATCTTGCCGCCGCGACTGGCCGGAATGACTCCGAAGCGGATCACCCAGAACCGCAGCAGTGTGATTCCCAGCTCACGTCCGAGAATGACGCCCGTCACCCACCACGGCAGATCGCCGAGGTACGAGAGACAGACCAGCGCGGCACCCATGATCGCTTTGTCGGCGATGGGGTCGGCGATCTTCCCGAAGTCCGTGACCAGGTTGTACGTGCGTGCGAGGTGTCCGTCGAACAAGTCGGTGATCATGGCGACGGCGAAGGCCGCCCAGGCCCACGCGCGCCAGGCCGGGTCGTACCCGCCGTCGGCGAGCAGCAGCATCACGAAGCCGGGCACGAGCAGCAGCCGGATCACCGTCAACAAGTTGGCGACGTTCCACACGCTGGCCTGATTGACGGCCGCAGCGCCCAACTTTCCGCCGCGCACCGGCTTGGCGCCCTGCGCGCCGGAGCCGCCCGCCGCGGATGCCGGGACTCCGGTCATCTGCGCGCCTCCTCGGCCGGGATACGGGGCGAGGCCCCCAGAATTTCGCTGTACTCAGCCACCAGGTCCACGCCTTCCGTGCCGACCACCTTTGCCACGACCATACGGCCGACCTGCAGGTCATCCCCACCCGTGGGGCCCGCGAAGCGGATCTGGCCGTCCGTCTCGGGCGCCTGGTGCGCCGCCCGGCCGATCGCGCCGTCCTCTTCGTCCACGGACTCCACAAGCACCTCGACGGTCTCACCGAGGCGGTCGTCGGCGCGCTGCGAGGTCAGTTCCTCGGCGAGCCGCGAGATGCGCGCGAGCCGCTCGTCGACGACGTCCTGGTCGAGCTTCGCGTCGTACGTCGCCGCTTCCGTGCCCTCCTCGTCGGAGTACCCGAAGACGCCGATGGCGTCCAGCCGCGCACCCGTGAGGAACCGCTCGAGCTCGTCCACGTCGGCCTCGGTCTCGCCGGGGAAGCCCACGATGAAGTTGGACCGCACACCGGCCTGCGGGGCCTTCGTACGGATGGTGTCCAGAAGCTCCAGGAAGCGGTCGGTGTCTCCGAAGCGCCGCATCGACCGGAGCACGGTGGGCGACGAGTGCTGGAAGGAGAGGTCGAAGTAGGGCGCGACCTTCTCCGTGGACGTCAGTACGTCGATGAGTCCGGGGCGCATCTCGGCGGGCTGGAGGTAGCTGACCCGCACCCGCTCGATCCCGTCGACGGCCGCGAGCTCGGGCAGCAGCGTCTCCAGGAGACGGATGTCACCGAGGTCCTTGCCGTACGAGGTGTTGTTCTCGGAGACGAGCATGACCTCCTTGACGCCCTGCTCGGCCAGCCAGCGCGTCTCGCCGAGCACGTCGGAGGGGCGCCGCGAGATGAAGGACCCGCGGAAGGAGGGAATGGCGCAGAACGAGCAGCGCCGGTCGCAGCCGGACGCCAGCTTCACCGAGGCGACGGGGTTGGTGCCCAGCCGCCGCCGCAGCGGGGCGCGCGGCCCGGAGGCCGGCGCGAGGCCCTCGGGCAGGTCCACGGGCGCGTGCCCGGGCAGCGCGACGTCGGAACCCGCCTCCTGGCGCTCCGCGGGGCTGATCGGAAGCAGCTTGCGCCGGTCGCGCGGGGCGTGGGCCTCGACATTGCCACCGCCGAGGATGGTCTGCAGGCGGCTGGAGATGTCGGAGTAGTCGTCGAAGCCGAGGACACCGTCGGCTTCGGGGAGGGCGTCGGCGAGCTCCTTGCCGTACCGCTCGGCCATGCAGCCGACGGCCACGACGGCCTGGGTCTTGCCATGACCCTTGAGGTCATTGGCTTCCAGGAGGGCGTCGACGGAGTCCTTCTTGGCGGCTTCGACGAATCCACAGGTGTTGACTACGGCGACGTCCGCTTCTTCGGCGGCCTCGACGAGCTCCCAGCCGTCCGCCTCCAAGCGGCCTGCGAGCTCCTCCGAGTCCACCTCGTTGCGGGCGCAGCCAAGAGTGACAAGGGCGACGGTGCGGCGTTCGGGCATGCTCTCAAGACTACTTTGTCCCTGCCCGGGCCCCCGCCGCGAGGGTCCGGGCCCCGTTCACAGGGCACACGAGGCACACAAGGCGCACGAGACGCACAAGGCTCAGCCGACCTCGGGATCGCCCTTGGTGTACGTCAGCCGCTCGACCTGACCGGGATCGAACTCGTTCTCGACCGCCTTGCCGTTCACGAACAGTGCGATCGCGCCCGCGTCACCGAGGACCAGGTCGATCTTCTGCTTGTCCGTGAAGGTCTTCGACTTGCCCTCTTCGAGGACGCCGTCGAAGAGCGTCCGGCCGTTGTGGTCCTTGGCCGAGATCCAGCTGCGCCCGTCCGGGGCGCTGACCTTGACCGTGACCTTGTCCTTGGGAGCGCCGGCGATGGCGCTGTCCGACGGGTCCGGCTTGGGGTCGGCGGGCTTGTCGGGCGTCGGCTTCGTGGCGGGCTTGCTGGTGGCGGGCGACGCGCCCTCGGCCTGCGTCTTGGCCCCGCCGGTGTCCTCTTCGCCGCCGCTGAACGCGGTGAAGCCGACGAAGCCGATGACGGCGACGATCGCGGCGACCATGGCCGCGGTCCAGTTCGGACGGCGCGGATCGGACCTGATGCGCTCGGCCTCGAAGAGCGGCGCGGCCGGGGTGGGCGCGGGCGGCCGGCCACCGTGCGCCTTGTCGTACTGGGCAAGGAGAAGGGCGGGATCGATCCCCACGGCGCGCGCGAGCGTCCGGATGTGGCCGCGGGCGTAGACATCGCCGCCGCACCGGGAGAAGTCGTCCTGTTCGATCGCGTGCACGATCGGGACGCGCACCCGGGTGGACGCGCTGATCTCGTCGACGGTCTGGCCCGAGTCGATGCGTGCCTGCTGCAGCCTGCGCCCGATCGAGGGCTCTTCGACTGCCGGGATCTCGGCTGCCGGAAGGTCCTCGGCGGGCCGGTCGTCGGCGGGCCGACGATCGGTGGGCCGGTCGTCTGTGGGTCGGTGGTCTGAAGGGCGGTCGTCTTCAGGGGAGTTGCCGATGGACACGGGGGCGCCTTTCGAGCGTGTAGCCACCTGCCGGAGGTTCAGTCTAGGGGGGTTCGGAAAGGGTGGGGCAACTGGGCGAGGGACTTTGTACGCCATCGGAATGGCCGGACTTCCCGTCGTCGGAACCGCCGGACATCCAGATGTTGGTACATGGTGCTGTCCCTCCCCTCAACTTGACGTATGCCGAAGGGAAACGGTTGCCTGCCGCACCCTTATGGGTGAGCCTCCCCGCGGATCACCGCAAGCACGCCATCCAGCTCATCGGGTTTCACAAGAACGTCACGAGCCTTGGAACCCTCGCTCGGCCCCACGATCCCGCGCGACTCCATGAGGTCCATCAGCCGCCCGGCCTTCGCGAAGCCGACGCGCAGCTTGCGCTGGAGCATCGACGTGGACCCGAACTGAGTGGAAACCACCAGCTCAGCGGCCTGGCAGAGCAGATCGAGGTCATCGCCGATGTCCTCGTCGATCTCCTTCTTCTGCTTGGTGCCCACGGTGACGTCGTCCCGGAAGACGGGCGCCATCTGGTCCTTGCAGTGCTGGACGACCGCGTGGATCTCTTCCTCGGTGACGAAGGCGCCCTGCATTCGGGTGGGCTTGTTCGCCCCCATCGGCAGGAAGAGCCCGTCACCCTTGCCGATCAGTTTCTCGGCACCCGGCTGGTCGAGGATGACGCGGCTGTCGGCGAGCGAGGAGGTCGCGAAGGCGAGCCGTGAGGGCACGTTCGCCTTGATCAGACCGGTCACGACGTCCACGGACGGCCGCTGGGTGGCGAGCACCAGGTGGATGCCCGCGGCACGCGCGAGCTGCGTGATGCGGACGATCGAGTCCTCCACGTCGCGCGGCGCGACCATCATGAGGTCGGCGAGCTCGTCGACGATCACCAGGAGGTACGGGTACGGGCTGAGCTCGCGCTCGCTGCCCTCGGGCGTCTTGAGCTTGCCCTCGCGGACGGCCTGGTTGAAGTCGTCGATGTGCCGGTAGCCGAAGGCCGCGAGGTCGTCGTAGCGCAGGTCCATCTCGCGTACGACCCACTGGAGCGCCTCGGCGGCCCGCTTGGGGTTGGTGATGATCGGCGTGATCAGGTGCGGGATGCCCTCGTACGCGGTGAGCTCGACGCGCTTGGGGTCGACGAGGACCATCCGTACGTCCTCGGGGGTCGCCCGCATCATGATCGACGTGATCAGGCAGTTGATGCAGGACGACTTACCGGAGCCGGTGGCACCGGCGACCAGGATGTGCGGCATCTTCGCCATGTTGGCCATGACGAAGCCGCCCTCGACGTCCTTGCCGAGCGCGACCAGCATCGGGTGATCGTCCTCGGCCGCGTCCGCGAGCCGCAGCACGTCGCCGACGTTGACCATCTCGCGGTCGGAGTTCGGGATCTCGATGCCGACCGCGGACTTGCCGGGGATGGGGCTGATGATGCGGACGTCGGGGCTGGCGACCGCGTACGCGATGTTCTTGGCCAGAGCCGTGATCTTCTCGACCTTCACGGCCGGGCCCAGCTCGATCTCGTACCGCGTGACCGTCGGGCCCCGCGTGAAGCCGGTGACGTCCGCGTCGACCTTGAATTCCTTGAAGACGTTGCTGAGCGAGGCGACGACGGCGTCGTTGGCGGCGCTGCGGGACTTGCCGGGGCCGCCGCGCTCCAGGAGGTCGAGCTTGGGCAGGGAGTACGTGATGTCGCCGGCGAGCTGCAGCTGCTCGGCGCGCGGCGGGAGGTCCCGCGGCCTGTCCGATGGCGCCTTGGTCAGGTCAGGGACCGAGGAGTCGGAGGAACCGGCGGTGTCGGCGGCCTCACCGGGCTTCTTGCGTCGCACGCCGGGCGGCGGGGCGTCCGCGGCGCGTGCGGGGCTCTCGTCGGCCCGTGAGGGACTTTCGGTGGCGCGCGCGGTCGGCACCGCCGCCGAGGTCTCCGAGCTCTCGGCGGACTTCTGGTCGCGCTCTCCGGAGACGCCCTGCGTGAGGTCGGCGACCAGCGGCGACGGCGGCATGCCGTTCAGGACGGCGCCGTCCAGGGCTGCGGCAGCGGCGGCGGCCACGTCGACCGCGTCCATCGGGCGGTCGGGCGAAGGCTGCGAGGACGTCCTGCGGGGCCTGCGCCGCCGGGTGAGCGCCTCTTCCTCCGCCCGGTCGGGGTCGTAGGGCTCGCCGGCCGCCGGGCGCCTGCGCGAGCGGGCGGGCAGCGCCTCGCGCCACTGCTCCTCGTAGCGCTCGTCGTCCCCGTAGTCCCCGTCCTCCCACTGCGCCTCTTCGGGGTCCGCCTGGACGATGCCGAGTTTGGTGCCGAGCAGCCGCAGCCGCTGCGGGATGGCGTTGACGGGCGTCGCCGTGACCACGAGCAGCCCGAAGACGGTCAGCAGGACGAGCAGCGGTACGGCGAGGACCTCGCCCATGGTGAAGATCAGCGGGGTGGACGTGGCCCAGCCGATGAGGCCGCCGGCGTCCCTTATGGCCGCCATGCCGTCCGCGCGGGCGGGCGAACCGCAGGCGATGTGCACCTGGCCGAGCACGCCGATGACGAGCGCGGACAGGCCGATCACGATGCGGCCGTTCGCCTCGGGCTTCTCGGGGTGCCGGATCAGGCGTACGCCGATGACCGCGAGCAGTATCGGCAGGAGCAGATCGAGGCGGCCGAACGCGCCGGTCACCAGCATCTCGACGAGATCGCCGACGGGACCGCGCAGATTCGACCACGTGCCCGCGGCGACGATCAGCGCGATGCCGAGCAGCAGCAGCGCGACGCCGTCCTTGCGGTGGGCCGGGTCGAGTCCCTTGGCGCCTCGCCCTATGCCGCGGAACAGCGCACCCACGCTGTGCGCGAGGCCGAGCCACAGGGCGCGCGCGATGCGGTACACGCCGCCCGTGGGACTGGGCGCCGGCTTCGGTGCGGGCTTCTTCGCCGCGACTTTCCTGGCGGGCGCCTTCTTCGCCGGAGCCTTCTTGGCGGGCGGTTTCTTGGCGGCGGCCTTCTTCGCCGGAGCCTTTGTGGGCGCGGCCGCCTTCTTCGCGGGCGTCTTCTTGGCTGCGGACGGACGTGAGGCCATGGGACCGAGGTTACCGGTGGAGACCACTGCGGACACGTGTGCCTACTGCTTCACCCGTTTGTGTCGCCCTTGCGGGGGCGGTGAACTGACGGACGTTCACCGCTCCCGGTCGTACTTTCGCCCGGTTTTCGCGCCGGTTCAGTTCTGCGAGGACACCGAAGGCGCACCGCTGCCGGTGCCCGGTTCCAAGGCGTCAAGAGCCCGCCGAAGGCCGGTGAGTTTGCGTTCGAGATGGGCCGCGGTGGCGACCGCGGCGGCATCCGCCGAGTCGTCGTCCAGCTGTTTGGACAACGCCTCCGCCTGTTCCTCGACCGCCGCGAGGCGCGCCGAGAGCTCGGCGAGAAGACCCGCGGGCTCCTTGGCGTCACCCGCCGCGGACTTGCCGCCGCCTTCGAGCTGGAGACGCAGCAGCGCTGCCTGCTCCCGCAGTTGGCAGTTCTTCATGTACAGCTCGACGAATACCGAGACCTTCGCGCGCAGCACCCACGGATCGAAGGGCTTGGAGATGTAGTCCACCGCACCCGCCGCGTAACCCCGGAAGGTGTGATGCGGTCCGTGGTTGATGGCGGTGAGGAAGATGATCGGGATGTCCCGGGTCCGTTCTCGCCGCTTGATGTGCGCGGCGGTTTCGAAACCGTCCATGCCCGGCATCTGGACGTCCAGCAGAATGACCGCGAAGTCGTCCGTCAGTAGTGCTTTGAGCGCTTCCTCCCCGGACGATGCCCGCACCAGGGTCTGATCGAGCGCAGAGAGGATGGCCTCCAGCGCCAGCAGATTCTCCGGCCGGTCATCGACCAGGAGGATCTTGGCCTTCTGCACCATGGCCCGCCCTCCTCGTCCCGGCGGTACACCGGGCGCCGCCCCAGGGGACGACTCCCTTACGCCGTCCGTCCTTGTGCCGGTCATGGTAGCCGCACCCCGCCTGTCGCCACACCCTGTCACCGCGATGTCACCGTGCACGTAGCAGAAACGCGGTGGGAGACCAGAAGGTTCCCCGTATACCGCGCTTCTACACGACTTCGGCCACACTCTGTCAGCAACTCCGCGTAATGAAGCCGCTTCTCGGTCACTCCCCGCGCATCCACTGCTCCATCACCGAGAGCAGATGATCCGGGTCGACCGGCTTCGTAACGTAATCGGACGCGCCGGAGTCGATGGCCTTCTCCCGGTCGCCCTTCATGGCCTTCGCGGTGAGCGCGATGATCGGGAGTCCGGCGAACTGGGGCATCCTGCGGATCGCCGTCGTCGTCGCGTACCCGTCCATCTCCGGCATCATGATGTCCATCAGGACGACCGTCACGTCGTCGTGCTGTTCCAGGACCTCGATGCCCTCGCGGCCGTTCTCCGCGTACAGCACCGAGAGCCCGTGCTGCTCCAGGACACTGGTGAGCGCGAACACGTTACGGATGTCGTCGTCGACGATGAGCACCTTCTCGCCGCCGAACTGATAGCCGGGACGAGCCACGGGCGTCTCCTGCCCCGAGGTCTGCCACTGCTCCGGCGGACGCTGCTCCTCCGGCTCCCTGGCGCCCTGCCCCGGCAGCACCGGCGGCTGCTCCGAAGAGGCGTGTGCGGCGCGCCTGCGGCGCCGGAAGAGCGTGCCGGACTCCGGCGTCTCCTGCGGCTGCGGAGGCGCGACGTCCTCGCTCTGCGGCGGCTGCTCGGCCGCGGGCGGAGCCTCCTCCAGGGCGGGCCTCGGCGGCGTCCCCGGCAGGGGCGCGAGCTGCGTGTAGCCCTGGGGCGGCAGTTCGCTCGGGTGCAGCGGCAAATAGAGCGTGAACGTCGAGCCGCGGCCCGGTTCGCTCGCCGCGTGGATCTCTCCGCCCAGGAGACGGGCGATCTCCCGGCTGATGGAGAGCCCGAGTCCCGTGCCACCGTACTTCCTGCTCGTCGTGCCGTCGGCCTGCTTGAACGCCTCGAAGATGACCCGCATCTTGCTGCCCGCGATCCCGATGCCGGTGTCGCTCACCGAGAAGGCGATCAGATCGGCGTCCGCGTCCCGCAGCGAACCCGCCTCCAGGAGCTGCTCCCGGATGGCGTTGGGCACATCGGCGTTGGCGTGCCGGATCACCAGCTCGACCGCTCCGGAGTCGGTGAACTTCACCGCGTTGGACAGGAGATTGCGCAGCACCTGGAGGAGCCTCTGCTCGTCCGTGTGCAGCGTCGCGGGCAGCTCCGGGGACACCCGTACGGAGAAGTCGAGCCCCTTCTCCGCGGTCAGCGGCCGGAACGTGGCCTCTACGTAGTCCACGAGTTGCACCAGGGCGATGCGCGTCGGGGAGACGTCCATCTTGCCCGCCTCGACCTTCGACAGGTCGAGGATGTCGTTGATGAGCTGCAGCAGGTCCGAGCCCGCGCCGTGGATCGTCTCGGCGAACTCCACCTGCTTGGGGGTGAGGTTGGCGTCGGCGTTGTCGGCGAGCAGTTTGGCGAGGATCAGCAGCGAGTTGAGCGGCGTACGCAGCTCGTGCGACATGTTCGCCAGGAACTCGGACTTGTACCGCATCGAGACCGCGAGCTGTTCGGCGCGCTCCTCCAGGACCTGCCTGGCCTCTTCGATCTCGGTGTTCTTGACCTCGATGTCGCGGTTCTGCTGGGCCAGGAGCTCGGCCTTCTCCTCCAGTTCGGCGTTCGAGTCCTGCAGCGCCTTCTGCCGGTTCTCCAACTCGGCCGACCGCTCGCGCAGTTGCTCGGTCAGCTCCTGCGACTGCTTGAGCAGCACCTCGGTCTTCGTGTTGACGCTGATGGTGTTGACGCTCGTCGCGATCATCTCGGCGATCTGGCTGAGGAAGTCCTTCTGGATCTGCGTGAACGCCTGGAAGGCGGCCAGCTCGATCACGCCGAGGACAGTCCCTTCGAAGAGCACCGGAAGGACGATCACCTGGGCGGGCGGCGCCTCGCCGAGGCCGGACGCGATCCGCAGATAGCCGGACGGCGCATTCTCCACGAGGATCGTGCGCCGCTCCTGCGCGGCGGTGCCGATGAGCGTCTCACCGGGCCTGAAGGACGTCGGCATGGAGCCCATGGAGTAGCCGTAACTGCCCATCATGCGCAGTTCGTACGCGTCCTCCTGCTCGGCGCCGGGCTCCGCGGCCTCGTCCGTGGGCAGGGCCAGGAAGAAGGCGCCGTGCTGTGCGGAGACCACCGGCGTCAGCTCGCTCATGATCAGCGAGGCGACGTCCTCCAGGTCGCGGCGGCCCTGCATCAGACCGGAGATACGGGCGAGGTTGCCCTTGAGCCAGTCCTGCTCCTTGTTGGCGAGGGTGGTGTCGCGGAGGTTGGCGATCATCGAGTTGATGTTGTCCTGGAGGACCTGGATCTCGCCCGCCGCGTCCACGTCGATCTTCAGGTTCAGGTCGCCGCGCGTCACCGCGGTGGCGACCTCCGCGATGGCGCGCACCTGACGGGTCAGGTTTCCCGCCATCTCGTTCACCGACTCGGTGAGGTCGCGCCACGTGCCGTCCACGTCCCGCACCCGCGCCTGACCGCCCAGCTGCCCTTCCGTACCCACCTCGCGTGCCACGCGCGTGACCTGCTCGGCGAAGGACGACAGCTGGTCGACCATGGTGTTGATGGTGGTCTTCAGCTCCAGGATCTCGCCCCGGGCATCGATGTCGATCTTCTTGGTCAGGTCGCCCTTGGCGATCGCGGTGGTGACCATCGCGATGTTGCGGACCTGGCCGGTGAGATTGGAGGCCATGCCGTTCACGGACTCCGTCAGGTCCTTCCACGTACCCGACACTCCCGGTACGCGCGCCTGACCGCCGAGGATGCCGTCCGTGCCCACCTCGCGGGCCACGCGGGTCACCTCGTCCGCGAACGAACTCAGCGTCTTCACCATCGTGTTGACGGTGTCGGCGAGCTGCGCGACCTCGCCGCGTGCCTCGACGGTGACCTTCTTGGTGAGGTCTCCGTTGGCGACCGCCGCCGCGACCTGGGAGATGTTGCGCACCTGGCCGGTCAGGTTGTTGGCCATCAGGTTGACGTTGTCGCTGAGGTCCTTCCAGGTGCCGGTGACGCCGGGCACCCGCGCCTGGCCGCCCAGGTTGCCCTCCGTGCCCACCTCGCGGGCCACGCGGTTCACCTGCTCGGCGAAGTTGGAGAGCTGGTCGACCATCGTGTTCACGGTGGTGACGAGTTCGAGGATCTCGCCCTTCGCGTCGACGGTGATCTTCTTGGAGAGGTCGCCCATGGCGACGGCCGTGGTGACCTCGGCGATGTTGCGGACCTGGAGGGTCAGGTTGTTCGCCATGCCGTTCACGGACTGCGTGAGGTCCTTCCAGGTGCCGGAGACACCCTGCACCTCCGCCTGCCCGCCCAGGATGCCGTCGGTGCCCACCTCGCGGGCGACCCGCGTCACCTGCTCGGCGAAGGCCGAGAGCTGGTCCACCATCGTGTTGAGGGTGTTCTTCAGCTCCAGGATCTCGCCGCGCGCGTCCACGTCGATCTTCTGCGACAGGTCACCCCGCGCCACCGCGGTCGCGACCTGCGCGATGTTGCGGACCTGGGCGGTGAGGTTGCCGGCCATGCCGTTCACCGAATCCGTCAGATCACGCCACACGCCCGCCACACCGGGCACCTGCGCCTGACCGCCGAGGCGGCCTTCCGTGCCCACCTCGCGGGCCACCCGGGTCACCTGGTCGGCGAAGGCGGAGAGCTGGTCGACCATCGTGTTGATGGTGTTCTTCAGCTCCAGGATCTCGCCGCGCGCGTCCACGTCGATCTTCTGCGACAGGTCACCCCGCGCCACCGCCGTCGTGACCTGGGCGATCTGCCGTACCTGCGACGTCAGGTTCCCCGCCATGAAGTTGACGGAGTCGGTCAGTTCCTTCCAGGTGCCGCTGACACCGTCCACGCGCGCCTGGCCACCCAGGCGCCCCTCGGTGCCCACGTCGCGGGCCATCCGCGTGACCTGGTCGGCGAACGACGACAGCTGGTCCACCATCGTGTTCACGGTGTTCTTCAACTGAAGCATCTCGCCGGAGACGTCGACGGTGACCTTCTGCGAGAGATCACCGTTGGCGACCGCCGTCGTCACCTGCGCGATGTTGCGGACCTGGCCCGTGAGGTTGCGGAAGGCGGTGTTGACCGAGTCCGTCAGGTCCTTCCACGTACCGGCCGCGCCCTGCACCTGCGCCTGGCCGCCGAGCTCACCCTCGACGCCGATCTCGCGCGCCACCCGCGTCACTTCCGCACCGAAGGCGGAGAGCTGGTCCACCATCGTGTTCACGGTGTTCTTCAGCTCGAGCATCTCGCCCGCGACGTCGACGGTGACCTTCTGCGAGAGATCACCGTTGGCGACCGCCGTCGTGACCGTCGCGATGTCGCGCACCTGCGTGGTGAGGTTGCGGAAGACCGTGTTCACCGAGTCGGTGAGGTCCTTCCAGGTGCCCGCCGCGCCCGGCACGTTCGCCTGGCCGCCCAGCTGCCCCTCGGCTCCGACCTCGTTCGCGACGCGGGTGACCTCGTCCGCGAACGTACGCAGCGTCTCGGTCATCTGGTTGATCGTCTCGGCGAGTTGGGCGACCTCGCCGCGCGCGCTCACCGTCACCTTCTGGGACAGATCGCCGTTCGCGACGGCCGTCGTGACCTGGGCGATCCCGCGCACCTGTGCGGTGAGATTGCCGGCCATAAGATTCACCGAGTCGGTGAGGTCCTTCCATACTCCCGCCACACCAGGCACCTGCGCCTGGCCGCCGAGCTCGCCCTCGGTGCCGACTTCGCGCGCGACACGGGTCACCTCGGAGGAGAACGAAGAGAGCTGGTCCACCATCGTGTTGACGGTGTTCTTCAGCTCCAGCATCTCGCCGGCGACGTGAACCGTCACCTTCCGGGACAAGTCACCCTTGGCGACCGCCGTCGTCACGAGAGCAATGTCACGTACCTGCGCGGTGAGCCGGTACGCCATGGTGTTCACCGAATCCGTGAGATCCTTCCACGAACCGGACATTCCACGCACCCGCGCCTGGCCGCCCAGCTTGCCCTCGGTGCCCACCTCGCTGGCCACCCGCGTGACCTCGTCGGTGAACGTCGAGAGCTGGTCGACCAGGTTGTTCACCGTCCGGCCGACCTTCAGGAACTCCCCGCGCAGCGGGTGGCCGCTCCCCTCGTCCGCCTGCGCCCGCAGCTCCATACGCTGCTCCAGGTCGCCCTCTGCCACCGCGGAGAGCACCCGCCCGACCTCGGAAACGGGGCGCACGAGGTCTTCCACGAGCGCGTTCGACGCGTCGATCGCCGCGGCCCACGAGCCCTCGCTCGCGCCGCTCTCGAGCCGCTCCGTGAGCTTCCCCTCGCGCCCGACCATGCGCCGGACCCGCGAGAGCTCACCGGTCAGATGGAGATTCCGGTCGGCCACCTCGTTGAAGACGGCGGCGATCTCGGACATGACGTCGTCACCGGAGACCGTGAGCCGCTTGCGGAAGTTTCCGTCCCGCATGGCCGCGAGCGCCGCGAGCAGCCTGTTCAGGGCCGCCGTGTCCACCGACGTCGTCGCCCCGTGGCGCGGTTTGCGCTGTTTACTGGGGGACTGTCCGTCTTTCGCGCGCGTTTTAGTGCCCCGCGTCGCTGCGCCAGACTCCACTGTGTCCCTCCCGCAAGGGTCGACCGTACTGCTCGGGTTACCTGGGCTCTCTTTAGAAGCCTGCCCAGTGTTTCACCATGGCTGAACCAGGCCATAACAGTTCGGCAGCTTCGCACACCGTTCCGCACACCCTCCGGGCGGAAACACTGACGACCGGCATCAGCATGGACGGCGAAGGTAAGTAACCTGGCATCCGGCTGTCCAACCACCTCGGTCCTGCCCGGCCTGGGCGGTGGCACACGTACAAGCGGGCATCGGAGGGGCGGCCGCACCATGGTGGGAGATCTGGGCGTCGATACTCGTACGAGGAGTTCTGTGATCACCGCGCGCGCGGCTGCGACTTTCGACCCCGTCGGGCGTTCCGTCGCGACGGCACGCTCCTTTGTCCGCGACACCCTCCAGGGATGGGGGTTCACGGACATCGTCGACGACGCCGTCGTCCTCACCAGCGAGCTGGTCACCAACGCCGTGGTGCACGCGGGCACGGCCGCGGACGTCCTCTGCCTGCGCAGCGAGGACGCCGTCCGCATCGAGGTGTCCGACCACTATCCGGAACGGGAGATCCCGCTCCAGCAGTCCGCCGTGAACATGGGCAACCCCGACCGCGAGGGCGGCCGCGGCCTCCAGCTGTGCGCGGCGCTCGCCACCCGCTGGGGCGTCGACTACACCCCCACGCAGAAGCAGGTCTGGTTCCAACTCGACCTCCCCGACCGCTCCGTGGGCACCCGCGCCGCCGGTCCCGCCCTGCCGGCCGAGCTGCTCCCGCTGACCGACGGCAGAGTCCGCGTCGCCGTCGTCCAGATCGACCGCGCGGGCGCGATCTCCGCCTGGAACGAAGACGCGGAAGAACTCTTCGGGTACGCCGCCGAACAGGTCACCGGCAAACCGCTCACCGACCTCGCCGCCTGGCCCCACACCCCGGGCACGAGCACCGGCATCGTCGAGGCCCTGCGCCTCTCCCGCTGGGAGGGCAGCTACGGAATCCGCGACTCCGAAGGCCGCGTGACCCCCGTCTACGCCTCCCACCTGCGCGTCCGCGACGCCGACGGCGAACCATCCACGGTCTGCCTGCTCGTCCGCGACGACGAGCGCGCCGTCCTGCAGACTCCGCTGCGAGGCCCCGCCCCCGAGCCGGGCACACTCACCGAGGCCCACCCGGCCGACCCCTTCGAGGTCTTCATCGGCTCCCCCGCCCCCGACGACCTCGACGGTCTGCTCCAGCGCACCGTCGAACGCGCCCGCGACATGCTCGACGGCGACGCCGCCTTCCTGCTCCTCGCCACGGACGACGAGACGGAGCTCGAGGTCCGGGCCTCCACAGGCCTCCCGTCGGCCCGTCAGCGCTTCGCCCGCGTCCCGGTGGAGGCGGGCCCCGGACGGTACGGCTCCGCCCGCATGCCGGCCGTACACGAAGACCTCACCGTCGTCCCCGGCGCCGTCCCGCTCCTCAGCGGCACGGGCATGCGCTCCGTGGTCACGGTCCCCCTGAAGGTCGAGGGCCGCCTCACGGGCTCCCTGGGCGTCGCCGCCGAGTCCCCCGACCGGTACTCGAACGAAGAGGCCCTGCGCCTCCAGTTCGCCGCCGACCGCATCGCCCTCGCCGTCGAGTCCGCGCGCCTGGGCGAACTGGAGCGCCTGCGCCGCGGCTCGCTCTCCTTCCTCGTCGAGGCCTCCGACCTCCTCGCGGGCACCCTGGACCGCGACCAGACGCTGGCCCTCATGGCCCAGATGACGGTCCCGACGCTCGCCACCTGGTGCGCCGTCTACACGATCGCCGACCAGGCGTCCGAGCCCTATCTCTCGTACGTCCTCCATGAGGACGAGGAGCGCATCGACGGCCTGAAGGCGCTCCTCTCCAAGATCGCCCCTCCGGACCCCGTGCCGACCCCCGGAGCCCGCGTCTGGGCCGCCCCCTCGGAGGCGGCCCACCAGGCGGCCCTGCGCACCTCCATGCGCAGCCTCGGCCTTGGCGAGCCCCTGAGCCTGGGCTCGGGCATCGGCACGACGCTCTCCACGGCATCCGCGGTGGGCGGCGAGACGGTCGTCCTGCCCCTGGTCGCCCGCAACCGCGTCATCGGCATGCTTACTCTCGGTAAGCCATCCGACGAGCACTTCCGCCAAGAGATCCTGGAATTGGCCGAAGATCTCTCCCGCCGAGCGGCCCTCGCGCTGGACAACGCCCGCCTCTACTCAGAGCGCATGGCCATCAGCCAGTCCCTCCAGCGCAGCCTGCTGCCTCCGGGGCTCCCGCAGGTCCCCGGCGTCGAAGTCGACGTCATCTACCGCGCGGCGGGCGAGGGCAACGAAGTCGGCGGCGACTTCTACGACCTCTTCCCCATCCGCGACGGCGCGTACGGCTTCGCGATCGGCGACGTCTGCGGCACGGGCCCGGAGGCCGCCGCGGTCACCGGCCTGGCCCGCCACGCGCTGCGCCTCCTGGCCCGCGAGGGCTTCGGCGGCCCCGCGGTCCTCGAGCGCCTGAACGCCGCGATCCTCGACGAGGGCGCCCGCAGCCGCTTCCTGACCCTGCTGTACGGGGAGTTGTGGCCGCAGGAGGACGGCTCGGCCGTACTGAAGATCGTCTGTGCGGGACACCCGCTCCCGCTCCGCCTGCGCCAGGACGGCACGGTCGAGCCGTACGCGGAGCCGCAGCCGCTGCTCGGCGTCATGGACGACCTGGAGCTCTACGAACAGACGATGACGCTCGATCCGGGCGACGTCCTGCTCTGCGTGACGGACGGAGTCACCGAGCGCCGCGAGGGCACCCGCATGCTCGGCGACGACGGCCTCGCGGACGTCCTCACGACGTGCACGGGCCTCACGGCCGGCGCGGTCGCGGCCCGCATCATGCGGGCGGTGGAGCGCTTCGCGTCGGACGCTCCGTCGGACGACATGGCGATCCTCGCGATGCGGGTCCCCGGCCTCCAGAAAGACTGAATCTCGCCGCGGGGCCTTCGGACCCCGCCACGGGAAACGAAAAAGTCCCCGCCCAACTGGGCGGGGACTTCTCCTTCTTGCTCTCTGAGCCCCCAAGCGGAATCGAACCGCTGACCTTCTCCTTACCATGGAGACGCTCTACCGACTGAGCTATAGGGGCCTGTTGCGCTTTCGCGGTTTCCCGCGCGGCAACGGAATAAAGCATACCCCGAACTCACGCCTGGTCCGAACCGCCGTCCGCCCGCTTCAGAACGCAGGCTGCAAAAGACCGCCGAGCGCATTGCACGCCGATACGACGCGCTGCAGTCCACGCCGCGTCATGGCCGCACCGACCGGCAGTGCCAGCGTGTCGTCCGCGGCACGCTCGGTCTCGGGAAGATAGACGTCCCGCCAGAAATCCGACGTGCGGTGAACGGGCGTCTTCACGGGCACCCGGCAGTCAATTCCCTTGGCCCGCACGGCTCGTGCGAAAGCGTCGCGGTCGGGCCGCCCGTTGCCGGGCACACGCACGACGTACTGCTGGTAGCTGTGCCCCTCGACACCATCCGGGGTGATCACACCGCCAAGCCGCCCGCTGAGATAGGCCGCATGCGCCCGCCGCTGCGCGAGCTCGTCGTACGGCGCGTCGGACTCGCCCTGCTCGAGCACGAGAACCCCGTGCCGCTGCCCGACCTCACGGAGCCGCCGGACGTCGGCCGGGTGTCCGAAGCGGTGCACGACGGCGACAGCCGCCGTACGGGAGGTCACCGCGGCGTTCACCGCGTCAGGATCGAGGCAGTACGTCGACCTGTCTATGTCCGCGAACACGGGCACGGCCCCTGCCAGCACCACGGCCTCGGCGATCTCGACGTTTCCGTACGCCGGCACGATGACCTCGTCACCGGCACCGACGCCTGCGGCTCGCAACATGCCATCTGTCCTCATGCCTCAGATGCTGGCGGCGGAACATGAACGGCAAGTGTCACAAAACAAAAAAGAGCTGGTCCCCGAACCGAAGTTCGGGGACCAGCTCTATTAATAATAGTTCGGCGGCGTCCTACTCTCCCACAGGGTCCCCCCTGCAGTACCATCGGCGCTGTGAGGCTTAGCTTCCGGGTTCGGAATGTAACCGGGCGTTTCCCTCACGCTATGACCACCGAAACACTATGAAACTGTCAACCGCACCGCATGTGTGACCCATGCGGGGTTGTTCGTGGTTTCAGAACCAACACAGTGGACGCGAGCAACTGAGGACAAGCCCTCGGCCTATTAGTACCAGTCACCTCCACCCGTTACCGGGCTTCCAGATCTGGCCTATCAAC